>NZ_CP068595.1:6231276-7477532 GCF_016772475.1 Paenibacillus sonchi
GCATCTCCGTCCGGCTGAATATGCGACACTACAAGATAGTCGTCGTGTTCCAGCAGAAACTTACGGGTCTGCTGGAGACTTTGTTCATAGCTCTGCATTCGCCGTCTCCTTTATGATTCCTAGCTTTCTTCATTCTTGCCAATTTCGCCAAGCAGCTTCTCGATATGGCTTCCGTAAGCAACGGATTCATCAATCTTGAAGATCAGCTCAGGTGTATGGCGCAGGCGGATCGCCTTGCCAAGCTCCGAGCGGAGAAAGCCATTGGCTTTCTCAATCGCCTTTAGGGAACCTGTGACCTGCTCTTCATCCCCGAAAACGCTCAGGTATACTTTGGCCTGTGACAAATCGTTCGTCACATCAACGCCCGTTACAGTTACAAACCCGATGCGCGGGTCTTTAAGTCCGCTTTGGATCAGCTGGCTGAGTTCTTTTTTAATCTGCTCGCCAACCCGTCCGGCTCTAATTTTAGACATCTATATCACCTCTTCGCTTAGCGCTCAACCGTCTCCATGATAAACGCTTCGATAATGTCGCCTTCGACGACATCATTATAGCGTTCCAAAGTTATGCCACATTCATAACCCTGTGCCACTTCTTTGGCATCATCTTTGAAACGTTTCAAGGTGTCGATCTTGCCTTGGAAGACTACAATACCGCTGCGGATCAGGCGCATTTCGGCATTGCGGGTAATTTTGCCGGAAGTAACCATACAACCTGCAATGGTCCCCACTTTGCTGATTTTGAAGACGTTGCGCACTTCGGCATGGCCGATAATGTTCTCTTTGTAGACGGGATCAAGCATGCCTTTCATGGCACTTTCAATTTCTTCGATGACATTGTATATGATGTTGTGCAGACGGACATCCACTTTTTCCTGCTCTGCTGCAGCTTTGGTCTGCGCATCCGGACGCACGTTGAAGCCGATTACGATCGCATTGGAAGCTGCCGCCAGCGTAATGTCGGATTCTGTAATCGCACCCGCACCACTATGGATAATCTTCACACGCACGCCTTCAACTTCAATTTTGGCCAAAGAGCCTTTGAGCGCCTCAACCGAACCCTGCACGTCACCTTTGATTATTACGTTCAGGTCTTTGATCTCGCCTTCCTTGATGTGCTTGAACAGATCATCCAGGGTTACCCGGGTGTTCGTATTCAGCTCAGACTGGCGCTGCGACGTGGAACGTCTGTCTGCAATCGCACGGGCTTTACGCTCATCTTCAAACGCCATGAACGGATCGCCGGCTTGCGGAACTTCAGTCAGACCCGTGATTTCCACCGGTGTGGAAGGACCTGCTTCCTTGATCTTGCGTCCTTTGTCATTCACCATGGCGCGCACGCGTCCGAAGCAGTTCCCTGCTACAAAGGCGTCGCCGACTTTCAGGGTACCATTCTGCACGAGAATCCGGGCAACCGGTCCACGATTCTTATCAAGCTCTGCTTCAATGACAGTACCGCGCGCCCGTTTGTCAGGGTTAGCTTTGTACTCATTCACTTCAGCAACGAGCAGAATCATTTCCAGCAGCTCTTCAAGGTTGATGCGCTGCTTGGCAGACAGGTTGACGAAGATGGTGTCTCCGCCCCACTCTTCCGGCACCAGCTCATAGTTGGTAAGCTCCTGCTTCACCCGGTCAGGGTCTGCACCCGGTTTGTCAATCTTGTTGACAGCAACAATGATCGGCAGGCCTGCAGCCTTGGCATGGTTGATTGCTTCCACCGTCTGCGGCATTACACCGTCATCGGCAGCGACTACGATAATGGTCATATCCGTTACCTGGGCACCACGGGCACGCATCGCGGTAAACGCTTCGTGGCCTGGTGTATCGAGGAACGTGATTTTTTTATGGTTGATTTCGACTTGATAAGCACCGATATGCTGGGTAATCCCGCCAGCTTCTCCGCCGGTTACATTCGTAGAGCGAATGGCATCCAGCAAGGTCGTTTTACCATGGTCAACGTGACCCATGATGGTTACGACCGGCGGACGAGTCTGCAGATCCTCTTCGGAATCGTTCTCTTCCATGGTCTCGAAGCTGTCTTCATCCACTGGAATCTTCACTTCTACTTCCACTCCGAATTCGCTGGAGAGCAGCAGAATCGTATCAATGTCAAGCTCCTGGTTAATTGTAGCCATAACCCCCATGGAAATCAGCTTCTTGATGACTTCAGAAGCATCCTTATGGAGCAGTTTGGCAGTCTCGCCCACAGTCATGCTGCCGCGGACAATGATTTTCTTAGGCGTGTTGTCAATCTTCTCACGGCGTTCCACCGGCTGATTGTTCCGGCCACGGTTGTTTTTACCGCCCCGGCCGCGGAAATTGCCGCCTTTGCCGTCTTCAAAACGTTTTTGACCGCTGTTGTTATTCGGTCTGCCGCCGGTTGTGTTCTTCTTGGGTCCTCTGTCGCCGCCGCGGGAGAAATCACCGCCGCCTTGGCCTTGTGGACGGCTGTCAGCTGTACGTGCTCCGCCTTGACCCTGTGGACGGTCGCCCGTACGCGGCGCACCGCCGCCTTGGCCTTGCGGGCGGCTGCCCGTAGAGCTGCCTTGCGGACGGCTGCCGCTTGTGCTGCCTTGTGAACGGTTGCCCGCGGAATTGCCTTGCGGACGGTTGCCGCCTGTGGAATTGCCCTGAGGACGGCCGTTATTGGAGCTGCCTTGTGAACGGCTGCCGCTTGTGCTGCCTTGCGGGCGGTTGCCGCCTGTGCTGCTGTGCGGACGTGAATTTTGTGTTGAACCTGATGTTGCTCTGCGGGAATCTTGTCCGCTTTGGGGCCTTGGGGACGTCGTCGATTGGTTGTTGTTTTGGTTACTGTTCATACCTACCTGCTTTTCCGGTTGATTTTTGTTGGCATTCTGAGCGCTCTGGGGTTCAGCGGTTACCGTTCCGGCAGATGCCGGACGGCTGCTGGTTCCGCTATCCCGCTTGGCTGCAGCATTTGACTTGATATCCTTGAAGAACTGTTCCACTTTGCTCACGGAGCCATTCTCCATGACACTCATATGATTATTCACAGGGACATTCAAACGCTTCAGAATTGTAATAATTTCTTTACTGCTCATGTTGAGCGATTTCGCGTATTCATACACGCGCAGCTTATCCTTATTGTCTTCTTTAGTCAATAACTCCACCTCCGACAGTATCTCCCAGCACTCTGGAGATCATTTCCGCGAATCCTTTATCCGTAACGGCCAGCACTACGCGCTGGTCTTTACCAATACTTGCACCGAGCTCATCCCGGTGAAATGCGATTACTAGTGGAATATCGTAGGTTCCGCACTTGTCACGGAACTTTTTCTGAGTATTTTCTGAAGCGTCACCCGCCAGGACGACCAGCTTCGCCTCCGAAGACCGTACCGCTTTCAGCACAGCTTCGTCGCCGGTGACAATCTTGCCCGCTCTCATGGCGAGCCCTAAATAAGAAAGTGCCTTACTCATTGTCCTCACTATCCTTCGCTGCCAGAAACTGCTCCTCCACGGATGCAAAATCCCGGGCAAGCTGGGCATAAATTTCCGGACTCACTTGACATTTGAGTGCACGGTCAAGCGCCTTGTTCTTTTGTGCCAGCTTAAAACATTCCAGTTTGCCGCATATATAAGCGCCGCGGCCCGACTTTTTGCCCGTCAGGTCAATCAGCACTTCGCCCTCCGGCGTTCTCACCACTCGAATCAGCTCTTTTTTGGGCATCATCTCCTGGCTGGCAACGCATTTGCGCATCGGCACCTTACGCTGTTTCATGTCAATCGCCTCCCCTCTAAAATAGAGCAGGTTGATTAGTCAATGGAGACGGAATCCTGATGCATTTCATCATTAGAAGTTCTTGGTCTGCCGTATTCCTGCTCTGCCTGGCTTTCGCTCTTGATATCAATTTTCCAGCCGGTCAGCTTGGCGGCAAGGCGGGCATTCTGCCCTTTAATGCCGATGGCCAGCGACAATTGATAGTCAGGAACAATGACACGGGCCATTTTCTCCGCTTCAAAGACCTGAACCTCAAGCACCTTGGACGGGCTAAGCGCGTTAGCCACATACTCCTGAACCGTATCGGAATAACGGACGATATCAATTTTCTCGCCGCGAAGCTCAGTGACGATCGTCTGAACACGCGTGCCTCTAGGACCTACGCATGAACCAACCGGGTCCACTTCCGGGTTGCGCGAGAAGACGGCAATCTTGGAACGGAATCCGGCTTCGCGGGCTACGGAACGAATTTCGACGACACCGTCAAAAATTTCCGGAACCTCAAGCTCGAACAGGCGTTTCAAGAGTCCGGGATGACTGCGGGACAGCATGATCTGCGGCCCTTTGGTCGTGTTCTCAACCTTGGTGATATAGGCCTTGATACGTTCGCTTTGCTTGAATTTCTCACCCGGCATCAGTTCGCTGAGCGGCAGCACCGCTTCGATTTTGCCAAGGTCCACATAGATGTTGCGCATATCCTGACGCTGCACTAGGCCGGTAACAATGTCATCTTCCTTGTCGATAAAAGCATTATAAATCAGTCCGCGCTCCGCTTCACGAATGCGCTGGGTCACGACCTGCTTGGCCGTCTGAGCGGCAATGCGGCCGAAATCACGCGGTGTTACTTCAAGCTCGGCGATATCCTCCAGCTGGAAATGCGGGTTGATCTCACGCGCGGACATCAGCGAGATTTCGGTGCGGGTATCCAGCACTTCCTCGACAATCAGCTTGCGGGCGAACACCTTGATTACGCCTGTGTTGCGGTTCATGTCCACACGCACATTCTGCGCGGCATTGAAGTTGCGTTTATAGCTTGAGATCAGCGCAGCTTCAATGGCTTCGAACAACACATCCTTGCTGATGCCCTTCTCTCTTTCCAGTTCATTCATAGCTTCGATAAAATCCATACTCATGAAATTCCGGTCCCCCTTTCAAGACGTTAAAAAATAATGGCCAATCTCGCACTGGCGACTTTGGCGTACGGTACAACATGTTCTTTTTTGCCCGCGGAGATGAGCAGTTCCTCGTTCTCGAACGAAAGCAAACGACCTTCGAATTCCTTAAGTCCTTGAATCGGTTCATATACCGTTACATAGACGTCCTTGCCAACCGCTTTGGCAACATCCGCAGCTTTTTTGAGCGGACGTTCAGCACCCGGCGAGGAAACCTCAAGGAAATACGCCTCAGGTATAGGATCATTCTCATCCAGCTTCTGGCTGAAATATTCGCTGATGGTACCGCAGTCATCAATATCAATGCCGCCTTCCTTGTCCACGAATATGCGCAAAAACCAGTTGGAGCCTTCCTTCACATATTCAACGTCCACCAGTTCGAAACCATTGTCCTCGAGATAGGGCCCGAGCATCTGCTCTACCGTTTGTTTAATTTTGGATTTGGGTGTGCTCAAAAGAAAATAACCTCCACGAACTTGTCTTTTGCTATATACCAAAGATAAAGAGTGGGTTTCCCCACTCTTTACACAACGGACTTATCTCATTATTACCAAAAAAATTATACCATAGTGCATCATCACTGACAAGTGCCGGCCCTTGACTGCCTCATTCGGCAGGGCATAAAAAGGGGGTTCAACTCCACTTTGTGGGGGTGTTTAGAACAGTGAAAGCTGGTTGCTCTCCGGCAATCCGCGGAAGCAGCCCATGCCGTTCAGCAGTTCGACAACCGTTTTGCTCGCCTTTGATTTCTGCTGGAAATCTTCAATGGACAGAAACTCTCCCGCATCCTTGGCGGCAGCGATATTAATGGCGGCATTCTCTCCGATTCCCGCCAGAGAAGAGAACGGAGGAATCAGGCTGGTGCCGTCGACGGTAAATTTGGTGGCGTCGGAACGGTACAAATCGATATTCTTGAAGGTGAAGCCGCGAGCGGTCATCTCCAGGGCCATTTCCAGCACAGGCAGCATCGCTTTTTCCTTCGGCAGCGCCTGGAAGCCTTTCTGCTCAATTTCTACGATTTGCCGGCCGATCGCCTCATAGCCTTTGCAGCATAATTCAATGTCAAAATCAGCCGCCCGGACCGAAAAATAGGTCGCATAATATTCAATAGGATGATACAGCTTGAAATAAGCAGTTCGTACTGCGGAAATAACATAGGCGGCAGCATGCGCCTTCGGGAACATGTACTGAATCTTCAGACAGGAATCAATATACCATCCCGGAACCTTGCATTTCTTCATTTCCTCGATCCATTCGGCGGACAAGCCCTTGCCCTTACGGACACTCTCAGTAATTTTGAAGGCCAGGCCTGCATCCATTCCCGCCTTGTAGATCAGGTAGAGCATGATATCATCGCGGCAGCCGATAACCGTCTTGATGTTGCAGGTGTTGTTCTTGATAAGCTCCTGGGCGTTCCCCAGCCACACCCCTGTTCCGTGGGACAGTCCGGAGATCTGCAGCAGGTCGGCAAAGCTTGACGGCTTCGACTCTACCAGCATCTGCCGGACAAACTTGGTCCCCATCTCCGGCACTCCATACGTGGCTACCGGTGTACGGATCTGGTCCGGACTGACTCCAAGCGCCTCCGTGGAATTGAACATGCTCATCACCTTGGGATCATTCATCGGAATGGTCGTCGGATCAACGCCCGTCAAATCCTGAAGCATACGCATCATGGTCGGATCATCGTGTCCCAGAATATCGAGCTTCAGCAGGTTCGCATCGAACGCGTGGTAATCGAAATGGGTTGTCTTCCATTCGGCAGTGACGTCATCCGCAGGGTACTGCACCGGCGTAATATCTTCGATCTCCATATAATCCGGCAAAACGACGATCCCGCCGGGATGCTGGCCTGTACTCCGTTTCACCCCTGTGCAGCCTGCCGCCAGACGCCCGACCTCGGCTCCGCGCCAGCGCTTCTGATGATGCTCCTCGTATTTTTTCGTGAAGCCGAAGGCAGTTTTTTCGGCTACTGTACCGATCGTACCTGCCCGGAAAACATTGTCCGGTCCAAACATGGTCTTGGTGAAATTATGGGCATTCGGCTGATATTCACCCGAAAAGTTAAGATCGATATCGGGAACCTTATCTCCCTTGAACCCGAGGAAGGTTTCAAAAGGAATATCCTGCCCTTCACCTCTAAGCTTGCCTCCACAGTTCGGGCAATCCTTGTCCGGGAGGTCGAAGCCGCTCGGCACACTGCCGTCAAGGAACCACTCGCTGTGCCGGCACTCCGGATTAACGCAGATATAATGGGCCGGCAGCGGATTTACCTCAGAGATCCCAAGGAAGGTTGCTACTACTGATGATCCTACGGAACCACGGGAGCCTACCAGATAGCCGTCCTGATTCGATTTTTTTACCAGCCGCTCCGAGATCAGATAGTTGGCAGAGAAGCCGTATTTGATAATCGGGGCAAGTTCTTTTTCGAGCCGGGCAACGACGACCTCAGGCAGCTCTTCCCCATAGATTGATTTTGCCGTGTTGTAGCAGGTATTGCGGATTTCTTCGTCGGCACCTTCAATAATAGGTGTGAACAGCTCGCTCGGGAAAAGCGGATATTCCTCAAAACGCTCAGCCAGCGCTACAGTGTTAGTGACAACAACCTCCAGCGCTTTTTCCGCACCGAGGAATTCAAATTCAGCCAGCATCTCATCCGTTGTGCGGAAATGGGCGTCCGGCTTTCGCTGGTCCTTCAGCGGGCTGAAGCCGGTGATGCCATGAATCGTAATATCGCGGAACAGCTTGTCCCGCGGCTCCAGATAATGTACATTTCCGGTGGCAATAACCGGCTTGTTCATCTGTTCGCCAATCTCACAGATTTTGCGCACAACATCCCGCAAATCCTCTGGACTGGCCACAAAACCCTTGTCCACCAGGTGCATGTACATCGTCAGCGGCTGGATCTCAAGCACATCGTAAAATTGCGCGACTTCCATCGCTTCTTCTGTGGTCTTGTTCAGCACCGCTTCAAAAAACTCTCCCCGTTCACACCCGGAAATCACCAGCAAGCCGTCCCTGTGCTCTTCAAGCTTGGATTTTGGAATGCAAGGCACGCGCTTGTAATACTCCGTATGTGACATAGAAATCAGCTTATACAGATTCTTTTTGCCGGCCGGATTAAGTGCATATATACCGCAGTGGAACGGCCGGACATTGGAGAGATCGTTGCCGACATAATCATTCAGCCGCTCCAGACGGGTGATGTTCTTCAGCTTTTCCGCGTCAGCCAGCAAGCCGTTCAAAATGCCCCCCAGTGCCACGGTATCATCCACCGCACGGTGATGGCTCTCCAGCAGAACTTTATATTTATCCGCCAATGTGTTCAGCCGGTGGTTCTTCATGCTCGGGAACAAGAGACGGGCCAGCTCCAGAGTATCCAGCGAGGGGTTCGGCAATACCGGCTTGCCCAGCTTTGTCAGTGATGCCTGGATAAACCCCATATCAAATCTGGCATTGTGGGCGACCAGGACGCTGTCCCCGACAAACTCCACGAACTCCTCCAGCACAGGCTCCAGATCCGGGGCATCCTTCACCATTTCATCGGTGATGTTGGTCAGCTGCTGAATATGGTACGGGATTTTTTCATGCGGATTGACGAATGTCGTATAACGGTCCAGCTCCTTGCCTTCACACATTTTGACAGCCGCCAGCTCTGTAATATTATTGCGCGTAATCGACAAACCGGTGGTCTCGATATCGAACACAACATAAGTAGCTTTCTTCAGGTCAAGCGGCTGCGGATTCTCGACAATATTCACCGAATCATTAACGACATTGGCTTCCACGCCGTAGAGCATTTTGATTTTGTGCTTGTGGGCAGCGTGATCTGCATCCGGGAAACTCTGGACGACACCGTGATCCGAGACGGCAATCGCCGGATGCCCCCATTTTGCGGCTGTTTTGACATAGGCATCAATGGGTGCGACCGCATCCATCGTGCTCATTGTCGTATGCAGATGGAATTCTACCCGTTTCACTGGAGCCAGATCTTTACGGGCAGGAGGCGCCTGCACCTCGCACAAATCTGAAGGAATCATGACCAGCTCGGGAATCTGCATAAAACGGTCGTATTCCACTTTGCCGCGTGCTCTGACCCACTTGCCGTTCGCCAGTTGGCCCATGATCTTCAAATCTTCCTTCGTCTTGGCAAACATTTTGATTTGCAGCGAATCCGTAAAGTCCGTGATGCAGAAAGTGAACAGCGTATTGCCGTTGCGCAGCTCTTTGCTCTCAAGGCCGAAGATGGTTCCCTGGATGGTGATTTTCTTTTCTTCATCCTGGATTTCAATGATCGGTACAGCCTGCTCCTTGATCTCATATCCTACCTGGAGCTTGATCACTTCGTTCGGATCCCCTTCGTCTTCAGGCTCGTCCGGCTCGCTGGCCATCATCATCATTTCCACCAGCTCCCGTTGCTCCTGCTGCAGCTTCTGCTGGAATTCCTCATAGGCATCCGCTTTGCTCTCATTCTCGGCAATCTGCAGCTTAACCTTCAGGGAGAGGCCGAAAAATTTATCGTAAAATTTCACAATCGCGCCTTCGATGCCTTTTTTGCGGGCCAATTCGAGCGACATGGAATCGTTCAGGCTCAGCACCAGCGTACCTTTCTGCAGTTCTTGAGTGGAACGCGTCAGCCAGCCATTCACAGAAGGAATCTCCCGCTGCACCCATTCCAGAAAAAGCCCCCAATATTCCTGCACAAGCTCCGCTCTGCTGATTTTTTCATCATATAGGAACAAAAAGCTGACTTTGGCAATATGCTGCAGCTTCTCACGCATTCTGAGTACAAAGGTCCGGTACGTCTGGGCCGGAACCAAACTTTCTTTGACAATAACAATATGCCAATCATGATTGCCGCGGCTGATCTCCACACGTTCAATGTGTCCGTCCAAGAAGTAGGGATCAATGATTGCGGGCGGAATTTCTCCCTGCTTCATCAAAAGCTCGAACCGCTTTCTTCTCTCCACGTTCTGTTCCATGCTTCCCCCACCTAACTTACGCAATGATAAAAATGCCCAATCCCGGAATAAAATAAAAAATCAGATTGTAAAAAGCTTCCGGGTCAAAAAGCTTTGGGTTCTTTCGGCCCGCCGACTCCTCTCACCAGAAGCTAGATTTACGCGCTTGAATCATAATCATAAACAATACAGAAGCAAATTAATAGGCTTTGGCAAAAACAACCGTATGCTCTGCCGGCTTGCCGCAGCAAATGCAGACTTGCTTGTTCTCCGCAGGGTTAAACGGAATGTTGCGGCTGGTTGCGCCGGTTTCTTCCTTGACCTTGGATTCGCATTCCTCGGAGCCGCACCAGCCTGCCAGCGCAAAGCCGCGTTTCTCTTCCATAGAAGCTTTCATTTCATCGAGCGTATCTACCGAATAAAAATGATCCTCGCGGAATTTCAGCGCGCGCTCGAACATCTCGTTATGCACCTGCTCCAGCATCGCCTGCACTTCTTCCACCAGGTTCTCCTGCTGAATAACCTTCTTCTCTCCGCTGATCCGCGAGACCAGCACACAAACGCCGTTCTCCATATCACGCGGCCCCAGCTCCAGACGGACTGGCACTCCGCGCATTTCGTACTCATTGAATTTCCAGCCCGGAGTCACATCTGCCCGGTCGTCCACACGCACCCGGATGCCTGCACTTTTGAGCTCTTTGAACAGCTCATCCGTACGCCCAATGACAGCGTCACGGGTTTTGGGAGGGCCGATCGGAATCATAATGACTTGAGTAGGCGCAACTTTTGGAGGCAGTGCAAGCCCGCGGTCATCACCGTGCACCATAATCATCGAACCGATCAGGCGTGTGCTTGTCCCCCAGGAAGTGGTGTGTACATACTCAAGCACGTTGTCCCGGCTCAGATACTGGATTTCAAACGCAACCGCAAATTTGGTGCCCAGATAATGCGAGGTTCCCGCCTGCACGGCACGCCCATCTTTCATCATCGCTTCAATGGAATACGTATCTACCGCACCGGCAAAACGTTCCGAAGGCGTCTTCTGGCCGGTAATGACCGGTATCGCCAGATAGCCTTCTACAAAATCACGGTAGATCTCCAGCATCTGCATCGTTTCTTCTCGCGCTTCAGTCTCATTTTCATGGGCGGTGTGGCCCTCCTGCCAGAGAAACTCGCTCGTGCGGATGAAAGGCAGTGTGCGTTTCTCCCAGCGGACTACGTTGGCCCATTGATTGATCAGGACCGGCAGATCCCGGTAAGACTGAATCCATTTGGAATACATATGGCCGATCATCGTTTCCGAAGTCGGACGGATCGCCAGACGTTCTTCCAGTTGATCCCCGCCCGCTTCCGTTACCCAAGGCAGTTCGGGGTTGAAGCCTTCAATATGATCCTTTTCCTTCTGGAAAAAGCTCTCCGGAATGAACATTGGAAAATAAGCGTTCCGGTGCCCGGTCTCCTTGAAGCGGCGGTTCATTTCCTCCTGGATATGCTCCCAGATTTCAAAACCGTCCGGTTTGAACACTATACAGCCGCGGACCGGAGAGTAGTCCATCAAATCCGCTTTTTTGATTACATCAATATACCAGCGTGAGAAATCCTCGCCCTGCGGCGTGATCTCCGTAACGAACTGCTTATCTTTGGCCATTTCTTGAAATCCTCCTAATTTCGCCCACAAAAAAATCAACCGCTGATGAGGCGCAATATATCATTATAAGTAACGGCAATCATCACGAGGAACAGCAGGGCAAAGCCCACGAAATGAACCATGCCTTCCCGGCTTGGATCGACCGGCTTGCCGCGCAGCGCCTCTACACCCAGGAAGACGAGACGGCTCCCGTCCAGCGCCGGAATAGGCAGCAGATTGAATATTCCCAGGTACAGGCTAAGAATTGCCGCCCAATAGGTCAGATATTGAATCCCCTGCTGCGCAATCTGGCCGGTCATCTGGAATGTGCCTACAGGACCGGAAATGTCGTCCATGTTGAACTTGTTGATCAGCTGCTTGAATCCGATGAAGATCAGCTTGGTGGTATCCACCATAGCTGTGCCTGATTTGGTTATCGTCTCTCCAAAACCGGCTTTACGGGTAGGCAGTTCAGGGGTAATCCCTACTTTGCCGCCTTCTTCACCCTCCATGCTGCGGGGAATCATAGATACGTTATAGGTTTCTTCGCCGCGCTGAAGGGTCCACTGCATTTCCTTGCCTTTGGACGCCGACGTCAGCGAAATCATCTTCTGATAATCCCCGCCAATTTTCTCCCCGTTTATGGATACGACGATATCGCCCTTCTGCAGTCCGGCTTCTTCTGCCGGCATGTTCACACTTACATCACCAATCTTCACATACGTAGGGTTTTCAATCTTAATTCCGGCCATTTGCAGATGGATGGCGAATAGCACAAAGGCCAGCAGAAAGTTCATCACCGGTCCGGCAAAAATCGCTATTGCGCGCTGACCCACCGTTTTGCTGCCAAACTGGCGGTCCTTGGGGGCAATCTGTGTCTGCTGGGTACCCTTGATCAGCATAGCTTGGGGATGAACATCATAGACAGTTACTTCCCCATCCACATCAAGGCGGATTTTCAATTCATTCTCCAGATCTGTATACTGCGCTTCCCCACGGATTACATTTCTGCGCGTATCGAGGGAATCCAGGTAAATGTTCTTGACTTTGTTATCTTGTCCGAGTCTTACGGCTATGGTCTGACCAGGGCCAATCTCAATGATCTCCGGGTCTTCACCAGCCATCCGCGCATATCCCCCAAAGGGAAGCAGACGAAGGGTGAACTGAGTTTCATTGCGTTTATAAGAAAACAGTTTCGGGCCGAAACCGATAGCAAATTCCCGCACGAGAATACCGGCGCGTTTGGCAAAATAATAATGCCCCCACTCATGTACTGTCACCAGTACAAAGAACATAAGCACCGTTAAAAAAACGACTCTTACCATTTCCATGCGTAACTTTCCCCCTTTAGGTGTAAGACCGAAGTATGTCCTCTTAATTTATCATTATTCCAAGACCTTGCACAAGAGAATCACCAGCTCCAGCCTATTTTTCAGGGTAAAGCAAAGATTTCTGGTCTAAACCTTGATTTTCACGGTTTTATAGCTTGCCCGCGAGCTCACGGGTTGCCCGGTCACAGTCCTCAATTTGCTCCAGATTCGGATGAGCTTCCAGTTCATGATGCTGAAGCACTTCTTCAATAATCTCTTCAATCCGCAAAAAAGGAATTTCATCACGCAGGAAGCGGGCAACCGCGATTTCGTTAGCAGCATTAAACGCAGTGGTGGCTGTTCCGCCGGCCTTGCCGCACTCAATCGCAAGCTTCAAGGCCGGAAAACGCGCATAATCCATTTCCCTGAAAGTTAAGCGCTGAGCTTCTGCCAAAGACAGCCGTTTCGCCGGTGAAGCCCAGCGGTCCGGATAAGTGAGTGCATATTGGATAGGCACCCGCATATCCGGGTTGCCCAGCTGGGCAATAATACTGCTGTCCCGGAACTCCACGTAGGAATGGATAATACTCTCCGGATGCAGCAGCACCTGAATCTTCTCGTACGGCAGGCCAAACAGCCAGTGCGCTTCAATGACTTCCAGCCCTTTATTAACCATGGTGGCAGAATCAATCGTGATTTTGGCCCCCATGCTCCAGTTGGGATGGCGGAGCGCATCTGCAACCGTAACATGCTTCAGCTGATCCCGTGTATAGTCACGGAAAGAGCCGCCTGAAGCTGTAAGGGTGATGCAGGCAATGTCTTCACGGTTCTCACCGTTCAGACATTGAAATATAGCGGAATGCTCGCTGTCGACCGGCAGCAGTTGAACGCCTTTGCGCTCAGCCAGCTCTGTCACCAGATGTCCGGCTGTTACAAGCGTCTCCTTATTGGCCAGTCCAATATGACGTCCGGCTTCAATAGCCGCAAGCGTTGACCGCAGACCTACACTGCCCATCACAGCCGTCACAACGGTGTCCGCATTGCCTCCGGCAGCAATCTCCACCATTCCTTCGTTTCCGCTGAACAGTTCAACGCCTGGCGGAAGACTGGACCTGATCTCCTCGGCCAGCTCTTTCGTGGACACAGAAACACGGCGCGGCTTGAAGCGCCGGACCTGCTCCAGGAGCAGGGCTGTATTGCTGCCTGCCGAGAGCCCGTCCACTTCGAAGGCATCCGGGTGCATGGCAATCACGTCCAGTGTCTGCGTGCCAATCGAACCCGTAGAGCCGAGAATACTTATTTTTTTCAAAGTAGAACCTTCTCCCTGTCGTTAATAGTAAGGCATAAGCATTACGATATGTACGAAAGGAAATACGATAATCCAGCTGTCGCAGCGGTCAAGAATCCCTCCATGACCAGGCAGCAGCGAGCCTGAATCCTTAATACCGTACACCCGTTTATAGGCTGACTGTACAAGATCTCCAAGCTGACCCAGAACCGCACATGAAAGCCCGATAAGCAGTGCGCGTCCAATAGTCAGCAGATCAGGAATAAATAAGGCAAAGCAGGCGGCAATCAGAATGGAGATCAATACGCCTCCAAGCGCCCCCTCTACTGTTTTGTTGGGGCTGATTGCCGGCCACAGCTTATTCCTGCCAAAGCTCCGGCCTACAAAATAGGCACCTGCATCACTACCCCAAATACAGCACAGCAGCAGGAAGGTCCAGATCACCCCATGCCCGTCACTTGCGCCGCGGGCAATCGCCATATAGGAAAAACCCATTCCTATGTATACAATCCCAGTAAACATCAGAGCTGTTATTTTAATATCCTGCTTGTTCTTGCTGAATACAGTTACCAAGAGGAACAGCAGCAGCAGCAGCCAAATCCCTTGTTCCCAAGACAACCATTCTCGAGCGCCCATTAAATCCCATGGGATCATAAAGCACATTATGGACAAATAACCTAACATGGCGGTACCGCCGAAGGCTCTAGTGCCCGTCATTTTCACAAATTCATAATAGCCGATGAGCGCCATAGCTGTAAGCAGCAGCTGGTACGGCCAGCCTCCCCAAAAGCACAATCCCAAAAACACCGCTCCGGCAACAATTCCGGTAATCAATCGCTGCTTCAAAGGTTCCCATCTCCCATCAGGCTACTTCAGTCCACCATAACGGCGTGTGCGTCGCTGGTACTCCGCCACAGCCTGCAGCAAATGCGTTTTATCAAATTCCGGCCAGTAGGCATCGGTAAACCAAAACTCACTATAGGCAACCTGCCAGAGCATAAAGTTGCTTAGACGCATCTCTCCGCTCGTACGGATCAAAAGATCCGGATCAGGCAGACCTGAGGTCATCAGCCTGTTGTCTATCAGTTCAGAAGTAATATCCTCTGGTGACAGTAAGCCCGCTTGAATATCCCGGCCCAATCCCCGCATGCAGTCTTCGATTTCTTTACGGGAGCCATAATTCAGCGCAAAATTTAATATAAGTCCTGTATTATGCTTGGTCCGCTCCACTGCCTCCTCCATCGCCTTGCGGGTATGGGCGGGCAGGGCATCGGTATCGCCCATCACACGCACTTGCACGTTTTTTTCGATAAGTTCATCCAGCTCCAGAGCCAAAAACTCCACTGGCAGACGCATCAAAAAGTCTACTTCTTCCTTCGGCCGTTTCCAGTTCTCAGTAGAGAAAGCGTACATGGTCAAGAACTCCACTCCCAGATCATTCGCAGCAATCGTGGTACGTTTGACTGCCTTCATCCCGTTCTGGTGCCCGACGATTCGCGGCAAGCCGCGGCGTTTAGCCCAGCGGCCATTCCCATCCATAATAACTGCGACGTGCCGGGGGATGTTATCCGGTGAAATCTCGACTGGCTGCTCCTGCCTGTCTTTACGGCTCAGCCACGCTTGAATCCGTTTGATCATTTCCGTTTCCTCCAAGCTCTTATCAGAAAGAGACAAACCCCACCATAAACGGAGGGGCCTGAAGTCTCTTGAATTCCATTATACTTCCATAATCTCTTTTTCTTTGGCCAAGAGCACTTTATCAACTTCAGCTATGAACTTATCCGTTGACTTCTGAATGTCCTCCTGGTGCCCGTGGGATTCATCTTCCGAAATTCCGTTCTTCTCCATCTTCTTGATGTCATCATTGGCATCACGGCGGATGTTGCGGATAGCCACCTTGGCTTCCTCACCAAATTTCTTGGTGAATTTCACCAGTTCAGTGCGGCGTTCTTCGGTCAGCGGCGGGATGGATAGGCGGATAATCGTTCCGTCGTTCGCCGGAGTAATTCCGATATCCGATTTCAGGATCGCTCGTTCGATATCGGACATCGAAGTTTTATCCCAAGGCTGAATCAGCAATGTCCGTGAATCCGGCGTGCTGATATTGGCCAGCTGGTTGATCGGGGTAGGCGCACCGTAATACTCCACTTGAATGCGGTCCAGAAGTGACGCCGAAGCGCGTCCCGCCCGCAGTGTCGCCAAATCGCGTTTTAGTGATAAAATCGCTTTTTCCATACGCTCTTCGGCATTTTTCTTCACCGATTGTGGCATTAATCTACACTCCCTTTAACAATCGTCCCGATCTTCTCACCGAGAACGACACGTTTGATATTGCCTTGCTCTGTAATAGCAAACACAATGAGCGGTATATTATTATCCATGCACAGAGAGGAAGCTGTGGAATCCATAACGCCAAGATTTTTGCTCAGCACTTCCATATACGTAAGCTGCTCGTATTTCACGGCAGTACTGTCTTTGAACGGGTCAGCGGAGTATACACCATCCACTTTGTTCTTCGCCATAAGAATAACTTCCGCTTCGATTTCAGCTGCCCGCAGTGCTGCTGTCGTATCTGTAGAGAAGAACGGATTACCCGTACCCGCAGCAAAAATAACTACACGGCCCTTCTCCAAATGCCGTATCGCACGGCGGCGAATGTAAGGTTCAGCAATCTGCTGCATAGCGATCGAAGTCTGGACCCGTGTCGGCACATCAATTTGCTCCAGGGCATCCTGCAAGGCAAGGGAGTTCATCACCGTCGCCAGCATCCCCATATAGTCGGCTGTGGCCCGGTCAATGCCGCTTGCACTGCCTGCGATTCCACGCCAGATATTGCCTCCACCGCACACAATAGCAACCTGAACCCCTAGCTCAACGACTTCCTTGACCTGCTCCGCGATGGAAATAATCGTATCGGCGTCAATGCCATATCCGTTTTGACCTGCGAGAGATTCTCCGCTAACCTTAAGGACTACCCTCTTAAATACCGGCTGTTCCAATTGTATACCCTCACTTTCTTACAAAAGACGGAACACTACGTGTATGTGTTCCGCTCTTTTGATGCTTGCCATTATTCAATTCTGTAAGCTGTAAACAGTGTGCTGTTATTGATTGACTTGCGCCATAACTTCTTCTACAAAGTTGTCAACTTTCTTTTCCAGACCTTCGCCCAGCTCATAACGGACAAAGCGGCGGATGGAGATGTTTTCTCCGATCGTGCTGATTTTTTCGTTCAGCAGTTGGGAGATCGTTTTGTCTTGGTCTTTCACAAAGGTTTGTTCCAGCAGACAGTGTTCTTCGTAGAACTTGCTGATGCGGCCTTCTACCATTTTTTCAACGATTTTTTCCGGCTTGCCTTCGTTCAGCGCTTGAGCCTTCAGAATTTCTTTTTCTTTCTCTACAGCTTCAGCCGGCACTTCTTCACGACGAACATAAAGCGGGTTAGCTGCTGCGATCTGCATAGCGATATCACGGGCAAATTCCTTGAAGGAATCCGTTTTACCTACGAAGTCAGTTTCGCAGTTGATTTCCACAAGCACGCCAATGCGTCCGCCAGCGTGGATGTAAGATTCAACAACACCTTCGGTTGCAATACGTCCAGCTTTGTTAGCAGCTGCGGAAAGACCTTTTTCACGAAGCAATTCTGCTGCTTTGGTGATATCACCGTTAGCTTCTTCCAGCGCTTTTTTGCAATCCAGCATGCCTGCGCCAGTTCTTTCACGAAGTTCTTTTACTGCTTTTGCATCTACTGCCATTGTTATTTCCCCTCCAGATAGTTGTCGTTATATTGCATTTTCAAGTCTATTATCCTAAAAAAAGGGCAGTGAGAGGTTATCCACCTGCCAACCACCCTTTTCATTTAAGTTCTTGTTAAGTCCCGGCTGCTGCTTAAGCTGTAGTTGTATCTTCGCCCTGGTGAGCTTCAACCACTGCGTCAGCCATTTTGCCAGTGAGCAATTTCACGGCGCGGATCGCGTCGTCATTACCCGGAATTACATAGTCGATTTCATCCGGATCACAGTTGGTATCAACGATAGCCACGATTGGGATACCCAGTTTGCGGGCTTCCGCAACAGCGATGCGCTCTTTACGCGGGTCAATGATAAACAGCGCGCTAGGCAGGCCTTTCATGTTTTTGATACCGCCGAGGAATTTTTCAAGACGATCTTTCTCTTTGCGGAGAAGGATAACTTCTTTCTTAGGCAGAACTGCGAAGGTACCGTCTTCTTCCCAAAGTTCCAATTTCTTCAGACGGTCAATCCGTTTCTGAATAGTCTGGAAGTTAGTCAGGGTACCACCCAGCCAACGTTGGTTAATGAAGAACATACCCGAACGTTCAGCTTCTTCTTTTACGGAATCCTGTGCCTGCTTCTTAGTTCCTACGAATAGGATTGTGCCGTTGTCGCCAGCGACGCTTTTTACAAAGTTGTAAGCTTCCTCTACCTTCTTGACTGTCTTTTGCAAGTCAATAATGTAAATTCCGTTTCTTTCAGTGAAGATATAACGATCCATCTTTGGATTCCAACGACGGGTCTGGTGACCGAAGTGAACCCCAGCTTCGAGAAGCTGTTTCATGGAGATTACTGCCATCTTCACACACCTCCTAGGTTTGGTTTATTGTGTGTCTCCTCCGCCGCGTGTCATTTTCCTACAAGACTTTCTTCAGAAGAAAGCACCCCTTGTCGAAATCAACCGGCGTGTGTTTTAACACCGTTTATTACTATACCATATTCAAACAGCGTATGCAACGCTTCATGTTAATTTCTTAGGGGCCATGCTGCGCCTACGTTTACTTCACGGTAATCAGCTTGTCGATGATAGAATCGATGCTTTCTCCCTTTGTAAAGTTATAGCCGCCGTACTGAATTTTTGTATTGATTTTACGGCTGATGGCGCTTTTGAGAAACTCTGCCTTATCCTTGACCACTCCAGCCTCAGCCAAAAGATCAGCGGTCCCGGAGAGCGTTGCTCCTGTAGGGATCTTTACGGAAATCCCGCCTGCTGCCGCCGGATCGGGTGTGGAGGGTGCTTGTACCGGCAGCTTCGTTGCCTGCGGTTTCACTGCGGCCGTGGTCTTGGGTGCAGCAGGTGCTGAAGGCTCCGCAGGTGTTACAGCAGCGGTTGGCTGTGAAGCAGCCTTGGGCGAAGCTGCAGGCGAGGCTTGCGGGGATGCAGAAGGTTTGGCGGAGCCTGCCGGAGCCGTCGCGGCCGGATTTCCCGCCGCAGCGGGATCTTTGCTCCGCTGATCCCCTTCTCCCTCTGCTGCCGGTGCATCAGCAGCTTTGTCGGTTACTGTCAGGTTCAGCTTGGCCGCTTCCTTGAGCAGCTGCTCTTTGGTCATAGGGGCGGCTCCGCCGGCGAGCATCAGTTGAAGCAGCAACGCTCCGCTAATCAGTCCGGCACCAAGGCCAAGCATGAACGAGCGATTCTTGATCATACCGACTCCTCCTGCTTGGCCAGCTGCAGAATCAGCTGGACTTCTCCGCGCTGCAGACCTGCAGTCTTAGCAATAGAGTCAATAGATTTACCTTGCTCATGCAGCTCGAACAACCGGGGATAACGCTGCTTGATCGAACTGACCGGTTTGGGTTTGGGAGCAGGCTCTCCGGTTAAAGGCTCCTTGACGCCCTGCTCAGCCGTCCCCGCAGCGCTGCCCTTGCCAAAGGCTGCTGACAGCTGGAGCAGGCTTTTTTCCTCAGCGGTCAGCCGGGCTTCCAGGAGCAGCGAGCTTTTTTGCAGTTCGGCCACCTGCTCCCGCAGACCGGCAATTTCCTCCTGGAGGGCAGCCCGGTTATTCTGGGACTGCTGCTTGATGCCGCTGACCAGCTGCAGCAAGTTGTCATTATCACGCTCGATGTCTGCCATATACAGCTCAAGCGCGGCTTCGGTCTCTTTTAAACTTTGTCGGTCCGCTGTCTCGTTCTTGCTGCGGGCTGGCAGTCTCAGGGCATAGACGATAGCTACAGCGCCAACCAGCACGATGTATACCCATGGTTGCAAGTGCCTTATCTCCTTTTGCTGTTCAATTCAATACTGTCCATTATAGACTCAGGTCAATGCGGTGTCCCTTATAGGGATGCTCAGCATCGTGAGCAGTCTCGGTCTTTTGAGGTTTGGGCGGGGCAGAATGGCCGCCTGGCTGTTGGCCTCCGCCTCCATGATCGCGCAGAGCCGGTTCAGCGGATTCATCCACTTCACTGCTCCGCTGGGCGAGCTGTTCCGTCTGCTTCACATTCTGCCCGGCCAGCTGCTGCTGATCCAGCGCGGGACGATGCTGCAATCCGTTTTGAATTTTGCCTGCCTCCGTTGTCCGGGGCACAGCAATTTGGAGTTCCACCGGTTTCAGACTCATAATACCCTCTCCTCCACTGAAATGTTCACAGCGCTAAGCATAGGAATCCTGTACCTCCGGTAAACCGCCACAGCTGGCCCAGGCTTTACAGGTTAGGCGTCATGGTTATATCACCGTCGCTGTAAATGAAGGTAACCCGTTCTGTCGGGTCCTTCACAAAGCGGGTATACCTGCCGATAACAATCTTAGAGCCTCCATAGATGGTTTTAATAACCTCTACTCTGGCTCTGCCGGTATCCTCCAGCATTCTCTCAATCTCAAGGACGCGCTCTTTGATTTTTTTCTCCTCACGCATATGGGATTGCTTGGTAGCGTTCAGCTTCACACGAAGAGCCACCTTGTCAGGAGAGAGTTGACCGTTGTTTGCAAGCTGGTTAAGCAGATACAAAGCTTTGTTGGTCTTATCCTCATTCTCCAGCAGATGGCGCAATTCCTGGCGCAGTTCGTTGATCTCATTTCTAAGCTCAGGAACCACGCCTACCTCAATTGCTGTTGCTGTCGACATGGTGTTGCCGATGGTTCGCGCCACAACGCGTTCACCGGCCTGCACGATGCCCCCCACAATCAACCCCTTCGCACCATTGCACAGGACATCCCTGCCGGCCCTGATATTGGAATGCATCACGCTCTGTGTCACAATCACATCCTCGCCGGCGACTACATTCCCGTCCTGGATGAAGGAAACCTTCACATTTTTACCGGCGCTTACAAGACCTTTGTTGTATCCGATAATCCCTCCGGTAATTTCAATGGAGCCTCCGGAGATCAGTTCTGCTCCTTCAACCCCGCCTACCACACGGATATCACCCGCAGATTTGACGGTGAAACCTGTCAGCACGTTCCCCCGGATCACAACTGTACCCACAAAATCAATGTTGCCTGTGCTGTAATCCACATCCCCATTGACTTCATAGACCGGAAAAACATTAATTTTGCCTTTGTCGGTTAAGGTCACAAGCCCATCAATTGCTGCATACATGGCCGTTTCTTCCTGATCGACCAGCACGTTCTTGCCTACTTTGAAATGAGCCTCTTTGCCTGGTCTGAACGGCAGTTCCTCCCCAGTAACCATCGTGCCGCTTTTTCCCGGTTCCGGCGGAATGATTTTGGCGATAATCTGGCCTTTCAGAACATTATGAAGCCGCACCAGATCCTTGTAATCCACTTTCCCATCCGCCTTCTCCAGCGGTTTGCGGTCCTCTTCCAGATCGACAGTGAGTACTACTCTTCCGTCAGTACCATTTACAGCAGGTTCACCTATTGCAATAGGCACCCTACTGAAAAAATACTCTTCTGGGTTGCTGCTGATGCGTTGAACGATGTCCCGCTGAATCCCGTAGCGAATGTTGTGACTGTGCAGGAAGCTTTCCAGATCTTCAACCGTACAGGAGAAATTTTCATCCTTCTTAGAAAACTGAAGGTAAGCAATCCCCTTATCCTCCGAAAAGTTGATGCTAATATACTGGCTCAAAACATAATGACCGATCAATTTCTGCTCCCCCTTGTCACCGTCGCCCGGTTAGTCGTTTTGCATGAGAAGATCCCGGTTTTTCTCAAGTGTTCCTCTCAGCCGCAAAATAGCTTTGGAATGAAGCTGCGAAATCCGTGAAGGAGACAGTGACATCACCTCGGCGATCTCGCTCAATGACAAATCTTCATAATATAAAAGGGACACAACTGTCCGTTCTTTCACTGTTAATTTCTCGATGCCTTTGGTCAGGGTATCTCGTAGATAAAATTCATTCACTTTTCGATCCGGGTTCTTGGCTTTATCGTCCACCAATATGGACATACGGGTCTCTGATTCTTCTTCACGGATGGGATCCTCAAGCGAGCATAGCGACATGACCGCCACATCCTGCAGCATATTTTGAAATTCCGGCTCCGTAATGTTCAAATACTGGCTCATTTCCTCGTCACTCACAGATCTCAAGTATTTCTGTTCCAGCTGCTGGTAGGCATCCTCGATTTTTTTGGCTTTTTCCCGCACCGATCTGGGAACCCAGTCACTTTGCCGCAACGAGTCAAGGATCGCTCCGCGCACACGCCAGGATGCATAGGTCTGAAACTGGAGCCCCCGCTTGTAATCAAACTTCTCAATCGCGTCAATCAAGCCCATCACACCATTGCTGGCCAAATCGTCTTTGGATACATTCTTAGGCAGTCCCACTGCCAAACGGCTGGATACGTAGTCAACAATATGGAGATAACTCTCAATCAGCTTCTTTTTGGCTTCAGGATTCCCGTGCTCTTTCCACTGCTCCCAGAGCCCGTCAGTTTCTGATTGAGTAGCTTTATGCTCGTTCAACGGCTTTCACCCTTCCCAAAGTGTAGTCAGCGGGCCTAACAGAACCCGCTTATTCTTCTTTCAGGTGACGAACGGCCTTGGCCAATTCTTCAGGATCTTTCATAGAGACCAGCTTGGGAGGCTGCATCGGCGTAAAGCCCTCCGCGTCCCCGCTTGCCTTTTCCGGCTTTTGCTTCAGCAGATTGATTAATTCTTCATCCTGGGACGGAGTGCTGATATCGAGATTGGAGCCAAGCTCCTCAGTCCCCCCGGCAGAGATTGTCTCACCGCTCTCCGTGGACCCGGATTGCTTAATAATAAAACCCAATACCCATCTTAGAAGGAAGGCAAGCAGAAACCAGACAATAAAACTAATAATTCCTCGAATCAGGCTGGTTCCCAGTAAGTTATGCCCATAATTGATAAGAAAGGTAAAGGCAAATCCAAGCAATCCGAACAACAGACTCAATAGAATTTTACCCTTCATGGCTATATTTCCTTCGTGCCTTTTTGAACACTGCGGATATACAATATCCCGGTGTTGCAGGCGATTTCTATAGTGCGGCCGAAGTTTCCGCCTGTATCCTCGGCGATAAGCGGTATGTTCAAGGCCTCAAGAGCAAGCTTGCAGGATTCCACATTACGAGGCCCGATCCTCATGGTGTCACTCCCCCCGGCAAAGGCAAACATCTGGGACCCTCCAGCCATTTTGGCTACAAGACGGCTCCGGACGGCGCCAAGCGCGAGCAAGCGGGATAATAGCTCCGGCAGTGCGGTATCCGCAAATTTGGCGATGTTCATCTGTCCCTCCCGGGCAATTTCGGATGAGGGCAGCATCACATGTGCCATCCCTGCAAGCTTTTTCCCAGGATCGAACAAAGTAACTCCTACGCAGGAGCCGAGACCTGTTGTACGAACCAGACTTTCCTCACTGCCTACGTTAAGATCCGCCATACCTACTTTAATAACGTTTTGCTCTTCAATCATTATCGAACGGTACTCCTAATGCTTTGAAGATTTTCGGGAAAGATTCCGGATCGGGTATAAGGAAAAATTGCCCTTCAATTTCGTTGTGCCCCTCAAGGAAAGTGGTATCGATCAGCAAAGCATCATCACCCATTTGCCCGAACTGCAGCAGACCATAGCTTAGAATCGCCCCAGCCATATCCATCGCCAGCGCCGGTACGGTCGGATACATGGACAGCGAGGTGAAGTCCGCAAGAGAGGATAAATAAGAGCCGGCCAGAATGTTGCCGATTTCGTTCAGTGCCGACAGCTCCATCTCGCCCAATTCCCCATTGCCTGTGAGCTCAATCCCGGCTATCCGGCTAAGCAGGTTAATTGCGGCCTCCGGTGTCAGGATGAAGAACAGATTGCCCGGCGCTTCTCCTTCAACCCGCAGGAACACAGCATAGACCAGTTCTTCCGCCCCGCCGACCTTGTCCGTAATTTCTTCAAAATTAAGCAGCTGAACTTTGGGGACAGCCATGTCAATCGGTTTGCCCAGAAGCTGTGACAGCGCGGTGGCAGCGTTGCCGGCTCCTATATTACCGACTTCCTTGAGCACATCCATTTTAAAATCCTTGAAGTTTTTGAATAGCTCCACAGGTTAGCCCTCTAGACTTTCCAACTGCACAATTTCATTCTTGTTCAGCACTTCGGACAAGTTGAGCATGATGAGCAGACGGTCTTCTCCGATTTTGGCCACCCCGTCCAGATATTTCGCTTTGATGCCGCCCACTACATCCGGAGGGGTATCAATCGCATCCTGGTTCAAATCAATAACATCGTTGGCCGAATCTACAATAAAGCCTACTTCCATTTCGTTGACTGCCACGATAATGATACGGGTCTGGTCTGTGTGCTCCGCTTCTTCAATCCCGAACCGGCCGCGCAAATCAATAACCGGAATCACTACTCCGCGCAGATTGATAACCCCTTTGATAAAGGAATACGTCTTGGGTACACGGGTAATCGGCATCATGCGCTCGATCGTCTGCACCTTATCCACTTCGATACCGTATTCTTCAGTTCCGAGTTTAAACACAATCACCTTAATGTCTTCAGCCATGGAATGAACCTCCCTGTTCTATCCTAAATTATTTAATAAAAGCATTCGGATCAATAATGAGTGCGACCTGCCCGTCACCAAGAATAGTGGCGCCGGATATGCCTTGAACCTCAGGCAAATATTTACCGAGATTCTTGATGACAATTTCGTTCTGCCCGATAAAATCCTGAACGGCCAGAGCGACCAGGCGTTCCCCCTTGCGCACAACCACAATTTCCGTCTCTTCCTCCGTGCTTTCATCATAATCCGGTACTGAAAAGATTTTGCTTAGTGAAACCAGCGGAATATGGCTGTTGCGGAACTCCACCATTTTGTTGCCGTGAATGCTCCGGATCTGGGTTTGCTTCACAATGCCGGTTTCCACAATGGACGAGAGCGGTATCGCGTATTTCTCCGTGCCCAGACGGACAAGCATAGCTGCGATAATCGACAAGGTCAGCGGCAGCTGCACTGAGAAGTTGGTACCTTTGCCTTGGGTGGAATAGACCACCACATTCCCGCCAAGTGAGGTGATTTTTGATTTGACAACATCCAATCCCACACCGCGGCCGGATACATCGGAGATTACTTCAGCGGTACTGAATCCCGGTGCGAATAGGAGCTGTATTGCCTCATCATCGGAATAACTCGATGCTTGTTCTTGCGAAAGAATGCCTTTTTTGATCGCCGACTGCAGTATTTTCTGCGGGTTGATTCCGGCACCGTCATCTTCGATTTCGATAAAGACATGGTTGCCGCTGTGGAATGCCCTCAGGTTAACTGTTCCTGTATCAGACTTGCCGGCGGCTAAACGGTCTTGAATCCCTTCGACACCATGGTCTACAGCGTTACGCAGCAAGTGGACCAGCGGATCACCGATTTCATCGATAACAGTGCGGTCCAGCTCCGTCTCGGCGCCGGTAACAATCAGGTCGATTTTTTTGTCCAGGGATTTGGCAAGGTCACGAACCATGCGCGGGAACCGGTTGAACACGGTATCCACCGGGACCATGCGCAGCTTCATGACAATATTCTGCAGATCTCCGCTGACCCGGCCCATATGTTCTACCGTTTCCGTCAGATCGGTGTTCTGAACCTCTGAAGCAAGCTGCTCCAGCCGGACCCGGTCGATGAGCAGCTCGCTGAAGAGATTCATCAGCACATCAAGCCGTTCAATATCTACACGGATCGTCCGGGAGGGTGCTCCTCCTGTTCTCGCAGGAGCCGGTTTGCCGGCGTCTTCTTTGGCATGTGCGGCAGATGCCGGTGAAGCATTAGAAACAGGGGCAGCTTCTTTTACAGGAGCAGGCGCTTCGGCCGTAGCGGCAACCGTATCCTGACCCATCTGACGCAAGGATTCCTGATCCAGAGCTACGGCAGTCACCTTGTCGATCTCAGACAGATTCAGAATCATCGCCTGGATCTCACTGGCTTCCTTTTGGGTTATGTAATAGAGCGAAAAGCTATGGTCAAATTTCTCCTGCTCTATGTCCTGAACCGAAGGGAAGGATTTGACAACCTCGCCGGAACGTTCGAGGAGATCAAAGACCATATATGCCCGCACTGCTTTGAGCTGGCAGTCCTTGCGGATGGCCACATCGACATACAGCACCTTATGGCCTTCCTGGAGCGACTGCTCCAGAACGGAGTATTGAAACTCATCAAGGAATACGGGAGCTTCGGCAGCCGGTGCTGCTGCCGAAGCGGCTGCAGCACCGGCTGCGGTCGGGATCTCGCCACGGACAATCGCCTGCAAAGACGCAACAATGGCCGATACATCCGCTTTGCCCTCTCCGCCGCCTGTAATATCCTCGACCATGGATTCCAGGGCGTCCAGACTTTTGAACAGGGTGTCAAAAATGAAATCCTGCATCCGCAGCTTGTTGTTGCGCACTAAGTCCAGAACATTCTCCATTTGGTGCGTAAGTGAAGCCAAATCCTCAAAGCCCATGGTTGCCGCCATACCCTTCAAGGTATGGGCAGAGCGGAAAATAACCTGTACAATACTCAGATCTTCAGGATTTGCTTCAAGCCCCATCATACTTTCGTTCAATGACTGCAGATGATCATTTGACTCATCAATAAACATGGATAAATATTGGTTCATGTCCATGAGCGGGCACCTCCCCTTCAAGTTCGCTTTTCCATTATTTTACGGCTTGCACCAGCCTTGGAGCAATTTCTTGCAAAGGCAGGACATGTCTTACACACTGCAATTCCACCGCAGAACGCGGCATCCCGTAAACCACACAGGTTTCTTCACTTTCGGCAAAGGTGGAGGTCACTCCCGAATCATAAAGTGACTTCATCATTCTGGCACCATCGCTGCCCATCCCTGTCATAATCACTGCGTGCCGCTCCAGTGAGGTATATGGAAGGATGGACTCGAAGAGTGTATCCACCGATGGACGGTGTCCGTTGCGGGCTTCTTCCAGAGTCAGATCAATGGCATATTGACCGCCCGCAGCCGGAACTACCCTCATATGATAACCGCCGGGAGCTATGTATGCCGCCCCCTGACGCAGAATCATTCCCTGTTCTGCTTCCGCCACTTCAAGCGGACTGAAAGTATTCAGCCGCTGGGCCAGCGACTTGGTGAAATTGGGCGGCATATGCTGCACAATGACAATAGGTGCTGGAAAATCAGCCGGAATATTTTCAAGAAATGCTTTTAAAGCTCTTGGACCGCCCGTGGAACACCCGACGGCTACCAGCTTGCGCAATCCCTTATTGGCGGATTTGCGGTCCCCGCCTGCTGCAGATGATTCATAATTGGCAGCAGCTGAAGCAGGCTGGCGCGAATCCGGCTGTGCCGGTTTGGCTTCCTCTTTCGAACGGTTTCTGGAGGGATCGGAAGCCGGCTTGGGAGGCAGCGCGGACCGCTTGGCCGTGTCTGGCGGAAGAGCGCCATCCGTAGCTGTTCTTCCCGGCGGACTTTTGCCCTTATCCTTCTCTGAGGCAGGGTTCAAATCCGGCTTGGCCTTCAGCCTGTCAGCCGGCTTGCGTGGAAGCTCCGGAGCTTTCTTGGGAGATTCCGGACTTCGTTTGACAGGCCCGCGCTCCGGTTGCGGTGCGGGGGCCGCCTCTGCAGCAGGCAGCTCAGGCACCTTGTATGCGGATGCTCTGGCTTCGCGCTGCTGGCGGGCAAGCATTGCCTCTTTCATTTGCTCTCTCAGCGAAACGCCCACAGCTATAATATCCTGTGAGTTCGATATGGAGGGCTTGCGGATAAAATCAAAAGCCCCCCACTCCAGTGCCAGAATGGTTTCCTTCATGCCCTCTTCATTAATACCTGAGAGCATGATTACCGGCAGAGGACGCTGCGCCATTATTATTTTGAGCGCCTCCAGGCCGTTCATTTCCGGCATTTCGACATCCATGGTGACCAGATCCGGAGAAAGTTCGTTGACTTTTTCAATGGCTTCACGTCCGTTGGATGCCGTCGCCGCAACCTGAAAGTTAGCATCATTTTCAATTAAATCGGAAATGATCTTGCGCATGAATGCAGAATCATCAACAACCAAAACTCGATAAGGTTTCATATCATTTCCACCTCTGTTCCTCGAATTCAGAACAATTATTCTTTTCGCTTCAACCACTTGCTGATAAATCCCTTGATGCCTTGAACTTTAGTGGTGTCTGCCGAATCAGCGGCCAAATAGCTAAGCGCAAGCCTATGTACATCTTTGGCTGCCGAACTGTTCGGAAAAGCCACCGAGAATGGAATCTGTCTCTTTACTGCCTGAACTACATGGGTGTCGCTGCTGATATATCCAAGAAAAGAAATATCCAATTGCAAAAACCGGCTTGCCGCCATGCGGATTTTATCACTGGTGGCGCGCGCCTCTTTCTCATCCCCTGCCTGATTGACGATCAGCCGGAAGGAAACCTTCGGATGGGAATTATTTACTACCTTTATCAGTGCGTAAGCATCCGTTATCGCAGTGGGTTCAGGTGTAGTGACCACCAGGCAGTCATCCGCCGAAGTAATGAATTTCATGGTTTCTTTGGAAAGCCCTGCTCCTGTATCGAAGAGAATAAAATCCATCGTGTCCGCAATTCCGGCGATCTGGTCCGTGAAGTAGCTCAGATCCGCCTCAGACAGCGAAAAAAGCTCGTCCATACCTGAACCGCCTGCGATAAAAGGAAGCCCGTTGGGTCCTTTATGAATGATCTCTCCGATATCCGCTTCCCTTTTCAGTAAATGATAAAGATTATACTTAGCCGACACACCCATAAGCACATCTATATTCGCCATACCGATATCAGCATCGAACAAGAGCACTCTTTTGCCCATCGCTTTGAGTGTGAGTGCAAAGTTCAAGGTGAAATTCGATTTGCCGACACCCCCCTTCCCACTGCAAACAGTGATAATCCGGGCGGATGCCTCCCCTCCGGATGCACGTTTGGGTCCCTGGCTGGACACAAGCCTCCTCAGGGATTGCGCCTGATCCATCACATTCCCCCTGTTCCCAAAATCATCCCGCTAAGCTGATCTTTGGTAGCAGCCAGCAAATCATCGGGTACATTCTGACCGTTGGTTATATAGGAAAGCTTGAGCGGGAAATCATTCAGAACATTGAAGAGCGGACCATAGCTTCCTGTCTCGTCCAGTTTAGTAAAGATCACTTTATCGAGCTGATAGCGGCCAAAATGTTCAGCAATCTTCTTCATATCCCGGCTTTTGGAGGTCAGGCTGAGCACCAGAAAGGTTTCACTTTTAAGCTCTTTGGCCAAAAGGCTCTGCAGCTCCGCTACCAGCATTTCGTTACGGTAATTCCGGCCTGCCGTATCCATAAGCACTAGATCACAGCTTTCGAGCCGGAACAAGGCTCTTTGCAAATCACCAGGAGACTGTACAACCTCCAGAGGCATATTGAGTATAGCCGCATAAGTGCGAAGCTGCTCTACGGCCGAAATCCGGTAGGTGTCCGAGGTAATCAGTCCAACCTTGCGCCCTTGCCTGAACAACTGCTCAGCGGCAAGTTTGGCAATGGTAGTGGTCTTGCCGACACCTGTTGGTCCTGCGATGTAAACAATCCGCGTATCCGGTGCAATCCCGTTAGCAATGCGCCCGGATAAAAAATCCTCAACCTGAGCGGCCATCCTGACATTGAACTGCTCCGGGGCCCAGATGCGGCCTTCCTCATGCCACTGGTCAAAAATATTGCTGATCCACTCATCGACCAGAACGGCATCCGTCTCCTGTTCCATCAGACGGTCTCTTATTTGCTCCAGCTGCTCTGGAAGCTCTACAGCACCAGATGAATAACGGGCAATCCGCTCCATCCATTGCTTCATGTCGCGAATCTCCCGCAGCACATCACTTTCCAGTTCAGGTGTAGATGCGGCATTCAATTTCTTGTTCCGGGCCTCATCTATGGCTGCCATGCCTGCAAGCTTAGCAGCTGGTGCTGCTGAATGCTGAATTGGAGCTTCCTCGGCTTCCAAGTAGCCAGTCTCTTCTTCCTCCTCCTGGACCGCAGGCAGTACGGCTACACTCCCTTTGTTCTCTAAGGTATCAGACAACGCCGCAGCAATCTCGGCAAAGGTCTGCTTCGCCGCTGCCTCACTCCCTGAGGTGGCCGTCCGAGCCGCTGGTTCATTTGCACCAGCGGCTGCAGGTGCCGAAGAGGCGGCCGCAGCCTTCTGGTATGCTTGGGGAACAGCGCTGCGTGGAATGTTCAGCGGGGCAGCTGGTGACTTTGCAGACGCTCCAGGCTTCTGGGCGTCCTCCACTGCCGCAACAACCTCAATTTTCTTCTTTTTGAACATCCCCATGAAACCGCCGACTCTGACCTCCTTGGTGCTTAAAATGACGGCATCGCTTCCCAGCTCGCTGCGGATGGAATGCATGGCGTCAGGCATCGTGTCGACCACATAACGCTTCACTCTCATAGATTCACCACCCCAACGCTTTGGATTTCAATATTTGGCTCCAGCTCACTGTAGGACAACACCGGGATGTCCTGCATAGTCCGTTCAATCACCTGGCGCAGATACATCCGTATTGTCGGGGAGGTCAGTACAATAGGCTGCTGTCCCGATTGAAGCAAACGGTTGATTTGCTCCGTAAGCCGCTGGTAAACGGTCTGTGTCGAGACAGGGTCCAGCGCAAGATAGCTGCCCTGCTCAGTCTGCTGCACACTTTCGGAGATTTTCTTTTCCAGATTCGGTCCCACTGTGATCACCCTTAACGTCTCTCCGGTCTGTGAGAACTGCTGTGTAATCTGTCTGGAGAGGGACTGCCGGACATATTCAGTCAGTACATCCGGGTCTTTGGTATAGGTTCCGTAGTCCGCCAACGTTTCAAAAATAGTCACCAGGTCACGAATCGAGATTTTCTCACGCAGCAGCTTGCCGAGCACCTTTTGAATATCCCCGATGGCCAGTACGGAAGGCACAAGCTCGTCCACCAGCACAGGATAATTTTCGCGGAGATTGTCGACAAGCTGCTTGGTTTCCTGCCGGCCCAGCAGCTCATGGCCATAACGTTTGATCAGCTCGGTCAAATGTGTAGCCACTACTGAAGGGGGATCAACCACGGTATAGCCTGACAATTCGGCCCGTTCCTTCACAGACTCGTCAATCCATAGCGCTGGCAGACCAAAGGATGGTTCTACCGTCTCAATTCCATGAATCGACTCATCCTCGTACCCTGGACTCATTGCCAGATAGTGATTAAGTAATAATTCACCACCGCCAACGTTATTTCCTTTAATTTTGATCACATATTCATTCGGTTTTAGTTGAATATTGTCGCGAATGCGAATAACAGGGACGACAAGACCCATCTCCAATGCACACTGCCGCCTGATCATGATAATACGATCCAACAAATCGCCGCCCTGGCCCGTGTCTGCAAGGGGGATAAGCCCGTACCCGAACTCAAATTCGATAGCATCGACAGAGAGCAGGTTGATTACACTTTCCGGACTGCGCACTTCCTCGATCTGTTTTTCTTCAACCAGCTGTTCTTCAGCTATTTGCTGACGACTGGCCTTTTGGCTCATAGTATAAGCGGCATAGCCTAATAGCCCCGCTAGTGGCAAGGTAGACATCACTGTAATCGGGGTGAAAAAACCGAGGAAAGCAATAGTTACGGCCACGATATACAGAAGCTTTGGATAAGAAAGTAGTTGTCCTGTTAAATCTTCCGCCAGATTGCCATCTGATGCTGCGCGGGTAACAATAAGCCCGGCAGCGGTTGAAATGAGCAGTGCTGGAATTTGGCTGACCAGACCATCCCCGATAGTCAATACGGAGTATGTCGAAAGAGCAGCCTGGAAAGACAATCCGTGAACAGACATACCGATAATGAAACCGCCGATCAGATTGATCAGTAGGATGATGATGCTCGCAATAGCATCTCCCTTGACGAACTTACTCGCACCATCCATAGACCCGAAAAAGTCGGCTTCACGTTCAATCTTGCGTCTGCGTTCACCAGCCTGCTGTTCATTAATCATGCCAGCGTTCAAATCGGCATCAATACTCATCTGTTTGCCGGGCATCGCATCCAGTGTAAACCGGGCGCCTACCTCGGCTACACGTTCCGAACCTTTTGTAATAACAATGAACTGCACGACGACAAGGATCAGGAAGACAATGAATCCAATAGCGATTTGTCCCCGGGCAATCCAGCTTCCGAACGTAGCTACAACCTCACCCGCATGACCATCCGACAGAATCAACTTCGTGGTTGAAATATTCAGTGCCAGACGAAACAAGGTTGTGATTAACAGCAATGAAGGGAATATCGAGAACTGCAGTGGGTCTTTTGTATTCATTGCTACCAGTATAATAGTTAAGGCTATCGAAATATTGATAATTAGCAGTACATCCAGAAGCCAAGCCGGGATGGGCAGAATCATCATAAGCACAATACCGATAACACCCAGTAGAACTGTTAGATCTCTTGCTTTCAATGTCCTCAACCTCCCGACTTATCTCCTCTTACCATTAAGCTTGTAAACATAAGCGAGTACTTCAGCTACTGCCTGAAAAAGATCGGCAGGAACGACATCGCCGATTTCTGTCCTTTGAAATAACGCTCGTGCGAGCGGCTTGTTCTCCATAGTTATAACACCATGCTCCTTAGCCAGTTCACGAATACGGAGTGCCACAAAGTCCTGGCCTTTGGCTATAATTTGCGGAGCCTCCATTTGGGATCCGTCATATTTCAGGGCAACTGCAAAATGTGTCGGGTTAGTGATGATCACATCCGCATTAGGAACCTCCTGCATCATCCGCTGCATAGCCATTCTTCGCTGCCGTTCCCGGATTTTGCCTTTAATGATCGGATCGCCTTCCATTTTTTTATATTCATCTTTGATATCCTGTTTGGACATTTTCAAGCTCTTCTCATGTTCGTACTTTTGATAAATGTAATCAAAAACAGCCATTATCAAGAGTACCGCCCCGATTTTGATGCCCAGGTTCATAGTCATCTTAGCTGCAAACCGGTAAGCCCCTTCCGCGCTAACATGGGCTAGGGAAGCGAAGCTTTCCTTTTCCCCCAAAGGGTACTGTAGACCAGATAGCCGATTATCAGAAGCTTGAAGATGGACTTTAGGAACTCCACAAAAGAACGCATGGAGAAAATATTCTTGAAGCCTTTGATCGGATTGATCTTGCTGAATTTTGGAGTCAGCCCTTCTGTCACCATCATAAAACCGACTTCAGCCAAATTCACTACAAGAGCCATCACAAACGTAATGATGAACAGCGGAGCCAGGAGAATTAATATCTGTATACCGTAATGTCTAAACATCTCGGATACATTCTCAGGAGTCACTTGCATCATCATTCGGTTCTGAAAGACATCCGTATACAGTTTAACAACCCGTTCTTTTATGAAACCCCCAAACATCATTAAGGTCAGAAGAGCCGATAACAACACAACCGCACCGGATAGTTCAGCACTTTTTGCAACTTGGCCCTTTTTACGTGCCTCCTGCCGCTTCTTCGGGGTTGCTTTCTCTGTTTTGTCTCCCCCGAAATGCTGAAGATTGAGTGCATAACGTTTCGTTTTCGGCATAACTCTCTCTCCTTAAGTCACCTAAGGACTCTTCCCCATAAGGCCCAGCAGATTGTGCATGGACTCAAACATGATGTCGAACAGATTCTGGAACAGCAAGGCCAGACCCGGCATTAATAATAGAAGCAGCGCAAGTCCTACAATGATTTTGAGAGGAACCCCGATGACGAACACGTTATACTGCGGAGCCGTTCTTGCCAGAAAGGCCAGACCAATATCCGTAAGAAAAAGTGCAGTAACCAGGGGGGCTGACATTTGAAAAGCCAGCATAAATGACTGTGCAAACGAGCGGACCAGAAATTCTGACAGGCTTCCGTCTATCATTTTGAGCAAAAGATTATTATCTATCGGAACCCATTTATAGCTGTACACGATAGCATCCAGTAAATAATGGTGTCCGTTCATGCTCAGGAACAGCAAAGTAGCAATCAGATATTTGAAGTTCCCGATGACAGGAGCTGAGGTGCCAGTCATTGGATCAATGACGTTGGCAATCCCGAAGCCGATTTGGATATCAATGAAGGAACCGGCTGTCTGAATGGCCATAAACATCAGATAGGCGATAAAACCAAGCAGCAAGCCTATTAATGCCTCACGGGCAATCAGCAGAATGTAAGTCAAGTCCTGGGGAACGGCAATCCCCGTCCCTCCTGAGCTGAAAATGACCAATGCTACAAAAAAGGAGAGTCCTATCTTGAACGTCGCCGGAATGCTTCTCGTAGAAAAAACAGGAACGACAACAAAAAAAGCGGAAATTCGACAAAAAATCAACAAAAAGACGGGAAAATTTTGAAGCCATGTCTCCATATTCATACTTTTAACCGATGTACATATTGAGGCTGCCCAGAATTTGCCCGGTAAAGTCTACCAGTTTGGTAATGATCCATGGTCCAAACAACAGTAATGCAAGCAGCACAGCTACGATTTTTGGAATAAACGCCAGGGTTTGCTCCTGGATCTGGGTTGTAGCCTGGAATATGCTGACAATTAGTCCTACCACCAGACCAAGAATCAACATGGGAGCGCTGGTTTCGAGCACTAAATATACGGCTTGACCGGCTAGGCCGATAATAAATTCCGTATTCATCCCTTATGCCTCCTCTTGAATCTCAGGTGTTGAAACTCAGTAGCAGTGATTTAACGACTAAATACCACCCGTCTACCAGTACAAAGAGCATTATCTTGAATGGCAATGAGATCATCACCGGTGGCAGCATCATCATCCCCATAGCCATCAGAGTGCTCGCTACCACAATATCAATAATCAGAAAGGGTATAAAAATCATAAAGCCCATGGTAAAAGCTTTTTTCATCTCTCCGATGGCAAAGGCTGGGACCATCACCGTCAATGGAATGTCGCTGTACGTTGCAGGCTTGACCGAAGTCTTGTTGCCGGTGTAGTTCATAAACAGCAGCAAATCCTTGGTGCTGGTCTGCTTGAACATGAACTCCTTCATGGGATCTGCCGCCTTGTTCAGCGCCTCGGTCTGAGTAATCGTCCCTTTCATGTACGGTTGAAGCGCTGTCTCATTCACTTTTGCCAGTGTCGGAGACATGATAAACAGCGTCAGGAACAGGGCCAATCCTACAAGCACCTGGTTAGGAGGCATTGATTGTGTTCCGAGCGAGGTTCTCACAAAGCCCAGAACGATAACAATCCGGGTGAAACTGGTCATTAGCACAAGAAAGGCCGGAGCCACGCTCAGAACCGTTACAAGCAGCAGAATAGAGATGGAGCTGGTGCCACTGCTTGAACCGTCACCGCTTCCCCCAACCTTAATATCAATATTAGGGATAGGATCAGCATGTACAGGGTGTATCAGCAAAGCGCTGAATACAACAAGTAGCAGAAGTGAAAAAATCAGTTTATTTTTCATAAATCCCTCGACTCATCCTTAAGCACATCATCCCGGAGCAGCTCTTCCATTTTCTCCTTACGCTCTGGTGCGAGCGCAAGCTTGGATTGCAAAGTCTCATAGAAAGAGGATGTTTCATTAAGTTCGATTTCCTGCGATGGCACTTCTCCGCGGAATTTGGCTCTAACCTTAGCAATAAACGGCGCAAGAAAGTTATTTTGTCCTGCAGATTGATCCTCAAATGCCGAAATGATCAGCGCTACCTCAGCCGGATCGGTGATTTTATCCATCATGGATATATTCTCACCGACCCCGATCAGATAGAGGCTGCCTCCGAGTTCAATAATCTGTATGGACTTGTTCGGCCCGAGGCCCAAAGCGCCAAGTGTACGGATGGAACGCCCGCTCATCAAGGTCTGATTGCGGCGTCCCAGAAAACGGATAAGCAGCACTATGAGCACAACAATTACCGCAAGGACAAAAATAACGTTTAATAAATTCAGCAGATTGTTACCTGTTCCCAGCGGTTCTACACTGACTGGCATAAATTCTTGTTACACACCCAGTGTTTTGTTGATTGCTTCAATAACACGGTCTGCCTGGAAAGGTTTTACAATAAAATCCTTGGCACCCGCTTGGATTGCATCAATGACCATAGCCTGCTGACCCATGGCAGAACACATGATGACTTTGGCGTTGGCATCTACTTTTTTGATTTCTTTTAGGGCGGCAATACCGTCCATTTCAGGCATGGTGATATCCATCGTGATCAGATCCGGACGCAGCTCCTTGAATTTCTCAATAGCTTGTGAACCGTCCTGGGCTTCACCCACAACCTCAAATCCGTTTTTGGACAAAATGTCCCGGATCATCATTCTCATAAATGCTGCATCGTCCACGATTAGAATTCGGTTAGCCATTTTTACAAAATCCTCCCTAAGTATGCTTTATTGTAGTTTTTGAATTCGGTCCCACTGGCTGACGATATCCGTAACGCGAACTCCGAAGTTTTCGTCGATAACCACGACTTCCCCTTTGGCAATAAGCTTGTTGTTAACCAGAATGTCTACAGGCTCACCGGCCAGCTTGTCCAGCTCGATGATGGAGCCTTGCGACATTTCCAGAATATCTTTGATCTGCTTCTGGGTCCTTCCTAATTCTACGGTTACTCTCAGTGGTATGTCCATCAATAAATTCAAATTATTTTCGTCAATATTTCCGAAGGCACCTGAGCTTAAGTTGGCAAACTGTACCGGCTGCACATTGACATTGCGGTTCGGTGCGGGCTGCTGCGGCGGAGCCTGCTGGTAAGGCACACCTTGAGGCGGCATTCCATACGGCGGCATCCCATAAGCCGGCATTCCTGCGGGAGGATAATAATATCCGCCTTCGGGCACACCCGGGTATGGCGGCGGAACCGCTCCAGGCTGCGCTGGAGGAGTCTGCTGCCCCGGAGCCGCTGGAGGAGGTTCATAAGCTGCTGCCGGTTTAGGCGGTGCCTCTGCCGCAGCTGCTGCCGTCTCCTGTTCCGACTGAACATCGCCCAGAAGCATAGATACCATGTCTTTGGCGAATTGTACCGGAAGCAGCTGCATAATAGTAGAATCAATCAGCTCCCCAATCCTGAGCCGGAATGAAATCTGGATCAGTGTTTCATCACCCGGAAGACTGCCTACGCCTTCTCCGCTGGACATATTCAGGATATCGATACCCGGAGGCGAGATATTCACGAAGCGGTTGAAAATGGTTGACATGGATGTGGCCGATGAGCCCATCATTTGGTTCATCGCTTCCTGGACTGCACTGATATGAATTTCATTCAAATCTTCGTCCTTAGGTTCACCTTCACCACCAAGCATCAGATCCGCGATGACCTGGGCATCCCTGATTTTGATAACCAGTGAGTTGATGCCCTGAAAACCATCCACATATTGAACATGCACCGCAACATGGGGTTTTGGAAAGGCTTCTTCGAACTCATCACGGGTGATGATGGATACCTCAGGAGTAGTGATGTCTACCTTTTTGCCCAGCAACGTGGACAGCGCAGTCGCTGCACTCCCGAATGTGATATTTCCGATTTCTCCCAATGCGTCCTGCTCAAAGGGGGTTAAGAAATCATCCACCGACTTTGCCGAAGGAGCACTTGGTCCTTCCGCAGACTGTCTGAGCAGAGCATCTATTTCTTCTTGGGACAAATAATCTTTACTCGTCAAAATCTTCAACTCCTTCGCTGACTATCTCGTCTATTTGCACAGCTACACGCTCTTTAATCATCCCAGGACTTCCGATGAATTTCAGCTTGTCCCCCACCTTGATTGACAGCCCGGAGTCAACAGTCCTGTTAAGAGAAATGACGTCGCCGACGCTGAGACCAAGAAATTCAGCAATGGATAAGCTCGATTCGCCCAGCTCGGCCACAATCGGCAGCTGCGCGCGATGAACTCTAGACCGGATTGCCTCAAGCTCAATCTCATCGCGCACCTTCTTTTCAGAAACAAACCATTGGTGAACGGACAGCCTCGTCATAATTGGCTCCAGAACAACGTGAGGTATGCAGAGGTTGATCATCCCGGTCGTGTCGCCTATTTTGGTGCTTAGTGAAATTAGAGCAATGGTTTCGTTGGGCGATACGATTTGCATGAATTGAGGATTGGTTTCCAATGCCTCCATGCGGGGACTGATATCAAGCACTGTCTTCCAGGCTTCCTGCAGACTCTCAAAGCATCTGCTGAAAATCCTTTCCATTATTGTTGTTTCAATTTCAGTGAGAGTACTGATTTTGGAAGGTGCCGTTCCAAAGCCTCCTAGCAATCTGTCCAACATGGCAAAGGCGATGTTCGGATGCACCTCCATAACCATCCGGCCTTCGAGCGGTTCAGCTTCGAAAATATTCAAAATCGTCATTTTAGGAATGGAGCGGATAAACTCGTCATAAGGGAGCTGCTCTACTTGAACGACATTGATCTGCACGAAGGTACGCAATTGGGCCGAAAAGTATGTCGTTAGATAACGGGCAAAGTTATCATGAATCCGTGTAAGGCTGCGGATGTGATCCTTTGAGAAGCGTACGGCCCGTTTGAAATCATAAGAGCGGACTTTCTTCTGGGTTTCCTCTTTTTTAAGTTCGTCGGCATCCATTTCACCGGATGATAGTGCGGCAAGCAGAGCATCAATTTCGTTTTGTGATAGTACATCAACCAATTTCAATCACCCCCCTATCAAAGAATTAATCCTCCAGCAGCTACATGGAAGCTAAAACAAAATCAGTGAATTCGAGCTGAGTGATCGTGCCCTCAGTCAAATTCTTGTTGATTATATTCATCAGCTTGCTGCTGAATTGATCTTTGCCGCTTGCCCCGTTCAGATCCTCAGGCTTGGCATCAGCAATCGCCTTGATAATAAGCGGCGTAATCTTAATAGCTTTTATCTTTTCGAATTCTTCCTTAGACTTCGCTGAATCCAGTTGGAACGCGATGTTTACTTTAAGGATATAATCGGGATCGGCAGTATTAGTTTTGATATCAGTGATTTCTGCCGTTAATGCGACGATCTCATCCGCGCTGAGCTTTTTGGTCTCCACGCTCTGAACTGCCGTATTCACGTCATTCGAATCACTGGGAAAGATCTTATCCATTAGTAAAAAGGCAGCTACAACTATAAGAGTTATTGCTAATAAAATTGTGATGAGCCACGGCAGCATCTTTTTCATGAAAGCTCCTCCATTGACTGGACTTTAATGGTGGCAGCATATGTGCCAATGTCCCTGTTATAATCACGGATCTTACGGATGACTTCATCGGCCTTTTCCAGCACGATCAGCCTTTTGCCAGTTACGAGCGTAATGTACGTATCCGGACTTTCTTCTACCATTTCTACCAGTAAAGCATTTAAAAACATGGGTGTACCATTCAATCTGGTTACCGAAATCATAACAGGCCTCCTAACAAAAAATAGGGGAGGAGTTCCTCCCCACGACTTCGCAATAACCTTTGCGCCAGAAGACGAAACGTTACCATTATACAGCAAGTTTATGATTATGGCCCAAAAAATTAACGCTTGAGGTTGACGACTTCCTGCAGCACTTCATCAGAGGTCGTAATAATGCGGGAATTGGCCTGGAACCCGCGCTGGGAAACAATCATTTCTGTAAACTCACCGGTCAGATCCACATTGGACATTTCCAGCTGGCCGGCAACGATGGCTCCCGTCCCTTCTTCAGCATTGTTGGCTGTTGTTGGAGCAAGCGCTCCATCAGCATTGGCGTTCAACGTCATCCGGTACAGGTTGCCGCCGATCTTTTCCAAGCCTTGCGGATTGCTAACCTTAGCTACCCCGATTTTCGTATCCGAATCGATGGTTCCGTCTTGCTGCGTTTGTAAAACTGAACCGTCAGCGGAGATGGAGAATGCGGTAGTGCCTTCAATCAATTGAATAGGTTCACCAGCGGAATTAAGCACATGGAGACCGTCAGAGGTCAGCAGGTTGCGGGCAGAATCCACATGAAAATCACCGGCGCGGGTAAGGAATGGCGTTTCCTGCTCGTCAGCGAGCTTCACCAGGAAAAATCCGTCCCCGTCAATCCGCAGGTCCGTCGGATTATTGGTGGTCATGGCGCTGCCGGCCAAGTGCATGGTGTCAATGGAGCCAATGCTGACTCCAAGCCCAATCTGCTTGGCATTCACGCCGCCCTGACCGCCTTCCACAGGAGCCGTAACCCCGGATACCGTCTGGCTCATAATATCCTTGAACATGACGCGTCCGGACTTGAAGCCAATGGTATTCACGTTCGCAATGTTGTTGCCGATTACGTCCAGCTTAGTCTGGAATCCGCGCATACCGGATACCCCTGAGTACATAGATCTTAGCATTATTTGTCTTCCTCCCGGATTATGGAGTTCTTTGACTCCGAATTTGTCTGAAATGAATTTGAGCTATGGCTGCTTCAGTCGGTCGGCAGCCATTCCGGCTCTCCAGTTAGGACCAGCCGGTCTAAGAGATGATTACTGCACTATCAATTTGTGTAAACACATTGTCCTTCATGGAATTGCCGTCCATAGCAGTCACGACGGTACGGTTAGCCACACTGACGATCAAAGCCATGTCCTTCATTAATATAAGTGATTCCTTGCTGCCTTTGGCTGCCGCCTTGTCCACTGCGGACGAGATTTGATCCAATTGCCGGCTTCCAAGCTCTATTCCTCTTTGTTCCAATCGTTTGGCTGCATGATGGCTGAACTTCAGCATATTCTTTTGCAGCAAGCTCTCAAATGAAACTTCTGGATTCACAGGATTCTTGGAGCCAGCCGGCCGCTGAAGTGTTGACGGATGTATGCTGGCAGGATACAGCTGGCCTATCGTAAGCCTGTCACTCATGATCCCGTCCCGCCCTCCGCAGAACCGGTACTGGCTTTCGCATCTTCTGTGGGTGCAGCTGCATTCTGGATTTGCGTGACATCGGATAGCGCAATTTTTTCTTTGCCCACAACTGCGTACTGCACGCCGCTGCTGACAACGATAGAATCGACATTCCCCGATTTCGACTCCTTAGTCGTTGCATCCATCCAGGTAATATTCTTGCCGATCAGTCCCGATACCGCGCCAAGCGACTGATTCATTGCTGTCATTTGTGTTGATATATTCATTAGTTGTTCTACCGAAGAGAATTGGGCCATCTGGGCGATAAATTCCTTGTCCTCCATCGGCTGCATCGGGTCCTGATTCTGCAGCTGGGTGATGAGGATCTTCAGGAACTGGTCCTTGCCGAGTGTTGAGTTTCCGGTAGTTTTCTTGGTGCTGTCCGGAGCTGTGTAATTCCACTGATCCGGTGTTGAGACGGGTGGAGTAGTTGATGCCATTTTTGTTCACCTCGCTTGTCGTTTGTTAGGCCTTGGCTGAGAAACTTCCACCTTGCGAATGGCTATCCTGCTGCGTGCTTGCAACCCATTCTTTCCATTCGCCATTCAGCTCAGCGGCAAGCACCGCATCACCGATTTCCTCCGTACGTTCTTTGGAACGTCTTTCCTGCTGCTGACTGCCGGAACCGGCTCCACGCCCCTGCTGGCTTCCATTATATTGGGACTGCAGCGGTGTATTGTTTTGGGTAACCTCCAATTTTTCAACTTGAAGACCCTGATGCTGCAATGCTGATCTGAGCTGGCTCATCTGCTGTTCCAGCATATCTTTGGCTCCGGCATGCTCAGTTAAGAACTGGGCAACCAAATGGCCGTTTTGCATCGTGATTTTAACATCCACCTGCCCAAGATTCTCAGGGAACAGTGTAATTGTCGCCTCAGCCACTCCGCCTTTTTTGACAATCTCCAGTTTGCCTGTTATAAACGAGGTCATCTCATTAGCGAACTGATGTACAGGAACCGGTGGTGCCACTGCCTTAAGCGGCGCAGTAATTCCACCTCTCAACGACAGCTGCCCCGCAGTTACGACTTCATGGTTCTCTTCAGCCGGTTTTGCTCCAGCCAAAACTTCAGTTTCCGCTCCATCCTTAGAAGCATCTGCTGTTAGAGCCGCCTTAGCCAGTGGTGCAGCAACCATATCTGCCTCATCATTTGCTGTTACTGTTGCAGCTGGAACCGCTGCGGTATTCTCAGTTGCTGCTGCAGTAGCGGGACTGGTGCGGATGTCTGTAGAGACTGGAGTTTTTACCTTTACCTCCACGTTGGAATCCGTTTCGGACACTGGCTTCAAAACTACTGGTGCAGCGTCAGTGCTGACAGCCGGTTTTGCCTTAGCTTTATGGTCAGGAACCACCGTATCCGCCAGAATCGCTGTAAAATTATTCAACAGGGCAATTCCCGCCGAGGCTGTTGGTTCATTCCCCTCTGCGGCAGCTTGCTGAACCAGGCTAACCAGACTGTTAAGCTCGTCCTGGACGGCAAAGCGTAGTGTCTCCGGATTCTGTGCAAGTGGAGATAGCGTTTCAGCAGGGATACTTCCTGCTTCGGTGCTTCCCTCAGAAGGAGCGCTTCCTGATAATAGAGCAGATACCTGGAGCAGCCATCCTTGAAGTGCAGCCATCAGAGCAGGTTCACTGCTAATGTCTTCATCCAGCTTCTCCACATCTTCCGTAAGACCCTGCAGCAGCTCGGCGCTTTTGGCTGTAGCATCGTTGCTTGTTTCTTCACCAGCTGCTTGTACAGCGTTCATTAGACCTTGCAGCAGTGAAGCCAAATTCCCCAGTACCGCCGGCACTGCCGTTTCTGTGGCTTGCGCTGCGCCCATGCTCTGAACAAGAGTCTGGGCAAAAGGTGCGGCTGATGCTGTTCCAGCGGCTGTACCCGCGCTTGCAGCAGTTGATGTCCCTGTGGCAGCAGCTTTATTCCCGCCACTCATTGATTGAACAACTAAACTCATTTTTTCACCTCCTTTCCAGTGTTATTTTCCGCCCATCAGCCGGTTTACAACCTTAGCTGTCTGAGCGCTGTCATTCTTGGTCATCTCCCCCAGAATTGAAGAGCGGACTGTATCACTAACCGTGTTAAGAATCGTGATCACTTTGTCCGGGCTGATCTTGTACATCGAACCCAGCAGTGTTGCTGCATCAGCAGCCGGCATGCTAGTGAATGTCTGGTTCAGCTTCTCTTTATCCAGATTATTTGTTGCTGTGGTCTTTGTTGAAGCTCCCGCATCCTGCTTTAGTCTGGATTGAAGGGCTGCAATAGCCATATCGGTTGAATTTGTAGTTTCTTTTAGCTTAATGGAGACATCCGCAGCTTTTTTGGGATCCATTTTTTCTAAAATAGCTGTTTTGCTGGCATTATTCATTACACTGAAGATTTGCACCATTTCATCTGTGGTCAAATTCTCCATGATTGGCGCAGCTTTGGAGGCTTTCATCCCCGCATACAGCTTGGCCAGATCTTTCAACTGCTTCACATAGGGATCTTCTGTCTCCTCTGTACCTGCTTCTGCAGCTGCGGCTTCTTCCTTCATACCGTCAATCTGCTTCTGCAGCGCTTCAGCTTTCGTTGCCTGAGCCGCAGTATCTTCGTTCGCCTTCTTAAGCTGCTCGCTTTGTGCCTCCAGCTGAGACTTTAGCTCCTTGATCGTCTTATCAGAGCTTGCTGCCTGCTCTTCAGCCTGCTGCTTCGGGTCGGTTGCTTCATCAGCAGATTGCGGCGGGTCAGGCACCCATTTCTCCACAACCGGAATCTTGTTCGCAATGGCCAGAACGTTGTTGCGGATATCCATATTAAACAGAGTTAACAGTACCCCAAGCAGGACAAGGGTAAAGATGATCGGTATCATCAAAAATAAAAACCGTTCAAATTTACTTGCTGACCCTTCAGTTTCAAATTCCATATCATTGTTAGCCACTAGCGGAAACCTCCTGGGTTAGAGGGATTTCATCGCGAAGCGGACGGTAGCCATCTCATCCAGTTCGTTTTGTTCCCGTAAAATCATACTCTGCTGAAATGCGGTCTGGGCCTTGTCTTTAGCCTTCAGCCACACCTTCTCATCCAGTACCTTCGTGCTGAGGTGATTCTGCTTGCGCTGAACTTCAACATGCGCACGGCTGATATCCGAGTGTTTGCGCGCGATGCAGTGGTCCAGATAATCGACATAATCCTGCATCTCACGCAGCTTGGACATCGGCGTTTTCTGTTCGGCCGCATGCTGCAGTGCCAGCATCAGTCCGCGGCGTTGCTCCAGCAAGTCCTCAAGACTTTTTTCCTGGGCTTGAAGTTCTCCGAGGGCGCTTGACAGCATCCACTCTGCCTGTGTTTTTTCATTTGCTTTCAAGTCCACAACTTTTTGAAAAGTGTAATGAAACCTCATGATCAATCAACTCCTTGAGAACTGGGAAATTAAAGACTCTTGGACCTCGGCCAGCGTGACCTTTTCGTTTACCTTCTGCTTGGTGAAATTCCATATGCTGTCAATATAATGCATCGACTCATCGATCTGGGCATTGGAGCCTCTTTGGTAGGCACCGATGTTAATCAAATCTTCCGAATCCTTGTATACAGCCATGAGCCGCTTTACATTCTCAGCCGCAGCAATCTGTTCCTCGGGAGCAATATCCTTCATGACGCGGCTGATGCTGGAGAGAACATCGATGGCTGGAAAATGTCCCTTATTGGCAATATTCCGGTTCAGCACAATATGTCCATCCAGGATTCCGCGCACTGCGTCAGCAATAGGCTCATTCATATCGTCACCGTCCACGAGCACTGTGTAAAAAGCGGTAATCGATCCGGTAGGTCCGGTTCCGGCCCGCTCAAGCAGCTTCGGAAGGCTGGCAAACACCGAGGGAGTGTACCCTCTCATTGCCGGCGGTTCTCCAACCGCCAGTCCCACCTCACGCTGCGCCATGGCATAACGGGTGACTGAATCCATCATCAGCATGACATTCAAGCCCCGGTCGCGAAAATATTCGGCAATCGTTGTGGCAATGAGCGCGCCTTTAATGCGGATAAGCGCCGGCTGGTCAGAGGTGGCGACTACAACGACTGACCGCTGCAGTCCTTCCGGACCGAGGTCGCGTTCAATGAAGTCCAGCACCTCTCTGCCCCGTTCACCAATTAAGGCAATCACATTCACATCTGCAGATGTATTGCGGGCGATCATGCCCATCAATGTGCTCTTGCCGACCCCTGATCCGGCAAAGATGCCTACACGCTGGCCTTTGCCTATGGTGAGCAATCCGTCGATGGCTCTGACCCCAATACTGATCGGCTCATGCACCCTGGGGCGGTTCAGCGGATTGGATGGAATATTGAACGTTGAACTGTGCGGCATGCGCGCCGGAATGAGCGAGCCGTCAAGCGGCTGTCCCAACCCGTCGAGAACCTTGCCCAGCAGCTCCGAGCCTACCTGTACACTTAGAGGCTTGCCAGTACCCACAACATCACAGCCCGGCCCTATGGCTTGCAGCTCACCTAACGGCATCAGCAGCACCTTGTTGTCGCGAAAGCCTACAACTTCAGCCTGCAGCGGCTTGTTGCCTTTGGCCGGATAGATATAGCATACATCGCCGATACTCGCATCCGGTCCTTCCGACTCTACCATCAGCCCGATCACCTGAGTAACTTTACCATTGATTCTGACCGGGTCAAAATTCCGCAGCTGCTCCTTATACCGTCCGCTGTCAAGCATCGTCTTCCCCATTTCTGTTCTCATCGGTATCCAGTGCGATCCGGATCAGCTCTTTTTTGATTTCAGCGAGCTGTGTATCAATTCGCGCATCAATACTTCCAAAAGAAGAACGGATGACGCAGCCGTGATCCTTTACAGTTGAGTCAGGCAGAATTTGCAGCTCCGCCTGAGAATCCACTGCCATTGCCAGTTCTTCCCTGGCGGCATTAACAAAGGAGAACTGTGCCGGGGACACACATAATGAAATCAGTCCCTGCTCGCGTTTGCGGGCAAGATTCTTGCGGATCAGATCCATGGCAAATTGCGGCTCCACGGTCAGCTGCTTGTCCACAATCTTCTCGGCAATACTGCAGCTAAGCTCTACCAGAAAAGGCTCAGCCTCTTGAATAATAACTTCTTTGGCCCGGTAGGCTTCCTGGAGAACCTGTCTTGCTTCCTCCATCATCTCGGCCATTTTCCGCGACATTTCCAGTTCAGCCTGTGCCTGTCCCTCTTGGTATCCCTGTTGATAGGCTTCCGATTTGACGGCCTCGACAAGATGCTCATCCTGTTCCCTGCGCTGCCGCCACCACTCTTCAGCCTCTGTCCGTGCCGATTCTACAATATTCTCAGCTTCCTGTGCCGCGTCTCGGACCTGTCCTTCGGCAAACTCCTGTGCATCCTTCAGCATTTGCTTGCGGGCCTGTTCCGCCTCTTCTCTGGCAGAATCCTGAATATGCACCTCGCCTGCCGCCTCATCCGAAGCAATCGGCTCCTCAGTCAGGCCTGCATACTGCCTGGCTTGTTCCAGCCGTTTGAGAACATCAACCGGAACATACTGTGAATGTTTGATCAGCCTAGACAATGATGTCATCTCCTCCGCCACGGGCGATGATTATTTCACCTGATTCTTCGAGTCTGCGGATCGTTCCTACGATGCGTGTCTGAGCTTCCTCGACATCACGCAGCCGTACCGGACCCATATATTCCATTTCTTCGCGGAAGGTTTCGGCCATCCGCTTCGACATATTGCGGAAAATAACGTCCCGCACTTCCTCGCTGGCCACCTTGAGCGCCAGCTGCAAATCGGCATTTTCGATATCGCGGATAATCCGCTGGATCGAACGGTTGTCCACGTTGACGATATCCTCGAAGACGAACATCCGCTTTTTGATTTCTTCGGCAAGCTCCGGATCCTGAATTTCCAGGGAATCCAGAATCGTGCGCTCCGTACCACGGTCAACACCGTTCAGAATCTGCACAATCGATTCAATACCGCCGGCATTCGTGTAATCCTGAGTTACAGTAGCTGAGAGCTTCTGCTCCAGCACCCGCTCAATCTGAGTAACGACTTCCGGTGAGGTGCTGTCCATAATTGCAATTCTTCTGGCTACTTCAGCCTGTTTCTCCTGTGGAAGCGAGGACAGGATGGAGGCCGCCTGTTCAAATTGCAGATAAGACAAGACCAGCGCTATAGTCTGTACATTTTCATTCTGGATAAAGTTCAAAATCTGATTAGGATCAGCCTTCCGGGCAAAATCGAATGGCCGTACCTGCAGTGTTGCCGTCAGGCGGTTGATGACCTCCATCGCCTTGCTTGAACCAAGCGCTTTCTCCAGAATTTCCTTGGCGTAATTGATACCGCCTTGTGAGATGTATTCCTGCGCGAGGCAAATTTGGTGAAATTCAGCCATAATGGACTCTTTTTCCGCACTATCTACCTTACGGACATTGGCAATTTCCAGAGTCAGCTGTTCAATTTCCTCGTCCCTCAGATGTTTGAATATTTGCGCCGATACCTCGGGCCCTAGTGTGATTAGCAGGATAGCCGCTTTTTGACGGCCGCTAAGCGCCTGCTGAGTGGCTTTTGCCATTAGTTCACCTCTGTTCATCTGCTAGCCAAGTACGCAGCAGATTTACGAATTCATCCGGCTTCTTCTTGGCCAGACTTTCCAGTTGCTTGCGAACCTGACTTTCGTTCGTCATGCTATCCATATTAATGGACGGGAATTCTGTAGGAACCTGAAGCGGAATATCTTCTTCCACCTCTTCTTCCTGCTTCTTGCGGTTGCGGTAGATCATGTATCCGACCCCTGCGCCAACCAGCAAAGCAGCTGCAGCAATTGCCCAGATCATCCACGTTGCAAGCCCGCCTGAAGCCGTATTGGCATCCGTGCTTCCAAATTGTTGGGAGTATACCGAAACTTTTTTGGCTAAGTCCGCGTCTGTATAAGAGACACCTGAATCCGCCAGAGAAGCACGTACGATATTCACCAAAATATTCTGAATTGCTGCTGATGTAGTATCATCCAAAGTATTTTGTCCGGTAGGTGGTTCAACCGCAACATTTATGGTTAAATCTTTAACAGAGTAAGGACTTGCAATAATATCTTTAGTGATATGGTTCACTTCAAAGTTTCTTGTCTCCGAAGACTCCTCAGATGAAGAAGTTCCCGAGCCCGTATCCGATGGATAACCCGCAACATCTTGCGAGCCTGTACCTGCTACTCCTCCGGTAGTGTTTCCCTGACCTGAATAGGTATTGCTGATAATCTGCGAGCTGATCTCAATCCCTTTCATATTTTCCGCATCTACCGGTGTGACCAGTTTCTCCTGGCGATTCTCCTTGTCAAAATTCAACTGTGAGAAGACCAGAACATCTACTTTATCCGGACCTGTGAGCGTACTAAGGAATTGTTTCACATTCTTTTTAACTTCTTCCTCAAATTTCTTTTTGAGGGCAAAGTTTTCTTCAACCTGGCTGGAAACTCCTGCCTGCCCGCCCTTGGCCGTCGGCATTAATTCGATTTCATTATTGGCAATCGTAATGTTGTCGACCGGCAGATTCGGAACTGCGGTCTTCACTAGGTTGAAATAACCGTCAATATTGTCTTGTGTAGGTCTAAAGCCAGGATCGAAGCTAAGCACGACCGAAGCAGAAGCCTGCTCCTGGTTCTCTTGTGAGGCAAATACGGTTTCCTTAGGCAGATTGATCAGGACCTTGGCATCCTTGATCCCCTGCATCCGTCTCATAAGCTGCTCTACTTCACCGTTCAATGCATTGTTATATTTAACATTGAATTCGCTGTCTGTAGTGCCGATCATCGACGAGGACTCGTCGAAGACCTTATAACCGATGGAACCGCCTTGTACGATTCCCTGCGAGCCAATATCCACTTTGACGCGGGCCGCATCCGTACTTGGCACGGAGATGCTTTTGCCATCCGGACTCAAGCGGTAAGAAACTCCGGCAGAATCCAGGTACTTCATTACACCGGCTGAATCCGTACTGTCCAAATCCTGAAAAGCCACTTCGTATTCCGTTTTTGACAATTGCATCGTTAAGACCACGATTATGATTATGATGATAAACAGGGTAGAGAAAAATAGTATTTTCTGTTTACCGCTGAATCTGTTCCAATACTGGGTTACCCTTTCCCGGTACTGGGCAAATCTTTCATTCACAGTGTCACCCCATCCGAAACTTAGCTAGGATTATTTAGATTTGAGTTCTCATAATTTCCTGATAGGCTTCAATTACTTTGTTCCGGACTTGTGTAGTCAACTGCAAACTCAGCAATGCCTGTTGGGAAGAAATCATAGCTTCATCAATATTGACCTCACCCAGGATGAACTTGTTACTCATATCTTTTGCCTGCTGTTCTTGATTTGCTACCTGTTCCAAAGCATTCTGTAAATAAGCGCCAAAGTTCTGTCCCGAACCTTCTGATGGTAATGACTCAGCGGCTGATGTTTTCATGGCGAGCGGCTTGATAGCCTGAGCTCCAATGTTTAAATTCTGTATCAACAGTTTCCCTCCCGGTGTGTTCTAAATTTTACCGCCCGATTTCGAGCGCCTTGGTTACCATACCCTTCGATGCATTAAGCATCGTGACATTGGCATCATAAGATCGGGACGCAGACAGCATGTCCACCATTTCTTTGGTTATATCCACATTTGGCATATATACATAACCATCAGCATCCGCATCCGGATGGCTTGGGTTGTATACAGGCTTCAGAGGAGAAGAATCCTCGATGATCGACTGAACCTTCACACCCTGACTGCCATCGCTGTTCATCTTGGAATTCAAGATGTTGGAGAAGCTGTCGTTCTGGTTTGTTTCCAGTACAACCAATTTCCGCCGGTAAGGTACTGCCTTGCCATCAACCACTGAAGCTCTTGTTGTCTCTGCATTGGCAATATTGGAGGAAATCACGTCCATTCTCAGCCGCTGGGCGGTTAATGCTGAAGCACTGATTCCAAAACTGCTGCCAAAATTCATTGTTCGCTACCTCCCTTCAATTACTGTTCGCATCATTGTAATCTGGCTGTTCAATTGCGCCACATATGAATTGTACCTGAGCTGGTTCTCTGCGCTTAACGCCTGCTCCCGGTCCATATCCACATTATTGTCGTTATTGTTCATAGAAGTTGTTTCATCGGTACTGACTGTTGCTGTTGGTACAATAGTACCTGTCCCGAATTGGAAGTGCCGGGAATCTGTCACCTTCGCATTCAGTGTGGACTTAAGACCGTTCTCCTGCTGCTGTAAATAGCTCTCAAAATTAACATCAGAGCGTTTGAAATTCGGAGTGTCGGCGTTGGCTACGTTATTTGCCAGCACACTTTGTCGTTTGGTGGCGGCATCAAGGCCTCCCTGTAATCTTTGAAAACTGACGCTGTTCAATAAACCCAATGGAAATCCCCCTTCCATAGCTTTTGTTCTGAAATGAATTCCACAAACTTCTTAAGAATTCCTGCTTGATTCGACAAAAAAGGATAAAATTCTTCCTAACTTACCGAATATAGGTCGAAAGATGTCGATGGACGAAATAAATGTCAATCTCACATACATTGATTCTCTTAGAATTTGTATATTATTACAATAAGAAATAAGCCCTATCTTTTCTGAAAAGAGAGGGCTTAAAGCATGTTTTTTCAATTATTTGACATTTTCAGCCCAAATTCTTCGGAAAAATAACATTTTATAGCACGAAATCCCCCGAAATGGGGGATTTTTTGTAAAGGCCTAATTCCTAATGCCTAAATTTTAATTATTTTGAAACTTGTCGCATCAGAGAATATATTGACTTAAATCGCGGTCCTGTGCGATTCCTGCCAATTTTTCACGCACATACTCCGGAGTGATGACCATCGTATCCAAAGTCAGCTCCGGTGCTTCGAAAGATAGGTCTTCCAGCAGTTTCTCCAGAATAGTATGCAGTCTTCGCGCACCGATGTTCTCCATATTTTGGTTCACTGAGGCTGCAATCCGGGCAATTTCGTAAATCGCTTCTTTTTGGAACTGAACTTCAATATTTTCGGTTTGCAGCAAATTGACATATTGCTTCGTTAGCGCGTTTTCCGGTTCAGTCAGAATAGACACGAAATCCTCAAGCGTGAGGCTGCTCAATTCTACGCGGATCGGGAACCGGCCTTGGAGCTCAGGGATCAGATCGGAGGGCTTTGCCACATGAAACGCCCCTGCGGCCATAAACAGCACGTAGTCCGTCTTCACAGGGCCGTATTTGGTCATTACCGTAGAGCCTTCGACAATAGGCAGAATATCACGCTGTACCCCTTCCCGCGATACATCCGGTCCGGAGCCCTTGCCTTGACTGGCTACTTTGTCGATTTCATCGATAAAAATAATCCCGGACTGCTCCGCACGAGCCACCGACTCCTGAATGACATCATCCATGTCGATCAGCTTCGCCGCTTCATCCTGAATCAGCACTTTCCGGGCTTCCCTGATCGGAAGCTTGCGCTTCTTGGTCCGTTTGGGCAGCAGGCTGCCGAACATCTCCTGCATATTCATCCCCATCTGGTCATTGCCTTGGCCTGCGAACATATCCAGCATAGTAGGCGCAGTGTCTTCTACGTCGACCTCGATGATGTCATCCTCCAGCTGGCCAGCCAGCAGCTTGAACTTGACTCCGCGGCGGCGCTCGCTGAGGCTTCCATCTTCGGCATCATCTTTGGCATCCTCAGCTGCGTTATTGTTCCCGCCGAAGATCATTTCAAAAGGATTCCGCTGCGACTTATTTTTCGATCCCCCAGGCACCAAAATAGAGACGATACGTTCATTCGCCAGTTCTTCGGCACGGTCTTTTACCTTTTCGGTCCGTTCCAGCTTCACCATACGAATGGAGGTTTCAACCAGATCGCGGACCATAGACTCCACATCACGGCCCACATAGCCAACCTCAGTAAACTTGGTCGCCTCCACCTTAATGAATGGAGCATTTACCAGCTTGGCCAGACGACGGGCGATCTCGGTTTTGCCGACACCGGTCGGTCCGATCATCAGAATGTTCTTCGGAACAACCTCATCCCGCAGCTCCTCAGACAGCAGACTGCGGCGGTACCGGTTGCGGAGTGCGACAGCAACCGATTTCTTAGCCTGCTTCTGTCCTACAATATACTTGTCAAGCTCTGCTACGATTTGCCGGGGTGTAAGCGATTGATTGACCATTGTGACTTCCTCCCTCTTTCTTGGGCACCGTGCCTATAGTTGTTCAACGATAATATTGGAATTGGTATACACGCATATTTCGGAGGCAATCTGCAGCGCTTCTTTGGCGATCTCGGGCGCGCTCAGATTAGACGCGTGGCGTTTCAGCGCCCGTCCTGAGGCAAGCGCAAAATTACCGCCGGAACCGATGGCAAGCACATCATCGTCCGGTTCAATAATCTCCCCATTGCCGGAAATCAGCAGCATTCCCTCTTTATCCATCACAATCATCAAGGCTTCCAGCTTGCGCAGAATGCGGTCCTGGCGCCAATCCTTGGCCAGCTCAACGGCTGCACGCTGCAGGTTGCCATGATGCTCTTCCAGCTTGCCCTCAAACTTCTCGAACAACGTAATCGCGTCAGCTACCGATCCCGCAAAACCGGCGATAACCTGTCCCCTGTACAGCCGGCGGACTTTTCTTGCTGTCGTCTTCATGATGACACTCTCACCGAATGTCACCTGGCCATCCCCGGCTATTGCCGCCTGGCCATTATGTCTCACCGCACAAATCGTAGTCGCATGAAAGCTAGGTAACATAATTTACGCAACCTCCTAAAAGTTTTGTGAGCGCTGCTCCCTATATAGAGCGAACTTAAGATCTTTACATAAGGGACTTCGTCGGGACTCCGGTGAATGTTTGGACTTCCGGCCGCTGTTGTCTGCAGATTTCTTGATTGTACCGCTGTTCGCGGTGGAAATCCGCAGACAAAGGCGGACGCATTCGCTCCTCCAGTTCCAAAATCCCCTCCATCCCTTTTCCCTTTTGTTAGTTTTTCAAGTTCGCTTTGTATAGAATGATCTACGTACAAATCTCCTTGTATGGAGATTTGCCTCCAGGTCCAGCTTACATCGTAGTCTCTTCAGTATTCACCGGTTCTTTATAGGCAAGGCCGGTACGTGCTGCAAAACCGGCAAGACTGTCCAGGGCACGGTGAGCGAGCAGCTCATTTTTTTCTTTTTTACTGCGGATTCTTTGCTCCGGCTTCGGCAGCAGGCCAAAATTGGCATTCATCGGCTGGAAATGTTCCGGGTCAGCAGACGTAATATAAGCAGGCATGCTGCCTAGTACCGTATCCTGCGGGAAGATAAGCCCTTCCTCTCCAAGCGCTGCCCTCGCGGCGTTCATGCCCGCAATCAGCCCGGACGCTGCGGACTCGACGTAACCTTCAACCCCGGTCATCTGACCGGCAAAAACAGTCTTTCCCGGCCCTTCATTTGATAGGTGGGATGCAGAAGCTTCGGAGAATTAATAAATGTATTGCGGTGCATTACCCCGTAGCGCACGTATTCGGCATTCTCCAGGCCGGGAATCAGTGAAAATACCCGTTTCTGCTCGCCCCATTTCAGATGTGTCTGAAAGCCTACCAGATTATACAGGGTTCCCGCGGCATTATCCTGCCGCAGCTGCACAACCGCGTAAGGCAGCTTGCCGGTATGGGGATTCATCAGCCCCACCGGCTTCATCGGTCCGAACAAAGCGGTCTGCTTGCCGCGCTTCATCATGATTTCAATGGGCATGCAGCCCTCAAAATAAATCTCTTTCTCAAAATCTTTGAGTGCAGCCGTCTCGGCCGAGATCAGTGCATCATAAAAACGGTCAAACTCCTCTTCCGTCATCGGACAGTTCAGGTAGGCTGCTTCACCCTTATCATAACGGGAGGCCAGATATACTTTGTTCATGTCAATGCTGTCTTTCTCCACGATAGGGGCGGCAGCATCATAGAAGTAAAAATACTCCTCACCAAGCAGGCCCTTGATCTCAGCCGATAACGAAGGGGATGTCAGCGGACCGGTGGCAATGACAACAATCCCTTCCTCCGGTATATGCGTGAGTTCTTCATTTATGACTTCCACCAGGGGATGATTATGCAGGGTAGAGGTAATTTCACCGGAAAACCCGTCACGGTCCACGGCAAGCGCACCACCTGCGGGAACCGCATGGCGGTCAGCCGCACCGAGCACCAGCGAATTCAAACGCCGCATCTCTTCCTTCAGCACTCCCACCGCATTACCCAGTCCGTTGGCGCGCAGCGAATTGCTGCACACCAGCTCGGCAAATTGATCGGTATGGTGCGCTGGTGTCTTCACGACGGGCCTCATTTCATAGAGTCTTACCGGGACTCCTCGCGAAGCAATCTGCCAGGCCGCTTCACTGCCTGCAAGCCCGGCTCCTATTACTGTAACCTTAGCTGTATCAGTCAATTTCCTTTCCTCCTGTAGAGACATTTATTCTGCCAGTTCTTCGCCCTCAAGCACTGCCTCCGTGTGATCGCAAGAGGTGCACTGCAGCTTCGTTCCCTGCTTGCTGCGCTTCTCTATCATCCAGGAGCCGCAGACCGGACATGGTTTGACGGATGGTCTGTCCCATGATACAAAATCACAGCCGGGATACTGGTCACATCCGTAGAAGACACGGCCTTTCTTGCTGCGGCGCTCCACAACCTTGCCTTCATGGCATTTCGGGCAGCTCACGCCAATATCCTTGACAATCGGCTTGGTATTCCGGCAATCGGGAAAACCGGAGCATGCCAGGAATTTACCGAACCTTCCCAGCTTATATACCATAGGCTTGCCGCATTTCTCGCACATTTCATCCGAAACTTCATCTTCAATTTCGATTTCTTTCATTTCTTCTTCAGCAAAGACCAGCCGCTTCTCAAAGGAAGTATAAAATTCGGCCAATACCTTCACCCAATCTTCTTCGCCATCCTCCACATGGTCCAGATCATCTTCCATGTGCGCTGTAAATTCTACATCCAGAATCTCCGGGAAAAACTGCTCCATCTGCTCAATGATCAGCTCTCCAAGCTCGGTCGGCATAAATTTCTTTTCTTCAATGGCCACATACCCGCGTTTCTGGATGGTTTCGAGTGTCGGGGCATACGTACTCGGACGGCCTATGCCGAGCTCTTCCAGCGTCTTCACCAGACGTGCCTCAGTATAGCGCGGAGGCGGCTGCGTGAAATGCTGCTTCGGCTCAATTTCCTGCTTCATCAGGTCATCGCCCGCCTGGAGCGGCGGCAGGAACTTTTCTTCATCCGTTGTGCCGTCATCATTGCCTTCAACATAAACCTTCATAAAGCCCGGAAAAGAAACCTTGGAACCCACGGCTCTGAAGACAGCTGTGCCTGCAGTGATATCTACCGAGAGCGTATCAAGAACTGCTGAAGACATCTGGCTGGATACGAACCGTTCCCAGATCAGTTTATACAGCCGGAATTGGTCACGGCTCATGAATTCTTTGACCATCTCAGGTTCACGAAGTGCGGAGGTAGGACGGATGGCTTCATGCGCATCCTGGGCTCCGGCGGCCTTCTTGGAATACTGGCGGGGCGACTCGGGCACAAACTTCTCACCGTATTTCGCCAGAATCAGTTCCTTGGCTTCTTCCTGCGCAGTCGCGGACAGCCGGGTGGAGTCAGTACGCATATAAGTGATCAAACCCACAGTTCCCTCTTTGCCCAGCTCAACACCCTCATAGAGCTGCTGTGCGACAGACATGGTTTTGGCGGCACGGAAGCCCAGCTTGCGTGCTGCCTCCTGCTGCAGGGAGCTGGTTGTGAAGGGAGCCGAAGGATGGCGCTGTCTTTCCTTCTCTTTGACTTCACTCACCTTGAAGGCAGCATCTTTAATGGCTTCCAGCACTTCTTTAACATCATTTTCATTTCCGAGTTCTTTCTTCTCGCCGTTCAGCTTGTGGAACTTAGCCTCGAACAGTGCATCCCGGATGCCCAGCTTTGCAGTAATGCTCCAATATTCCGTTGGAACAAAAGCCGAAATTTCATTCTCGCGGTCCATGATAATCTTCACGGCCACAGACTGCACACGGCCGGCTGACAAACCTTTTTTGACTTTCTTCCATAATAGCGGGCTGATCTTGTAGCCGACCAGGCGATCCAGAATCCGCCGGGCCTGCTGCGCGTTCACCAGATCCATATTAATCTTCCGCGGGGTCTTGAAGGCATCCTTCACTGCCTGCTTCGTTATCTCATTAAAAACGACCCGGCATTCCTCTGAGTTGTCCAGATCCAGCGCATGTGCCAGATGCCAGGCAATCGCTTCACCTTCGCGGTCCGGGTCAGCCGCCAGATAGACTTTTTTCACTTTTTTGCTGGCGTCTTTGAGCTCTTTCAGAATAGAGCCCTTGCCGCGGATCGTAATATACTTGGGACTAAAATCATTTTCTACTTCTACCCCGATCTGACTTTTCGGCAAATCTCTGATATGCCCCATTGAAGCCTTTACGATATATTTACTGCCTAAATATTTGCCAATTGTCTTCGCTTTTGCCGGCGATTCGACAATAACCAGCGCATCCGCCATAAGTTGTTCCTCCTAAAAGTGATCCTTCTATATTAAATTACCTTATAAATTGCCCCTGGTAATTGTGATACCGCTTTTTTTATGATTAAAGATAACAGAACTGAATGCAAATGTCCAAAATCCCATCCCGTCCTGAGCAGCAGCTCATCCAGTGTAAAAGGGCCTTGATGCAGTATATGGTATAGGTGAGACTCCTCACTTGTCAATTTCTTTTCCCTAAACCCGTCCTCTTCCCGGGTGGCTTCAGAGGTATTCCCACCTTGATTTGCAGCCTTCGCAGGCAGGTATGACCGGTATTCTTCAATAATATCCGCAGCTCCGGTTACGAGCTTTGCTCCTTGTTTTATCAGATCGAGCGCTCCCCGGCTTTTGGGTGAAGTAATCGGCCCCGGTATGGCGAACACATCCCTTCCTGCCTCTAATGCGGCATCGGCGGTGATCAGCGATCCGCTCCGGGCATCCGCCTCGACAACAACCGTGCCCAGGGTGAGGCCGGCGATAATCCGGTTGCGCCGGGGGAACAGCCCCGGATGGCTTGGGGTGCCCAGAGGATACTCGCTGATCACCAGCCCTTGACGTGAAATCTGCTGCTCCAGCGCCCTGTTCTCAGGCGGGTATACCCTGTCGAGACCTGTCGCAACAACGGCAATGGTCCCGCCGGCATTTCTGAGAGCAGCTTCATGGCAGACACTGTCAATTCCTCTGGCCAGGCCGCTCACGACTGTGAGACCCGCCGCACTCAATTCCATGGCCAGCATTTCCCCTGCCTTGCGTCCATAGGCCGTCGGCATCCGGGTCCCAACCATCGCGACCGCAGGGCGGCTCGCCAGCTCCAGACGGCCCCTGTAATACAATACCCACGGGGGCTCTGGTGATTCTTTTAATAATTCAGGATAATCTTCATCGAGCAAAGTTACCGCCGCTACACCGCTTTCCTTCATTAAATTGCAGCGTGTATAAATCCACTCCGGATTAAAACCAGCAGCCAGCCAATGAGCAATTTTCGCATTTATTCCCAATCTCCCCCAATCCTCAGAACTACAGAAAAATGCATTTTCCGTCAAAAGTCCCTCCCGGCATATTCTGTCGATCGTTTTCCAGCCGATTCCCTCTACTTCATTGAATCCGATCAGCAGTTCGCGTGTTTCCACATGTACTCTCTCCCTTCTAAAAAAATGGCTGAACGCTAAAAAAGCAACCTATTATCCCCATAAGAGGACAAAAGGTTGCTTACCTTATAAGCTGATTATAACTAATTTGGACGCTATTGTATTGTGAACGTTCAGTGAGTCGTAAAAGCGTTCAGAATACCGCGTTCTTCCAGCACCTTGACAAGGGTTGAGCCCATTTCGGCAGGAGTAGGCGCCACTTTGATTCCGCAGGATTCCAGCACCGCGATCTTCTCACTCGCTGTCCCTTTTCCTCCGGATATGATGGCCCCGGCATGACCCATCCGCTTGCCCGGAGGCGCGGTTACGCCGCCAATAAAGCCGACAACCGGCTTGGTCATATTTTCCTTGATCCATTCAGCCGCTTCTTCTTCCGCAGTACCGCCAATTTCCCCGATCATAATCACGGCTTTGGTTCCCGGATCTTCATTAAACAGCTTCAGAATATCGATAAACTCCGAGCCTTTTACCGGGTCACCGCCGATACCGACCGCTGAAGACTGCCCGATTCCGCGCTCAGTGAGCTGATGAACCGCCTCATAGGTCAGCGTTCCGCTGCGGGATACAACGCCCACATAACCAGGCATATGAATATACCCGGGCATGATGCCTATTTTGCACTCGCCGGGTGTGATAACCCCAGGACAGTTAGGCCCGATCAGCACGGTAGAACGCCCTTCCATAAAGCGGGAAACCTTCACCATATCCAATACCGGGATTCCTTCAGTGATACAGATCACCAGTTCAAGACCGGCATCCACTGCCTCCATGATGGAGTCTGCGGCAAAAGCCGGCGGGACATAAATTACGCTTGCTGTTGCACCCGTAGCCGCTTTGGCCGCCACCACAGTATCAAATACAGGCAGACTGACCTCGCTGCCATTCTCCAAAGTAATGTTTACAGTAGTTCCGCCTTTGCCGGGAGTAACCCCGCCTACCATCTGCGTCCCGTAATCCAAAGCTCCTTTGGTATGGAACAAGCCGGTAGAGCCCGTGATCCCTTGCGTGATTACCTTCGTATTTTTATCTACAAGAATGCTCATGCCATAGTCACATCCCTACTTTATTTGGTGGTTACACAAGAGCGACAATCTTACGGGCCCCGTCCGCCATGGAGTCCGCAGCAACAATATTCAGCCCCGAACCGGCAAGAATCTCTTTGCCCAGCGCAACATTGGTGCCCTCAAGACGCACAACCAGCGGTTTGGTCAGACCAAGCTGTCTGGCAGCTTCCACGACGCCGCTCGCAATGACATCACAGCGCATGATCCCGCCGAAAATATTGACGAATATTCCATTTACCTTGTCATCGGACAGAATAATTTTGAAAGCCTCGGTAACTTTCTCAGTTGTGGCACCGCCCCCTACATCCAGGAAGTTGGCCGGCTCGCCGCCGTAATATTTGATGATATCCATTGTAGCCATGGCCAGACCGGCACCGTTCACCATGCAGCCGATGTTCCCGTCAAGAGCGATGTAGCTGAGATCGAATTTGGATGCTTCAATCTCCTTAACATCCTCTTCATCGAGATCGCGCAGCTCAAGAATATCCTTATGCCGGAACAGTGCATTGGAATCGAAATTCAGCTTGGCATCCAATGCCATAACGTTTCCATCCCCGGTCACAACCAGCGGGTTAATTTCGGCAATGGAGCAATCCTTATCCACAAAAGCTAAATAGAGCGCTTGCATGAACTTTACCGCTTTATTGACCAGCTCCGTGGGGATCGCAATGCTGTACGCCAGTTTACGGGCTTGAAAGGTCTGCAGTCCTACTGCAGGATCAATAATTTCCTTGAAAATCTTCTCCGGATGCGTTGCCGCTACCTCTTCAATCTCCGTTCCGCCTTCCTCCGAAGCCATCATCACCACACGCCCGGAGCCACGGTCGACAACAAGTCCGATGTAGTATTCCTTAACAATCTGGCAGCCTTCTTCAATGAGAAGCCGTTTCACAACTTTCCCTTCCGGACCGGTCTGATGGGTAATCAGCGTCTTTCCGAGAATCTCTTCAGCATACGCCCGAACCTCTTCGCTTGATTTGGCGACCTTCACGCCTCCGGCCTTACCACGCCCGCCAGCATGAATCTGCGCTTTTACCACTACCACCGGGGTCCCCAGCGATGCTGCGGCTTCCACCGCTTCCTCCACTGTATAAGCTACTTTTCCGTTCGGTACGGCGACGCCGTACTTCTTAAGTACTTCTTTTCCCTGATACTCGTGGATATTCATACCGGAAGCCTCCTAAAGTATTGCGGTGGCGATGCAGGCAGCCTGCTGCCAATCCGCTTTCCGTTTTGATTGTCCAAAGCCGGGTCCAGACCGGTAAAACGAGCAATATCCCGGTCCATACAGAATACCCATGCCGCTTGATCCTGACAACGGCACAGGTTTCTGTCCATGGCATCCGGGGCGAAATAGCCGAGTGATCCGCTTTCTGCCCAGAGCCATAATATGAAACCCAGAATATTGTAACATGTTTTAAAAACGCTTTCCTTAAAAACTTTCACGATTTATACATACATTTTCGCTTGATTTCATGCCGAAATGCGAACGATTGCATTGACTTTACTAAAACAAGCTATTTCGCAGTGTGGGCATTGGCTTCATGAACACGGGCAAGCAGGTCCTTGAATTGGCCCAGCAGACCAACAAATTCATCTGCCGAGAGCATGGTTCCTTCCGCCATTTTGCCCGGGATACACGCCGCTTCATTCTTCAGCGCCCTTCCCTGTTCGGTCAGTGAGATCAACACCTTCCGCTCGTCCTGAAGCGACCGTTCGCGGAGAATCAGACCGGCGGCCTGCAGCCTTTTCAGCAGCGGTGTTAATGTACCCGAGTCCAAAAAAAGCGCCTCACCCAGCTCTTTAACCGTACATTGGTTTCTTTCCCAAAGTACAAGCATTACAAGGTATTGGGAATACGTAAGGCCAATCTTGTCCAAATGAGGCTGGTACAACTTCGTAAATTCACGGGAACAGGCATAAATCGTAAAGCACAATTGATTTTCAAGCAGCAGTTCAGGGGTCGTATTTGTCTCTTGCATATCATATTCACCTGCCTTTATGACATTATTTTATCACAATTCCTGTATAATATCATGTTAATAGCGAAAAATATATTGACTATTATTTTATTTGTGTTAAATTAAATTGTGTAAAATATATTAACGAATGAACGGGAGCGATTCATAATGATGACTATTCAACAGAAAATGTACGAAACCACAGTAAAAGCAGTAGGCGGAAGAAGCGGCTACATCGAATCCGAGAGCCCGCAACTGAACCTTACCATCAGTACCCCACGGGAAATGGGCGGCGCTGGCGGAGAAGGCACCAACCCTGAGCAGCTGTTTGCAGCCGGTTATTCCGCTTGCTTCGACAGTGCGCTGAATATGGTCGCCCGCATGGGTAAAGTAAAAATTGAAGGCAGTGAAGTAACGGCTACTGTAAGCTTCGGTAAAGTTGAGGATGGCGGATTCGGCATCGCAGTGAAGCTTGATGTCCTGGTCAAAGGCGTTGACAAGGAAACCGCAGCCCGCTTGGTGGAAGCTGCCCACGGAGCATGTCCTTACTCCCGCGCTACCCGCGGAAATATTGTGGTCGAGTTGAATGTGCTGTAAGGAAGCTTGCTGCACATCTCGTTAACTTAACGCAAGCCGCCCGGCTATGACGGGCGGCTTGTTTGGCCGGATACAATATGCCGGTTCTGCATATTCACTCATCCATCACGACTTGCCGGTCCAGATTACGGTATTGGACAGCCTCGGCAAGATGCGCCGAGGAAATATCAACAGCACCTTCAAGATCGGCAATCGTGCGGGCCAGCTTAATGATCCGGTCATGAGCACGCATGCTTAAACCGAGATTTTCCAAAATATTATTGAGCAGCTCTCTGCCGTCCTTATGCAGCCTGGCATAATGGCGCAAAGCCGCTCCTGAAAGCTCGCTGTTCCAAGCGATCGGAAGACTTCTGTAACGTTCCGCCTGAATAGCTTGCACCTTAAGCACTTCAGCGCGCATCTCTGCCGAAGACAATGAAAGCCCGTGCCCCTCCCAGTCCGTTGGACGGGGAACATCCACCTGCATATCTATCCGGTCGAGCAGCGGACCGGAGATTTTGCTGCGGTATTGTGCAATTTTCGCCGGACTGCAGGTGCATCTCAGATGTGTTCCTCCGCTTCCCAAATACCCGCAGCTGCAAGGATTCATCGAACAAGCGAGTAAAAACTGCGCGGGAAAAGTAAACGACGCCCGGGCACGGCTGATCGTGACTACCCCGTCTTCCAGGGGCTGGCGCAGCACTTCAAGCACATTGCGGGAGAACTCAGGCAGCTCATCCAAAAAGAGGACACCGCGATGCGCCAGGCTGACCTCACCCGGCTTCGGAACCCCTCCGCCCCCAATCAGCCCGGCCGCCGAAATCGTATGATGCGGAGACCGGAAAGGGCGGCTGCGCATGAGTCCGCTGTGGGCATCCTTCAGCTTGCCGGCGGCGCTGAATATTTTGGTCACCTCCAGCGACTCCCTGTCGCCAAGTTCCGGAAGGATGCCCGGCAGGCGTTTGATCAGCATTGTTTTGCCTGTTCCGGGCGGACCGATCAGGACAATATTATGCATTCCGGCAGCCGCAATCATCAGTGCCCTCTTCACATGATTCTGTCCAAGCACATCACTGTAGTCTTCCACCATTAAGTTTACTCCGGTGCTGACTGGATCTGTCTGCTTATATTCAGCGGTGTACTTCAAGTGTTCTAAAGTTAGCACTTTAACCAAAGCCTGCTCCTGCACAGCCGGGCCTGAACTGACCGTAACAAGAAAAGGAAGCCCGCTTAACCCCACAGGGGAGAAGGCATCGCGGAAGACTCAGCACTTGCCGTTGTTGGTATTTCCGGTAAGCAGTCAAAACCTGCAGCGGATGCTTCCTTCGGCTCCGGCTTATGCTGTTTTCTTTTGCGGGGCGCATATAAAGGTTCACCCTCTGCCTGTGGCTGCGGCAGCTGCCGCAAATGCTCTGCAGCATATATCGTCATTCCGCTGATCAGCGCTGCTTCAGCAGCATTGCCTGAAGGTACAAGCACAGCTGTAAGCCCTGCACGCCTGGCCGCTTCGACCATAGGCAGCACCCCGGTAACCGGCCGCAGACTGCCATCCAGCGCCAGCTCACCGATGAGCAGCAAATTTTCCGCTCCGGGCATAACCAGCTGGCCGCTTGTGGTCAGGATGCCGAGCGCTATGGCCAAATCAAAAGCAGAGCCCTCTTTGCGGAGGTCAGCCGGAGCCAGATTGACTGTGACACGCTGCTGAGGGTAACGGTAGCCGCAATTTTTGACGGCAGCGCGTACTCTTTCCACGGCTTCCCTAATGGCTGAATCCGGCAATCCGATAATACTCGTCTGCGGCAGACCGTTCGCCAGGTCAATTTCCACACTGATCATTACACCTTCGATGCCGTACAGGCAGGCGCTGTGCATTTTTCCATACATAACAAAAAAACACCTCTTCCCCTGAAATACGCCCATATGCAGGCGGATTAGATTCAAGAAAAAGGGTGCTTCCTCTATTTTCCGGTGATTCTATTATCCTTAGTATACTTAGCTTTCCATGCGATAATCAATAGCCTGGGGTCAAACGAAAGGGAATTTCAACTTTTGCATAAATATGCAAGCTGTTTTTGAACAAAAATTCGTCAGCCTTCCTCTTTAACTACAACTCTATCTGTGATTTGAGAAAAAGACAAAGGTGTATAGTCCCAGTGTTCTACGCAAATGTTAAAATGATTGTTCCCCTCATATTTCTGGCCATGAATATGCCCATGCACATTCACGTAAGGCATATGCTTGTTCATGTACATCGGTTCATGTGAGAGAAAAAGAAATCTTTATACACTATAGGGTATTCACTCACCTCATTAAACCCGGCTTTCAGCCACCAGCTCCGGCCACGGCTGCGGTCGTGGTTGCCAAGAATCAGAATTTTATAACCATTCAGGGCAGAGACGATATCCCGCGTGCGTTCCAGGTTCAAGAAAGAGAAATCCCCTAAATGAAATACTGTATCTTCCACGCCGACAACAGCATTCCACTTCCGGATCATAACCTGATCCATTTCTTCGACACTGCTGAAGGGGCGGGACTCAAAATCAATAATCAGCTTGTGCCCAAAATGCTGGTCTGAAGTAAAGAATACATCCGGCAATCTGCTCCCCACCTTTCAATCGTTCCAGTTCCGTTTGGCAGAGCGCTGGCTGTTCGTATCCAGCTTAATCAACTCGGCTAATGGAGGGACTTCCTCATGCTCTATCAGCCACTGGCGCATCTCCCTGATCGCTTCTACTTGTCCATTGCCTTTGTCACGCCAGGTCAACAGTTCAATTACCCGGATCACAAGCGACAGCAGGCTGCTATTGCTGCTCTGGGTCTTTTCGGCACGGATTTTTTGAAATAAGGCTTCATTTTCCCAATCAATCAATATCTCCTCCGCTATAGCGGGCCGCATAACGGTAAAGGTCTTGTTACACTTGCTGCAGCATACAACGGATACAGGCTCTCCGTCCAGCTCTACTGCGATTTTATTGTCACAATATTGGCAAGTAAAACTTACCTGTATATCAAATGGTTGATTTTTCACTCGGACAGCCCTCCTCATGGTGGCATTAAAAGTTACAATAATGTTTACCCATTTCCTCGAAGAAATGACCCATAGTGCGGAGGTTAAGTCAAGACTGAATGTATGAAAAGACAACAAATCGTCTATAAAAGCTTAAAAAGCTTCCCGGATATGGTGAAGGGACGAGATTCCCAACTTCTCATTCAGCATCACCGTGATGACGTCAAAAGAAACCCGGCGCTCCTCCTGACTCTTCATATGCAGATATACCCGGGCGGTGGCCCGAACCTGACGGATTTTACGTTCATCCACAGATTCCTCCGGAGTACCCTGTAGCGGACTCCCGCTACGGCTGCGCACTTCAACAAAAATAAGCACCTCACCGTATTCAGCAATAATGTCCAGTTCCCCGCTGCGGCAGCGCCAATTCCTGTCAATAATCCGGTAGCCTTGGGCAGACAAATATTGGACAGCGGCTTTTTCGCCGGCTGCCCCTTTTTGCTTGCGGGAATAAGTCTCTTCAGGCGGACCCCCGCTCACTTCAGCCTCCGCTCTGCGGCAGAGCGGTCGCTCTGATACACATAGCTCAAGATTTCGGCCACCAGCTGATACAGTTGCGGAGGAATCTGCTGGTCAAGATCAAGCTTAGACAGCACTTCAACCAGGGCGGCATCCTCTTGAACGGCCACTCCGCTGTCTTTGGCCATCTGCAGAATCTTGTCCGCCACTGCACCTTGTCCTTTGGCTACGACGACCGGAGCTTCACTCTGGCCAGGCGAATATTTCAGGGCTACCGCCTTTTTGAGGTTGTGGGAAATTTCATCGGCAGGCTCACTCATATGCGGTAATCCACTCCTTTATAGGAATCCGGCACATAATCTGCCAGCTTGCCTGGGCTGCGCGCAGCTGAAGCGGTCGCTGCGCTTGGCTGGGGCAAAGGTTCTGTCCGCAGACTCAACAGCTGATAGCCTATCGCTTCCACGGCCGCCTCAATCTCTTCCTTGCGTTCTTCCAGCAGCTCCAGCACCCAGGGCGTATCGTTATGCAGCTTCAGGCTGACAATTCTGTCGACCACCTGCACGTCTACCAGCGTCTGTCCCAGCTGCTTCATATCCAGGTCAAACCACAGGCGGCAGTTTGCCGCATCGAGCTCGCCTTTGCGGCCCCGTCTCGACTGGATATGGACGGAAGCCGTTTCCTGCCCGTCCGGCCCCCGCAGCGGCAGGAACATCGTCACCTGCGCGAACGGGGCCGTACGGTCGGTATTCAGGAGCAGCTGCTGCCCTGTGAGCTGCTGCACCAGCTGGCCCGCGGCTTCCTTGACCGCGGGCGGCACCTCGCTGCTGCCCAGGACCTGCAGCAGCACGCCTTTCAGCGTATCGGCGGCCGTCTCCCCGCCGTGAGCCGTACTGGCCAGCGTTGCCTGCGGCAGCGCCGCCTTAGGGGCCTGGCCCGCCCCCGCCGCATCGGCGGGCGGGGCCACGGCAAGCTGCGGCTGTGCGCCGCCGCGGACCGCCTGCTGCTCGTGCTCCGCACCGAGCAGCTTCAGCACCCGCCCCACCCACGACTCCGTGTCCGTGGGGGCTGCGGGTGCAGTGCCCGTCTGCTGCGCTGCAGCCGCAGACGGGCCGTCCCCGCGCTGCCCGGCAGGCGCGGGGGCCGTTTCTTGCCCCGCCGCCGCTGGCGGGGCTGTGGTGCCCTGCTGCGGCTGCGCAGCCGCAGGGGCAGGGGCTTGCCCCGCCGCGTCAGCGGGCGGGGCTGCGGCGAGCTGCGGCAGCGTGCCGCGCAGCTCGGTGAGCACGCCCTGCAGCTTCGCGAGCAGGGCGGTCCCCTTGCCGGCGGCAGAAGCATCTGCTGCCGGCACAGCGCTTCGTTCCGGCTGCGGAACGGAACGCGGTTCCAGGCCTTCTGCCGGTTCCGCAGAAGGCACAGCACCACCCGCTGCAGCACTTATTCCTGCAGCGGGCGGCTGGGCATTGCCCGCCTTCGGAGCCGCCGCTGCTTCCGCAGCATCTCCATCCACAGGAAGCTGCGCCGGAGCTATCCCCGTCCGGTCAGCTGAAGCCGCAACCGGTGCTTCTGCCTCGGCAGTTGGATTGCCTGCCAGAGCTGCTGCCGAACTCCCGGCAGACAGCTCTGTTTTTAAGGCGCCTGCCGGGGTTTTTCCGGGAAGTTCAGCCGCTTCACCGGCAGAGACTGACTCAGCTGAAGCTGCTGGTGCACGTGACGCATCAACACCCTCTGCTTGACTGGCTGCCGGAGCAACTGGAGCCGCAGCCGTTCCGCCAGCAGACACCGCCGATGCAGGAGCCGCCGTTCCTGCAGTAATAGTTGATGCAGATGCAGGCTGGCTGGTACCGCCCGGTGCGGTACTCCCGCCTGCCGTATCGTTCTCCTGCTGGACCCATAGGCCAATCGCCGTTTCAAGCTGGGCCACCAGCTGATGCAGCTTGGGTCCGAACACCGCTTGCTGCAATCCTCTCACGCTTTCCGCTGTGACCGGGAGTCCGCGCTTTACCGAAATCACTGCCGCCTCCAGCCATTCCGACACCGGAACATTCGGCGGTTTGGCATTCATCACAGCCTCCAGCTTCGCCGCAGTTTCCTTGGTCAGCGCAATGCCGCCAGAGACCATAGCCTGTATAATTTCCTTGCCTGCCTTGGAATCCGTAAGCCCCAGCGATTCCAAGGCTTCCCCCATACTTTGTGGAGATGCCAATATCGCCTCCCCGGATGAAACAGGCTTTAATACAGGCAATCCTCCGTCTCCCGGAGGAGCAACTTGCAGATTCAGTGTCTGCCCAGGCTGCAGCGGGGTCTCCAGCTCCGCAAGGACAGGCGTGCCCTGAATCTGAACGACCGCTTCTCTGCCGGATTCCGACACACTGAGCACCACACCCCGGACTACCTGGCCTTCTTTGAGCTCTACCGCCTTGGGTTCGCCCATTTTATTGTCTCCGAGCAATCCGCGAATCAGAGATCCGATGTTCATGCCGTTCCCCCTCCCTTCGTGTGCATCTTTCTATTTTATATCGGCAAATTCAAGGGATTCTTAAGAACCTCCCTTACCAGCGCCCCAGCACAAATCATTCTATGATTCCCAGCACTGCCTGGCTGCCGCCTGCCAAAGTGGAAAAAATATCACTAATTGTGCTGAAAGCAGCCGTATGAGATAAAAATGCATGAATTAGGTGTACAAATTCCAACTAATACCTTCTGTAGCCAGGATTTCAGTTAATTATATAGAGTGAACTTAAGATATTTACATTAGGGACTTCGTCGGGACTCCGAAATCCGCAGACAAAGGCGGACGCTACCGCTCCTACAGTTCCAAACTTCCCCTCCATCCCTTTTCCTTTTGTTACTTTTTCAAGTTCGCTTTATATAGTTTTACTTTTTCCACTAAACTTAGTTCTTAATGGGCTTCACAAGAACGCACAGCGTTTCCCAAAGTTATGAACTCATATAGCTCCAAACTTCCTTCAGGCCACAGTCCAGCCTTTTACATTCACATGCTTTATTTTGCCCGGCCAACCCGTCAAAACCTAAAATAAAACCGGTTCATCCGAGAGTATTTTTCCCAGGAAGCTGCGGCGGTGCATGGGAGTTGGCCCCAGCGCCAGGAGCTGTTCCCTGTGCAGTTTCGTTGCATAACCTTTATGTATTTTAATCCCGTAGTCCGGGTATAATTCCTCCCAGAGGCCTTCACACAGACGGTCACGTGTAACCTTGGCTACAATAGAAGCAGCGGCAATGGACTGGCTGTTGGCATCCCCTTTAATAATGGCCTGCTGCGGCAGCGGAAGATCTATCTTTTCTGCATCAATCAGCATATAGTCAGGGCGGTATTCCAAACCCTCTACCGCTTTTTTCATCGCCAGTCTGGAAGCCTGCTTGATGTTGATCTCATCGATCACGACCGAATCGACATGGCCCACACTTACTGCCAGCGCCTGCTCCATAATCTGTTCGAACAGGAGCTCCCGCTTCTTCGCGGTCAGCTTTTTGGAATCATCCACACCCTCTATGATCAGACCCTCCGGCAAAATAACCGCAGCGGCCACCACATCACCAAACAGACAGCCTCTCCCTACCTCGTCCACACCGGCAATCCGGCGGTAATCCTGTTCCCAGTATCCTTTTTCATAGCTCAACATATCCATAGAACTCACCGTTCGTCCACCACCAATTTTAATCTCCCAGTTCCCTGTACCAGCCAGCTTATCATAAGAACACTCTGCGGTCATCCCACTTTATGCTCAAAATGCCCCTTCCAAATTCAGGCAGCCCCTTCAGCCAGCACAACAAAAAACCACCCCACATGCCCGGATGGTTTGTCCACTCCACGTAATCTCTAATTAAGGTGTCTCAAGCGTAAAACGACCCAGTTTGCCTGCCCGCAGGTCATGCAGCAGAATCCGCGAAGCCTTCTCCAGATCTACCCGCCCGCCGCTGATCAGACAACCGCGTTTACGCCCTACAGCTTCCATAACCGCCACAATTTCGTCCGGATTGTCCAAATCTTCAGGGAGCTGCTCGATTCCGAACCGTTCCTGGAAACTTGCGCCGTAATCCTTGACCAGGTATTTTACCGCAAAAAAAGCGATATCCTCAATGTTCAGGATTTCCTCTTTGATCGCGCCGGTTACCGCCAGACGGTAGCCCACTTCCTGATCCTCGAATTTGGGCCACAGAATCCCCGGGGTGTCCAGAAGCTCCAGATTTCCGCCGGTCTTAATCCATTGCTGTCCTTTGGTAACACCCGGACGGTCACCGGTAGCAGCGATATTTTTGCCCGCCATACGGTTGATGAGCGTAGATTTGCCCACATTGGGAATCCCAACGATCAGCGCCCGGCTCGGCCGCGGGTTCATACCTTTGGCAATCTGCCGGTCAATTTTGTCCTTTAGCAGCAGCTTCACCTGCTCGGGAATCTCTTTGATGCCTGTGCCTGTAGCCGCATCTACCGGATGGGCAACATGGCCCTCCGCTTTGAAAAAGGCCAGCCATTTCCGTGTAGCCTCAGGATCTGCCAAGTCCGCCTTGTTCAGAATAATCAGCCTTGGCTTGTCCCGCAGAATATCGTCAATCATCGGATTGCGGCTGGAAAGCGGCAGACGGGAATCGAGCAGTTCTATACACACATCAATCAGCTTCAGCTTATCCTCGATTTGCCGCCTGGCCTTCGTCATATGACCAGGAAACCATTGAATGGCCATTGCCGTCACCTCCTTTGACTTCCGTCAACTTAATGGTTAATCACTGAAATATCCTTTACCGGCCAAAAGATCAGATCCGCACGGCCGACAATATCACCCAGCGGCACATACCCGATCATCCGGCTGTCGGTGCTGTCCGAACGGTTGTCTCCCATTACAAAGACATGCCCTTCCGGCACGGTTCCATCCGTAAAGTTTTCATTGGGGAAATTCTTGTTGTTATACAATGCGTTGTTCTTGTGCGCCTCGTCAATCGCGCCTTGAATATAACTTTCATTCACCGGCTGGCCGTTCACAGTAACGACATCGCCTTCAACCTTCACAGTATCTCCAGCCACACCGATTACACGCTTAATGAAGTCTCTTCCTTCAGAAGGCACATGGAACACAATAACCTCACCCCGCTGAGGCGAACGGATGTCATATAAGATTTCATTGACGATCACACGCTCACCGGTATGAAAATTAGGCTGCATGGAAGGTCCATCCACAATAAACGGCTTGAACAAAAGCCAACGAATCAAAATCACCAGAACCAAAGCAATGGCAATGGCCTTAATCCATTCCAGCACTTCATTTTTGGGCTTGCGGGGATTCTTGCCGTCAGGCTCAACAACCTCACCTTGTCCCTGCTGTAAATCCTGCTGCATAGTTCACCGTCCTCTCTATATGCTACCCTCACTATACAACAAAAAAACTCCTGCCAAAAACTCCTCCACGATTACTCCGTCAGGAGGCCTTTTCGGAGAAGCAGATCCTAAGGCATATATTATAATGAATCCTGGTTCTCTTCAAGAATAAACGAAAGGGGCTTGAAATCAAGCCCCTTTCACTTGCCGCAATACTAGCGACGGATTTCTTTGATTCTTGCAGCTTTACCGCGCAGGTCACGAAGGTAATAGAGCTTCGCACGACGCACTTTACCACGGCGAGCCACTTCGATTTTCTCGATCTTAGGCGAGTTGATTGGGAAAGTTCTTTCCACACCAACACCGTAAGAGATTTTACGAACCGTAAAAGTCTCACTGATTCCACCGCCGCGGCGTTTGATTACAACGCCTTCGAACAACTGGATACGTTCACGAGTTCCTTCAATAACTTTTACATGCACTTTCAAAGTGTCACCCGGGCGAAAACTCGGGATATCTTTGCGAAGCTGCTCTTGCGTAATTGCTTGTAGGATATTCATTTAGGACTTCCTCCTTCCGTACAGGTGTTCATGCCTCTTCCGGAGAGATCATCGCTCTCCCTCATTATCCGCAGAGGACCACCGTATTCCACACAACAAAACTAATATTACCATAAACGCCCTTTAAATACAACCTATTTTTTAAGGTTCACAGCGGCAGCATATCGCGTTTCTTGGCCTTGGCTTTGCAGTCCTTGCATAAGCCTACAACCGTCCCGTTATCCTGGGCATAGAAGATCAGCTTACCGTTTTTCTTCTTGCACGATGAGCAAGGCTGTTCGACCGCACTCTGCTTGGCCTTCCGGTGCCGGTCCATAGAAATCACATTACTGGCGGTGCTGCGCTTCGGTTCTGAGGGGTGCCCCTTCCGGCTGCGGTAACCCCAATATACAAACACACCTACTAACAAGACCACTACAATCGCCGCATACTGCATCTGCATCATCCGCTCCCCTGACTGGTATCAGTCTAATAGTAAACAGACTTTCCTTCATTTAAAGTATATATTAGCCGCTGCTCCTGCTTTGCCGCATACCATGACTTCTTCTTCAAAACACCGGTTTCACCGTTTATTCTAGCATACCTCTTCATTGAAATGTAGCAGATCGCACCATCCTGGACTTTAGTCCAGTACAGCAACCCGCCTCCAGCCTGTTTGTCAATTTTTTTCCATAATATATAGTATGGATTATACATAAGCTACAATCTAACCCTTGGGAGGATCTGAACAGTGAACAGAAATCATAATATAGCAAAGCTTGCGGCCGTCGCCGTACTCTCGATTGCCATGCTGTCCGGGTGCCGCGAGCTGCCGGGCAAGGAAGCTGCAGACAATCAGCTTGAACAGCGCTTAACCGGAAATAGTCACCAGGAAACTGCGGAGACCTTCAAACAAGGATTAAGTGAGGTTACTTCAAACGTAGAGCAGGCTGTTAAAAATACTGCAGCGAAGGTGACCGATGAAATCAACTCTGTCAGTATGAGTAAAGAGCTCGTTACTTCCCGCAAAGCTGACTCTTCCTCGGCAATCATTCTGGAGAACAGCGTTGGAGAAGTGAAAGTTACCTCTGGCAGCAGTGATTCCATCACAGTAAAAGCAACGGTTGTCACCCATCTCGGCCTTAATAAGGAGACTGAACGTAAAATCCTCGACAACGCAGAGGTTACGGTCCAAGCAGACGGCGATGAGCTTAAGGTATCCACCCATGCCAAGAATGAACCCCAAAAGAATCTATGGGCCTGGGCACAGAAAAAATACGGGGCCTCCAATTTTACGATCGATTATGAGATTGAGGTACCCGCTACAATTGATGAATATGATATCAGCAACAATGTTGGAGCAATTCAGCTCAAAGGCCTGCAAGGCACCTTTCACATTGCCAGCGATGTAGGCGCAATTGTTATGGACAATGCCCGGTTCAGCGGAAACTCAACAGTGGAATCGAATACGGGAAGCATCGAACTGGACATCCGCGGCATGAAAACCGGCAGCAGCCTGAAAGCAAGCAGTGATATCGGCAAAGTTACAGCCGGGCTTGAGGACAGCCTTAAATGCACCGTATCCGCTAAAACCGAGCTTGGCCATATCACGGGAACCGGATCCGGCAGTACAGATATTAACGGCGGCGGGCCTCTAGTGTCACTGTCCACACAAATCGGTTCAATTACAGTACAGTAGGAAACGTAATCTAAATAGAAGACCAGCTTATTGCAGACGCACAAAAGCAGCCAGCCTCGGGTTGAGATTGGCTGCTTTTGTGCGTCTGAATTTAGATCAGCGCTATGGCGAGCAGAGTGAACAAGCTTAAAGTCAGAATCTCGCTTCCGTACCCGTAGAATCCGCCGTAATAATTTCCGTAAGGATTAAATGCCGAAGTCTGCACTCTCCCGTTGCCTTTTGTTTTCAAATACACGTTGTTTCTGTCCACATCTACAATGACTCCTTCATGCCGTTTGCCGTCGGTCGTTAAGATCCGTACTCTTTTGTTCATACAATGCAGACAATTATAATAGGCTTCCACCTGAGAACCCTCCCCCATTCGTGATGGTGTATGGTATGCGGAGGGGGAAAAGCCGGACACGGCGATTGCCGTACCGCTGAAAGCAATAAATAAAATAACTGTGAAACAAAGAACTTGTGAACATTGTGTATCAATTTAGATCAAAAAGGGTTATTATTAATATAATATTCATAATTAGAACGCTTACGCACTATAGACAATTTCAATTTTGCAAAGGAGGCAGCTCTCATGAGTGCAGCTGGTAAAAGATTCATCAATGAAGGGGTTCTCCGTATCGCCTGGTTTATTATCTTCGCCTCTCTTACCTATACGGTCCGCAATTACACATGGGTAGTAGTTTTATTCTCGGCTGTGGCCCTTTATGCGCTCGGCTCAGGTATTGTAATGCTGGCCCGCGATCACCGTGAACAACGGGGCAGGGCTTAACTTCCTGAACTCCCACACCTTCCATAACACTTCCTCTGGACCTTTGGTTCTGAGGGAGTGTTTTTTATTGTAATCACAGACAACGGTATGCTCACAACAAAAAGAACCACTTCGCTTCCGGGCACTTGCCGGCCGAATGTGATTCTCATTGATTGGATCTCTGGATAATCGGAGTAACAGGATTTGAACCTGCGACCTCACCCACCCCAAGGGTGCGCGCTACCAGGCTGCGCTATACCCCGACACTTATGTAACTACCTGCTCATTTTTCAATATACGCCCTGTGCTCAGGAATAGAACCGCTGTCAGGTGATATTTTTACCTTCATTTAATATATACCGAGATTAGTATTAGATTCAAGTGAAAATTATGCGAAGCAGTTAGGCCGGAACAGAATAGCAAGAAAAATCAAACCCGTAATGAAAATGTGCAGTATATTTATGCCAGAGAAGAGGAGGTGCCCAGGCTGTATTACGAAGTGATTCACAAAAGCATTGATTTCATTGAGCGTCATTTGGATGAAGAATTAAACTTGGACAGAATTGCGAAAGAAGCTGGCTTCTCCAAATTCCATTTCCATCGGATCTTTCAGAAATATGTGGGGAAAAGTCCGGCGGAATATATCCGTACCCGGAAATTAAGCTCAGCCGCCCATCTGCTGCTCAATTCTGAGGAACGGATTTTGGATATAGCTGTACATTACGGCTTTGAAAGCCAGGAAGCTTTTACAAGAGCCTTTAAAGGTCTCTATGCGCTCCCCCCTGCTGAGTACAGGGCACAAATGAAACTATTGATTCAGGAAAGTGAGGAATTTACTATGTCCGAAATTAAAGGCTGGCTCATCACCGGAACAGCCCCCGGTAATTACAAAGCAGCGTTAGATATGCAAATCTATCACAAAGGCAGAAACTCCGTATCTTTGGAGCGGACAGCAGATGGTTCGCCAGACGATAGCGAATTCGGCACCTTGATGCAGCAGTTTGACGCTAAAAATTATCTGGGGAAACGGATGCGGTTTGCAGGTTTTATACGTACCAGCGAGGTCACCGGCTGGTGCGGTTTATGGATGCGCATTGATGACAAGCTGCAGAATTTGCTCGGCTTTGACAATATGCAATACAGAAACATTAAAGGAACCAATGACTGGAATTATTACGCATGTGTACTGGATATCCCCGAGGAGGCGGATTGCATCAATATTGGCATTCTCCTTACGGGAAGCGGCAAAGTATGGCTCGATGACTGTACCTTCGACGAAGTGGGGATGGATATCCCGGTTACCGATATCCGCACGCGGACACAAAACTTCCCATTGGAGCCGCAGAATCTGAAGTTTGAAGCCTGATTTTCGAACCCTTGACGAATTTTGGAGCGTGATCTATTGTTTGTATTCATCGTAGAAATCATTAAAACAACCATTCAATTTATGGCCGATTTATTATCCGGGGAGCTGCCGGGATACTTCTACATCTGGTGTGGTGTGTTTGTGGTCTATGCGTTCATCTATGCCTGCCTGGAGATACGGACAAAGCTGACTGCTCCCAAATTGGCAGAAAGCTTCTTTCTTGAGTGTGTTTCACATCTTGCAGGCTGGATTATCGGTATCCTGGTGGCACGGGCATCTGTATACCTCATAGAGGATGGAATTTCTCAACACCACAAGCTTGCTCTCTATAAAATAGGCTTGCTGCTGCTGATTTCATATGATTTCACTGCGATCTTTTCGGGCCTCACTAACAGGCCTTTTGCCCAGCGGAATATTGCTGAAAGAAGCGCCTTTATTGTTGGTATGGCCGCGACATATTTATTATTTATGTTGTGCAGAGATTCCATTCTGCAAGGACTTATCCTTTCGCAGACTTATGTCGTTACCTTGTCCATCCTCAGCGGTATTTTTGCACTTTTGTACAAAATCTCTTTGAGATCTGCTGAGGGGCCCAAAAATTCCTAACACTAAAACTACTTTTCCTTAAAATTTATGGTTTTTTTGCTGTAGCTATGCTATACTCTTGGCACAAGGAAAGGAGGTGCGTTCACATCAATCATGACATGTTGAACGTATCCCTTACCCGGACCAACGGCTGAAATATTAGCCCTGGTGGCGCGGGATACGGATCAAATTTTTAATTAGCGCCTCGGGTAGAGAGACCGTCTTCGGACGGTCTTTTTTATTATCCAGGAATTCAGCCTGATCTGTCAAAAAACCACTACTTCAGCTTCCGGGCCGCTGAGGCAGTGGTTTTTCGTTCATACTATATCGGTCTTATGATTTACGATTGGTATAAAAATCAATAATATCATTTACAGTGCGGAGCGGCTCCGCTTCCTTGTGGACAGTGTCCACGTTTGGCTTGAGTTCTTCACGCGTATTCGTAGTCACTATTGTTCATTCCTTTCGATAGTTGAAATAGCTGTATCTGGGCTGCATGTATTTTCCGGCACCTCTAATATATACCCCAGAATCAGGATAGTAACGCACATCTGCTCGCATTTTTCAAAATATTCTGTTTCTCTCATGTTCCTTTCAGCATTCGCTTAGATTTTTTGTTCACTTTTTTCCCCTTGTAAAGGGATATCTTCACACGAAAAAACGCCCCATCAACATAGTATACGTTAACAGGACGCTAAATATTCCATTTTATAGTAAATTTCCACTACATTCTATTGCTGCCTTGTTCTTTCAGGCGTTTGAGGGCCGCTTTATCCTTTGCCGTTAGTTCAACTGTCTCCAGCAGATCCGGCCGGCGTTCCAGCGTCCGCTGCAGGGCCTGCTCCCGCCGCCACACCTCGATGTTGGCGTGATGTCCGCTGAGCAGTATATCCGGCACCTTCCAGCCGCGGAATTCCGCCGGACGGGTATAATGCGGATACTCCAGCAGACCTGTGCTGAATGAATCCGTCACCGCAGAGGTCTCATTCCCCAGTGCCCCAGCCTGCAGCCGCACAATCGAGTCAATGACCGTCAGCGCAGGCAGCTCGCCCCCCGTCAGAACGTAATCCCCAATAGACAGCTCATCGGTCACCAAATGCTCCCGGATCCGCTCATCATAACCTTCATAATGGCCGCAGATAAAGATCAGATGCTCTTCCTGTGCCAATTCCTCGGCAATCTGCTGATTATAGGTCCGGCCTTGAGGGCACATCAGAATGATGCGCGGCTTTCCCTGGGCGGTACTTTCCCGGTTATACTCAGCAGCTTCTCCATCATCGTGTATGATTTGCACATTATCCGCTTCACCGACCTGTTCTCCTTCCGATCTAGGCAGCTCCAGATTTCCGGAAGCGGTGAGCACATGCTCCACTGCGGCAAAGATAGGGTCAGGCTTCAGCACCATTCCCCCGCCGCCGCCATAAGGCGTATCATCCACACTATTGTGCTTATTCCCTGAGAAGTCGCGGAAATTGACCGTGTTCAGCGAGACAATGCCTTTTTCACGGGCCTTGCCAAGTATACTTGTGCTGAATACGCCCTCACACATCTCCGGAAAAAGCGTCAGCACATCAATCCGCATCATGGCAGCAGCCCTTCCATCAGATGCACCGTGATTTTTTTGGCCTGAATATCTACGTCGAGAACCACGTCGTCAATGACCGGAATCAGAATATCCTGGCCTTTAACCGGCTTTACCACCCATACATCATTGGCCCCGGGCTGTAAAATTTCTTTTATGGTGCCCAGCGGCCGGCTGTCATCCTCATCGGTATACACCTCGCAGCCAACGATCTGGTGGAAATAATATTCATTTTCCGGCAGCTCCACCAAGTCGTCACTGGGGACCTTCAGGAGGCTTCCTTTATATTTCTCAATCTGATTGATGTTGGTGTATCCCTTTAATCTGACAATATACATCCCTTTATGCTCGCGGGAGGATTCTACCGTCACCTCGAATTTCTGGCTTCCATCGGCGGGAACCACGAGCAGCTTTTTGCCCGGTGCAAAACGGACCTCCGGAAAATCGGTAGAGGACAATATTTTGATCTCCCCGCGGATTCCATGTGTATTGACCAGCCTGCCTACATTCAGCTCTTCCGTCATCTGATCCTCTCCTTCGTCTGTTCCTGTACAGCGTAAACTTAGTTCCTTCCTATATATTTCAACAAAAAGGAGCCGGGATATACTATCCCTAGCCCCTCTTTGAACGCATTCTTTAAGATAAGATATCCACGGTAACGCGTTTATCGCTCTTGACTGCTGCAGATGTGACCACAGTACGAAGCGCTTTGGCGATTCTGCCCTGTTTGCCTATGACCTTGCCGACATCATCTGGATGTACCGACAGCTCATATACAATCAGGTGATCCTTCTCCACGGTCCGTACAGCCACATCCTCTGGATGATCCACTAAAGCCTTAGCAATAACTCCAACTAATTCTTCCATAGAGGACCCTCGCAATCAGTCATTATTTCTGTTGCTTCAGCTCATGGAACTTCTTCATCACGCCTGCTTTGGAAAGCAGATTGCGGACGGTGTCAGATGCCTGCGCACCTGTTTGAAGCCATTTAAGCGCTTTTTCCTCATCGATCTTAACTACTGCCGGTACTTCAATCGGATTATAATAACCGATTTCCTCGATAAAACGGCCGTCACGAGGGGACCGGGAATCGGAAACCACTACACGATAGAAAGGCGCTTTATGTGCACCCATTCTTTTCAGACGAATACGTACTGCCACGAAATTCACCTCCTTAAAATAGTTTCGATCCCTCCCAAACCCTCCCTTAGCCAAGGGAGGGCCCCAAGGGCTCCGCCCTCTGGACACCCGGTGAAGTGCAAGTTGCGTGGGCGTTCAGGCTGGTTGGATCTGGGTAGGTTGGGAGTAGGAACGCTTGCCGCCCCTTCGGGACACGCTTAACTGCGGCGGTACCTGGAAACGGGGGAAAGATTTAAAGACTAAGAGCAAAAGATTAAAGATCAAAAGATTTAAGATCAAAAACGTCCTGATCCTCTGATGTTGTACTATGTCTGATCTTTGAAAAGACTAAGATCAAAAGATTTAAGATCAAAAACGTCTTGATCCTCTGATGTTGTACTATATCTGATCTTTGAAAAGACTAAGAGCAAAAGATTAAAGATCAAAAACGTCTTGATCATCTGATGTTGTACTATGTCTGATCTATGGAAAACCTTATTATGATCAGCGGAAAGGGAACTTCATGCCTTTGCCGCCAAGGCTCTTGAGCTGCTTCATGGCGTTTTTCTTACCGCCCTTGCCTCCGCCGCCCATCATGCCGGAGAACTGCTTCATCATCTTGCGCATTTCATCGAACTGTTTGATGAGGCGGTTGACCTCCGCCACGTTGGTACCGCTGCCGGCGGCGATGCGCTTACGGCGGTTGTGGTTGATGATCTCGGGCTGGGCTTTCTCGGCCTTGGTCATAGAATGAACAATGGCTTCGACGCGGCCCATTTGTTTATCATCGACTTTGAGATCCTTCATGCCTTTGGATTTGTTCATGCCCGGCAGCATGTCGAGGATCTGGTCGATCGGGCCAAGCTTCTTGACCTGATCCATCTGCTCCAGGAAATCATCGAACGTAAATTCCGCATTGCGCATCTTACGTTCCATTTCCTTCGCTTTTTCGGTATCGATATTGGCCTGGGCCTTCTCGATCAGCGACAGCATATCGCCCATTCCGAGAATCCGCGATGCCATACGCTCCGGATGGAACGGCTCCAGCGCATCAATCTTCTCGCCCAGTGCAGCGAATTTGATCGGGCAGCCGGTGACGGCTTTGACAGACAACGCAGCACCGCCGCGGGTGTCACCATCAAGCTTCGTCAGCACTACGCCCGTAAGCTCCAGCTGTTTGTTGAAGCTGTCCGCAACGTTGACGGCATCCTGACCGGTCATGGCATCAACGACCAGCAGCACTTCATCAGGATTAGTAACGGTGTGAATCTGCTTCAGCTCTTCCATCAGCTCTTCATCAATATGCAGGCGGCCTGCGGTATCGATAATTACATAGTCCAGGTTGTTGTCCTTGGCATGCTGAACAGCCTGTCTGGCGATTTCCACCGGACTGGTCTGATCACCCAGCGTAAATACAGGAACCTTGATTTGTTCTCCCAGTATCTGCAGCTGCTTAATCGCAGCCGGGCGGTAAATATCCCCCGCTACGAGCAGCGGGCGGTGGTTGCCCTTCTGCAGCAGCTTAGCCAGCTTGCCTGAAGTGGTGGTCTTCCCTGCCCCTTGCAGACCAGCCATCATAATTACAGTTGGCGGCTTGTTTGACTTGGCCAGCTTCGCCTGGCTTCCGCCCATCAGCTCGGTCAGTTCCTTGTTAACGATATCAATGATCACCATGCCGGGTGTAAAGCTGTCCATTACTTCCTTGCCAATGGACTTCTCCTTCACCTTGGACACGAATTCCTTGACTACCTTGAAGTTAACATCGGCTTCCAGAAGCGCCAGCCGCACTTCACGCATGGCTTCGTTCACGTCATCTTCGGATACTTTACCTTTGCCGCGCAGCTTGCTGAACACATTCTGCAATCTTCCGGTTAAACCTTCAAACGCCATATGCAGCTTCCTCCCTTCATGCTACTCTAACCTCTGCAAACGATCCACGAGCTCCGTGAACCGCAGTCTATATTGCTCAGGCAGCATCCCATTCTCCGGCAGTCTGCGCAGTTCTTCTAAGTATTTGCTGCGGCTCTCATGCTTCTTGAGCAAGCCCAGCTTCTCTTCGTAATTCTCCAGCACCTGCTCGGCACGCTTGATGTGCTCATACACGGCCTGGCGGCTGATCTCAAATTCAGCGGCGATTTCTCCCAGGGAGAAGTCATCGTGAAAATAATATTTAAGAAACGTTTGCTGCTTATCCGTAAGCAGCCGTTCATAAAAAGCAAATAACAAGTTGATCCGGTTGGTCTTCTCGAGCCTATTCTCCTGACTCATCAAGGGCACTCCCTTCGTCAAGGAAAAACACTTTACAGCTTCACAACGTCCCTTATGATACCTAAAACAAAGAAAGATGTCAAGCCTTTTTGCTTGTCATCTTTTTCTTTGTCAAACAGCAGCAGTTTTATCGTTCAATTTGAGACTATATAGAATGAACTTGTGATTTTTCTACTTCGGGATTGGTCGTGACTACAGAGAATGTTTGGACTTCCGGCCGCTGTTGTCTGCAGATTTCTTGATTGTTACCGCTGTTCGCGGTGGAAATCCGCAGACAAAGGCGGACGCATTCGCTCCTACAGTTCCAAACTTCTCTTCCGCCACCTTTTCCCTGTTTGTATATTTTCAAGTTCAATCTATATAGGCGCTATTTCAGTGAATAGGCAGCACGTATAGGAGGACTACAAAAAAGTGAGCGACCGTCCCTCCGAGCACAAACAGATGCCAGATCGCATGATGATACGGAAATCCCCGCCACACATAAAAAACCGTTCCCAGTGTATACAGCAGACCGCCAGCCAGCAGCAGCGTCATGCCTCCATCCGCCAGCACCGCTGACAGCGGGTTCCAGGCAATCACAATCATCCAGCCCATAGCGATGTAGAAAATGGTGGACATAAACAGGAATTTCTTGACGAAAAAGGCTTTGAAGAACACCCCGAACACCGCGACGCCCCAGGCAATGCCGAACAGGGTCCAGCCGAGTGTCCCCCGGATGGCGACCAGCATAAAGGGTGTGTAAGTACCGGCTATGAACAAGTAGATGGAGGAATGGTCCAGGAATTCAAAAAAGTCCTTTGCTTTTCCTTCCTTAAGACTATGCACCATCGTTGAATTAATATACAGCAGCAGCATCGTGGCACCGTAAATGGAGAAGCTGACTACATGCCAGGCTGTACCGTTCTGTGCAGCGAAGACGACCAGCAGCACCAGCGCAGCTATGCTTAAGAGAACTCCAATCCCATGTGTTACTGCATTTGCAACCTCTTCCTTGCGGCTGTATGTGTGTGTATTAGCCATCCCACTAATCCTTCCATTGTACACTTTCCTTCTATTATATTCCCTTTGGCGGATACCTTCCACCTTGCTGCGGATAGTGTATCCTTAACCGGCTACAGTTGATAAAGCTCTGTATATTTGGCTTCCAGGTAATCGGCCAGATAATCGGGATTCAGCGGCTCCCCGGTCACCTGCTCAATAATTTGCGACGGGGTCAGGCTTTGGCCATAACGGTAGATTTTCTCCGTGAGCCAGTCCTTGATCGGCAGCAGATTCCCGGCGGCAATCAGATCCTCGAATTCCGGCAGCTCTTGGCGCAGCGTATTCAAAATTTGTGCGGCATACATATTCCCCAGCGAATAAGAGGCAAAATAACCGAAATCCCCGCCTGACCAGTGAACATCCTGCAGCACGCCCAGCGCATTGCTTGGAGGTGTAATCCCAAGATACTCCTGATACTTCGCATTCCATACGCCCGGCAGATCGTTAACCTCCAGCCCTTCATTAAAAATCAGCTTCTCAATCTCATAACGGATAATGATATGCAGATTATAGGTCAGCTCGTCGGCTTCAATGCGGATGAAGGAATTTGCCACACTGTTGATCGCACGGTAGAAGTCCTCCACCTCCACACCGGCAAGCTGCTCGGGAAAATGCTGCTGCAGATCGCCATAGTAGCGGTGCCAGAAGGCGCGGCTGCGGCCGATCATATTTTCCCATAGTCTGGACTGGGATTCATGGATGCCCATAGAAGCGCCCTGAGCCAGCGGTGTGCCGACAAGCTCCTTGCTGATGTTCTGTTCATAAAGTGCATGCCCGCCTTCGTGCAGCGAGCTGAATACAGCGCTTGTGACATTGTCCGGCAAGTAGTTCGTCGTGATGCGGACATCCCCCGGATTGAGTCCGGTAGCGAACGGATGGACACTCTCGTCCAGGCGTCCGGCTTCAAAATCAAAACCCATCTGCCCAAGAATGAACAAACCGAACTTCTCCTGCTGCTCCTTTGGAAAGACCTGGGCAAGAAACTCCTTATCGGGCTTGTTCGGCGAAGCCGAAATAGCCTCCACAAGCGGAACGAGGCGGCTGCGCAAACGGCCGAAGATGTCGTCCAGCTTTTCTACCGTCAGATCAGGCTCGTACATATCAAGCAAGGTGTCATAACGGGAGTCTTTTACCCCCCAATGATCGATGAACTCCTGTGTAAAGGCTACGATTTTGCTCAAATAAGGCGCAAAGGAATTAAAATCACCGCTTTCCTTGGCTTCCTCCCAAATGGTCTGCGCATGGGCGGTGAGTACGGAATACTCCTCGTAGCTTTTGGCAGGAATGCTCTGGCTGCGCTCATACTCCTTGCGGCAATCCTTGACGATTTTATTCTGGACGTCGCTTAACTGATTCATGACCTCAGGGCGGCTGAAAAATTGTGTGAACTCGCCCATTTCAGTTGAAGTCTGCAGCCTGAAGATTTCCCCGCTGATGAGCCCGATAGTATTGGAACGGGTCTCTACACCTTTGCGCGGCGCACCTGTCCGCAAATCCCAATGCAGCAGGCCAATTGCCTCTGTGTATCCGCTTAGTTTGGATAATAGCCCGCTGAATTTCTCCCACTCTTCCTTGACCAGTTGTTCCATGGCCCAACACCCGCTTTCTCTATTTTTACCAGCTCCTCTTGATGATACTTTTTTAAATCCGCATAATCAACATCGCCTATAGAAAATAGCTCCCAACTTTCTCAGAGCCGCAGGCTGCTGGTAAAGTGTGGCAGCTTTCGCATCAAGGTGAGCAAGGAACCTTTGTGATTTTTCCACAAGCAGATCCGTTGGAAATCGCAGGTTATTGACTCCTGTTAATTATAATCCTTATAATCAACTACAGAAGAATATATCTTCAATTTGAAATACTGGGGCGCCAATGTGTCCCGGCAGGCTGCCGGAACGCTGTGCAGTGTGTCCACCGGCAACACGCAAACCTCTTTTTTCGTGACTGGATGTGCGAAAGGAATCTTAAGGGAGTATATTAAGAATTAGCAATTATGGGGCAGGATGCTCACAAAACTAAGCGTATGCTATTAGGCGGGTTTCGCGAAGTGAGTCTGGGAATCTATGCTATCAAAACTTTTAGGAGGCAGCAGGTCATGAGTCAAATCACAGATATTTTGGAGTTTAACAAGAAATTCGTCGAACAAAAAGAATACGAAGCTTATTTGACCAGCCGCTTTCCCGACAAAAAGATGCTGATCATTACTTGCATGGACACACGGCTCGTGGAGCTTTTGCCCAAAGCTATGAATTTCAAGAACGGAGACGTCAAAATCATTAAAAATGCCGGTGCGGTCATTTCTCAGCCCTTCGGGAGCGTTATGCGCAGCGTGATGGTTGCCTTGTACGAGCTGGATGCGGATGAGGTCATTGTTGTCGGCCACTATGAATGCGGGATGGCTTCGCTGAACGCTGACAAAATGATCAACTCGATTAAAGAACGCGGGGTTTCCGATGAGGTTCTCTCCACTCTGGAGAATTCGGGCATTAAGCTTACCAAATGGCTGCGCGGGTTTGATAATGTGGAAGAAGGGGTAATTCAGACTGTGGAGCTGATTAAGCGCCATCCTTTACTCCCCCAAACGTACCTGTTCACGGCATGATCATCGATCCGGCCACCGGAGCGCTTGAGCTGGTGTCTGACGGGTATGCGGAGAACAAGGCAACTCTCTGAAACACTGCTGTGGCGCGGATCTCGAATCCGCGCATTTTTTTGGGTTCAGTACCTTCCAATTTCTGCAAATCAGCAATTGTGATATTTAAAATTGAAACCTTCTCTCATGCGCTGCGTATTACCGGGCAGATACACCAAACCAAGCGCATGCTTCCGAAGCAAGCTTATACGTGCTGATTCAGGAAGCAGATGCTAACAAAACTTATGGGAGGGTACTTGTACTCAATGAAACCAATGAAACGTGTAATGATGATTCTCATGGCCTTTACCCTGTTCTTTGCTGTCACCGCTCCTGACTTTGCGGATGCGAGACGCGGAGGGGGCGGCTTCAAATCCGGAACCCGTGGATACACCACTACGCCGAAAAAATCTACTACAAATAACGTGAAACAAAGCGATAGCAGTACAGGAACAAAAGCCGGCACAGCCGCCAAAGCAAACCGTGGATTTTTCAGCGGCGGCAGCTTAATGAAAGGCCTGATGATCGGCGGGATTGCCGGCTTTCTCTTCGGCGGCTTGTTCGCCGGAATGGGCGCCTTTGGGAACCTGCTCGGCTTCGCCGTTAACATGCTGGCCGTCTACCTTGTTGTAATGCTGATTATGACCTTCTTCCGCCGCAGAAAGGAACGGCGCAGACTTCAGGAACGGGATGGCCGATACTAATATGGCATTGACTGTTCTAAGCATGGACGAGATCATTAACGCTATCTGCCTGCATATGGCTGAACGCAAGGGTGTCCGGGTGCAGGAGGTCCAGGTGGAGCTTAGCTGGGAGGAAGACACCGGCTATACCGCAGAGGTGTGGGTCCAAGGCCGGAGCCAGTATCTGGTCGAGTCAAACATGATCGAGGCGATCCTCCGCTATTTGGACGGAGAGTACGGCATCCGCGCCTACCGTGAGGATGTGCGGCTGGAATTGGATGAAGAGATTACGGCGGTTGTGAATACGTAAATATTTCTGCACAAGAAACTGTCCGGCTATCGCAGCGGACAGTTTTTTTGTATTGTCTGTTCTCTTATATGAAACACGATAGATTCCACAAAATTCATACTAGTTCGAGCATACCGCCTTTCTCCAGTTCATCCAATCAGACCAAATTTAGGATCGGATACACGGGCGAAATTAAGCACATTCTACACTAGGTTATCCAAACCGTTACCATGAGCAGTAACTTCCTGAAAGGTGTGTAGCCAATGAGCCGCAGCATGACATTTCTGATCGCCCGCCACGGACTGGCCACAGGCAATCAAATGGATGCACCCTTAAGTCCGGTTGGACTAGGTCAAGCCGAACAATTGGCCGGCTTGTTAGCCGGGATGGAGAATGTCCACATTGACAAGTTCCTGTCCAGTCCTTATAGGAGAGCCTGGCAAACAGCCGAGATCATTGAGAAAAGGCTGTCTATTAAGCTTGAACAGGCAGACCGCCGGCTGAAGGAGAAGGGAGTCCAAGGCTTTGACGAAGATGAGACTGACGAAGAAGTGCTTAGCCGTGTGACAGGGCTGGCGGAGGAATTGCTTGAAGGCGATTCTCAGACCGTGCTGCTTGTCACGCACCGGTTGACAATGACACTTCTTATGAACCGGTATGATCCAAGTTTTACACTGGAACAGGGACGCCACATCACCAACCCTGATCTGTATGAACTGAAGTTTACTCATGGCAATGGACATGTGAAGCGGTTATTGAACGCTGTACAGCACCAAACCGAACCAGCCCAAATTTAAGGAGGAGATTGTCCATGCAAGGATTACTCGAAAGAAACCGGATTACAACGCTTATGAACCCCGATATCTCGAATATGACAGCCTGCATCGAAAATGTAAAAAGAGCAGTGCTTCTAAATCTTCAAGGGCCACTGGACCCTACGGACTACAATCAATTAAGAGGCCGGCTATACGCGGCCAAGGACAAGCTTCCGAAACTGTATCAGCAAACCGTAGCCATTCCCTTTATTCTGGCGCTTGACGAGTTGGGGCAGCAAGGATTCTCCGATCTGCTCGCCCGGGACCCGCAAAGAAACGGCATTGCCCGGCTTATGCTGGATATTGCCCACTGCATTTTACAGAATGGCGAAGGCTACAATGCGCTGGCAACCGATGCTTTCCAGGAAATTGTCAGTGACCTTTATGACGGCTTTCTCAGCGCCGAGGATCGTGTCGGCATTAAGCTGCCAGATCTCAGCGTAATTCCCGCCCTTGTAAAGTGGGGAGAGCCGGACAGCGGCCCTTATACCTGGCCTTCGGATGCCACAGTTGCTTTCAATGTCGGTGCAGCACTCGTAAACCTCCCTCCCGCCAATGCGTTCAGCGGATTATTGGCCTGGTCAAGCATTCCGCATGAAGTATGCGGCCATGATATCCTTCATGCCGATCTCGGCCTGATGGAGGAGTTATCCAGGCTGGTCCATATCCGGCTGACGGAAGCTAACATTGGCAGCGGTCTGCCGGAGTATTGGGCCTCACGCATTGATGAGACTGCCGCCGATGTGCTCGGTGTACTGAATCTTGGACCAGCCGCAGCCATTGGCCTTGTCGGTTACTTCCGCGGCATGAACGCCGCCTTCTCCGGTCAGGCAAAGCTGCGCAATGCTGGACCGTCCCGTGATCCGCATGCGGCGGATATTCTGCGCGGGTACCTGGGAGCCTATGCCACCGCACTGCTGAAGTTTGATCAGGCAGAAGCCTGGAGCAAAGTGATCGAGGCAGAAACCGACAAAGATTTGACCGGTATTGAAATTGACGACACCGCTGTGGACGCCGCAGCCGCGAAGCGTTCTGCGCAAATTGTCGCCACAACCATCATGACCGAAAAGCTGCACAGTCTGGAGAATCACAGCCTGAATGAAATCCAGAACTGGAGCAACAAGGATGAGAATATCGCCGCCTCCCTGCGTATTCTGCTGCAGACTACAGGCTCGCTCAAAGAGGAATACCGGTCGGGATACTATGCAGCACATGTAGTGGCAGCAGCGGTGACAGCCGGGCTGTCCGCCCATAGCGATCTGGACATCATTTTCAACCGGATGCAATCTTTGCTCAAAATCATGCACGATACGAACCCTGCCTGGGGACCGCTCTTCGTGCAGCATCCTGGCGATATCACACGCCACCTGCTTTATTATCCAGCCGCACCGGAAGAATTGTTCCTCTAAAATAGAACTGCGCTTATCCGTGCAAGTAGAAACGGCTACGCCGTCCTTATTAGGAGCCTATGCTTCCGAAGCAGCGATACAGAGTATCGCTTTCAGGTACTCGTTTCAGCGAGAAATAGAAGGATAATTTATAGCGTGAAGCATAGAAATTCTTATATTTCAAAAAAGGACAGCCCCGGCTGTCCTTTTTGTTGATGTCTGCTATTCATTAAAATACTGTGTTATTGTTCCTGCGCCTCCGGCAACCTTCACTTCGGCATAGGCTCCATTGATCAGCGTCATTTGCGGGGGAACATGGCCATAATCCAAATCGTAAACAACCGGAACCTGCAATTCTCCGGACAGCTCCCTGTATACATCCTCCGCCGTATAATTTTCCATCGGTGTATTGGAGCCGCTTTTGCCGAACATAACCCCGGAGCAGTTATCGAACCAGCCCGCCAGCTTCATCTGCACCAGCGACCGCCGCAGATCTGCTGTGTTCAGTTCGCAATTCTCCAAATACCACAGGATGGGTTCCTGATGAATGAAGTTTTCTTGAAAACGCCGCACATCGCCGTAGGGTGTACCGATAATATGCCGGATGACATCGATGCAGCCGCCGAGCAGCCGGCCTTGGAGAGTGACCGCTTCGCCGGATACCGTCTTCCAGTCTGTTGGAGAGGAGCGCTGGATGACGGATTCTCCGCTTGCTGTGGACAACACGGTCTCCCACATCGCAGTAGTCTTATCTATAACCTCCCCGCGCAAATCCCCCAAACTGGGCCCATGCGCTGTTGCAATGCCCGTCCGGAGGGTGATCACCAGCAGCAGCAGGCTGATATCGGAAAAGCCCATGATCCACTTGTTCTTCACCTGGCTGAAATCGATATGCTCCAGCATCTCGATCAGCAGCTCTCCGCCCCATGGCGGAAGGATCAGATCCACCTCATCGCTAGTCATCATCTGATTAAATTCCTTGCCGCGCACGAGGCCGGAGGCTGATTTCGCCTTTTCATGCCGGAAGACGGTATCTCCGCAAAGGACATGATAACCTTTTTCCTCCATGCGGGTGATGGCTTGTCCGAACAGCTCCACAGATTGGGGGCCAACCCCCGCGGAGGCGGCGGTCACGCCTATGGCCGCCCCTTTTTTAATAACCGGGTATGTAATCATCTTAAGCCTCCTGTAACTTACGGGTCTTTCTTCATAGTCTATCATTCTTCCCCTTGCCCGGGAAAAGAAAAAACCGTTTCCACCAAGCGGTCAGCCTGAATGGAGACGGTCTATCGCGGTCACAGCACCGGGCCACTATTATAATCACATGATCAGATCAGGGAAATGGCCAGCAGCTCGAATAATACCAGTGGCAGGATCGCATTGCCCGGGTAGGGATAAGGATACGGATACGGATAAGGATATGGGTTATAATAGGGATTGTAGTAACCCCGCCCCATATCTGTGGGACAATCAACCATAAGATACATATGCTTGTTGTCCATTCCCGCAATGGTTCCTTCATGCACCTGACCGTCAATCGTCTGTACGCTGACTTTGTGGTTTAAATATGGCCTGCAGGAGTGATGAAGCGACTCGCGGACTCCGTGCAGGTGCTGGACAACGGCGGGATCGGCCTGGTAGATTACCGACGCAGGCTGGCCTGACTGATAGAATGACATCGCTGGATGACCTCCGTAATTGGTTTTGCTCCATTCTATGCGGATGCCCAGGGCACGGTGCCTAATCCGGGGAAGCAGATCTACGGAAGAGCCAGCTTCTCAACCCGGATGTTCACTACGCCAAGCGTCAGGCCGAGCATATTTTCCACTGCACTGCGGACGTTCTGCTGCACGCTTTTGCATACCTCTTGAATCGCGTATCCATAGTTAATAATGACTTGCAGATGAATGGCTACATCCTCTTCTGTAACTTCCACAGACAATCCCTTCTTGCTGATTTTTCCGCCCAGGCGTTTGGCCAGATTTCCGGTAACCGTGCTGCCGGACATTCCTGCGATTCCCGGAGTATCCATCACCGCATAGCCGATAATCGCCGATATTACCCGGTCGGAAATATTCACCAGACCTTTGTGAGAATCCTGTTCCATTCCTATTCCTCCTTAAGTATGGTTAGGCATCGCCCCGTTTTAATCCCCTGAATCCGCAGACAGCTGCGGCTCCTCCGGCCAGCGCTGGCGCATATACAGCTGATGCAGCTTGACCGTGATAATTTTAAGCATCATATAGACCGGAATAATCAGCAGTATCCCGATAATACCGCCAAAGTCCCCTCCGGCCAGTACCAGAATGATCGTAGTCAGCGGATGGATATCCAGGCTTTTTCCAAAAATATAGGGTGCCACCAGGTTATCCTGAATCTGCTGTGCGACAAGCACAACCACGATGGACCAGATTGCCGTCGAAGGCGACTCCATTAGTCCGATAATGAAAATGGGTACGGTGGACAGAATGGCTCCGATAAACGGGATAAAGTTCATCAGTACAGCCATCACTGTCAGCAGCAAGGCATATGGAAGGCCAATGAGCAGAAAACCAAGATACATCAATACACCGAGCGCCAGATTTACCAGTACTCTGCCTACGATGAAATTGCTCATCGCCTCATCAATGTCCGCAACAACTCCCTCTCCTTCCTTATGGAAGCGTTTCGGGAAGAAGCTCACCACTTTTACGCCGAACTTTCCGCCTTCCTTAAGCATGTAGAATAACAGAATCGGGAAGGTAAAGAGCACTACTGCGAAATTGGATACAAAAGAGAACAGCTCAGACATAGAATTCGACAATAGCGAAAACCCTTTATTTAAGTAGTTCATCAGCTGCCCTGCCGGATTCATATTGGCCGGAATCAGTGAAGACAGCAGCTTGCTGTCCTCCAGCTTCGTGAGCTGTTCACCCAGCGCATTGAACACGTTTGGCATATTGTTGCCGAGATTCACCAGCTGGCTTTTTAATGAAGGCCAGACCCCTACACTGAAAGCCAGAAGCAGAACCGCGATGCTCAGATAGACCAGCAGGATGGCTGCCGTCCGGTTCAGCTTGCGTGACTCGAGCCAGTTGATCAGCGGCCGCAGGAGATAAAAGAAGAACACCGCCAGCATCAGAGGCACGATGACCACACGGAACAAAGACAGTACGGGTGTAAAAATAAACTTCACCTGAGTGCCTAAGTAGATAATTCCCAGCACCAGCAGAACCGCAATACAAATGCGGATAAACAAATTTAATTTGGCCATGATCCTCTCCTTTTCTGAATTCATCCGTCCGCACTATTTCGGAACCCGGATGGTAAATACCGTCGGTTCTCCCTCCCTGCTCGCAAGCTCCAGCGAACCGCCCATCTTCTCGGCGTTTTTCTTCGCGATGGATAACCCCAGCCCGGTTCCGCCGCTTGCGGTGCTGCGGGCTTCATCTCCCCGGACGAACGGGTCGAAGATCGTGGACCAGAGCTCCTTCGGAATGCCCACCCCATTGTCGGCAATCTCAATACGAATCTCTGTGTCCTCAGGAAAGACGCTTACCCGCAGGTGTGTGCCGTTGGGATTGTAAGCCAGCGCATTAGAGATCAGATTATTAACAACACTTGCGAACAGCTCCGGATCATAATGGGCATACATTTCCTCTTCCGGAACCTGAAGCTGAAGCTGGAAGTCCTTTTGCTCGATTTCGCCGTAGGTGTCGGCAACGATCTCCCGCAGGTGATCCCCCAGCTCAAGCCGTTCCGTGCGGAGAATGAAATCCGGTGAGTCCAGCTTCAGCAGCTCCAGCATATGCTGGATCAGCTTGGTCACCTGCACGGATTTGCTGTAAATATAATTCAAGTATTTCGTCTGCCGTTCAGGGTCGGTCCCCCGGCCCTCCATTAAGGCCTGTGCATAGCCCTGGATACTTGTAATCGGTGTTTTCAGATCATGAGACAGGTCTACCATCAGCCGCTGCTTGCTTTTTTCGGCCCGCCGCTTCTCTTCCGTAGTCTTCTCAATCACATCGGCCATGTAATTGAAGCTTTCCCCGATCCGCAGAAATTCCGTCTCCGCATACAGGGCAATCCGCGTGCTGTAGTGCCCCTCCATCATCTGCTTCAGTCCGAGATTCAGCACCCGCAGCGGCTTCTTGATGCGTCTGGTGACCCAATAGCTATATACAAAAATCAGCAGCAGTATGAGCCCGCTGACCAAAAATACGTAGAAAAATACAGAATGGTTCAAATAGGAAACCAGCAATTCATTATCAATGGACACTTTGATCACATCGCGGGGGATTTTGAGCAGCAGCCAGGCTGCCTGCCCGTCTCCCTCTATTTTGGCAATCGAATAATAATAAGGCTGATCCTTACGGTTCTCCAGACCCAGGAATAAACGGTCTTCATCGTAAGATCGGATCTGGTCCTCCTTATCTCCAACGACGCGGATCACTTGCTTATTGGAATCAAGCAGCTCCAGCCAGCCTCCGCTGTGCAGCAGTTGGGCGCTCCGCGGCCCTTCGCCCAGCTCATCGAGATATTGACCGGCTTCGACCGGAAGATTCGGGTCTGTGAGCCGCTTGTCAAGAATCATGTGGGTGATATCCTTCTGGATAAAAAGATAGACTCCAAGCACAAGCAGCAACAGCATGCAGTTGAACAGCAGAAAATCCAGGGTGAGCGATGTCTGCAGCGGACGGTTGTCTCTACTTTTCCACGGGTGCTTCAATTTTGTACCCCAATCCCCTGATCGTCTTCAGGTATTCCGGCTTCTTGGAATCGCGCTCGATCTTATCGCGGATATTGCTGATATGCACCATAATACTGTTGTCTTCATAAACATAGAAGTCTTCCCAGACGGCTTCATAAATCTTTTTGCGGGTGAATACCCGGCCCGGCTGCTCCATCAGAAGCTCCAGGATTTTGTATTCCGTAGAGGTCAGTGCAACCGGTTCTCCGTCCACCTCAACCTGACAGCTGCTCCGGTCAAGCAGCAACCGTCCGAGCACAATCTGCTCCTTCTTCTTCTCCTGGACGGCCGGAGCATCGAACTCATGGACCCGCCGCAGCATGGAACCTACACGGGCAACGATTTCCAGCGGGTTGAACGGCTTGGAGATATAATCATCCGCTCCCAGTTCAAGGCCCAGGATTTTATCATGGTATTGGCTTTTGGCTGATAGAAACAGCACTGGAAAATGATCATTTTCACGGATTCGCTTGAGCAGCTGCAGCCCGTCCATACCCGGCATCATAATATCGAGAATCGCCAGGTCCACGGTGTGGCTCTGCATCAGCTTCAAAGCTTCGTTCCCGTTCTGTGCTTGCAAAATGTTGTATTCCTTCTCCAGATACAGCTGCAGAAGCTCAACAATCTCCAATTCATCGTCGGCAATCAGAATGGTGTACATGGTGAATCCCCCTCTATCTTTTCCCGCAAGGCGCGTTAATTGTAACTATAGCCTGCCATTCTTAATCCAGTCTAAACCAAATCTAAAGAAAAGATAAAGTTTTATGATACAAAAAAACCGCACACCGGGCGGGTTTCCGGGTACGGCCTTCCTGACAGCGTGAAGAGCGGGTGTTAAAAAGCCACGCCGATTCCGCCTTCGCCCGCATAGGTGCCCATCACAGGTCCCATACTGGAAAATAGGATCTCTTTGAAGGGATGCTTTTCCAGAATCCGCTCCTTGATCTCCTGCGCCAGCTTCTCGCAGTTGCTGTGCACAATGGCAATCACCGCTTTTTCGTAATCATGCTGTTTGTGTTCCAGCTTTGCCAGCAGGTGACTCAACGCTTTGGGAAGCCCGCGTGTTTTTTCTACCACCTCAACGGTCCCTTCGTCGCTGATTTTCAGCAGCAGCTTGATGTTCAGCACAGAAGCCACTGCTCCGGACAGCCGGTTCAGCCGCCCGCCCTTGATCACATTCTCCAGCGTATCCAGCGTAAAGTATGCGTTCACTTCCCCGATCTTATCCAGAACCATCTGCTTAAGCTCCGCCAGACCGGAGCAGGTCAGCGACCATTTGGCGGCAAAAGCGACAATGAGGGACAGGCCCCCCGAAAAGTTCTTCGAATCTATGATCTCAATCGCATTCGAATGGCCTTCTTCTTCGTACATTTCCTTGGCGATCACCGCCGTCTGATAAGTGCTGCTTATATTAGAGGACATACAGATAACCACAATATCGGTGCCCGGTTCCACTTGTTTGAATTTGTTCAGGAATACCTGCGGACTGGGGCAGGCTGTTTTGGGCAGCTCCTTGGATTCGCGCATTTTAGCATAAAAAACCTGGGTATCCGTATCCTCCGGCATCAGCTCATGACCGAAGTGAACCGGCAAATGAACGATGTCAATATTAAATTTTTCCACATACTCCAGGGGTAAGTCCGAACCGCTATCCGTAATAATCTTGATGGGCATGAGGGTGCGCTCCTTTCAATTCTGTTTCATTATAGCTACCCTGATACGCGATCAATAGTACATTTTATAACTTGTCAAACAGCCCGTTTTATGCTACCTGATCTTTCTTAACGTATCCTGATGTGATATGGTGGAAGCATAAGCCTACAGAAATGGAGTGTAATCATGAGCAAGGGAAGAGTATGGAACAAAGGCAAGCATAACGGACGGGGCCTGTCGAAGAAGAATATAGCGGCAGAGGTAACAGATAACAAGTCACAGCCTGCGCCGGCCCCTGAGGAAAGCTTTATTCCGCGCATTGATACGGTCAAGCCGATGAACCGAAGCAACTGGGTAACCCGGCCGGCACGGGTGGTGCCGAAGGAACCGGAGAATACATAATGATCCGTGATATAAAAAAGGGATGAACCGTGTATTGCCGCGGCTCATCCCTTACTGGTTGATGGGGCTGAATTAATTCAGCCCTCTTTTAGCTGCCGGAGTTCTGCCGTTTTGCGGTCATCGACCGCAAACCCTCCATCGACACGAACAATCCCTACGCCATACTCCCGTTCTGCTCCTTCGACAGACACGATACCGTTCAGAACATCCTCCAGCACTTTGCCCGGCTCCCGAAGCAGCGGATTTCCCCAGCCTCCGCCTCCGGCACGGTGGAATGTAATGATGCCGCCCGGTTCCATGTGTACATGAAAAGCTGTTTCCCGGACTTCAAGAGGGGCTGATTGGCCGTCGCCGAGTACCACCAGATTCGCAGGCGCGTCGCCGCCCCCGCATAAACCGCGGGTTGTGTTGCGTACCCCGGCCATCATCACACTGGTGTAGCTTGGCTCAAGATGCTGTATTTTCACTTCAAGTCCCGGCGCACCGCGGTATTGACCGGCTCCCGTATAATCTGCGGCATATTCATGCTTAAGCACACGGCTTGGATACTGGAGTTCATTCATCTCAATGGAAGGCAGGATCACCCCGGTCATTACCGGCGGATACAATCCCCAGCCATCGGTTTCGAAGGCGCCTCCGGCCCCGCCCGTATAGCCGAAAAAGTTCAGATTGACCCATGGACGCCCATCTTCATAGGTTCCGTTAGTATACGCCAGCGGCAGCTTATGCGCATTGACGCCTGCTCTTTCAGGCGCACACTGGGAGATCGCAAGGAGAACGGCTTCGGCAATTTCAGCACCCACACAGGCTGTGGCATGCCCGCATGGGGCCGGCAGGCGCGGATTGACCACCGTGCCTTCAGGAGCCGTAACCTTGACCGGATTCATGTACCCTTCATTGATCGGTATGCTCTCGTCACAGCAGGTGGAGACCGCAACAAAAGCAAATGAAGTCGTATTGGAAAGCGGACTGTTGATGAATCCGGCTACCTGCGGCGAGGACCCTGTAAAGTCAATCTCAAGCCCGCTGCCTTCAACCTTTACTGTCGCACGGATTTTGATGTCACGGTTCCCCTGAAAATCGTGGTCAGCGAAAGTTTCCGCCGTATACGTGCCGTCGGGCCAACTGGAAATTTCCTCGCGCACCCTCCGCTCCGTGTATTCGATCCGCTGCTCAATTGCACCGATGACGGAGGGAGGGCCGTAACGTTCCAGCAGCTGCCCGATCCGTTCGGCGGCCATCTTGCAGGCGCCGATCATTGCGTCCAGATCCCCCTCAAGCCAGTGCTCCAGCCGGTTATTCGCCAGAATCATCTCGAAGACATCGCGGCGCTTCTCGCCGCGCGCATACAGCTTAATGGGTGGAATCCGCAACCCGTCATGCCAGATGTCCCGGGAACGCGGGTTGTAACCTCCGGCTACGGGCCCTCCGTTATCTCCCATATGGCTTCGTACCGCAGGAAGCAGAATGGGTCTGCGGCCGTGGAAGACCGGCATTACTATGGTCCAATCCAGACTGTGCGAGCCGCCATGGTAAGGATCATTCACCAGCAGCACATCGCCGGGATGCAGATCATTTCTGAAGGCCTCCATTAGCTGGTCTACTGCGCTGACAATGGCATACAAATGCAGCGTGCAGCCCGGTGCCTGGGCCACAAGTCTGGTGGAGTTGCGGGTGAAATCAAAAACACCTGTCGTAAAATCATGCGCTTCATTAAAAATAGGCGAACGGGCAGTGCGTGTAACAACTGCGCTCATTTCTTCAGCGACTGAATCGAGAGTGCCGCCTACAATCTGGCTGAGCAGCCAATCATCAACCTTTCGTGCCATGAAGGCCAACCTCCTTTTCTGCGGGTCTCCCGCCGCCATTCCGGGCAAATGTGTAATGGATTGTTGCACCAGCCGATAGAGGCAGTCCTGTAACCGTACCTTTCCACACTTCTCCACAGCTCTCTACAGCCACTGACAGACCGGATGAATCCGCTTGATCCGGCACAAAAATACAGGCCTCCCAGCTGCCGTCCAGCAGCTCAACCCGTACTTCCATAACCTCATCCCCGGCCAGTTCCCGCTGTGTCATGCGCAGTCCGCTTCTCCACTCCAGCTCCTCCGCCGAGGCGAGCCTGCGGCCGCTGTGCAGCACCGGCGGGCCCCACCCGCTGGCAGATGCCGTATAGCCCAGTTCAAGGAACACAGGCACTGTCTGCTTCTGCGTCCCTATGGGTGCATAGAGCACCGTAAGCGGTGCAGCACCATGAACAGCCGGAAACTTCCCTTCGCCATTGCCAGATTCATTTAATGCATGAGTGACGGCTGCAGCTACAGCCTGCCCGGCCGTATGATATCCGAGCGCAGTAGCAGATGGATAAGCGGGATTCACAATACTCCCGGCTGGCAGCCTGAATTCGAACACATCCAGCAAACCGTCATTAACCGGCAGAGATTCCAAATGCTCTGCCAATATTGCCGTAACCGCGCAGGCAGATGTGGTTGCCTCACTGCAATTGAACGGCGCATCCACCTGCGAGGCAGAACCGGTGAAATCCGCTTTCCAGAGATTCCCCACCCGCTGCATCCGGACCTGTACCCTTCCGCTTACCTTTGAAGCCGAGAAATCGGCAGCACCACACCACTCCTTCCGGCCTTCCGGGAGCAGGTTCAGGACCTGCTCCTGCGTGTGTGCCTTCATCTGCCCGATGGCCCGGGCCACCTTACTCAAGCCATAGGCTTGGATAATCGAACGCAGTCCGGTCTGGGCCTGCAGCAGACTTGCCCGAAGCGCATCCAGATCGGATGCCAGCAGCTCTGGAGTCCGGCTGTTTGCCAGTACAAAACGCTGCACATCCCGCTGCAGCTTGCCGCCTGTATACAGCTTGACAGGGGTGATGCGCATACTTTCCTGCCACATCTCAAAGGCTTCGGGATGATATCCCCGGGATATTCCCCCGCAAGATCCGTTAGCTGAACCCGGATCACCGGCGAAAGAGTCAGCTCTCCTTCCAGAAAGAACGGCAGGACCATCGTAAGCATCTGGCCTTTGGTTCCGCCCTTGTAGACATCAGCGGAGATCAGCACATCCCCTTCTTCGAGATCATAGGCAAAATGGTCATACATGGCCCGCGTGCTTGCACGCAGCGCATACAAGTGCTCCGCCTCTCCCTGGATTTGATGAACAAGCCCCGCAGCTTCTGTTACAATCCCGGCCGCAAAGGCCCGCGATTCAGCGATCAGCGGCGACCGGGAGATCCGCTGCAGCTGTTCCCCTGCATGGCGGCTCACCGCTGCGATTTTACCGTAGATAATCTGGTCTTCAATACTGTGGACTGGAGGCATCCTATACCGCCTCCTTTTCTTTCCGCACCTCAATAATACAGTTGCCGCCCGGGTCAATCAGCGCCTCATCTCCCGGATACACGACAATCGTCGATCCCCAGTGCTCAATAATCGCCGGGCCTACAATCAGATTGCCCGGCACCAGCAGTGAGCTGTCATAAATCTTCGTCTCATCCGCCTGCTGTCCAAAATATACCGGGCGGGAGGAGATTTGAGCCGCGCCGGGATCTTCTTCACTGAACTGGCCTTCCTGCAGCTGTATCCGGTCCCGGACCCCGATCAGATCGAGCCGCAAATTCAGCAGTTCGATTTCCTGACCGATATTTTTGTGGGCATAGAGCCGCTCATGCAGTTCATGGAACTGCCCAAAGGCAGCTTCCATATTCAGTTCCGTAATCTTACGGGTACGTGTGCGGATCGGAACCGTTACCTCATGAACCTCGCCTTCATAACGCATATCCGCATATTTGCGGACTTCCATATTCAGATTAAGCTTTCCGCTCTCTCCGAGCTTTTCTTTGGCAGAACGTTCCATCTGCTCAAAACGCTGATTGATATCAGCCAGTTGCAGCTCTTTCGAATTTCCGTAAAACGTGCGCAATTCAGTGACTTTGAGGTTGGCGATCACATCGCCAAGCGCGCACAGCACAGGGGCGAAGCCCGGGACAATAACCGTATTGATGCCAAGCTCCTCAGCCTGCCGTCCAGCATGAACGGCTCCCGCCCCGCCTGCAGCAAGGAGCGCAAACTTGCGGGGATCGTAGCCGCGCTGGGTCGTTACAAACCGGATGGCGTTGGACATGTTGTTATTCACAATCTCCGATATCGCAAGCGCCGCTTCAATAACCGAAACCCCTAACGGTTCCGCAACCGCCCGGCGGATGGCTTCTTCTGACAAGGTTCGGTCCAGCTTCATTTCACCGCCCAGGAAGTTATCAGGGTTAATATATCCCAGCACAACATTCGCATCGGTTACCGTCGGCTCAGTACCGCCCCGGCCGTAGCAGGCCGGGCCCGGAGTTGATCCGGCACTGCGCGGCCCCACCTGCAGCATGCCTCCGTTGTCGATCCAGGCGATGCTGCCGCCACCTGCACCAACTGTGTGGATATCCAGCATCGGCAGCGCCACACGGTAGCGGCTGATCCAGCTTTCCGTCGTCAACGTCGGCTGCAGCTGCTCAATGACCGAGACATCATAGCTTGTCCCGCCCATATCTACCGTGATGAGATCCTTATATCCGATGCGTTCACCTATAAAAGCAGCCGCAGTCACGCCGCCGGCCGGTCCGGACAGCAGGCAGCTTGCAGCAAGCCGCCCGCTCTGCACAATGTTCTGCACCCCGCCGCTGGACTGCATGACAAAAAGCTCGCCTTTGAACTGCTGCTCCCGCAGACGGCGGTCCAGCCGTTCCATGTACCGCTTCATCGCCGGAGCCGTATAAGCATTCACAATGGTTGTACTGACGCGTTCAAACTCCCTGATTTGCGGCAGCACCTCCGAGGACAATGTAACAAAGATGTCAGGCGCTTCTTCTTGAGCAATCTGCTTCACCTTCTGCTCATGTGCCGGGTCCAGGAAGCTGAACAGGAAAGAAACAGCAATCGCCTCCACCTTCTCCTGCTTGAAGAAACGGATAGCTTCCCGTACCGCTGCCTCATCCAGGGGGATGATGGTTTGCCCCTGTGCCCCCACACGCTCAGGAACACCGATACGAAGGCGTCTCGGTACAATCCGGTACGGTGCAGGGAGACGCGGCGAGAATACACTTTCCTTATAAGCGCGGCGGAATTCAATCTCATCCCTGAATCCCTCGGTAGTAATCAATCCCACTTTGGCCCCGTTATACTCCAGAATCGTGTTGGTTGCCACCGTTGTCCCATGCACAAGCAGCGAACAGCGGGTAAGGAAATCCAGCATGCTGATATTCAGCTGCCCGGACAATTTCTCAATACCCTGAATCACTCCATCCGAGGGATCGGGGGTTGAAGGAGTCTTGGTGGCCGTAATGTTCCCCCGTTCATCCAAAGCTGCCAGATCCGTAAACGTGCCCCCCACATCAATCCCAAGCATCCAACTGTTATTCTCTGCTGTCATTTGTTGACCTCCTGCCCTTTTCTTGAAACCGTTAAAGTTTAGTAACCTGTAGAATCTTCCGTAGTTTGTCCCCACTCATAGGGAATCCGCAGCAGCCGCAGCAGCGCAGTCAGCACCGGATAGATGATCAGACCCAGAACGGTCGAATTAATTGGGCTGATTCCCCATGCTATATTTGAAGCGATAACGCCTGCAATGATCACGGCGGCGATGGCCGCGAGATTAATTCCGCTATACTTCGTGCCCTCACCAAATTGATAGGTACCTCTGCGCACAATCCAGTGATCGGCAATCATAACTCCGGCAATCGGCGGCACATAGACACCAAGGAAGTTCAGGAACGGCACGAAATGGTCCTGATAGCCTGTCAGCGCAATCACAATACCCAGCCCCCCCATGATGAGCACCAGAACGAACTTCGGCAGCTTCACCACGTTGCGCAGACCAAGTGCGCCTGTATACAGATTGTTGTCATTGTTGGACCATTGGGCAAAAACCAGAATCAAAAAAGCAAAGAAGCCCATGCCAAGCTTGGCCATTACAGCCGGGATATTAGGAGTGGACCCCAGGTCAGGCAGTTGTGCCGCAAAGGTCATAGCCGCTCCGGCAACCACCGAAAAAATCCCGCCGACAAAATAACCAACCGCTGCGCCCATACCGCCGGCCAGAGGTGTCTTCCCATACCGCGAAACATCCGGGAACACGATGGCGCCAAGCGCCGCATTCCCCACTACCAGAGTGATTCCCGCGAATAAGCCAAGGGACGCGCCGGTAGGCTGAAGAGCAAACAAATCACTTAATCCGCCAGAAGCATCGGCGGCAACAAATATCCCCCAGATCGAAAGAACAATGACCAGCGGCACAGCAACAAAGCTTAAATAAGTAATCCCCTTATAGCCGATCAAAGCCGTAAAAATCATAAGCACGCCGCCCCAGATAATCGCAAAGGTCGGGTCCGCAAACCATTGGCCGGGGAACATTTGCTCAATCGTTGATCCGAAAAAAGCAACCTGCCAGCCAAACCAGCCGATCCCCATCGTCAGCGACAGCAGAATGCCGAACAGTCCGGCACCGGCCCGGCCGAAGGCCTGCCGGGCGAGAACAGCGGTAGCCACACCGTATTTGGCTCCCATCCAGCCCTGGAAAAACCCGTACACCGCCAGAATGGTCATCCCGATTACCGCCGCCAGAATGGCTTGTCCGAAGGTCATGCCCGCTGCGAGTGATCCCCCTACAAATATGGTCGATAAGGAGATAATCCATCCGCAGCTGGTAAAAGCAACATTAAGCCAACTTTTTCGTTTTTCCGCCGGGACCGATTGAATCGCGTAATCTTCGAGGGCTACTATATTTCCCTGCTGGCCCGCTGTATGCTCTTTAAGGATTGCCATTGATGATAACCTCCGCTTATGGTTTGATTTCGTAAGTAATTTCACTGCCGCGTTTTAAGGTGTTGCCAATGGTACACACCCGGGACGCCTGCAGCAGCAGCTTCTCTTTGATTTCCGTGCTTAATGCGCCGGGGAATATCACCGAGACGTTCATATTCTCCACACGGGGTGCCCCTCCATGGGCTTTATGAGGCACTACTTCGACTGTCAGCAGATTGCTGTCCAGTCCCGCATCCCCCATCAATCTGACAAGGGAAACCGCGATGCACATGCCCAGTGACTCACACAGAATATCCATGGGAGACTGTCTGGCGCCTGCGGGCGCTTCATACGTATTGTCGCTGCTAACCGTATAACTGTGATTGCTCCATAGGACTGATATCATTTCGAACTCCCCTTCTTGACTTCATTCGCTGTATTCTTCGTTGTGCCCAGCAGACCAAAGAACTCGAATCTGGCTGTCTCGGCAGCAAGCTCCTCAGCGGTCTTCCGGGACAGCTCGGATTCCGTCTCCCTTGGCCCGAACAGCCAGCGGGAAATCACGCCCTCAATAAGACTCACCAGGAGCATCGCCCGGAGTGAGGAATCAATGTTAGCCGGAAGCATCTGCAGTTCCACCGCACGTTCGATATTGCGCCGGAATGCCCGTTCCATCTCATTTCTCGTTTCATTCACCGCGCTGCGGATGACCTCGTCATTGCCGGCTCCGGCATACAAAAGCTCCATGAAATAACGGTTGCTGCCCGCAAAACGGAACAGGCTGGTTAAAAGCAGCTCGGACGCAGTAACCATATCCTCTACGGTTCCTGAATGGCTTCGGTATCCTTGACCGATCACCTTCGCAATCTCGGCTCTGCCGCTCGCGATAATCTCCAGAGCAATGGCTTCCTTGCTCTTGAAATGCCAGTAAAACGTGCCTTGTGCGACACCGGCCTGCTTGACGATATCCGAGATTTTCGTATTATGGTATCCGAATTTGGCGAACAGCTCCAGAGCGATTCCAAGCAGTTCGCTTCTGCGTTCTTCACTTTTTTTGGTATTTGTTTCTTCGCGCGAAATGGGATTTCCCCTCCCTTGAATTCAAAACTGATTGATCAGTCAGTCGATTTATTTTATATCCTATAAGATAACTTGGTATTAGTCAATCATTTAGTTTAATTTTTATACATATATCTTCTGCTCGTTATCCGCAACATAGGAAATCATGGTTTTCGTATCAATGAAATCTCGGAGAAGGATACAATTGAACCATCTGCAGCGATTCCAGACTCAAGAATTCAATATAACGTCTCCTAAGTCCGCATCCACGGGAAATGAAGTCTTTTTCCAATATAACCCCAAAAAAAGAACACCACCGAAGTGATGTTCTACCGCCATATTCTCCAACTTGTGCTGAATACTTCTGAATCGACTATCGTCTACAGCTCCAGTGACTCCCCGTAGCCAAGCACCGTGCCTCTGATTCCTTCTTCCCCAAGCGCCCGCACAAAAGCATCCGCATCCTGCACTATAGGCGGGAAGGTATTGTAGTGAATCGGAAGCACCTGCTTGGCTCCCAGCCATTTGGCGGCAATCAGCGCATGCTCCGGTCCCATAGTGTAATGCCCCCCGATAGGCAGAACCGCCAGATCGATGTCGTACAACTCACCGAACATTTTCAAATCTCCGAACAGGCCCGTGTCCCCGGTGTGCACAACAGTGCGTCCTTCCGCCTGAATAATGAATCCCGCAGGCATGCCGCCATAAATCGCTTTCTGCCCGTCTTCCAGCGTAATGCCGGAGCTATGAAAAGCATGAATCATCGTCGCCTTGGCAAAACCAAGATCAACCGTTCCCCCGATGTTCATCCCGATAGTCTGGACGCCTTGTCCTTCCATGTAACCAGCCAACTCCACATTCGCCACGATTGGCACATTATTCTGCAGCGCAATCGGCGCAGCATCCAGAATGTGATCCACATGGGCATGGGTCAGCAGCACCATATCTGTCTTGACCTCCTCCGGTTTGGTGACCGCAGCGGGGTTGCCTCTAAGAAACGGGTCAATAATGAGCGACTTGCCGCTCACCTCAATCTGAATGCAGGAATGACCATGGTAAATGATTTTCATTGGGTATCTCTCCTTATCATCCTTTATACTCATTTCAAAACGAACGTATGAAATAATAATATATTTCAACTTCATTCCCTGTCAAAAAAGACGTCAAGTATGGATGGAACCCGTTCTGACATGACGCTCTCCCAGCCTATTATAGCTTTTGTTCGAGCACAGTTTTTCTTTCAGCTCCAAGCCGATATAAAATCAGAGTTGCACTTGTTGCCAAAAACACACTAGCTGCACCAATCCATGTAATCGAAGACAGCGCAATCTGCTGAACCGCAAGTCCTCCAATCCCAGCCCCAGCCGCCATAGCCAGCTGCATCATCGACTGGTTCAGGCCTAACATAACCCCCGACGCTTCGGGTTTCAAGGTAGTGATATGGTACTGTTGGGTGGACCCGGTTGACCAGGCTGCAAATGACCAGAGCAAAAGCACAGCCAGCACACCGACAACGGAATGGGTAACAAGAGACAATAGGACAAGCATCAATATATGCAACAGCATCCCGCCAAATAACGTAGGATACACTCCCCAGCGATCCGTACTGAAGCCGCCAATTTTCGAACCGATCATACTGGCAATACCGAAGATTAACAGTGCACCACTGATGTAGCTGTCGTTAATCCCCGAAATCGTAATCAGGTACGGGGACAAATAAGTATACGCGATGGAATATCCTCCGAGCCAGAAGAACGTAACGGCTAATCCCAAGGCCACTTTTGGTTCCTTCAGCAATGCAAGCTGCTGCGATAAGGGAATGGGTTCATCACCTTTGATACGTGGAATTGTAAGAAAAATAATCAGCATGGAAATCAGCCCCAGCAGTGCAATACCTATGAAAATATACTTCCATCCGATGGCATCTGCTGTCATTCTTCCCAGAGGAACACCAATAATCAGAGAAGCTGTGAAGCCCATGACAACCGTTGCTATCGAGCTTGCCTGCCTGCCTTCCCGGGCGATTTTAGCTGCAATATTTAGTGCCGTAACTACGACTATTCCCGCACCAAGCGCCATAATAATACGTGCGACCACGAATAACCCATACCCAGGCAGAACAAAGGATAAAATGTTAGCTGCAACGAACAAGCCCAGACCTGATAGAATTAATCTTCGTCTGTCCATGCTTGCCGTCAGTGCCATAAGAATGGGTGTACAGATTGCATATACGAGCGAGAAGATCGTGATCAATTGTCCACCAGCAGCCAGTGAAACGCCGAATGAAAGTGAGATGCGGTCTAAAATTCCAGACACAATATACTCAGATGTCCCCACCAAAAAACTTATAATGGCCAAAATATAAACTTTCCAACTTACCGGCATGGATCGTTCAACTCCTTAATTTTCTTTTATATAAAGATATATCGCGAATTGTTAATATGTTTGAGTAAAAAATAAACAAATCGCGAAATATCGAAATGTTATAACAAATAGAAACTGAATCCTCGGAATAAGAATTCAGTTTCTGGGCTATATCTCATCTTTCATAAAAGCTGCCAATTGACGAATCACCTGTTCGTTTCTTTGGTAGTACGTAAATTTGCCAATCCGTTTGGTTGTAATCAGTCCGGCCCGCTGCATCATCGCAAGATATTGGGAAGCCGTCGACTGCGTCATGTTCAGCTTGTTCGTGATCTGGGTTACACATACCCCAACTTCAGTCATATCAATCCCTTCATGGGGTGTAAAATGGAGATTCGGTTCTTTTAGCCACTGCAAGATCTGAAAACGCGATTCATTCGACAAAGCCTTAAATACTTCGATAGGATTCATATCCATCATTATATCGATAATTCACGATATGTCAAACTCAAAATCGGAGATATGGATCTCCAATCTTCCAGATTTTTAGCGTTCTGAGCTAAAGTAGTGACGGCCGGTCGCACAAAACAAAGAGCAGCCCTTGCCACAGGCTGCCCTGTTGTTTCTATGCTACACTTCCCGATGGCCTGTAGCCAAAAGCTCCCTGACCGCCTCCATGCTCGTAACCGGTGCACGGCAGGCAAAATTCCGGCAGACGTAAGCTGTCGCTTCCCCGTTAACCGCCGGTTTGTCTGCCAGATGCGGAAGCAGACGGAGAATCCCTTCTGCGTCTCCTTCCCAGCGGACAAGCAGCACAGCGTCAGGCAGATACGCCTGCTGCACCTGGGCCAGCATACCGTGAAGCGCGGAATCCTCCCGCTTCCCGGACAGCACCCATTCCCGGCCGCCGGAAGCCATTGCCAGATGAGCCTGCAAATACATCGCATATCCCGGAGGGTACTCGGATGCTGCTGCAGCCATTACCGCTGCCGTACGCTCAGCGGCCGTCTTCAGCTCCACATCCTGGGTCATCACCGACAGCTTCCACAGCAGCTTCGCTGCCACCGAGTTCCCCGAAGGAAGCGCACCGTCATACAGCTCCTTGGAACGGATCGGCAGCTCCTCACCGTCATGGCCTGTGAAGAAGAACCCGCCCCTTTCCTGATCGGCGAACAGTTCCAGCAGCCCATCCTTAAGCGTCAACGCCCGCTCCAAATGAACAGCTTGGCCTGTAGCTTCGTACAGCTCGGTCAGCCCCCAGAGCAGGAACGTGTAGTCGTCCAGATAAGCGGGAATTGCCGCATCTCCATCCCGGTAGCGGGCCAGCAGCCTGCCGTCCTCACGGCGGCGCAGCTTGTGCCAGATAAAGTCCGCCGCCGCGGCTGCGGCCCCAGCGTACTCCGGCTTTTGCAGCGCTTTGGCTCCCTTCGCCAGCGCCGCGATCATCAGCCCGTTCCAGGATGTGAGCACCTTATCATCCTTCGACGGATGAATGCGCTGCTCCCGGTAAGCGAACAGCTTCTCGCGCCATTCCTCCATCCGGGTCCGCAATCCCAGCGGGTTCATGCCCATCCGTTCCGCCATGTCGTCCGGCAACCCTTGCAGCAGATTCGGGATATTCGCACCCTCAAAATTCCCCTCAGGTGTAATTCCGTACACATGGCAATAGGAGTGCATATCCTCCAGGCCAAGCGCCTCCTCGATCTCCTCACGGGAGAAGACGTAGAACTTCCCTTCCACCCCTTCGGAATCGGCATCCTCCGCAGAGTAGAAAGCCCCTTCCGGCGACGTCATATCACGTTGCACATACGTAAAGATCTGCTCGGCGACCTCTGCATAGAGCGGTTTCCCCGTGATCTGGAACGCTTCCAAATAAGCAATAGCCAGAAGCGCATTGTCGTAAAGCATTTTCTCAAAATGCGGCACCAGCCACTCCCGGTCCGTGGAATAACGCGAGAACCCATAACCTACATGATCGTACATGCCGCCCCGGTACATCGACTCCAGCGTCTTCTCTACCATACGCAGTGCTTCCGGCTGGTTATACATCTGGCTGTACGCCAGCAGAAAAGACAGATTATGCGGCGAAGGAAACTTCGGCGCATTGCCGAACCCCCCGTATTCTTCATCGAACTGGCGGCGGTACAGCGCATACGCTTCATGCAGCAGCTCCTCTCCGGGAACTCCTGCCCCGCCTTCTCCGGCATGTCCGGCATTTTTGCGGTCCAGCGACTGGAGATCCGCCAGCAGCTCGTCTCCGAGCTGGTCCAGCGCTTCGCCGTCCTGCTCCCATTTGCGGTGAATCTGCTCCAGCACCTCCATCAGCCCAATGCGCCCGAACATCTGCCGCTTCGGAAAATACGTCCCCGCATAAAATGGCTTCTTCTCCGGCGTCAGCAGCACCGTCAGCGGCCACCCCCCGCTCCCCGTCAGCGCCTGACACACCGACATATACAGCGCATCAATATCCGGCCGCTCCTCGCGGTCCACCTTGATGGCGACATAATGATCATTAAGGAGCTTAGCGACTTCCTGATCCTCGAAGGATTCTCTTTCCATTACGTGACACCAATGGCAAGTCGAATAGCCGACTGATAAGAAGATCGGCTTGTTCTCAGACTGGGCCTTAGCAAAAGCCTCTTCGCCCCATGGATACCAATCCACAGGGTTATGGGCGTGTTGGAGCAGGTAGGGTGATTTTTCATTCGCTAATCTATTGGGTGTTTTATGAGTTGTCACCTGGCGTCCCCTCATTTCGGATAATTTGGGTAAAGTGTTGTCTAGGGATAGTTTACCCAAATTGGCAGGGGAGGGCGCTACTGCTGCATTATTTTTATCTTTTTTTGTTTATTAATCACAAATATTCTGACTATGTTACTCCCCTGCCTCTTCATGATGAATAAGACATGCTGCTAGCAACCCAATGGACAGAATACATGCCAAGAGAAGAAACGTAATTAAAAAACTTGCATGATTCATCAATTGAAGCGAGATAATCGGACCGAAGCTTGTGCCTGTAAACAATATAAAAGTATATACGGAGACAGCAATCCCGCGCATCTTACCACCCACTTGCCCAACGATACCTGCAATCAGAAATCCAGTACTAATAAAACCAATAGTAGTTACCCGTTTTCCGCTGGATACATCTCCACCGCGTAGGCAAGCGCTACTGGCAGCGGCATTCGTCGTGGAAACTTCAAAAAGCTGTGCAAACAATGTAATTAGCGGAATCGTTACATATAAACTGGACATAACTACAAGGCCAGTCCAGCAAAGAATGATGGTCATAAGTGGGTAATTTCTATTTGTAGCCGCAGCATTGATTGGATTGTTCATATTACACCTCAATTATAAAATTTGTTCGAATGTAATTAGATTATCTAACTATATGACAAAAAATTATCTGCCCGATCCAAGTCGTTTTTCTAAGCTTGCATTTAGTTTAACCAATACATTTTGGAACACCGTTAGCTCCTCTTTATCTAATTCATCAACAAGGGATGCGCACGTAGACCAGAACGTAGGCAATATTTGATTCACAAGCGTAATCCCTTCAGCGCTAATACGAACGTGAGTCATGCGGCCGTCCTTGGCATACGGTTCACGAACAATTAAATTTCTTTTCTCCAGCCATATTAACAAGGACGTTACGGACGACCGGCGAATCCCCAATCGGTCTGCTAAGGATGAAGGTGTAACCAACTCCTGATCTGCGTGAAGGGATAATAGGAGTAATAGATCCAACTTGCTCTCCGTGATGTCAAAAGCAGCTAAATCAATATCCACCATGTCTAAAATATTATCTCCAAGCCACAGCATAAGCAGTCCAAGATGCGCTGATTTTAGATTAGTATCGGATGAGGCTGTACGCTCCATCAACTTCAGATAAGGGAACGTTCCAAGTCTCGGTAATTGTTGCTCAGTCATATATTCCTTGGCAGGCTTTCTTTTCAATTTGTATACCTCCTTACTCCTATAGTTAGATTATCTAATTACATTGAATATAACTGATTTCTTTATTTTTGCAAACCGGATTAAGAAATAAAAGGAAGTCCATTATCATTGAATGGATCAGCTGGAGATTTTAATATTTCAATTAATAATGATTTTGATAACATTCAAAAAATATATCTACAGGGCTCTAATTCCTCACAAAGAACTCTCATTTGGTCTAAACAGAAATAAAAAAACTCCCCTTCAAGTACCGGTTTATTTATCAAACCTGTCTGCTTGAAGGGGAGCATATCAAAATCGGTAGCTTATTCTGTAATTTATAAAAGCGAGGTTACGAATTTCACCTCCGGAAAGCGGCTATCCGGTCCTTTCATTAAGCTTCCGCCTTGATTTTTCAGATACATATCAAAGAAATCCAGTATATAGGCATTGATAACGGAGTCCGCTCTTTCGGGCGCAATCTTTCCTGTAATGCCCAGCATTTTGAAAATTGGAGAAATGAACTGTACGTCGGTAAAGTTTAAATGCTCCGTTTTTTCGATATAGAGGAATTGTCCCCTTCGCCGACCGTTTCGCGCATCCGTTCAAGCTCCAGCTTTTTATCTTCCGTTACCTGGTCATTCCACTCTCTTGTTGAGCCCATACGCTTAAGCTCTGCATCCGTGTAGACCCGGTTATCCATCACCATTTTTAATCTTTCGAATTCGCTTTCCGAGTTGATGAACAAAAACGGCTTTTGCAGACCCTCTCTGTCACGCAGCCGATAAAGCCCTCCATCCAAGTCTATGCCAACCGCGATTCGCGGATCGTAAGATGCGTCATAGGCCGTCGCTCCGCCGATGGAATGACCGAACACCCCGACATGGCCGAGATCAATCTTCCCTTTTAAATGACTTGGAATCTGCCCCGATTGGATGAGCTCGAATTGGTCCAGCGCAAACACCACATCGCCGGTTAAAACTTTTCCCAACTTGTCGCGATTTCCGCTTTCCGTCCGGTAGTCATGGTCGGGCGAGAATAAGTCGTCGGTTGTGCTGGTCGTGATTCGGCCGTCCGGAAACTCGGTTGCAAATGTATTGTAGGTGTGGTCGATCACTGCCACGATATATCCGTGACTCGCGAGATTTTCGGCTTGCGACGTGTGGAGGAACCTGGAGGAGCCGTTGCCGGGATTCGCAAGGATCAGCGGGTATGAAGTCTGTGCCGAAGAGACTTCGGCCCCTGAATAAGCATGACTGGATACGTACTTCAGATGTTCAAAAGTAAACCCGGGAAGGCCATAGTTCGCGGCCATATAACATAAAATTGGGGTATCGGGAATAAAGGGAGCATATTTGCCGGTGCCAGCTTGAGCCGGATACCATACCTGAACCATCAACTCCCTCTTGCCTGTCGCGGTTTTGCCAAATGTCTCCTCCCGGCTTGGATCAGTGAAATGAAAGACTTGCGTGCCTACCTTCAACTTGCCGGTTGGCGCCGGAATGTCGAATACGGGAAACACATAGAGGAAGCACCCCGTTGCGATTAGCCCAATCACGATAAAAAGACGGCCCAGCACCCTACGGATTCGCGAGGCAGTCCGAACGGCTTTCGGCGTTATGAAAACGTCTCTAAGCGAAAGCAGAAGCATCAGGATCGTAAACCCGTATAAAAATAAAAGCTGAACCCTGTATCCTTCGACAAGCAAATGTATCACTAAAAAAATGGAGCCTGCTCCGCTTGTCAGGAGCAAAGCTGATCTTTGGATACGTTGATTGAAAATGAACAGAAGTGCAAATAAACAAGCACTTGAAAAGAATAACAGAATCTCAAAAAACCTCACGCCAACTCCCCCTTAAAAATAATCCTTTCAATGGATTAGTATAGAGAAGCAGCTAGGTTGATACTATTGATCTAGATGACAATTGCCTTACACGCTTGTAAGGTTGTTTGTTTCACACAATTGTTTTAAAAAATGGACAGCTACAATAAAGCTAATTGCACCAAAGACAAAGAGAAGTCCTCCCGTAGAAAACAATTGATGCCAATCTATCGTTGTTCTTTGTGCCAACATTCTAAGGCCATGGACAACATGGGTGAACGGGTTTATCATTGCCGCAATCCGGAATCCGCCCTGAAGATGCTCAAAAGGTATTTATGCTGAACTGACAAAGAACAACGGCCCGCTGAACTTCTACATCAATTTCGTGTTCTACAAATCCTTCATTATGGAAGATTGCAATGTTGCAACTTGGATTAGCAAACTGTATATTTTGTCTCCTTTTAGGAAGTTCTTTTATTGCTATATTAAACACAAGAACTTCCTCCGACCAAGGGAACCAGTTCACCGGATTATGAGTTTTCAATTACTGGTTTATAACAAACACACCAACCTGCTCCCCAAACTGTCCAATCCACAGTTCTCCTTTACCAATCATGACACCTTTCCAATTGACAAATACTTTATCGGCTTTTTGCGCTAATAATGCCTTCTTAACTTTAGCAGTTATGATTTTGTCGTATTTGGCAATAAAATCCTTCTTGGTTTTGATTTGCATGGTTTTTCCGTTATGATTCACTTTCAACGGGTACACCATCAAATTGGCTACTTCGGATTTTTTCCCTTCTTTAACGTTTTTCTGGAGCAAACTGAAGTTATGCTCAAATACGATTGGATCGTTGATGCCTGCGACTTCATATGGATTGTTAATGATATTAACCGCAATAACTCCAAGTTTATTGTTTTGTTTACCAATCCACAAATCTCCATCTCCAACCATAATCCCTTGGTAGTTCACAAACACCTTATCGGCTTTTTGAGCCAGCAGATTTTCACGTACACGGGAAGTAAAGATACGATCATATTTCTTAATAAATTCATTTTTGTTATAAAAAACATATTTTTTGTTGTCTTTGTTTAAATTCAGTGGATAGGAGATCAAATCTGCCACTTCTGCTGGGTTGTTGCCCTTAACTGCTTTCTGTAATTTTGCAAAATAAGTCGTAAATTCCGCTGGATCGTTGATGCCCGCAACCTCATAAGGATTACTGCGATCTGAACTCGTTACGTTAGCAGGAGTTGAAGTACTTGTACCTTGCTCAGCCCAGGCTTGACCGGAAAATACAGCTGTAACAATTGAAAAACTCAAAATAATTGCGGCTTTTTTCATGCTAGGGTTTGTCATAATGGTTTCCTCCTAAATTTATTTCTACTTCATTTCCCGATATTTGGTTAAAGACATACTTATGAGCCATATATCTTTGTCCTCCTTCCTATCACATTACACCTATATTATACCATTTGGGTATGGTACGAACTGCCTTTCACATTTACTGTGAGGCAATTGAACGGTAACCGAAGTGCCATGACCTACTTTACTTTTGACATCGATGGTTCCTTGATGTGCGGTGATGATCTGCTTTACAATCGCCATTCCTAATCCGGTACTGCCTGTGGGGGTATCCGTTGAAGTCCCCCGATAATACCTGTCAAATAGACAGGCGATACTTTGTTCATCCATTCCTTGTCCGTTATCTGTGATCTGTACCTGGACATGAGAATTACCATGTATGTGTACAATTATGGATGTACCCGCTAAATTATGAACAACTGCATTTACAAAAAGGTTTGAAAAGGCTCTTTTCAGCAACCCGGCATCCCCCATTACATAAAGGGGCTCTTCTCCACCCAATATTTCAAAGTGATTTGCCTTATTCAGAGGCATATTTGCTGCTTCAGCAACCGTTCTGCGAATGAACTCCACCAGCTCAATTTTTTGTGAGGAAAACTTAAAACCAGTTGACTGATCCATCTGGAAGGCAATTCCAAGGTCATTAATAAGTTCTTCCATATAGGTTGACTTATTCCGAATCAATTGCAAAAACTCTTTTTTCTCATCTTTGTTCCATTCATGTTCATCTGATAAAAGCATGTCCGTATAACCCGAGATATAAGACAATGGGGTCTTCAAATCATGAGTGACGCCTGCCGCCCAATCCTGTCTCAACTGTTCAAACTTTTGCCGTTTACGTTCATTTTCCTGCAAGGTCAGGGAAAGAGATTCAAGATTGGCGTAGACCTCCCTGTAAAGACGGCTGGAAAGGGAGAAATAACGTTTTTTCCTGTCATGAACCAGAAACTCCCCGCATGATAACTTTTTGATTTTTACTAAAATATCAGCCATCGGCCGCGCAACATAATAGCCATAAAACAAACAATACAGAAAGTAAGCCGTAATAATGATTCCTGTTGTCAGATTAACGAAAAAGAGCTTTTCCGGTTGCCTCAGCACAACAATATAGAAAACCGCCGGCAACGAGACGGTCAGGAACAACAGGATCTGATGTACAATAAAGCTCAATGTAAAACGGACCACCAACTTGCCATTTGTAAAATTCACTCTCATATCAAGTCACCCTGTTTGGGAGGGACAAACTTGTAGCCAATACCTCTTAGAGTAACGATCAGAGATGGCTGTTTTGCATCTTGCTCGATTTTTTTACGTAGGCGCATGATATGAATGGCAACCGTCTTCTCGTCTCCGATGCTGTCGTAGCCCCATACATGCTCATACAATTGCCCTGCGGTAAATATCTGATTGGGGTGGTCAGCCATGAATAGGAGAAGCTCAAATTCTTTAGCCGGGCAAGAAATTTCCTCTCCATTCACCCATAATTGAGCAGCTTTCTTATCAATGACAACAGAACCGAAGCGATAAATCTCTGTTGTCTGGGCAGCAGCCTGATATTGTTCTAACCTTCGAAACTGGACATGGATCCGTGCGGCAACTTCCAAAGGATTAAACGGCTTTGTAATATAATCGTCCCCTCCAATCCCAAGTCCGGTCAATTTATCCAAATCACTTGAGCGGGCAGTAAGAAATAGAATAGGGACGGCGGTATACTGACGGATTTTTTGACACAATTGGAATCCGTCCGTATCAGGTAACATAACATCCAATACAATCAGGTCATACGGATGATGGCTTATTTTTTCCAAGGCTTCCTGACCCGTAAAAGCACTGCTGATGGCCGTATAACCCTCCTTGCGAAGGATGGTTTCCAGCATCTTGACAATGCCGGGTTCGTCATCAATGATGAGTATTTTTTGTAAACGCAACCTTCCTTCCTCCTTTCTCGCTAGGGTGGTCTCTATTTTCTATTATCTAACGAAATGTATTACATGACCACTAGATCGATACGTCGCGTTTCTTGAATACGAACCAGCTTAGAAGTGTCAGTGCAGCAATGTATACAAGCAACACGGCGATGGAAAAGTTCAGCGTCATTTCGGGTCTGGCTGGAAGATGGTAAATGTACAGGCTTATGTCGCTGTTAGCAAAAGGAAGGTACTTTAACCATTCCATTTTTGCTGTTGCTTCAATCATGGAATTGCCCACGATCATAATAAATAACGATATTCCGAGCGCTAAGACACTGCTCTGCAAAACCGTCGATACTGCGAAAGCGAGGGTGACATAGCCCATGACCGGGAAAATACTTAAACCGTACATTTTTATGATCTGTACCAAAACATTCAGTTGTACAACTTGTCCATGCTGGTTCAAAAATAAATCAGTCGTGTGGATGTTGCCCAATCCATAAAACAAAGCGTTCGCAGCATAACCGCATATAACCAATAGCATCAGCATAACGATGGCAAACAGAGACACAGCGATATATTTGGAAAACAGAATTTTAGCGCGGCTGTGCGGGCGGATCAGCAAGAGTTTCATCGTTCCGTTTGAATATTCGCCGGCTACCATATCCGCAGCAATGATAATTGCGAAAACGACAACCATTTCGATTAAGCCGGAGAAAGTGAGCAAAGCTGCCCAAGGATTATTAGAGGGTTCAGGTAAGTTGTTTTCCAAGCGATATTTTGCAATCTTCAGCTTGTTTTCTGCATCGGCACGTAACGTAGGGGATAGCTCCGTAATTTTTAAACGTTCTTCATACTGCTGGACGACTTGTGTTGTTTCAGCCCGCCAATCTTGGGAATTCGTGTTGTTGATTTTACCTAAGATCGAAGAACCAGTAGTGATGGCAAAAAGCAACAACAGAAAAATCCATGTCAATTTTCGACTGTATATTTTCATGCTTTCGTTGGCAACCAGTCCGATCATTTTTTTCTCTCCGTTATCTCTAAAAATTTTTCTTCCAAAGACTGCTCTTGTACTTGAATGCTGTATACTTGGATGCCTGCTTGCATGAGGAGCTTATTGACGGTTGGTATTTCATCTTTGTTCAACGGAATCAATAACTGCCCCGGCTGTCTTGCCGGCAGGGTTGCCTTATTTAAAGTGGCTATCAGCCTTTTTGCCTGTTCAATTTGGGAAGGTTCAATGGTGACGCAAACATGAGAATTTCCGCTATGGACAAAGTCTCGTATGCTTTGAATACGGACCAGCTTTCCATTTTGCAGAACACCCACTCGATCACACATCAATTCCATTTCGGAAAGTAAATGGCTTGAAACAAAAACAGCTACGCCTTCTTCATGAGCGAGTCTTTTCAAGTAGTTACGCAATTCGTGAATCCCGGCGGGATCAAGCCCGTTCGTCGGCTCATCCAAAATAAGAAGGGATGGACGATGCAGAAGGGCTTGAGCGATACCGAGTCGTTGCCTCATGCCTAAAGAATAGGTTCTTACTTTGTCGTGAATTCTGTCCTTTAGCCCAACGAGCTCCACAATTTCTTCAATACGGGTTTTGGTAACGCCGGGAGCCATCCGTGCATAATGCTTTAAATTTTGATACCCTGTCAAATATTTATACAAATCCGGATTTTCAACAATAGCTCCTACATTCCGAATCGCCTTGTTGAAGTCTTTGATAATACTGTGTCCCATAATGAGAATTTCTCCCTGACTGATCTTGATCAGTCCTACCATCATGCGAATAGTGGTCGTTTTCCCTGCTCCGTTGGGGCCTAAGAAACCAAATACTTCTCCGGCTGGAATATCGAACGAAAGATCGTCCACGATCGTCTTTTTTCCGATTCTTTTTGTTGCGTGTTGGAACTGTACTACCAGTGTCTGATTCATAAATTCATTTCCTTTCTATCGGGCTAAAAAACCTTTCCGGCAATTTCAAGCAAATTATAAAAAGCGAAAATAAACGGAAGGTAAACGGGGAACAAACATGCCATAAACATTGCAAAGAGCGAAAATAACTTCGAGTCAACTTGACCCGAAGTAGTTATTTTTCCTTTTCTGTTTTCAGGCGGGGAAAGGCTCAAAGGAGAACACGAAGTCTTCATTCAGTCGATCAACTTATAACAACTTTTTTTCAAGCATGAGCAGTTGATACAAGCCAAGATAATGGATAACATGCAGCTAATAGCAGCAAGCCCCATCGACAACAATACTGAATAGGACATCCATACGCTAATCATATTGTAATTGTAGTTCAACAGATAAGGCCAGATCAGCACCACTACCAACAGCAGTGCTCTAAAGAGCAGAGTAATACGAGCCCTGATTCTTTTCCTGCGTCTAGCATTTTCATCTATTATGTTTTGGTTTTTCACTCCGGTTAGTTTAATAACCTTAAGAGTAATGCCAATAGCGGCTAACAGGACCAGGAACGATGATACCAAATCAATTATTATGTAGCTATCGTCATATTTGAAGTTGTGCATTGGATTCCCATTCATTTGCTCATACTTATTCTTAGCAATCAGCGAGGGTGCAGTTGAATTCAAATTAGCCAGTGCGAATACCGCCTCCTGCCGCTCCAGGTCGATAATGACCTGAGAGGAATAATTCGGGTTACTTCCGCTATGACTAATCACCCGGTTGACCCGGTCATTGTTCCATCCGAAGGAATAGTATTGGTTCTTAGCTTCATATCCGGCTGCCCGGATGTCAACCTCATGAGATTGTTGAATGGCGTTCTTCAGATTATCCGGTACATCGCTTATTCCCATCTGGGCGTTGATCCAATGCTCCAAATCCTTTATATTCGTTACCAAATATCCCGCAGCAATATTCCCGTAATATCTGGGGGCATTATATGCTAAGCTTTTTCCAAAAAACACGCGATAGCCTTGGGTAAGCTGATCCGGTTTCTTTTCCTGTCCTGTTGAAAAATAACTGTCTGTCATCCCCAGCGGAACCAGTATGTGTTGAGTCACATAATCCTGATAGCTTATGCCTGTAACTTGTTCAATAATCATTGCTAAAATATCATAATTAACAGTTGCATACAGATGCTCAGTCCCGGGATATGTATCTAATGCAATGTCTGAAATCTTATGTATGGTTGTTCCAAGCATTCCCTCAGCAATACCTTCTGGAATTAACCTGATGCTCCATGACGGTATACCGCTTGTATGAGCCAACAGCTGGTTAATCGAAATCTTAGTTTTCTCTCCTTTATAGGTTGGCGCAAACCATGGAAGATAATCTGAAATATAATCGGAATAAGCTAAGGCTCCCTCTTCTTGTAACAAAATTATAGCCAGAGCCGTAAACGCCTTGGTGGTCGAGCCCAATTCAAACAACGATTCTTCAGTGACCTGCTTTTTTTGATCAACATCGGCGTAGCCGTATACCTTAAATTCTGATTTGCCCTGCTTAGATGATACGATAGCTACGCCTGGAGTCGCTGTTTTGTCCATGATGGTTTCCACCATGTTTTGCTCATTATCATATTTCCCTGATGCAAATAAAGTTCCAATCCCATGCCAACAGGCAATAGTAGTGATAATCACGATCAGCAGGATTATACCTACTGCAGCTATAGTTCCTTTTCTCCTAATTATCTTCAAGTTCAAAATCCCCCTCTTTTCTAAACACGCAGTGCTCTTTTTAATTTAGACGTTCGATCTCCCCCATTCCCTTCAAATATACATCTTGCCTCCAAATCAAAAACTCCTGCCAAAACATCAGCAGAAGTTTCATTAAAAAACAGGCGAATACACTGATTACCACCAAAAAAATAGCGACGATAATCAGCCTGAAGAACACCGGTACTTCACTGAAAAAGTCAAAAAATCCGCCTGGTTCCCTGAATCCGCCCACCTATTCGCCCCCTTTCGTACCACCGTTCTCTTCTGGAGTGCCCTTTTTTTCCGTCCGCTCCCCTTCATCCGCCGGAGCAGACAATAACTTACCGCCAACGGAATATTTCTGCCGTTTGTTGATGATATCATCCAGCCAATCCGCCAGCCGCACCCCGTCTTCCTCTGTCTTGAATAATACGTCCCGGGTCGCGAAGGTATGCGAGGTGGTTCCTTTTTTGGCATCCAGCCCGTCATCGGTCACAAAATAAACATAATTCGGAAGGGTTTCGGCCAATTCCCGGACCGCTGACGTCATCCTTCTAGACCAGGCGGCTGCATCGCTTTGGCTGGAGACCGGGGCTTTATCGTTGATTTTATTCTCAAAATGGGTCAAAATTTCATCGTACAAAGAATAGGATTGCAAAAACACCGTCCCGTCCGCCATTTGACGGCTATTGCCTCTAACCGCCGCGCCGATCAGGTCCGCAGCCGCCGGATAACCGAAGTTCTCCTTGAAATCGGCATGCCATTCGTTATCAACGATCCCAGGCCATTTGTCGCTGTACAAAAAAGAACTGTCCGAATATTGATAAATTTCGGCATCTTTGTAATGCCCGGCGATTTCGCGCGCCCAGAAGGCCGACCCGAAGCCGCCGGCGCTCTCTCCGGCAATCAGCAGTTTATCCGGCTGAACGGCATGTTCGTAAATCCAGTCCAGACTGCTTTGCACATTATTTTTGCCGTTATAATTGACAATAAGGCTGCTGCCATCCTTCTCCGGGTATTTGGCGATACGGTTGCCGATATGGAAATCGCCGGTCGAATAAGGAATATATGCGACATTCCACTCCCGGAAGGGGTTCTCCGGCCGGTCCGCCATGATGCCGTCCAGCAGGGTCAGCATGTAAAAAGGCACACTCGCAAAGTAATTGCCGGGATCTTTTCCCGTGAGAATGTTGGTAATTTTCATCGGGTTAGCCGCGCTGGGGGCATCCCAGCTAACCCCGCCGCCGGAGAAAAAAATAATCCAGTTGCGGCTGCTCCCTTTTTTGGTCAGCAGATAATATTCCGAGCCGTCGCTTGAACGGACGTTTCCGCCCAATTCCACCCTGTTCCACTTATGAGGCTTCGTATCGGCGTACTCGGCAATCTGTGTCGGCCGTTTAATGACAAAGGCATACACTACGCCCGCTCCCGCCAGGATTATGGCCAGCAGCGCTACCAATGAAATCTTCAGCCATTTACCGGTTTTCCTCTTCATTTCCCCTGATCCCTCCTTGCTTAAAGCTGCTGCACATAACCCAACTTAATTCTGAATTCCTTATCCCGGCCAATCACATACTCCATCTGTATATCAAACGGCTCCAGCGCCACATGATGCGCGTTAATCTCCACCGCATCAACACAGCCCAATGCCCGGTAAAAAGCCTGTGTTTCTTCCGCGGAATGCGCTGAGATATACAGCTTCTGCGCACCCCACGCTTCAGCCTGCTGTGCCGCCATCATAAACAAGCTTCTTCCAAGCCCGGCATGGCGGAAATCCATGGAGACATGCAGCTGCATTAAATCCGCATACTGCTGCGCACTGCCGAACAGCTTGCGCAGCAATGCGGCAAACGCGGCGATTTGCCCGTTATGTACAGCACATATGACCTTCCCCCATTATGAATACATCTATGAAAATCCTCGGCAATGATTTCGTTTTTGGTTGCAGCGTCCCAGTTGTCAATGAACGGTGCATCGACCAGCTTCCGCTCCCCTTCTACTGTGCGCCAGGCACGGGTCACCCGTTGAAATCTGTTGAAGGAATCCAGCAGGCCCGGCCGCAAATCATCCAGGCTTAAGCTTTTAAATTCTATATTTTGAATCCTCATCATCCCCATCATCTCCGCTCTTCAACAATTCCTCTCTGCTTCTTACGGGAACACCAGCCGTATCAATGCGCCTATGGACCAAAATTAACTATAACCATTTAGTATCGGTATGATGCATCCATCTCATGTTATATTGGAGTGGCAAATACTGGCGAACATACTAAAGGGGTTATACACTATGGATGAACATACGAAACATAAATTGCTTGAAAAAAACGAACGGCTCATCAACATGGTCATTGAGCGCGTAAGACGTGATTTTCCGGAAGACATCGCCATTATAGCGCTCTCGGGCTCATTTGTAACGGGTGATTTTCATGAAAAAAGCGACCTGGATCTGATCATCATCAACAATACCGACAGAGGCTGGGAGATATCATCTTGCTTTATCTTGGACGATGTCGGTTATGATCTATACTGCTCTCCGTGGAATACGCGCATTGAACAGCAGGCGAATCTGGAAAGTCCCATGGTTTCTTCGCTTATCCATATGAAGGTGCTTTACTGTGCAAAACCCGAATTTTTGGAGAGATTGAAAGGTTATCAGCAAAAGGCGCTTGATGAACTGGCCAAGCCCATTGGCGAAACCTCCCTTGCCAGGGCACAGGCGTATATCTGTATGGCAAAGCAATCCTATGCAGAAGCTTTGTTGGCAGAGGAAACCGGTGCTGTCCGTTATGCGGCAGGCAATCTGGCTCTTGAGCTTTTCAACGCGATTAATTGTCTCAATAATACTTTCTTTCAGCAAGGGATCAAGCGATATCTGGAAGAACTGCGCCCCTTGAAATATTTGCCCCATCATTTCGAACAAACTTATCTGGACCTGGTAAATGCCCGGTCGGTGGAAGAACTCAGAAGTATGGCCTTCCGTCTATTGAAAAATACAACAGTGCTTTATGATCAAATGCAAGCGGAACTGGTTGAACCTCCGGTTCCAACCTATGATAATCTAAAAGGCACATATGAAGAAATGTGGTCCAATCAGAGAAATAAGATCATTGCCAGCACACAGGCCAAGGATAAGTCATACGCCTTTCTTACCGCGCTAAGCGCTCAGGATTTTCTGGATGAGATGCTGGTTAGCCGGGGAACCGCGAAGTTCGATGTCATGAAGCATTTCTCGGCGGATGCGCTGGAAACTTTTCAGGAACGTTTTATGGAAATTATGGACGAATACCTTGATGAATATAAAAAAGTCGGCAGGGAAGTTGCCCGCTATGAATCTATTGAAGAGTTAACCAAAAGTTTTATGGGCGGCAGCGTATAACATAGATTCGGGAAGCCGGCTACCCGGCTTCCCTTTGTTAAATGGCTATCCACCAGAACACGCCATATTTATCAATCAGATTTGCACAATACCTGTTCCAGTCGCATGGACCCAAAGAATCAATAACCTTCCCCCGTTGCTCAATACATCAAATGCCCTTCGAACAGCTTCTTCACGCTTTTTTCTAAACCAAAGGCTTTACAATAGAAATCAGCAGCTTCTATGCTTCCTTTGACATAAACCTGTGTGCTAATTTTCAAGGTTATCTCCCTTTCGTACAAAAACGCTAGCTAAAACAGCTCCAAAAGCCCCTCGAAACTATTAATGATATAATCATAATCACTAACTTCTCCAAACCCGTAGCTTGCAAATACGAAAGGAATCCCGGCATATCTTGCAGCCTTCAGATCTCCCTCCGTATCCCCTACATAAACAGGGCTCGTTAAGTTATTTCTTTCCATAATCAGTTTGATATTCTCCCCTTTGGACAGGCCGGTTCTCCCCGGATTCTCAAAGTCTACGAAATATTTTTGTAATTGATGATATTCATAAAAAGCTTCAATATATCCCTCTTGGCAATTACTCACAATGAACAGCTTATATTTTGCAGATAAAACTTTAAGGACCTCTTCCAACTGTTCAAATAACCTTCCGCCTTGTTCAGCCAGGCTCACACACTCCGCATCATAACACTGTCCTAAAATCTTTTGCTGTGCCTCTTCATCTAAGCCAGGAAACATTTTTCGGCCGGCCTCATCTGCTTGCAGACCCATAATTCCTCTTAAATCTTCCTTTGTTACTACCCCTATGCTCCCTTTATTTTCGCTCAGTACTCTGTTCCATACATCTGCAACAACATCCAAGGAATCCCATAACGTTCCATCCAGATCAAAGATCATGCTATCCATTTAAAATTCTCCTAACTTTTAGTTATTTATTGTTGGTTTCGCCCAAATCAGATGAACCATATCCAGCCAGTGGCTTTCCACTTTGTCGATTTGCATACGTGACTCCTGGATCAGTCCAATAATATCTCTTGTATGATGGCATCCATAAACACGATATAGCAGCGGATTAAGTGCTTTTTGCATAACAGCTACCATAAAGTTAGAACTGAGCCCATGCTCCATGAACAGGATTACCCCGTCCGGTTTACACCAGCGGTTGACTTTATCCAACATCCTTAGCGGATTCTTATAGCTGCAAAAGGATAATGTAGAAACAATGGTATCAAACGACTGATCGGAAAAGTTGATTTCCTCCATATCGGAACAGATAAATTCGGCGTTCAGATGATGGTAGTTTGCTGCCTGCCGTGCTTTGTCAATCATTGCCTTACTAAAGTCCGCTGCAGTAATCTTGACTTCCGGAGGATAAAACGGAAAATTAGCACCTGTGCCTACTGCAAGTTCAAGCACATTGCCCTTCGCATGACCAATAAGATTCTGCCGCCAGCGCTGTTGTTTGGGATCTTCTCTTTTTTTGTCATATTGGGTGGCCTGTCTGTCAAAAATATTTATCAACCGCTGTTTATCCATCTTTCGCTGATCAGCTCATTCCATAATTGATAGTGTTTAGCTTAATAGGCCCGTTTTCTCTGTTTTTTAAGTATTTCAACTATTGAATCAATAACCACCTGCGGGTTCTCAATATGTATGTTATGGTCTTGGAGAAACCAGGAAAAATTTTAAAAACCGCCAACAGCTTTAGTATACCAATTTTAGATAATACTTGTAAAAACCAAAAGAATTTAACCGCAAATAGTTGTCCCTTCCTATGTTCTTCAGGAAAACGGCCAGTCATTTCATCTCCATGCATTGACTTTCAACTCTACAGAGCCCCAAGCATCTCATCAATACTATGTATTTCAATCCTATCTTTTTCTGCCCGGTAGTCATAATATTCGTGTTCCTCGTCAATAAGAATCTCTTTACTACATAAGAACCCGAGCAATCTGACTGCCTCTTTCCTTATGCTGTCCATGTAACTTTGATTTTCCAAAGACTCTTCTTTAAGAATTTCCTTGTATTCATCCGAAGTTGTAATATAGGTTAAAGCAATATACCTCAGAAAGGTGTAGCCGTCACAATAATCATCATACAATATTTCCAACGTTTCCAATTGCTCTGTTTCATCCTCATTCGTTAATAGGTCATCTAACTTTAAGATGATTCGTTCTTGTTCAAACGGGCCAAAATGGATCATTCTTCTGATTTGCTTCTCCGTTTCATCAAATGCATATTTGTCCTTGTAGTTTCTGGAGATTAGTTCGAAGTATTCCTTCTCACCAAAAATCTCTTCTAATTCATCATGTTCATACACCCACTGCTCAAATGCTACAAGGGATTGCTCATCTTTTTTATTTCTAATGAAGTAATAAAAATAACGTTGTGCTGTGATTTGATCCATTACTCACACCTCGCATAATCCAATCTTGTTAATCGCCCAATGATTTTAATCATTAGTTTTATCCTTCATCTTACATTTACTGCAGTCTTTACTATGATAATATCATATTTCCTGCTTAACACTATTACTCCCTCACAACATGAGTCTTCTAGTCTATTCTCCCAAACCTCCAGCACCCTTCTCCCCGGCCCCCATCACCTCAATCATCATTAACGTCCCCAGCCGAAACCCTTCCTTATATGCGGCAGCTGAATACATGGAGGTACTTTGCCCCAATAGGTCAATTAACTTTTCCAGCTCATCGTACTCTTCCGGGGACAACTTCTTGTGATAGGCATTGATTAACGAAGAAATCTTTAGGTTAAGCTCGTGGTATTCGGAATGCTTAGGGTGTATGCCTTCGTCAGGCCTGATGTTGCCATAGAACAAGGCTTCCAATATACTGCCCATGATTTTCCTCCTATGTTTAGCTAAAATATGCTCTCGGACAAACAGTGTCCCTTTGCTGTAGCATACTTTATCAAGAGGCATTACATTGCATTTTAGCGATGTAATCACTAATACTTTTTATTCCATGGTAAAATCCACTTCGTTTGGCCGATTAACATGTACTCTTTTCTCGCGTGAAGCCTTATCTCCGTATACTCCGCTTGCCACATTAAAGTGCTGCCACTAGAAAAGAGATCAGCCAAAATACTGGCTGACCTCTTTGTGTTGTTGCGGGGAATTGTAATTCAATAATAGCCGTCGGCGATTATTTGCCGATACGTGCGAACGGAGCAGTCAATAAATCGATGTCACTCCACTCTTTAGGGGAGTTGGAATCCGATATCCCTGGCGTATCGGAAGTCGCTGGATCATTTGGAAGGGTATCCATTGGCGAGAATTCGCCTTGGTGCAGCATTACGCCGATACCCGCGTTCTCCATATCCGGATTTCCGAGTGCGCTGAGCGGAATTTTCGCTTCATAGAAAGTGTCACGATTGGAATCGTGGCCAAGCGCCATGAAGTTGAAGAGCTTGCTTGGATCATTAACATCATCAGCATCTTTTACTCCCCACAGGGAAGTATAACCTTTACCTTTAGCAAATTTAACGGTAATGCCTGCTGCAGCTCCTGTCTTATAGTTCACCCCGCCATCGTCGACCGGGAACACACCGTTTACGGCTCTGGAAAGGTAACCCGAGTGGAACATATTCGAAGCGATGTTGAATTGATAATCGGGAAGGTCCAGCCCGCCCCAGATCGGTTGTTTTCCATTTTTCTTCCACATATCATGTGTTGCACCTGCACCACGAATCGTATCCATAGCAATCGTCTGCGGCATATCCATGGAGCGGATCGGTGTACCGCCTGCCGAACCAGCATTAGCAGGATCAACGATGTCTGTAACATCTACATACTGCCAAGCCAGATACAGGAACTCGTTGTCCCATGCTGCCCACAGATGGCTCAGGTCCATTGGCGATTCATGAAGCGACCAGTTGCTGCCAAGCGTACGCGGATCATCACCGGCCATATCGATCGCAATCAGCATGTCATCTGTCCATTCACCACTGTTGGTTCCATCTATTGTGATTGGAACGGATACGCGTTTACCAAATGAAGGGTTAGTGGAATATGGCTTGTCCCCGCCAGGAATAACGATCGTTCCTTTCAATGTCACCACTGTAAGCTCAGCGCTTGCTGCTGAGAAGTTATTTGCAGCATCGAAAGCTTTTACCGTGTAGTTATACGATGTTTCTTCAGCCAAACCGGTGTCCGTGAATGCAGGCGTTGTTGATGTTCCTACTTTTACTGCGCCACGATAGATCTCGTAACCTGCTACCGCCACATTATCCGTTGAAGCGGTCCACTGAAGGGCAACACTGGCAGAAGTTGCTGTACCTTTTACATTTGTTGGCGCCGAAGGTGCGATGATATCACCAGCGCCCGGTACTTCGATGGTTACTTCATTGCTGTTAGCGGAGAAATTACTTGCAGCATCACGGGCGCGGACCTGGTACTTGTAAGTCGTACCTTCCTTCACTGTGCTGTCGATAAAAGTTGTCGCCTTCACCGTAAATGTCTCCGTGCTTGTACCAGCCTTTCGGGTAATTTGGTAATCTGCTACGCCAACATTGTCAGTAGAAGCACTCCAAGTCAAAGTGACCGTCTTTGGAGTTCCACTGCTGAGATTGCCAGCCAGGTTAGCAGGGATTGAAGGAGCAGCCGAATCGGAACCTGCCGGCTTCTCCCCAAGCTTCACTTGCCCAGCGGCATTGTTGTTGCCGGGAATGTAAATATTGTCGCCTGTGTTGAAGAAGTAGTTCTTCTGACCGTTGCTGTCCCAAACGTTGCTTCCGTTATTAAAGCAAGCTTCCAGACGGCTGGCGGTTCCAATATCGACCGTTATTTTTTTGTAGCCAGGATTCAACGGGTCATTCTCCATCTTCAAGCCTGGAGCGGATGTCCATGTACCACCCTCGGCGCGATAATGGATGTTAACATTTGTCCAGCCCTCTTTGTAATAAACGGTAACTTTATTGCCCTGATTTGGAGTTCCCGGTTTACCGGCAGTCACTTTACCCGAATCATAGGTATTGTCGCCTTTGTTGAAGAAATAGTTCTTCTGATTGTTGCTGTCCCATTGACCGCTGCCATTGTTGAAAGCAACCTCTGCGCGTGCTGCCGAGGTCCCCAGGTCAATCGTGTGCACAGCATACCCAGGAATTTCGGAATTCTCCATTTTCACGCCAGGAGCGGCTGTCCAGTTGCCACCTTCAGCACGGTAGTGAATGTAAGGAGTTGCGTATCCTTTTTTGTAGTAAATCGTAGCGGTGTTGTCATTGCCTTGTCCAGACGGCAAAGTCTTAACGCTGATCTCATTACTTGGATCGGATGTGCCGCCGGATTGGCTCTTAGCAATCACTTTATAGGTATACGTTGTTTCTGCAGTCAAGCCTGTATCCTTATACGTTGTTGTTGTCGACGATCCAACCTTCGCATTGTTGCGGTATACGTCGTATCCGGCAATTCCGGAGGTGTCGGTGGACGCATTCCACGTCAATGTTACTGTCTTGTCTGTTTTCACAGAACTAGCCAGGTTGGATGGAGCCGTCGGTTTAGTTACGACACGCGGATCTGTATCGGACCACACGCTTCCGTCATACCAGCCTGTTGTTGTTCTGGTGAATCCAGCCTGGTTTTGGGCAGGCCATTGTTTGCCAGTAGCGTCTTTAAAGATAATCTTAGCTTGTTCAGCTTTGTCAAAGCTGTAGACATACCAGTCTCCGCCAGCACTTGTCATAGCTGGAGCTGTAGCCCAGGTTGGGTCATTATCCTTTGGTGCTGTGTCATAGAAGTAGACGGATGGTGTTCCCCATCCGGACGGTTTCTTGAAGTAGACATCCAGCTTGGCGTTAGGATCGCCCTTCGTGAACTCGTACGAAGCAGTACCTTCGCCATTTTCATTCACAGCGTACATCTTCAGCGTTTTCGTGTCATTAATGGCCATGTCTGCGCCAATCGTGATTGTTGTTCCATTGGTAAATGCAGTCCCGTTAACCGGATTACTGCCATCCAGCGTGTACTTGCCGCTGTCCGCATTCTTGATTGACAGCGTTACAGTGGTCGTTTCGGTTTTGAATTTGCCGCCTGCGGGTGAAGCAGTCAGAACCGGGAACTTCTTGTTTACGCCAACATTTTCAATCAGAATAACACCGTTGGTTCCAGCGGTAAATTTGGCCTTGCCTCCGCTTACAACCGCTTCGTTTTTCGTGTAAGCATCACGCACAGTAGTCCCATCCGGGAAGATGCCGGATACATTCACATCCACAGTTCCCGAAGCTCCTGTAGCCACGACTACTTTATCCAGAACATCATCTTTCTCATAGGTGCGTGAGAACGTATACGGACCGTCCGCAATTTTCTTATGCGTTCCTGCGCCTACCGCAATGTGATTGTTTCTGAATTGTCCAAGCTTCTGCCAGTGTGACAGAACACTTTGGTTCATGCCGCTCCAGTTCATCTGTGAACGCGAGCCTTGATCCTGGTCAGAGCCGGTAGGCCCGAACGGTCTTGCTGTTTCATCTCCATAGAAGGTTTGCACTCCGCCCGGGAGAAGCAGAAGCGCGGTACCTGCCTGAATCAGGTTTCCGCGGTTGTACAACCCTTTATCGTGGGAAGAAAGATAGTTGAGCATATTGTAATTAGGCAGATCGCCGTTTAATTCACTTGCATAGCGGGAGAAAAGACCTTCCAGGTCGCTCATATTTGAGCCTTGGAAGGAGAAGTTGATTAAGGAATCAAACCCGTTATCGAAATAATTGCTTCTTCCAAGGCCATGACCCCAAACCTCCCCGGTCATCCAGAAGTTATCTGTCCAATCTGCTCCCGGTTTCGTCGGGTTGTTCTGTCTCCATTTCGCAAGGGAACTGCTTGCGCTTGTTTTGAGTTCTTTCCATCTATCTATTTGAACATGCTTCGCAGTATCGATACGGAAACCATCAATTCCGAATTCTTCAACCCATGAAGACAGCCATTTGATCATGTAATCCTTAGGGGCGATGTTCAGGTCTTTGCGGTATTGCTTGGCAGCCGGAACGATCCAGTTGTCATAACCGCTTGCTTCTTTGTTGAACTTCGTCTTCAGTACCGGCGGCAAGCCGGTGCCACCAGTGGATTCGGTCTTGATATCAGGCAGGAACCCTACGCACAGCGTCTGATCGCTGCCGCCGCATTGATCGTAACCCGCAATATTGTTGGCGCGAATCCAACTGCTGCCCCACCAGGAAGCCCATGCACTGGAATTATTGGTGTTCATAATGTTATTATGCGTGTGCCAGTTCTGGCCCTGGCCCTTGTTCGGAGTCCAGTTCCCGGCGAGTCCGCCGCGGTCACCGTATCCGTATTCCGCCATATCCACAAGTGTCGGATAAGCAACATGGTTCATAACCACGTCAAGGACAACACGAATTCCTTTGGCATGAGCGAGGTCAACGAACTCGCGCATTTCAGCAATGGTACCCATGCTCTTATCCATTGCAGTAAAATCAAGTGCATAATAGCCATGGTAGCCATAGTGAGCAAAGTCACCATCTTTACCGCCTACCCAGCCGTGCATTTGTTCCCAAGGCGCTGTGATCCAAATTGCATTTGTACCCAGGTCTGTGAAATAGCCTTCTTCCAGCTTCTGGGTCAAACCTTTAATATCTCCGCCGTGGAATGTACCCACATCCGATCCCCAGGCATCTGTCTTAGGTCTGCCATAAGCGCCGTCATTGCTGGTATTACCGTTGTTGAAACGGTCTGTCATGACGAAGTAAACGTTTGCATTATCCCAGCTGAATGGGCTTGCTTCTTGCTGCTGTCCGCCGCTGCTGGTTGCTGCTGCTGGCGCTGTGTCCGTTGCTGTGGGGGATACTGTGGCTGCTGTTGCTTGGCCCGCTGGCAATACTGCAACGCTCCATAGCATTGAGCAGAGCAGCATCATGCTTAGTAAAACTTTGCAACTTTTTTTTACCATTAGCTTTTTCTCCTCCTGGACCTTTTGGTATGAAACGAGTGGCGTGATCCGAAAACCAGCCGGCGGTATACTACTAAAAAAGCTGGATTTTGTGGATTGCAACCGTTTGCACTTGAGTCCATATTACCAACTTATGTTAAAGTCTAGTTAAAGTAATGAAATTGTTTTTAAGAAAAGTTATAGATTATTCAATAAGCGGTGTTTTAATCCACAGATTCTATAAAAACCGATCCGTTAAATTTATAGCCAGCACCTCTGACCGTATGGATATATAGCGGTTCACTCGGGGTTTTCTCGATTTTTTGCCGCAAGTTATAAATATGAACCATGACGGTTCGTATGTCCCCTTGCTTCATGTCATTCCAAATCAGATCATATAAGGTTTCGGTGGGAAATACGCGGTTCGGATTTTTTGCCAGAACAACAAGGAGTCGGAATTCTTTAGAAGATAAAGAGACTTCCCTGCCATAGGCGATTACTGAGTGGGTAGTAGGATCAATCTGCAGGCCTGGATAGAGTATCAAATGACGCTGATTAACAGGAAAAGCCCGTTTATACCTGCGGAGGTGTGCTCTGATTCGGGCAAGCAATACTTCAAAGCTGTAGGGTTTGGCAATAAAATCATCTGCCCCCCGGTTCAAGGCTTCAATCCTGAGATAATCATCGGTTTGATGACTTGTATAAAGCACTGGTTTATCACTGAATTTGCGCAATTCCGTGCATAAGTTCAAGCCGCCCGCCCCTGGCATTGACAGTTCAAGAATAATTAAATCAGGATCGTGAGAATGAATGAAGCTGACCAATGCTTGTCCGCTATGGGCATAACCAACAGCTTCATATCCATGCTTTAGTAAGGATTGAACCAATAACTTGCGAGTTTCAGTATCATCATCAATGATTATGATTTTTTCCCGCATTCATTTTTCTCCTTTCATTATTTTAGAAAGCGCTTTCTAAATAATAACTTATTGTAGATATTAACATTACAAGGTGAACTTTAGAGCGTGCATAAAGTCCTGTTATATACATACATAAATATCATTTTCTGTCGAATAATGCAACTATATAAACCACAATTAAGATTATAACCTGACAAACCGGCTTTCAATTGTTTCCATTGATAACGTTAGCCTCCAAAAAAACAGCGGCAGTCCGGGACTGGTTTTCACGTCCATGGCTGCCGCTGATTCTTTTATAGAGCACCAACCACCGGATGCGGAACATACGGCTCTTCCAGCGAAGCGATTTCTTCGGGTGTTAGCGTGATGGACAGCGCGGCTGCCGCATCATCGAGATGGGTGCTTTTGGTAGCGCCGATAATGGGGGCGGTCACGGGTTCTTTCTGCAATAACCAGGCTAGGGCAACTTGAGCGCGTGGAACGCCGCGTTGTTCGGCGATTGCTGCAACCTGTTCTGCAATCAGGCGGTCAGTATTTGCCGTTGCATCGTATTTGGATTTCTGGACCTGGTCAGTCTCGGAGCGGTGTGTGGATTCGGACCAGTCCCGCGTCAATCTGCCAGAGGCCAGCGGGCTATAGGGAATGACAGCGATTTTTTCTTCCTTGCATAGCGGGAGCATCTCCCTCTCCTCTTCACGGTATAAGAGGTTCAAATGATTCTGCATCGATACGAACCGGGTCCATCCATGTTTTTCAGCAACATGCAGTGCCTTCAGGAACTGCCATGCGAACATGGCTGAAGCCCCAATGTATCTTGCCTTCCCGGCCTTAACTACATCATGCAGGGCTTCCATCGTCTCTTCGATCGGCGTATGGTGATCCCAGCGGTGAATCTGGTACAGGTCCACATAATCGGTTCCCAGCCGCTTCAGGCTTTTATCGATTTCACTCATGATCGCCTTCCGGGAAAGTCCGGCCCCATTAGGACCTTGATGCATACGGAAATGTACTTTCGTCGCCAGGACAATTTCATCCCGATGGGCATAATCCTTCAAAGCCCGGCCCACAATTTCCTCGCTTGTTCCATCTGAATATACGTTCGCCGTGTCAAAAAAATTGATACCCAGTTCAAGGGCTTGTTTGATAATAATACGACTGCGGTCTTCATCCAGTACCCAGGGATGGACCCATCGATCTGCTTCACCAAAGCTCATACAGCCCAGGCACAGCCGGGAGACATCCAGGCCCGTATTTCCAAGCTTTACAATTTCCATTAGAGTTCCTCACTTTCCCGTTGAGATGTTTCCTTCTTAAAGCAGTTTACTCCTTAAAGTGAACTCTAAGGCAAGCATTTTAATAAATTCATAAATAGAGCGATTAGTGAAAATCTGCATTAAGATTTAAGGACCCGAAGCCAGCAACAGAAGATTATTAATTATCAGAATCAGCTTTCTTAAAAGCCAGACCCTCTTCCGCCAACGCTTGTCTGAGCTTCGGCATGGAGGATGGGCCAATTCCGTGCAGCTTCAAAATAGCCTTCTCGGTATAAGCGGAAAGCTCCTGCAGCGTTGCGATGCCCTCACGCTCCAGCGCCCGTCTCACCGGAGCGGCCAGCAGGGACATAAAACCATCCTTCGGCTTCCGTTCCTGCTCACAGACCGGGCAGGCGGGACAATCTGATTTTTTACGGTAGGTATGCCCTTTCTCACAGGTCCTTAAGCTTCCTTGTTGATCTGGCATGGAAATCTTCCTCTCGTATTGGAGATAGGCTGCTATGATCCTAAAGCTTCCTTCGATCTGCCCAGCATTCTTAACCCGAGCAGGACCAGCCATGCGGAGAACACCAGCTGGCACACAACCATCAATGCGGTGCCAATCAGCCAGGAATAGGAGCTGACGAGCTCCAAGATCCCTGCCACGAGCCCTAAATAGGCTACAGGCTTGCCCATTACACTTTTTCTGACTACAAAACACAATACGATGGCTGCTGCACCTAATATAAGAGCTGCAGAGTGCATACCCCCATAGTAGATGCTTAGAACAAGCTTGTAAATGTCTGGCGGGAGCTCAAGATCATACACCGGATAGACCAGCCGCCCCAGGATAATGACCAGGAATAGATGGACAGGGATGACAACCGCAAGCAGACCGCAGCCCAGCGATGCTTTGACAGGTTCCACTTTCACCAATAGCCGGTACACTGCAACAATTGAAGGGATCAACAATAATGTGGCGAAGAACAACAATTCATCCGCCATGGATAGATTGAACCGCCATTCCCGCAGCCATGCCATCAGCTCTGCATCCGTAAGCGGGGGACTGGGCATGGGCAGAAGAAACAAATATTGGGCCAAAAAAAGTATGCCGGAAAGAATCAAGGCAATTCCACCGAACCTGATCACGCCGATGTTTTGCTTCATATGACTTCAGCTCTTTTCCATAATAATCAATCGTTCGCTTATTATTATTTCATAATATCCTTTATAGGAAAATGCTGTACATTTTGCGTGACCGCGCAAAAATAAGGCGTGACTCCCCTCGAATACGGCGCAGGATACGGATACCGGAATATCAGCCGTATGCTATTCTCCTTGTGACCACATTACCTGGCACAAGGAGCGTTCGTTATGACAACCCATTGGACCCGTAGAGTTACCGCCTTTTTTGTAAATCGTGACCCTGAATATGAAAGTTTTCTTCGCCAGCATCAAGCAGCCAGCCGCCGAAGCATTCTGTTTTATTTATCCTGCGCCATCCTGCCCGGCTTCTTGGCGTATTTGCTGATCTATCCGCTCCGCCCCCGGCTCATGGAACTCACAGGTCTATCCAGTCACTACATCCAGTTTCTTGTGCTGGCTGTGATGGCCAGCGGATGGCATATTTTTTTTCCATTATTCATGCTAAAATTTGTGGATAAGCTGACCTGGAAGCAGACGTTTACATATCTCGGATTCCGAAAAGGGGATGCCAAGGGGCTTCTCGTGATTCTTCCAATAATCACTATTATTTTCACCGTCCTCTCCCTGCCCTATATGAAATGGATGTTCCCGCCCTTGTCCGCCTTCTTGGATTCTATACCCGCGCTGCGGATGGGAGAATGGCATATCTATCATCAAGGCTACTATGATTTTCCCTGGCCGCTCTTGGTAATCGGGCTGATTGGGAATTTTATCGGAGAGGAAATGTATTTCCGCGGATTTTTGCTGAAGAAGATCGGCCGCCTCCGCTTTGACTGGCTGATTGTCAGTGTGCTGTTCCAGTTTTATCACATGTGGCAAGCGCCGATGAATTGGGCTTTTATTCCGCTCGCCGTAGTGATTCCTTGTGAGATTCTGGTGAAGCTGCGCAAGAACTTGTATGGAGCTATTTTATTTCATATCTACATCAACACCGTCTGGGGTGCAGTTACGCTTTATCTCGTTGGCGTATAATTCTGAAAGATGAACGAAAGAGGAAATGCTCATGTATCCGAACCGTAGAAAGCCCGCTTTACTCGCCGCAACGCTTGCCGCTTTTTTTCTACTCATAGCCGTGTATGTTCACCGGGAGACGATTCAGCATCCCTATATTGGAGCAGTCCTGGGGCGCGGCGAAGCAGGCTGGCGGGTAATCCGCGTGGACCCTTCAGGCAAAGCAGCGCTGGGACAAGTGCAGCAGGGAGACCGGATGGTGTCCGTTGACGGCATTGCCGCCGAAGCCAAGTACACAGGCCACACCCAAACCTCCCTCACCAATGTCAGCACGGCGACCCTCCTGCACAGGGATGGTTCGGTCTATGAATTGCAATTTACAGCATCGAACACCGACGTTTGGAAAAGCCTGTTTTCCATGCTGCTTGAAGTATTGCTGCTCTCCATTTCCTGGCTGGCCTACCGGGCAAATCCCGGCTCCTCCACGGTGCGCAAGTTCTCTCTTATGAATTATGTCATGGCACTGGTTATTCTGGCCGTGTATTCAACAGAGATGGCTGTATCGAATTGGATTCTTGCCCTCTCTTCTCTCTGGCTGCCTTATTTGCTTTTTTCTTTCTGCGTATCGTTTGTGCTGCGTGCTGTACCCCGGACCTGGGCAAGGGCGCTGACCGCATTCCGGGTGCTTAGTGTGCTGCTCTCCTGCTGTGCCCTCTGGGCGGTAGCTCAGCCTCAGATTCCCGGCTGGTTCCGGGGAACACTCCATCTTGTCCTTCTGCTGGTGCTGCTGCTGCTCCTGTTGACAGTCGCATTATATTGGAGATCATTGGACAGGGTAGAGAAAAACCATGCGTTAGTCCTCGCTGCCGGACTGGTCACCAGCCTTCTGCCTTTTCTGTTGCTGTATGCCCTCCCGAATATATGGGGTGACAGGTATGTTATTGCCCCTGAGTATGCCCTCATCGGCCTCGTACCGCTGTCTGTTATTCTCCTGTATATTTTGAACAAACGGAGCATGTTGGACATGCAGTTGTACCTGCCCCGCCTGTTCATTCATACTGTCTACTTCGGAGGCGTATTTGTACTGTTGGCTCTGGCGCACCTGGTCAGGGATCCCTTTGGAGTCTCCGGTTTATTTATCTGCTTCGTTGCCGGAACCTGGGTGTACCGGAACCTTGTCCAAAGGTCGAAGAGGCACGCAGAGGGACGGAAAAAATGGCTGGAACACCAAACCTATAAACTCTCGATTCAAGCAGCAAGCAAGCGGAATATTCAGGATATTCTCAGTATGATGGGTGAAATGCTGCACCATATTGTAGATGTGGAAGGGATTGTTATGGTTTGGCAGGAGGCTCAAGATAAGCAGCCGATCTTTCATGGTACAAAGAAATACGGGGATATGGTGCACGGGAATCCCGCAACCGGACAAGACAACCGCTTATTGGATCGAAGCCATTGGGTACGAACCTATGATTTTGAACATGTGGTTTCTCTTGCCGGCGGGGAGGAAAATGCCGGAGAAGGCTATCTGTGCGTGGGACCCAAACGGAATCTGTCCATGTTCTCCGCCGAGGAGAAGCAGTTGATTGAAGAGGTTGGCCATGAATGCGTCCGGCTGCTCCTGAATGCTGGGCTGTTGTCTGGAATATACAAGGAATTTCTACATACTAAGGAGCAAAATGCAGCGTATAAGCGTGATGTCAGCGGCATCCGCGCAGCGAATTACCTGCTGCTGGAAGCCCAGCAAGCTGAACGTATCCGCCTCTCGTACCGTCTGCACGATCATCTGCTTCAGAACCTGATCTTCTTGTCCCGGGACTTGGAGGAGCTGGCCGATCAGGGAACGGTGAACGCCAGGCGTATGGCTTCCTGGCTCAAGTGCCTGTACACTTCGCAGCAGGAAATCCGGCAGCTGTGCGATGAACTGTATCCCCACATCGTAGACAAAGCCGATTTGGAAGCCTCCCTGCTTTGGCTGCTGCGGACTGTCAAAGAGCAGAGCGGGCTTAACGTATCGCTTGATTATCGCTGGGGCGGCGAAACCCCGCCCGACTCCATCTTAAAATCCAACCTGTTCCGGATCATACGCGAACTGGTTCTTAATGTACAAAAACATGCCGAAGCCAGTCAGCTCGATATCCGCTTCATACATATACCGGCAGAAGGCATATGCTGCACCGTCAGCGATAATGGCAAAGGTTTTGACGCCACCGCTTTTTCAGAACAGAGCAGCTTTATGAATGGCAGTCATCTCGGACTCATCTCCGTCAGCAGCCAGATCGGGCATTTGGGCGGCGAGCTGGACATCCAGTCCAGGCCCGGAAAAGGGGCCGTGATCACCATACGGCTTCGGCCGCAGCATTACAACTCCCAGGAGGTACAACAATATGGATGACAGTATCCGGGTTATATTAATCGATGATCATCCCTTGGTTATGGATTCATTGCGAGCCCGCTTGGAGCAGGAACAGGATATCCGTGTGATTGAAGCCTTTGCGGACCCGCGGCACCTGCTGGAGCAAATCGGTGTTTTGAAGCCGGATGTGCTGGTCCTTGATGTGTCTCTGCCCCACCTGGATGGCTTCAGTCTGGCCAAATTATTGAAAAAGGATTATGGCTCCTCTCTAAAAATTATTATGCTGTCGGGTTATACCTACGATGAATTTTACCGCAAGGCTTACGAGCTTGGGGTGAACGCTTATTTGTCCAAGCAAGCTTCCTATGCGCAGATTATAAATGCAATAAGGCAGAGTATGTCCGGACATCTGCTGGTCCCGGAACGGATATTCAACACTACTGCACAAGACAAACTTACGCCGGTGGAACGGGAAGTGCTGCTGCGGGTGGCCAGAGAAATGAACAACCGGGAGATTGCCCGGGACCTCGCGATCAGCCAGCGAACCGTTGAATATCACCTGACAGCCATTCTTCAGAAGCTGGGGGTGAAGTCGCGGGTTGGCGCTGTCGCCAAAGGTTATGAATTGGGGATCTTGGGGCCTTCCCTGCTATGAATCCTCATCATTTACTTAGTGCTTGCATCCGTTCAAGTTCAGGCCCCAGCTTCACGAGCAGCGTGGCAATCAGTGCGATCAGGAAGCCTGCCGTGCAGGCAATCAGGAAGCCGCCGAACCCGTCTCCCAGGTAGGCGGGCAAGGTTGCCAGTCCCGGAAAAGCGAAAGAGATCGCAGACGAGCCAAACATCCCGGCCATTCCGCCGCCGATGGCTCCGGCACAGCAGACGGCAATCATCGGCTTGCGCATAGGCAAATTCACACCGAACATTGCAGGCTCGGTGACTCCGAATAAAGCGGAGATGGAGGCGGATAAGCTTAAGGTTTTGAACTTCTTGTCTTTGGCTTTGAAGAAAACCGCGAGCGCCGCCCCCGCCTGCGCAAAGGCAGCCGGGCCCATCAGGGCCAGAATGGTATCGTAACCGATCAAGTTGATATTGTTGATCGCCAGGGGCACCAGACTCCAGTGCAAGCCAAAGATAACCATCGGCTGAATCATTGCGCCCAGAACTATTCCCGCTCCAACCGGACTGAAATGATACACCAGGTGGTAGCCTTGGGCGAGCACGTCCCCGGCAAGCGAGCCCGCCGGCCCGAACACCAGCAGCGTAGCAGATGACACCACAACTATCGAGATCAAAGGAGTGAAGAACTCCCGAATGACCTCGGGCAATACTTTGATGCAGATACGTTCGACATATACCAGAAAGCCTACTGCGAGAATGATGGGAATGGCACTCGCCGGATAATTGACGGAAGTCACTCCCATGCCGAACAACCTTATCGTCTCATGGTCTGCAAACCGGGTGGTCAGACTCGGGTACAGCAGCACCCCGGCAATCACAACGGCGGTATAAGGATTGGCCTTGAATTTACGGGCTGCTGTATACGCCAGAAGCATAGGAAGATAGTAGAACAGACTGTCCGCCATCGCGTTCAGCACAGTATAAGTACCCTCCGTTGTGCTGACCAGCTTCAGCGCCGCCGCACCGGCCAATAGCCCTTTCATAATGCCCGCCGCGCTCAGAATATTGACAATTGGAAGAAAGATGCCGGAGATACCGTCAATAATGATATTGACCGCACTCCTTTTTGACTGCTCTACAGACGTTTCCTGATTATGTACTTCCATAATTTCCCCCTGCACTCTTTGCTTTATATGTGGCCGGACTTCCCGTATAACTCAACACAAATGACCCGTAAGAAGGTCACTTGTTCAAGCCTTCCTCTTACGGGTCACCGTCCAGACCAGCCTTATTGCCAGCCGTTAAAACACTTTCGTCGTCCAAGACTCGCAGTTCCATGTATCCGTTACGATATCGCGGTAAAATTCGGGTTCGTGGGAGATTAGCAAAATGCTGCCCTTATACGCCTTAAGCGCACGCTGCAGCTCGTCCTTCGCATCCACATCGAGATGGTTGGTCGGTTCGTCCAGCACAAGCAGATTCGTCTCGCGGTTGATGAGTTTGCACAGACGGACTTTGGCTTTCTCGCCGCCGCTCAGGACCGCAATCTTGCTCTCAATATGCTGGGTCGTCAGACCGCATTTGGCAAGTGCCGCCCGAATTTCAAATTGCGTAAAGGACGGGAACTCCGCCCAAATCTCTTCAATACAGGTATTGTAGTTCGTTCCCTTGATTTCCTGCTCGAAATAACCGGTTTCCAGCAGGTCGCCGAGTCTGGCTGAACCAGAAATCGCCGGAATTTGGCCGAGAATGCTGCGCAGCAGCGTGGTCTTACCGATCCCGTTGGCACCGACAAGCGCAATTTTTTGTCCGCGTTCCATTTGCAGGTTCAGCGGTCTGGACAGCGGGGAATCGTAGCCGATCACGAGATCTTTGGTTTCAAAAATCAGCTTGCCGGAAGTGCGCGCGGCCTTGAAGTTGAATTGCGGCTTCGGTTTCTCCCTGGCGAGCTCGATAACCTCCATCTTGTCCAGCTTCTTCTGCCGGGACATCGCCATATTCCGCGTAGCCACGCTGGCTTTGTTCCGCGCAACGAAGTCCTTCAGATCGGCAATTTCCTGCTGCTGACGTTTAAAGGCGGATTCAAGCTGCGACTTTTTCGCCTCGTACACCTGCTGGAAATACTCGTAATCCCCCACATACCGCGTCAGCGATTGATTCTCCATGTGGTAGATCAGGTTGATGACGCTGTTCAGGAATGGAATGTCATGTGAAATCAAAATGAAGGCATTTTCGTATTCCTGCAAATAGCGCTTTAGCCATACGATATGCTGCTCATCGAGATAGTTCGTAGGTTCGTCAAGCAGCAATATGTCCGGTTTCTCCAGCAGCAGTTTGGCCAGGAGTACCTTGGTCCGTTGACCTCCGCTGAGATCATGCACATCCTTATCTAAACCGATGTCCGTAAGACCCAGCCCGCGGGCAGTTTCGTCGATTTTGGCGTCGATCATATAGAAATCCTGGCTTGTCAGTGTGTCCTGAATCGTTCCGACATCCTCCAGCAGCTGTTCCAGTTCCTCTGGGGACACATCTCCCATTCTGCCGTACATGTCGTTCATCTCTTGCTCCATATCGAAGAGATATTGAAACGCCCCGCGCAGAACATCGCGAATCGATTGTCCCTTCGTCAGCACCGCATGCTGGTCCAAGTAGCCCGCCCGCATCCGTTTTGCCCATTCGACTTTGCCTTCGTCCGGCTGGAGTTTGCCCGTAATGATGTTCATGAAGGTGGATTTCCCTTCACCGTTTGCGCCGATCAGGCCGATATGTTCGCCTTTTAGCAGGCGGAAGGATACATCGCTGAAAATCGCGCGGTCGCCAAACCCGTGACTCAGCCGTTCTACATTTAGTATACTCATGAGTTAAACACCTTTTCCTTTATACAGTATCTCGTCATATTTTGAACCTCTTATGGCTAGAGCCACAAGATTCTTGGGTAGTCCGTTCTACTGAACAGAATGAGTACAGGATGTACCACCAAGCTATCCCTGTCGTTCCGACAGTTTGTGTAATCATTACACCGTAAGCAGTCTTTTTCCTTCAGCTAGAATATTCAGGCTTGCATTATAATCCCGATCATGATGGGTTCCGCAATTTGTACACGTCCATTGACGCAGGTTCAGATCCTTTACGTCTTTGTTTTTGAATCCGCAACACGAACATAACTGCGAGGAGGCAAAGGTTTTACCTACAGTAATGACCTGACGTCCATACCACTTGGCTTTATATTCAAGCAGGGTTCGGAATTGATACCAGGAGACCTCGCTAATCGCTTTCGCCAGCTTATGATTTTTCATCATGTTAGAGACTTGCAAATCTTCAATCACAATCAGGTCGTGGTTTTTGACAAGTTGTGTTGAAATCTTTTGCAAGTAATCTGTTCTTGCATTGGCTATACGTTCATGGATTCGAGCTACTTTAACACGTTGTTGATTCCAGTTTGAAGAGCCTTTTGACCGTCTGGATAAGATCCGCTGCTCCCGAATGAGTTTTTGTTCCATTTTCCGTAGAAATTTAGGATTTACAAACACTTCGCCATTCGATAGAATAGCGAAATCCTTTAGCCCCACGTCAATTCCGACCTCTAGGTTTGTTGAGGGCAAGGCTTGCACCTCGGTTTCTACCAACAACGAGACAAAGTATTTTCCTGAAGGATTGCGCCGGATCGTAGCGGATTGGATCCGGCCTTCAATTTCTCTGGACTTTGCGAAACGAACCACGCCAAGCTTCGGTAACTTAATGCGGTTCCCGTTCACTGCAATGTTTCCATTGGTGTGTTTGGTGGTATACGCCTGAACCTTGTTCTTTTTGGACTTGAAACAGGGGGCATCGTTTTGTTTTTTGAAAAACCGAGTGAAAGCATCCGCAAGGTTCTTCACAGACGATTGAATCGCAATGCTATCTACTTCTTTTAACCAAGGGAGTTCCTTCTTCAAATTCGGCAGTTCAGAAGAACAGGAAAGATAATTTAATCCATTCCCTGTGGTTTCAAAGGTATCCTTCCACTTGGCTAAGAAGTGATTGAACACATACCGGCAGCATCCAATAGTTTTAGCGATGAGGACTTCTTGTTCGGGGTTGGGATAGATACGGAATTTGTAGGCTTTATTTACTAACATCATTTTCACCTAACTTTTTGATGTAGAATGTTTTGCCGGATCTGTTCCTCTCTATGTTTGCTAAGTAATCAACCCATAGTTAAAAATGATACCTGTAGCCATCTGATCCAGCATTTCTGTTAGCAGATATTGATATCACTCAGTAACACTTTACACACCCTATCCTATGTTGTCCATCACAAGTTAAAGGATAACAGATGTTAAAAATTAATTCGAGTTATTCTCTCTAAATATCGGTGTTTTTGTTTGTTTTCAAAGAAAAATGCCGGACACGACGTATCTAAGGGTTCGTCGTGTCCAGCACCGATTCATCTCAAGATGAAGTATACGCAAGAACAGCCCAATGGCATTAGAATGAAACACCTTCTCATGTTGCTGCTCCGGTATGGGCTGGCGAACATATCGGCTTACAGATCAATCAAAATCACTAAAATTTGAATCAGGTACCGCAGAAGGTCCGGTAAGGACTGGAGCAACTTTCTGGCAGTGTCGAGTACTCCTCCTGTTCGGGAGAGTAGGCGTAAGGGTTCGAAAGCACCCCAGAAAACGCTCCATCACACTGAAGTCTTCACGTTCTACCGCCGCTTCCAGAGCCTCCTCTACCCGGTGGTTACGGGGGATCAGGGCCGGGTTGCTGCTGCGCATCAGCTGCCTGGAAGCGTCTTGCGATTCCTTCTGTCTGCCCAGTCTGGCCTCCCACTGCTGATGCCACCCGGCAAATTCCTTACTGTCAAACAGCTCTCTGTCTGCCAGCTTGCCTAACGTTAAGGCACGGAAGGTATTGGTATAGTCCGCACGATGCTTGTGCATCATGCCAAGAAGTTCCTCAATCAAAGCTTCATCCTGCTGTTCTTCGTTATAGAGTCCCAGCTTTGCCCTCATTCCCGCGAGCCAGTTCCGGTAATACCGCTCAGTAAAATCGGAAATTGCCTCCTCGGCCAGCCGGACCGCCTGGGACTCGTCGTCATGCAGCAGCGGCAGCAGAGTTTCGGCAAACCTTGCGAGATTCCAGGCAGCAATTTGGGGCTGGTTACCATAGGCATACCGGCCGTGTTGGTCAATGGAGCTAAATACCGTCTCAGGATCATAGGTGTCCAAAAAGGCACACGGGCCATAATCAATGGTTTCTCCGCTAAGGGCCATGTTGTCCGTGTTCATTACCCCGTGAACAAAACCAACGAGCTGCCATTTGGCAATCAGTGCCGCCTGGCGTTTAACCACTTCGTGAAGCAGGGAAAGATAACGGTTAGCTGCACCTTCAGCTTCCGGATAATGTCTTTGCAAAGTGTAATCTGCCAGGGCCCGGAGATCCCCGGTAATGCCTCTTGCGGCAGCGTATTGAAACGTCCCGACCCGCAGATGGCTGGCAGCCACCCGGGTGAGAACAGCTCCCGGCTGCTCGGTATCCCGGATGACCGGCTCACCGGTAGCGGCTACGGCCAGACTGCGGGTTGTTGGAATGCCAAACCCATGCATGGCTTCACTGATCATGTATTCGCGGAGCATGGGCCCAAGAGCCGCACGGCCATCCCCCCGCCGGGAGTAAGGCGTTCTGCCTGACCCCTTAAGCTGGATGTCAACCCGCATTCCCTGTGGAGTGATTTGTTCGCCAATCAGCACGGCTCTGCCGTCACCCAGCATCGTAAAATGCCCGAATTGATGCCCGGCATATGCTTGTGCAAGCGGCTCCGCCCCTTCGGGAATCTCATTGCCTGCAAAAACCGCAGTGCCCTTATCGCTGCGCAGCGCCGGGCCGTTCAACCCCAGGGCTGACGCCAGCGGGTCATTAAAAATGATCAGCTCCGGTAAACGGACTGGCGTTGGCTTGACTCGTGTAAACAATGATTCCGGCAGTCTGGCATAGCTGTTGTCGAAGCTCCATCCTGTATCCACCGTCATAATGTCTCCTTTTTTTCTGTTGTGCTTCAATTTCTTAGTAGTTTGCACTGGTGCCCATTTATTATGCCCTTCCCAATCCGGAACTGTTCTCTTATCTTTAAGGGGTTCCCGGCACCTGTAAGGATTTCAAATAATCCCTAACAGCCTGAGTTTTTTTATCGCCGTTCTTCTCCAGCAGCACCAGGAAATCATTAAGCTGGGTCAACAGCGGACTGGCCTCAATCTGCTCAGGCCCTGCTTCGGACAGTGTATTCTCATAAGCGATTGCCGCTTCTTCACTTATCATCTGTGTCTTATTGTCAAACAGCGGCGTGTTCGGGGAGCCGTAAAAAACATATTTCTTCGCCACGCCAAAAGCTTCCTTCACAGCCGCAGCACGGTTGGAGGTTGGGTAGGTTTGCAGAAAGGTTTCGTACTCCAGCGCCCGGTCTGCGACTTTGTACCAGTCGATCAGCAAAGTCCCATCCACTGCGGACGGCTGCTCCGACCCGGCAGCCATCAGCTCAAAATAAGCCTGCAAATCTTTGGTGAGATAAGGCTTGAACGCTTTGAAGCTTTTGTATTCCATGACCGGATAAAAGCGGCCCCCCCGGCTTCAAGCTTATAGTCCATGGCAGACAAGTCCTGCAGAACAATGCGGGTCTGCAATTGCTTCACTTTGGTACGTGCCAGCACCATGGGCATCCCTTTGGTATAAATGCTCTTGATGTCCTTTTGAATAGCGGGTGTATTCATACGTTTGGCGGCTGTGGGCAGATAGGCTTTTAGGCCATTTTCCAAATGCAGGACCGCGATATTAGCCTCTCCGGGCGTCATTTCATCTATTCGGTTAACCAAGGTGCCTTGGGCCAGACTTAGGGAGGAAGGCTGCTTCACTCTCTGTTCAAACAGGAGGAACGCTGAAGAAGACTTCGCTGCTGCGGCCGCAGTCCGGTTCGGGAGGGCCCCGGAACCGGCAATTCCGGCACTCGTCAGGAACAGAATGACACCCAGGCTGGCAGCTATTTTTTTGGTGAACGTTGTTTGTTTCATAAGGACTCCTTCCTAAGCTCCGCGATCCGCTGGCCGATACGCGGAAATAGCTCAAAGGCATTCCGGTAGAATACCTTTTCGTGATGCTGCTCGGGGACGAGCCTGCGGATAAATTCTGCGTACAGACCGATTGGCGCCAGCGGCCAGTCGGTTCCGAACAGCATTTTCTCATAATGATCACAATAGACCAGCGCCCGGCGGAAATGATCCATGAACAGCGCTTCCTTCATGAACCGTTCAAAATGAGGCCGGTCACCGACGACGAGGCCGGACAAATCGGCGTACACGTTGGGGTTCTTGGCCACCACTTCAGCAGCATCCATCACCCAGGGATCTCCCAGATGACAGATCATAAAGTTAACGCCGCGCTGCTGATAGGCCAATTCATCTACAGTGAGCGGATGCGAGTACTTCAGCAATCCGTTCATCGAGTAGGTGTCGCCGGTATGAATCACGACGGGCAAGCTGTACTTAGCCGCCAGCTCATAGACCGGAGCATAGATCTTGTCATGGACATAATAATGGTAATATCCGGCATACAGCTTGATTCCCGCTACCTCCGGCGCCTGCATCCGCGCTTCGATCCGGTCAAGCTCCTCCTGGGCCTGCCCCCCGGCCAGCCGGTTTGGATTGATGCCGACACATTCCATCAGGAATGAAGGAACCTCTTCCTCCAGATCAAGACCCATAGGATTGGGTGAACCGGAATCGGGAAAAGCTCCCTTCGTCTGCTCCGTGACCCCCATTCCGATGCCGAGAATGACATCGTTTTTGTCAAACTCGGCCTTGAGGCCGGCCGCAGTGTAATCAACTTTGGATAGATCACTTGCTGTCCGATGGAAGCTGTCGATGTCTGACAGATGGATATGAATATCAATGATCGGCATGTAAAGCCTCCTTTTCGTCTGCTGTATCTGCAAAGCTTAGATTAAGCAAACCCCGGACATCTTCCGGGTTCAATGCAACGGGTCCCAAGACCAGAAAGGTCGGCTGTGTCCAAAGCGTTTCCCCGTTCAGAAGAGAAAGCTGATAATCTACACCCTGACAGATCCCCTTGTTATTCACATAAACTGCTGAGCTTTGATTAGGATAACTGCTCACCACCTGCAGCATATCCTGACGGGAAGCCGCGCCGATCCGCAAAAGCCCCTTGGATTGAAGCTGTGCCTCCAGTTTGCCGAGCAAAAAACGCCCTTGCCCCGGGACTTCTACCCATCCTTCTGAGAAGACCTCAGGCGATGGTTTGAAGAAGTTATCATCGGCGAACGAATAATGCGGCAGCGCTTCGCCGCTTCCGTTGGTCACGGAATGCTGCACACAGAGCACAGGAACACCCGGCAGCATAAGGTAATGCTGATGGAGGACTATTCCCCGGTTCACTTCGTGCTTCGTGATGCTGGTAGTAACACGCAGGCCCTTCCAGACATTGCCGTACCGGTCCTCCCGCTCTGCCCAATCCGTGTTTCTCGGCTCCTGCTCCCGGCTGAATCCGCCTAAACGGGGGATATCCACACCAAGCCCGCCATGCCAAGGGTTCCACCAGGAATGCGGGACCGGTTCCGGGTACGAAGTATCCAGCCATTCTGCGCCGTTGTGCTTCAAGGAATGCACCACACTGCCAAAGCCTGGCGCAGCCGCTATGGAAAGAATCCCGTTGTTCACCGTATACACAGGACCTGCTGCGCTCTCTTCTATTTCACAAGTGACGTTACCGTCTGTCTGAGGGAACCACAGTCCCGAACGCTCCTGAATCCAATCCTCGCCGTGGTAGACGGCCCGGAGCTTCCGGACCGGTTCGCCTTGCCCGTGGCCATTCTTGTTCTCAGTAGAAATCTCAACATGGGCTGAATGGAGGTGCTGTTCCCGGTCCAGTTCAACCACAGCCAGTTGCCGTTCAGGTTCCCCACCTTCTTGTACATGCAGTTCGAGTCTCCCGGCAAGCGGTGCCATCTTTCGTTCGATCAGCTCCGCGCTCAGCAACCCTGCTGCAAACGGATTGCCGCCGCCGACTACCAGTTCCAGGTGATTGTCCAGCAGCGGAACAACCGGGGTGGACAATTTCCGGGCAAAGGAGCGGAAATCAGACCACTTGAGGAAGGAATTCAGCGCAAATATAACCGGGTTCGTTTTCACTGCGGCTCCGGCAGCAATCCGGCCAAGCTCATGCTCCAAGCCGAGCGGATAATCTGAGCGGAGCAGCTTCAGGGAAGGGTCCCAACAGATCCCGCAAGTAACGTTCTCTTCCTTGGAGAACAGCCAGTTTTCTGTAATTTTAGCGCTATCCCAATTCGCAGGATCGCTGGAGTAGGAGTTGCCCATATCGACATAACGGCCCTGGTACGGCAGGATGAACCGGCTCCCGAAGAAAATAAAATTCGTCAGCAAGTGCATGTTCTCTTCCAGCACTCTGCTGCTGGTATTGCAAATTTCATAATGGAATCTGGCAATACCGTTTGCGGACAGCTTGGCCACCGACTTGATCTGCAGGCCGGAGAAATCCTCAGACTCGTATAGGGCTTCAAGAACCTGACTCTCCCCTTCGGCATAGATTTTCACTTCTGCAGCCTGCTTTTTGGAGAATTCCTGTGAGAACGGCTTGCCCAGCTTCGGATAGCTCCACCGGAAATTGTGGCTGGAACCGGGATACTCGATCCACATATTGTTATCCAGCTTGTTCATATGCAGCGAGAATGCCCCGTTTACGGCGACCCACTGATCCCCGTTCTGCCCTCCGTACCGGCCCTGCGTGCCTTTGAGCAAAGCGGAGAGCTTGCTTGTGAAGGTGACTACTTTGTGTCCGGCGGGGACCGCCGTTACCTCTACCTCATGTGATAAAAGTCCATAGGACCGCAGTCTGAATGGTGCGGGTATAGCCGCCTTGCCTTTCGCCGGTACCGTGAAGCGCACCGTACGGTTCGCCCATTCCACGATATCCGTCTCCGGCCAGTCGAAGGAGAACTCTGCTTCCGTGGCAAAATGATTCTCTGCATTCAGGTACAGCATGGCCGGAGTACCCGGATACAGCTCGCCCGCTTGCAGTGCAACCTTCATCTTGACCGGGAATTTCGGTGCGATGCCAATGCGGAATTCGGCCCGCTTGCCATTGATGGCCCATGTGCTCATAACCACAGGATGGGTCTTCTTGTTGTTCTGCTCTTCCAGGACCGGGTCCAGCTCAAATTCTCCTTCTATCATTACGGTTTCACCCGGAGCAATCGTTTGGGAGACATCCAGGGCATAACGGATACATTTATTATTCTGGCCCTTGATCTCAATCGTCATGGCAGCGGCCGAGCGGTTTTCGATACGATACTGAACCTTATAGGCGGAACCGAATACGAGATCATGATCATCGATATGTGTAGAAATTGCATAATCCGGCGTATCCAGCGCGGTCAGCCCGCGTCCGGTCTTCTCAAATTCTGCCCGTAAGGCAAGCGCTCCCTTGCGCCAAGTGTAATCCAGGAAATCAAAACCGTGCGCTGAGCGGCCATCCGGCTCAATCCTCAGCTCACGCGTACTGTCGGCGTACCAATCCAGCACCTCGAAGTAAGGAGCCAGGGCTTCAGTCTGTAAAATAGTCGGAATGAAGTTCATGAGGTGGACGTAATCGTCATTTTTTTCCCAGAAGAACCCGCATTTCTTGTACATCGGTACAGCCTTGGTATTGCCTGCCCAGGTAAATAAATCGAGCCGCGGCCAGCCCGCTTCTACCGTCTGGCGGACAGCTTTCAGAATCAGATTGCGGCCGACCTTACAGCCGTGATAATCAGGGCGGACATTCAACAACGGTACATACATCGCGCCTTCATCCTGATGGTAGTGCGAGAAGCTGCAAAAGCCGACAACCTCCCCGCCGTCAACAGCAAGAAAGGCATGAAGATGAGACGATACCTCCATCATCCGGAGGACGCTGTCCTTTGTTTTCTGGATGGTCCCGCCGCCCCAGCTGTCACTGCTGCGTATCCACATTTCTGCAAGCGCTCCCGCGTAAGAAGGGTCATATTCGATAATCCGGACTTGCTCCGCAACGGTATTTGCCATGCATTCATCTCCTTATTTTCAATTACACAATGTCAAAAATAACAGATTGGTTCTGTGGTGCTAGATCATATTATACTATGGGATGGAAGAATATGACTAACTTTGCTCCAAGCTCATAGTAACTCTACTTTTTCTCATTCTCCCCTATTCTGGTTTTTTGTTCCCCACTCACACAATCCCTCCAAGACGGGTAATAGCGTTTCCGCTTTATCTGTGAGACTGTATTCAACTTTAGGCGGCACTTGAGGATACTCCTTCCGGATCACCATACCATCCGCTTCTAATTCTTTGAGCTGTGAACTCAAAGTTTTATAAGTAATAGCACCTATCTGTCTTTTCAGATCATTAAATCGGACCGGTTGATTTTCTGCCAGGAGGTATATAATAACCATCTTCCATTTGCCGCCGATAACTGACAATGTATAACCAAAGGGTGTATCTTGAACATTTTTAACTTTGCCTTTATATTCGGCCATACTCATATTCACACTATCCTTTCGGGTAGTACCTATCATATTAGTGCGTACTACTTTTTTATTTGTGCCCAGTTTATACTAACCATACTTTGATGTAAAGGAGAGCAAGAAATGACCAAAAAAACAATCCGTCTGTTAATGCCAGAGTGGCAAGGAGGGAACAATCCAAACTACTCTTTTGGTGCCGAACTGCTTGCCTGGCTGGCTCCGGACAATGAGCAACCCCTTATTCAAGTACCCGTTCAAGCCTATGATGGAACCCCTCTGCACAACGAGAACGGCATGTATGGAAGAACACAGCTGCTTGAGCAATTAGAGGCTGCCCGGCATCTCATCGATGCCCATAAGCCGGACCGTATTGTAATGTTTGGCGGCGACTGCTTAGTCGAACAAGCTCCATTTGCCTATTTAAACGAACGGTATGGCGGGGAATTGGGTTTAATCTGGATCGATGCTCACAGTGACTTAGTCAGATATGCCGGGTATGACAACGGACATACTTTGCCTCTCGGGAATCTTTTGGGAGAAGGAGATGAGGAATTTGCAAGGCATGTGAAAATTCCGCTAAAACCTGAACATGTCTTTATCGCGGGATTAGCTGCTCCTACAGAGAAAGAAATAGAAGTGATTTCAGAGGCGTTTCAGAGACTGGGCATAGCTCCTGAAGAACAAGATACAGAGATGATTCAGCGACTGGGCATACAAACTGCCGGAACCCAAGAGCTAACGAACAGTACTGAATCTATAAAAGAGTGGATTAAGGAAAACAGTATTAAGCACCTGGCTATCCACCTCGATCTGGATGTGCTTGATCCAAAGGCATTCCGTTCTTTATTATTTGCCAATCCTGAAGCTCCTTATAATTATTCTCCTGCGGGAACAATGCAAATGCCTCTGCTATTGAAACTGATAAAAGAACTATCGGAAGCAACAGATGTAGTTGGATTAGGGATAACGGAGCATATGCCATGGGATTCGATTAACCTGAAAAATCTGCTCAGAGAAATACCTATTCTGAATACGTAAGGTCATATACCGGATTTGTATAGAACAATCATCTGCTTAATTATGAAAATACAACAAAAGCGTGCTCCCTGCCGAGGCATTGGAGCGCGCTTTGTTGTACATCCGTCTGTTAATCCGAAGTCTGGAACACATACTCCCCTTCGCCAATCCGGATAGTTTGTCCCCCCAGAAGTTCAGAGTCCGTGTCCAGGATCACCTGCATGAACCGGTTCTCCTCCCCTTTGACGAAATCGTAGAACTTGTCTCCGATCTGCAAGACAGCGGATGTATCCGTTGACTTCACAACCTCCAGGCCAAACAAATCCGCCCAGTGTCCGGCAGCAGCGGCGGGGTCCGACACGCGGAAGACCGCCCGCCTGATCCCGACCCGGCCTGCAGGATGAGGCCGGACAATGCCGGAAGCCGTCAGCCTGGCCAACCGCTCTTCATCCGTTCCTTTCCACTGAATAATAAACGGATAGACCAGCCCGCCGAAATCTCCGGCAATGGTCATCATGCGCCATTCGATCAAGCTGCCGGACATATCCAGGCGTTTGCCGTCCATAATGGGCGACAAGCTTAAGCCCTCTGCGGTTAACGATGCTGCCATTTCCTCAATATCGTCGGTGCGGATCACCACCCGGCTCAGCACTTCATGCTCAGGCAAAGCGGCAACGACATCCCGGACAACCAGGTTGTACCCGGTGGACCGGGCCAATTCGGGCGATTCAATCCCCAGAAACTCGATGTAAGTCAGACCGAAGTAGCTTAACGTATTGAAAGTGCCCCAGTCCTTATGGGAACCTCCCTTAAAGGCAATCAGACCCTTCTCCCCGAAGACCTCGATGACATGGTCTAAATTGTTGATGTAATGAACCAAGTGATCCCATTGTTTGCTCGCCATCGTCTATTTCGCTCCCAGTTCAGTCGTTCGCTTGACCGCTGCCATTACGCTGCGCTGCAGTCCGGCCGCGAAATCGCTGTTGTTCAGTTCGTACAGACCGTGCATCCCCACCCCGCCCGGTGAGTTATTGATGTCCAGCAGCTGTCTCGGATGCAGCCCCGTCTGCCGCAGCATAAGCACGGCTCCAGCCATATTCTCCAGCGCGACATTCCAGGCCTGCTCACGCGGCAATCCCGCCAGTACACCAGCATCCACAAGAGATTCAATGAAATAATAGATGTAGTTGGGCCCGGCCACACCGTATCCGGTAAAAATATCCAGAAACGTTTCCTCCATATACTGGACTTTGCCGAAGCCAAGCAGGAACTCGTCCACTTGCTCCCGCGATGCATTAGCGTTCAGGACGACCCCGCTGTAGCCGTACCCCGTATCCGTCAGCGTATTTGGAATGACCCTGACGATCGGCCGTCCGGCCCCGAAAACTCCGGCCAGCTTTTCCAGCGTCAAGCCGGCCACGATCGAAACGATCACGGCATCGGGCGCAGCGAGCCGGGTTACAGCTTGTCCCAGTTCGTCCAGTGTATCCTGCGGCCGGACGGCGAGTACGATCAGCCCGGCTTCAGCAAGATACGTTTCCTGGCTCCGGCCCGTATCTACTCCATAAGCATTGGTCAACACCTGAAGACGTGCCTCATTGATATCCGTAACACTGATCCGGCCGGCGGCAATGATCTGATTGGCCGTGATGGCCCGGATAATGGCCTCGGCCATCTGTCCGCCTCCGATAAAATGAATCCGTTGCTCGATCAATGTCTTCCCCCTCTGATTAATTGTTCTTCCACGCTTCCGGCAGAATGAATCCGTCGTATTTCTCCAAACCGGTAATATATTCTTCAAACTCCTTGGACTCATAGGCAGCCTTCAGATCCTTGGCCCACTGCGTATTCTCGTCCTTCCGGTTCACGGATACGATGATGCGGTGCTGCATAGGCGTATTTTCAATTTTGAGCGCGTCGGTAATCTTCTTGCCGGCGCTGGCGATGTAATTCCCGTTAATCACGCCGTAATCCACATCCTGCAGGGACACCATAATTTGCGCGGGGTCGAGAATCTTGATATCGATCTTATATTTATCCGGCTCCATGTTGTTGATGTTGAAGTCCGCCAGGTTCGAGCCTTCTTTAATCTTGACCCAGCCCAATTCTTCCAGAATGCGGAGCGCCCGTTCCTGGTTAACAGGGTCATTGGGAACGGCCACCGTTGTGCCGTCCTTCACATCGTCAAGCGTAGTGTGCTTGACAGAATAGATCCCTTGCGGTGCGCCAGGCACATAAGCGATTCCTACCATATCCGCGCCAATTTCGCCGTTGATAGCTTCCATATACGCTGTACTCTGGAAGATGCTCGCATCGATGGTGCCTTCCTTCATAGCCGGGTTGACCTGCATATTTTGCGAGAAGGTCTTAATATCCACCTTGTAGCCCTGCTTCTCCAGAATCGGCAGAATCGCTTGGCGGAACTGCTCTTCATAAGTGCCGACCCCAAACCCTACAACAATCTCCTTCTTCTCATCTTCTGCAGCTCCGGCTTTCGAGTTATCCGCCGCATTGTTGGCACCGCAAGCTGTCAGTACCAGAACGAAACCAATCAGGAACAGGGACATTGCTTTTTTCATACACGGATCTCTCCTTCAAATACAGATTTTTTTAACTGTACCAGTGCTTCGTCGGTAACACTCAGCGGAATCGCGCAGTTGGGAGCGAGTATAAACGGTTGGTCCTTCATCTGACGCAGCGCTTCCGAAGCCTGCTGCTGAATTTGCGCGATGTCGTTTGCGGCAAAAAGAGCGTGATCGACTCCCCCAACCTTCGTCGCTGTCACAGCAGCTTCCAGACCCGGGTTTCCTTCAGCCTTCGTATCCCAGCTGATCCCGTCCACCGGATAGTCGTTGAACCGCTCGGGATGTGCATAAGCCCCACAGGTATGGAGCACATTTTTTCCGTAGCCGGCAGCGTCCAATACAATACTGTCATAAGGTCTCGAAAATTCGTTGAATGACGGCTCATCGAACATCCCGGGTGTGCAGTCCCCGTCACCGCATAGAACAAGCCGTCTGATCCGGCCCGCTTCAGCTCCTGCACATAATCGGCCATGGTCAGGGCAATCGCATGCAGTGCATGATGCACCGCCGCCCGGTGCTCTTGGAACAGCGATTCCAGGGTCACCGGCTGTTCGATGCCGAACACGGTCGGGTACACATAAGCGGAACGCCCGACAATAAACAGCAGCACTGTCAGCGGGGAGAAGACGGTCTGGATTAAGGGGGTATCCGGCAGCCCCCGGCGGATTTTGGCTACAGCTTCAAGCTGCTCCAATAGCGGAGGTGATTGTGTGGCTTTTTTCGCTTCAAGCTGCCACAGCCGGGCTGCTGCCGGAACCACCGTTGTAAGCTGCCGGGGAAATACAGTCTGATAATGGCCGAAATCATATTCATTTCCCCAAGCTTCAGCCAAATAGGTGGCTCTGGGGTTGATCTTCACCCAGTCCCAATCATATTGCCTGGTAAAAGCGATGGTCGTCCCGGCCAGATCATCCGCGTTCTGCTCCTTGTCAATAAAATGGCGCCAGCCGCTGACGATGGGCCGGTCCGCCCGCTCCCCCGATAAAATGGCCTGAAACCGTTCCTGTCTGCTCCATGTACTCACTTTGTTTGCCTCCTTTTTGTTAGGACAGTTCCTAATACCGGCGGATCTTTCTCGCCAGCGAGTTGCCCAAAGATTGAATTCCCTGTACGAAAATAACAAGTATCACCACTGTCGCAACTACAACCACAGTGTCAAACCGTTGGTACCCGTACACAATCGCCAAGTCTCCGACACCGCCGCCGCCGACCGTTCCGGCCATCGCCGTTGCGCCAATCAATCCGATGGTTGCAGTAGTCAAGGACAGAACCAGTGAGCCGACAGCCTCCGGCAGCAAGAAGAAGCGGATAACCTGAAACGGTGTGGCACCCATCGATTCCGCCGCTTCCATAATGCCCGGATTCACCTCAAGCAGGGAGTTTTCGACCAGACGTCCGATATACGGCGCGATATACAGGATGAGCGGCACGATTGCGGCGTTCGTCCCGATGGACGTGTGGACAATCATCCGGGTGAACGGAATAATCGCCACCAGCAAAATGATAAAGGGCAGAGAACGAATGATGTTAATGACCGGATTGAGCAAGGTATACAGCAGCTTGTTCTCCAGAACACCCCGGGACGGGTAACGACGAGCAGGATGCCGATGGGGATCCCGATCAGCGAGCCTGCGAACAAGGACATCCCCACCATATAGACCGTATCGATGATCGCTTGTATAAACTGCTCACTGGTCACTGTTGTTGAGAACATGTTTGTCCACCTCCTCCAAATCGATTTCTCTACGCTTCAGGAAATCCAGTGCCTTGTCCATTTCCTCTGAATTCCCCTTAAGTTGAATGATCATCGTCCCCAGGGTGGTGTCCTGAATCTCCGTCATATTGGCAAACAGAATATTGACCTTGACATCACTGGACCGGATCAGCTCGTACAATACCGGCTCCGAGGCGCGTTCCCCGAAGAATTCCAGCTTGTACATGCGGCTTCCCTCATCTGTAGTCAATGTTTTTCGCATACTGCTTGTCATGCTGGTCTGAATAACCGTGCTCACAAAATTTTGTGTCGTCGGATGCTGCGGATGCCCGAATACCTCCAGCACGCTGCCCTGCTCAATGATCCGGCCGCCTTCCATCACCGCCACCTTATTGCAAATCTCCTGTATTACAGACATTTCATGGGTAATAATCATGATCGTAATATGATATTCCGCGTTAATCTTCTTGAGCAATTGTAAAATAGAGCGGGTCGTCTGCGGGTCCAGCGCCGAGGTCGCTTCATCGCATAGCAGCACTGAAGGGTTCGAAGCCAGCGCACGGGCAATTCCCACCCGCTGCTTCTGTCCTCCCGACAATTCGCTCGGATAGCTGCCGGCCTTGTCGCTCAGGCCCACGAACTCGAGCAGTTCCATGACGCGCTGGTGAATCTCGTTTTTATTCTTTTTCAGCAGCACAAGGGGGATTGCCACATTGTCAAAGACTTTTTTAGATTCCAGCAGGTTAAAATGCTGAAAGATCATGCCGATATTTTTTTTGGCGGCACGCAGCTCTTTATCGCTGTACGCTCCCAAATCATGCCCGTCGACGAACACCTGTCCCTTCGTCGGCCTTTCCAAATAATTGACCAGCCGGATCAGCGTGCTCTTGCCTGCGCCGCTATAGCCGATCACTCCGAAGATATCTCCTTTCTCAACCTTCAGCTGAACTCCCTTAATGGCATCATTCGAGATTCCCTTGCGAAGATACGTCTTGTAAACGTCTCTTAATTCGATCATCACCATTCCGCTCCTTTCATTAAATGTTCTGGGGCTAAGCCTGCTCCTTCAGCTGTACCAGCGCCCGCTCAGCCAGGAGCGCAAAATAACGGGCGGCAGGCAGCAGAGCGGCTTCGTCCACGTCGAAACGCGGATGATGCAGTGCATAAGCGGGACCCGTGCCGATGTTTACAAAAGCGCCCGGGATTTGCTGCAAATACAGCGCAAAATCCTCTCCACCCATTTGCGGCGGGATATCGTGTACCTCATATCCGGCCTGACCGGCGATCTCTTTGGTGAAGTCTGCCCAGACGCCGTCATTGATCGTCGCCGGCGGCCCCGGAGCCCAATGCAGCCGCGCCTTCGCTCCGGCGGCTCCGGCGATGCCTTCAATGATCCGGGTGATCTTCTCCGGCATGCTTGCACGAATTTCTTCATTATAAGTGCGGACGGTTCCCTCCAGTTCCACCCGTTCCGGCAGTACGTTCCAGGTATGGCCGCCATTGATCCGGGTGACACTCAGCACTACCGTTTCCCTGGCACCGTATTGACGGCTGACGATGGTTTGGAGGGCGGTAATGATCTGAGCTGCCGTTACGATCGCATCCACTCCATTCTCCGGAGTGGCGGCATGAGCGCCTATCCCTTCCACCGAAATTTCAAACCGGTCGACACCCGCCGTTAAAGGCCCAGTTCTCGTTCCGAAGGTTCCCGTCGGCAGCTCCGGCGAGTTATGCAGCCCGAATATCGCGGCCACATCGCCCAGTCCTCCCGAAGCGAGCACGCTCTCGGCGCCATGACCTGTTTCCTCTGCTGGTTGAAACAAAATCTTCACTCTGCCCGGCAGCTCGGCTTCACGGGCTTTCAGCAGCATCGCAGCTCCCAGAATGACCGCTGTATGAAAATCGTGCCCGCAAGCGTGCATTTTCCCCGGAATTTCCGACGCAAACGGCAACCCGGTCTGTTCCTCAACCGGAAGGGCATCGATATCGCAGCGGATCGCCACCGTCGGCCCTTCGTTCTGCCCGACCTGGGCAATAAGCCCCGTTGGCAAAGGAAGATCCAAGACGGAAATATGAGCCTCGGCCAGCCATGTCCGCAGCTTGTCCGTTGTCATAAATTCTTCGTAAGATAATTCCGGCTCGCGATGCAGACTTCTGCGAACGTCAATCAGGTGTTGCTCCAGAACTTGCATCATTTCATCCTGCGGTTTCACCGGCATCCTTTTTCCCCTTGTATAGGCCATATTTTATTTAGAAATGGAGTTCTGCTCCGAATAAGGAAACAACGCCGCCAGCGCTTGCTCGAAATCTGCGATAATATCGTGCACATCCTCCAGCCCGACCGAAACACGGATCAACCCGTCCGTGATCCCGAATTGAACCCGCTCCTTCTGCGGAATGGAAGCATGGGTCATAGAGGCCGGATGCTGCACCAGCGTCTCCGGATCTCCCAGGCTGAAGGAAATCATCGCCAGCTTAAGCGAGTTGATCAGCTTTTTCCCTTCTGTCAGCCCTCCCTTGACTTCGAACGAGACGATACCGCCCATGCCTTTCATCTGCGCAAGAGCCAGTTTGTGCTGGGGGTGGGATTCCAGACCCGGATAGTATACTCTTTCTATCGAAGGATGGGCCTCCAGAAATTCAGCGACTGTCTGGGCATTGCTGCAGTGCCTTTCGACCCGCAGGGCCATCGTCTTCATCCCTCTCAGAATCAGAAATGAATCCCAGGCGTTCAGATTCTGCCCCAAATCGCCCATCAGCCTTTTTCGCATAAAACGGATCACGTCTTTGCTGCCTACGACGAATCCGGCCAGCACATCCCCATGGCCGTTGATATATTTAGTGGCACTATGCACCACAACATCGGCTCCCAGCTCCAAAGGCTTTTGCAGACAAGGGCTCATGAAGGTGTTGTCAACGATAACGGGAAGCTTATGCAGCTTGCAGGCTTGGGTAATTTGCTTGATATCAAGGATCGTCAGCTTCGGGTTGGAGGGTGTTTCGATATAGACAGCTTTCGTATTGGGCTTAATCGCCTGGAGCATTGCGGCAGTATCCGTACAGTCAACAAAGTCGCATTCGATACCGAAACGTGGTGCGAGGGAAGTTAAGAAGTTATAGGTGCCGCCGTACACATCCTTTGTTACCAGGACATGATCTCCATGCTTCAGGAAGCCAAGCAGGGCAATGGAGATGGCGGCCATTCCGCTGGAAACTCCCAACGCGTCTTCACCGCCTTCCAGTGCGGCGATCTTTTTCTCCAGCGTGCGCGAGGTCGGATTCCCGTATCTGCCGTAATACACGCCTTCCGCTTCACCTGCCACCACGGATGCCGCTGTTTCAGCATCAGGAAACGCATAGGCAACCGCAGGGATAACACTTTGGGAAATGGCGCCTGTCAGGGGATCGGGGGACTGGCTCTCATGAATAATCCTTGTGTCCATCTTCCATTCTGCTTGCATTGTGGCTCAGTCCTTTCTGGTTTCGTCCACCGTTTTTAGACGTTTCAGCGCCGTGGACAAGCTGTTCGAGATGTGGTCCTGCATCACTTTTTCCGCGCCTTCTTCATCCCGCTCAACGATCCTCTGCAGAATCAGGCTATGCTCTTCATAGGCCTGCGAATTCCATTCTCCGTGCAGGGAGACATAGCGGCAATAGCGGAGCGTATGATCCCGGAGCTGGCTCAATATTCTTTCAAAAGTATGCAGGCCGCTTATTTCCGATAAATAATCATGAAATTCAAAGCCAAACGGGAGAGCATCCTTATCGGAGCCTAAATGCAGGGATTGATTCGTTTTTTCCACCATCGCCGTCATATGTTGAATATCTTGCGGAGTGGCGTTTTTGGCGGCATTTTTGGCAATATGCCCTTCCAGCATGCCGCGGACAAGAAAGATCTCTTCCAGCTCTTCCACAGTAACCGGCGCTACCTTCAGCCTGCCGTTTGGCTGGCGGACTAGAAAATCCTCATTCTCCAATCGTTGAATCGCCTCCCGCAAGGGAGTACGGCTGACGCCGAGCAGTGCGGCAAGGTTTTCTTCATGCACGTTCTGGCCTGGTTTCAGTTCATTGTCAATGATCTTCTGCTTCAGTTCAAAATAGGTGTTATCCTTGGACAACCTGCGTGTCCGTAACATTGAGCTGCTCATCGGCGCTTCTCCTCTATATCGCAATTTCTAACTCCAAGCACTTCATTGTGCATTTGTGTAATTGTATAATTGTATACAATTATTGCTGAAGTCCCACCTCTCTCTTTCCTATTTCGTTGCGGTTTGTAGATTTAGGCTTATAATACCGATTGAAAATCATTTTGTCTATACTTTCATGTCATTTTTCGTCACATTTCGCCATATTTTTTTTAGAAAACGCTCTTTTAACTCATAACCTCGAAAATAATGTAATATAAAGTAACATTAAAAGCGGGTCGGAATGTATAGCGGCTTATGTTCCGGCTTGCTATTCAGGTACTGTGCATCCTGCGAAAATAAAGTGCGAAGCATAAAAAGACACTAACGAAGGGTTAGTGTCTTTGGGCGATATTGCCTATTCCTTTTGGGTAGTTTTAAATCTCTAAATGAGTTCAAGGTCTGGCACGCGTGACATCGAGGTGCATCCGCTGCGCCGGACCACCCTGTGTGTTGGCGAATCCGTTGGCGACAATCAGTTCCCGGACACCCTCTTTTCATTTTTATTTTTTTCAATTGATGCTCATGGATGACCGTTATGATGTCATTTTTGATCCTGGACGAACGGAAATCACTAAGCATGTATTTCCAGATCGATATCATTTTGATTTAAAAACTTCAATAAGTCGTTATTCAACTGCACCATTTCATTGTTTGCGCTAATCGCATAATCCGGCAACATCATATCCTTAACCATTTTAGTCCGTAGCCATATCATAAAGAAAAAATCCAAAATCAAATTAGGGAATTTTAGCACAATTTTAAGTGCAGATGGATTAATAGCAATGCCGGCTTTTTGGATTGCCTTTAAATACGTTTTTAAAGTGATTGTTATTTTATGTGCCTTTTTTCTGGTTTTAGCTTTTTTTTCATCAATGATCTTATCTTCAGAATGTAAAACACTAATCATAGCAATGTCAGATACTGAATGTGTGATTAGATAAGCTTTCATATCCTGATTAATTGCGTAGGGAAGTTTTGCTGTTTTAAATAATTTTGCGAGGTTTTCTGTACGTTCTGTCACTAAACCACTAATTTCTCCAAACATAGTAGCCACTAGAACTTTTGGTGGAAACCGGGCATACAAAATTCCATCTTTAATCTGTCCGCCGGCGCCAGGGAAAGCTGGTAAAAGTCTATCTCCAACAATATCCAGCCACGAAGAAAATCCATTTGAATTGCTAATCATCGTAACAATATTTTTGCTTTGATTGTCTTTTAATGCTAACAACGCTGATTCGGATCGATCGTAACGAACTGTAATGAAAATAAAATCATATACATCATCATTTTCAAGCGTATCAATGACATTTACTTTTATAGATTTAACCGCACCTTTTTCATTATATTGCAGGCCATTTTCTTTCAATGTTGTAAATCTATTAGAACGCGCAAACAGAGTGACGTCAATCCCTGCTTCAATGAATTTGATTGCGTATGCGCTGCCTATAACACCTGCACCAAAAATTAAAACTCTATATTTTGCTGACATAAAACCCCCCCTATTTTTCAACATTTTCTTTTAATCATCAGACAACATGTTGTATAATGCGATGATAGATCTTTATTATTCCTTTATCAACCATCAGTTTTTTATTATTTGTCGGATGATATTCTTGTTCGAATAGGAGGATAAAATGAAAAAACAGCCCGAAACAACGGAGAAAACAAAACAAATGTTTATAGATGTTTTTTGTGAGTTATACAGCCAAAAGCCGATTGAAAAAATCTCCATTCAAGAGCTTGCGAATAAGTCAGGATATAACCGCAGTACATTTTATCAATACTTTTCTGATATTTACGAACTGTTAGACTTTGTTGAAAATAATTTATTGAACTACATAAAAGAAGAATTGGCGAAAAAAGAGTTATCTATGCACACGGTCCAAAATGCGCTCCATTGTTTGGACAAAAGGGAGTATCTTTCGATTCTCAATGCCCTCCTGGGCGATTACGGAAGCACTCGTTTTTTAGAACGCTTAAAAAGAGAAATCACCTTGGGTAGATTGGATTTTAATTTTCCGCAAAACCATTCCATCACGCCGTACTTGATTGAGTTTTACCTCTCCACATCCCTTTCTTTATTTCGTCTTTGGCTCCGGCGAGAAAAGGATTTATCGTCAGCAGAATTTTTCAAGTTAGTGGACAACCTGTATACAAAGGGCGTTACGCCCTATTCTAAATAATAAATTTACCATTCAAACCCAATCATTGTAGTACAACAAAAAAAGCTCGCATAAGCCAGTTTACACATTGTGACCTACCCTGATGACTACACTGCCCTTCTTATGCCCTTGTTCCACATACCGGTGAGCTTCAGCCAGTTGTTCTAACGGATAGTACCGGTCGATCACCGATTTAATGTTCCCCGTCTCCATCAGTTCTGTGAGAAGCTGCAGATCCTGGATGCGTACCTTGGCCATTCCCTGCCCATCTACGGTGACGTATGATCCGTTTGGCTTCAGCGCTTTTTTGCAGCCGGATTTGGGGAGTTTGCCAACGGCATCGAAGATGATGTCATACTGCTGACCTCTTTGGGTACAATCTTCAGCCGTGTAGTCAATTACCTGAGAGGCACCCAGCGATTTCACCCATTCCAGATTTGCTGTGCTGCATACCCCGTCAACTTCTGCCCCAAAGTGCCTTGCAAGCTGCAGCGCGAATGTCCCTACTGTGCCTGATGCTCCATAGATCAGAACCTTTTGTCCCTTTTGGATGTTCGCTTTTCTGAGAAAATAGAGTGCCGTGGTTCCCCCAAAAAGCGTTGAGGCAGCTTCCTCAAAGGTCGTATTGGCCGGTTTGATGCTCACCATTGCGTCTTCAGACAGACAGGCATACTCAGCGTGTCCGCCAAAGCGCATCCCCGTTAAGGCATAAACCGGGTCGCCTGGCTTGAAGCGCGTGACTTCACTGCCTACGGCTACAACTTCACCGGCTAATTCCACACCCAGAACAGGTTTCCTGGGTTTGCTGAGACCTAAAACAAGACGCATTGGCAGCCATAGCAGGACAGGACTCTTAAACGTCCGTACTCTAATATCCCCTGCGGTTACAGTTGACGCATGAACCTTGATCAGCAGATCTTTGCGCTTCGGGACGGGTTTTTCCATCTCTATGAGGTGCAGATTTTCCGGTGAACCGTATTTTGAGCATACCATGGCTTTCATGAGTTTCCTCCCGGATGTCGATTTTCAATAAGTATAGCTTCAGCGGGGAAAGTCATGTAGATACTAAAGTATGGTTTTAGTTAAAAAGCTGCGGATTAGCAATTGCGGACTTTACAATAAACCCAGCATACGTGCCCGCGCTATCGCCTCCGTGCGCCGCGAAACCTGAAGTTTGTCAAAGATATTGCGGTTATAGCCCTTAACGGTACTGAGTGCAAGAAACATCCGGTCCCCAATTTCGCGGTTCGAGAGGCCTTGGGCAATGAGCTGCAGTATTTCGAGCTCCCGCCTGCTCAGTTTTTCGAAAAGGGGCTGATCTGGCCGGACCTGATGCCGGGAGGCCCCCGTTTGGCTGGAGGGTGGTGTCTCCGGTGTCTCCGCTGCAAATGCAGCCAGCAGCTTCCTCCGGTAGTCCAGCATTTCCCCAGGAACCTCTGACCCGCGCAGCAGCCTTTCGGCTTCCGGCCCCTCATCGACAAAGCTCCGGATACATCCGCCCGGCTCAGCAATCCTCATAGCATCGGCCAGTGTATGCGCCGCCCCGGATTTATCTCCACACTTATAAAGTGCAGCCGCATAGAGAATCATGCCCTTCAGCCGTTCGTCTTGGCGGCCCTTGACCGCCGTTTGCCTAAGCACCGGCTCCAGCACCGCCAATGCGGCAGCAGTGTCTCCGAGAGCCAGATTTACCTTGGCCTGGCTAAGGGGAAGCCCGTGTTGCTCCGCGAGGATAGCGGCCGCCTCCAGATTCCCTTGATGAAGCATTACCGGCACCTGCACAGCCGCAATATGGGGAATCTGTGTCCAGTATTGACGCTGGCGGGCGGAATCGTCCGCTTGCTCCAGAATCGCGGCCGCTTCGCTCACCGCTCCCCGCGCAAGCTTCAGCTTTGCGAGCAATACTTTTCCTGCAACCCCCCGGTCACTGTCTTCAAATTGCCCGGCAAGCAGAATGCTCTGTTGACCATGCATCATAGCCGTGTCCCATTCGTTCCATTCATAATAGATCCGCGCTAATCCCAGGTGCGCTTCGCAAGCGACCGGGAGCGGCGGATCACCTGCCCATTCCAGCACCTGCAGATAGCTCCCAGCCGCAGCCGGTAACCGGTTCTCGGCTTCCTGTATATTTCCCTGGCCAAGAGTCGCCATAATCGTGATCATGACATGTCCAATCCTTTTGCTGACCGACAAGGCTTCGTTATAAGCTGCACCGGCCAAGCCGCGCTCTCCTTGGAGCTGATAAGCATACCCCAGCGTCCATGCAGCCGCTGCGCGGACCGGCAGATTGTCAGGGTGCAGATATTCCAAGGCGCGGCGCGACTCAGCAGCAATGGGACCAGCCTGATGTTTGCTGACGGCGAGCGTAGCACGTATGGAGGCAATATGTCCTATAAGATCACGGGTTTTCTCGTCCAGCACGGCACCGTGCAGCGCTTGTTCGGCGGCTTGCAGCTTCTGTTCAACACTGGATAGCCGCCCCGTCATCAGGAGTGCGGAGGCATACATCACCCACAATGAAGGAATCGCAGCCAGTTCTTCCCCGGCAAGGATTGCAGCCAATTCAGTACAGGAGTTACTGCTCCGCGAAAAAGCAGCGGCATCCCCTCACCTTCTATCAACCGGGCGGCGCGTCTGGTATCTCCGGCAGCGGCTGCATGATGAAACGCTTCAAGTTCAAAACCGTTGTCCTCATACCACTGACTGGCCCGGAGATGTAATTCAGAAACGGTTTTTACCTCTCCCCCTTCTGACGGGTAGAGACCGTGATACAGCCGCTCCCGCAGCAAATCCGCGAAGAGATGGTGATAGCGGTACCAGCGTCTTTCATTGTCCAAAGGGATGAGGAACAGATTCGCATGTTCAAGATACTCTAAGGTCCGTTGTCCGGTAGAACGGGGTGCTCCTTCGGAGTCATTACCAAGAACAGCATCACACAGCGGGCCGCACATTTTGTCCAGAACCGATGTGAACTGCAAAAAAGCCTGAATGCTTGCGGGCTGCTGCTGCAGCACTTCTTCGATCAGATAATCCAGGACAAACTTATGGCTGCCGGTGAACGAATGGATGAAGCTGGTGGTGTCTTTGCGCCCCTGCATGGAGAGAGCGGCCAATTGCAGGCCGGCAATCCAGCCTTCGGTGCGGGATTCAAGGAGCATGACATCTTCAGCGGAAAGCGTGAGACCCATCACCCCGCCCAGAAATTCAGCAGCTTCGGAGGCGTTGAACCGCAGGTCTGCAGCGCGCAGCTCAGTCAATTGATGCCGAACCCGGAGTCTTGGCAAAGGCAGCGCCGGGTCTTCGCGTGTGGCGATGACCAGATGCATCTGCGGCGGCAGATGTTCAAGCAGAAAAGCAACGGCTTGGTTAACGGGTTCGGCATGAATCACATGGTAATCATCAAGTACAAGTACGGAAGGATCAGTTACAGAGGCAATTTCATTCAGGAGTGCCGTCAACAGTGATTCGACTGGCGGTGGTTGCGGGGATTGAAGCACAGCAAATACCCCCTCCCCGATGTTCACCCCGATTGACCGGCAAGCGGCGAACAGATACGTGAGAAAACGTGCAGGATCATTGTCTCCCGCATCCAGCGACAGCCAAGCGGCTCTGCGTCCGCAGACAGCGAGCCATTCACTGGCGAGTGTAGTTTTACCATAACCGGCAGCGGCCGAGAGGATAGTCAGCTTGCCTTGCAGGCTCCCGTTAAGCCGCTCCAGCAGACGCGGGCGGACAACGGATTTTAACCTGGCCGGGGGGATAAACAGTTTGGCAGATACGATGGTTATTGTCATAGCTAGATTATAATAATTGCCTTCCTACAGCGTCAACAAAGCAGCTTTCATTTGAGGCGTTATTCCTGCATGATCTGCATCAGCGGATAATTGAAGGGGAGGCCGATTTTCACAAGGAGGAATATTTCTATTTTTTCCGGGTTCTCGGATTCTGCCGTTGCTTCAAGTTTATTTAATCTTGAATTGCTCAAGCAAGTTCTGCAGTTCCTGAACCATGGAACTTAATGATTTAGCGGAGAATGAAACCTCCTCCATGGAAGCCTGCTGTTGTTCACTGGCTGCAGCAACATTTTGGGTGGCATCTGACGCTTCTCCAGAAATGCGGGCAAGCTCATCCATAGTAGCGCTTATTTGCTGGGAGCCGGCAGACATTTGCTCGGAAACTGCAGAGACCTCCTGAATTTGGTTAACAATTTGTTGAATTTCCAGTACAATTCCGTTGAATGCTTTTCCTGCGTGTTCCACGAGCACAGTGCTGGAATGAACCGCTTTCGTTCCGATTTCAACCGATTGTACCGCAGCTTGCGTCTCCCCTTGCATTTCTTCAATAATCTCTCGAACCTTCCCAGCAGAATCTTTGGTTTGTTCGGATAGCTTACGAATTTCCGCAGCAACTACAGCAAATCCCTTGCCATGCTCGCCAGCGCGCGCTGCTTCAATCCCGGCATTCAAGGACAGCAGATTGGTTTGTGTACTTATCCCGCTTATCACATTGATTATATTGCCTATATCTATGGAACGCTCTCTGAGCTGCTCCATATGCGAAGCCGTGACTGAGACAGAATGATTGGCTTCGTTCATATCATGGACTGCCTGCTGAATGATCTTATTCCCCTGCTCCGCCTGCTGTGAGGTGTTTTGTGAAGCGTCATGCAGAACGGACGAAGACTCAGAAATCCGTTGGATGCCCATTGCCAGTTCCTCAAGAGACCTAGCGCTTTCTTGTGTTCCCGCAAGCTGCGTCTCGGCACCGGCAGCCACTGCTTGAATCGTATTGGCAATATCCTCAGCCACTACACTTGTCTGGTCTGCACTCGCCATCAACTCTTCCGCTGTAGAGGCAACGTGCAAGGAATGTTCGGTGACTTTACCCATCATTTTATTCAGAAGGTCGCTTGTATAATTCAAATTTTCTGCCATCTTACCAAATTCATCTTTCGTTTTTACCTCAATGGAATATGTGAAATCCCCTTGAGCCAAATGCTCGGCCATAGAATTTACACGATTCGTATGAGCGGTCAAGTTACGAGTGTAGAGTAGAATAACCACTACAATCAGGACCATGCCAATGATTAGAAAGATCAGAGTCTGCAACAACAATGAATTCACTTTTTCTTTAAGCTCTTGATCCGGCAAAGCTAGAGCAACGATCCAGTCTGTCTGCTCCAGCTTTGTGAAATAGACATGAACGAGTCCTTCTGAAGAGGTATAGGTTGCAGCGCCCTTTCCATCTTGCAAAATAGTTTTCGCTAAAGCGGATACGACTGGGTCCTGCTCGTCCTGAAGTTTTACCCTCATGATTTTATCTGTCTCAGGTCCGGCTAAATAAGTACCGTCTTTATCAAGCATAAACGCCCATCCACTGTCACCTACAAGTGTCTCTGAGATGATATTTTGCACTGTATCCAAATTTATGTCTCCAGTTGCTACTGCAACGAACCGTTCTTGATCATCATATACAGGAACTGACGCCGTAACCATGGTTGACTTCGTTTTTTCATCATAGAAAGGGGCAGTATATTGTATTTGTTTTTGATTGGTTGCAATTTTATACCATGCTTGTGCTGGATAATTGTAGCTGGGGTCACTATAGTCATGTGTAATGGTTAATTGATTCTGATCGCGAAAGGCATAGGAAGAAACAAACTTTGTATCAGCCTTATATAAATTAGGCTCAAAATAAATGCCTACACCGAAGGTATCTTTGTTGATTTCCAGTGAGTTCTTGAGAGTCGCATCATAATCCTTCAGGCTCAGCTTGCTGTAATGACCTTGAATGGATTTTGCTATTGTTTCCGGCACTCTACCGTGAGAGGTTATCCGATTCTGAATGCTTTGACTGGTATTTGCCAGTTGCTCCTCCATGCTGTTCTCCGTCTGATCAAGCAATAAACTATGGGATTTAAAGATTACTGCAGAAGATACTCCAATAACAATTACAAGTAAAAGCGGCATAATGAGAAGTAGTGTTTTTGCTTTAATGCTTCTTAGTTGCATCTATTACGGCCTCATTTCCTGATGATAGTTAACTAACCTATGTAATACATCGACATTGTCCGACATGTTTTTTAGAGGTACTTTTTAACATTTCCTTCAACCTTCCCATTCAGCTTACGACTAAAGTTATGAGTGTCCTCGGTTGATACATAAAAAAACCGGAGCAGCTATAGAAAACTCCCCCGGCAATGATCTGTATATTCAAGAAACAGTGCTTACCTTATGTTATGCGCCAATCCCTTCGGCAAGCTGTTGGAGGCTGCCTTAGTTTGCATTTTCAAATTTCAGGCCATCCTGAGTAAGTTCAAACCCGTACCCCTTGGCTAAAACCTGGAGTTCATGTTCATCCACTTCAGTAATTTTAGTTACCTTGTTGTCTTTATCCCTGACGACTTTGAAATCGGCCGTACCGTCCCCGTCAAAATAAAATTTATTGAACTTTCCTTCATTTTTAAGATCCTGGTCCAGGAACAGCCGGATATGCTTGCCATTGTACAAAAATCTGTCTTGGGCTTTGTCATACGCCAGTCCATAGGCCACATAATCCTTCAGTGCATCGTAGTTAAAGTCGCTCACGGTTCCGTCTTGCGAAGAGGCTGACGCAGCGGCAGAATCAGGCCCGCCGGCGTTGCCTTCGCTTTCTACAGCGTTCATTTCAACAGAGTTTTCAGTATTGGCGCTGCTTTCTGCCCCGCTGGATTGGTCTGCAAATGCAGACACCGCTCCCAATATTAAAACGAGCGAAATAGCTGCCGTCAATACCGTCAATTTTTTCAATTTCATGATTGACACGATCCTTTCTTTAGTCGCATTTTTGCTGAAGCCACTGTACAGGGGAGTGAATTTCCCTTTTTGTTCTGCCACCGCCAAGAGACATAAAGCGTAGTCCGCCTTGTGTTCGGCACCAAGCCTGTGGATCACTCTGGCATCGCACACCATTTCCAAATCCCGGTTCAGGTAGAGATACATCAGCCAGACCAGCGGATTGAACCAGTGCAGGCATAGGACAGCGGCCGCGGCCAATTTCCACACCGCATCAAAGTGTCTGATGTGCATGTATTCATGAGTGAGAATATAATCCATTGCGGATTCGTTGCCGGTATCGAGTGATTTGGGCAAAATAATCTTCGGGTGCAATATTCCGAAGGTGATCGGCGTATCCATCCGGTCATAGGTCAATATCGTCAAGGTCCGCCGCAATGGATGTTTGGCTAACCAGGCTTCGATAACGGGATGGCTCCCCTGCAGAGGCAGCGCTGTCCGCAGCTCCCTTTTGCTTCTGTAATAGATCACCACTATCGCCATAAGCAGTAGAGCAGCACCCCCGAGCCACAAGGTATTCAGAAGCTCCGGCATCGGCTCCGGCTCCGGCCCCCCGCCTGAATCTGCCGGGACCTCAACCTCACGGGTCAGCATCCCGCTGTTCAGGACAGTTGGACCGGGCAACTGGAATACTGCTGCTGTATGTGCATTCACACTGATGGTCGGATCAGCAATTTCAGCCGGCGGGAATAACTGCGGAAGAATAGGAAAAGAAACTGGGACCAGCAGTCTGGCGACCACAATTCCCCACAGAATGAGAAATAGCAGCCTGGGTAATTTGTGGATAGCCAAAGACCGCAGCAGGATAACAAGAACGATCAGCACACTCGCCGAAATACTCATCCGTAGGATATCCACCATCGCCGCCTCAGCTTAAGCTTTCCACAATTTTTTTCAGTTTGTCGATGTCTTCTTTGCTCAGGTTCTTCTCATTGAGGAACGCCGAAAAAAACATCCCCGCCGAACCATTGTACATTTTGTTGATCAATTCCTTCGTTTCATAAGTCTGCACCTGTTCTTTGGGAATCAGAGCTGTGCAGACAAAGCCCGGATCGGTCCGCTGGATGGCTCCCTTGACGATCAGCTTTTTGATTACCGTGTAGGTCGTATTTCTGTTCCAGCCCGTTTCCCGGTTCAAGACCGCCGCCAGATCGCCTGCCGCCAGCATCCCTTCTCTCCACAAAATGTCCATCACTTTTAACTCGGAATCATACAGTTTGAGCTCCATGTACCAGCCTCCCTCGAATTGACTACTGAAGTAGTCACGAGTCAATACTACTCCAGTAGTCACCAATTGTCAATTATATCCTGTTAATTCTTTTTTATTCCAAAAGGATCAGGCGTATAAATAGCTTTGTGCCGAATACATCTGATAATATTTCCCCCTCCGGTTCATCAGTTCGGCATGCGATCCAAATTCACAGATTTCACCCTGGTCAAATACATAGATTGTATCGCACAGTCTGGTCACGCCTAAACGGTGTGAGATCATTATCGCCGTTTTATTTTCACACAGCGCCGAGAATTCCTCATAGATCTGTGTTTCCACTTTGGGGTCCAGGCTGGCTGTAGGTTCATCCATAATCAGAATTTCTGTTTCTGCCCGGCTGAGCGCCCTTGCGATGGCCAGTCTCTGCCATTGGCCGCCAGACAACTCCACATCGTTATTCTCCAGCTGCCCAAGCTGGGTGTCCAGCCCCTGCGGGAGGTTATCAATAAAGGAATCCATACTGAAGATCTGCAAAGATTGCTTGTGAAAATCTTCTCCGAAATTCCCCGCTTTGATATTGTCCGCTACCGAAAGCTGATATTTGATGAAATTTTGGAATACGCAGACCGTCATCGTCCGGAAATCATCAATCACGTCAGCCAATGGTTCACCTCCGACCAATACTTCACCTGAAGTCGGCTTGTACAGGCCCAGAAGCACATTAATAAAAGTGGTCTTGCCGCATCCGTTCTCCCCAACCAGGGCAATTTTCTCGCCTTTTTTTATCGTGATATCAATATTTTTCAAGGTACGGGTCTGGCTATTGGGATATTTGAAATCGACATGTCTGAATTGAATGGTTGGTGACTCAACAATTTTCTTGTGTCCGCTGCCGGTATCTTCAGGGAGATCCAAAAAGTTCATCATGTCTTCTATATAGAACGTATAATTGTTCATCGAACTGATTTTATTGACCATACCGCTCAAACCGTCTGTTATGGCTTGCATTGAAGTGATTACCAGCATCACATCACCAATACTCATCCGGTTCTCCAGAACGCCTATACAGGTCATCAACAGACAGATTCCCAGCGCAACGTTCCGGAATATATCAATAAAAGCGCCTCCCAGCGTATAATGCAGCAGCAATTTGAACTTCTCTTTCCATACATCCTTCCGGATCGCTTCGGTCCGGTCATTGAAATAGTCAATCAGCCCGAACATCCGGATCTCCTTGGCATAACGTCTGCTTGTCAGCACATCGTACATATAGTTTAAACGGCGCAGCGGCTTGCTTTGTTCAACGGCTTGAAAATAGCTCTTCTTTCCCTGTGCATTCATCAGCAGCAAATAAGGGACCGTAGCGAGCACCGCGATCAAGGGGAAATACAGATTGATGTTAATCAGCAGCAGAATGTAGGAGATGATGGAGAATACAGGAAGGACCACAGATAAAGAGTTGTTGATGTAGGATAATATCCCTTTATTGACATTGGACTGCACCCTGTCGAGCAGATCATACACTGCCGGATTCTCCAATTGCTCCATCGAAATAACAGACAGCTTCTTGTTCACTTGTCTGATAAATTCCCGGTTAATATTATATTTCAGGCGGTTATTGATATGTGCCGTAATATGCTCAAACCATTCAAGGATGATCTTCAGCACGGTATAACCGGCGATAATGACAACCAGCTTTTGTGTCACTGCGGATGCCGAATGAACGAAAGCGAGGTCATCGATCAAAAGCTTATACAGCCAGGTACCGAGGGGGGCCAGCAGCGCACTGAACGCCATAAGCGCCAATGAAAAGTATAGCTCTTTGGTGCAAAACAGCTTGACGATCATCATAATGTTGCGGACATGAATCAGCAATTTATTTTTCATATGACCTGATCTCCCGTATCGTACCATTTGGCCTGATTCATAAAGAAACTGCAGTATTCGCCATTCAGCTGCATCAGCTCGGCATGGGTGCCCTCTTCTACGATCTCCCCGTGCTTCATAAATACGATTCTGTCGGCCAGCTTGGCGATTCCGATTCTGTGCGAGACCAGGACAACACTTTTGCCGCGAAAATATTTACCGATATTGTTGAATTGCTGGATCTCCGACAACGCATCCAAAGAGGCAGACGGTTCATCGAAGATGATAAAATCAGCATCGCGCATAAACGCCCGGCTGATCGCCACTTTCTGCCACTGCCCTTCCGACATGTCGATGCCGTCGGCATCGAATTTTTTGCCCAATACCGTGTCCAGCCGCTTAGGATACTGCTCAATGACATGGTTGATCTGGCCTTTTATGGTTGCTTCTTTGATTTTATCGTTGTCATTAATACGGGTTACATCGCCTATACCGACATTATCCCGTACAGAAAATTCAAATTTGGCATAATCCTGAAATGCAGCGGTGGCGGTCGCACAATTCTTCCGGACGATGCCTTCAGCAGGCTTAAGCAGGCCGGCCATAACTTTGGCCAAGGTGCTTTTCCCGCTGCCGTTCTCACCAACGAGCACGATGCTTTCGCCTTTGCCGACGCGCAGATTGATATCCTTTAATGCAGCGGAATGATCGCCATACGAGAAAGACACATGCTGCAGCTCCATAACCGTTTTGGCTCTGGCTAAGGCAGCGTCCGGCCCGGCCGGAATCCCGGATTCCTCAGGTGTGATCAGCTCTCTGAATTCTTTGATATAGATTTTATTTTTTTGGGCTTGGGAGAAAAACTCCGCAAAGGCATTGATGCCAACAATGATCTGCCCCTGGCCCTGGCTCAGCACAATCAGTTGATCGACTGTCAGCGTTGTCAGTGCCACACCATAACACATCACCAGCAAAATGCTATTTTCCAGACCAATCATCAGCCCCGACCATACACAGCCGATTACCGTCCATTTTTTGCTGAAGGCCAGATCGATGTCCCTGATCTCGTCAAATTTGCTAAGCCGTTTCGCTTCCAGCCAATCGAAAATTTTGAAGCTTCTGATTTCTTTCTGGTTGCTTCTGTCCTGCATAAGATTGCTCAAATACTTCAATTTGCGGTCCTCGTGCTCCTGCTTCTTCATCAAATCGATATGTTCTTTCGTGTTTTTCTTCACAAAATAGTTGTAGAGCAGTCCAAGCACAATAAATGCCAGTAAATAGAGAACACCCAGCCTGACGATAATCAGCGCAGACATACAAAAGCCGGCAACGGACCCCAGAAAATGAAACACGTCATTAACGGCATTGGTAAGTTTAAACCATACCGTATCTTTAGCCCTTTCGATTTGAAGCAGATAATCCGCCTGGTCCAATTTGCATAAATCTGCCTTGGCAATTGCATCGAACAGACTTCTTTGCAGCATTGCACCGACCTTGTTCTCCAGCAATTCTATGAACAGAAGTGAAAAAGAATATTGGATATTCTTCAATGAATATACGAGGATATAGGCGAGGATAAGTCCGGCGATGGCAAGAATTTCAGACTGATGGCCAAGGCTGACAATGATCCGCTGGATCAGAAGCAGCTCCAGAGGCTGCAGCGAGTACATTAATATGTAGAGCAGGAGAATGGATACCATAGTCACCGGCTGATGTCTGAAGTAGATCTTTAAGAACCATATGTATTCTTTCAAGGGGTATCCCCTGCCTTTCAAAGAAAAGAACATGATTATGTAGAATAACCATGTTCTTTTGAAAGTATGGATATTACGACCAGTTACCGCACTTAAAGTTATTCTTGCAAGTATAATTGCTGCAATTGAAAGTTTTTGGACAACTGAAGCCTGAAGTACACCCAGTAGGAGTGATCATGGAATCAGCGCTTGCTTTTTCAATCAACGGTCTGATATAGCTCATTTTATTCACCTCCTTTCAAGTGGCTCCCTATTATTACTGGGGCACCAATGTTTTTCTGTTTTTGTTCAGCTCGGATACATAATATTTCGTTCTCGCTTTGCAGCAGCCATCGGTATCCTGGATGGATCCCCCGTTGGCCACGGCGATTGCCACACAGCCTTTGCCGCAATTGTGATTCCAAATACAGGTCTGGCACTTGTTCATATAGGTCTGGCCTACTTGAAAAAAACGGATCAGATTAATCATCTCAGGGGATTGCAGCATCGACGACAGGCTGGTCTGATTGACATTTCCGATCGCATACTGGACATCGGTAAATAATTGGCACAGAAATACATTCCCGGAAGAGTCAATTCGTGGTGTTAAAGGAATTCTATCATCCTCTTCGGTAATGCTGTTCAACAAAGGACAGCCTCCTGTAAAATCATCAGGTAGGGTAATTTTGACACCGCTGTTGATCAGGTCCACAATTTCCGCATTTATCTCCAGACTCTCCACGAGCGCGGATTTCTCCAGGATGTCCAGATACAAGTCATTTTTATTATTTTCACTTCGGCCCAGGCTGCTCAAGCCGGCAATCTCGGCCTGGGGTATCTTTTTATCAGCGACCATTTTCAGCAGATTCACGATATCATCTTTGTTGAAGCTGGTAAGCACGCTGCGGATCAGAATGCGTTCGCTCATGCCGGCTTCGATTAAATGATCCAAGCCCTGCATCGTTTTGTTAAAGCTGCCGCGTCCGCATAATTGGTCATGTATTTCAGCGCGCGAGCCGTTTAAGCTTAATTGAATGGAAACTTTATAGGAGGCAAATTTCTCGGCTACTTCCTTTGTAATAAAGGTGCCGTTCGTGATCACCAGCACCATGCCAAAATGCTTTTTTTGCAGTTCATCCATAAAATCCCAGAATTCAGGATGCGTGGTCGGCTCTCCTCCGGAAATGGTAATGCTTGTATCGGGATCATCCGGCAGAGCATTAATGATATTCATGAAGGTCGGCTTATCAATCTGGCTTTGCAATACACCGGATTCGTTATAGCAATGCAGACAGCGCAGGTTGCAATTGGAGGTGATTTCCAAATAACAACCGCCTAATTTAAAACTTTCGGCTGGCGACAAAAATTCCACACTAGCACCTCATTTCCTGATTTTCACAAATCCTCGTTGCTCCAGTTCTTCAAATGCGCCAAGACAGTCCGTGATAATATCGCTTAACTCTAGTCCATCCTTATCCAGGCATTGGTCATAGAGCAAGCTGGCTACTTCAGAAACAGTTCTCCCGTTGCAGTGTTCCCATAAATATTTGGCGGTCTGGTTCAAAAAGAACATCTCGTTATTGCGGTCCAGCACCAGCGATTCCTCGCCTAAATCCTCATTGATCACATTCACTTTGGACAATAGCGTATTTGCGTTCATTGACTCACATCCTCACAGGTAATTAAACGAAATGTTGCTTTATTGCAGCTTTTGCAATTTTTTTACTTCTTCCGGCATTTCCGGCTCATGGGCAATCCACCAGCAGGTTGTGTTGGCACCCAGCACAGCGAACATTCCGGCCAGCATCGTAAGCGATTTCAAAGGCCATTGGACCATTTTCATTGATTCTCCCCCTTTAATTGGATCAGCGCGGAAAGCTGAGAAATGAGGCAGCCGCATAGACTAGCCAAAACGGCGGTGCCGGCCAGCTGCAGCAAAATCATAGACAGGACAAAAGCATAAAATGAAATATGTACAGTAACAGATATCTTCTGCAGTGTGCGGCGGCCGTTTGTATCCGCTTGTCCACCCTGCCGGGACATCACGTTCAAGCAGGCAAACAGAACCACAGAGCCCCCAATAAACAGGATCACAATAGAGCTCACCCACAGGGGAGGCAGTATATCCACAAATGCCAGGGTTGTTATGAAAATAGTGACTGAAATGAAATAACAGGCCTTGAACGATTTCGCATGATAACCTCCGCCAAAGCTCCGGCACCCGATAACGGCTCCCAGCCAGGCCAGCGCTTCAGGTATCCGGCTGAACCAGACCGAGATGGCGATCATGGACATGGCGATGATTGTAACCTCGATCATGGCCTGCAGCCCGTAGCGGATGACCGGCGCATTCTTTTCTTCCACAATGCCTTGCTGGACGCTTCGCAGCGTGATTAGTTTCACAATATACTCTATCATTCACATCCCCCAAATCGAATATAGCGCATTTGTTAATTAAATGGAACATTATGTATGTTAATGGTATAATAGGACATGCAAACGCATTCTTTTGTCAGATATGCTTCCAAATCTTACATAACTTTACTAGATGAGATGAGAGGAGAGAGAGATTTGTTCCACGTGGGGGTGTGCGATGATGAAGTCGGGGTCCGCAACGAGCTGCAGCGGTATTTTTTACAACTTTCGGTAACGACAAACTATTCATTTGATGTCCATTATTTTCCCTCCGGCGAAATGCTCCTGCAGCACTATAAAGCAATGCAAGGGGAGTATGCCTATCATCTGCTGATTCTGGATGTCGAAATGACCGGCATTAGCGGGCTTGAGACAGCCCGGCAAATCCGTTCCTTACCAGACCGTGACGTACAAATTATGTTTTTGACCAGCTATCCCGAATACATGATGGAAAGCTTTGATGTTCAAACCTTTCAGTACCTGCTCAAACCGGTAACCTATGAATTGTTCAAGAAAAAAACACTGAAGCTGTGCAGCTACATCATTTCTTCCTTGAACCGTTTTTTCACCATCAAAGTGGAAGACGGGCAAATCGTATTAAGAAAGCCCGAAATTATCGCCATGGTCAAAATCAAGCATTCGCTGGCCCAAAACAAGCTTAAAGTAATAACAGCAACTCAAGAGTACATCATAAACGGCACGCTACAGGAGTATTCGGATAAGCTGGGCAGCCTGTTCCTGATGATTCACCGTTCCATTATCGTTAATCTGGAGCATGTCCGCAGATTTACCGCCACCTCCGTTGTGATGTCCAATGATGAAGAATACCCCGTTGGCCGTTCCCAATCGAAGGCCATCAAGGATGTCTATGCTCAATACGTGCTGGAAGAATTACAAGGGAGAGGGTAGCCATACTGCCTACTGCATTGTTTACGGGGACAACTTTGCTGGAATTGATTCTGTTGAACCGTTACTTTTCGGTTCTCTTTCATACTCCGGGCCGGAAGCTGCAGATCATTATACTTCATTATGTACTGGCCGGAGCGATCTTGTTCACATCGTCCGTTTCCTTTTTCCCCATGCCCATCACCGGACTTTTGTCCATGACCAGTACCTTTCTGATTGCCCGGCTCTACCCTGTCCGGCCCGGTTCCCAGATGATTTTCAGCGCCTTGTACGTTATCCTGGGATTCATCGCGGAATCGCTGTCTTATTGCCTGATCCTTGCCATCCGCCCGGCCCACGGGGCGAACCAATTATCCAGGCTGGAGCAGCGCCTGCTCATCCTGTTCATTTCCGCTTTGATTATACTGCTGTTCATCACCGTCATCCGTTTTATCAAGCGGGGGCAGGACTATAAAATCAGTAAAAGCTACTACTTCATCATGACGCTGATTATCTTAATAAGCCTGCTCATTTTGAATACGCTGTTTTTTTACTCCAGAATAAATCTTTGGTACATCCTGTCCGTTATCGGTATTCTCGGCATCAATTTTCTGATCATCTTCCTGTTCGACAGGATGATTGAAATTTTCAGGCTGGCGGAGGTGAATTACCGGCTGCAAAGACAAATGGACGCCCAGGATATCAGCTACAAGCAGACGGTACATTCATTTATGGGCATCAAACGAATTATTCATGATACCAATAAGCATTTAGTATACATACGTGCCTGTATTGAAGAAGGCCATGCTCAGGAAGGCATTGAACATATCAACAGGATATTGCTTCAAATAGAAGCTTCCTGCCAAAAAGTGACCACCGGCAACCTGGCGATTGATGCCTTAATCAGCAATGCACTTAGCATCGCTTATGACCGCCGGATTGCCATGGAACACAAAATCCATATTACCGCTGCAGAAATTAACATTGACCGCTATGATTTATGCATTGTTTTAGGAAACCTTCTGGATAATGCCATAGAAGCCGCACAGCAGGTCAGCGGGACCGAAAACAGGTTCATTCATCTCCATATCCATTCCAACAACAATGCACTCGTTATTTATGTTGGCAATTCCATGGCCGATCCCTCCACGCCAGAGACCCAAACCCGGAAAGAAAATCCCGGGCTGCACGGAATCGGTTTAAGCAATGTGCAGCGGACTGCCGACAAATATGGCGGTCATTTAAAAACCACGGCCAAAAACGGAAAATTCGAAACCGTGGTGGTGCTTCCTTTTCCAAAGATCAGCGGTTCTATTTAATAAAAATCTTCATCATCATAATACATTATCTGTATGAGTCATGGGTTGGATGGAACAGATCTTCCTCCGACCCTCTGACCAGCGAAAAGTGTTCGACATTATAGTGTCCGTGCAGCGTACTGTTATGATGCCTGATGATTTGTTCTGCGCTCAGGACATCACTGTCTGTTGTAGAATGTCCATCGCCAACCAAGGTGACATCGAAATGACTGACGGTAGCCGTCCGGACAGCGGTATCGATACAATGCTGTGTTTTACAGCCCATAATGACTACATGTTCAACCTGCTGCTCTTTTAAATAAGGCAGAAGCCCGGTCCCGTGAAAAGCATTCGTTGCCTTTTTATCAAACACCTTGGCATCAGCAGGCATATGAATTTCATTGTGCACCTGAAAACCCGCATCTTTTCCCCCGGCGACATCAAGATCCCTGACAAATACAGTCTTAATACCGGATTGTTTGGCTTTTTCAATCACTTTATTGATCGTTTGGATAAGCTGTTCTTTATGAAATACCGCACTTTCCTTTTGGTTCCCATCCATTAGTTCCTGCTGCGCATCGATGATTAATAATACCTGGTTCAAGTGGTTTTCCCCTTTCAAGCACAAATTGAGATCCGCCTAAATTTCCCGCAACCTGGAGCGCCCCAGGCCGTATGAACTACAGTAAACTTGGCACATACGATAACTCAAGAGGAGTGATGCTAATGAAGAAATACGGGTTAAGTCTTCTGCTGTTCATCTTGCTGGTTGTACCGGGTTGCGGGTTTGCGGAAAAGGTGGGAAACAGCGTTAATTTTGCCACCGATACAGCTTCTTATATGCAAACATTAACAGAGTTCGGACAAGAAATGGATACACTGGCTGCCGATGCTGCTACAGATCCGCAGGCCAGGGAGGCATTGACAGACAGGCTCGCTGCGCTCAAGGAACAGGTCGTCCAATATGCTGGTCTTCAGGTTCCTGAATATGCAGCAGACCTGCACCAATCGATTGTGGGGTACAATGAAACGCTGCAGCAAGGACTGGATCAGGCAATAACCAACCTGGAACAAGGAAAAGCCGCCTTTGAATCAACAGGCATTCCCGAGACGATCAACAAGGTAAGCGAGCTGTTGAATCAGATCACCCAGTTGACCCCGTAATAACAGCAGATATGAGCGCTCAAGGCATGGCAGTACATGTCTTGAGCGTTTTTTTGCCAGCAGCAGCTCTATTTCCACTTATTTACTCCCTTCTCCTATCCATCGGTGAATGGTCTGCGTCAAATGCTGAGTTCGAATTCCACAGCATCACCGGCCTTCAGCCAAATTCGTCACTGTAACATACAGCCTGAGCTTTCTCCTTTTATCCTGTAACCTCACATCTTTTACGGATCATTCGGATCTGTCCTCTGTGGTTAATCTCATCTTCAAAAACATGAAACCACATAAAATAGTAGTTTGCCGGTTGATCACCCCAGAATGGTTCTTCCTTGTATAACCACTCGTCATCCACAGTCTGGAACCATTCCAGCGTCGTCCGTCTTACTGCATCCAACTGGTCCATATAATAACTCAATTCATTGCCCTTAATTTGCGCTCGTCCTTCTTCACCTAAATTTAACGCCGCTCCCCATCTGGCCAGTTCTTCTTCAGTTAAGTCTCTTCCTTCAAAGGTTTCAACTTGATAAGCATATTCTACAGCGGCAAAATGTAATAATAACCCACCGATTGAATTGCTCTGAGAATCGATCAAATAATCCAACTGGTCAACACTCAGTCCTTTAACAGATTCAATAGTTGTAAATCTTGCGTAATTCATCATAGAGATCAAACGGCTGATTTGTGGTGAATACCCGGGAATATCTGTAATTAGATAGAGCTTATCGTTGTGCATCATTTAATATCCTCCCTTGATAGCATTGTTCTCCCCACATAACCTGTAGGGTCATTGCAATCATTTTACCATATAGACTGATACAGAAAATGGTAGAAACATTTTTAGAACATTTTTTCTTCCAGCGACAGGCACCCATCCTGTGCTCTTGACATACATAGATTAGAGGGAAGGGCGGGATGCATGTGAGCAATAATCAGGCTTTTGAAGAACGGGCCATCTTTCTGGCAGCTGTCTGCGGACAGACCTATGCCCAGTTTAATCATGCGGACGGTTCATTCACCGTTCCAGCTGGCTATTCGGTCACTCACACCATTCATGCAAAATCGTTAGGACAAGTGTGGGAACGGTTCGGGTTCATTATCGAATCTCCAGAAGAGATCATAGTCGCCTTCCGCGGGAGCAGCTCAACAGCCAACTGGATCTCCAACGCCAATGCCACGCAAAAAAAGTTCAAATATATCAAGGAAGACTGTCTGACCCACCGCGGCTTCACCAACATATATACCTCAGCCCGAAGCGGGATTCACTCCGCACTCTCCCGGTTATCCTCCGGCAAAAGACTATATATTACAGGTCACAGCCTCGGCGGAGCACTGGCCACACTATGCGCGCCTGATGTTGCTGCCAACACTTCTTTCCGCACACCGCATCTGTATACGTATGGTTCACCCCGTGCGGGTGATCCAGCCTTCGCAAAAGCCAGTACCCGCTATGTACCGAACAGCCACCGTATTGCCAATCTTTTTGACGCTGCCGCCTATGTTCCGCCCTCGATCTTCAAGCTGCCCAAGCGGGACAAACGGTATTATTACAGTCATGTCAGAGAGTTCTACCCCCTTTCGTTTCAAAAAGGTTCCGTCAGCCTGAATCATGCACTCGGCAGTTATTTCGAAGAGCTCTCCATGCTCCGGCCGGAATTCAGCCGCCAGCTCTGCACCTCAAATCCGGATTTTTGTCCGGTCCTGGAAGTGCCCCCTCAAGCAGCGATTAGGGCTTAACCCCTGCATGGATTAAAAAAGCCCTGCAGACCCTAGCGGCCGGCAGAGCTTTACGTTTTTTGTGTCCATTCTAAACGGGATTAGTGATCGACGCCATGACTCAGGGGGTAACATACCCGATATTTGTATTCCCGTTTGTACTGCCCTTTGCGCTGACAGTGGAAGTGACAATACCCGAACCGGCAAGAATAAGTGAAGCGATCATTAAGAGCAATCCTCTTTTCATCAGCTTAACTCCCTCTCTTCAAGAATTTTATTCATAAGCTTGCTGTATTGCTCCTGTTGTTCAGCTGTTGCTTGTCCTCTTAATGATTCGTAGAGGGCAGCAGCTTTGCGGAACCCTTTGTTATCATTAAGACTAACACTTGTTGTCAAAACATACAGAGTGTTATTTATGGAATCACTTATTTTCCCATTTTTAGAATAATATAGAGACAAAAGATATACACAATCTATAAAGTACCGAATGTTTCTATTCTGTTTATAATATTCAGCTTCTTCAAAAATTTTATCCATAAATTCTTCCAGAATCACATCGACTCTAAAATTATGGAGAATAGATGATTCCAAAATATGTATAATCCCAGGGAGAATTTCATCGTTATTTTGTCTGATATAGGATACGTAGTATTCCAGCACATCTTTATTTCCCTCGCTGAGATCCACTACATATCTGTTAGCTACCGCTATATTCCGGTAATATTCTACCTCATCCAAACCTCTTGCATCCATGCCATTAATCCAGCCTAATTCTGAATACCTGTCAATACACGCTCTTGCTTCTACATACTTGCCCAGTTTCTGAAGCGCAATCCCCTTTAGGCACATACTGTACCCGAAATAGTACACCACACTCCTCTTCAGTTGAAATATATTCACTGATCTGCCGGATGCACGTTTCTGCTGGTTTGTCTGGTATATGTTATTAATCTCCTCGTGAAGCTTATCTGCAATCAGGATGATGCTGTCCCAATTCTCTAGGGTGAATGATGCCTTCAACATATCCACCAGAGAGTCAGCTTGGATGCCATCTAAATCCAGCTTCAATCCCTCTTCCTCCTTTAATAATAGTAATTATATGCACACAATTTTCGGTAGGTTATTTTTAAAAATGAGTTATCCTCCTAATTATTCTTTATTTTTCCATTTCATGAAGTGATCGTTGTCACTTTAATCAATGGTACCTCCCAATCGGGAAAATAAATCTGCCCAACAAGATACATAATGAAGCTCTGTTGGAGATAAAAATTTCAGCAAACAAATCTTTTCCCTGACGTTAGCTGTCAGGGAAGTGATTTTATAATAGGTTATATCAAATGTGAATGGAGTGTTATTGGATGCAAACCCAAAAAGCTTATCTCTATGTATTGAATACAATGTCAGACTGGGAGTATGGATATTTAATTGCTGAGCTAAACACAGGAAGATATTTCAAAACAGATGTAGCCCCTATAAAAGTAGTTACCGTAGGAGCTGATAAAGAAATTATTACTACGATGGGAGGACTGCGCATACAACCGGATATATCCCTTGATGAGTGCACTTTTGAGAGTAAAGATCTATTAATTTTACCTGGGGGAAATACTTGGGGAGAACCTGTTCATCAACCTGTCTTGAAAAAAGTTGGCGAAGCTTTAAAGCTAGGCGCTATTGTTGCTGCCATTTGCGGTGCAACCGAGGGACTGGCGAATATGGGGTACCTGGATTCCAGAACGCATACAAGCAATGACTTAGAGTATTTGAAAATGGTTTGTCCTCAGTATAAAGGAGAAAAATTTTATGAGCCGGGACCTGCAGCAGCGGATACAAATCTGGTTACTGCCTCAGGAGTAGCTCCCCTGGAATTTGCGGTGGAAGTCCTGAAGCAATTAGATGTATTTGCGCCGGATACACTGCATTCATGGTATAACCTGAATAAGACTCATCAACCTGAATACTTCTTCCAGCTAATGAGTTCAATTAATAGATAGCTTATGAAATAGACTTATATGGGTATTCTGGATAGACCAGAGCAGGAACTTCAGCAACGGCATTTCTGCCGTTGTCTAGTTCCACAGTATATAGAGTGAACTTAAGATCTTTACATTAGGGACTTCGTCGGGACTACGGTGAATGTTTGGACTTCCGGCCGCTGCCCATCTGCAGATTTCTTGATTTGTACCGCTGTTCGCGGTGGAAATCCGCAGACTGCCTATGCTGAAGATAGCGAGCTTTCCTACGGAAAGCTTTTAGGCGGACGCATTCGCTCCGTAAGTATCCAAACTTCCCCTCCAGCCCTTGCCCTTTTGTTCGTTTTTCAAGTTCACTCTATATAGAATAAAATCATAAATACCGGGCAATCATCCGGACCAGTTGTGCGGGCAGCTCCGGCAAATGGGAGATGTCCAGGAATCTGTCGCTCCCGTAGATGTCATGAATGACATCCTTGTCCTGGCCAATGGCGGCTGCAAGAAATGTAACTCCCTTGCGTTCATAGTAGGCCAAGGTCTGCTGCATGTCCTGGACGGCCAAGGAACCGGTATAATCCTCCATGGCCTTGGGCTGTCCGTCACTGATGCTGATCAGCAACCGGGTCTGCGCTGCTGAGCCAGCTAACCGGTCTGCCATAACTCTCAATGCCATCCCGTCACGATTATTGCTTCTGGCACGAATTCCCATGAGTCTGAACCGGTCATTGGCATCCGGGTGCTCAAAATCCGCATAGGCGTACATGGACATCTGCTCCAGCCTGGAGACATCTGCTGTATCCCCGTAGATCAACACCGGAATCCGGCAAAGCTGACAAAACTCGTACACGGCGATGACCGCCTGTTTGGCAGCCTCCAATCTTCCAAAAGCCGACATGGATGCCGATTCGTCCACTCTAACACCGACCGCCAGGGAGGGAGAGTCGGTTGGCGGCCGTTTCTTCGCAAAATACCTGAAATCACGGTAAGCAATGCTGTCCGCCTGAAATTTACTGCCATAATACTGATGTTTCCCAAAATCAAAAGAGTCATCATGTGCGAGCAGCGGCATGGTTTTCCTGGCAATTTCTCTGACAACAGGCAAGAGCTCCCTGCTCAGACTCTGATATTCACGCTTGGATTCCAAATCAAAATCCGGACGGTGAACAATGAGTTTGATCTTGCTGTGGATGGAAGCAGACACTGTCTCTCTGGCCTCGCGGTTCAGCTTTTTGCGGAAGTCCCGCTCTTGCTGTCTCGCTTCTTCTGACTTCAGCTCAGGGTTTGCCTGATGAACTCTGGGAGCACCGTCTTCTTCGGTATCTGAGCGTTCCATTTCGGTTGAAGAATCAGGAAATTCGGCTGTGCTTTTGTCGCTGTCCGCAGATTTTTTCAGCGCAACCCCCTGTTCCTCTTCCTCCTTGCCAGGGTCAAAATCAGTATCGCCGATGTCCCCCCATGCTTTTAGCTCCAGTTCCGCAACGATTCTTTTTTTTACCTTCCCGTTCGATTTCATCAAGACCCGAGAACAAGCCATGGCTTCGTAAGGCTTCTTCCAGCAGCTTGATTTCTTCGGAATCGGTTGTGATCTTGTAGATGACTTTATGATAAAGGGATTCTGTGGCTGAAGCTCCGCCGGCAACCGCATCCGCCCAATAGAAAAAAGAACGCATCCCCGCCACACCTTTAATCGCATTCGCCCGGGCTGTGCTGTCCAGAACCATAATGATCTCTGCCAGTACACCCAACACCCGTTCATCCGTATAGCCGGTTTTGGAGACGGCCCGTTCAATCATGATCTCTTTGGCGGGCAGATCCATCTTCTCGGTATGCTGAACCCGGTCACGCAGAGCTTCATTCAGCGGCCTGGTTCCTGCATAACTGCGGTTGGTCGTAATGACCGCGATAAAATCCGGGTGCCGGCGTATAATTCCTGTCGGAAGATTAATGCTCCCGTCCAGTTCCAGGGCCGAGTTAAGCGCCATGAGCACCGCGGCATCCCGGATAACGGTAGGTTCCTGAATCTCCAGAAGATAACCTTGCTGATAGGCTCTGACGATCTCCGAAGGGTAAAAACGATATTCAACCGCTTCGTCACCGCTGTTCTGCCCGGCATTCGCCAGCAGCAGTTTCAGCTTAGAGGCGGCCTGCTCCCGGCTGATCCCCAGCACATTCATCAAGATTTCAGCGGTGCTCTGAAAACCGTCATTTTCATATAATGCGTTCCAGACGGCTTGCTCCGCAGGCTCCAGCTTCTGCAGATCTTCTTCCGGGATGACCGGCAGAATCGCCCCGATAATATCCGATTTATCCATATCCGCGAAGCAGGTCACCTTCGTATAAGGCAATCCCAACTCAGCGGACAGTGCCTTTGCAAGCTGTGTTTTTCCGGAGCCGGCATCCCCTTCCAGCAGGATATTGGCGATTTTCAGTTCCCCGCGGTTCCAGTTGCGCCTGATTTCACTACAGATTCGCTTCTCTTCTTCGCTGACTTTATGAGACAACGGCTTATTCCAGACCAGCTCCTGCTCTGCACGGGTCAGTTGTCTTGCTGGAGACAGCATAGTTGTTTCTTGCTTGCTCATACCCTCTCACCTCTTTAAGGCTTTAATACCCCATGTCTTTCAACAGCCGGGACAATACGCGCAGCCGTTCTCCAATCATTTCTCCATCATCACTAAGCGCCTGGGCAAACAGCTTGATATCATTATCAATCATGGGATTGTCCGCGCACACGGATACACTCATGGCATCCCCCTGCAGCCCGATACGGTCAATTACCGGGTTCTCCGGGTCATACATTTTCGGAAACCGGTAGGCATCCTGAAAATATAAGCTGCTGCTGCAGATCAGAATGGCAAGGTCCAGAACACGGTGCATCGGCAGCTCCTCGGACTGTCTCGACCATTTCTCCCCGTATGTCTCCATACTTTTGCTGAAATATCAACCTTCCCCCGGTCATTCCACTGGGCCAGTCCCAGAGAGAGACCCTTCGCATCCGTATTCCGGGCATACCGGCCGTCCACTTGCTCATAATCTTCTGATACGACTACAGGTTTATGTTTTAACGTTGTTGGAATTTTCATTTGTACACGCTCCAATTTTTATTTACTAATTTACTAAATTACTAATTTACTAAATTTAAAACCATAATAATCCTCTGTTTTGCTTTTGTCAACGGCGAGACTTCAAATTCTTGATCCGCACCGAGAAAAACAGGAGTACAACCCGCAATTTTTATGATGCAGTGCGTCCCCATCTTCCTATCGTCAAATCATAAAAAAGGAGATTACCTATGAAAAAACTCATTATACTCATCTTCACTACCACCCTGTTCCTCCCGTCTGTAGTTGCTGCGGCCGACCCGCCAGCGTCCCCTTCGGCCGTAAAGCTGGACAAAGCCGGGATCGAAGCCTTTGCAACGCAATTTTTTGAACAAAAGGAGGTCAAAGAACAATTGGCAGGCGCCCTGCTGGTCATCGTCAAGGACGGACAGGTGCTCCTGAACAAAGGCTACGGTTATGCAGACATTGCTGCAAAGCGGCCGGTTGACGCGGATACAACACTCTTTCGCCTGGCTTCTGTATCCAAGCTGTTCACTGCTGCAGGCATTATGCAGCTGGCTGAAGCCGGAAAGGTTGATCTGGACAAGGATGTCCAAACCTACCTGCCGGATATGAAAATCCCGAATACAACGGGAGCACCGCTTACACTGAAGCATCTGATGACCCATACGACTGGCTTTGACAATGCGGACAACGTTGATTCCGATAAGTCTTATTCACTTAGGAATTACCTGAATGACATGATGCCTACTGTTGTGCGCAAGCCGGGGGAAGTTTTCCGTTACGACAACTTCGCATTTACTTTGCAGGGGTAAATCATCGAGCAAGTGTCCGGACTGCCTTTTCAGGATTATGTCAGCAAAAATATTTTCAACCCGCTCGGTATGGACAGCAGCAGCTTTATTTTCAACGACGAGGTAAAGCAAGCCATCGCCACTCCCTATGACAACAATCTTGAGCAGCTAGAGCAAATCAAGAACGTGCCTGACAACTCTCCGCAAGGAGGGATGTTCTCTACGGGTGGCGATATGGCCAGGTTCATGCTCGCAATGCTACACAACGGGCAAGCCGGAGATGGGCGGTTCCTGACGGAAGCTTCAGTAAAAGCAATGGAGCATACAAGCGTCACGATCCATCCGGACATTCCGGGTGCCGGCTATGCCTTTGAGATGAACTATCCGAAAGATTACAACGGGTATACAGTCGTAGAAAAAGGCAGCGATTTATCGGGCTTCCATTCCAATCTATGGCTGCTGCCCGGGCAGAACACCGGTATGTTCCTTGCCTTGAACAGTGACAAAGGCAACCTGCGGCTTCCTTTCTTTGAGCAGTTCATGAGCCGTTATTTCCCTAGAACGGATGCTGGACCGGCTTTTCTGAAGCCGGCACCGGATAAGCAGCAGCTCCTACGGTTTGAGGGACTGTACCGCCATCTGCGCACACCTGTATTGCGTTATGACATTACGGCAACAGACGGTGCCTTGATCGTGCGCGATGCTTTGGGCACCCATACCTTGCGCCAGGCGGACGATTTGCTGTTCTATGACGAAGAAGGAACCCCTACCGGTTTTAAATCGGATGCGGACGGGAACATTACCTACTTTTCCTACAACATGACAGACAGCTGGGCGGAGAAGATCCCCGTGCCCCCCATATTCAGCGATGTCCCGGTAAACTATCCTTATGCCAAATCTATTTATTACCTGGTTCAGCTTGGGGCTATTCCGGGCGGCACAAACGAATTCAAACCGGACAAGGCGGTAACGCGAGGCCAGTTTCTCTCACAAATTATGCCACTGGCGGGGTTCCAGCTTTCTACACGGCCATCTGTATTTTCTGACACGAAAGGCAGCCCCTATGAAGCTGTAATCCAGACGGCGGTTGATTACGGGATTGTTCAGGGACTCCCCGGCAGCATCTTTGGCCCTAACCAGCCGTTGACACGCGAGCAAGCAGCTACCTTCATCTGGCGGATGGTCAAGATCTCGCTGAATGCTGATCCCGTAAAAGCCGACCTGAAAACCCCCGCCTCCCCCTGGGCATCCGAAGGGGTACAGTACATTGCGGGACAACAACTATTCGGCCCTGACGTCCAGGCCGCAGGCGGACCGCTGGAGTATAGACCGAAGGATCCAATGCTGAACAAGGAAGCAGCGGAATTGATCTACAAGCTTGTTCAAAAGCTTTTTTAGTTACTGATATATAGCTGAGGCGAATTAAAACAAGCGGATCAAGACGGTCTGCTTGCTGGTCATCCGCAAAAAAAAGGATCACAAAGCGGAATAATCCGCCCGTGATCCTCTTTCAGCTGCATTTTAAAATGAATTAGTTGACCTCGTAATTATGGCCATAGTTATTATCCAAATACGTTTGTCCGCCAGCTGTATACGAAACCGTATATTTAACATCTGTGGCACCCGGAACATTAATACTGTAGCTCCATCTTTCAACACTATTGAAATTATTCAAGGAGCCATTGTAAGTAGCGAAGCCCTCTTGAGTCGTTGCCCAGTTGTCCGTTGTGTACGTTACTTTTACTGTTTTCGTCGGATCCAGGTTTTTCACATAGATGGTTCCGCTAAATTCACCTTTGTTCAGAGTACTTTTGGCGTTAACCACATTTGGTGCTCCCAAAATCACGGAACTCAGGGGAACATTATGATTGACTTCATTGTAATAATTCGCTCCCCCGTTGTTATCCCAATAGACCTGGCCATTCACTTCGTATTCAATTGCGAATTTAATGAAGCTCAGATTCTTCAACTCGTTATGATCTGTTGAAGCATCAGTTCTGGAAATGCCAAAATGCCATTTCTCACGGGTTCCATCCGACGGTCCTACATAATTCGCACTCGTATTATACCAAGTGGTGTTATCTGTCGTGTAATGGACAGTGACATTTTTCACGGGTCCCAGATTCGCTACATCAATATTTCCGCTGAATCCGACATATCCGGGTTTATAAATAACGCTAACATCCGAGTCAATAAGCTTAACCTCATCACCGCTGGCAAATGCCGATCCCACAAAGGATACACCAAAAATCAGAGTAAACATCATCAATCCAGCAAATAGTTTTTTCATTGCTTTCACAGTTCTCGCTCCTCTAATTTCAAATTTTTACAGCAGAGTCTTGAGCCGACTAGGATGAGACACATACATTTTGTACACTTTTTTGTCTTTTTCATTCCTCCTTTGACACTTCGAAACCAAGCTGTAATTTGCGGAAATGTTAATCATTTCCTATTTATAGGATAACTTTAGTAAATATATATGTATATAGTAAATAAGTAACAATTTTAACATGTAAATATAAGGGTTATTTTGTCATAAAAGGTCAAAAGCGCAGAAAAGCAGCGCAAAAATTCCCTTGAAGGCTGTCGACATACGTCTCCGGGGTTTTTTTAAACCATATTTTTAGATGAGTTAATTTGATAGTTAGCTCCTTCCTGGTGTTCCACGACGATTCAAAGGTTTAAGACAATTTTTCAGGTACGAAAGTTTAGCCAACTTATATAAGTTGAACTGGAAATCTTCAGTGATTGCACTTTGTACAATAGATAGCTGAGAGTTTTACGGTGAAACGCATTCTGCTGTATTTCGTGCAGTAGATTTCTTGATTTGGAGTCAAAAGCGCCCTTTTAGCCCGATTCTGCTGTACAGAGTGCAACAGATCCCATTTTTCCGCTGATATAAGGATCATCTATTGTATAAAGTGCAATTGAATGCCGGCGAGCGCTGTCTGAGCTTTGAACTTTAAATCGTTTCGGACAAGGGAAGCTTTTGGATAAACCCGCTTCCCTCCTTATTTTATATTCTTATCCGCAATATACCTCCGTTATCATTAATGCCCCCATCCGGTATCCTTGAACAAAAGCTGCGGCCGCATGCATGGAGTTAAGCTCACCAACGAGATCCAGCAGTCTTTCGATTTCTTCGAATTCTGCCGCCGCTAGCTTCTTTTGGTAATTGTCCATTAACATCATGACCTCCTGATGAAGCTGCTTGGCTCTTGGATCAGCAGATTTTATAGACTCATCAGGCCGCAAATTCCCGTAATACATATCCTCCAAGATACTTTTCACTTCTACAACCTCCTGACGTACAGCAGTTTACTCCAAGTATACTTTTTACGGATAAATATATTGATATTTATGCGATTTTCGCATACAGCATAGTTGGACCAATACTAACAGAGCGAGCGCAACAAAAAAACGACTGAGCAATCAGGCTGCAGCCGTTTTCTTATAATAACCAGATATTATCTTTTCTTCTCCATAGATATTTTTATCCCTTACGTACGGCGCATATATGCACGCACCGTGATCGGTGCAAAGATCGCCACAATGACAGCGGCGCCGGCCAGGGAAAAGACCAGGTCCGAGCCCATGGTTCCCGAGTTGACCAGATCGCGGACGGCTGTGACCAAATGCGAGATCGGGTTCATTTTGACGAACCACTGAAGCCAGTCGGGCATGGTATCGACCGGTACAAAAGCGTTGGAGAGGAAGGTGAGCGGGAACAGCACAATCATGGAGATTCCCTGTACACTGGAAGCTGTACGTGCAATAACGCCGAAGAAAGCAAAGATCCAGCTGATCGCCCAGGAGCAGATAATGACCAGCACACCGGCCATGGCAACATGCCCGAGTCCGCCTTCAGGACGCAGTCCCATCACATACCCCATCGCAAAAGTAAGCACAGTTGCAATCGTATACCGGACCGTATCCGCCAGCAAGGCTCCGGCAAGCGGGGCTATCCGCGAGATCGGCAGGGACTTGAAGCGGTCAAAGACCCCTTTTTCCATATCCTCACGCAGTTGAACACCTGTCACAATCGAGGTCGTGATGACGGTCTGAACGAGGATTCCGGGGATGATCATCGGCAAATAATTCTGGACATCTCCAGAGATGGCCCCACCAAAAATATACGTAAACATCAGGGTAAAAATAATCGGCTGAAACGTGACGTCGAACAGCTGCTCGGGTGTGCGTTTGATTTTGAGCATCCCCCGGTAGGCCATTGTCAGTGAATTGCGTACCGACTGTCCGAAGCTGGTGTGGTTTTTCAGTTGGCGCTGGGCGCCTGGTTTTATCATTGTACTCATACGGTTTGACCCTCCGCTTGAATGAATTCGGCCGAAGCCGGAGCTGACTTTTCTTCTACCCCGTGGCCCGTGATGCTCAGGAAAACCTCGTCGAGCGTTGGCTTCTGCACACTCAGCTCCGCCAATGAAATCCCTGCCTCACGCAGTGCAATCAGCAGATCCGCCACCCGGTCAACATTTCCCAGAGGTGCCGTAATCTTCGCGGCTTCCGCTGATATACTGGTCTGTACTCTCAGCATCCGCTCTACCGTCTGACGGGCAATGCCAATGTCCCGCAGATTCTGAACTCTTAATTGCAGGGACGAAGTGCCTACTGATGATTTCAGCTCATCTACCGTACCCTCTGCAACCACATGGCCATGATCAATGACCGCGATCCGGTCAGCCAGCTGGTCTGCTTCTTCCAGGTATTGTGTGGTCAACAAAACCGTTGAACCGGACTGGATCAACCGCCGGATCGTCTCCCACATCTGGTTGCGGGTGCGGGGGTCCAGGCCAGTCGTCGGCTCATCCAGGAAAATGAGCGGCGGCTGCGCAATCAGGCTGGCGGCCAAATCCAGCCGCCGGCGCATCCCGCCGGAGAAATTTTTGAGCGGACGTTTGGCAGCTTCGGTCAAACCGAATTCCTCCAGCAGCTCCTCAGCCTTGCGGCGTGCTTCCGCACGCCCCAGACCCAGCAGTCGGGAGAAAATCACCAGATTCTCGGTTGCGCTGAGCGACTCATCCACTGACGCATATTGTCCGGTCACTCCAATCAGCTGGCGCACAATCTGCGGCTCCTTCACCACATCATGCCCGAACACCTTCGCGGAACCGCCATCCGGTCTTAATAATGTCGCCAGCATCCGGATCGCTGTAGTCTTGCCTGCGCCGTTTGGCCCCAGCACTCCGTAAATCGAACCCGTGGCCACTTGCAGGTCTACCCCGTCCACTGCCCGGTTGTCTCCAAAAACTTTGACAAGCCCGTGCGCCTCAATGGCCCAATCTTTGGTTTGCAGCGGTTGTTTCTTGATTTGACTCATTTTGCCATTCCTCCTAGAAAGCTAATATAGATGGATCATAAACCGCCTTTTTAAACTGAATATAAACTTGGTATGTACTCCGTTCAGTGCTGCTTCATTATAATCCTATCGGATATGCCGGTTAACGGTCTCCAAACGCATTTTCATCTCGGTCTCTGGATGTAGAGCAGACCACAATGGGCTGGGGATAAGACAGTTATGTGATTTGGTTTGTATATAGACAAAAAGGTAACCTATTACATATAATAAAAACGTAATAGGTTACCATTCTGATGTAAGGAGATGAATCATATGGAGGAAAAAGAGCAGCAGGCTTACATCCTTGGCGCTGTTCTCACACTTGCCAACCGCCTGCAGGTATTAGGCGATCAATTGGATGACCAAATGACCATGAAGCAGTGGCTGCTGATCGCAGTCATTTTGAAGAGCGGTTCACCCGCTCCCACCCTGAGCGATGTATCCGCGATGATCGGAAGCTCCAGGCAGAATGTGAAGAAGATGGCTCTCCTGCTCGAACAGCAGGGATTTGTAACGCTGACCAAGGATAGCCGGGATGCACGCGTTCTTCGGATTCAGCTTACCGATAAATGCAGGGTATATTTTGCGGGGAGAAGCGGACGGGAAGCCCAGTTTATGAAGGCTCTGTTTCAATCCTTCGACGCAGAGTTAACCCGTGGCCTGTTCCGCGGATTGACCCGGCTTACAGAGAACATCGCCCGCATGGAAACGGACGCATCTGATCCGGAAAAGGAGTAGATATTTGATGATTCTTTTACTGGTTATCCTTGTCAGCATCACTGTTGGTGTGACGATATTCTTCCATATTCCCTATTCGCGCACCAAAGCCGAGTTTCTGCGGCTCGCAGACAACGGCCTCTCTGCTGCCGCCGCCTCTAACGATGTGTTCACAAGCGAAGATTGGAAGCCTCTGCCTTCCCCTGTCCGGAAATATTTCGAAAGCAGCGGATGGACCGGCACACCCCAAATGTCCTCGATGAAAGCCGTATTCAAAGGGGTAGACTTCATCCTGTCCCCCAAGAAACCGGCGATTCAGATAGATTACACGCAGTATAATTTCAGTGAGCATCCAGCCAGAATTGCCCTGATAGAAACTTCTATGTACGGGATTCCTTTTCAAGGCCTGGATACCTATGTCGAGGGAAAAGGCAGCATGAAGGGCGTTCTGGCGAAGATGTTCACTCTATTCAACCAGCAGGGCGGAGAGATGGATCAGGCGTGTCTGGTCACCTTTTTGTCGGAAGCGCTCTTGCTGCCAAGCGCCGCTATACAGAGCTGCATTACTTGGGAGCCCATTGACGATACTCATGCCCGCGCGGCGATTGCCTGTTACGGCACTACCGCAGGCGGCATCTTCAGTTTCAGCGACAACGGGGAATGCCTGTCCTTCACGACGGACGACCGCACCGCCGTCGGAATGGACGGCTCCAAACAGCGGGTGAGATGGTCGGCGCTAATGAAGGATTACAAGCGGATTGACGGCATTAGACAACCTACCCGCCTGCAGGCAGTGTGGCATTATGACAGCGGAGATCTCGTCTATTTTGACAGCAGGAATTTTCGGGTGGAGTATAGTTACAGTATGACGATTAAATAGAAAAGCGCCGCCAGGACAAAACGGTATAGGGCAAACCATTCCAACTTAAGCCGCTTGATCAGTTTTTATAGGGGTGTATGGAAGATTTTAGGTAGAATTATTCTTAGGAAAATGGTACATTACTGTGGGATTAACAACGCAGCCTGTTCGTGTTCAATTTTAGGCTTATGTATTATTTATATTGGGGGATGGTACCGGCATGGACAACAATACGGTTAGAACAAACATTATAGGTGCTGGCGAGGTTGGCCGCGCCATTTCGGTCGACATGGACAAGAATGCTATACATAAAACAAACAGCAGCTTTTGGGATACAAAAGGAAATGAAATCTTAGGAGCAACCGCGCTTCCTTTGTATGGAGCATTTGTCTCCGAAGAAAAATGCCGGCTTTTTGGCGATGTCGCAGGAAAAAAGCTGCTGGAAATAGGCTGTGGAAGCGGTGAATCCTTGCAATATCTGGGGGAACGCAAAGCATCTGAGCTTTGGGGTACAGATATATCAGAAAAACAAATCGAAAAAACCCGGCAGCTTTTGAAGTCGCGCGGCCTTTCAGCAACATTGATCTGTTCTCCTATGGAGGAAGAATGTGGTATACCGGAGGATTATTTTGACTTCGTTTATTCGGTTTATGCCATAGGCTGGACCACCGACCTTGAGGCCACTTTTGGCCGGATCGCTTCTTACCTGAAAAAAGACGGCGTATTTATTTTCAGCTGGTCTCATCCTATTCATAAATGTGTTGTTGCGGAAAATAATAGGCTAGTCTTCAAGAAAAGTTATTTTGATGAATCCTGGTATTCGGTATCCCTTGATGAAAGTACGCTAACCTTATCGGACCGTAAACTTTCAACCTATGTGAATGCGCTCTCTAAAGCGGGATTTGTAATTGAGCAAATGATTGAGGAATCTGATGAGGAAATTATGCAATCGCGGAACGATAACAGTGATTTTGCAAAAAAAGCAAAGATGCTTCCTGTAACTTTTGTATTCAAAGCAAGAAAACTATAAAGGTTCCTTCAGCAACTCCAAGCGAAAGTTGGAAAAAGCCGCCATTGCGGCGGCTTCACATGAAGTTAAATTTGGGTTCCGAACTGTACCAGCAGCCCGGCATGATCTTGAGCTAATCCCTTGCCACTCATGGCTTGCACTTGATAAATAAATCCGTTGATTGCACCTTTTTTTCCTCCCTCGTTACCCGCTTCGTCCGCGCTTTGTGCTAACGTCAGCTGCTCCTTAAGCCGCCCAGCCAGCAATGGATCATGAGCGAGGAACTGGTCAATAAGCCCTGCAATGCCTTCATAGGTCAGGATCACTTCATAAGAAAAAGAGGATTGTACAGAGTTCCCGGCGATATCACTCACGGATGCATCAACCAAATGCTCCCCAATACCCGCCAGATAGGCGGGGCTGTCTGCAAGCACAGCATCGCAATCACTTGAAGCAATTCCTGATAATGCATCCTGAGCGAAGCATTCGATCCGGATCACATCATCTACTTCATAAACGGGTTCTCCTGAAAATTCGATTACGGGCGCTGTTTTGTCGATCTTGAGTTCAATAGTAGAAGGCACCCCGGGCACGCCATAAGCGGATTTTGCCCAATAAGTTACTTCCGTTACACCTTCTGCGCTTACTGTGAACTCCGTGCTGCTGCCTGCAGCCTCACGCTGATCAATGCTCTCAGCCCCCTTAGACTCGTAGAAAAGGGAGGTTGCCCCTTCCGAGTTCAACGTAATGGAAACATCTTCATTGTGCCAGCCCTGATCATTGGGCTGTGGATTCACGGCAGCTTCCGTCAAGGGAGCAGTATTATCCTTTTCAACTACGGAAAAGTCGTCATAGTAAGCGGATGAGATATTATAACGGCTTGTAACCGCGATAATTCTGGCGTAAGCTGCCCCTTCCGGTGCTGTACCTCGAAGAGTTACTTTTTGCCACTGGCGGAGCCGCGATTCATCCAGATGCGTTTCCAAAGTGGACAACGTCTGCCCCTCAGCATTATAGAATCTGAACATTAATCCGGGCTGGCCAGATTCGATGTAGACTTGAGTACTTGCACTATACTCTTTTCCCGGAGACAAAGCGATTGGATCGCTTTGCACCGCCACAGAGGCGGTACGGATCAGATCCGTGGTGTGGAGGCTGTAATCACCCGCATAGCTCTTATCGCCGCTCCGCTCAAAATGCACATCCCCGCTGGTCGCAAACAAAGAAGTCCAGCCCGGCAGTTTGCCGCTTCCCTCCGGCGCTTGCTCCACTCCGGCATTGTTGACCGGCAAAGGCAGACCCGGCGGTTCAGGCACAATCTCTCCATCGATCTTGATTCTATAGAGAATAGTATTCGTTGCGAGATCGGTGAAATAAAGATTCCCGTCTCTTCCAAGATCAAATCTTGATGCATCTGTCAGTGTTCTGAATTCAAGGGTTTCGGGATCGATCACTGTCAGTTTGTTATTGAACAGCACATACAGAAGCCCGTCTTCAGACCAGCGCATCGGATGATGGTGCCACTGGGTGTAATAAAGCTGTGGATAGATTTTTTTATATTTTACAAGCTTGTACGTGTCCGGATCGATCGCAAAAATATATTCATAGGATGCCCCCAGATCAGCCCATCCGGTCCGAGAGACAGATCCCCTATGAAAATAGGATCGGTAAGTTCGGGAATATCCAGGGTAAACTCCGTGATCTTTTGCTCCTTCTGGACATCCCACACGAAGATCTTGGCCTCCTGCTCGCTTGGCGTGGAACCCAGTCCGCCCCTGATGGTCGTAGATCCGAAAATCTTTCCGTTTACATAAGCGGTACTGAGCACACTCTGATTCTGGACCACATTACGGTGGACTTTGGTTTCCCCTGTCGCTGTATCATGGACCGTAAGCGATCCTCCCAGCGTACCGTAACCGGAGATAGTAGAAATAAACAGTTTACCCTCCCCTTCAGACATATGCACAAGCCGTTCCTGATCATTTCCGAGTACCGCGAGCCGCTGCGGATTCGTGCTTCCCGGCTCTTGATTCAGATCATAAACGTATAAGCCGCCTTCCGGGTAGACCCCCATATAGACTTTGTTTCCAATCGGGTACACACTATCCGCCTGACCTATGCTGAAAGGTTTTGCCGTCATGCTCTCTAAATCCACCAGCGAGGATCTGGCTTGAGAACCCGTTGTGATCAGCTGTGTATCCGATACGCTTTGAAGCCGGTTGACCACGCCCGGCAATCCCGGGATAATCGGCGGCTTTACAATTACCTTTTTTGTATCGATATTCAGCATAGCTACCCCGCCGTCATAGCGGACGGTGACCAGCGTTTTTCCTGGAAGCTCGGGATTGTTGAACTCTACCCAATCCGCCCCTCTGAATCCGCTTTCATAGATCATACCGGTTTCTTCTACCTGATGCGTTGCCAGGTCAAAGGTTTTCAGTTTTTTCTCTGACATATAATACAGCTTTCCACCCACCGAGTCGGCTGCATGAAGGCCGGTGACCTGCTGAAGCTCTACATCAAGCCATGATCCTGTTGCCGTATCGTAGATGTAGCCTTCACCCGGTATGCCGCTTCCGTCCGTATAACGGGCGAACAAATAACGGTTATCAATCGTACTTAAATCGTATACCGTATCATTTTTAACGGTTAGTGAAGCTGCAATATCCGTTTTTTCTCCCGTGTTCAGGTCCACGCGCACGATCTGTTTATGGGCCGTTCCGGCATAAATATATCCTCCCTGATAAGCAATGGAGCGGACGTATTCTTGATCAAGCGCGCCGATGACGCGTCCGTAATCCCTCACCTGCTTGGTGGCAGGGTCATACTGCCATACTTTCCCCCGGGGTACGTTCCAACGTAGACTCTTCCTTGTTCATCCGTCGTTATGCTGTTGGAGACGGACTGCCCCGCAAATTCAGCCACTTGAACGGCCTCGTGCGTGACTGGAGAATACTCCCATAATCTCGCACCCGCTCCTTCGGCCGCCACATAGAGCGTACCGTTTGGGGCAACGGTATGAGCCCAAGAGCTTTCGGATGGCGCAAGAGAAACGGTCCGGAGCAGTTTATACTCTTCGAGGTCAATCACATTCAGATAACCCGGCTTTCCTTTACTCGTCGCATACATTACAGGCTTGCCGTCCTCGTAGCCGACAGCTCCATTAAACACAGCTACCGTGTAGTTGTTGGGAACAAGCAATTTTTCGGGTTCGCCGAAGTTTTTTTGAGAAAGTCTGGATTCCTCCGCTGCGGCAGGAGCAGGCTGTACGGGATACATCACTAATACAAGGAAACAGCTCATGAACATGGTGATCAGGTTGAAAAAAGGCTTTTTCATCACTTATCTCCCCTTCTTCATGTCATTAAACATACTTGATCAACGTGGCCAGGGCTCCTTGAGCCGGGCCGGATTGATAAATTCCATAGGCTGCAGGCGCCTCTTCCAGCGCAAACCTGTGCGTGATCGCAGGACTTACCGTAATCCGCTTATCAGCAAGCAGCCTTACATACTCGTCCATATTTCTTCCTTCCGTCCACCGCACGAAACCGATAGGATAATCCTGATTGTCTTCCTCGTAACGCATATCGTATCTTCCCGGGCCGCCCGCTCTTGAGATAAGAATCTGCGCTTCCTTGCGAAACATCAGATCTCTTGAAAACTCCATGGACAAATCCCCGACGATCACGATTTTCCCCAGGTCCCGAAGCCACTCCAGCGACTTGTTAATCAGCGCTTCGCCGGGGCCGCCAGCACATAGGAGGATGGAATCGAAGCCGGCTCCACCCGTCTCGTTCATCACAAAATGTTCCACTTCCGCTTCACTTGAAAAGCCTGATGTAATGCCCATTTGTCCCTGAAGCAGCTGCACCCGGTCTTCGCTCAGATCATATGCAGCAGTATGGCATGCAGCGGCAGAAGCAATTTGGGCCACAAGATTACCGAGGATACCCAGTCCGACGACAAGCACCTTGTCACCGAACCTCACGTCAGCTGTACGCAACGCATGTATGGCAATGGCCCCGAGCCCTGTAAATGCCGCCTCCTCAGGATTGACATGATGCGGCACTTTGGTGACTAGATTGGTGGGCACCGAAATCACCTCTGCATGTCTGACGTAAGGCACACCGTAACAAGCTACCCGGTCTCCCGGATGAAAATCCCTGACCTCACCTCCCGTCTGTTCCACAATCCCAACGGCACTATAGCCAAGAGATACGGGAGATAATCCGGATCTCTTGATTGAGCTCAGCTCCGTACCCGGACTAATCCCCGAATATTCGGTTCTCACTTGGACATGCCGTTTGTTCAGGTCCGGTATATCCGCTTGAAGTATGGCAACTTTTCCTTCCTTCGCAGCAACGATTTTCATTTGATATGGCTCCTCCTTATGTCTATTCAGCCTTTTTCTGAACCGAGCATCACCCCTTTAGCGAAATACTTCTGGGCAAATGGATAGATAAGGAGAACAGGGATCATGGACAGCACAATGGTTGCGTTTTTAATCGATTGAGGGGCCAGAGCCGAACGATCCACGAGTCCCGCGTCATTTTCTGCGCTGTAGATCAGCATATCCCGCAGCACGACCTGCAAAGGATATTTATCCGCATCGTTTAAGTAAATCAGCGGCAGGAAAAAGCTGTTCCAGTGCCCCATGAAATAAAAAAGACCGATGGACGCAAGCGCAGGCTTGGATAAGGGAATGACGATATTGAACAGAATCCGGTATTCGGACGCTCCATCAATCAGGGCAGCTTCCCGTATTTGGGTGGACATGTTTTCGTAAAAGCTTTTCAGAATGATCAGTTCCATCGTCCAGATGGCGTTGGGAAGCACAAGGGCCCAAACCGAATCCGTCAACCCCAGCTGCTGTACGACCACATAAGTCGGAATAATGCCGGGATTCAGGAACATCGTCAGCACAATCGCTGTCATAAAAAACTTTCTTCCAAAAAAACCTTTTTGGGACAGGGGATAAGCTGCCACCGCAGTAAAGAGCAAGTTCACGAACGTGCCAAGCGCTGTATAAAAGACAGAATTCAGATAGGCTCTTGGAATCGTGTCATTCTTAAGCACCTCGCCGTAGGCCTCAAAGTTAAGCCCTTTCGGAAATAGAAAAACCTTGCCTTGAACGACCGACACCGTATCGCTTAAAGAGATGGCCGTAATATACAGGATGGGATAGAGTGTGGCTACAGCAACCAGAGCGAGGATCAGCGTATTGATGACACCAAACCAAGATATTTTGCGTTCTCCTACCATAATCCGTTCCCTCCCAGCCGTTTGCTGACCGCATTCGCGGACAGCAGCATCACCATTGCCACGAGTGCTTCAAACAGCCCTACCGCGGCTGCGTAACTGTAATTGGATTCAAGCAGTCCTTTGCGGTATACATAAGTTGAAAATACGTCCGCTACGTCATATGTCATCGGGTTGTACAGCAGCAGTACTTTTTCATAGCCGACACGAATCATGGAGCCGGTTTTGAGGATGAACATGATGAGCATCGTGGGAAACAACCCCGGCAGCGTAATATGACGGATCATATGGAACCGGCTGGCGCCGTCCACCTTGGCCGCTTCATAGAGCGTAGGACTGATTCCCGCAATCGCTGCCAGATAAATGATCGATTCGTACCCCGTATTTGCCCAAATTTCCGAAATGACGTAAATCGGACGGAACCAGCCCGGATCAACCAGAAAGTATTTTTTCTCGAATCCGAACGCGGCCAGCATTTGGTTCAAAATACCGTGATTGGGAGACAGGAAATCAATGATCATGCTGCTGATGATGACAACGGACAAAAATGCCGGAAAATAACTGAAGGTTTGAACGGATTTTTTTACCCATTTGTTTCTGACTTCGTTCAGCAGAAGGGCCAGCAGGATTGGAAAAGGAAAACCGAAAATGAGCGTATACAGCCCAAGGAGCAGCGTGTTGCGGAACAGCATCCAGAAGTCATGGTTCGTAAAAAATGTGATGAAATGCTCAAATCCCACCCATTCGCTGCCAAGCACTCCCGAAAATACGCTGTAGTCCTTGAAGGCTATAATCAGTCCATATAAGGGCCCGTAACGAAAGACGACGTAAAACAGGATGCAGGGAAGAAACAGCAGAAGCAGCTGCCTGTCGCGTTTGATATGGTTCCACGTCGTTCCAAGACGGCTTCTGGAGCTCTTCTTGTGCATTGTTTGGTTAGCTGCCGGATGTTCCATGCCTTGTCCCCTCCCTTTAATTCAAGACCTAAGACCTTTTATTTGGACTCATCGTATCTTTTTTGGGCTTCATTGTAGATCGACATCAGTTCCTCCACGCCGCTACGGCTCAATTTGGTTTGGAAATCCGCCCACTGGGCTTCTCCATAACCCGCATCAAGGATATATTTCGCATTAAATTCCTCGGCGGATTTTTGCAGTGAGGTCTGCAGCTCGGCGATCTTGGAGGTTTCCTCGTCGGTAAAATTAAGGATCGGATCAAGCGGCTCGAAACGATCCGCCTTCACGATTTTATCCTGGGCTTCCTGCTCTTTTTCCGAGAAACGATAGTAAATGCTCCGGTGGTCCGGTCTCAGGTACGCTCCTTCCAGCCACATCGCATAACGGTCCTCCAGCACGGTGATATCCACAAGCGGAAGATCCTTCAGTTCAGGGTATACCGGAAATCCGTCCTCTCCCCATTCGAAGTTAACCCCCTCCACACCGATGGTCATAAGTTCGCTTCCGGATGGACTGGTCAGGTAGTCGAGCAGTTTGAGCGAGGCTTCCGTATTTTTGTTTTTGGCCACGGCGACGCTGAAATCCGAAACCTCAGGCAGCGTTCTGACATTGCCGGTCGGTCCGACGGGATTGGCATACCTGAGGTCATAGTCCGGATTCTGCTCTTTGATCTGGTTGTAAAAGAGATCAAGGCGGCCGATCCAGTCAAACGTGACAAACGATTTGTCTGTCGTCATCTTGGTGGTCCAGGAGTCCTGGGTATCCGTCAAAAATTCCGGGTCCAGCAGTTTTTCGTTGTACAGCTTTTTCATGAAATCGAGCATGTCCTTATGCGCTTGCTGGACTGCGGCGTACTTCCAGGTGCCGTCTTTTTCATCGTAATAGGCCGGGTACTGATCCGTGTTGCCGAGTCCCCAGCCGAAGGCCCAATCCCGGAAAATATTGGCCAGGCTTTTTGACGCGTACGGGTAAGAATCGGGGTAAGCTGCTTTTACTTTTTTCAGAGCTTCGTAAAACTCGTCGGTGTTCGTCCATTCTTTAATGCCAAGTTCATCAAAGATATCTTTTCTGAACATGAATCCGTGATTCACTTTGCGGTTCAGATTATATATCGGCCAGGTGTATATATCGCCGGCTTCATCGCCAAAGGATTTGAGGACCCAGTCGTTTTCTTCCATATACAGCTTTTTGAAGTTAGGGAGCTGATCGGCGTATTTATTGATGGCAACCACGCCGTTTTGTTTACCGATTTTTTTGAGTTCGGCCGGTTTTAACCCTGTAAAAATGTCGGGAAGCTTGCCGGAGGCGACAATGACTTTTAATTTGTCCTGATAGGTTTGCGGGGAATAGGTCTGAAAATCCACTTTAATGCCGGTCCGCTTCTCAAGCTCCTGGACCACCAGCTTGCCCGGACCGAGATCTTTGGCATTGCTGGGCAGCATGTAAGTAATAGTGGTCGGTTTATCTACCAGCGGCAGGGTCAAAGTGCCCGTATCTCCGTATTGTCCGGGCTCCTGTGAAGGCAGGGCGGCAGAACCGCCTTTGTCCGTACTGCTGCCGCATGCGGCAAGAATCGAGGAAAAAAGAGTGGCCGCAAGCACGATGGAAATCCTTTTTTTCAGCATCATTAAACGTTCCTCCTTCATGTAAACTACCAATGAAAACGGATACAGGGTTCCTTAAGAAAAGACGACGAAAACTCTCCCCCTCCACTTCAGGTAAGCCGTTAATTAGCTCCTTATTAACCCTCAGTCATTTGGATCATGTGTGGTTCATATTTTTCAATAAGAAATTATCATACACCACGATATCTGTCAACTGGTTCTTTTGTGGTTCATATAAATTCAAAAAAAGCACTCCCCAATGGCAGTGCTTTTATTGAAGCTGCTATGCGTTTTTTTATCAATTAAGGCTTTTGGCGGGCAGCAGTACTTCAGCAAGTCCCTCTTCATCCGTTAAATAAGACATATATTGCTTCAGGCTTTCTCCGAATCGGATCAGGGTTTCAATGGACATAGACAGGTCGTGGTACGTCGTGTATTTTGAACTGTAGTCACGGTGCAGCTCCAGCCTGGACGGTTTGTTAATCATATCTACGGAAACCGTTTCCGTAATGTATCTGCTCGCAGGTAAACTGTAGGTGTGCTGTCTGATATAGGTCTGCGCCTCATCAGAAGTGAGATAATTCACAAAACAGGCCGCCGGTTCCTTATGCCCCGATTCTGAACTGAGAGCAATGCCTGTGGACAGAAGGAGTGTCTTATCATTCTTAAAATGCGGCAGCTGAGCAATATCAAAGGAAAAATCCGCATTCTTCAGCTCATTCAGCATGTAATACGTGGTGAGCATGACCGATACCTTCTGCTCTCTAAACAATTTCTCAGCTTCGAATTCACCCTGAGCCAGGGCCAGGGGAAATATTCCTTCCTCCGTCACAAGATCCCTGAGCCAGCGCAACCCTTCTGTAGGCAAGCCGGTTCCGTCCTGAGGCGGATTGTAATCAGCCGAAGCCGGATCGTCCTCATTTTGCATCCAGAAAATCGGCCACCGGTTCATGGAAAACAGCTGAAAAGCGATGCTGTAGCGATGAGGCGCCTTAAGCTCCCGGAGCAGCGTTGCCAGCTCATCCCAGCTCCAGCTGCTGTTCGGTTCTCCCAGTCTTTTCTCCTTCAGGTGCTCCTTGTTGTAACACAAAATAACGGGCGAGTACACGAAAGGCTGGGCTGCCACAACCCCCGGTTCCTTCTCAAAATAAGTTGTAAGAAAAGGGTATATATTGTCGTGCCGATCCTGGCCGGCAAACAAATCCAGGGACTTTCTCTCCTTGAATTGGTACATATCCTGCAGGTTGACGGTTAACACATCCACAATCCCCAGCTTGATGAGATTGGCGATGCTGTCTGAACTCACATATGGAAGCTCAATCGTTTCCACATGAATATGCGGATAGTTCTCGTGGAACCGCTTAATCAGTTCCTCCATCCCTGCTTCCTTATACAACGAGGGATATACGCCAAAGCGGATGGTTTCCTTGGCAATAGATTTTGCCACCTGTGTGCCCACCCGGGGAATTTTAATAATCAATCCCTCCTGGACAAGCTCATCCAGAACGTACCTCACGGAATTTTTGCTTAATTTGTACAGCTCTGTCAGTGCCAGCTCGGAAGGCAGGTATTCTCCCGGACTGTAAGCCCCCGAGTTGATTTTTTGCTTCAGATCGGCAGACATATGTCTGGTTTTGGTCTGAAAAGTATGACGATCAATTTTCGCCATGGGCTGTTTCCACCTATCCTTTTTCATCAATTGTGTTATAGCTGTATTGCAATATATTTCCTGAATATTATTTTTTATTATACCAGATATGAACCAAATTTCCACTCTGTGCGTAAATTAGTTCACTTTTAAATCAACTATTCCTGTGGAACAAACGAAAAAGGAGCCGCTGCAAGGCGGGCTCCTCCACTTTTCTTTCCCAATATATGCTTTTTGGTCACAACGACTCGCTAATGACCCGCTTGTAATACAGAACCGACAGGAAGCCAAAAATGGAATACAGCACTGTGTACAGCAGCATGACCATGATCATCGGGGTGAGCATTTCCGTGCCGAAGAAGAACCAGCCGGATTTGACGGCGAAATAGCTGTGGCTCAGGCCAACGACCAGCGGGATGCCAAAATTGAATAATTGCTTGAATTGAATACCGCGCAAGAGATCACCCTGGGTAAAGCCCAGTTTCCGCAGAATGGTGTAGCCTGCCTTTTCTTCCTCCCCCTCATCCATCTGCTTAAAGTACAGAATACAGCCGGAGGTGATCAGGAAGGTCAAACCCAGGAATCCGACTATAAACATAATGAGCCCCATACTCCTCCGCTGGTTCATTTCATATTCATACTGCGAGATGCTCATCTCATCCGGCTTCTGATCCACAAAAATTTGATTTGCGTTTTTTAGCTGCGAACGTTCAGCAAGCTCTATCCCGAAGTAATCTGCTGCTGGCGCTCCCTCAGCACTTTGCAGCTTGGGGTTCACCCCCTGAGCCAGCTCTTCATAAACCGTTTCATCGACCACAAACACTCCGGCGCCTTTGCTGTAATAATAAGGCAAAATCGCTTTCTTGGAGATACCTGTGAGCTGCTGCTTTACCGTACCGTTGCTGCTTTTAAAGCCAATCTCACCAGTTTCCTTCAGAGACATAAGAGTATTCAAAGCACTGTTATATCCCATAAGCCGTGCTTCCCCGGGCTTTAGATCGATCCCCTCCACACTGCTGTCACTGACTACGAGAGTAGAAATGATCGTGTCTTTGAAATCCTTCTCCATAATTTGCGAAGCATCGACTTCCACCGGGACGGGCTGCATATGGACTTCGCTGTATTTGAATTGCGCCTTATCCAGTGCCTGCACAAACCGCTCTTTGGCTTCTACCCGGGCAAACCCGAAGTCGTGAGGTGAGCTTTCCTTGGCTGTCGCCTCCGCCGAATAATACGAGATATAACTAAGTGACAACAGACCGATAGCCAGCGCGGACACGGTAGTAATGATCGTCAGCAGCAGCGCATTTGACTTCATCCGGAACATAATGGACGAGAGCGAGAGCACCTCATTAATGGTGAGGTAGCCCTGTTTACTCTTGCGGATGGCGTTGAACACAAAGCTGACCGAGCCTTTGTAGAACAGGTACGTGCCGATAATAACCAGTCCCAGGATAACTATCATCGAGATCATCAGCCCGGTCATGTCGTTTATTTTTCCGTTGAAGAGCAGGGTCGATAAATAATAACCAGACGCGATACAGCCGATGCCGAGCAGGCCGAAGACAATCTCCCACAGCGGCATTTTCCGGACGCGCTCCTGTGCGGTGGAACTGACCTTGAACAGGGACAGAATGCTCTGTGCTTGAATAAATGTGTAGTTCATCAGCATGATCAGCAGATATATCACGGCAAAGACGATCACGGTCTGCTGCAGCGCATCCAGTGAAAAACGGAGCTTGGCCACGGATTCAATCGCCAGAATTTTGAACAAAATCATCAGAATCAGCCGCGACACCGCAAACCCGGCACCAATCCCAAGGAGCATGGACCCGAAATACAGGATCAGGTTCTCGGCGCTTAACAGCTTGAAGATTTTCCCCTTCGTCAGTCCGATCAGTTGAAACAGCCCGATCTCGCGGCTGCGCCGCTTAATGAAGATCGTATTGGCATACAACAGGAAAATGGCGACTATGGCCACCAGCAGCACCGAAGATGCGCCGATGGAGGCTCCCCCTTTAATCGAACCGGCGACTTCATCCATGGATGGATCATACTTCAGTGTAACAAAAGAGAAATACAGTGCCACCCCGAAGACCAGCGCGAAGACGTACAGATAATAGTTTTTGATGTTTTTCCGCAGATTGCGCAGGATAATATAGTTCAGGCTCATTGCTGGACACCGCCCAATACACTCTGGGTCTTCATAATATCGTTGAAAAAGGACTGCCGTGCTTCATCGCCTTTATTCAGCTGCGTATAAATTTGACCGTCGCGGATAAACACTACCCGGCTGCAATAGCTGGCAGCAATCGCATCATGGGTGACCATCACAATCGTGGCCTGGTGTTTCGTATTCATGTCGGCAAGCTTGTTCAATAGGTCGGAGGCAGACTTGGAATCAAGCGCACCGGTAGGCTCATCTGCAAAAATAATGCTCGGATCATGGATAAACGCCCGTGCCGCAGAGGTCCGCTGTTTCTGTCCGCCGGAGATTTCCGCCGGGTATTTATCTTTCAATTCGTAGATCCCCAGCTCGCCTGCCACCTGCTCGAACTTCTGGTGGGCTTCTTTCTTGGATATGCCGGTGATCGAGAGCGGCAGCAGCACATTTTCTTTGACGGTCAAGGTGTCCAGCAGATTATATTCCTGAAAAATAAAGCCCAGATGCCGTTTGCGGAATTCCGCCAGCTGCTTCTCCTTCATCCGCGTAAATTCCTTGCCTTCGATTTCAATCGTTCCCTGACTTACCCGGTCAATGGAGGAAAGGACGTTCAGCAGGGTGGTTTTTCCCGAACCGGAAGCCCCCATAATGCCGACGAACTCGCCTTTGCTGACTTGAAGGTCGATTCCTTTCAGCACTTCCTGCCTGTTGAATTTGTTGCCATACGTTTTATAAATTTTGTTCGCTTCCAGAATCATTGGTGTTCACTCCTAAAGAAATTTCGATCCCTAAAAATTTCGATCCCTCCCAAACCCTCCCTTAGCCAAGGGAGGGCCCCAAGGGCTCCGCCCTCTGGACACCCGGTGAAGTGCAATTAGCGTAGGCGTTCAGACTGGCTGGACTTGGGAATGTGGGGAGCAGGATCGCTTGCCGTCCCTGCGGGACCCGCTTAACTGCAGCGGTACCTGGATAAACCCTTTGATCATCTGATGTTGCACTATGTCTGATCTAAAAAGATTAAGATCAAAACACCTCGATCATCTGATGTTGCACTATGTCTGATCTCTTTAAATCTATCATAAGCGGGTTGCGTTATATTATCCTGCGTTTCGCCGAACAAAACGAAAAGGCATGTGACATTGTTGTCACATGCCCGTAATGCGCAAAAAGTCATTTTTACGCGGAAAAGTCAAGGTAAACGCAGTGCCTTCGCCAAGCATTGAATCTGCATGAATGCCGATCTGCAGCGGCTCCGCCACCTGTTTGGTCAGGTAGAGTCCCATGCCTGTGGCGGCTCCCTCTTGGCGCCCGGTGGTAGAAGTAAAGCCTTTATCATATATCCGCGGTAAATCTTTGGGGTCAATTCCTCTACCATGATCTTCAATGATTAGCACGGTGTGGCCCGCCGTTTCTCTGCTCTGAATGAGAATATCGGAGTTTTCACTATATTTTACGGCATTTGTAAGCAGCTGCCTAAGAATAAACCCAAGCCATTTGCCATCCGTAAGTACCTCTTCGACGGCAAGGTCAACATCAAAACCGATTCTTTTGGGGATACACCAGGATTTCAGCGCCTGAATCTCTTTATTCAGGACGGGTTCAAGCCGGATCATCTCGATATACAGATCGTTGCGCATGAACGGAATCCGTTTCTGATGAAGCTGCTGGTCCAGCAAATGATGAACCCGCAGCCATTCGTACATTAATTTCGGCTTCAGCGTCTCATCCGTCAGCCGTTCGATCATCAGCTGCATGGCCGTAAGCGGAGTTTTGACCTCATGAATCCAGGACAGCAAATCGTCCTTCTCCTGTTCAAGCAGTTGAAAATTTGCTGAGGACTCCCGTCTGTAACGTTCGGTTTGAGCATTTACTGCCTCCTGCACCATCCTTTCGAATGGACTGTTCGCTTCCTTGAAGGTGCTCAGATCATATACCTCGTCCCAAGCGCACATCCGTTGATAAAAACGGGTTTCCTTGTGATACCGGAGAAACACAAAAGCTGTACATACCATGATGTTCAGTCCGACAATGTACAATACGGACAAGAACGGAATGGAAGAATCCACATAAGCCACGAACAAAAAAATGATCTGCAGCCCGGCAAGCAGAAGGAGCCAGCTTAACTTCTCCTTTATGTATTTTCTTATCATACCAGCGCCTCTTCGGTAGCCATATAGCCTTGCCCCACCTTGGTTTCTATATATGCATCCAGACCCAGCGGCTCCAGTTTTTTACGCAGCCGGTTCACATTTACGGTCAGGGTGTTGTCGCTCACAAAATGCTCATTATCCCACAGTTTTCTGATCAGCTCTTCACGCTCAACGATCCGGTCCTTACTCTCCACCAGTATTTTGAGGATTAACATTTCATTCTTCGTCAGCAGGGCAGACCCGCGTTCCCCCGTTATCGTATTCTTCACATATTCAATCGTTGCCCCACGCCATGTCTTCAGCTCGGTCCGCTCGGTGCTGTAGTTATACACCCGGCGCAGCGTGGCCTGGATTTTGGCGATAAGCACTTCGAAATGGAACGGCTTCTGGATAAAGTCATCTGCTCCGAACTGCATCGACATAACCATATCGCTCGGGTGGTCGCGGGAGGACAGAACAATAATCGGCACATTGGAATGCGCGCGCAGGATCCGGCACCAATGGAACCCGTCGAACTGGGGAAGCTGGATGTCAACAATGACCAGTTCAGGCTTCGCCGCCGTAAACTCCTGAAGGACCTTCCCGAAATCGGAAATGCCGTATACCTCATACGACCATTGGGACAACCGCTCCTTAATCTCGCCAAACAGCGTAACATCGTCCTCAATCAGCATTATTTTGAACAATACAGCCACCTCGTTTCAAATCTTCCAGCGCAGATATTGAATCCAGGGTTATTTTAACATAGAAGCTGTAGATTGGGTTAGGCCTCCTTGTTTCGCAATTAACCAATTTGCTGCTGCGGTCCCCGTTGTTCTGCCAAGGAATTCCTGCCATTCCCTCCGCATGTATGTGTATTGTTGCAATATTCTTTTGAAGAGTGATGCTGTAACATATGTTCCACATATTGTAATCGAACAATAGTCATTTATTATGCAAAATCTGGCTCCTAATCTAGTTGATTTTGATCGCTTTCATGTAATAGAATGAACTAATTATATAGAAAAGGATGCGCATAAGAAATGCGGTTGAAGGAACGACGTACACTCAGCAAAAGATCCATACTTTTTTCTCGCTGATCATGCTTGCGAAAAGCTATTTTGCCTGGTATTACTTGTTCGAGGATGGTCCTACCTGGACAACATGGCTGAAAGAAATCCCGTTCATCCTGCTGATATTCTGCCTGATTGAATGGTTCGCCACCAAACGGAAAATCGCTATCTACATGATTGTCAATTTATTGATTACGGTTTTGTTTTTCTCTTTGATTGTCTATCATAATCATTTTGGCATTATTGCCACTTCTCAGGTCATCGGTCAGGCCAAACAGGTTGGAGCGGTGAAGAAAAGCATATTTTCGGTGCTCCACCCGCAGTATATGCTGATTTTTCTGGACATCATTATCATTAGCCTGGTGATGTTCAGCCGGAAAAAGGCCGTCGCCTGGAAAAAAGCCATGTCGCGCCAGAGCAACCGCAAAGCGGTTGCTGCCCTGTTCTGCATTTCCCTGATCATTTGTATGATGAATATTTTCCCGAATCAGGCCAGTATGAATGAAACGGTTCAAGCCGAGCAAATGGGAATTCTTAATTATGAAGCCTACGCCCTGCTTGCAGAGCATAAAGAAGAGCAAATTGAACTCTCCCAAATCACACAAGCTGCCATCGATCAAAAAAAGGGCATTCAGGCGCAATCCAACCCGGCCCTGTTCGGTGCTGCCAAGGGAAAAAATCTGATTATCATTCAAATGGAGTCTTTTCAAAATTTCCTGATTAATCTGTCCATCGATGGACAAGAGATTACTCCTAATATGAACAAGCTGGCCGCAGGAAACTTTTACTTTCCGCGTTTTTACCAGCAGGTCGGTCAAGGCAATACCTCGGATGCGGAATTTATCGTGAACACTTCCTTCTATGTTCCACCGGATGGACCGGCTACCGACATCTATGCTCCCAAGGAGCTTCCCAGCCTGCCCAAGCTGCTGCAGGCGCAAGGGTACGACACGGCAACGTTTCATACCAATGATGTAGACTTCTGGAACCGTGGAGAGCTGTACAAAGCTTTGGGGTTTGACCGTTATTATGACAAATCCTTTTTTGGTGAAGACGATAAGGTATTCTACGGGGCTTCCGATGAAATTCTGTACAAGAAGACATCCGCAGAACTGGCGAGAATGGACCAGAGAAGCCAGCCGTTCTATTCCCACGTGATCTCGATGTCATCGCATAATCCGTTCTCCATTCCCGAAGATAAATACAAGATGGCGCTGCCGGAACGCTTTGAAGGAACGCTTGTCGGAAATTACATTCGTGCCCAGAATTACGCTGACTATGCACTTGGCCAGTTTATCGATGAGCTTAAGCAAAATGGTGTATGGGATAACAGCTTAATCATGTTGTACGGCGATCACCGGGGACTGCCCATTTTCTCCCTCAAGGAAGAGGATCATGTCTTATTGGAGGAAATTCTGAATCATAAATATACGGAACGCGATTTGATTAATATTCCGCTGATCATCGCCTCCCCGGGATTAACGGCGCCTAGCGTGAAGGAACAATTAGGCGGGCAGGTGGATATTTTACCAACGGTATCCAATCTGTTAGGGGTATCCCTTGACAGCCATATTCATTTCGGACAGGATCTGTTGAATCAATCCGCATATAACCTGCTTCCACAGCGCTATTATTTGCCGACAGGCTCATTTGTAAATAATGAAGAGCTTTTTCTGTCCGGCAGCGGATTCAAGGATGGCCAGCATTATACGTTATCCGGTGACGGCACGAAACCTCTGCAAGCTACAGAAGATGAATTCAACCGCGCGCTGGAGCTGCTTCACCTGTCTGACAGCTATGTAACCCAATTGCCTGACAGAGAAGTAAAAGGCGAAGAAAATTAAGTCTCTCTTTTGGCCAAAACAGCAATACATAGCGCAGCAAAGCCCACTTCGTAATCGAGGTGGTTTTTTTATTGTCCAAACGACACCTCTATATTTGTAAATTTAACAAAATATTCAATTATTATAATATAGATGGTAGATTTATCATAAAAAAAGAATAGAATTGATTTGGGAATATTTCCCTTAGTGTTAAAAATAAAACTTGGAGGTGTTTGGTTATGCGAAAGTCAATTTCTGTTATCTCGTCACTGGCCGTCACTATGTTGTTTTCGTCGCAATTAGCATTTGCAGAGGAAGCCCAACTTCCAGCCAACAACATTCTTCCACAAAGCGAAAGTCAAGAAATTGCACAGAAGGCTGATATTAAAGTTATTGATTTGTTGGATCAGAGCAATTCAGTAGATACGGGCCAAAAGGCAATACCATCCCAGCAAGCGGCAAGTCTGCTGCCGCCTCAGCTGCAAGCAGCCAAAAATTATAATTTCTCGCCACGTGATTTCGGTTATTCCGTCGTGCAAACGAGCGATGGCGGCTACGTGTACACCGGCTCAACCACCGTGAATGGAAATGAAGATATCATATTTGCCAAGACAGACGCTGCTCAAACTCTGCAGTGGGCATACGCTTACGGGGGAAAAGGAGCCGAATCTGGAGCTGAAGTGCGGGCAACCAGCGATGGCGGTTATATGATTGCCGGGACAAGCAATGCCAGCGGCTCTTCAGATGTCGTTCTGATCAAGACCGATGCAAGCGGTACGGTTCAATGGTCGAAAACCTACGGAGGGCCGGTCAAGGAAGAGGCCCAGGCTATGGAGCTTGGCACTGACGGTGGATATATCGTTGTCGGCACCAAGGAAAGCAGCAGTAATTCCAACGACGCTTATATGCTGAAGGTAGATACAAACGGCAATATCCAATGGACCCGGACCTTCGGCAAGGATAACCTTGAGGACCGTTTTTACGGGGTGGCTGTGACACCGGATGGCGGTTATGTAGCAGTCGGATATAAAACGGTCTCCGAAATTATTAATCCGGGAACGGCTCAACGGATGTATGGCTTAATGGTGAAAGTAAATGGAAGCGGAAACACTGTATTTGAATCTACGCTGGACCGCTATTCCATGCTGAACGGCGTTGCTGCAACCTCAAGCGGTTATGTGGCAGCCGGGTCCATCAATAATATTGATCTACCCAATAATCCTCAAGTTTATAATATCTTTGTTACCAAAGTCAGTACGTCCGGCAGTCAAAGCTGGAGCCGGCAGTTCCATGCGACCAACGGCGATTTTGCCAATGACATCAAGCTTGCAAAGGATGGCAACTTTGTAGTGACAGGGTTTATTACTCCTGCCGTGTACAAGGAAGATCTGCTGATGTTGAAAATTGACGGCGCCGGAAACACGCAATGGTCGAATACCTATAGTTTTGGCGACACAGGCGAAATAGGCAGAAGCGTCGCAGCTACCAGTGATGGCGGATATGTTGTTACCGGTTCGTATCTGTCCAACAACGATTATGACGTCCTCCTGCTTAAGTTTGGCAGTGATTGATTTTATGAAACTCCATTAGAAAAATTAAGCTGTTAAAAGTAAAAGGGCTGTCCCAAAAGCCATGAAATGGCTGCTTGGGATAGCCCTCTGTTCTCCTCTGAACATACGGTTTTAAGCATGATCCGCAGCAGCCGGCCGTTTCCTTTGTCTCCATTTACCTACTACAAGCAAGAGTAAGGGCAAGCCGAGCATATTCACCGGCATCGCAAACGGCACCCAGTAACGCTGCAAATAATTTGAAGTCGCCTCCGTTACATCTTGGGGAATTAACGCAAATACAAACATAACCGGGGCAATGTACCAAATCAGGTTCCTCCAGTTGCGGACATGCAAAAATTGGGCGGTGCCATAGCTCATCAGGAAGAGCATTACAGCAAATTTGACGAATACGCTGGCGAGCCATATGACGACCGGAATCGCATCGAAATTATCGATAAAGCCGAACAGTGATATTTTTTTGGTCATTTCGAAAAAAGGGTACCACGTGTTAGAGGAAAGATTGACCCCTAAAGTGAAGATCACCATCAGCGTTGTTATCAGTACAAAGAATACCGAGGCCAAGACGGCCCCGAACGTGTACAACGCCCCCTTGCGCTGCTGGGTCAAAAATGCGGCAAACATAAGGTATTCAACAGAATGACCGAGGTAGGAGGCTGGTGCCAGCGCTCCACCCAGTATTCCCGTCATTCCGCTATCCGCATAGACCGGGAGGATGTTCCTCCATTGGATATTGTTGGCGCTAGCGATCAGGACAAGGCCAATCATGAGCAAGATGATCGGCCCCAGAACCTCGCCGCAGCGGGCAATGCCTTCAATTCCGCCTGCGTAGTTTGCATAGACAATCACGAAGATCATCAGAAGCATGACCGCTTCTTTCGGTGTCCCGTGAAGCAGCATGACTTGGACCAAATCGGAGAATTGGCGGAGAATTATCGGAGTAATCGTATACCATTGAACCAAATAAATTACGATTACAGCTTTGCCGATCCATTTTCCAAGAATCAAATGACTGTATTCAAAAAACGTCTGCCCAGGGTATAGCTTTGCGGCTTGCGTCGCCAAGAGTGCGATCAGCGTAGCGATACCTCCGGCAACGATAACGGAAATCCACGCATCCTGTTTTGCCTGTAGGCTTGGGGTGACCGTCATGACCAATGTCATCCCGAGATCCATGATAAGGATGATCCAGAAAACCTGTATACCCTTCAATTTCATCTTCATCGCAAAGAGCCCTCTTCCGGTTGATAGTCAGTCCGTTTTTTCTTTATGTGCGGGGGAGTGCGTTTTGCCCGTTCGTTCAATCTTGATGTGGGCATCGACAGTCACGGGAACCTCAGGAAAAATATCAAGCCATTCATCCTTCATTTTTTTCCAGGCATACGGATACTCGATGTGGACATCCTCTCCGATGCCGAGGATATCCGACTGGAGCACTTTTTGCACATGCGTTAACATGCTCTCTGCCTCGCTTTGAATTTGCTTCGACAACAAGGTTTCGACATGTTTCATATGATTCACTTTGCTCAGGTCCAGCTTCGAATCGTTATCGATCACCCGGACGGTGGCATGTAACGAGACCTTTACTTCGGGGAGGCCATTCTTGATTACCAAGTGCATTTTCATGCCGCTTTGCAGCAGTTCAACACCTACGGCCCCTCCGTATTGTTCGTTCTCAGGTTCCACTTGCACAGTAAACCTCAAATGGTGTCCCCGCCCTGTCCACCAGCGCAATAGTTTTAATTCGTCGGATGACAAGTATCCGGATAGTTGATTTCTATGGTAAACTGCAGCCCGGTCAATCGTGAACGTTTCCTTATCAGTATCTTTATGAATGACCCTTATGGCAGCGGTAACCGGTGATCTGTCTTGTGAGGATAGAGCATTCAAGAATTCGTCGATTTTGACAGGAAAGCTTAATTTGCTGGATTGAATTTTGTTGATACCGATACCCGGAATGAGTTCAAGCTGATAGGGGGTGTTCAAAATTTCTTTGGCTGTCCCTCCATAAGTTGTTAGCACATAACTATTGGAGCGGCTCTCAGGAAATCTGGTAAATGTATCCACTACCTGATTGATACCATGCCGGGCGAATTGTTCTCCGAAAATGATGACGCCTCTATGCCCAAAATAGATGGCACGAGACAATTGCTGCTGCAGTTTCCCTGTCACTTCCGATGAGTTCCTCCCGCTGGCCGAGATGACGATGACTGATTTCTTGCCGCTCCCCCGGACTGTACGGCACTGGGGATTCCCGTTGGAAGGGCGATCTGAAGGGTGATTTCGAGCTGTCCGTCATCTGTAAGATCAATTCCGCTTGCTATAACCAAAGCGAGATCGTCCATTTCATTGCGGTCCCAGCAGCCGGTCGTCAATCCGAGAATAACGAAAATAACCAGGAACCTGAATGTCCGGAGTATTCTGGTCATTTGCTCCTTTCACTCCATTCTTCGCTGTGTTTGCTTTTGACGCCTCCGCATTACCCGCCATGGGGCACGGATCAAAGTATCCGTTAGTCCTGTGGGGTTAAACGGTGCAATTGGTGTCATATAGGGAACACCGAAGGATTTCAGGGTTACCAGATGGATCAAGACGCAAATCAAGCCAATCCCAACTCCATACAGACCGAAGCTTGCAGCGAGAAGCATAAGCGGAAACCGTATAATACTGATCGCCTGGCTCATGCCCGGGTTCGGGATGAGAAAGGAAGCAATACCTGTAACGGATACGACGATGATCTGGGGAGCGGAAATAATACCTGCCTGAACGGCAGCCTGTCCAATGACAAGTGCGCCCACAATGCTGATCGTCTGGCCTACTGGACGGGGAAGGCGGATACCTGCCTCGCGCAGCGCCTCAAAGGTAATTTCCATGATCAATCCTTCCGCTATTGCTGGAAAGGGGACAACTTCCCGCGCCGCTGCAAGGCTGAGGGCCAAGCTTGTCGGGATCATTTCCTGATGGAAGGTCGTGATCGCAATAAATATGGCAGGGAGCGCCATCGCTAAAAAGGCAAACAGATATCTGAGCCATCGTAGCATCGTAACGTATATGAAATTAGTATAATAGTCCTCGGCTGTCTGAAAACCAAACCAGAATGTGATCGGGAGAACGAGCACATTCGGCGAACCGTCAATCAGGACCGCAATTTTACCTTCGATCAGAGAACCTGAAACCAAATCGGGCCGTTGAGTTGCCTGCATCAGGGGAAAGGGTGAATAGGGACGGTCGCTAATCATTTCCTCGATATAGCCGGATTCCAGCACACTGTCCATATCGATGCTGGATATCCGTTTTTTCACCTCTTCAACTACGCTTTGTTCTGCTAGATTTTCAATGTATACAATCATCACGTCAGTCTGGGAAAGCCTTCCTGCAGAGAGCTTCTCCGTCTTTAGCCGGGGCGTCCGGAGCCGATGGCGAATGAGGGCAAGGTTGATGTCGAGTTTCTCGATAAAACCGTATCGCGGACCGCGAATGACTGCCTCCGTTGCCGGTTCCTCAAGCGGACGATGCAGCTTGCCTTTGAGCCCAAAGGAGAACGCCTCCGTGGAGGATTGGGTGAATAGAACGACTTCTCCCCTAACGATGCTTTGAACGACTTCATTCATATTCGCGGCGATACGGGGTTGTACGATGGAAGCCAATTTGAAGTTCAGTATTTCATAGATGTGGGAGGAGCTGCTGCTGGACGCTGCTTCGGGCTGCATCAAAGGCTCCAAGAAACCGTCATCCCAAAGTTGATCGTCAACTAATACATCCAGATAAACGACCATACCCGGAATGGAGCCAAACATATGAAGTTTGCGCACGACTAGATCGGAGCAATTGGCAAACAATTGAGCGAGGGCCGTTTCATTGTCATCCAGTTCGCTGGAAATCTTCAACTCAATTATTTTATCTAATTCTTTCAGTTTGTTTCCGAAAGGATCAGTTACTCTTTTTTCGTTCTCATATGCTCCTCCTATCAAAACATAATCTTCCCCATCCATTATTGGATTATTCGGAATAAAATACCATGAGTTAGAGGCAAGTGAAAACGGCTATGCCGTCCTTAAAAAGGAGCATATGCTTCCGAAGCAGCGATACAGAAATAAATTATTGAATTTCAAAAAAGGGGCTATCCCCTTATGCTTTTTCCAAAGCATTTGAGATAGTCCCTTGGTGGGGCTCCATTAAGGTATATTTTCCCTGCCGCTGTGCATACTTCATGCATAACAAAAGAATGCATATGGAAGGGGTGCAAGAAAAATGAAAGTGCTCGGAAAAGCAGCCGCCTTTTTGCTTATTATCGCTTTATCAGGAGCCGTCCTGTATTATGCCACCGCAATGGGTGGTTAGCTGAAATACTTAGTGACAATCTTCTCTGCCGTCCGGGTAGCCAGCGCTTGTGTCGTGAGAGTAGGGTTAGGGCCGCCGATGCCATTGAAATGCACACTGTTGTCGGCTATGAACAGGCGCCTCACTTGATAAGCCTCACAGTTCGTATCGGTGACATATCCCATCCGCATCGTGCTTTCGAGATGGATCATGGAGCCAAAGGGGGTATCTGAACGGATAATCTTTCTGGCACCGGCTTGCTTCAGCGTTTCCGAAGCGTATCTCGCCAGTTGATCCCTCCTCTTCAGTGTCTTCGGGCTAGGGGTATAATACATGATCGGAATCGGACCGTTCTCGTCTTTCAGGAGTGGATCGACCTGTACCCTGTTACGATAGAGTGTCTCGTCATCCGTAAGGATCAGTATGCTCATCGTCCGGGAATAGTTCATCATCAGCTCTTTGAGCTGAGGACCGACGACACGGCCGTGAATATCCCACGGCGCTCCCGGCTCCGGCGGATTAAGAGCGTCATATCCCGCTTCACTGAACCCATAGGTCAAGAAGGACATTAGCCCCGGGCTTAGGCAAGAGACTTGAAAAATACCGGTTCCCGGAATATCAACCCTGGCCCCCGAAGTATGTCCGGCGTACGGATAGACAGCCGGCAGGCCCATAATGCGCATTAGATCCTTTTCATCGAAAACGCCTGCAACCCAGTCAAAGCAATGATTGGTTAGTCCTCTTCCCACCCATTCATTATAGGGTAATCCCGAATTCAGCCAGAGACGCGGAGATTCGATGCAGCCAGCGGCCATAACAACCGTTCTAGCCGTTAACTCGCCGATTTCTCCCGTCCATGTATCCCGAAACTGCACACCAGTTGCGCGAAGTCCTTCTTTCGGATCTTGCGCCGTCAAGAGCTTGATCACGAAGGAGTTCGGCCGGATTGCAACGTTTCCGGTTTTGAGTGCGAGTGGAACGTAGCTGACAAGGGTACTTCGTTTGGCAATTTTGTCTACCGAAGAACCGGTCGTGCATCCGTTGACGCAGTTTCCCTTCAGGGTGCAGCCTTCCATGTTGGATAATTGCTCGAGCGAGTAACTCTGGTCCATCAGATGTTCGTTGGTTGGCAGAATGGCATTCGGATTCGGGCGGTACCCCGGAGTCGTAACGTTCAACGTCGGAATCAGCGGCCAGCCTGCTTTTTTGGCACCGTAGTAAAATAGCTCTTCTTTGGGCGTTGTAGGCGCGAACTGGACCGGCAGCGTGGCTTCGGCCTTTTCGTAATAAGGAATCAGCTCCCGATAGCTGATCGGCCAAATATTGTCGACCGCAAGGGGGAAAGCGCGCGGTGACTGCGACCAATAAAGCTGGGTCGTTCCCCCTACTCCAGATAGCTGCCAGATTTCACCTTTCTGGCGCATGACCCGGTGCCAAGGTGTACGGCGGCGGTCGGCAGGCCCAAAACGGAATACGCCGGACACCAAATCATTCATATTGTTTTCATATGCATTGAAGATCTTCTTGTATATCCCTACATCCAAATCCTTATAATCGGAGCTCCACTCTCCGCCCCGCTCGCTGTTCGGATTCGCCCATTGTTTGTTTCCGTACCATGGGCCGGCTTCCAATACCAGCACTTTCAATCCTGCTTCTCCAAGCTCCTTCGCCGCAACGGCGCCTCCACCGCCGGACCCAATAACGATTACGTCGGCATCGAACATTGCATCTGCATCATACAATGGTGGATTCCCCTCCCTTGCGTTCGATGGTCAGCATGTAGCCAAGGAGCGCCCTGTAGCCCGGCACAACTCCGGGATATTCCGCCTGCTTCCATGAGACCGGGAAATATTCCAGCCTTCGTTCGGTCGGTGTCCTTAGCCGGGTCGTCCCGTATGCCGACCACTCCGAATAGTTGCCAAACATCGTTTGCCGGTTAAGAAAGTCAATCATATACCGGGTAAACCCCAAATCGTTCCGGTATGGAGGAGGCAAAACTCCAGGATCGATATTCCCTTGCTCCAGCATGGCGAGAACACTAATCCGGTCATTCCGGGATATTGCAGTGAATGGTCCGCTCTCCCAGAGAAGAGGATTAGGAGGATGCTGCAGCTGTCTTGAGGCGGCTAAATGGACGGCACCAACATTAAGCAATCCTGCGGTGGAACAAGACAATGGAATGTCCGTCAAACCAAATCCCAGTACAAGGGAAAGGCTGTGGTCCAGCTCCCAGATCATATACTCGTGAATGCACAAATCAGCTGCTCCTGCAGTCAGCTCTGGCGAATATGTGGCAGACACTGGTGAATCAGGAATAATTGCCTCAACAAGTGCTCTAAATGTTGCAAAGGTATGGGAATCCACTGTTGCAGCATAGATTGCAGACGGATGCATACTAATTCCCCCTTTAGTGACAGGTATGGGTCATTCAACTAAAACCCGCATCACCTATATCTATTCGCCAGGAGGATCTTTCAGACTCGATTCAGCAATCAGCAGCTTAGAACAGCTCAGCTAACGCTTCCAATCCTATAGTTAAACAAAAAACGAGTATCCGCAGGTGATTACCTGTCGGGTACCCGTTTTTATGAACATGTGGTTTTGAAAATGAGAAGGGGCTGTCTCTACTAGTAGAAAAACTACTTTTGGGACAGCCCCTTTACCCTATGGACTCAGGTTTCGCACCAGCTTTTGATACTTCCATGTCTTGCCGTAATTGCTGCTGGTCAAATATATCGTACCCACAACGTTACTCGCGCCATCCTTGCTGAGCTGTACCGGGAACTGTCCCCGTGCACCATCGAATACCGGAGACAGCGGCGTCAGGCTATACTCTTCAAAGCCGCCAGGCAGTTTGAGATGAAGCTTGGTCCAGCTTTTACCTCCATCCTGCGTCCAGCAAACGGCCGGCTGGAAGTCCGTCTCATATCTGAACCCCATAAAACCGATCTTGTCATTTGCAAAGCCTGCTCCGGTTAATACTCTTGCATACACTTCATTGGCGTTTCCCTTCACTTCGCTCCAGGTCTTCCCGCCATCCCTCGTTTTGTAGAGATAATGGTCTTCACTGCCCATCCCTTTGAAGCTGCTGAGTACCATCCAGCCGTCATTTCGGGTAATGAACCCGATGTTTTTGGTGGTGCCTGTGATCTCTTTGGTCACCGGGTAGGTATTCCAGGTCTTCCCCTGATCGTTGGTAATAAGCACCTGAACCGGAATTGCCCTGGAGCCTCCATACACAATGGCTGTTTTATCCGTGGAAATAAAGAACCCTGATCCATCTGCGCTCATACCCGACTCCTCGTCATAACCCGGATTCAAGGTTAGCGGAGCCTTCACCTTGGATTTGCCGTTATTGTATGAAATTATGACATGACCATCCTTATCCTGCGTATACAAATGGCCCGCATTATAGGCAATCACCTGCTCTCCTGCCGAGTTGCGTGTGTAGACAGTGCCAGGTTTGATTTTTGAACCGCTGCCTTCGCTTATGCCGGAGCCCCATATCCCTGCCAAGGCCATCAATACAACTGCTGCAATCCAGTGTGTTTTCAAAAGTAAACCTTTCCGCATCATTTTTCCTCCCAATCTATTCCCATGTCACTGTAAAGATAAACTAAACCATGAAATGTGCAGCTCTTAGTCGGGTCACAGCCGGATTACTATTCTATTAAGTTTTACGCATTTCTTCGATAGTCACTTAGACTGGCGGGAATATGCCCCGCTCCAAGAATAAGGCTGAAGATTAATAAATAGCCGGAGTGCAGGATTACGGAAGCAGACAGAAAATAAAGAACCGGGCTTAACGCCAGAGGTACGGGAATCCCCATAAGCGGTGTAAACAACAGCCTGTATGGTCTTCCATTCCTGAAATATCTGCCCCAACCGTAATAGTAAATGCCCAGCGAAAGCAGCATAACAATCAGTGCAAGGACCTCCAACCCGATCTGCATATGCAGGGAATAAAAAAGCGGAACAATAATCACTCCCATCCGCCCGATGAATTCAGCCCCGGTAAAAAGGCGATTTCTTGTTGTCCTGTCAGGCATGTTCTGAGGTTCAAATTGGAAAAACAGCAGATTGGGCAGCAGAATCAACAGCGGTACCAAAAGACTTACAGGATGAAACAAGGATATCCCCCTAATCCGCATTCGTTATTCTCTCATTCACTTAGGTTCATTTTTCAGGAATATTAAAGAATTCACTATTTTCCCATACCAGTTCCCCTTCTTTTACTAGAGTCATTTTCTCAATATCCTTAGTCGTGGGGTATGTACGCAATACATCGAAACTGGCTTTGTTATTATCCATGCCTTTAAGTCTCTTCTATATTTTTAAAAAGCTGATGCCCGGTTTGCTCCCAAATATCCGGGGGTGTGATGTCGGTCCAATGAGCCGTACCATTTCGGGAAGAGGCTTCATTTATGTTTGCCGTAATCAACTTGCCCGCCTGCTCAGAAGTCAGCTTGTGGGGCAACGCAACAGATACGGATTCAGGCGTCCCGCCTGGGTCACAAGACACTGCCACCCAGCATATGGCCAGCAGCGGTAATGCCTGGACAACCCGGTAATCATGCTCCTTTCGCCTCCTGCACTGTGATTTACCTTATTATAACATTTGTTTGATCATGCTTATGTATTTGGCTATATTAATAATAACGTTGCTATGGGGGGGAGACCATGAAGAAATTCTTTTTTGTTATACTTATAAGCTTCTTATTTCTGAGTGCATGTTCATCTCAACAAGGATATTCTTCTGCATATGAAGCCATCAGTTCAATTGAAGAGAACGTTACTCCAACGGATTCATCTTCGAACATGAACCTTGAAGGCATTCAACCCAGCAGCTACCAACTGCCTAACGAGGAGATAATAAGCGTTTACGAATTTGATTCCACAGAAGAACGAGATGCTGGAAAAAAGCATTTTGATGAGAGCACCCAGCTTTTGAGTTCCCACGCGCCTATTGTTTATCAAGCTGGAAATTACTTAGTTTTTTATTACAGCAGCGTTGCTTCGAAATTCCGTACACCAGAAATAAATGAAACAACATACGGGGCTAAAATAGAAAAAGCTCTCAAAAGCATAGAGTAGGCGGTGGGTAGCCCTTCCACTCTATTCCCATAATAGCAAAAAGAGATGCCCTATAGGCATCCCCGGATTTATTGTTCTGTGCTCATTAGAACGACAATCCCTTACTGATAGATAGGAGCTCCGAATGGAGAAGAGCCTGAACCGCCATCGACACCAATATCCGCTCCGTTGACGTAAGAAGCCGCATCTGATGCCAAAAATACGGCTACCTCAGCAATTTCCTCCGGTTCGCCCAAGCGCTTCAGCGGAACTGAACGGGTGAGTCCTGCTTCTTTGGCGGCCAAACCTTCAGAGTTTCCCCAGATTGGCGTCCTCGTGGCCCCGGGAGAGATTGTATTCACACGAATTCCGCGCGGTGCCAGCTCTGACACCATCACTCTTGCCATGCTGCTGACCGCTCCTTTGCTGGCTGCATAGGCAGATCTGCCCGGACTGCCCCCATTCGCCATGACTGAGCTGTTCAAGATCACGGAAGCCCCCTCCTTCAAGTGAGGAACAGCCGCCTGAACGGTGAAAAATACGCCTGTGACGTTCGTTCTCAGCACCTTCTCGAAAAGGGAGAACTCCGTTCCCCCAACAGGGGTGTAGCCTGAAATCCCGGCATTTGCAAATACCACATCCAGCGCACCAAATCTCTCTACCGCAGCCGCAACCGCCTGTTCCAGACTTGCAGGGTCAGTAGTGTCTGCTTGAACCCCAAGTGCGTTCGCAGCGCCAAGCTCCTCAACTGCCGCATTTAGAGTGTCCTGGTTCCGTCCGGTAATCACTACTTTAGCTCCTTCGTTTACGAATAATTTTGCAGTGGCCAGCCCGATACCGCTATTCCCTCCGGTAATAAAAGCTACTTTCCCGTCCAATTTACCCATTGTCCATTTCTCCTTTTCCGATTCGTTCTCTAGAGCCGATTGAGGTCTTTATGGGAACGATCATTCTATTATCATCAAAAAAAATTGATCTCCTGCTCTCGAAATCATCTTAACATAATGAGAACGATCAGTAAAGAATTATTTTACCGACCGTTCTCATATAAAAGTCTTATCCTCTCCACCAGCGTGTTATGTTAATGAGGCAGCCGCTTCTGCGCTCGTCCGAATCCGTCCAATCCGGGAAAAGATCGTTTTGCAGACAAACTCATGTTCCTCCCGGCTGGAAGCACCCATGGCATCTTCGACAAAAACCTGGTCATAACCCAGTTGATAAGCTTCTCTTGCGGTGGTATCCACACCGATGGAGGTAGATATACCACAAAGTACGATTGTACGAATCCCGCGCCGGCGGAGCTGGAGGTCGAGGTCTGTCCCGAAAAACGCTCCCCATTGATGTTTGGTAAGGGTGTACGTCCCCTGATATTTGGCTAATTCAGGCACAATCTGGTCCCAGCCTTCAGGGTACTGCGGCGGGCTTACTTGCAAATCCGTCTTGGGTTTAAGCATATCTTTCCCGTCAAGTGTAGAGACTCTTACCAGCACCACAAAAGCACCTTTCTCCGTAAAAGCCCTCACCAGATTGTCTGCATTACGGATCACCTGCTCCACCGGATAGGGATGCAGCTCCCGACCAATGCTGGCAATCCCGTTCTGCAAGTCAATCACCACAAGCGCAGTAGTTGCCGCGTTTAATTCTTCAGGCTCTTTTACATTTTCCATTGTCGTTACACGCTCCTTTTCGTCCTCTTTATTTGATCAATAACAGCTTCATGGTTTCCCTCAGGATGACAGGTATTCACATTATATCAGCGTCCGCTGCTCATGATCCAGCAGGCGCCTCCATTCTGGAGCGATAACGAACTGTAATATTTTACAACTATTAATTCACTTATTGAGAATGTTATGTTGACCATATATTTTTATTGAGGTGATATCAGATGACCAAAGAACTCCAAGGCACCTTAAGAGACAGGTTCATGATACATAAAGCGTGTGAAGGACTCCCAGTTAGTCATATCAAATTAGCAGTAAAACCCGGTGAAAAAAGGACTCCCGTAAACAAAATGTTAAAAAGTCTCACCCTGGCAGGATATGAGCGGATTGGGGATATACTGGACATTCAGTATAGTAAAGTTGGCATTATTAATGGACTTGAGCGCAGTGAGTGTAATTTGCTCTTTGGGCTGCTACGGCGAATTTCAAACAATCCCAGTCTTATAATTAATTTAGAAATATTGAGATTATTGGAGGAAGAATATATAACGAAAGAAGAACGAAAAGGGAAAATCGAAGTGATCAAGCACCGGCTGCGTGAGATGGGGATGATTGAATGATAAATAAAATACCCCGCCAATACTGGCAGGGCACAGTGCTTGCGTTATTTTCTTGTTAGAATACTGTGTTAAGCTATTCTGCAGAATATTCGTCCACGCTGAACGTGAGGATCTTATCGAATATCACATATTCTTTGCGACTGGTGAACGGACCTTTGTTATTATTGTGTTTATTTATCGCATAGGATGCCGTTCCTGTACCGGACTGTTTTTTCTCGTACCAATCTATAAAAGAACTCACTTCTTCCATGCTCAGGTCAAATTCTTTCTCAAGACCGGTGTTCATCGTCACAACCAGGATTGCGCGGTGGCCTGTCGGCTGCTCTGGAGTCGGTGACGGGGTTGTGGACGGTGTAGCCGTAGGCTCAACGGTTGGTTCGGTAGTCGGCGCAGATGTCGGTTCCGGTGTAGCCGTAGGCTCAACAGTTGGTTCGGTAGTCGGAGCAGATGTCGGTTCCGGTGTAGCCGTAGGCTCAACGGTTGGTTCTGGCGTTGGTGTCGCTGTTGGATCGATAGTTGGTTCAGGTGTCGCAGAAGGCTCTGGGGCTTTTGTAGGCTCTGGAATTAATGCTCCACTATCACTTATATCAAATGCACTTAAAACAAAATCTTGAGAAGTCTCCTTTTGATAGGTTATTGTTACTTGGTGATCCGTATTATCTAATCCAGTCTTTTCAAATAATAAAGTATCTGTTTGAGCTTTTCCATAGGCAGAGTAAAAATATGTAGCATCATCAATCTGTATTTTCATAGTTTTAGACTTATTTAAATTCCTTGATCCAAGAACTCTCAGTTTATTACCCTTAAACCAGAAAGACGACGATGATCCATCAATTAATGTGGCGTGTGCCGATCCTGTACTGTACTCTTTATTGGTATACTGTATCCATGTCCCTTTATAAGTAATTAGGGGATTAGAATCAATTATTCGCTTCCATCCGGTCTCAGGCTTTTTTAATTGGCTACTACCAACAGTAGCAGCAAATGTATTTTTTTGAATTCCAAAAAATGATATAGCTATAATTAAAATAAGACCACTCAACCCTAATCTTCTCTTCCAACTCTTCACAAACCTTCATCTCCTTCAATATGTATGCATCAAGCCTACACTAAATAAAGGCGAACAAACAGTCTGTTTCTCGACAGAAATTTACATTACACTTAAGGGTTATTGAGGAAATATGTGGATTTAAATCGAGGATATGAACTCCATATCACGGTTAAGGAAAGTTTTCCTGAGTGGTAGAGTGTATATTTTTTTCAAGTATTATTATGATATGTACCAGTATAAAAAGAGCACCTCGTAAAATCGAGATGCTCTTTCATGTATCTCTTATTCTATCGACCACTCCGCTTCCAGCTCTTTTGCAGCTTGCGTATAAATACGATCTGCCCGATATGGTAAGCATTGTGGGTGGTCACATTCCCGACGATTTCCCACCACTGGCTGCCGGGGAATTCGCGTACATCTTCTGCCAGCTGCGCTTCGGTTAACAGGCTCTGCCAATCCAACAGCACCGCCAGCAACCGGGTTTGAAGCTGCTCAAATGAAAGATCCGGGGGAACCGCAAACGTATGGTTGTTGCTCTCCACAGATGGCACGGCATGAACACTGGCCTCCCGGTACCGGGTCTGCCAGGTCTGATTCCAGTACAGCAGATGCTGGACCAGCTCGGCAATGCTGTTGCTGTCTTCATCCGCCTTCCATGCAGCCTCTTCTTCACTTAAACCCTGCACGGATGCTGTGAAGGTCACATACCAGCTGGGGTCATTTGCGTTCGCGAGCAACTGGTTGCTCAATACTTCCTTGGCTTGAACCAATCCCATAACACCTCACTCTTGCTGTTGATGATTACAATCTAACCATACCATACTGAGCTTGAGGGCTGGAGCCAAAGAATGTTTTTAGTTAAAGAATACCGCCAATGGTTAGATACCTGAATTCAGGCCCGAAGCTTGAACAGGTATCCATATTTCACTTCTGTACGTGGGCGAGGCCGTGTCCTGGCTCTCATTCCATAATATTTCCGGCCCCTCCACTAGCTCGTAGCTGGAAGAAGGGAACCATTCGGAGTAAATCCGGCCCCAAATATTCTGGAGAGTATCCGGAAAAGGCCCGACGGCTTCAAATACAGCCCATGTAGAAGCGGCAACCTCAAGCTGCGCATAAGGCTCCGGACCTTCCAGTGTTGTAGCAACCCCGATGTAATGATCCAGCTCCCCTTTTTCTTCCATACGGCCCTCGGAGAAATTGACCGATGCGCTGATGATCCCCGCCGGATCGGTATTCGACAGCTGCTTCAGCTCGGTGATCATCTGCAGGTTCAGGCTTTGCGCCATGGCGGCAATCTCCGGGTTCACACCGCTGAATTGAATGGGAACCCTTTTCTTCAGCCCGACAATACGAAACGCCTTTTTTTCCTCGATACGGTAATTCATTTCACTGCCTCCTCTTATGGTCAACTGAAAAGTCATCCGGGGGAAGGACTTCAGAGAGGGACTGCCCGCTCGCGCTTCAGAGGGAGTCACTCCATGAAAAAGCTGGAACGCCTTCGTGAACGCATCCGGTGAACTGTATCCGACATGCACCGCCACGTCGATGATCCGCAGCTGGCTTTGCTGCAGCTCGAATGCGGCAATCGTAAGGCGTCTGCGGCGGATATACTCCGAGAGCGGCACCCCGGCAAGGAATGAAAACATCCGCTTGAAATGATATTCGGAGCATAATGCCCGCCTTGTCACCTCTTTAAAATCAATCTCTTCTGTGAGATGATCTTCAATGTAGGATAATGCATCGTTCATGTTCTCAAGTACGTTCATGCTGTTGAATCCTCCCCTCGAACCTAGAATAACAGCCTTTCAGGACCCGGTTCCGACAGTTCGTGCACAGATTTGACGGGTGCTTCCTTTATTGGACGCTGCAATAATATACTATAGCCATTCCGCAACAGGGTGTATATTCATGTGACTACTTGTATAGGGGGTCATTATGAACATCGCATCCTTCATTATTTACTGTATTGTGGTTACATTCACACCCGGGCCTACCAATATAGTTATTTTATCATCTGTGCAGCATCACGGTGCCAAAAAAACCATGGAATACGTCTGGGGAGCAACGATCGCCTTTGGTCTGCTGCTTGCCGCTTCTGCCTTGCTTAATCATGTGCTTGCCGGCATAATACCGGATATACTGGTCATCATGCAGATTGTCGGCAGTCTGTATATGCTCTACCTGGCCTATCAAATCTATCGGATGGGGCGTGCGGAAGCCGCACCTGTGCAGACTGCTAATTTTGCCTCAGGCCTGCTTATGCAGCTAATCAACCCGAAGGTGCTGCTGTTCACCTTAACCGTTATTCCCAGCTATGTCCTGCCTTATTATCCTTCGGCTTCGGCTTCATTTCTGTTTGTGGTGATGATTACAGTTATCGGATTTCTGGCGTTTGTAACCTGGGTGGTTTGCGGCGCTGTCTTCAAAAATTTGCTGCAGCAGCATCACCGGTTGTTCAATACCCTGATGGCACTGTTTCTCGTGTATTCCGCAGTGATGGTGTCAGGGATTCTATAAAGCCTTGGAGGTGAGTTCCGTGGAGAAATTCAACTATGCCAAATCGGCAGATATCCTGTCCTTGTCAGCAAGCTTTACCGATTTCACTTACAAAAAGCATTGCCATGAGGAGTATGCCGTCGGAGTAACCCTGCGCGGGATTCAGCAGTATAACCTGGAGGGCAGCTTTCAGGCTTCCCATAAAAATGGCGTCATGCTGTTCAACCGTGAACAGTATCATGACGGCAGCTCCTATGACAGGGAGGGCATTGATTATGTAATGCTGTACATCAAACCGGACCTGTTCGCTGAGATTCTCGGGGGTCAGGAATTGCGCTTCAACTCCCCAATTGTCTACGATGCCGATTTGGCTTCCTGCATCCTAAGCTTGAACCAATCGATCCGCAACGGCACAGATGATGCTTGGTCCAGTGAGCTGCTGTTCAGGCTGGGAGGACTTCTGTCGAAGACGGAGATCGCCGCACCGAGGAGGAAGAACAATGCTTTTGTGCAAAAAGCGAAAGAAATGATGAACTCCCACATGGATCAAGTGCTGAAGCTCGATGACCTTTGTCAAGAATTTGGCCTGTCCAAATATCAGTTTATCCGTGAGTTCAAAAGCCATGCCGGCATCTCCCCTTATCAATTTTTTCTGAACTGCAAGGTGGAGCGTGCCAAACAGGCTATTGAACATTCAAGAGATATATATGCAGCTGTGGCGGATTACGGCTTTGCCGATCTGACCCATCTCAACCGTCATTTCAAAAGCATGTTCGGAATCACGGCTTATGAATATATGTCGCAGCTTAGTTAGCCCTCTTGTTACCCGGATACCCAAGCCCTACTTCCGTGGGTTTACAGGCATCAACTCCATTTCTTCCGTACCACCATCCCATTCCACGTGCATGTTCACCACAGAATTCTGGTCGGCGATGGACCCGTTCCCCCGGAGGAACCCAGATTATATATAGGGGATGGCGACTGGGCATCTGACAGGGTTCCGCTCCCGTTATGACCGCCTTCTGTAGTATACTTATATTTCATTTCACCTGAGGGTCCCTTTTATACAAAAAAAGCCTGCAGATTTGAACCCTAATCGGGTACGGTCTACAGGCATTTTTTAGAAGATGAAATGATAGCTGTTGTTCAGAACCTGAATTATTTAACGGCTGTTTCGCCGGTTACTTTACCTTCGAGGACAGCACTTGTTTTCAGATCATCGCTCTTAAAGTAGAGGTTGCCGTCGATTGTTGCGGTTTTGTCGAGCGTAAAGCCTTTGGCTTCTACATAAACGTCACCTTTGATTGTTCCGCCCTGCACTTTGAAGTTTTCACTCTGAACAGTCACCTTAGGGGCAGTCAGTGTGTAGCTGGCAGTGATTTTGTGATCTGCATCCTGAGCATACAGAGCCAGTTTGCGGTAGATGGCATTTTCTGCTTTGCCTTTGTCATGGAATTCCCCGGCGACAACCACATCGGTGTCTACGGTGAGGTCATTCAGAATCGCTACGATCCAGTTGCCTTCAGCACTTACTGCTTTGGTAAAAGCATCCGCTTGGTTTACGATGGACGCTGTGCTTTGTGCATCTGTAGTTTCAGCCGCCGCACTTGCAGACGGTGCTGCGCTTGCCGCTTCATTGGCTTTATCCTTATTATTTCCACAACCCGACAGCAACGCTGCCGCCACACCTGCAACAATCAATCCTTTTACTAGCTTCACAACAATTCCCCCTGTTTTTTGGTATATTCATATTATATATTAAAATTTTAATAATAACAACGTGATAAATTTCACAAATTTGTGTCTATCATTTTTTTATTATGCAAATTCAATATATTTGGCAGTGAAGTCGCTTTTATGCAAAAATTATGAAATCCTACGCAGCGAATGATCTTATTCATCCAAACGGAACACTTGTCCCAGGTTAAGCCATTTCGTCCACCCGGACACATTTCAGGTTTCTGGCCTTCAGCTGGTTCAGCACTTCCTCCAGAGCCTGCAGCATATAATGAGGAGCATTTCCGTCCGCCCCCAGCGTATCTCCGCTGTCATGCAGCACAATAATAGACCCGTCCCGGATACGGTTTAACAGTGTTGAGCGGAGGGAAGTCTGACATTTCTTCCGGCTCCAGTCATGTGCCATCAGCGACCACAGCACAATCCGGTACTGCTTCAGGCGAAAGAAGTCGAACATATTGATCAATCCCCAAGGCGGACGGTAATAATCAGGCCGGGTCCCGATGATTGACTCCACAATATCTGCAGTCCGCTTCAGATGCCCCCTGCGGATGGTGCCGGGCAGCATGAGCCAGTTGGAGGTATGTATATAATTATGAATGCCAATCTGATGCCCTTCCCGGTCCATTCTCCTGATCAGCTCAGGATATCGTTCCGCTTGCGAACCAAGGACGAAAAAGGTGGCTTTTACTTTATGCTGTGCCAGAAGATCCAGCAATCTGGGGGTATATTCCGGATGCGGCCCATCATCAAAGGTGAAAGCCACCTCCCTGGGAGACGTCCCCCGGCGCATGACGCCATACCCCGCCAGCCGTGTAATCAGACTGGGGAGTAACATATATAGAATAAAGATGCTGATGATTCCAATAGTCAGATGTGAGAGCATAGTTCCTCCTTAAAGCGGATATGTATTTATCCCGGCAGCTTCTGTCCGGGGAAAAACGGTCTTTCAGTGAAGCGCGCGAATGGATCAGCAGCATCGGGACGAGCTGATCGGTGCGTTGGCCGATTCTGTTTTTCCCCTCCGGGTGCAATGCTGACAACAGCAGGCGGAGATAGATCGTGGTCATCCGTCTGAACAATCCCGGCTGCATCGCCTGCTGCTCAAAGCCCAGACCATGCGTGATTCCCCGGTGCAGCAGCGTAATCCCCAGGAGCGCCTTGACCTGCTTGAACTCTGACTGCGATTCGAAGGCTTCATTGATCTGGCGCATGGATTGCCGCAGCATTCTTGCCGTCCGCAGTGCAGCCCGGTCCGAACCTTCGGACTTTATCAGCTTCAGAATACTTCCGTTATCAAGGTGCAGCTCTCCTACCCATTCCCCGTCATGAATCACTGTAGAGTCCTGGCATATAATAGCTTTCCCTCTGTGTTTTTTGAGCATTACGCTGCAAATCCCAAAACGGGAGGTACCGGCTCCGCGAAAATGTGAGCCCAGCGCAAACACCTTTTCCCAGGCCATCCAGAGGGACTGCACCATACTTTTTCCGATTTTTAGTTCCACTTCATTCATCCTTCCTATAACAACTAATATATTTTATTTTCAATATTCACCTTTCCTCTGTTTGACGCTTACGGATGATTATTCACTGCCTGAAAATTAAAAAATGAAATTAAGCAATGCCTCCCCACCCCATCAGTTCCACAAAATGATCTTCCAGCGAATGATTTTTTTTACTCAGGCTTTCCAGCTCCACATCCGCTTCTATCAGGGCTTTATTCAGTTCAAGCTGCTGCACGGCATCGTAAATGCGGATCGTCCGGGGGTTCAGCATCTTGAAGTTGGTGAGGCCCAGCTTGTGCTCCAGCACATACACCGCTTTGCCGCTCTCTCCGGTAATCAGCTCGATGTATGGCGTGTTCCGGCTGCGGATTCTGTCCATCGCCACTTCCTCCAGCAAAATTCCCTCAAAGATCACGCCGATGGTGTCGGCAACCTGTTCAACCTCCCCCAGAAGGTGGCTGGAGATCAGCAGCGTCATTCCATATTCCCGGCTCAGCATGCGGAACACTTCACGCATTTCCTTGATGCCCATGGGGTCCAGCCCGTTGATCGGCTCATCCAGAATAAGCAGCTCCGGCTTGGTCATTAGCGCCCGGGCAATGCCCAGCCGCTGCTTCATCCCCAGGGAGAACTGCTTGACCGGCTTTTTGTCCACATCCTTCAGCTTGACCAGCTCCAGTGCTTCTTCCATGGCCTTCACATTGTAGTACCCCATGTACTCCCCGTGCAGCTGGAGATTTTCTCTCGCCGTCAGCTTGTCGTAGAACACCGGATTTTCAATAATACAGCCCATGCGCTTCAGCAATTCATAGGAATGGTCTGTCATGCTCACTCCAAAAAATTCGATAAACCCCTCTGTCGGCTTCACCAGATTGGTGATCATTTTCATTACCGTGGTTTTACCCGCTCCGTTCGGTCCCAGGAACCCGTAAATTTCGCCTTGCTTAATATTCATGTTCACGCCGCTAACAACCTCTTTGCCTTGATACTCCTTGGTTAGCTCCCATGTCCGCAATATGGTTGTCATTCCCGATATCCCCTTTGGCTTCTTCGTTTGTCTTCCTGGCTCTTATTGTACACAGCAGAATTTTCTTTTTTATTACCTGAACCTTACATAATTCTTAAGCTGGAGAGATGACATTGCCAAATTCCCATACAATAAAAAAACGCCTTGATCCTATGATCAAAGCGGATACATGCAAAACAAGCCGGAATCTCAGAAGAAGCCGTTACAGCTCTGGAAACAAACGCAACGCATTCTCACCATAGATTTGACAGCGCGCTTCATCCGTCAGCAAACCAGTCCCCTCCAGACCGTCCGCTAAAGATTTGCAGGCATCAGCCGGGGTATACGGATAGTCGCTGCCATACAAGAGATGGTCCGTCCCAATCAATTGCAGCAGGTTGCCCAGCTGTCTGGGCAGACAAGCGCCGGCAAGGTCATAATAAAGTCCTTTTAGTGAGGCGTAGATATCCAACCCGGCATCCTCCGTGTGCTCACCGAATATCGAAGGCATCATATGCAGCGCCGGTGCAATCCGGTCGGCAAGTACCGGCAGGAACGCACCGGCATGCGGGATAATGTAAGTGATGTCGGGAAAGCGGCTTAAGGTCCCTGTGAAGATAAGGTTCATTACTGTGCGGGTCGTATCGAAGAAAAACTCCATCATCGGGGCAGGCAATCTTTCCAGAACATGCTCCGGGACAAGCGTGGGTCTATTGGGATGAAGTGCGACAATGGCTTTACGTGTGTTCAGCTCGTCAAAGATATCATGCAGGCAGGGATTGCCCAGATATACTCCCAGCGCATGGGTAGGCAGTGTAAAACCGTCAGCATGCAGCACATCCATAGCGTATTTAATCTCTGCAATGGAATCGGAAATCTCCGGCACAGGCAATGAGGCCAGCAAGCCAAACTTCCCGGGATATTTCCGCACAAGCTCCGCACCGTCCTCGTTTACCCTCCGGGCCAATTCTCTGGCAGCTTCTCTGTCTCCCCAATGAATATGGGGAGAAGACAAAGACAATAGCGAGACCGCAATCCCCAATTGCTCCATCGCCTCCAAATGAAGGTCCGCATTCCAGACGGGAGTTGGAAACCCATCGGGATTGGGTCCGGTATGTTTCAGCAATGCCTCTCTGTAGGCTGAAGGCAGATAATGGCTGTGAAGATCGATTTTACTTGCACGCAATTCCTGGATACCAGCCATCATTGCAGCTCCTTCCCGAATGCTTCCGCCAGCATCGCACAGACCAGCGCCAGGGCATCCTGCGCTTCCTCCAAAGTCTCCTGCATGTTAAAAAAACCATGAATGACCCCGTTGTATCTTTTTAAGCAAACATCAACTCCTGCCGCAATGAGCCGCTGCGCATACATCTCCCCTTCATCTCTCAACGGATCATATTCTGAGGTAATCACGCAAGCGGGAGGAAGCTCTCCAAGATACTCAGCAAGCAGCGGTGAAGCCAGAGGGCTCCGGGCCTCGCTTGCTTCATTCAAGTACCGGGACACAAACCATTCGATGCCTTTGGTGGTCAGTCTATAGCCTTCCGCATTCTCCACGCGCGATTTAGGTTCTGTGACTCCCGGCAAATCCAGCATTGCGTTAATGATGACCTGATACACAAGCTTGAATTTGTGCAAAATCAGTCTCCAGCAATTTATTCAGTTTCGGGTTCAATGGCATACTTATGGCCTTCTTCCTTGGATTGTTGACAGTCACTTAGGTCTGCCCGCATGGATTGCTCCGCCATCCTCTTCAGCCCCTTAAAGACCTGGTCCTTTGCCTCTTCATCCATTCCTCCGGTTGTAACCTTCTCCCATGCTTCCAGACGGTTGAAGAAATACGCTTGAAATTCTGTTCCTTTATCCGTAACAAAAAGTTTCTTGGCTCTTCTATCCTCATTTTTCGTCTCCCGCCTGATCACCCCCTTCTTCTCAAGAGATTGAAGCGATCTAGCCGTTGCCGCCTTATCAATAAACAACAGGGCGGACAGTTCTTCCTGGGTGATACCCTCATTGCCGTAAATGTTCATCAGAAGGATACACTCCGAGAAGCTGATATCCAGAGTGCTGCCAATAGCCGCAATATACGTCTGAGTTTGCCTGTGGAGTATTCCTACATTTCTTGCGAGTGTTAAAAGCTCCATTTTACCGCCTCCATGGTTGATCCAGTCAACTATGTTATACTCCGATAAGTTGATTCAGTCAACTTATTTTTATGAATATTATTCCAGATAAATAGAGGCGGTTATCCTGTACTGGTGAAGGGAATTCACTTCTGTGGCTGTTCCGGCTTACGGTTCAGCGCGGTCAGCAGCGGGCCGTCGCGGACGAGGCGGGTTAAGATCAGCGCCACCTGCTCCGGGGGAGTGTTCTCCCCGATTCAAACCAGTGCCGGATGACCCCAAAATGCGCTGAGCTGAAATATGCGACAATATATTCGTCCGGGACCGCCAAGGCGTCCGGATTCATGGCCTGCCGGGGAAGCTTCTCATACATGCGGCTGTGAATCAGTGTTCTTAGTCTTTTTCCAAATGAGATGCCTTCCTGGGCGAAAAAAATAGCAAAAAACCGGTGCCGCCCGTTCATAAAGCGGATAAATTCCACAATCGAGGGAAAAGGCTCTTCTACACTTCCGCTGCCAAGCAGCTGTTCAGGTATGCTCCGGGCTGGCAGAGCGTTCATCTCTTCAATAATCTGATCCTCCATCTTCTCCATCAGATCATAAATATCCTGATAATGCAGATAGAAGGTGCCGCGGTTAATCCCTGCCTTAGAGGTCAGACTTCTAACATTCACACTTTCCAGCCCTTTCTCCTCAACAAGTGACAGAAACGCTTCATCAATCAGCTTCTTCGTGCGGATCACCCGCAGATCAGCGGCTTTTTCCATAAAAGCCCCTCCATTTCTCCACTACAACCTTAATGAACACTATTCAAAATAGTGATTATTGTAAGTGTATTTTACCCTGATTATAATAAACACATGGTTCATAAATCAACACATTGTTCATAACATAAAGGAGGAAACAGCATGTTAAATCATAAAACAGCCGTCATTACCGGGGCATCCAGCGGCATTGGACGCGCCATCGCCACCCGGCTTGCAGCACAAGGTGTGCATGTCTTCATCACTGGAAGAAGCCGGGAACAACTGGAAGAGGTGAAGTCGCAAATCGAAGTGGCAGGCGGGCAAGCCACCTGCAGCGCATTTGATCTCCGGGATACCGGCAGGCTGCAGGATTTTATCCGCCAAACCCGGACGCAGACCGGTCATTTGGATATCATGGTCAACAATGCCGGCCTGCATATCCATGGGAATATTGTCGATACGAAGGTGGAGGACTGGCGGGAGATGATCGATGTCAATATCTTGGCACTTCTGGCCGGCTCGCAGGCAGCTGTCCAGGCCATGCGGCTGAATGAAGGCGGCGCCCCAGGCCATATTATTAATATTTCCTCAGGCAACGCCTACGAACCGGGAAGGGATTTCTACAGCGCCACCAAACATATGGTGAATGCAATCGGACAAGCCTTGACACGTGAGCTGGCCCAAGAGCCGATTCAGATAACAACGATTCTTCCCGGTGCTGTAGCCACCAACTTTGGACGGAACCTTGAACCGGAGGCAGTTGTACAGCTAGCCCGCAAGCTGGGGATGGAGGTCGAATACAAGCAGGGGGACCACCTGCCGGAAGAGCTGATTGCACGGATTAGCGGGGCCATGGGCCAGACCTTTTTGAGCGGCGATGATATAGCAAGAGCTGTAGTCTACGCGCTGCAGCAGCCGCAGAATGTAGTGGTCCGTGAGCTGTATCTGACTGCGCCGAACGTGTATCTCGGCAACGATTTCTCTATGTAGATTGCAGCATAAAAAAGCCGTCTATCCCATTAGATCGCGGGTTAGGCGGCTTTGTTGTTTTCGGATTTCAAGTCTTATTGCTCTTTGCTCTTGATCTCAAAGCTGCGGACCTTCATCCATTTCCCGGCCACGAATTCGTCAACGGTCCCGGTTCTGGTTCTGACGCAGAATCGATGCTGGGTCTTTTTGTCAAAACCTGTGGCTTCATAGAGCAAATCATCGCCTGCCTGACCCTTATAATAGACCTGCTTCAGGCCAAGCCTGCTCAGCAGCTCCAGCTTTACACTCTCAATATAGGTGCGCGAATACTCTTTTGACATCCCTGTTCCTCCTGCGGCGTTCATCTACTGACCATTCTACACTTCAACTTTGCAAAATGGCAGTCCAGGGCTGATTAGCTGGTGAGAATATTATGAGAAGCCTGCCTGTGCATAATTCAAAGGTATTTTTCGCTCAGTAGGCTGCGTGTTTACTAATTATAAAAAAACAAAGCAGCCCCACAGCACTATGGCTGAAGGAGCTGCTTAATCTGTTCTTACAAGCGCCTATCGGTTATGCGCCTGCGAGGGCTTTTACCTGAACCTGAAGTTCATTAACCTGCTTCCGCATATCCTGGGCTTCCTTCTGCTGCTTCTGCACAACGGTAGTCAGCACAGCGATGATATCCATCAGAACAACGGACTTGTGATCCGTGGTCGAGAAGATTTGCGGAACGTCCTCGGCGATGAAGCCGATATTCTGTTTCTTGGCATTTTCCGCTTTGTAGTTGAAGGTAACAGGCTTCAGCTTGTTCAGCAGCTCCAGGGCTTTTTTCACCGGAAGGCTGGCGATGTTCTCCTTGAAGGTTCTGGAAGAGGTCTGGGCGAAATTGGTCGCCCGCAGGTTGCCGTTCACATCCAGCTTGTAATCGTCGGTTGGGGTTTTGCCGATCCCTACATTGCTGCTGGAGTCCACGGTCACCGCGCCCGCTACCTGAATCAGCTCATCATAAACGTGATCCTTGCAGACTAAGGTCTGCAAATCGCCTTCGATTCCGGCTTGCCATACATTATTAGCTGCGTTCCAGGCGATCCGGGCCTTTTTGTCCGTTCCGCGGCCGACTTCAATGCCTTGGCTAACCGCCAGACTGCCGCTGATGACAGCATCCTTGGCGGTCAGTTTATTGCTAACCGCAGCGTCTTTCGCTGTCAGCGTGGCGGACACTGTTGCATTTGGAACCGTCAATGTTCCACTTAGAGATGCATCCTTCACGGTCAGCACTCCGGTTAGTGCTGCGTCCTTTGCTGTCAAGGTACCGCTTACTGCCGCGTCGGCCACCGTCAGCTTCCCGGACACTGCCGCATTGCCGTTGACATCCAGCTTGGCAGCCGGTGTGGCGGTGCCAATCCCGAGATTGCCGGAAGCGATCTTCAGCACAGCGCTCAGGTCTGAAAGCTCCTGGTGTGTATGGCCGCTGTACGAAAGCTGCTTCAGGCTGCCTGCTACGCCAACCTGCCACTCATCCAGCGCTTCATTCCACAGAATTTGTGCTTTCGGATCGGTTCCCCTCTCCACGGCAATGCCCTGGCTGAGGGTAAGGCTGCCGCTGACCGTTGCGTCTTTGGCAGTCAAGGTACCGCTGATGGCTGTGTCAACAACGGTCAGTTTACCTGAGACAACCGCATTGCCGTTCACATCCAGCTTGGCGGTTGGCGCTGCGGTGCCAATCCCGAGATTCCCGGAGGCTATCTTCAGCACACCGGTCAGAGCCGTCAGCTCCGGATGGGTGTGGCCGCTGTACGAAAGCTGCTTCATACTTCCGGCTACCCCAGCCTGCCAGGCATCTGTGGATTCGTCCCAGAGAAGCTGCGCTTTCGGGTCGGCTCCCCTGTCCACGGCAATGCCCTGGCCGAGGGTAAGGCTGCCGCTGATGGCTGCATCCTTCGCGGTCAATACACCGCTGACCGTTGCATCCTTCGCCGTCAATGCATTGCTGACCGTTGCCTCCTTCGCGGTCAATACACCGCTGACTGCGGCATCTTTCGCCGTAAATGTGCCGTTGACTGCGGCGTCTTTAAATGCTGCCGTACCGCTCAGATTCGCATCCTTAGCAGTCAGTGTTCCCGTAACTGCGGCATCCTTGGCCGTTAATGTCCCGCTGGCAGCGGCGTCTACAGCGGTCAGCTTGCCGGAAACGGCCACATTGCCGTTGACATCCAGCTTGGCGGCCGGCGCCGGGGTGCCGATCCCGACATTTCCGGAAACTACGGTAAATGCGCCGGACAATTCGGCGAACTCCGGATGGGTATGGCCTTTGAACTCGATAGCCTTCAGGGCATTCGGGACACCGGCCTGCCATTCATCGGCAGTTTCATCCCAGATCAGTTGGGCCGGGAGCGCGGTCCCGCCGCGGAATACCTCCAGCCCGGCATTTTTGACAACCGGCGTTGCTTGGGGTGCATACTTATTCACTCTAATAATGTTGTCTTCAACTTCCAGGGTAGCTGCATTGATCATCACTGTATCGCCGTTCACAGTCAGATTGCCTGTTACGGTCAGATCCTTGGAGATGACGGCATTAACCGCTGTGAGGGTTCCCGCAACCGCTGTGTCGCCCTGCACATCGAGCTTTGATTTCGGATCATAGGTCCCGATACCGACATTTCCTGCTCCGGTTACGCTGAAAGCCGTGAGCCCCCCCTTAATCTTGACATCCATAAGTGCCAGCGGGGTATTGGTTCCGATCCCTACTCTGCCTTCCGAATCCGCGAACAGGGCAATGGTATCACCAAGCGCGTTGTAGAGCTTGTTCTGGCCGCCTTTGCCCGTGCCGAATTCCGAGAGCGTAACTCCGTCGCCATAGAACCAGGCCTTCTGCACGTTATTCCAGACGATCCGCGCATTCGGCAGTTCCTTGCCGCTGCTGTCCAGCCCGCGCGGAGCCTCGAAGCCGCCCGCAACAACATTGCCGGCCACGACTGCATTTTTGCTTACCGCAAGATCTGCCGCATGAATCGCCTTATTAAATGCAGCGTCTCCTTCGAATGTCGCTTCGCCATGGGCAGTGACCTTGCCCGAAAACGTTGCTGCTCCGGCGATTTCCGCCTCTGTCCGGAAAACAGCCTTGCCGGCCACATCCAGAACTTCAGTAGGATTATCTGTGCCCACACCCACTTTGCCGCTGCGGGTCAGGCTAAGTACAGTTTTGCCTGCGGTTCCCAGCTTCCAGCGGTCCTTTGCCCATTTGATCTGTGCACTCGTCTCCGTTCCCTGGAGTACTTCAAGACCATCACCAACGGTCACCGTTCCGGCAATAGCTGCACTGGCAGCGGTCACCGCACCAAGGACACTGGCGTTGGCAGCCTTCAGTCCACCGGATACATTGACATTACCTGATGTATCAACAACCATTGCAGCAGGTTCTGTAGGCGTTGCAAGCTGCCACTCATCCTTAGTCTCGTCCCAGGAAATCTTGGCAGCAGGCTGGTTGGGTCCCCGGTAGATTTCCAATCCGCCGCCGGAAAGTGAAGAGACCTCACCGCCATCCTTATTGATCGTGACCCATGGACTGCCGATGTCCAACTCGTCCGTAGTGATGCTGGCAGAAGTCCCCCGGACTTCCAGATCTCCGGCCACTGTAAGATTGCTGCCGACGGTCAGATCATGATGGACATCCACATCCCCCTCGGCACTGGCGCTTAGTGCCAGTATATCGGTCTGCGGATTGTAGATCTGGCTGTGGGTGTGCAGGGAATCCGCACTCGCCATTTGCGTCAGCTTGTCCCAGGAGCTGCCGCTTGCGATATTTTCCAGAGCGCTGCCTGTGCCAACCTTCCATTTGCGTTCACTCTCGTTCCAGATAATTCTGGCGGCAGGCTGCGATTCCCCCGGTAGACCTCAATCCCGCTCTCATTCGCGGGCGGCGTCTCGCCTTTGAACTTGTTAATCTCGATCACATTATTGGTAACGACCAGGTCTTCACGCTCAACAGTAGTCGTGGTACCTTTGACAATCAGGTTGCCGTCGACCTTAAGCTGACCTTGCACCGCCAGCCCGCCGCTGATATCCGCACCGTTGTCGACAGTAAGTGTTCCCTGTACCTCCGCGCTGTTCGTAATCTCAATATCGCCCTTGGCAGTAGCCTGGATTACAGTGTTGCCCTTGCTGTCACTTAGAGAATTATGCCGGTGCAGGCCATCCGCATCCGAGCTCACGCCTCCGGTCAGCGCATCCCAATTGCTGCCGTACGCAATATTGGACAGCTCATCTCCCAGCCCCAGCTTCCATCTGCCGTCCGTTTCGTTCCAGACCAGCCTGGCGCTCGGTTTCTGCTTCCCCCGGTAGACGTCAATGCTGCTCTGGTTCAAGATGGAGCCGTTGCTTTCGGATTTGTTCAGTTCAATCCGGTTGCTGGCGACAACCAGATCTACTTTGTCCACATAGGTGGTCTTGCCCTTTACCGTCAGGTTGCCCTCGATGGTAGCAGAGCCGCCCACATTCAGATCAGCCTTGAGCTCAGCATTGCCCTGGCCCTTCAGGGTTCCGCCAATCTCCAGACTCCCGGAAGCAGACACCTTCCCCTGTTCATCGGCGGAGAGGATCGTTCCCCCTGACGGTGTGCTGAGCGCACTGTGCTTGTGTGCCGCATCGGCCAGCGAGCCGTTCGTCAGTGAATCCCATTTGGTTCCATACGGAATGTCGGACATGCTGCCTTCGAGTCCGATTTTCCACTTGCGCTCCGCCTCATTCCATTCCATACGGGCTTTCGGATTCTTTATGCCCCGGTATACGTCCAGGCCCCCTTTACTGCCAAGCACTGCATCATTGTCTGCCTTGTTCACGGTCAGGAAGCTGTCCGCCACCTCCTGCTCCACTTTCTTGACGACTACCTCTTCTTCCCTGACAATCAGCTTGTTGACCGTAAGCGTCTCGCCGACCATCAGCTCATGCGGAATATTTACATTTCCGTCAGCACCAATTTCCAGGGCCAGCAGGCTTTTATCCTCATTATGGAATTGTCTGTGGGTATGCAGGGCATCCGCGTTGCCGGTTCCGCCGGTCAGCTCTTCCCACTGCTTCCCGTCCGGGATATCCGTCATGTCTCCGTTTGCCGTGCCGATCTGCCAGGACTTCGCCTTCTCGTTCCAGGCAATCTTGGCATTAGGCAGTGTCTCTCCCGGAAGACCTCCAGCCCGTCCTGCTTGGACACCAGGCTCCCTGACACGGTCAGTGTCTGGTCGATCTGGATGTTGCCCTGCGCATCGGTGCGGAGAGCCGGCTTCCCGTCCGCCGAATGCAGCTGACTGTGGGAATGCAGGCCATCGGCAAGTGAGCCGCCATGCAGCTGCTCCCACTCTGCTCCATAGGCGACATGGAACATGCCGCTGGCCGCATCCCCTCCTTCACATCGGTTCCAATCATCCACCCTTTGCTCTTTTCATCCCACAGCAGCTTGGCGCTGGGCTCGTCCTTGCGGATGACTTCAAAGCCGCTATTGTTCTCCTTACTGGCATTTTTGTTGAGCGTAACCATATTTCCGCCCACCATGACCTGAGGCACATCCAGTACAGCCATGCCTCCGCTGACTTCAATCCCGCTTTTGGCAGAGAAAGATCCGGCTACGGCAACGGAACCCGACATATCCACGTCCCCGGAATCATTAACCTTGAACACCTGCTCACTGCCGGCAGTGACAGCAAGCTCGCCGTTTACATCCAAGGCTCCGTAGGAGCTGATCGCACCGGTTCTCAGATTGCCCGTAAATTCAGTCAAGGCTGCGTGAACATTGAGCTTGTTTCCCTCTTTTCCATCCTCTTTAACGGAGTTGCTCAAGAAGGGCTGGTCCGGATCATCCTTGGATCCGACAATAATTTTGTCAGCCTTAAGCGTTTCTCCGCCTATGGCTCTGGTTACAAGTTGCGTTCCGTCCACGTCAGTATCATAAATCTGGTCGATGCTAAGCGCTCCGTCCTGATTATGCTTCAGGGTTACACGGCCTAACAGGATGTCCTTGCGCACATCCTTAGGCTTCAGGGAGCTGGCCTTGATATCCGCTTTTTCCCACACATGAATTTTTTCCCGCCCCCCTTGAGCAGGTCGGGGTCTGCCAGCTCTTCCATGTAGCTGACTGAAATATAGATCTGATCCGAGGTGCTGTATCCGGACAGATCCAGCACACGATTCGGATGGGTGTCACTGACCAGAATTTCCTGGCTGATCTCTTCATTGTTGTCCGGGTCCGTGATCCGGTTCAGGGCAAACCCCGGATCAATCTCTACTTTGGTCAGCTCTTTTGGATTGACCTTAAGCCCGGTGACGACCCCCAATTATGGAAATAACGGTTATGCAGCCCGCGTGCGCGCTTATGATAATCCTGATCCAGTGTTAAGTCCTCTTCCTTAAGCAGCAGCCCGTTGAAATAATTCATGCGTTTCATATCCTTTGGCACAATCCCACTCCTCCCGGCTTTCATAGTTACAGCTTATTCAGTCTTGAACGGACTCCTCTTCGCCGGCAGACAATTCCTCCAGCACCTGGATGGCCCCGCTGATCCGTGTCATGGCATACCCCAGATTGCTGCGTTTCTCATCCAGCTCCTGCATCATTTGCCGGCCGGATTCGAGTTCTGCCTTCAGTTCATTCATGCGCGCTTCCAGTTGTTCCTTCATCATTTCATCCTCCAATTTTTAGGCACCCTGCAGGGTTGCGATTTGTTTTTGCATTCTGGTTATAGCCTTCTGCTGGTCTTTCACCACACTGGTCAGAACGGCGATGATATCCATCCCGCTGATGGCCCGCTGGTCAGGGTCGGCCAGAACCGCCGGCACCTCTTCAGCGATAAAACCAAGCGTTTTTTCCTTCGTGCTTCCTTTGTATTTAAAAGAAACCGGGTTCAGCCCGTCGAGCAGCTGCTTCGCTTCTTTGACGGGAATATCGGCGATGTTGTCCTTCAGCTCGCGTGAGGACCACCAGTACATGCTGCCGTTGGCATAGACACCGCCGCTGGCATGAAGATAAATGCGGTCCCCGGCATCATTGGATACACCGATATCCAGCACGCAGTTTTCCCCGCTGGTCGGGTAGAACTTGATCCAAGCCGAGTCGCCGCTGCCGCCGCCGGGATCGGAAGGGAAGATAATCCCGTTATTGCCGCTGCCCGCACTGGGGATCAGGGCATTTTTCACTTCAAGGCTGCTGTGAACCGAGGCGTACGACCAGTCATTTCCATAATTGAGCACCAGGTGGTTTCCATTATCCACCAAGGCTCTGCCGGGAGCTCCACGGCGTCCGGAATAGCCGATGTAGAAGTCAGCACAGCGTACATACGCCGCAAAATTATCTGCTACATCCAGCTTTTTAAATCTTCCGTCGAAGTTGAACACATCGGTCTTGATGCTTCCTGTGATCTGCAGATCCCCTGCAATGCGGGCGCTTCCGTTCACCTGCAGGAATCCGTTCACATCCAGCTGATCCCAGACCGCAACCTTCCGTTTGCCGTCCGGGAGGACGAGTTGCCGATCAGCATCAAGGATTTGTAAGTGGTGGTATCATTGCTGATCTCCGCCTGATTATGAGCCTGATCCGGGAATCCCGACCAGGCCGAGGTGAAGCGGATCGGATTCTTGCCGCTCAGGACACGCAGCTCCCCGGCCACATCCAGCTTATCTGCCGGGGTCAGTGTTCCGACGCCTACATTGCCGGAGGCATTCAGCGAGATGTGGTCATTGGCATCATTGGAGGTGCCAATCTCCAGCGTGCAATCCTCGCCGATGCGGGGATAATATTTGATCCATGCCAGATCTGCACCGCCGCCGCCCGGATTCGCCGGGAAGATGATGCCGTTGTGCTCGCCTTTGCCTGCACTTGGAATGATTTCCTGGGCAGTCTGCATAACACCGTTCACGTACAGAAATCCGTTCACATCGAGGCGGTCCCAGATGGCAACCTTTCTTCCCTGTCCGGCTGACTGGTTGCCTACAATCATCAGTGCTTTGTGATTGGTAATGTCATTGCTGATCTCTGCGCCGTTAATCTGATTGTCCGGAAATCCCGACCACACAGAGGTGAAGCGGACAGGATTCCTGCCGCTGAGGATACGCAGGCTGCCGTCGATATCCAGGGAATCCTCCAGCGCCTTCCGGGGGCCGATTCCGACATAGCCGGCCTTGTTCCAGGAGAGGACCGGCCGGTCGGTCCGGGACCCGTCGCTGTTGGCCGTTCTAGTGCCCAGAACCCCGCCGCTGTTCCCGAATAATACAGGCCCGTCCACTTCAGATGCGGCAAAAGGCTTGCCGGCTCCGAACCAGCCGAGACCATGCGAGCTGTCAATCGTGTCCGGGTTCGTACCCTTAAGCCAGAAGGTTGCCCCGTCCTTGAGCGCCAGATCCGCATCGCTGAACAGCTTGCCGGAGCTGTTGAAGCCAAACGACGATCCGCCCGGCGACGACAGCTTGCTGTGTCTGTGCAGCAGGTCGGCGAACTCATATTTGATCAGGCTGTCCCACTCGTTGCCGTAGGCAATTTTTTTGAGATCGGTGCCAAGTCCGGCCTTGAAGCATTGATCGGCCTCCACCCATACAATCCGGGCATCATGGATGCCTCCGTCGCCACGGTATACCTCAAGCCCGCCATCCCGCGGTCCCGGAAACTCATAATCTGGATCATCCGTGTTGGGACTGTTGACCTCCACGAAGCTGTTCATAATCCGCATTTCACTTTGCGATTTATCCTTGCTCTGCAGAATAAGCTCACCCTGGAGCGTTAAATCTCCGGCGATGTTAAGCGCCCCGGTAAAACGCGTCTCCGGTGCGCTGACCTCCAGCACCTTGCCTTCCTGGAGCGTATATACCGCAGGCATACCAGCCAGCGTTTCTTCATTCAGCTCCATATTGTCGATGCTGTCTTCGCTTTTTGCTTTGATAATCAGCTTCTCTGTAACCATCTTTTTGCCCGCTGCACCTGCGTAGGTCCGGAGCGGCGTACGGGCAACGTCACTGTCGTAGTCGAAAATACATGCGCTGTCGATTACGATTCCATTGCTGTCCTTGCGCGGGACGATCCGGGCGAGAACAATATGTTCAGAGCTGTCAGGCTTCTTGGTACCGTGGCTGATCCGTCCCCGCTCCCAGATATGAATCTTCTCTCCCTGGCCCCGCTCAATATTGCGGTCAGTCTCCATCTCTTCATAGCTGACCCAAATATAGATGGTCTCGTTGGCGTTATATTCGGACAGATCCACCGGATTGTCGGGATGTCCCTCATAGATGAGGATTTCCTGGCTGATGCTCTCTTTCTTCTTCGTCGCAGCATCTTCAATCACTACCTGATTCAAAGCCAGCCCTTCGGCTATCTTTACCTTCATGTATTCTCCGGGATCCAGCACAGGAAGCACCTTCAGCCCGCAGACAATGCCCCAGGTATGCAGGTAACGGTTATGCAGCCGCTGCAAACGCAGGTAGAAATTCTGGTCCAGCTTGTAATCTTCCGCATTCAGGAAGAGCCCGTCAAAGTAACGCATTCTTGCAAATTCTTTTCCCATGATTTACTTGCCTCCGTTCTCTATCTTCTAATTCTCTGTCATACCCCCGAGCAAGGTCTCCATTCCAACACGCCCGTACACCCCCAGGCACATTTTCGGAACTTCAATATTCAAGCTGGAATTGGTGTAAAAAGGTTTTTCCTTCCGGATCACCTCTTGCAGAATTTGCACTTTGTTCTGCAGGATGCTCCGGCTGTATGCGGGAAGGATGACATGAACGGAGAAATAGCTCGGCTCCGCCGCCCCCACCATGGTATTGATTCCTACACGCTGCCCGATGCCGCAGCGGACAGGCTCTTCGTAATCATTGATCTGAATGGCGGCCTCTTCTCCCGCGTAGACCTGCAAATATTCCGCCAGCCCGTCCAGCGTTCCGCGTTTTTTGTAGAGCTGGACAATGCTGCTGATCAGATTGCGGTTGACGGTGCTGCGGGCCGCAGGAAGCGGGAGAATCTGCATAGGGGCAAGCGCACGGTCCCGGTTATCCTGTTCCCCGTCATATTCGAGGCCTTCTTCCAGCTCCAGGCCTACCCAGCCTGCGAGCCAGGGCAGAAACTGGGAGGGGGCCCTGCCGGGATCAAAATACTGATGCAGTCCATCCAGCAGTGCTTCAATCCCGACCGACTCTTCCCCGGCCGCTCCTGTTTTACCGGAGAGCATGGCTTCAAAGGCCTTCAGGAACCGGCCCAGAAAAATTGTTCGTCCGATTCCCCTGCTTTCTGCTGAAATACTCTGGGAAGGTACTGCACGTAGCTATAATCGTTCTGGCTGCTCACGATTCCACCTCAACTTTCAGGTCCTTCAGCTTAAATAACTGGAACGGCAGCAGGTCGGGGGAGTCCAGCGCTACACTCGTAACATGATCGATCCCGGATATGCCTTCTACGAGATGGTACAGATCAGAGGCATACAGCTTTCTGCCCGGAAGCCAGCCCCGGCCTTCCTCTCCCCCGCTTACCGGATCTAGAAAACGTGTAATACTGTCGATAACCGTGCTGCCGATACTTTTGTCCTTGGCGGACACCGTCATCTCGATCACGATATCCCGGTAATCGGGCTCGACCACATGGACACGCGTGGTCAGCAGCTTGCGGGCGTCCAGATAAGCTTTGACCCTCTGCTTGATCTGTGTCATTTCTCGCAGCAGATCCTTCTGATTATCCGTCTGGAGAATCAATACCACAGAGACATGACCGAAAGCCTCTTTGTTCACTCCGGTGCCGTTCTCCATATCTGTATTGATCAGACAGAGAGTGCGCACCGCAAGATCGGGATAGGTGTCCAGAATGCCCGGAATATCCAGCAGGCTCTGCTTGGCCAACAGCTGAAAATCCGCTGCCGTTACGGCTCTGTAGCACTCCGAGAACTGCTTCACCCCGCGCCGTATCCCGCTTGTCAGCTCCTCCTCTTCTGCCAGGGCAACACCCAGCAGCTTGAGGAACTGCAGCTGGCTCTCTTCCGTCACCTGGTCAATCCGGTAGAGAACCATTTCGCTGAACCATGCAAACAGCTCAATCAGTGTGATGCCGGGGTCGGAGGGATTATAATTCGTCCAATCCGGATCGTAGAGCGGGATCAGCGTTTTGGCATCCGCCACTAGCTCATCAAAGCCAAGATCGTCCAGGTTGGGTACTGGAAGCGGCATGGGTTCTTCCTCCTTTGTTGTATAAGTTAAAGTTTAGATTTTTATATCGGGTAGGGTCGTAACTGCGGGGAATGTTTGGACTTCCGGCCACTGTTGTCTCCGGATTTCCTGATTCATACTGCTGTTAGCGGTTGAAATCCGGAGACAAAGGCGGACGCGTTCGCTCCTACAGTTCCAAACTTCCCCTCCGTCACTTCTGCCCTTTTTATTTTTCAAGTTCAACTTATACAGGTTTTTTTATGGCTGCTCCTCCGGAAAACAATAGCGGCACCGTGCCGCTGTCCCTGGCGCTTCCTTAAGGCCGGTCAGAAACTTCCGCTCCTCCTTAAGGATGGCTGCAAGCTGGCAGTCTTCCGTGGTTCCGGTCAAATCATGCAGCAGGCCTGTGTTCTTATCCAGAAGATACGGGAAGATGTGCTCTTCCGGTTTGTTGATCAGATGCGTCCCGCCATAGATCAGCTCATCCTCTTCAAGGAAAATGTTATCAGAGTGGATGCTGCGAATCTTGAGGGGGTGGTGTTGACATACTCATCCGTCTTGCTTAAGAAGACAATATCCTTCGGCTCAAAGACGGCGATTTTCACAAAAAACGATTCAGCACCTGAAGCCAGCCCGTTAAGTATATAGGTGCGGACTGTTAAATCATCGGTGATGTCGAATTCAAGGTCGCTGCCTTCAGGATAGCTGTACTCCAGCGGTTGCCCGTCCAGAGTCTGGCATTCCAGGATGTCCCCGTCGATCGATACGACAATCAGCTCAACCGGCTCATAAGTTCTGTAGCGGAGCCTGATCTTTCCATTCTCCTTGAACCCCTTAAGCACCAGCGATTTCACTTCGCTTCCGGCCTCTACCCGCTCGGCAAGCGCAAATTGAATAGAGTTGTCGTCAGAACGGACCGCACTGTACTTCGGGTAAGCAGCCAGAGGTTTATAAGGCCCGTTTTCCAGGGGTTCAAGACTTGCCGTAAAGCACTGTACCGAAGCCTTGATGACAATGCCGGATACATAATCCACACCCGGTGTATTTTTGATCACAGCATAGACCTCGGAAACATACAGGTTCTGTCCCAGCTCCCAACCCGCAGCCCTGTCTCCGCCATAGAGGGGATGAAAAAACTGCTTCAGGTTGTCAATAATCCGTCCCTCCGCCACCTTCCGCTGTTCTACGGAGGTAAATGCTACAGCGGCCTCCACTCCGATCCGCACGTAATCCGGGCCAATCACTTCAATTCCCGGATCACTCGTGTCCAGCGGCGCCGAGGTCCGTTCGCACAGATAGGCTTCAATTTCACTGAGCAATTCCTGGCTGGGGACCGGCTTTGGCTCATCCGTTTCCGGCACCACAATGATTGTGGCTGTGCCCGGAACGAATTCCAGATCACGGTTCATGGCGCCAAGGCATTTCACCTTGGCAATCTGGGGCATCGCCTCACGCACCAGCCATTCTATGTCCTCGGCGGTAACGCCTCTGTCCCAGCTTTTCAGCGTATGCGGCCCGCGGATTTGAGCCTGCTCCGCCGCCTCCTGGTCAAAGCCGCCGTCCGCCGCCACCGGATTAGTCACCGAATCCAGCCAGCTGAAGCTGTCCCATATCTTGGTTACCGCTCCTGCGGCAACATTACCGGCTGATCCGCCGCCATACTTATAGTCGCACTCAATATTGCCGGTTCCGGTCGGCGGGATCATGCCGTTTCTTCCGTCCCCGAAGATGATCGTCCCGCTGCTTCTGTCCAGCATATAGTGCCTTCCGTCCGAGGCAGACAAGGAAAAAGTGTCGACTTCCTCCCACGGCACCCACTCGCCTTGCCCCGGCGCCTCCCGGACCCGAAGACACTGTCCGGGCAGCACAGGCGTCTTGGATAATTGGAAGCTCTGGTTCTCTTCGCCGTTGCTGGAGCCGGGGATCTCACCGGCAACCGAATTGGAATTGCGGGCCCATACCGCATTAGCAAAGATAGCATCGACCTGGGAAAGATCTCAAAACGTCCCTCATCCAGCCGGGCACGGATCCAATACTGCTCTGTTCCGAACAGCGGGCGTTTAGCGATATCCGTTGGAACGGCAAACTGCAGAATTTCCCTCCGGGTGAAGCCCCTGATCTCGTCATTTACACTTAGCGTCAGCCATCTTCTGCCGTCCCAATACTCCCAAGCCACAACCGGACGCCTCAGCTGTTCCCCGTTTAACGGAAAAAAGAGCGATACCGGCAGGTTGCTGATGTCACGGTCAAAGCCCAGATAGAACGTAGGCTCAAGCTCTGCACAAGGGTAAAAAGGTTTGAAATATTCCCCTTCCGCCAGACAGGCAGCCGTTTTGTCCGCAAAGCTGAAATTGTTCTCCGTGAGCACCGTTTGCGGGTGCCCCTCCAGCGTATGGCTGTAAGCAATGCTGAGCCTGCGGATGGAAGGGGGAGCATAGGTTGCTTGTGTAACCTTCAGCTGGGCTACCTTGATGCTTCCCTCCCCGAGCTTGACCTCTTCATCCTGGTATTCATATTTCGCTTCCTCACCATAATTCCCGCCGGTGATGCGGGCACGAATCCAGTAGCGCTCTTCCCCGTTCAGCGTCAGCGGCTTGATCCCCGGACACTGGAAGCTGAGCATTCCACTTCCGGTAAGGCAGGCGCTGCTGCGCGTACTGCCGCCTGCAGCCGCAGCTTCTCCGTCCAGCGTCTCTTCCAGGCTGCCGATACCGAGCCATTCCTTGCCGTTCCAGTACTCCCAGCCGAGTCTCACATAAGGGGTATCCGGCAGCTTGCTGATTTCCGGATCAGACAGCTCAATCTTCAGCGTAATCCGGGAACCCGGTTTGGAGAAGGCCTCGCTGCACGCGATATAGAAGGTGTCGTTCACTTTGGGCTTGTCTCCAAATGGATAATAATCCTTGCCCATATCCAGCGAAGTGCCGTTGTTGACCGCCATATCCGGCATCAGCGGCACCGGGCTCACCAGCTTCAGCTCCAAGCGGATATCTTCGATATCCGGCATCAGAGCGGCGGCGGTTATGGGTGTCTTCAGCTCGGCAAATATCCACTTATTGGACCATTCCCGCAAACGCTCCGCTTGCTCGTACCCGGCAATTGTCTTCGCATGAACCCCGGACAGATGATCAAACTGAACCACCGCCCTCCAGGCAGAATCTTCCTTAATCCCGGTCATTGACGGCGACAGCTGTACGGTATTCCCCTCTTCATCGAAGCAGAACCAGTCCATATCGGGCAGACCTCCGGCCCCTCCTGGCGCATCCGGAGCCAGAGCCAGGGCTGCTTCCGGCTTGTTGAAGTAAACCGACAAGCGGCTGCCCGCTTCTTCGAACCCGAGAAGCTCCGAATGTCCCAGGTACAGCCTGTGGACCACCGTCGAATCGCCTTTGAACAACTTGGCCCTTTGTCCGGAAGGCTCCTCAGCAAAAAGATAATCCTGATTGCTCCACTGGTCTTCTTCGGGATCAAGGCTTACGGCCCGGACCAGCCGGGGCTGGATGACCGTCAAATCCTTTTCGGTTTCAAAAATCACCTCTGCCTGATTCTCGGGCTGGGCGGATACCCGCGTCCCTGCCGGAATCGTGCTGATGGTATCCGCATCAGGCTTCTGCTTAAAGAGCAGCGGTACTTTGGCTGATCTGGGCGGTGTCGGATGAATGCCGATCAGATTCAGAAAGGAAATGAAATTTTTCTCGGGCGCCTGGTTCAGCCGGCCGATGACTTTGCCCATCATTTGGGTAAAAATATGGACCAGCGCATCCACCTTCTTGTCTGCTTCCAGCTCCGTCAGATCCGTCCATTCCCTGCTGCAGTATTGGTAGATTAAGCGTCTTAGCTCCGGAACCAGCTGTTCCTGATTCCGCTTGTCAATGGTAGGCACTTTGTTTGGCATTATTTCCCCACGCTTTCAAGGAAGAATGGATAGACCAGATTATATTTGCTGTTGCTGGCCCTGATTGAATAGTCAATGGACACCTCCAGCTGAGACTGGTCGGAGCGCGGCGTGACGGTAATATCGTCCACTTCGATCCGCGGCTCCCAGTTCTGCAGCGCTTCTTCAATAAAGCTCCTCAGCAGCGTAGCGGTGCTCATCGTATTAGGCGAGAACACCAGCTCGTTCAGCCTGCAGCCGAAATCCGGCCGCATGACCCGTTCGCCGCGGGCGGTTGAAAGAATCAGGAGGATGGATTCCCGGATGGAATCTTCTCCATCTGAAGAATTGATGCTCCCTCTATGGACAGCGAAGGGATATTTCCAGCCCCGTCCCAAAAAATCTACAACTTCCATAATTCAGCCTCCTATTAAGACCGTTCCTGCCGCAACCACCTTGCCTACCGGCAGATCGGCCGGATCATTGCATGTCAGCGCCGGATCGCTGTTTCTGGCGGCCATTTTTCCGTTGATTTTTACGCTAACGCTTCCGGCGATGATTTTCCCCTGATTGGTTGGAGGCTTTTGAAAAGGGCCTCCCTGCGGAACATGTGCCGGTGTATTCGTGGCCGTGGAATCCACTGTAGCTGCCGGCTGCCCCATAATCTTGACATTTGCGCTAAGCGCGCCGTCCAGAATGCCCGTAAAAGGATGGGGCAACGGCGTCGGAACGGGCGCCGGACCGGCAGGAAGCATCACGATATGCGTATCGGTGGCCAGAATGCGGTCGCCCTTTTTCGCGGCAGGCTGTCCCATGTATGAAGCTCCTCTCTAATTGATATTGACCGTAGCCCCTTTGATCGTCATGCTGGCCGCTGCTTTGACATCCATCCCCGCCGAAGCTTCAATCCTGGTGTCCGCCGATGATTTCATTTCAATCGTTTTCGCGGAGAGGGACAGCTTCCCGCCGGGGGCGGATATTTCGATATCCTGTCCGGACAGGACCGACAGCTTATTCGCTTTGGAATCGATGACGATTTTGTTCTTCCCTGATTTATCCATGATCTGGATCTGCTCGGCGCCGCTTTTGTCATCCAGCTTGATTACATGACCTTTGGCGGAAGTAAGCGTAATGTTCTCTTTCCCTCGGTATCGGCAAACTGCAGAATGTGTCCGCTGCGGGATTTGAACATACGGATATTGTTTTTGCCGTCCTTGTTGGTCTCCGGCGGTGTATCCTTCCCGTTCCACAAGGACCCGATCACATAGGGGCGGTTGACATCTCCATTCTCAAAAACCACCAGCACCTCATCATCCACCTCAGGCAGGCAAAAAGCCCCCCGCTCCTTCCCGGCCATCCATGAAGCCATCCGGGCCCAGTTGGATTCCGGCATGCCCATCAGCGGGATCTTTACCTTTACCCGGCCGGGTCCGGGTTTATCCGCATGGTTCGCGGAGTCATTGTTAATGACAATTCCCACCATCACTCCGAAGATGCGTCCCTCGTTAATCATGCTGTCGGCAAAATTGGTAATTCCAGGTCCCTCATTCATAGGCCAGTCCTCTTTACCCTAAAAGTCGTTGTATAACCCTTGCTGTCTATCTTGTGAACCGTGGATACAATATAATAGATGCCGCTGAAGCGGTCGCCCAGGCCGAGCAGCTTCACTGTCTGGCCTGCCCGGAGCTGCGGATTTCCCCAGCACATGCCCTCACCGGCGATGAAGTCGCGCAGGCGGCTGTTGTAGGCGGCGGAAGCCAATGTTTTGGCCTCGCTCATATCGAGCAGATGCTCCGCCATGATGGCGACCGGCGATTCCTCAATAGCTTTGGCGCTTAAAGAAAAGCCGGATTCTGTCCCGCCCATCTTGGTCGTCTCGTCTCCGGTCTTCGCTTCGGCTTCCAGCTCCTTCTTTTCCTTCACGTCCCAGCCCTTTACCTTCACTTTGCTCCCCGGGTAAGCGCCCGCAGCTCCAGACTCAGCCGTTCAAAATCCTTCTTGAAGCTCAGCTCCGGCAGACCGGGGGCTTTCACCGACCTTGACTTGACGAAATACAGCTTCTTGTCATCCGCATAGAGCTCATAATCGAGCATGGCCGCCCGTTCTAGCAGAAACTCGTAATTGCTCTGATTATTCTGGAATATGTAGGGATACACGGTTCCAGTATCGTCTACCACAGGGGTCAGTCCATGCTCTTTGGCGATCTCTGAAGCGATGTCGCTGTCCTTTTTCTTCAGAAAAGCTTTGCTTCTCGTTCCCATGCGAAGCCTGTGCAGCAGGTCGTACCCGCGGATGTCCAGCACGGAATGCTCCCAAAATTCAGATCCAGCGCGGTAATCTCCCCGCTGATCATCGGCTGGAGCTTGTCGAGTCCAAGTGAAAGCTTCACCTTGTCCCCCGGCTTGATACTCTTGAGATCGGTTCCCCGCCACATGCCGCTCCCGGAATTGACCATATTCATCTGAATGGAAAATAAAGCCGGCAGATTAATCTCATCTTCCAGCGTGACCCCCTCCACCGCCGCAGCCAGTTCTGCGGACAGCTTGCTTCCATTCAGCTCAACCTTATAATTCGCTACACTGGTGCCCATGCAATCCCCGCCTTAATCCGGGATGACCAAGGTCCTCCCGATATCGTTTTTTCCAGGAAAGCCGATTGGATTGACAATCTTGTTCAGCTCGGCAATCCTGCGCCACGCCAGAGGCTCCTTCAGCGCTTCATTGGCGATCAGATCCAGCCGGTCCCCGCTTTTGACTACCCACAGCTTCCGGCAGGCATTCAGACCCCGGTTGTCTTCAACGGTTTTGTCCGACTCTTCTGTGATAAAGGTAACATCGAGCAGAGAGCGGACCGGTGTGCCGTTCTCCATGAACATCGTGAACTTCTGCTCGATCTTGCTGAGAAGGCCGCGGTAGGTGAACCCGCCCCACACAAACAGGCACACCGGCGGCTTTTTCGTATTTTTTCCGCTTACTTTGGGGTCAAGCAGCGAGGTTAGCAGCTTGGTCTTCTTGCGCACATCCGTGCGCTTCTCATAAGTGTCATAGAATAAAGAAACCTTGAGTTCAGGGGTTTCCGTGATTTGGAATTGCTTGTTATTCTTCTCCCCGGTATATTTCCCTTCGAAGGAAACGGTGTACTCATTGGGGTTGAACATCACCTCAATGGCTCCAACGGGCATATCCAGAGGAATAATCTTCGCTTTCTCCGCCATTATCTAAGCCCCCTCCGATCCTTGCGGACCGCCATTTTCTTTTCGAGCACCTGATAGACCCGTTCAGCCAGCTGACTCAGCTCCGCAGCATCCATTTTTGCAGCAGGGGCCGCTGCCTTGGGGAAAGACTGGGAAGCAGGCGGGGCAGCCCGTTCCTGAGGAACCGGCTCCGGCCACTGCTGAACCGGCTCCGGCCGGGCAGCCTTGGGTGCTGGTTTCCGCAGAATAAGGCTGCTGTATCTGCCTGCGGGCTGAAGGTATTCTTCTTGTTCAGGCCTGGCTGTGATGAGCCTGCCTCCGGGACCTCTTCCCTTCGGAGGCGAAGGCACCGCTTGCCCCTTGGCTATGTGGATCAAGCCATTCTGTGGTGCAACTGAAAGTAAGCCCCCTGTATATGCTGGCCGTACTGCGCTGCTTAACCGGGCGGAAGAATGCCGCTGAACCATCGACCGGGGTTCTGACGGAACCGCAAGAAGCTGAAGGGGCAGGACGTCCGGCTGCTGCAGCCCGTCATGCACTGCCGCAGGTTCAGCGGACAGCGGGTTCAGACGCTCAGACCGGCTCTCCAGCTTGTCCAGCGCAGCCGCCAGCCTCTGTCCTAAGCCCAGGTGAAGATTGGGGCTTACCAAGGACCGGGGGCCTGGACTTGGCCTGAAGGATGGAGTGCCAGGCTGTGCTTCCACTGCTGCCCCGGCTAAGCCTGAGCCTGCCCCGCGATGGCTCAGCGCCATTGTTGGCGGCCCAGCCTGATCATGCCGGATCGCCGCCGGATCAAGCCTCTGCCTCATAGGCTGCTCAATGTTTACAGTGTCAACGCTTTGATGCAGGATGTAGGTCCGCAGCGTCTGCAGCTGACCATGAGCTGCGGGCATATGCTGAGGCACCCTGCCCGTAAGGGATTCCCTCTGCCGGGAATCTCCGGAATAAGGCACAAGTCTGCTTCCAATGCGCCGTCCTGCCAGATCCGTTCCGGCCGGAGCCGCTGCCGGCATTGGCGGAAGGTAAGACAACGGCGTGCCATCTGTCCGCTCCTGATTCCTCTTGGCAACCTGAACGGTTACGGACTCCACTGCACTTCCGGCAGGATCAAGAGTACGATATCCCCTTGTTACAGGATGTCCAGTGTTTTGCTGCTTCCACACTCTCCCCTGTAATCCATGGATGAGGTTCTGGTTTCCGGCAGCCGGGCGGCTTTTGCCTTGTACACTGCCGATTCCAGCTCCACCGCTGCCTTGAGTGGTGTACAGCACTCGGTTTACTGTCCCCGGACCCGTCATAACCTGCGTTATGGGAGGATAAATGGAATGATGAATATGCATTTCCTTAACAGGATGAATGTTATTAATAACCGTATCAGCAGGCTTGACTGCTTCCGGCTCCGCGAACAGCAAAGGATATTGCCGCAGGATCAGGCTCTGAAACCGGCTCCGCCGTCGGGTTATGCCGTACTTCCCCAGAATGGCCTGGATGAAATCCATTTGCTTGTCGTTGGCAGGGGAAGCCGTTGTCCGAATGCTCCGGATCATTACCGGTACCTGTACAGCCCGTTATGGGTCAGAACCAGACTCTCCACCGCCACCGCACTGCTGCTGGCGCTGAATGCCGGTCCTTCCCACTTGATGGGACAAGCCTCGATAAAGTTCCACCACACTTTTGGCGTGCCAGAATGATCCAGCAGACAGATGGACCCGCTGCGCCGTTTGACCACTCCATTAACCACATTCTGATACCAGTTCCACAGATATTCGTCGTTGGTGACCCCATTTTTCAGCGTCAGATCTGAGTATTTGGTCTGTCCGAGAAAAACAAATTCCTTATGATTCTCTCCGCCGAATGTTTTGCGTTCCACCTGGGTCTCAATACTAAGGCCGGAAACCTCGGAGAACCCGGCGACAGAGATCCCGTCGATCTCCACAATGAAGTTAAAGGCAAGATAGGGATCTTCCCTGTAACCGGGCACCCAATTGCTTTTCGCGCCGATATTTAAAATATTTGCCTTCATGTTATCCTCCTAAGCCTCAAAGAAGTTCTTCTTCTCTTCCCCGCCACCCAGCTTTTGGTTGATTTTGCTGACTTCACTGCACCAGCGGTTCCGTTCAGGATGCTCCAGGTTCAGCACAGCCGCATAGTCCCAATGCAGATAGTAGGTTAGAAAGGCTACCTCCTCGTAGAGGCGGTCAAGGGGGTAGCCGACTATTCCCCCGGCGATTCCAGTTCAAGCTCAAACGGCTGCTCGCATTTGGGGCATTTTGTATGAACCGTATTGGAGCCGTTCTGATTAATCCGGTTATACATATCCTGCAAATAAGCAAAATCCGAAGTGTACAGCTCTTCAATTACTCTCGGCGTGATCATGCTGAGCCCGCCCAGGCTGGTTACCACTCTGGAGAGCAGAATCACCGTCAGATAAGCCGGGTTCTGCTGGACCCGGGAATCCCGGAGCGGTGTAATTTCATCCGCAGCAGTTGCCAGACGCATGGTGCCCTGCTTATGCAGCGTGCCTGCTTCATCCACATATCCTTTAGGCAGCGTAAAGCTGAATTCCGTTTGCAAAAGTTCCATGTTCTCCCTCGCTTCTTCTTCTGAAAATTCCCGTGCCTATGCTTCCGTCCGGCATTCCCACCGGTGAATTTGATCCCCATACCGTCCATTTCATGTTTTGGCGTATTGCATCAAATTCTAAGCGAGAATGAGGGAAGGAAACTATTTCACTCTGCGCACACCTTCATGCACCAGTTCCATCGATTCTACGGAGACTTCGTTTCCCTTGGCGCTTAATGCGCTGACATCATATTTGATCGGCCAGGCTTCGAGGATATCCCACTGCGCCTTGTCATTGCCTTCTTCATCCACCAGGATAATCGACAAGCTCTTGCGGTTTTTCAGTGCCCCCTTGTCTTCAATCGACTTGCGCCAGTTGTAGAGCTCCAGGGAGTCGGTAAGACCCTTTTTCAAGGTGATGTTCCCGAATTTGGTCAGTCCCGACAGCTTGCGTGCATGCGGAGCATCTATGCCCTCGCGGTAATCCACAGCTTCTGTAGAGGTATCCGGAATTGTCGCGTCAGCAAATGCTGCGGTTTGAATGCCGTCAATCACAACGCGGAAGCGGTAATTGCGGTCAGGGGTCCAATCTTTTGCCGGTTGCCATAGAATAAATCTCCTCTCAATCTCTTATTTGGATAGGGTTTTTTGGCTGACCCGAATGACTACGAATTCCGCAGGCTTGACCGGTGCCACGCCGACTTCAATAATCAGCTGGCCGACATCCCGCACAGAAGGAGGATTGTTCTCCTCGTCCACTTTGACGAAAAAGGCTTCTTCCTGCGTAGTCCCGTACAAGGCTCCGTCTCTCCAGACCCGCGTCAGGAAAGCTGTCAGGTTGCGCTTCACCTTGCCCCACAGGCTGGGATCATTCGGTTCAAAAACAACCCATTGGCTGCCCTCATCCAGCGATTCCTCAATATACATCAGCAGACGCCGGACGTTGACATAATTCCATTCGGAATCGGAGGACAGGGTTCTGGCCCCCCATACGCAAATGCCTTCCGGCAGGGAGCGGATCACGTTGATGCCGTCCGGATTGAGCAGCTCCTGCTCCGCTTTGGTGATGATTTTCTCAATGCCAACCACGGAATCAAGATAGCCGTCCGTTGTACCTGCGGGTGCTTTGTGGACACCGCGCACGGAATCGACATAAGCATAAGTACCGGCAATTGCGCCTGACGGCGGCACGAGCTTTTGCTTGCCTGTGAGCGGATCGTTAATGTAGACCCAAGGATAGTACAGGGCACCGTAAGAAGTATTGAACGAATTGCCGGAATAGTTGCCTGCACCTTCCTTGAAATCCTTTACTTCCAGCGGACTCAGCCCGTGCGGAGGGTCAACAATGAAGATGCAGTCTTTTCTCAGCTTGCAGTAATTGAGCATGTCCAGGATCGTGCCCCGGCTATAAGCCATATCCGCAAGGTCCGGAGCAGCCACAATGTTGATGCCGTCAATGGTGTCAAAAGCGTGGATACCCGCCCGGCTGGCTGAATCCCCCAGGAAATCGATCGGAGACATTCCGTTCACACCGCCGCTGAGCGACAGGGCTGTTTCGTTGAAGGCCGGTGTTTTTTCCATATTTTCCAGAATGGTCAGATCGACCAGCGGCTTCACACTGACAAATGCGGAAACCTGATTCACCTTCTCCTCAAAATTGATCAGCAGCATGTTATCAAAAACCTCGACGATTTTGCCGTCTTCATCTTCCCCGGTGTATTCATCGTTGAAGCTGCTGTCCAGCAAATACTGGACAACCATTTTGAAGCCAAACTGCTGCTTGTTGGAGGACTGGCTGATCTTCACCGAAATCCGGTTGCCCCATTTTCCTTCCGAGCGTGCAACCACCTTGAACAGATCCAGGTTATCCGTGTCTTTGATGGTTAGAGATGCAGGCTGAATATCCTTAGAAGCCGCTCTTACCACGTAGCAGGAGGTGCCTCCTTCCGCAAAAAAGTTATACACGGCATAAGCCAGATAGCCATTCGGGATAAATTGGCCGAATTCATTGACGAATTGGCTCCAATTCGTGATTAGCACCGCTTTGCCGATCACACCTTTTTCTGCGATCCCTACAAACGCCCCTACAGATGTGCCTACGCCGGCAATCGGCTTGACACCGCTTGAGACTTCCTCTACATACACGCCTGGCGATAAATAATTTGCCATCTCATACCCTCCTAAAAGTTTTGTTCGCATATGCTGCGTTGAGATTGCTTCGGCAAAACTCGCTTCGAAAGCATATGCCTAAGTTTTGTTCGCATATGCTTCTTTTGCAGCATCTGCTGAATTTTGCGGAAAATCCGCTTTTTTGGATGCCTTGCAGCGGGTTCCCTCCATGAATCACTCCTTTCAAAGAAGAAACCTGGGCCTGTCTATTTAAATGGGGTGAATGCCCAGATCCTTTACCTGTACCCGTGGAATTATGATCTTCTTATCCGCAGGCAGCCTTACCGGCGATACCAGATAGGACAGGCTCACCTTGGCCGGCTTCCCGGGAAAAACCTCCCATAGCTGCTTAATATCCTGAATGGTCAGGTTGTTATAGGAGATCCGGATCTTCTCATTGCCGCATTCGGCAAGATTGCCTCTCAGGTCGGAGCCGCTAAGCACCGGGTGCTCATGGAACAGCTGAAAGATTCTGCCCAGTATAAGCTGCTCGGTTTCTCTGTCCTTGGCATAGGGGGTGAGCAGATAATATAAATCCAGATAAGCCGGCGGATACAAGAACTCGTTCGTGCCGCCGATCTCTTCCTTCTCACTGTTGCGCATGCTCGGGCTGTGGCTCAAATAATACAGGCACATCGAGAGCTTCATCGTCGAGCTGTCAATGTCGCTTGGAGAGCCGAAGCTGATGAAGCTGTCATCGTTCAGCTCAGGTACATTCGCCTTCAGCAGTGCCTTCAGGCTGGTGCTGACATCTCTTATTACCGTACCGGTATCCACGGCCATGCTTATTTCACCTCGATCAGTTTGTGATACGGGGCATAATCCGATTGCAAAAAGGTTCTGCCCAGCTTGAGATATTCCCGCTTGGCGGCCAGCATGATCTGCTTCATCCCGATGGGACAGCCCTCATGCGCGGCGTAAAAGGCGGCGTTCAAGGCAATGTTCTTGATATTGCCGCCGGCCAGGATGAACTTGTCGGCCATGAAATCATAGTCCATGTCAGGATCAAGCGGCGCTCCCCGGGGAACATCCCCGCCAGATCAGCCCGCGCTGCTTTTTTTCCGGGAACGGGAACTCCAGCTTGAAATGCAGTCTGCGCGCAAAGGCATCGTCCAGGTTCTGATTCAAATTGGTCGCCAGAATCACGATCCCCGTATACTCCTCCATCTTCTGCAGCAAATAGCTGATTTCCACATTCGCATACCGGTCATGGGCATCCTTGACCTCTGAACGCTTGCCGAACAAGGCATCGGCTTCATCAAAAAAGAGAATGGCGTTGGAGGTCTCGGCTTCGTCAAAAATCCGCGACAAATTCTTCTCCGTCTCCCCGATGTATTTGCTCACAATCTGCGAGACATCGATTTTGTAGATTTCCAGGTTCAGCTCCGTCGCGATCACCTCGGCTGCCATTGTCTTCCCGGAGCCGGGAGGTCCGGAAAACAGGATGTTAAGCCCCCTGCCCAGAGACAGCCGTCCCGCAAAGCCCCACTCTCCATAGACCAGCGGACGGTACTTCACCTGGCGGCAGATTTCCCGCAGCTGGCTTAGCTGCTCGCCGGGGAGCACCAGCATGTCCCAGGTATACATGGCGCGGATCTTCGTCGCCAGCGCCTGGATTTTGCGGCTGGACTGGAAGTAACATGCCTGGTACAGGTCACTCACGCTAACCTCGGCCCCGCTGGAGCCATTCCATACGGCGATATTCTCGCCACCGGCCAGCGCGGCCCGGATCTGTCCGGAAGTAAAGCGGAAGCTGCCGCTGATATCTGCCAGATCCATCTGTGGAGACAGCCGGTATTCCTGGCCGAAGGTGGTCCACGCCTGCTTGCGCGCTGCCTCATCGGGAACAGGGAAGTCAATCTGCATGAAATTCAATTGGACCCCGGTTAAGCTTATCCCCCACTGTGCTTCCCCAAGGATAAAGGTTAGAGGCACATAAGCCTCCAGCATCTCCATCAAAAGCCGCCGTTTCAGCAGGTGGCGGTCATCCTCTGTCACTATGCTGTCGAAACCTGTGAAGCAGAGGGCCGCGTTCTCCAGCAGCGTATGCCGTCCAAGCAGCCTCAGTATTTCGCTGAAATCCGCCTCGGGAAGCAGCAGCTTCTCCATATCGGCAACCAGTACGGATAACCCCAGCTTGCCGCAGACTTCTCTGATGCCGCTCAGCTTTCCGGCTTCATCCGGGCCGCTGCAGTACAGCAGGCTGCCGGTTCTGCGTTCCTTGCCGCTGCTGTAATGCTTCACAAACCGCAGCAGGCTCTGCTCCAGCTCTTCAGGAAAGCCGGCCTGCTGCGGAATCGCCAGAGTGCTGAGGCTCGCTACCTTCGCCAAGCGCTCGTCCAGCACCTCATAGCCGAGCAGCATATTCACCGTCCAATCCTCCAGCTTCAGGGGTCTGGCAATCAGCGGTATGCGGCTGTCGCCGTATTCCCCCTCCGCTCCAGCAGGAGCTTCATCAGCGGCGCATTCGCGTCAAAGAGCAGACGTGCCGCTAGTCTCTCTTCCGCTGACCCGGTAAACAATCCCAGGACAAAGCCGGCCGTAGGACGCTGATCTGACATATCATTCTGCAGAAAAGCGTAAATGCGCGCATATTTCCGGTCCAGCTCAGGCGCGAGGCAAGCCACAAGGATACTTACCTCAAGCCCGGACAGGTTCAGCGAGGAGGCCACCTGCGGCAGCATCAGCTGGACCTCTTGCCCGCTGCTGGCCTCCAGCCTGGCAGCGATGCGCTGCTCCAGCATGCTTAGCTTTACGGTTAGGAGATTCCCGTCGTCCTCATCCGCTGACTGGGCATCCAGCAGGCTGCGGATCTCCCCGTTCATGAGAGCCAGCTCGGAGTCAAGCTGCCCAGCCTCAAGCATGCTGAGCTTGAGCCGAAGATCCAGACGCTGGAGCTCCTCCGCCAGATGTTCGTGGTTGGAGGTGTAGGGTTGGGCGGGCTCGCAGCTCTCCTGTCCGGGAGAGGCGTCAAGAACCAGAGTATGAGCGGGCGCTGGATCAAGGACAGGTGCAGCTTCTCGTTCTGCACACCCGGCTTCCGGTGTTTCCTGACGAAAGGTTCTGGCCAATTTTTTGAATTTCATCGCCTGTTTATGTCCTCACTCTATATTTTCTTGTTCATATATAAAGTAAGTTTGGGGAGGGGGTTTACAACTGGGGGAGGGGAATTTTAATAGTGTTATTTCGGAGAAAAAAAGCAAAAGAAAAGCCATCCCGGTGCGTTCACACCGGGGTGGCCAAACCACTATAGTTTCATGTTATTAATCTGCTAGTCTTCCTCCCAATTCTCTTTAGCGTCACTAAGTCTTTCGAACAAGAACTCATAAAAATTATCGGCGCGTTTTCCATTAAACCCTGACATTCTATCCCAAGATATTACAGAACACTCCTCATTCGAAATATCAGTAGTATCAAGACAATAAAAAAACTCTTCACAATCCTCAATGACAATATATCCATACGGCATTCCAAGATTTCGAAGTTTTTCTGTTTTTGAAACAACTGAAGGAGCAGATTTACCACAACCAAGTATATCTACGCCAAACAGCCCGCCCGAACCATAGTTTTCCAAGAACCATCTGTAGCTTTGTGGGAATTCAACATTTAAGGCGTATTCAATTCTTATCACTTCTTCTGCAGTAATTCCACCCGTAAAATCGCCCTCGTCAGAATTCTCTTGAATTAAACTCTCTAGCTTTTCATAAATCATTTTTTTCCCTCCAGAGTATAAAATCATCATGCTCAGTAACTGTAGTTTCCTTAGCTCTCTTTCTCCAGTACTTAGCTCTAAAATTACACTCACGCACCAGCGGCTCCGATGCTGTTTTTTTACGGCTTTTCCGGCCTTGTTCAGCCCTTTGCCAATCGCCTTGAACCCGAGCTCCATCGCCAGCTCAACCAGTCCCATGGCAAGTGCGGTGGCGAGCGCGATGGCCGCAGGCTCGATCATTTTCTGCCAGCCCTGGCTCAGGTAGGTGCCAATATAACCAGAGGCTTGGACCAGGGTCTGGGCGACGGATTTGATCGCATCTGCTTGCAGGTACAGGGTGATCAGGTTGATGATAATTGGAAGATTCCCCCTGAAGAGTTATTTAGACGAAAAAGAAAAAATAAGGTCGATTATTCAGTCATTGGACTGGAATCGACCTGTGAGTATTAGCACTAACAAAGGTTAAGGTTGAGAAAATCTTATAGAGCATCCTATAGCCTAATTTCAGCCCTTGCCATTTTTCTTATCCTTTCTTTCCTTTTCTTTAGCCTCCAATTCTGCTCTAGCGGCTAACATATTAGCTATAAAGTCAGTATTCATTCTTTCTTTTACAATTTTCAATTCAACTTTTTGGCCTTCTTCTACCTGTTCAACTTCAAAACTTCTTATAAAATCAACAAAACTATCTGAAACTAAAAAAACGTTTTCCCAATAATCATCTAAACTAATATTTCCGTATTTTTTTTCATTCAGCATTAGATTTGCAATCAATTCATTTTCGTGATACCAAAAATAAATTTTCTCATAGAACCCATCCTTGACACCAATACATATAAGATTCCCTTTACCATCGTCTGCAATTGGTATTAAAGAACTGGGGATCCTTTCATAGTACTGATTAATTTTATTACTCACGTCATCCAAGCCACCATCAAAACCAAAAAATGAATCAAAAGCATTAAAACCATTTTTATCTGTACAAGGCGATAATTCTAATGATTTATAAATCACTTCTTGTTCAAATTTAGAATTTCCGTATTTAAGTACAAAAAGTTTATATATCTCAGGAAATGAAATGTTGTATTTTTCCTCAATTTTTGTAATATCAACTTCAGAGTAAACTACGTCTCTACTTGGTAATCCAATAGTATATAAATGTTCTTCTATAAGGTTAAACTGTTCGCTTATCTCTTTCATTCGATATCTTAGCTCCTTTATTATTTATTTGAATAATTACTATTTTCATTTACAGATCTTTTTAACTCTTTTTGATTATTAGAATTTCTCATCTCAGCAGCGACTACGCCGACCAATATCCCGGTGATGGCCGGAAAAAGCTTCCATCCTTTATTCATCATCCATTTTATTAGTTGCGATTTAAACGGGTCAAACACCATTTTCACATTATTAGCGTGTAGCAACGCGCCGTCGGCGTTTTGCCGCCAAGGCTTTGCTCAGCTTTTCCGGGTATCAAAATCCAGCTTGCAGCCAATCTCAATAATGTGATGCTTCTCTGGCTAAAGCTCTGTGACAAAGATGGCTCCGCCTCTCTGTCATACAAATCCCTGGCAGTTCACCCCACGACAAATCGGATTTTACTTTTATTGGCTTCCAGATATCGGAGCATGAAGTACCGAGCTTATTTTGGGAAGAGGGATTACAACTGGGGAGAGAATTTTGATAGTGCTTTACTTATAATCGTTGTTGGTCAGGAATTGTACTAATTAGCCCCGACAAAAAAGAAACCTTGGAAGGCCTATAGCCAACCAAGGTCAATTTAAACTCCACATAAGCATAATATCCTAATCATTTTCAAAGTCGATTTATTATTTATTTTGTTACTATAAAAGCGTCATTATCATAATAATATAAAAAGGCCTCGATTAAATCTTCATCTGTACATTCAACCTTTTGTACTAAAGCATTTTTAATTATTCCTTTTATAGTTTGAATGTCTAAAGCGTACATTAAATTATTTTTCTTAGCAAATTCAGGCACTTCATCACTGTCATCCTCTACATCATCTGGATCGATTATAGCACCTTTTGTATCTAAATCCCATGTTTCATCAGCTGGAAGAAATAAAGCATCTGACCACTCGAATTGTTCAATATTATTTAGTATTTTTTTCAATGTAATAAGTTTCTCCATTTTATTCTCCCCTAAATGCACTCTTCTAGAAAAGCGCTGAATTATTGTAGAAATCATCTAACCCAGAGGCTTGGACCAAGGTCTGGGCGACAGATTTAATCGCATCTGCTTGCAGGTACAGTGTGATAAAATTCATAATCATCTGAAGGGCGGCAGTGATGATCTCAGCAGCTACTTAGGTTGCCATGAGAAAGAAAAAACTAGACCGAGTCTGGTGCAGGGCACCTTGTGGCCTAGTGTATATCTGACTGAGTCTCTGATGCATGTTGCACTGGAGTTTGCCTTAAAAAGTTATTAACAAACCGCGCTCCATCTCTTTGGCTGTTTTATAGATAAATACAAGTTTATCATAAGCATGGATTAACTCAGTTTCATCTATTTCGTATAGTACGTTGCTTAAGCTTGTCAAGCAATTTTCCATAAAACATTGTTTTAGTCCGACTAGTTCCGAGTAAATAACAGGAATATCCTCTAAATACACGAACCCTAACCCCATCCCACCAGGATCAAGTATAAAGGACTCCGATTCTAAGGGACTGCCGAGAATGTAAATTTCCGTCTTAAAATTCATAGTCAAATTACGTAACGATTCTAGTAAGGCATCCCATGCATAAGAGAGTCCATCTTCCTCATCTGGTGAATAATACTTTGTCATTGCAAAATCGCATAGTTCTTGAATGCTACCGTTCTCTAATTCATCCTCCCAATCTACTGTCAGTGACTCACCCGTATATGGCGAACAGATTTTAGAAAGATTTGAATTTATAAATTTTATAAGGACATCTGAATTATTTGTTCCACCAGATAGGATAATAATTTCTCTTAGTTCTTTATTGAAATTAACTGTATCAAATAAAAAACACTTGTGCTCCATCCCCATATACTCAATCCTCCTTCCTTTTATCCATTTGAAGGATTTGCAGGGTTTTTTCCAGTTCCCTTTTTATGTCGCCCCTAATGCTACTATTTACTAATGGTTCTAACATGCTATAAGCGTATGGGGGTTTTAAGTATTTCGCAAATATTACTATAACCTCCTTTGCGTAAGAATCTATTTTCATTTTTAAAATTTGAGAACCTATTCCAACTAATTTCTCAATAAACACACTGCTGACATAATCCATTAGTGGTTTTTTTTGTTCGGAAGCTCTCCATAGTGACTCTAAACCCTTAATAATAGCATCCTCATAGCTCGTTTTTTTCAACTTTAGCATCCAGGATTCACTTTTATTCACATATGCTTCTAGTGCCTTAATTACAAACTGTACATCTTCAAGTGTTAGAATCATCGTACTTGAGTAGTTATACAATAATTTGTTTTTAACTGCAGGATGAACCCCCTCATTAAAAAATGCTTTTTCAGCACCTTCAGGCCCATTCTCCAGTCGGATGATTATAGATTGAAGAATTGCCTTTTCGCTGATAGATGAAAGGAAATCTTCTTCTGGTATGGATTGCTCTTTTATTCTTAATGCGTCGAGACTATCAGTATCACCTATACTGAGAAGGCTATGCATAGTTTTGATTCTTACTCGCATCGTTTGATGATATAGAGCTTCTTGTAATCTAGGAACATACATTTTATTGTGTGAAGCTCCCATAGCAATTATTAATTCAATGGGCAACTCTTCACCTTTTTGTTTATAGGCTTCTAATAATTGTTCATCGGTGATTGTTACTTGCATATTATTTTTATCATATACTAGGTACATTAGTATCTCATCCTTTTTGGTGCGTCATAAAATCATCTGGATTAAAAAACTCTTGTCCTGCCGAAGCACCTGTCTGTGGATCATAACGTTCTATAATTATCTGTTTAGGTGGTTCTCCATATTTTATAGTGTACGCATCAATAAACCTGCGAATCTCTTGCTTGTCTTTTGAAATTGGCCGCCCTAATGGTTTATCATCAATAATATTTCCTTTTGGAGGTCCTTGAACAGCATCAGGTATAGCTTTTTGATATTTAATTGAAGGATTACCTTCTTCGTCAATTCTTTTTGGAACTTTAATGTCATTCCCGTCTTTATCCTTCAATGGCTCATTAACTGTATCGTACTCACCACTTGTACGACGCTCGTCTGCACGTTCCTTGTGAATCTTCTTACCAGTCTTAGTGCTTTTAGTCTCCCCAGTAACCTTCTTTTTACTGTTGCCGTCTACAGCATCGTTAAGACTATCAAAATCAATTTTGCTCTTATCCCCATCTGCACTATTTGAGATAGTTTTAAGCCTTGAATCTTCTAGGTTGCTAAGTTTACTATATTCCGCATCGTTAAGACTGATCGGCTTCTTACCATCGAGTTCAAGCTGCTTTAATTCCTTTTCAAGTTGCTTCTCATCGATGTCCCGCAACTCACCGTCAATCAGCAGCACCCAAGGATTAACCTCGCCATAAAGACGGATATGCTTGCCCTTACGCTCCAGCTTAAACTTCTTAAACTTAAACCTCTGCAGAACCCGGTCCAGCAGGACTCTGAGCTTTTTGGCCCCCTTCATGAGCCCTTTCTGCAGGCTCTTGATCACGATTTTGCCGCTCCGGATGATCATGCTGCCGCTCTTGGAGGCAAGCTTGGCTCCGGATTTCAGCAGGCTCTTGATGCCCTTTACTCCTGCACCTGCTGCCTTCCTCACTCCCGCACCGGCGGCTCCGATGCTGTTTTTTACGGCTTTTCCGGCTTTGTTCAGCCCTTTGCCAATCGCCTTGAACCCGAGCTCCATCGCCAGCTCAACCAGTCCCATGGCAAGTGCGGTGGCGAGCGCGATGGCCGCAGGCTCGATCATCTTCTGCCAGCCCTGGCTCAGGTAGGTGCCAATATAACCAGAGGCTTGGACCAGGGTCTGGGCGACGGATTTGATCGCATCTGCTTGCAGGTACAGGGTGATGAGATTCATAATCATCGGAAGGGCGGCAGTGATCGCCCCGCCTGTGAGGATCTCGGCAGCGACGACGCCAACCAATATCCCCGCGATGGCCGCCAAAAGCTTCAATCCATTACTCTTCATCCATTTTATTACATACGATTTCATCTGGTCAAACAACATTTTCGCATTGCTGGCACGAAGCTTCGCGCCGTCGGCGATCTTGCCGCCAACGCTTTGCTCCGCTTTTCCGGTATCAAAATCCGCCATAATGCTGTCCATCGTAGCCGGCTTGCTGCTGCCTGGAAGCTGCTTCGTTTCCCCGTCCTTAAGGTTCGCTTCCTGCACCAGCGCCGGGTCCAGCTCTCCTTCTTCAACCGACTCCATTTCGATGTCATCTGCCGTAAGCTTCTCGTCCGCAGCCTGACCTTCCTCCTGTGCCTGTGGCCCGGCGCCGCCTTCGGCCGCTCCTGCCCCCATAGGCTTGGAGATGTCCACACCCAGCAAATACTCCCACATCTTGCCTTCCAAATGGCTGAGCGAACGCTTGGCCGCCTTGCCGAGCGCCCCAATCCGTGACAGTACATCCAGAAAGGTAGCAATGAGAAGATGGCCTAACGTTGAGATCAGCTTGGTGTAGAAGTTCTGCACCGCAGCCAGCGCCTGATCCACCTTGGCGGCCAGGAAATCCATAACCTGTGTGACTTTGGTTTTGAGCTTCTGCGCCAGCTGGTTGACAGCCTTTACCGCATTGTTGACGACTCCGTCAATTTTGCTGCATATTTTGGCGGCGATGCCAGGGAATTTGGCAAAAACAACCGAAACCAGCTTTTTGAGCAGCGTTCCCAGGCCTTTAATCAGCGTGGTGATCAGCTTGCGGCCCAGTTCAATAATGCCCAGCACGGCTTGCTTGGCTTTGTCAAAAATAAACTTAACCGCTTTCCGGAGGCCTTCGAAAATAAAGGTAACTGCCTTTTTAACCACTTCGACCACTGCTTCGAGCTTGTCTTTGACCCAGCCGAGGAAGCCGCCCTTCTTCTCTTCCTTCGCTTTTTCTTCCTCGTGTTTTCCGTCGGCTTCCTTCTTGGCTTTGCTGTAGGCCTGGGTGGCTTCCCGTTCAGCTTCGGACTGCTTTTTCTGCGCTTCGCGCTCTTTTTCCGCCCGGACGCTGTTGATCTCGCCTTTTTTCTGCTGCGCTGCGGCTCCAGCCTGACCGGCATAGTCGGCTTCGGCCGCATCCAGCTCGTTTTTCCATTCGCCGCGCAGATGATCCACTTCCGCCTTCGCCCCGGCCTGCTGGTTAAGCTGCTTGTCCTTGGCCTCGGCCTCCGCCTGCTGGATTTGGGCGTGGCTGTCTGCTTTGGAGCGCTGCACCTTGCTGTCGAACGCTGCTTTCTCCTTGCCGTATTCAGCCTGCTTGGCCCCCAGCTGCTTTTTCATTTCCGGAGCGAGGCTGTGATTCAGCCCGGCAGTCATGTCCGCCGGCACTCCCAGCACAGGCAGCTTTTTGGCTCCCGGGGCATGGCCTCCTTGCAGCTCTGCGGCTTTCAGGGTGGAGCCGTCCGGCTCGGGATAGATGTCATTTTCACCAAACGGACTGCTGATCTGGCCCATCTCCGCCCGCTTGGCTGCTCCTACCTGCTGGGAGGCCTCCTGGCTGAAGCCTTCAAGCTGGGACGGGTCCGCCTCGCCTGTCAGGCTGATTTCCGGCGGCACCGCTGCAGCAGAACGGATTTCGCCCAACATGGCTTCCGGATTCCCGCCTGATCCTGAAGACCCGATGTCCATTCGCCCAAGATTTCCTGGTTGCGCGCTTCCGCCAGACCGTTCGCTCTTATAGCCGTCCGGAACGTCATGTTTCAGCGGCGCTATTTTTCTCCGGGCTTGCAGCACTTTTCCCTTGAGTCCCGTAGGGGTCGGAATCACCGGCAGCCCCTGCCGGGTCTTCTGCTTCTGCTTCGCTAATGCGCCTGCGGATACATCCACAGCCTGGGCATAGGCATCCCCGAGCTCTGTGGGCTGAACATGGGTCAGCTGACCGAGAATTTGCCCCGGATCTTCCCCGTGGATGTTCACCTTCTTAGCCTTGGCCGGCTCTTCCTTCCCCTCTCCCGCCAACGCGCCCAAGGCCTCACCCAAGGATGGTTCCTTCGGTGCTCCCTTCTGTGCGGATTCCCCTTTGGAATCCTCCGCCTTGGATTTTTTTTCTGACTTTGCTTCCTTTGCTCCCTTGGACTCTTTGCCTTCGTTCACATTCTTCGCATCTTGGGCTTCGGCCGCTTGCGCTTTCCCAGTTTCTGTAGCCTGAGGAGCTGCTGCTTTCTCTTTTCCGTCCGGCCGCTCTTCATCTGCTTTTCCTTTACCCGCTTTAGCGCCCGAAGGTGAACTTTTCGCCAAAGGTTTACTCTGCTCTTTGAGTGCAGAGCTAACCTTTGCTATATTGCGGGGCTTTTCATTCTGCTGCGCCTTCGGTTCAGTCTGAGCGCTAAGCGGTTTTAGCTTTGCTTGTGCCGGTTCCGTAAAAGCAGGCTCCCGCTCAGCCGGAGTATTTTCCGGGCTTCCCTGTCCTTGTCCGCCCTTTGACGCCTCTGCTGAGTTATCTGTTTTTTTCTCATCCTTAGGCCCATCCTTCAGGCTGGATAACAATTGAACCACGGCACGGTTGCCTAAGGTACGCTGGAGCGCCAGCTTGTCTTCCCGGCTCAAAGAAGCCGGATTTTGACGGACACGCCGGATAATCTCTACCGGGTCCGGTAGCTTTGTTGCGGCTGGCCGTACGAACGTCAGTGGATTGCTGTAAGGTTTGTGGCTGCCCGAAGTGTTCTCTTTCTCCTTGGTCGCGGTTGCTTGGGTCTGCAAGCTGAGTCCCCCCTCTGTAAAAAATCGATTCTATAGAAGATGTAAAATCTATAGCGATTTTTACAGCCGGGATGACAAATAAATCTATTTTTATTTCATAACAAAAATAATAAAAGCCACCCCCAGGTGGCCGTAAGCGGGCATATTTATCTGTAACTGATTTCGAACTAAATCCGAGTAATAATCAAATAATTAGAACTTCCGCCCAGCAAAGTTGTGTCATTAGTAGATAACATTCTTAAATCAATTTTATACCCTGCATTAACTTTTACTTCTACTGAACCGGATACGGCTCCCCCTCCTGTAACCGGACTCGTTCGGTCATCCAGAAAAGTCCAAGGTGTTCCACCCGTTGAATCACCCGTATTTAAAAATAAAGCAAGCTGAAGTCTATTTCCAGCCTGTTGAACACCTGTCATCTGCAGCGATGTAATGCGATAGTATCCGGTATGTTTTGCTGTCCATTGATAGTTGACGTTATCAAATTCACCAAGCTCATCAAAGGCGCTTTTATCTAATGCGATCCTTGTCCATAAGCCGCCTGTTAAACGTTGAACCGAACCAGCTTGAGCTTTTGTTCTGGTTAGCCCCATTACAGTTTTGCCGTTCTCATCGTGTTGCTCAATTAAAATAGCTGCTCTTCCAGTCCCGTTCTCGTCATGGTATTTCCCATCAGAATAGGGAACCGTATTAGCTAACTTAACATATACATCTTGGATTGAAGATCCTCCTGAAAAGCCCACTAATTTTTTTAAATTTCTTAGATAGCCGCCTGCCTCATCTATCACTATTGATCTGCCTGTAACAACTTCTATAAAATAGTTCACTTGTGGTACGGTCCCGTTTATTTTATCACCAACAGCTAATGTGCTTGACCGAATTACAATATTTCTACATTCTGAACTTGCGCCCAGCCTAATATACGCAGGAACGGTTGCCCCATAATTCCCTGTGGATTCATACCAGTTTCCGGCAAACAGCATGGAGAAACATCCGTTAAGCTCAACCGGATAGGTGCCTTGAGAACCTTCCTTAACAAATTGACAATTTAAGAACCTTCCTCCCGTACAATTCACCATAGTAATCGTATTATCGTTACCGAAAGTATATAGCCCTTCGCCTAGAAACTGGTCGCTTTTTTCTTCCATATAAATTGCACACTTATTATAAAAAAGCTGGAGATTGTTAAACCGGTTGATATCACTTTGAGTACCCCATACCCCGTATTCAAAGTGTTCAATTTGAGCATCAATTAACTTTATTCCTCCGCCTCTCCAATCTCGTATTCCATAGGTTCCTGTTCCATACCATCCGTTTGATGCACTCACAGCGAACGGGTTTTTTAGATTGCCTCTACTTGAGCCTTTATAGATTAGAGAAATCTGTCTTAAAGTAAATCCCTGTTGACCAGAGAAACCAGGAGTAGATGAATTTCCAAGACTAATAAACTCACCTTCTCCATAAAACTCAAGAATGGTTGCGTTCTCCTGACTTCTTCCGTTGTTGTGGCCGATAAATTCTACAGCCCGATTATTAATTTGAATTTTTTTATCGACTCTTATGATGCCTTTTGGAAAAATAAATTTAGTGTTGCCCGAAGCAAGCGCCAGATTAATATTTGCGGATTGATCCTCTCCGTTTGGTTTAACTCCATATAGTGAAATATACACTCCTAAAGTATCGTCCATGGGTTAACCTCTTTCTTTTTATAGTCTGATAAAAGATAAATACTAACAAATAAACGCCAGCCTCCTACTTCTCCCCGTCCACTGCCTGTCCCGATGCTTTGCGCAGTTCATCTGCCAGGCGGTGGAATTCTGTTCTGGACTCCGCACTGCCTGCAGCCATGTAGGCGGCTTGAATGAAGGCAATGATCTTGTTGGCATCCTCCTTATTCAGCATGTAATCATTCACCTCCCCGGCGCAGCCGTCCGGCTGTTGGATCGTAGTCAGCGTGTTCCACCACCCCACATCGCCGCTGGACTGATTCAAATCCACATTCACACCATAAATCGGCTGCCCCAGCCCTTTGGGGCCATTGTCGTACTGATAGATGTGAATCCCCTCCGCCTTCCGGCCCTTGCTCCAGGCATAGGTCTGCCAGAACCCTGTGCAGGCTTTGGCCGCCATCGCTGCCTCAACAACCGCCGCGCTGCCGTAAACGCCAGTCCGAAAATTCCGGGCGGCTTCACCTGCTGCCTTAAGATACTGAATTATCGTGTCCATCTGCTTCGCTGAAGCATCGAAATCTACGGCAAAGTAGATCCGGCTTCCTGCAGGCTGTCCTACAGCCAGCGCCGTTTGAGCAGCGGCCGCCCCGTCAGTCAGACCCGCAGCGCGGCCGCCCAGCGCACGGTTAGCGGTCGTCTCAAACACAGAGACTATTTGCAGTCCGCCTGCGCTGATGGCCGCTGCCTCTGACTTGGTAAGTCTTTTCCAGCCCGACGGCACGAGGTAACGGCAGGCGAATTCATATCCGCCCTCCCGGAACTTCTTCGCTAATGTCTTCGTCAGCGGTGCCGCGCAATCAAACCCCTTGGCCATTCTCCAGCATCTCCTTTTCACAACATCTGGCTGTCTTTTCCTGCTATCCGATTATTATTTTCAGCAAAAGCCCGGCAGCCGCAATAAATAGCCCGGCACTGCTGATGATGGTTCCCACCAGCCACCGCTGGCTCTCCCCTTGCCGTACCTTCAATCTGGCCAGCTCATCCCGCATCTCATCCACACGCAGATGCGCCGATTTACTGCTCTGCATCGCTTCAAGTGCGATATCCCTGGCGCTGTTCATAATATCAAGCTTTGTTTCTACGCGGGTCAACCGTTGAAGAATTTCGTTCATGTCATCTGGCATATCGTACCCCCGGAATGGAGCTGGTTGATCTCTCAATAATGAATATAGACTCCAGGCTGCAGCCATTTGTGCCGGACAGCAGCCTGGATGCTGTTACAATAATGCACTTACATGCTTACGGTTCCATACCTGCAATCAGCTTGCCTGAGGAGTAAACCGTGATTTTATTGGTGTCTGTATAATCTGTAGCCCATGTGTTGAAGGAATAATCGTTAGTCTGTGTATAGGCGGAAAAATTAGATTTCCAGAACGTGCACTGGATTTGCACTTTTTCACCCGGCTTCAAGCTTCCGGCACCGCTGGAGAAGCTGATCTCCAGATAATAATCGCTTCCGTTCCTGCTTGCAGTCTTTTGAAAGCTTCCCTCGGTGTAGGATAGAATGTTTCTGCTGCTGGACCCCGATACCCGTGAATAATCGGAATAGAAGCCCTGCATTTTCTCTCCATCAATGGTGTAGTAATATCTGATCTTAATGTTTGAGAGCTGAATGGTGCTGCCGCTGGTGTTCTCGAAGGAGATTCTTGGTGAAATCTTACTTGTGACACTGTTTCTGTTGCCGTTATACGATTGGACTTTGAATACCTGAGTAACGGTTACGTACTGGACTGCCGTAGATACATTTCCGTTCGCATCGGTAGCGGTCCAGGTAACAGCTGTTTTTCCAACCGGGAAACCATCCGCAGGAGCATCATTCTCTAATGTGTATCCGAAAATATCGCTCACTGTGGCTTGACCCAAGGATACAGGAGTTTTGACCCCTGTCGCTGCGGCAGCTATGTCCGCTGGTGCTTTCAGCACCGGCTTCGTTGTATCCACCACTGTGATCTTCTGCACGCCTGTGGTTACATTGCCGTTCTCATCAGTTGCTGTCCATTTCACTTCTGTAGTACCCAGCGGATAATCCTCTGGAGCATTGCTGGTGACGGTTACTTTGAAAATGTCCGTTCCCTTTGCTTGGCCAATTTCCACCGGAGTCTTAAGCCCGGTCGCCTCGACCGTCTTATCAACCGGTAAGATCAGACCCGGTTTCGTGGTATCCACCACCGTGATCTTCTGCACGCCTGTGGTTACATTGCCGTTGACATCGGTTGCCGTCCACTTCACTTCTGTAGTGCCCAGCGCATAATCCTCTGGAGCGTTGCTGGTGACGGTTACCTTGAAAATGTCCGTGCCTGTCGCCAAGCCAATTTCCACCGGTGTCTTGAGTCCGGTCGCCTCGACCGTCTTATCAACCGGTAAGATCAGACCCGGTTTCGTGGTATCCACCACCGTGATCTTCTGCACGCCTGTGGTTACATTGCCGTTGACATCGGTTGCCGTCCACTTCACTTCTGTAGTGCCCAGCGCATAATCCTCTGGAGCGTTGCTGGTGACGGTTACCTTGAAAATGTCCGTGCCTGTCGCCAAGCCAATTTCCACCGGTGTCTTCAGCGCGGTCGCTTCGACCGTCTTATCAACCGGTAAGATCAGACCCGGTTTCGTGGTATCCACCACCGTGATCTTCTGCACGCCTGTGGTTACATTGCCGTTGGCATCTTTTGCCGTCCAGGTGACTTCCGTTGTCCCCAGCGGGTAATCCTCTGGAGCGTTGCTGGTGACGGTCACATCATAGATATCTGTTGCTGTGGCTTGGCCAATCTCAACCGGTGTCTTCACTGCAGTTGCTTCTAAAGTGATGTCTGCCGGCAGCTTGAGCACGGGCTTGACCGTATCCGTTATGGTCACCGTTACAATTCCAATCATGGCATTTCCGTTGGCATCCTTAGCCGTCCAGGTGACCTTTGTTGTTCCCAGCAGGAACTTCGCTGTGATGTGATCCCCTGAAGTGACCGGATGTTCATCGCCATACCCTGGAGCATCTGTAGTTAATGTGAATGGGAACAGCTCCAGCACCTCAGGCACTTCCAGCTCCACTGGCGTTGCCAGGGCGGTTGCTTCCTTGGTCAGATTCAGGGAGCCTTTGAATTTCAGCACTGGCTGTGTGGTATCCACAACGGTAATGCGCTGCACCCCAGTGGTCTTATTGCCATTCACATCCGTGGCCGTCCAGGTGACCTCGGTTGTACCCAGCGGATAAGCTTCCGGGGCATCATTTACAAGCGTAAATTTGAAAATATCCGATGCCGCCGCCATGCCAATCTCCACCGGAGTCTTGACCGCCGTGGCTTCTACAGTCTTGTCCTCCGGCACGGTGAGCACCGGCTTCGTCGTATCCACGACCTTGATCTTCTGCACCTTCGTGGACACATTTCCGTTCTCATCCGTGGCCGTCCAGGTGACCTCGGTTGTACCCAGCGGATAAGCTTCCGGGGCATCATTTACAAGCGTAAATTTGAAAATATCCGACGACGACGCCTGACCAATCTCCACTGGAGTTTTGACCGCCGTGGCTTCTACAGTCTTGTCCTCCGGCACAGTAAGCACCGGCTTCGTTGTATCCACGACCTTGATCTTCTGCACCATCGTGGACACATTTCCGTTCACATCCGTGGCCGTCCAGGTGACCTCGGTTGTACCCAGCGGATAGGCTTCCGGGGCATTATTTACGAGAGTATATTTGAAAATATCCGTCACCGCCGCCATACCAATCTCCACTGGAGTCTTGACCGCCGTAGCTTCTACAGTCTGGTCCTCCGGCACGGTGAGCACCGGCTTCGTCGTATCTACAACCTTGATCTTCTGCACCTTCGTGGACACATTTCCGTTCGCATCGGCCGCGGTCCAAATGACTTCCGTTACCCCCAAAAGATAGGCTTCCGGAGCGTTACTGGTAATCGTAACTTTATAAATATCTGTCGCTGCCGCTTGACCGATCTTTACAGGGGTCTTCACGGCCGTGGCTTCCACTTCCAGATCTTCCGGCACAGTCAGCACCGGCTTCGTGGTATCTGTCACAGTAATCTTCTGCACGCCTGTGGACACATTGCCATGCTCATCCGTAGCTGTCCAGATCACTTCGGTTACGCCTAATGGATAGGACGCAGGGGCATTGCTTTTTACAGTAACAGCGAATAAATCCGTCGCTGTCGCCGTCCCGATCTCGACAGGTGTCTGTAATGCTGAAGCCTCTGCCTGCACATCCTCCGGCACGCTCAGAACCGGCTTTGTCGTATCCGCCACAATAACCTTCTGCTTGCGGGTCGACAGGTTGCCGTTCTTATCCTTAGCCGTCCAAGTCACCTCTGTAGCACCGATAGGAAATGCAGCCGGAGCGTCACTAGTCATGGCAGCAATTCCGAAAATATCCGTTACTTCCGGGACCGCGAGCTGAACCTGCGTTTCCCGGCCGCTTGCCTCCACCGTCAGATCCGCGATTTCTGCGATTGAGGGTGCGGTTGTATCTACTATTGTTATGGTCTGTGTTTCGCTGCTGATATTGCCATTCGCGTCGGTGGCTTTCCAGGTCACAATCGTTTTGCCCAGCGGATAGCTTGCCGGAGCATTGCTTGTAATCGTTACTGCAAACAAATCGGTTGCCGTCGCCTGTCCAATGTTGACAGGTGTGTTAACCGCTGTAGCTTCTGTGCTGATATCTGCCGGAACCTTCAGCACCGGGAGTGTTGTATCGACCACAGTCACTTTTTGTTTGCCTGCTGTCATATTTCCGTTGGCATCCGTGGCCGTCCAGGTGACTTCAGTCGTACCGACCGGATAATCTGCCGGCGCATTGCTGGTGATCACAACCGGAAAAATATCCGTGGCCGTGGCAATGCCAATCTGGACCGGTGTTCTAACGGCAGTGGCTTCAACCCGGACATCCTCAGGCATATAGAGTTTTGGATTGGTAGAATCTATAACCTTTACATTCTGTGTGCTAATAGCCACATTGCCGCTCGCATCCGTAGCCATCCAGGTCACCTTGGTAACCCCTACCGGAAAGTCAATTGGCGCATCATTAATGACAGTAACTTTGAACAAATCTGTCACAACGGGCTGGCCAAGGGAGACTTTGGATCTGACCGCCGTCGCCTCTACGGTGAGATCCGCAGGCGCTGTGAGCTTAGGTTTAGTCGTATCTACTATCTTGATCTTTTGCGTGCCTATGGTCGCATTGCCATTCTCATCGGTAACCGTCCAGGTCACTTCCGTCGTTCCCAGCGGGAAATCCGCCGGTGCATTATGGGTAATGGTCACCGGGAATATTTCCGTCACCACCGGCTTGCCGATGTCTACCTTTGTTCTTTCCCCGGTCGCTTCTGCCGTCTTATCGCTTGGCAGCGTAACCAGCGGCTTGGTGGTATCAGTAATGGTAACTGTCTGCGTTTTCTTGGTGACGTTGCCATTCTCGTCGGTAGCTGTCCAGGTCACGATCGTTTTTCCGACAGTATAGCTATCCGGGGCATTATTGGTAACAATGACCTTAAAAATATCCGTAGCTGTTGCCTCTCCCAGTTCCACCGGCGTCTTGATTCCAGTGGCTTCTGCTGAGACATCCTTAGGCACGGTGAGCACTGGGTCAATACTGTCGATAACGGTAACATTCTGATCCGCACTCGTGATATTGCCATGCTCGTCAGTAGCCGTCCAGGTCACCTTGGTAACCCCTACCTTAAAATATTCCGGGGCATTATTGATGACCAGCACATCGAACAAATCTGTAACCTGAGCCTTTCCAATCTCCAGCTCCATCCGCGGACTGGTTGCCTCGATGGTGATGTCCTGCGGAATGACCATTACAGGCTTGGTTGTATCTTTAACCGTAATCAATTGCTTGGCTGTAGAGACATTCCCGTTCTCGTCTTTAGCCGTCCAGCTGACTTCGGTCGTCCCTACCGGAAAGTCTGCCGGTGCATTATTGGTGATATTCACTTTAAAAATATCTTCCGCTGTCGCCGTACCCATGAAAACCGCAGTTCTTCTGCCTTCAGCTTCCTTGGTGATGTTCGCAGGTATCGTCAGTACAGGCTTAACCGTATCGACGACAATTACCTTTTGCGTAGCTGTAATAACGTTGCTGTTCGCATCTGTAGCCGTCCATGTGACCTTTGTCGTGCCGATAGGGAATTCCTTCGGAGCATCATTGACCACAATGACCGGGAAAATATCGGTTGCCGATGCCCCGGTGACCACAACCGGTGTTTTTACAGCAGTCGCTTCAACCACAATATCCCCCTGCACGGTAAGCACAGGCTTGGTGGTATCCTTCACCGTGATTTTCTGCACCTGCGAGGAGGTGTTCCCTACCGGGTCCACAGCAGTCCATTTCACGGTTGTTGTTCCGATCGGATAATCCGCCGGGGCATCGTTTGAGATGGATACATCAGGGACCGAAATATCCTTCACGGAGGCTTGCCCAATATCGACAGACGTTCGAATCCCCTTTGCCTCCATCGTGATGTCTGCCGGTACAGTGACTACCGGAACCGTTTTGTCTATCTTCACTTCAGTCTTTTGTACAGGAGTACTGTTTCCTGCCTGGTCTACAGCCCAGAACGCAAGTGGCGTGATCCCTTCAGTCTGGACAGCAAATGTTGCCGTTGTTCCCGCAACAATCTTCTCTTCTCCGGCTGCACCCAGAGTATAGTGAATTTCCTTAACCCCCGAGTTTACATCCGAGGCCGTGAGGGAAACCGTAACATCGGTGCTGTTCCAGCCTTTTGCATTCGCCTCAGGGCTAAGAATGCTGGACATGACCGGACCGCTTTTATCGATTTTAACGGTTGCTGTCTGGGCAGCTTCCGCATTCCCGGTTTTATCCACAGCCCAATAGGTGACCGTAGTTGTTCCTTCTTGGTTAATCTCAACATCTGCACTGCTGCCTGCCGTTTTCACGGCGTCATTCTCACCCAGCTTATAATAGAGGGAGTCGACACCTGAATACGGGTCCTCTGCGGCCAAATGAAGCTGCACCTTATCGTGGCTCCAGCTGCCGGATTCCGCTCCCGGCGCAGTTACCGTCGTAACCGGGGCGCTTTTATCAATGTTAATGGGTCCAAAGGTCGTGGTGGAATAATGGTTCTTATCCTCATCACTCGAAGCTGCGCTGTCGACAGCTTTACCCGTTGCCATCTGCCCCGCTCCTTCAGCGGTAAAGCTCTGATCGGGGGTCAACGATTTAATCGCGGATAAAGTATCGGTTGCCGAGTAATGAACCGTCACGGAATGGTTGGTCCATGTTCCGGCAATGTAAGGAGCTCCGGCATCGGTTCGCGCCGTTGCCATAATCGCGGGCGGCGTGGTATCGATCAGATTGGAGCCTACGGCACCGATTTCCACCTTGAAGGTGACCGGCTGCAGACCCGGGACCGTGGCTTTTACATCCAGTGTCTTAATGACACCGGTACTCTTAGAGTAGACCTGATACCCTTCCCCCGCATAACCCGTAAAAGTGTTGGCTGCAGAGGCATACCCGTTGTCATCCGTTAAAACTGTGATTCCAGTGCTGTTAAGCCCCCGCATAACTGCTGTGATCGTGCTGTCTTCAGAAGCTGTAAAAGTAACAGGAACCCCGGCAAGCGGGTTGCCTGCCAGATCCTTGACAGCTACCACCTGCGGAAGCATAAACCCGCGTCCGCCCGGAATGACACCCGAAGCCTGGGACAATCGGATCTGCTGGAGCAGCGGTGACACCGCGGTCATTGACCCTTCCACATCACGGACGGCAAGCAGGTTCATCTGATAGGCACCGTGGTGCAGGATGACTCCGAGTGTCGGGTCCAGCCCGTACACTGAATCATATACGGATTGGTAGACTGAATTTCTGACCGTCTGTTTAGCGGGAGATTCTGTATCATACACCGCTGCATACACTTTTCCTGCCTCCGCACCCGACGGGCCGTTCAGGAACATTTTCCCTGATCCAAACACAGCCCCGGGAGCCAGCAACAAGATCAGGAGCAAAAGGCACAGCCATTTGGTGATGATGCCTAACCTTCCTTGCTGCACATGCTTTACTTTTCTTTTCGAATGTTTCATCATGCATCCCCTAACTTTTTTTGTGATGAGCTATCGATCCTGGCGAAGATTTGCCCCTCCTTTACTAATCAAAGGGAAATCCGGACAGGTTTTTACAACTGTTTATTCCGGTTCACATAAACTTCTATTTTGGTTTCAATCCAGGCTTCGAGATCACCGAGGATAAGGCTCAGCTCCGTTTTGGCCGTTTCCCCCAATAGGGCCATAGCCTTTTCTTTAGCCAGCTTGAACGCCTTCTCCATCGCCGCCGCATCAAAAGAACCCTGCTGTTTCAGCGCCTCCACGAACGTCTGGTTCACCGCAATCACCGCGGACTCAATCGCATCCCCTGCCCGGTTCAGCAGCGTGTTCACGGCCTCGGCTCCTATCTTTTCTTCCAGATGGGCTATTTCGCGTCTGGTATATGACACCATTGCTTTTGCCATTAAACCCAGCAGCGGAATAACCAGCACAGTAAGAATGGTATTGATGATTTCCGGTGTAAAATAGTCCTCCATCCCTATCGCCTCCAAAAATGAAATTTCGACAATCGAATCTTATTTACCATCGTAAATAATGGTAATTGAAAGATTATTTTTACAACTATTCGAATAAAAATAGTAATCATGTAAATTTATGTTTTTGATAGTTGTGGAATCTATGGAATATTCTACTTGTTATATAAGGAGAGAAATCAGTTGATCCGCCATGCAGCTGCAAGCGGGAGTGCAACTATAGTTGCATTGTACTCTGCGGCGGCATACGGGGATCAGGCCTGGGGGAACAGGCTGCACTGGCCAATCTATTTTTGCAAAACTGGAAATGGGGGAGTAGTCATGATTACCTATGATGACGAGCTACTTGAAACCTGCAGAAAACTGTTAAAACGTTCAGCATGGAGAATCCAGTACAAAACTCGCATTCAGCTGATTCGGGAAAGCAGCCCGCTGTATGACAATCAGCTGTATGACAGCGGCTCCGACAGCAGCTTTGAGACCATGGTGATTTCAGAGCTGTTTGTGGACGAGCTTCTGGAAACGATTCCTTGGGAGAAATGCAGGTATATCATTAAAAAAACGGTGATTGAAGGAATGGCGGAACACGAGGTTGCGAGAGAGTTACATATGACTCAACAGGGGGTTAGCAAATGGAAGCGCAAGGGGCTAGAAATCCTGAAGGAATATCTCATCATTTCGTCGAAACAGTGAAAAAAGCGCAAAACGGTGACAAAGAATCCATGGAGGATATCCTAAGTCTTTTCTCGGTAGATATCGAATATTTGTCCAAGTTCATTATGCTGCCCCGGGAAGAGGCCATCCAGACCTTGAAGATCGAACTTATAAATATTGTTTATCAGGATCTATGAAGCTAAAAACAAGAATATTCATTTCGTACACGCTCTCCACCTGAAGCTGTCAGTGCGACTGGAAATTCATTATACAAAGCTGTCCGGAGGTGCTCCGGGCAGCTTTTACTATGATGCCGGTTGTCCGCAAGCCTATTGGGGTATTATATGAACCAATGGTATGATACGTCTTATGAAAGGATGAGCCGGATGAATCAGATGACATTACAACAAGCCATTGCCCCGCTGAATCTGAGAAGCTGCCTGATCAGCACCCGGGGCGAGCTTAGATTTGAGCATTACCGGGATGACCGCACCGCTTCCGGGATTGCCAAGATCAACTCCTGTACCAAAAGCGTGCTTTCCTCGCTGATCTGCATTGCAATGGATCAAGGGCTGCTGCCGGACCCTTCGTCAAGGGTTGCCGAATTTTTCCCGCAGCTCCGCCGGGACACGGACACGCGCAAACAGGAGATAACCCTGGAACATCTGCTGACCCTGTCTGCCGGTTTCCGCTGGAGTGAATTCGGCGGGCTGAATTCCTTCCCCAAGATGACCCGCTCCCCCGATTGGGTGGAATATGTGCTGGAACAGCCGCTCGCGGATACTCCGGGGACACGCATGGAGTACAACTCCGGCATATCGCAGCTCTTATCCGCCATTCTGGTTCAAGCCTCGGGGATGACTACGGCACGGTTTGCCGAGCAATATTTGTTCGGACCGCTTGGAATTGAGGAATATCAATGGGAGGCTGATCCTCAAGGCATTCATACAGGCGGATTCGGGCTTCAGCTGCGGCCGTCAGCTCTGTTGAAATTTGGACAGCTCTATTTGCAGCAAGGGCGCTGGGACGGGGCGCAGCTGATTTCGCGGGAGAGGCTTGCACGTTCAGTGACAACGGCAATGCATGCAGAAGCTCCCCGCCGCGGAGGGTACGGCTGGCATTGGTGGACAGATTCCTATCCTCATGCTGCAAGTGACGGGGAGCCTCCAGCCGCCATGCAATTTTATTACGCCAGGGGGTATGCCGGACAATTTGTATACGTATTGCCGGAGCCACAGATGGTCGTCGTTCTGACTCAGGATAACAAGCGCGGCAAAAACAATCCGCCTGCGGATGTCTTCAGCGAACACATTGCGCCTCTGCTTGTGAATCCCGACTGGCTGTAGATGCCTGTGTGCACGCCGTTTCCTTTGGTTGATCCTCACTATGTACGCATAAATCCCCGTTAACCTTAAGTAATAAGGCAACGGGGATTATGTGCTGACTCCTGTATTCAATTTCTATCATTTCCTCCAAGTAACAAGCCATATCCCTGACATGGTAATTGTTCTCATATTAACTTACTGTTTTACCCGTACTCTCCTGTCCGGAGCATTAATCCATGTCCTGCATATGGGGGTGAATTCCCGCGTACACGATTCCACGAAAAACGTTTTCACCGGCGTTTTTCCTGTTGTGAATATCGTATTTGTACGCTTCGCTAACCTTTTTCAACGGAATCACGCTCTTTCTTCGGCAAGATGGCTCTTGCTTGAATGAATAGCTTTTTCCTTTACTAAAGATTTGCTGTTTGATTACCCGCATCCCCACGGTCTGCCGAAAGATGTTGTCACGTCCACCCTTCTACCCGCAGCCGATTCCGGCATGCTTCGCTAACTCAGTACATTGGATTCTCTCCTTTCCTACATTCATTTCTAAATTTCAGGAATGAGACAGTCACCCGGGTAACCCCTGATCTTTGCTTAGGTGGTTCCTGTGGTGATGTCTACATTCTAGCGCATAAAGGATAAAATTTAAAACTTCAAAAGCCTGTATATTCCCTCCTATTTCCTGAAAATTCGCCATTTCCTTGCCTGATCTTCCCAAGCCTAAGAATTGCTGAAGTTTAGTTCGTTTTGGTTGCGTTTTCATTTCCAAAATCTAAGTCCAGAAAAAACGGCCAGCCCGCAGGAATACTCCTGTCTGCTGACCGCTTTATTTTTTTACATAGACAAGCTCTGAGCTTTGTTTCTCCGCAATAGCACGGCAATTAGATAGATTCCATACAGCAGATACAGGATATTTAATAGAGCAACTGCCGGAATTTCCATATCCGGATTTTCATTGCAAACCATAGCAAACGCATCATAAATAAAATGGAATGCAATCAAAGGAATGATGTTGTCCGTTGTTTCAATTAACAGCGCCAGAATACAGCCCAGCAGCAGCGCATTGATCACTTGAAGAACAATATGTATAAGATCGGTTCCGTTCAGCGCATTGGCCATATGCAGGATGCCAAAAAACACTGAAGAAAAAACAATATAAAATACAGGTCCCTTGAACCGGAGCTTCTCCCGGATGATCCCCCGGAAAATCGTTTCTTCTGTAAAACCGACACAGACGGTCAGCAGAAGAATACTCCCCACCTCGATCCAGGAAAGCCTGGTGTTAATCCCGGCCATGGCCGGCTGAATCAGCACGATGACCAGCAATGGAATGTAATAAAGCGCACGCTTTTCCTTTACCCCATCGAACCTTTTGAATCCGTAGCTGCCACGCGGCCTGCTGCTTCTGCTCATGTACACCGTAACAATCACGGCCATAAGGAAAAAAGCGCACGCCTGGGCGAAGCGGACCCCCGTGTCGTCAAGCTCCATGATGCTCGCTGCCGCTGAAGCTACCGATACCAGCAGTGTCAGTACTACGCCCAGCATGAGTGAAAATAAAACCGGATGTCCTCTTTTTGCCAAGTGCTCTTTCATAGCTCGTCTCCTTTATAATCATTTGCTGTTTTTATTGGCCTATGAGGTCAATAATGGATTAATTGTAATACTTCCCTTGAAATTATTCTATTAAAAAAAGCCAAGATGCAGGCAGGGTTGCCCGTTTCTTGACTTGCCTAGTGCTGGCCCGCTTCAACACTGATATCGATCTTATGCCCGTCCTCGGTGGTGACATATACTTTCCAGTGATTCTAAAAGTGTTATTCATTAGGTATTATAAAAAAGTCCTTTATTGAAGTGATATCATCGTTCATCCCCAGCTCAGTAACCTTGCCTTCCGAATTGACTAGTCCGTACCTAGCAATCCCGCCCATAATGTTCATGTTATAGTATACGTACTCACCAGTAATTTTAGGCCGTATTCCCTCTTCCGATAAAACACCAACATTTCCTTTGAAAGCTAAGCCTTCTTTGTTATTTATGAGCTGAATGGAATCATTCGAGGTACCAATGTTAGCCTGCCAAGTCTTGTAATCGATGTTGTTTTTTATTTGATGATATTCGATTACATCACCGTATAAATAGAAGTATTGATTAGATTCACCTTTTGGAAAATAAAAAACGTCATTGTTATTTACCTTACGATCAGCAGAAGGAGAGGTCAGGGCATCAACTTTTGGTGTCCCGGAAACTGCAGCTTTTCTTCTGACGGACAAGTCGCTCGACTCCAGATCTTTAATGGTTTGATTTGTTGGTTTAGCGATATACACAGTTTGTTTTTGTTGTTCCCAAACGACAACAGCTCCAGATGCTTCACTGATAACCCGAAGCGGAACAAAGACTCTGCCATTAATAATAGAAACAGGAACCTGAATTTCTTTGCGCTCATTACCAATCATGACATATTTGCTATTTAATTTGAATGTTGACTTCTGCTGCGTTATCTTATTGACTACAGTTACTGTCTTTGATGCATTGTCCCAGGATATTGTTGTATTGGGAAGTTCGCTTATAGTTTTTACTGGAACTAATGTAACCCCATTTTTAAGTATTGGAATGACCTCTGTCTTCACAGCTTTACTATTAACGATAATTGAAGGAGTGTTCGCAGCAAATACATCAGTCAATGGCATTAAGCTTAAAAATGCAGCAAGAGTTCCTGATAGGATTTGTCTTTTATTCATACAATGGACCTCCTTGTTTTTATTGTCACTTTTTATTAGACGCTTATTTATGGTAAAAAGTTTCATTAAATAACAATACCTACACATTTCTGTGTAGGTATTGTTATTATTACTTATTTAGTTTGCGTTTAAAGACGCACTCAGTGGGACATAAGAGTTCAGATTAAAACTAGATGCCGAACCGCTGGGCAATGGAGTATAAGGAACGCTGCTATTCCAATCAATCCAAGTACCATCCGTCTTCTGGAGTTTAAGCAATGTGAAGCTTCCTAAGCTATAGCTGGAAGCCCCTTGGTCATCAAGACCGAAAACCATTTTAGCAGTGCTGGCACTCCCCAGTACGTCATTCCCATGTGAGTCAAGAATAGAAATGGAATTCCATATCTTCACACCATTAATCCAGACAGAAATAGTATGATTCACTCTGTCATGCAACAACTGAATAGGAACAGTAGCACCTGGAATAATACCAGTGATATCATCTTGACTTGTACCAATTATTGGTTCTCCGCCAGGAGATGTAATCTTAATAGGTGTACGGAATTTGGTACCTGTATACGAAATGCCAGCCTCTACGATCGCGTTACCAAGCCCAAAATACCAATCGACATAACCTCCTGAAACATTCAAGGTTGTTGGAATCTTTATACTGCCTTTGATGCCAATATAGCTAGCGTTTGTAGCAAATACACGAAGTGTTGTCTCGGGTCTGGGTGTTGACATATAAATTCCTCCATAATATGAGATGAGGATTAAGGACAAAGCAACGATTGTGTGTCCTCACTTTCGTTACCACTAATCATCCTCTCGATTATTAGGGAAATTTTAGTAATCATAATACAACCTACTTTTTTGCTGGCACTTACAGGATTCACCTCTAAAAGGTAGAGGAACTGCCCGTTTCTTGACTTGCCTAGTGCTGGCCCGCTTCAACATTGATATCGATCTTATGCCCGTCCTCGGTGGTGACATATACTTTCCAGTGCCCGGTCACCCCGCTGCCGTCAGACATGCGAAAGGTTCTTGTCAAGCTCCTCCTGCACCGCCTATAGCACCTGAAGCTTCCAAGATATCCACATTATTTAGCATTGCATAAATTCCTAAACGGTAAAAAGCCGGAAGGATAACACAGCATTTCACTGCGTCCTTCCGGCTATTTACCTGACAGCTCCAAGTGTCTATTGAATTAATGGCTTACCAGGTAAGCGGCATCCAGGATGAGCGCAACCCGGCCATTTCCAAGGATAGTCGCTCCCGAGAGATGGTTCAGGGTTCCCAGATAAGCTCCTAGAGACTTAATGACAACCTCCTGGTTGCCGATAATCTCATCTACAGCAAAAGCGGCGATCTTATCGACAGATCTGACGATGACCAGCGGGATAGTCCTGGTGCTCCGTTCCGCCCGGGGATAATGCAGCTTGTCCCTCAGCCAGGAGAGCGGCACAATCCGCCCGTGGTTGATTATCGCCTGCTCTCCCTGAACGACCTGAATTTCTTCCGGGGCAATGCGCACAATTTCGGCAACATTGTACATTGGGAGAATCAGGACCCGGCCGGCAACCTTCACAAGCAGTCCCTTGATAATGGCCAGCGTGAGCGGGAGCCGGATCGTGAAGACGGTCCCTTTGCCCGGCTCTGTTTCGATATCGATAATACCATTCAGCCGTCCGATCTGACTGCGAACAATATCCATGCCGACCCCCCGGCCGGAGACTTCACTGACCGCTGAAGCCGTCGAGAATCCGGGCTCAAAGATCAGATGGACCGCCTCCTGGGCGGTCAAGTAACCGGCCTGCTCTTCGGTAATGATTCCTTTGCCGAGTGCCGATGCTTTGATTCTCCCCGCGTCGATGCCTTGCCCGTCGTCTTCCAGGCGGATGACCACATGGTTCTCTTCATGGAAAGAAGTCAGGGTGATCCTGCCCTTAGCCGGCTTCCCTTCAGAGATGCGTACCCGGGACTCTCGATCCCGTGGTCCGCACTGTTGCGGATCAAGTGGATCAGGGGATCACTTAGCTCTTCGATAATCATCCGGTCCAGTTCAGTTTCACCGCCCTGGATCACCAGCTCAATGTCCTTGTCCAGCTTCTGGGCCAGATCCCGGACAAGCCGGGGGAAACGGCTGAACAGCTGATCAATGGGCAGCATTCGCGTCTTCATGACACCTTCTTGAAGTTCCTTGATAATACTGCCCATGTGATCCGATACGCTGCTAATGTCCGGAAGAACTCTGGCCGGGTCTGAACGCTGGCCGGCTGCGCTGAGATCGGCCAGGGAGGTCTGCTCAATCAGCAGCTCACCAACCAGATTCATCAGATGATCCAGCCGCTCCACGTTTACCCTCACCGTTGGATGGGTGCCTTTCCCGCGCTCCTCGGCCTTCGGGTTCGCCTGCTGGGCAGACGTATCGGGAGCATCAAGCATCCTTTCCGCTTCTTTGGACAGCTTGATCTTATATGGAGCAATGTGCAAATGCTGAATATCTGAATCGTCACCAAGCTGGTCCTGAATCACCTGGAGCTCCTTCAGCGTGGCAGCCACAACGGTAAATTGGCCGTAACGTTCATCTTCATCGGTACCTGGAGTTACCACCGGGGCAAGAGAGACAGATATGACCGTTCCGCACAGGGCCTCCATCCGCTGCAGCAGGATAAAATGTCTTGCAGCCTTCATCAGACAGTCTTCCTTCAGCGTGATGCTTACAGCGATCAGCTGCTCTCCTGCGCCCACAGCCGCCTCCGCCAGAAGCGTCTCCGCAGCGTTCAGAACCGGGAGCCTGTACCGCTCCGGTTCGGCAGGCTTGCCGAGCAGTGCCTTGATCTCGGACACCACACTGCTGCAGTTGGTATATTCACTGCCGCTGATATACTCTGTCCGCAGCAGCTTCATCGCATCCAGCGCACGGAACAAGGTGTCAATCAGCACGGAGGTGATCTCCGGTTTCTTTTCCCGTACCCATTCGAGGATAAATTCCACTTCGTGGGTCAAGTCACTCATTTCCTTGAAGCCCATGGTGGAAGAAGACCCTTTAATGGTATGCGCAGCACGGAAAATGGTCTGAATCAGCTCTGCGGACGGCGATTGCTCCAAGGCCAGCAGCGACTGGTCCATCCGTTCCAGCTGATCGTTCAACTCTTCGATAAAAATATCGCGGTAGGCAGACAGCTCCATCATTATCAATCCTTCTCCTTCCTAACCGCCCAATATTTCCTCAAGCTTCAGAATGCCGATCAGCTGGTCCTCTCGTTGACCGATGCCCAGAAATACCCCTTCCCGGCCCCGGCCTTGTCCACTGGAAGGAGGATGTATTTCTCCATAAGTGGTAACTTTATTCACCTTGTCTACAATGAGTCCCACAAATTCATCCCGGTAACGGACCACCACAATCCGTGTGGCCCGGGTATACGGCTCATCAGACATGCCCAGCAGATTACGCAGACTCATCACGCAGACTACTTTGCCGCGAAGATTGACGACCCCCTTCACTTCATTCCGGCTGAAGGGAATGTCCGTAATGGTGAGCATTTTGATAATTTCATGCACTTCCTCGATGCGGATGGCGCACGTTTCCTGGCCTACGGCAAGCTCTATATATTGTTCCTTCTGCAGCGTTGACATCATAACACCTTCAGTCTGTAGGTTAGTGGGTTTTGAACGCGGCTGCGGACTGGGCAAGCTCCTCAGCGAGCTGGGCCAGTGACTGGCAGGTCGCTGCCGTCTCTTCCGATACAGCGGCTGATTCTTCACTGGAGGCCGCGATGGATTCAACCGAGTTCATCACTTCGGCCGCTTGAGCGGATTCCTCTTCACAAGCCGCAGCAATTTCATTCACCTTGAGCGAGGACGAGTTCACCATGCTGATAATTTGCTCAAAAGCCTGACTGGTCATCGATGATTGCTCAACACTTTCGGCAACAGCCCGGACACTTTGTTTGGTATTCTCCTGCATGGCTTTAATGATCTTGGTGATTTCCTTGGTTGCGTCACTGCTCCGCTCCGCCAGTTTGCGCACCTCATCTGCTACAACTGCGAAGCCGCGGCCCTGCTCCCCGGCACGGGCAGCTTCAATGGCTGCATTCAGTGCCAGAAGATTGGTCTGCTCGGCAATATCGTCAATCACCTCGATGATATCGCCGATTTTGCGGGAGTCCTCTTCCAGCTGTGTCATCTGGTGATTTACGGCCTGCATTCCCTGCAGCGAGGTTTCCACCACATAACCGCCTTCACGTGCTGTTCTTACCGTATCATTGGACAGCTCGGCAGCTTCCTCCGCACTTGCTGCCACTGAGTTGATTGCCAGAGACAGCTCTTTGAACAATTCGGTAATACTTGCGGATGCCGCAGACTGGGTTGTGCTGGTACTGGCGATCTCTTGGGTGCTCGCGGAAATTTCCTCGGAAGAAGCGGCAACACTCTGCGAATTCATCACGATGCCATTAATCAGATCCTTCAAATTATTAACCATCCGGTTCAGCGCACTGGCCAGCTGTCCCACTTCATCCTTGGTTGTGATTTCTGCCTGTTGGGTCAGATTGCCGTTTGCCACCTCGGAAGCCAATCCCAGCATCACTATCAGCGGTCTTGAGATCGATCTGGCAATAACATAACCAATAAGAATGCTGACAATTACCGCCCCGATCACTACAGAGATGGTCAAGACCAGCGCGGAGGAATACGTATCCTCGGAGTGTTTGTTCGTTTCGTCTGCGAGCCGCACATTCTCATCAATTAAACCATTCATATAGACAACGACTTTTTCTCCTTGCTGCGCCAGATGCAATCTAAATGCATTAAATTCAGTCGGGTCCTCTTTCTCTGCTAAAATCAGCCCCTGGCTAAACATTTTCATGTAAATCTCATATTCTTTATCAAAATTACCCAGCAGCTCCTGCTCTTTCGGAGTAGTAGCAAGCGGCCGGTAATTGTTAAAATACTTCTCAATTTCCCCGGTTGCTTTTTCGATCTGCTCCTTGTAGCCGGATATTTCCTCAACAGCTGTTGCAATGCTCATATCCCGCAGGGCTACTCTAATGCTCTGGTACTTGATTTGGGCAGCCGATAAATCCCGGACTGAAATCAGGTTGTTGTTATACATCTCTTTCATGTTCGCGTTGGCACTGCGCAGCGAGAAGATCGAAAACACGCCAAGTCCCGCGAGAATCAAGGATACAATCAAAAACGCGGAAATGATTTTTGTTGCTGTCTTCAAATTACCGAACCATTTCATTTGAATTCCCCCTAAGGTTAACGTTGTTGCGTCCAGCTGATGGACATACCTCCTCCCCTGGCATGCCACCGAGACATCTTAGCTATCTTTCGACATTTTTCGCAAAAATTTTAATAGTTAATTTTAACTATAGTAAAATTTAATTAATCCCCCAGTCTACCCTATTGTGTATCCCATATGTATATTGTAAACGGTTACATTATTATTGATATTTCTCTTTACAATAAATGCGAAAAAGTTATAAATAAACAAGCGCTGGGATTCTACCTTACCTCGGAACCGAATACGGTCATCGATATTACCAGCTGCTTCGATCAGAAGCTGGCCGCCATGGCGCTGCACAGCAGCCAGTTCAGCGGGGAAACGCTGGCGCTATACCGGCTGTATTTCATGGAGAAAGGGCGGCTTCAATTAATGCCTCAATTTCACCGGGAGTGTGAAAAAAAAGCGTCTGTCCAAAAGCAATCCGCTTCCGTCGAGGAAATCTGTTTCTCCTCCAAAATCGATTGTATCCACCTGGTGTTAAGGAAGCCGGGATCACTTTTGACAAGATGCGGGTAAATAAACAATCTATTCACATATGCTGCGGCAAGCAGACCGCCCGGTCTAAGAACCCTCAGACATTCCCGGATGCATGTATCCTGATCCGGCACCAAGATCCAGAATTTGCGAATTCCCCTTGAGGTACGTATCCAGAAAATGGGTAGTTGTGATAAATTCTAGTCTTCTTGCATGATCCGTTGTCAGTCCCTTCACAATGCGAGCCGGTAATAAGGCAGCGTCAGCGACGGCTTGAAGCCCAGCTTCTGTGCCAGATAATAAGACCCCTGATTCTCCAGGCGGCAGGCCCATACCGGCTCCAGACGATGGTCAAGGCAATAATCGATCAACGCGGCGCATACGGTAAATGCATACCCTTTTCCCCGTGAAGCTTCCGCTGTCTCTATCCCGATTTCGAGCTGATCCGCCGTGATACAGGACGAAAATGCAGTAGAAGCAACCCCGCCATCCTCCAGGATACTGTAGCCGGCGCCTTCAGCCACAAAATGTTCTTCATCCCGCCAAAAAAAACGCGGAAGCACTGAACCGGTCTGAGCAAAAAAATGCTCTTTTCCCGTTCGTACCAGGTCTGCCTCCTGCTTGAAGAACTGCGCCCGTGCTGCACAATAGGCTTCACGGTCAAAGCTGAAATTCACTCTGGTATTTTTTTCTATGGCCCGGTAATTGTCCTGACCGGATTCCCTGCCGCCTGCCGGCAATGTGCTGTTATGCGCAGCAGCTATAGCATCGATCCGCTCACTCCAGTCTCCGGCCGGGTCTCCCTGCAGCCACTCTGCCTGTATGCGGTTTTCCCCTCTGCCCGTTATGTAATCCGACAACCGGTGATGAAAATCCGGATTCGCAGCAGCTCCATAGACCAATGACATTCCATAAGGATGGACGACATAGAACGCACCCGGCTTTTCTTTGCTGTCGGCATACACTTTCCCCGGAATACGCTGCTCCAGCACAGCCCTGGCAAAAAGTGTATTTATTTTCACTTGATCCAGCGCAGGCAACCCTTTGTAATAGTCTTGAACCTCCAGTTCAATCATCTTTTAGCCCCTTTCAGAAGTTTAGTAATTTTCCTCAGTATACTATATTCTGATTTGCACTATGGGTTGGAAAGTTTGGAAGGATACGTCTCATATCAATAATGGGATTAAAAAACAGCCTTACACCGTTAATCGTATGTTATAATACATTCAGCCAATTTCTATTAATTAGTTCTATTAAAAAATGATCTGACTTGAAAGGATATAAGCGATGATTATTCCAGTTCCAGAAGTGAATTTTACAGCCTCCCCTTCCTATAATCCGAGCCTCAAAAATGTGGTCATTCTCGCCACCGGGGGTACTATTGCAGGCAGCGGCGAAGCGCATAAAACCTTGAATTACGAGCCTGGTGCTCTGTCGATACAGGATTTGCTGGACAGTGTCCCCCATCTTGAACGTGTAGCCAATTGCGCAGGAGTACAGGTCAGCAATCTGTGCAGCGCCGATATAACCAGTGAGCACTGGCTGACCCTGGCGGCCCTGATCAACACCCTGGCACTCCGTGAAGATGTGCATGGTTTTGTGATCACACACGGCACGGATACCCTGGACGAAACGTCGTACTTTCTTAATCTCGTAATCAAAACGGACAAACCGGTCATCATTACCGGCTCCATGCGCCCGGCTACGGCCATCAGTCCGGATGGACCGCTGAATTTGTACCAGTCGGTAGCTCTGGCGGCCAACCCGGAAGCTTCCGGCCAAGGCGTCATGGTTGTGTTTGCCGAAGGGATCTACAGTGGCCGGGATGTGCAGAAGGTCAACACCTTTAAGGCCAATGCCTTTGATGAACGGGATTTTGGATGTCTCGGCTATATGCGGGACAGCGAGGCTTTTTTCTACACCAGATCGCTCAAAAAGCATACCACCGCCGCCCAGTTCGACATTTCTGCCCTGGAACAGCTGCCGCAGGTGTCCGTAGCCTATTTCCATGTAGATGCTGATCCGGGTATTCTGGATTATCTGGCTACCCTCTCCAAAGGCATTGTCATTGCCGGAGCAGGCGGAGGCCTCTACAGCAAACCCTGGATCGATAAAGTCGGCGAGCTCAAAAATAACGATATCCCCGTTGTCCGCTGCTCGCGGATTTCCAGCGGCATTACGCTGAAGGATTCCTATATCGACCTTTCTGCCAATTCGATTCCCTGCAACAGCCTCGTGCCGCAAAAGGCACGAATCCTGCTCTCGCTGGCGCTGACCCAAACAACGGGTTATGAGGAAATCGCTGCAATGTTCAACGAATACTAGGCTAAGATAATAGCAAACCGCCCGTGAACACTCACGGGCGGTTGTTGTATATTCACGCTGAATGGGCAACCGGGAATTCAAATGAGAACAGGGCACCCCCAGATTGGCGGTTGCCCGCCTGTATCCTTCCGCCTCCGCGCTCCACAATCGCCCGCGAGATCGCAAGACCCAGCCCGGATTCTCCATCCTTGCCTTTGACAAAACGGTGGAACAGCGAAGGCAGCAATTCCTCCGGAATCCCTGGGCCGTCATCCGTAACTTGCAGGATAATCGTTCCATTTGTTCTGACAGCTTGAATTTCAATAGACCCGCCAGCATAACGTGCAGCGTTGTTCAGTACATTCAGGAGCGCCTGAAGCAGTTTATCACGGTCGGCAGCAACAATCAGAGGTTCTCCGGAAAAAGCCGTATGCAGTACGAGGTTCCTTTTAACCAGCAAAGGGTTGATCCGCTCTACCGCATCCTCCAGCAGCTCCTGCAGACAGACCTCAGCGGGCCGGTAAATATCCTCTTCACTATCCAGCTTGGCCAGCAGCGTCATTTCTGTAACCAGATTCCGCAGGCGGCTGGTCTCGCCGAGGATAATATCCAGTCCTTTCACAACCGCTTCGCCTTCAAATACTCCGTCCCGAATCCCTTCCGCATAACCCGATATAGACATTAGCGGAGACTTCAGCTCATGAGAAGCATTCTGAAAAAACTGTTTCTGCACCCGGTTGAACCGGTTCAACTCTCCTGCCATCTCATATACGGTCTCTGCAACGGCTCCGATTTCTCCACCGGCTCTGATCAGTCCGACCTCGGAGAAACGGCGGCTTTTGACTTTTTTCAGTTCCTCGCGCAGGCGGATCAGCGGATTAATCAATTTACGGGTAATGAACAGGCTGAACAAGAGCATCAGCACAGCGCCTGCAGCAAATACGAGAATCATTCTTTTTAGGAGCGCCTGCTCAATCGTCTTTATTTTGCTCATAGGCGTCAGCAGTGTCAGCTTGCCTTGCGGAATGGCATTGACTTGAACAAGGAACCGGGAATCCTCGCCGCTCCATATGCTCTGCATATTTATCGTCTGGACAGGCCTCGCTTTAGCAGCGATTCCGGACGGAGCAGCCAGCGCAGGGACGCTGCCGGATATAATATTCCCCTGCTGATCGGTGAAAATCGCCGCCACGTCCGTAGAAGCTGCAGAATAGGGAACAGTAACAGCTGAAGCAGGTACCGCAGCCTCCAAATAAGCATCAGGCTGAGTTGCCATAGTGGCTGTCATCGATGCGCCCAGCGTACGCAGCCCATCCCGCTCCACGCCTATAAAATGATCCAGCAGAACATAATGAATCAGCACAGCAGTAATTGAAAGAACAAGGATCATGGACGCTGCAAAAGCCAAGTTGATCTGATGAACCAGCTTCATTTTCATTCCTGCACCTGCCCTTCCCGCATGCGGTAGCCATGTCCCCAGACGGATTCCAGCGGCAGGCCGTCTATCTTTTTGCGCATCCGTTTAATGAGATGGTCCACCGCCCGGTCGCTGCCGAAATAATCATCCCCCCATACACAGGACAGCAGCTCCTCCCGGGTAAACGCCCGGTTCGGATGCTCCGCGAACACCTTCAGCATCTGGAACTCCTTGCTCGTAAGCTCTACTTCTGTCTTGTCCCAGAACACACGCCGCTCCTCCGGCATGATCTGGAGCCTGCCAAGCATGATCTTCATCTCTTCCGCCCGTTTGCCTGTGTCGAGCCCTCCGTCTTGACCCAGCTTGTCCCAGCGCTCCAGCTGGCGCTTGATGCGGGCTACCAGCTCCCGGGGACTGAAAGGCTTCACCAGATAGTCGTCGCTGCCCAGCTCGAAGCCGAGGATTTTATCGACCTCGTTATCTTTGGCAGAGATCATGATGATCGGCACCTCAGCTTCATCCCGGATTCTCCGGCATAGCTCGTAGCCATCCATACCCGGCAGCATGATATCCAGAACCCACATCTTCGGCGGACTGCTTTTCCAGAACTCTATCGCCTCTTCAGCACTTCCCAGGCCCACAGTACTGTAATTCTCCTTGTGCAAATATGCCTCGACTAAATGGCGTATATTCTCGTCATCCTCCACAATCGCAATCACTGCATTGTTGTTCATCTCATAGACCTCCAGGGGTTTCTCTGCTTCATTATATCAAGCCCTGCGGGCATGGAGAGGAATGCCATTCTTTTTCCACAAAGCCACCAATATTGTGCCACAGCCGCCCGGTATAGTTAGGCCTGTAAGACAAACCACGAACAAGGAGTGTTAAGAACATGAACTACAACTTGAAGCTGAGAAAAATCGCCCTTTCCACCCTGCTGCTCTCCGCAGTAGCCAGTCCGGTATTCGCAGATGCGGATAACGGAACACCAACAGGCGGATCAAAGAACACGGAAATCTCTGTTACAGTGAGCGCGGTTAAACCAGTCGATTCGATTTTTATCACAGCTGCATTTCCGGGACTACTGGACCTGGTCGCAACCTATGCACCGGATACCGCGCAAGCATGGAAGGATGTTCTGGCCAAATATGAAAAAATTACCGGGCTTAGCGTGGTTGTTACTAATAACCCGCAGGTTGTAAATGCAATTCCGCTGCCCGATGGGGATGCTTCGTCAAATCCGCAGGCAAAAGCTATTGTTACAGGTCAGGCAGTTGCTGCGACTCCTGGAGTGAACCCGGATAACCTGATCCCTGCCCCTATTGCCATAGAGCGTACTGAGAATGGTATGCATAAAGCGGTGTCTGCTGCCGTCGATGTAAGCGAAAGGGGAACTGCAACAAGAACTGAGGCTGCAGGACCTTCCGCTACAGATATTGCCCTCATTACCGCACAAACGGAACTATCCGAAGCCATAGAGTCCAAGGATGCCGCCGCGATTAAGCAATCCCTGAGCGAACTGCTGAAGCAGTACAAAATACTGGTCAGCCAGCTGGAAGGCATCGAGCCAACAAGTAAGAGCTAAGCTATAGCGGAAAACAAGTAGAAGGATAATTTATTAGCGTGAAGCATATAAATTATATTTGAACCAAAACGGCTGTGCCGTGCTCCACGGGACAGCGCAGCCGTCTTGGTTGGTTCTAGCGTTACCTAGAGAACGACCCCTTGTGAATCCTACGGCAACTCTTTAAGTGGAAAAAGGGACACTAATTTGCCGGAGTGACCCAATTTATACGAAAATAACTTTTCCGCTTCACAGCTCGAAAGTGAATTTCGCTTTTATACGAAAATAACTTTTCCGCTTCACAGCTCGAAAGTGAATTTCGCTTTAAAGATTCCCTAAATCGGAACTTCATTTTTTTAAAAAGTGGTTATCATGTGGTAGGTGTCAGTTCCACTTGGTAGCCTAGCTTTTGAAGTTTTTTAATCAGGTAGTTTGCGGTCTGCTCTGGGGTGTTCAGATATTCCGTCCCGAGCTCTGTATAGGGGACTTTATCCCGAAGCATCACATACATGATTCGGATCATCGCATGGGCTAATGCGATGATGGCTTTCTGTTTTCCTGCCCGTTTCACGATCCGACTGTACATGGCGGAAAGCCGATTATTCTTGGACTTACTCGCCGCCCAAGCACACTGGACGAGTACGGCTTTCAGACCTCGGTTCCCGCGTTTGTTCTTTTTACTTTTTTTTACCGGCACTCTCATGGTTGGCTGGACACACCCCCACCCAAGAGGCCAGGTGGGCTTCGCTTGGAAAAGGAGACATGTCGGTACCCAGTTCCGCCACGATGCTCGCCGCCGCATCGGTGCTCACGCCTGGAACGGTATCCAGCAGTTCAATTTCCTTCATGTATGGCTGCACTAGCTCCTCAATTTCAGCTTCCAACGTCTGGATTTCACTCTCCAGATACTGCAAATGTTCCAAATGACGCCGGATCATCTTCCGGTGATGCAGGCGCAGTCGGCCGTTCAATGCCTCCACAAGGGAAGGCACCTTCATCTTCAGCCGGGTATGAACCAGCTTGCGGACCTCATGCACATCCAGCACTTCGCCATTCACCATCGAGTCCAGTAGCGCACGCCCGGAAACGCCAAAAAGATCGGAGACATACGTGGTCAGTTTAAGGTTGGCATCTTGTAGAATTTTGTGAATCCGGTTCTTTTCTTGCGTCGCGTTTTGCTTAAGTTTGCGCAGATACCGGGTAAGGTCACGCAAATCGCGGATGGGCTCGTCCGGGACAAAGCTTCCCTCAATCAAGCCACAACGGTGGAGCTTGGCGATCCACTCGGCATCCTTGACGTCAGTCTTCTTCCCGGGCATATTGCGGATACGATGCGGGTTGGCCAGCGTGATCGTACAGGTGCTCTCCAGAATGTTCCATACGGGTTTCCAAAAGACCCCTGTACTTTCCATGGCAATCTCGGTACATCCCTGCTGCTCCAGCCACTCCTGTAATCTCAAAAGCTCACGGGTTGTGGTTCCAAACGTCTCGGTCACCGACCTGGGTCTCTTCTCCAGGGGGCCACTCAGCAGACAAACCACCACTGTCTCCTGATGAATATCCAACCCGGCACAACGTTCACGAATGGCATCCATATTCCCTACCTCCAAGCCAAAAGTATGCGTGGATCATGCAACCTAAAGAGATAAAATTTTATACACGTGCTCGTGGCAACACTCGGCGATCCTCGTCGTTGCAGTGGGTCAGATTAGGTTTCGGGATGTTTCACCAATATTGAATCGACCTCTGATCCACGGCACTATTTTACCAAATATTCACTCTGACTTCACCTGATTTTCATGACCGACGGTGGCCGCCAGGCCATGGGTGATTAGGTTTACTTTTTCCACTTCAATCTCAGGATTTCTTGATTTTCGGAAAAATAAGTTCCCTTTTTCCAACTAGCACCTGCGAAGAAGCCGGTAAAGACGGATCGCCCTATTCCTTCATGATCGATCCGCAACCGTTACGGACAGGAGAGCCGTTATAGATAGAAGATTCGGCTATTCCGCAGGACTACAGACTGAGTTGCCTTTATTTCTCCCTTTCCCCTTTATTTCAGGCTCAATTGAACGATATAACGGCTCCTCGGTCCGTAACCGCTGAAAAAACAAGATTTTTGGTAAAATAAGGGCTCCTCGGTCCGCTTCAGTCTGCGGATGGAGCCCAATCCTTCTGCATCGCTTATATCCTGTGAGGCTTCCAAGATATCCATACTTTTTTACACTGTATAATTTCCTAATACAATAAAAAAAACAAAAGCAGATCAAGGCTGGGTGCATTGATCTGCTTGTTATGTTATTAACAGTTGCTCGCTGTGTCAAAATCCGGCGAATTTCAGACGCTGATCTGCGTACAAATTAGAACAGTACAGCAGTTGCTTCCGGTGTAAAAGCCTTAATCTCGTCCATCCGTCCTTCGCGTATTTTCTTGGCCCAAGCCGGATCGCCGAGCAGTGCACGGCCTACGGCGATAAGATCAAATTCATGACGCTCCAGCCGTTTCTGCAGCTCTTCCAGCCCATGCCGGCCCGCCTCTCCATCTTCTGACGGCTCGTCCTCCATCCCGACGGAGCCAACCGTAATGGTTGTTTTCCCGCTGAGTTTCTTAACCCATCCGGCCAAGCTAAGCTCTGAACCTTCAAACTCCGGGTCCCAGAAACGGCGCGTTGAGATATGGAAAATATCCACACCTGCCTTCACCAGCACATTCAGAAATTGCTCCAGCTGTTCCGGGGTATCTACCAGCTTCGCAGCGTAATCCCCCATTTTCCATTGGGACAGCCGCATAGAGACCGGATAATCCGGCCCTACTGCGGCGCGGACGGCCTGAACTACCTGGACAGCGAATTGGGTACGCTTGAGAAAATCACCGCCATAGCGGTCTGTGCGCTGATTGGTTTTTTCCCAGAAGAACTGGTCGATCAGAAAACCGTGCGCACCATGAAGCTCAACACCGTCAAAACCTATCTGCTTGGCATTCGCTGCCGCATTGGCAAATGCCTGAATAACGCCCGCAATTTCTTCTTCTGTCATGGGTTCGGTCACCTGTCTGCCTTCCAGATCCAGCCCGGACGGGCCAACTGACGGGGCTTCCGGGAAGGGCTCAGCTCCCATTGGGCGAATCATTCCCATATGCACAAGCTGCGGAAAAATAGTACCTCCGGCTTCATGCACCTGCCGGACGACTTCTCTCCAGCCGTTCATAGCAGCTTCCCCATAGATGCTCGGCAGTTTCGGCTCACTGCTGGCCGCCGGATGGTCAATAACGACACCTTCCGTGATAATAAGTCCCACCTCATTCTCCGCACGGCGGCGGTAATATGCGGCGACATCCTCTCCGGGAACACCCCGGGTGAAAAAGCCCGCGCCATCGGCGACATTACGATCCGGGCAGGTATGGTTAATTTTTGAACCTTATACGGTTCAAACAAGGCTTCCAGTGAATGAATGTGCTGCTGCTCATTGCTCAATTACAACGCCTCCTACAAGTTTTGTGTGCCTAGGCATCAATGTAAAAGTTGATTCCCGGCGGGATATGAAAGCAAGTGTAACAAGCAGCAGACTGCCCTTCAACCAACAATCCGCCGGATTTGTTGTTTAAGCAAAAGCTGAAAGAAACTGTCGCACACAAAGAAATCATTTGTTGTCAAAACAACAGATGCTTATAATAAGAAGGGATATTTTCTTTTATGAAAGGAGGGTTCAGAAGATGGCCAGTGTGCTGCCGCCCAACCCCAAAGATCCGCGCGTCATCCGGACACGGCAATTAATTCTGGACGCCTTCATCCGGCAGTTAAACAGCAAGGACTTCAACTCCATAACAATTAGTGATATAACTAGCAGCGCTACTATTAACCGTGCTACGTTTTATGCGCATTTTTCGGATAAATATGCACTGCTTGAAGCCATGCTCTCGGAAGCATTCAGCCAGCTTGTGCTTGACAAAATTGATGCAGAGGCACCTTTGACAGAAGAGTCGCTTCAGAAGCTGATCCTTGCCTTGTGTGCTTATCATGAATCAAGCCGCCATTGCGTTAAGAAATATGATTCAGTAGCCCTGATGATCGAAGAAAATATTAAGCTCCAGCTGGAGAGCCTCTTGCTTCAGCTACTCACTAGAGCAGCAGACACTGCGGATCTGAAAGAGGTCGAAACGGCAGCAACCATGATAAGCTGGTCCGTCTATGGCTTAACCTACCGCTGGAATATGGAAGGAAGAAAAGAATCTCCGGCAGCCTTGGCCCAAAGAATAGTGCAGCTGATTGCAGGTGGAGTCCGCTTCCTGCATCCCTTGGGCAATCATGCGGGAATGGAGAGGTACAAATGAAGAGATTAGTGATCATTACTGTCGGGAAAACACATAGCGGAAAAACTACTTTTGCCCAAAAATTAGAGCAGCACCTGCACAACTCAGTCGTAATTGACCGGGATACCCATGCTGAATTTATCAACACCTATTATAAGAGCATGCTGCCAAAACAAGGAGCCAACACCCTTAAAAACGCCATCTCTCGGACAATTATTGATTATGCAGTCCACGAAACCGATTTGCATCTCATCTTATGCAACGCAAACCGCGGCCGCAAAGGCCGTTTGGATTTGCTCGAATATTTTCAACCCGAAGGTTTTGTGCGCGTACTTGTTCATTTTGATATTCCCGATCAGATTCTTGAAGCCCGGGTAGCCGGCAGTCAGCGGAGTACAGCTATTTTCAGGAGTGCGTCTACCTTTGAAGAAGTGCTTCTCCGGCAGCAAGCCGAAACTGATCATGGGGATGTTATAGCACCGGCAGAAGATGAAGCGGACTATTTGTTTGTGATTAAGGATAGTAGTGAAGTTCCAGCTACTTTGCAAAAAATTGTGGATATTGCTCAAAACTTGTGAGGAAGTGGCGCTTCCCCATTCCATCCTCTCCTTCAGCTCCGTCGTGGCAGAGCCCAAGTGGAAAAAGGGAACTTAAATCTTCCCCATCCCGGTTCCCGACAAGCTTTAGTGGGAAAAAGGACAACTAATCCGGCTGATTTCCATCCTTACGGGTGAATTCACTTAAAATAAGTTTACTAATTCCCACTATTTCCTCAGTCGAGCGCTTAGAGGCTAATTTAAGTTTACTTATTCCACTCCACTTTCCCGCAGAGCCCTGTCTTCCTCCCCCTTCAACCTTTTGAACACCAAGGCCCTCTGCGAATCACAGGTTAAGCACGATAACAGCACGATTGGATTGCAATCCCATTTGGCCCCTTTAAATTTCCCGCCCTGGCAGTAAATCATGAGTTCCTACTCACCGTAAAGAGGCACGCACATTTGTGCGTACCTCTTACTGACCACACTCCCGGCCCTGCACCTTTTTACTTTCCTTGCTTTATCCCCGCACCTTTTTTTATCCCCTGTCCCCGCTCCTGCTTCCCTTCCAGCTCTTCTGCAGCCTCCATCTGCGCCCTTGCCGCTGGCACCTGCAGGGGCCGTCTCTGATACCTGCCGGTTTCCCTGGCCTTCCGCAAGGCTCCGAGCCCATAGATTCCTGCAAACAACACAACAAACATCACACCCGCAGCAAGTCCTCCGCCCTGGCCGGGGATCAGCGGCATGCTGGCCAGAATCGCCACCAGGCTTACTATGGCAATCCATGAGGTGTAAGGATATCCGCGCAGCCCATGCTGCCTGATCAGCGGACCGCCATGGCGCTTGCGCAGCCGGTAGTGGCTGGCCATGATAATGACATAGGAGAACAGCAGCGAGAAGCCTCCGGAGCTGACCAGAAAGAGATATACGCCCTGCGGCAGCAGCATTCCGAGCCAGAGTCCCGCCAGCATCGCGCCGCCGGAGATAAGAATTCCCCGGTAGGGAATGTCTGCATGGTCCCGCATCCATGCGGGAGTATGCCCTTCTTCCGCCAGGGAGCGGAGCATCCGGCCCAGGCCGAATACTGAAGCCAGCATGGTGGACAGGATAGCGGATACCAGGACAATATTCATGACCGTCCCGGTCCAGCCAAGCCCGTATAGGCTTAACGCCGACACGAACGGACTAACCTGCTCGGATACCCGGGCCGGAGGCAGCAGCAGGAACAGCCCAATGATGGCTGCCAAATACAATCCGACCAGGAGCACAATGGTATACCGGATCGCCCTGGGAATCGTTACACCCGGATTCCCCGTCTCCGAGGCCGCCAGTCCAAGCACCTCGAAGCCTGCGTAGGTAAACATGACCATCAGCATGCTTCCGGCGATTCCGGCAATCCCGCCCGGAAATAAGCTCTGCCCGCGCACAACATCAAGGCCTACTCCACCAGCGCCTCTGGTGCCGAAGCCTGTGATCAGAGCCGCAGCAATCAGCACAAAAGCGGCAATGGCAAGCAGCTTAAACGCAGCGAGTCCGCTCTCCAGCCTGCTCAGCCGTTTGGCGCCCAGCAGGTTGAGCAGCGTCACTCCCGCGATGATCCCTGATCCAAGCAGCACAAGCGGCAAAGCGGGAAACCAGCCGCGCAGCAGGATGGACACCGCTGTAGCTTCACTGGACATAGCTAGTACAAGGCCTGTCCAATAGACCCACCCGACCGTGAAGCCCGCCCCCGGCCAAAGGCCTGCTCGGTATAGGTCCGGAAGGACCCCGCTACCGGATTCGCCACTGTCATTTCCGACAGGGCGGACAAAATGAAATAAACGAGTATGCCTCCAATCACATAGGACAGCAGCACAGACGGCCCTGCTGCGCGGATCGCCACCGACGAGCCCAGAAAAAATGAGCCGCCAACCACCGTTCCCAGCGCAAGCATCGTCAGCCCCCACACCGATAGTCCTTTTTCCTCTTTCCCCATACAGCTGCCTCCCCGCTCTTTTTATGGAGAGTATCTGCAATAAGCGGGGAATTTACCCATGGAAATTTAACAGCTGCCGACTGATGACGTTATATCCATTAGAAGTTTGTCTCCTTCAGGCTATTGAAACATCGTTACGCAGTTCCTGCCTTGGGCTTTGGATTGGTACAGGGCATCATCGCCAAGCTTGTAAATATCCTCTTCACGGACATTGTCCACATAGACGGCAGCGACACCAATTGATACCGTAATGATTCCATAATCCGTGCTAAGCGCGTGCTCTATCCGCAGGTCGGCAATGCTTCTCCGGATGCTCTCGGCATATTCACGCGACTGGCGGGGGGTGAAGCCGCTGACGACGATACCGAATTCTTCACCGCCGAGCCGGAAGGCATACCCATTGGCACGCGCCGCCAGCTCCTGCAGGAGGGTTCCGACCCGCCGCAATACCGAATCGCCCTCATAATGGCCATAGGTATCATTGTATTTTTTGAAATAATCAATATCGAGCATCAGATAAGTCAGATGCCGCTTGTTTGCTGCAGCCTTCTCCACTTCCTCCAGGAACAGCTTGTTGAAATATCTGCGGTTGTACAAGCCAGTCAGCTCATCGGTGATGGATATCTGTTCGATCAGCTCAATGTACTTATTCAATTCCTCATTGTTCAGCTCCAGCTCCCTGGTGCGCTCGGCGACCAGCTCCTCCAGATGCTCTTTATGCCGCAGCAGCTCCTGCTCCGCCTTTTTCCGTTCCGTGATATCCTTGACGGTACCCTGTATAGCCGGCCGGTTCATATAGTTAATCCGTGTGACCTTATGGATGACAATCACCTCACGGACCTGATCCTTATGCATTAATTTCGTTTCATATTCAAAAGGGGCCTGTTTCCCCTCCATCCGGCGGGTATAGTAATGTGTCACCTTCTCCCGCTCTGGAAGACTGACGAATTGCTCAAAAGGCTGCCCCACCATTTCTTCGGTCTCATAGCCGAGCATCTGCGCCAAAGCCTCATTGACATATCTGCAGATTTGATCTTGGGTAATAAAAATACCGTCCTGCATGTTATTGACCAGCTCGCGGTATTTCTCCTCCGACCGCTCCAGCTCCGAATAGAGCGTCGCATTTTCCAGTGAAAAGACCATTTCCCGGGACAGCAGATTGATAATCTTCATCCGCTCCTTGGTGAACACGCCCGTCACCAGGTTGTTTTCCAGATAAATGACCGCAATGGTCTTGTTTTGGTTGATCAGCGGCATGCAGACCATCGATTTAGGCCGGTGTTTTACAATATAAGGTTCATTGACGAATGGAGTTTCAGAAAACGCGTCGTTGTAGATCACACTCTCACGGCTCTCTTCCACCTGCTTCAGGATCGCATAAGGCAGATGATCGTATCTGGTCCGGTCATGCACCGCTACAGTAATCTTGTCCTCCTTCGGACGATATTCGCCTTCCACAAGCAGGTTCGTCTTAGAGGTCATGAGGATGCAGCCTCTTTGCGCTCCGGCATTTTTGATGACGATTTCCATCAGGGCCTCCAGCAGATTGCTCAGCCCGATTTCCTTGGAGATGGCCTGCGAAGCCAGCAGCATGGAGTTAATGTCCAGACTTTCAGTATAATCCGTAACAGTCCGGCCATGCAGGAACTCCTTGGTGCTGATCCTTCTGATCAGATCCGGGTAGCGCTCATGAATAAACGCAATTTTCCCCTTCGCCCCCAGACAGAATAATAATATTCTGACTGTCTCAGCAGATAGCCGGCGAATTCCTTGAAGTCTTTCCGGTAATAAAAACGGGCGGCCAACTCACTGGTCAGCGCCTTGTACCGCACGAAGCCGCTCTGCTCACTGGCCTCGATGGCACAATCGTAATACTGCCCCGCTTCATCATCCCTGCCTGCGATTCTGGCCCATTCCGCCTTCATCAGCATTTCGTGCTGGCGGAAGGTTTGCGGGGCGTGTCTGGCCCACTTACGGATCCGGCGGTATTCCTTGCGCATTCTGGCTTTGGCCTGTCTCTTCCGGTTTGCGCCTAAATCCTTATAGGCATAGGCCAAGTTCAGGAAGGTGTAGAGGGCGAATTCCTCCATAAAAGCAGACCCGGCAAGCGTGCCGATGATCGGGTAAGCTTTGTCGATACAGGCCAGTGCCTCGCTGTAGTTCTCATAGGTGAACAAAAGCTTCATTTTATAAATATAATAAATGGCAATTCCTGAATAATATTTGGCAGCTTCCAGCTCCCTCAGATAGGACGCTTCACTAAAATCTGCGCTGTCAAAGGAAAGGCGGTTGTCCAGCTCCCCTGCCAGATTCAGCAGATATTGGCGGGACAGCTGCGCGGTGGCGAGGGACTCTTTGTATTTGGTTTTTTCAATCATAGCGGTCATTCTGGAGCTTTCCTGCAGATTCGCCGCAATATCCATCCCCGGATTCCAGAGATTCACATAGAAGCAGGAATGAGCCAGATAGAGCAGATCTCCTGTCCGCAGGCTGGCATCTATAGAAGTGGTATACCACTCCTGTAGAGTGTCCCAAGGCTCGGTCCAAGTATGGCAGAACAAGGTGTATAATACATACGCTGCCCCTTTCCACTGCAGATCATTGAATTTGTCGTTGATGCGGATCCCCAAACGCCCATAGTCAAAAGCTCCCTTGGAATCTCCAAAACCGGACAGGAGCATGGCATAGCCGATAAACGCAAGAGCTGACTCCGGAGCATTTCCATACTTCAGCGTTAGTCCCACCTTCTTCAGAACGACCAGCCCGAACAGGGATGTTTCTCCGGAAATAAAGGCTGGCGGAATAAAGTTGATCAGCAGCCGCATCACGAGCTTCATCTCCGGATCTTTCATCTCGCCCGCTTCGAACAGGTTCTCGGCGGTTCTACCCCGCAGCGCGGTTTTGATCTTCACAAGCTCCCCCAGGACAGAAGCCATCCCCACACGGGCAGGAATGGGAACGCCCATTACAGCTAACCCCAGCCGGCCCGACGCAATAGATTCTTTCATCATTCCCAGGTACATATAGTGATTAGCCTGCATTTCATAGATTTGGGCGAGGGCAAGCCGGTCCCGGGTATGCCGGATCAGCACCGCACACGCCGAATCGGCTGCCTCCACCTGATGGGTCAGATATCCGCATTCCGCATACAGCTGATAAATTTCCGCCGTTTGCGGCCCATTCTCTTCCCAGGCTTCCTCCTTAAGGAGGCTGATATTCACTTCCAGCAGCTTAAAAGCCGAGTCATACCCAAAAGCTGCCTTGGCTTTCCGGGCGGCTCTTAGATTGATCCCGGTGACTTGACCGAAATCCTCCTTTGAGACCAGTTTGTCCAGTCCTTTATTCAGATGGGCGGCGATATCGACGATAATACCGTCCGCTTCCCCCGGAGCCAGCCGCTCCAGCAGCAGCCGGCCTATAGCCAGATGCAGAGCACCGCTTTCACCGCTGTCAAGCATTTGGTAAAAGGCCTGCTGAATCCGGTCATGGGCGAATTTAAACCGGAGATCCAGATTCCGCAGGCCTTCCTCCCCCGGCTCTGCCAGGAAGCTGGAAATCAGTACATAGCGGTGCTCTTCAGGAATTATGAATTCCTCCTCAACGGCTATTGCAATGGCCTGGGCAACCACTTCAAGAGGTTCGTCAGCAATCAGCGCCAATAGACCAAAATCAAATACATTCCCCACAGCAGCGCACAGCATCAGAATTCTCTGCACGTTCCCCGGCAGCTCCTGCTGCTTCAGCATCAGGAAATCCACAACGCTGTCGTTGACCGGCAAGCCGATGATCTGCTCAAGCTGCCAGTTCCAGCCCCCTGTAACCTCATCGAAATACAAATAACCGTTCTTGTACAAATCCTTCATAATTTCATTTACAAAAAAGGCGTTGCCTTTGGTCCGCTTAAAAATCACTTCTGTAAGCTCCTGCACGCGGAGGGGAGTAGTATAGAGGGTTTCAGCTACAAGGCAGCCTACTTTTTCTGCGCTTAAAGAATTCAAAACAATTTGGGCAGCCTCGTGATTTTTGTCAATGGCAGCGATGACCCCGAACAGCGGATGGCCCTCATGGATTTCATGCTGGCGGTAGGAGCAGACGATAAGCACTTTGTGCAGCTGAGATTCAAGCACCAGCTTCCCGACAAGCTGCAGACTGGAATAATCGGCCCACTGCACATCATCCAGGAACAGGACCAGCGGTCTCTCATTATGGGTAATCCCTTCGATGAACCTGGCAAAAGTAAGATAGAAGCGGTTCGTTTCTTCGGCCGGATTCAGCGGCTCCATCTCCGGCTGAACGCCAATCCAGCCAGCCAGCTCCGGGATAAGAGCGGCAATCAGGTTGCCATTTCCGTCCAGCGCTCTGGTTAAGGAACGCTGGATATGCGCCTTATACTCCTCATCGGGACTATCCATCAGCTGGCTGATCATCCGCCGGAAAGCCTGGATCAGTGCGCTGTAGGGAATGTTTTGGTTGTACTGGTCAAACTTTCCTTCCGCGAACAGACCCTTCTCCTGGCTTATGTGCCGGTGCAGTTCATGCACCAAAGCGGTTTTGCCCACACCGGCCTCACCTGTCACCAGCATCAGCTGCGAGCTGCCCCTGACACTCCGGCGGAAAGCTTCCACGAGGCGTCCAAGCTCCTGCTCCCGCCCGTATAATTTCTGCGGAATCCGGAAAATGTTCATCCGGTCTTCGGCACCAACCACAAAGCTCTCCCGGCCAGCCAGACATTTCATCAGGTCGGCCTTTATGCCATATGCGCTGCGGTACCGGTCCTCCGAGGACTTTTCCATCAGCTTCATAATCACCGCCGACAGACTTTTTGAGACCCTGCCTCCGCTTGTCTTATGGGGCGGTACTGCTTCTTTGGCAATAATGGAGTAGATCTGCTCCAGCATCTCACCGGCATCATAAGGCTTCATTCCCGTCATCATCTCATAGAGAACTACTCCGAGGGAGTAATAATCGCTGCGGTAATCGATATTGCGGTTCATTCTGCCCGTCTGCTCAGGTGAAATATACTGCAGGCTCCCCTCCAGCACACCGCTGTTCTGGTAATCCCGTTTTTCCCTGGACAGCTTCACGGCAAGACCAAAATCAATGATCTGTACACGGTTTTCTTCCCTGTTCCAGATGATATTGGAAGGCTTGATATCCTTGTGGATGACGCTCCGTTCATGAATCGCCCCAAGAATATCTACGATTCTCACCGCAAGCTGCAGCAGCGCCTCCTGGTCCGGCGGGTCTTCCGCCATAATCCGTTTCAGCGACCGGCCGCGGATATCCTCCAGCACCATTACATAAGAGCCGTTTTGCTCCTCCAGCCTGCAGGGCCTGATGACACCCGGTATACTTGCACTAAGCTCCATAAGGAGCTTGTATTCCTGCTTAAAACGCATCACTTCTTCAGTTCCGCTAAACTCTGATTTAAGAACCTTCAGGATTACCGATTCACCGGTTAAGGGGTCGATGCTTCTGTAAATGGATTTTGTATATTGATCGGAAATCGTTTCCACTATCTCATATTGGCCCAAAGCAACCATACCCACTCCACCTTTAGCTCTGATCTCCCGTCACATCAATATCCGCATTAAATTTAAAAATATAGGCGGCAATCAGCCAGATAATCCAGCAGTTCAGTCCAAAAAAGAGATACCCGAAATAGCCCAGTACCGGCATCTCGGAGAAAATATGAATTTTGTCCAGATAAGGGACTGAATATTTCCAGTAGTTGGGATTGGTCGGCAGGGAATCATGGAACCACTCGCTTCCGAAGTTCCAGAACTCCCAGAAAAATCCGTTAAACAGCGTGGCAAGTCCAATCAGGATGACACTGGACCAGTCTCCGTTCTTAACCGGAGTAAAGGGTGTCCAGAAACCGGCAAGCGCCATGGCGGCAGAGAGCATCGGGACCAGCGCTACCCACAGCACCCAGAACAGCACATAAGGATAATACCCCATACCAAAAGCCAAAATCAGCCCCAGCACATAATAAAGGATCAGAAATGTCCGGGAGACGTTAAATTTCGGTCCATTTTTATAGCGGTTCCTGAATGCACTGAAGGTCTTGAGCAGCAGGTACCACTCGAAGATAGCAGGGAGTACCGTTGTATAGGAGAGGGAAAACCAGAACACATTGCCGAAGCCCGAGAATACTTTATCATTCGGGTAGTACCAGTTCTCGATCACAAAAAAATTCAGAAATTCAAAAGCAAACCAGCTGAAGCAGGACACCACAGCCAGCAGCTGCATGAGATGAGGCTTGCGTGAAATGATGGACGCCCCTTTATTTCTTTTGTACACCAGCCCGTCCAGAATTAGAATGAATGACCACCATAAGGGGACAAAGGTGTAATATTCGAGGGAAATGACGAGCTTGACCCGTGCCCACATCAGGAACCAGCTCACAGCAAGCACAGGCAGGCTCCACCAGAACCAGACCGGGAATGGGGTTGCACCGTCTTTCGGGGCAGGCTCCTCCTTGATCTTTTTAAAGCCAAACCAGCGGGGAAAAACCAGAATCAGCGTAATTACCAGTGCGACAATACAAGCCAGGGAAAAGTACAGCAGGCTGAAGCCGGGGTCTGCCTCCACTTTTTGTGCGGGAAAATCGCCATAGCCGGGCGGAAGCCCCTTCCACTTGGACAAGCTGCCGATCAAAGGGAGCAGAAAAATCAAACCAAACGTCACAATCAGGAACAATATCTTGTTTTTTCTCAGCATGGCCATAACCCCTCTTATGTATGGAAAAGTCGAGTTGTGTTGATAACCGGAACTATTCGATGTCCGCCCAGATTATTCCTGCCTGGTTAGTTTGCCTTTCTACCTTTTTCCGGCGGACCTGTCAGCCAAACTAGCAAAAAGACGTTCCAGATGCCAGAAATATGGCTGCGGAACGCCGGTTTATTTAGCTTCAGAATTGCCAGTATTTCCGGGAGCCCGGAGCAGCTTCACAACCTCGTCCCATCGGCTGGCCGCAGATGGCAGCTTTCACTGCGACCATCGTTACACCTCCACCAACTGGGTCATCGGGCTGTGTACTCCTTTTCAAATACTGTCTTTAACACAGGGAGTCCTAAAAAGGCGGCATACCGTTCAGCGGCCTGCATAAGCTTCTCCTCCCATTTGCGTTCCAGCGGTTCAAACGGGCTGAAATTTAGCTCAACGCCCTTTGACTTGACGGTCCGTTTCCAGGTGCCGAGGATCTGGCCGTCCGCGGCAATCGTCGGCAGAAATACACCGTTATTGCCAGGAACAATGCGCGGTGCCGTCTCCGGTTCAAGCACAGCACTGCGGTCATTGTAGCCAAGAATATATTCATCAAAACCGGGCAGCAAATGAACCTCTTTAGAGGGGAATTGTGTCTCGGCCGCAGATGCCGCCGGCATCCAGTACTCAGTGCCTGAAATGATTTCAGATATGAGTTCAGGCTTTACTGCGTCAAGCCCTGCCCTGGCCTCCGTTAGCGTGATTCCGGCCCACCAGGCCAAATCCTTGACGGTCGCCGGTCCATGGGCAGTAAAATAGCGCAAGGCCAGCTCCGATAGTGATTCCTCGAAGGACAGCTCCCGGGAGTGCTCCACCCACTTGTCGAGCAGGACAAAGGTCTGCTGTTTGCCGCTCCGGGGGCCGAAGCAGATCAGACCGCTGTACGCGCTGTGCCACAAAATATGATAGCCCCGCTGTCCATCGGTGCGGATGCCTTCGCCTTCAAGCAGGGCAAGCAAATCGGGACGCCGTATACTTCCGCCGTTCTTGAGTGCGTTATAGATGATTTCTCTTGACCGCTCCAGCGTTCTTTCATCCAGCTCCAATTGCGCCATTCTCCGCACAGCTTGCTTAAGCAGACGGGGCCCGCTCAGCTGAAGCAGCCATTTCACATCCTCCGGCGGCACGCAATGTATCGTTCCACGGAGTGTCCAGGTCAGCACAATCTTTCCATCAGCGATCGCCCGTTCAACCCCGGCCAGGGTTGCTGAAGGCGTGCGCAGGCCAACGGCCCATACTGCCTGCAGATAATCCTGTGCCTGAAGCGCACCCAGTTTCCGGACAACTTCCTCCGGCTCAAGAGAGCCAGGGCTGTTGATCAGCTGGTTAGCCAGCCTGCGGTATGCGATGTTAGTATTCATCCTTCTAATCCCCTTTACCGGATACAACCTAAGCTGAAATGGCCGCTTTCCGTACCCATCCAATACTTTCCTCCAGTATATTGAAACCATCCGCAGCTTGTCCATCGGAAATCCGGCGGAAACCGATAAAGTTACAGCCGGGTGCAGTTAATTCTACCTCTCATTCCGCCAGTTCGACCGTCTGCGCCATCAGAGGTAATTTCGCGCAAAAAAATGCAAACACCCACTCCTTAGCGGAATGGGTGTGCCTGAGTTAAGCTCAGCTATTCTGTTCGGTTCGATATAACAATAACATCCTGGCTGTAGGCGGCACCGGCAAACTCCAATGCTTCCGGCTCGATCTTGCGGGGCAGCAGCGGTTCCGCAATAATATTGCCGGTATGATCGAGGTATCCCTCCACGTTAAAGCTGTTATGGTATAAGCAGATTTCATCCACTCTGTCTTCCATTACAATACGCAGGGCGGTTGCCTCTACAGCGGATAGTTCTGCCCCGTTCCTCCGGGCGGGCAGGCGTTCGACCTTCACTTTGGGTTTTGCGGTTCCGAACGGAACGGCAAGTGTTGCAATGACCGTTCTTCCCGCAGCGGTCAAGGAACGCTTCACCACCGGATGATCATAATAATTGCCCTGCTTGAAGACCAGTCCCGGCTCCACGGACAGCTGATCCGTTTCCTGTCCGGCAGACGGATGCACCAGCAGCAGATTGGCATCCTCCAGTTGTGTAGATACCTCCCCGGTGCGGCAATCGTACGCCACTCCGCCGGGCGGCAGATGAAAGTACTGCTCATAACGGTGCTGCCCTTTCGCTTCAAACAGATCCACGATCAGCCAGTAGCTGTTCTTGACGAAGAGAACCTTGCGGGAATGAACCACCGGGTCATCATACCGGGTATAGCCGTAATGGCTGGCAAAGGTATAGTCATATTGTTCATTCGTCTGAAAATCCCAGATCCGGCAGGCAGCGGTAGCCGGCGTATTCCAGTGGAAGCTGCGGACATGCTGATCCTGTCCGTCTACAACCACTGTATTATGGGCACGCGTAGATACTACATATTTACGCTCCTTATTCCATTCGAACAGCCCCATTCCTGAATCCGCCAGCAACTCACGCCCGCCGGCGTAGAGCACCAGGCTGAGCGCATCGGAATGGGCATGTCCGCCTACTCCAACGCCCGCCCGCATCGCCATGTACATGTCGGTATGCTTCCAGCCCTGCCGGGAGGTCAAATATCCCCCGGCTGGAAAGCAGGCTGCCGTTTCTGCCGGGTCCTCCGCCTTCAGCTGATTATAGTTCTCCACAGCTTCCGGCCCCACTCTCCAGATTAGGGAGAACGGCAGCCGCTCATGTCCAAGGGCCTTGAAATCGCTGCGCTGATACAGGTATGCCCCCAGGCTCATAACATTGCGCAGTTCACTGGCTACCTGCTGGTCGGTATCGCCGAATTTGACCAATTGTCCGTCCGGAGCCAGCAGATGCATCATGACAACGAACATGTTCTCCAGAATTTCCTGATATTCACCGGCAGCGATGCCGAGCTTGTGGAACAGCGCCACCAGCTCATACAGATCACGCATCACAACCAGATGATAGTTGGGGCTGCCTTCAAACTGCACACCGTCCGGGTACACATTCTGCCGGATATACCCGGGCATTTCACGCATACCGTATTCCAGCCATTCTGCCGAATCCTTCAGCTCCGGCAGAAGCAGAGCCGTCTGGATTAATCCGCGAAGCTGCATGCAGACATGATTGCCATGAGTGGCATGATATTTGCGGACATATTGGCCGTGTTCATGAAAAGATTTAATCAGCTTCAGCTTGACTTGAGGCTCAAATGAAGGAGAACTGAAGAACGTGATGAAGGCTTCCGGCAGCATAAACAGCCGCACCCCGACAGAAAGAGGGTCCCAGGTGGAATGCTCGGCCCGGAAGGTACCGTCCACCGGCATCGGGTTATCGTCAATGAAATGGCTCATCATGTCATTGAAGCATTTGGCGTATTTCGCATCGCCGGTCAGCGCATACGCTCTGGCCAGACGTTTGACATAGACAAACCGCGTCAGATGCAGCTGATACTGCGAGCTGTCGTACAGCCAGCTGTTCCAATCATAGGTTCCCTTCGGAAAAGCCACTCTTTTGCCTTTGAACAGCGGGATATCGCCCTCGGCAATCCGATCGGCCTCAGCAATGTCTAGCTTGGCTTCCTCCTCTTGGCTGTAGCTGTTCACCGCGTATGCCATGAGGCCGGGAACATCCCTCACATCAAAGTAATATCTTCCGGTGTTACCGGATGCAATAACCTCCAGATAGGCATCCCTTGCCCCAGAGACGTTGCCCTCATGCAGCTGGGCGGCCACCTCTGCAAGCTCCGGTCTATCCAGATCCAGCATCGTTTTTAAGAATTCATCATCAGACATCTGCGGTCTTGTGTAGGCGGGATTGTGCCGCAAATCTTTATAACCAACAGTCATTGGGATCATCACCTTTTTGTCCAGCGGAGCTTATCCGCATTTATTCCTTAATCGAGCCCAGCATAGCTCCTTTGGCAAAATACTTTTGCAGGAACGGGTACACGATCACAATCGGCAGCATCGCCAGCAGGATTGCAGCATTTTGCACATTGGGCCCGAGATTAGCGGCCAGCTGCGCATCCACTGCGGCCTCTGCCGAAATATTGGAGGCGCTGATCGCCACCATCTGCCGGAGAAGCGGCTGAATCGGCCAGCGCGACGTATCATTTAAGTAGATAACGGCGGAAAAGAACTCGTTCCAGAACTGCACCATAAAAAACAGCGTAAATGTGGCGATAATCGGTTTGGACAGCGGAAGCACAATCGAGTATAGTATTCTGAACTCTCCCGCACCGTCAATTCTGGCCGCTTCATCCAGGCTTTCAGGGAGGCTCTGGAAGAAGGAGCGGATAACCATGATATTAAAAGCACTGGACGCCGCGGGAAGCACCACAGCCCAGTAGGAATCAATCAAACCGAGATTTTTAACCACCAGATAGCTGGGAATCATGCCGCCGTGGAAGATCATAGTGAAGAAAATGAACAGCAGCATAATCCGCCGGCCGGGCAAAAACTTTTTGGATAGTGCATATGCCAGTGTAATCGATACAAACAGACTTAAGAGGGTTCCCATCACTGTAATCACAACAGAGTTTCTGACCGAAGTCAGGAAGGTATCCGCATTCAGCAGATAGGAGTACGCATCCAGCGTCCAATGCTTGGGCCAGATGAAGAAGTTCCCTGCGAGCGAGTCGCCGGGCGGACTAAAGGATACCGCGATAATGTACAGAAAAGGCAATATCACCAGCAAGCTGATCAAGCAGATAATCACTACAATCAGGCTGTCAAACCATGTTACGCGCAGCTTCATAACGTCTCCACTCCTGTTCTAGTTCTAGAATATGCCTTCTTCTCCAAGAAGCTTTGCCGCATAGTTGGCCCCGAGGACAAGGATCAGACTGGCAACGGATTTGAACATGCCTACCGTAATCGCGAAGCTGTAGTTGAACTGCTCCAGACCGATATGGTAGACGAACAGATCGAACACATTGGAGACATCCAGGTTGAGGCTGTTGGTCATCAGGAAGATTTGCATAAAGTTGGAATCCATGGATGAGCCGAGACGGAGCAGCAGCAAAATGACGATAGTGCTTTTGATGCCGGGCAGCGTAATATGCCAGATATTTTGAAACCGGTTCGCGCCATCCACTTTGGCTGCTTCATACTGTTCAGGGTTGATCCCGGCAAGCGCCGCCAGGAATATAATGGTCCCCCAGCCCGCATCCTTCCAAATGGACTGGAATATAACCAGCGGACGGAACCATTCGTTGCTGACCAGGAAATTGGCGCTGCCGCCAAACCATTCAGTTAAGTAGTGATTAATCACTCCCGATGGGCCGAAGAAGGAGATGGTAATCCCGTAAATAACCACCCAGGACAGAAAGTGGGGCAGATACACAATGGTCTGCGACACCCGCTTGAACACCTTCAGCCGCAGTTCGTTCAGCAGCAGGGAGAGAATAATCGTAAAGGGAAAATAAATAACGAGGTTCAGCAGGCTGATCAGCAGTGTATTTTTCAGCAAAATATAGAAATCGGAAGTTCCGAAAAACTGTCTGAAATTATCCAGCCCTACCCAAGGGCTGTTTATAATGCCTTTAAACGGGCTGTATTCCTTGAAAGCCAGCACCAATCCCGACATCGGGATGTAATGGAAAATTACAAAATAGAGAATTCCCGGTGCCGCCAGTAAGTAAAAGGGCCACAATTGATTGAAACGTTTAGGACGCAAAGTTCTCTGCACAGGTCAAACCTCCTTATCCATGGGCAAAAGAAAGGGGAGTCCCCCTCCTTCGCCTCCGTGTATCTTTAGTTTTACTTATTTATGCTCTGCATTGTACTGGTCCAGCAGGTCTTTGGTAATCTGCGCACCTGTGCCGTTCGTCCAGGCATCAATTTCTTTCTGCACATCATCCCAAGTGCCTTCGCCCAGCACATACTTCGTCATCACGGCGCTCATTTTTTTGTAGCTGTCCGGATTTTTGCTCGCGGTTGCCGAGTTGTAGCTGAGGAACGGATTTTCGATTCCAGCCTTGCTGATGACATCCAGAGTAGCCTTTTGAGCCTTCAGAATCTCCGGATCCTTGGAGCCGGCATATACGTAAGGGTCGACTCTGTTTTCCAGCACAAATTGGCTCGGTTTATCCAAATCGTACTGTTTTTTCTGTTCCTCTGTCTGCACAGCAATTCCCTCTTTAAAATCACTGGAATGGATTCCGGTCACTCCCGCTTTGGAGAACGCTACATTCTCCTCGGAGGCTGAGAAATCGAGGAAATCCACAATTTGCTGAACCTTGTCCTCCTTTACAGAACTTGGAATGGCCCACAGGCCGTAGTATCCGCCAAGTACCGCGACACCTTTTTGCCCGTTTGCACCTTCCAGGACATCGACAATGGCGATTTCGGCGTTCGGATCAGTCTGCTTCAGCTTTTCAATATTGGTCTCAGCCATATCGCTCACATTCCCCACAAAGGCGCCTGCCGTACCGGCCAAAAACTTGCTGCGCGCCTGCCCCTGGTTTTTGAGCACCGGCGCATCTTTATCAATCAGCCCTTTGCTCCAGGAATCCTTGAGCCATTCCAGAAAAGCCTTGTATTCAGGCGTCTGAAAGTCGCGGACGGCCTTCCCGTTATCCAGCTTCCAGATATTCGGGATGCCGAAGGCGAATTGTATCGGCGCTACACCGGCAAATGGTCCAGGGCTGTTGATGCCATCTACAGCGTAGATTGAGAACGTTATGGTTTTCCCCCGCCCGCCGGGTCCTTTTCCTTGAATACTGCAAGGGCATTGGTCAGCTCATCCATTGTCTTCGGTACAGCCAGGTTGTATTTGTCCAGCCAGTCCTTGCGATCAGGATATTGGCTTCCCCTCCGCCATACAGGCCCCGCGGCCGGGGAATTCCGTATAACTTGCCATCGACTTTGATTCCATTCCAGACTGTATCATCGATCTGGCTGATATTCTTAGTTTTCTCAATATAAGGAGTCAGATCATGGAAGGCCCCCATCTTCACAAGGTTGCTGAACTTGTCGTCCTTTCCGCCATCCATCAGCAGCAAATCATAAGAGTTGCCTGCCGATACGGCTACGGAGAGCTTGTCAGTGTAAGCCTCGGACGGCACGAAGGTCACATCCAGGTCTACATTGCCCCGCTTCTCCAGATCCTCCAGGGCTTTGTTGTTTTCCGTTGCAGGCGGGTTCCCGAACAGTATGGTCATCGCCTTAATGCTGGCCTTTTGACTGCCGGTTTCTGACTTAGCGGTCCCTTCCGGTGAAGCAGAGCTTTCCGCTGCGGAATTATTGCTGCCGGAGCAGCCTGCAAGTGTGGTTACCATCAATGCCGCTGTTGCCACAAGCGGTACAAGCTTTCTTTTGAAATCCATTGTCATCCCCCGTTTGCTTGTATTGTTTGCGTTTACATCGTCCTTACACTTTGGATTATAGAAGACAGCGTATCTTGTGAACATGCCGGATTCGCGCCAATGTGTAACCGTTTTTAAGATCCGCCGGAATCTGTGTTCCATAGCCATCCTTCAATGTACTATAATAATTACAGGATAGCTTATCCGCCATCCCCAGTCTAAAACCAAGTAACGGAAGTGGTTCCTGTGAGTTCAACCTTCTTCAGCTTTCTGCGCCGGAGCTTTTATTTCAAAATGATTCTGGTGATGCTCGCCATTTCAGTAATTCCTCTGATTGTCTTGTCCATTATTTCTGTAAGCGTCTCCAGTAATACTGTGGAGAAACAGGTAAACCGCTTGAACGCCCAGCTCGTCAACCAGGTCGTGGACCGGATTGAATTAACCATGACCAGGCTGCGGGAGCTGAGCGAGCAGTATTCACGCATTTCTTCCATTCAGAGCGCACTGGTGTCGCCGTCGGCCCAATATTTCGAAGAGGTTGTCCGTAAAAAAGAACTGATCTCCGTGCTCAGCAACGCCTCGGCGATTATAGGGAACGTGGAAGGGCTGCAGGTGTATTCAGCCATTACGGGGGAAGTCCTCTCTTCCACGGAAGCCCCGGCCATGCTTGAGGATTCTCCCTACCGGCCGCTGATCGAAGCCTATTTGTCCTCAGGGAAGGCTAATCTGTTCCTGGACAAGCACGCTCTGCCGGACCTTGCGATTCTGGATTCTTCAACCTATTATATTTCACGCGTCCCCTTTGACTTGTATGAGGATCTGAAAGGGGTTCTGCTGATCTCAATGAGCAATGACCAATACCAGCGGCAGATTGAGAACATTCAGCTGGGCAACCGGGGGTCTATCTCCCTTTTGACCGATGACGGGATGACAATTGCCACGACCAGCAGACTGGAGCCGAAGGAAGATACCGGGCGGGTGCAGAATATTCTCAAGCACTGGAAAGAGCTGGACCGGCCGAATCAATTCGCGGTCGGCTCTTCCATTGTCTCTGTCAAGCAGACATCCACCTATGACAACTGGATTGTGGTTTCAGAGATACCGTCCAAGGAGCTGACCGCCAGCGCCGAAATCATCCGCAGAACCGTAGCTTACTTTCTGGGGATTCTGGTGTTTCTCGGCGCGCTATGCGTTGTCGGGTTCGGTTATCAGTTATACCGGCCGCTCCAGGCGGTGAAACGGCAGGTCGATGCGATCAAAAAAGGCCATTTCGATGCCCGGGTCACTCATTTTGCCAACAATGAAATCGGCGACCTGGGCCGGATGCTTAATACCATGGCTGTCCGCATTCAGGATCTGCTGGCAGATCTCCATGATTCGGAGGAGCTGAAGCGCAAGCTGGAAATCCGGGCGCTGCAATCGCAGATCAACCCGCATTTCATGTACAATACTCTCAACACTATCCGCATGTTCGCCATGATGAAGGATTATGAAAAGATCAACACACTGATGGGCCGGCTGGTTGCGCTGCTCCGGTATTCCATGGAAAATTATGAGCAGACGGTGCAGCTGCAGCAAGAGCTTGATTATCTCGCGGATTACGTCGGGTTGCTCAATATGCGGTACAAGTGCCAAGTCCATCTGGAGGCCGAAATTGAGGAGCCGCTGCGGAGCATGCAGATTCCGAAGCTCAGCCTTCAGCCGCTGATTGAAAACTCCGTTTTCCACGGCATTCTTCCGAACAAAACGGCTGAAGGGCATATTAAGGTTCATGTTTTTACCGATTCTCTACAAAATCATATCGTCATTGAAGTGAGCGATGATGGTGTTGGACTGGAGGAGGCCGGGCTGGGGACCCTGCAGCTTCACTTGCTCCGGGAAGAGTCCACAGAGAATATCGGGCTGCAGAATGTATGGATGCGGATGAAGCTGCTGTTCGGGAATGCCGCGCAGATTCTGCTCCTCAGCCCCCCCGGAGAAGGTCTGACCATCCGTATCACACTGCCGCTGGAGACTGTTCTTGTGAAGGAGGAGCATCATGAACCACTATAAAGTAGTCCTCGTGGAAGACGAGATTCCGGCAAGAACCGTATTCCGCCATTTCATTGAAGAGCGGGGCGACCTGTTCACCCTTGTCGGCGAAGCGGAAGACGGGCAGGACGGACTGGAGCTGTTCCTGGAGCATAAACCGGAGTTAATCGTAACCGATATCACGATGCCGGGAATGAACGGGCTGGAGATGCTCCGTGAAATTGAAAAAAGCGGGGAACGCCCGCCGCAAATCATCATTCTTACCTGTCATCAGGATTTCCATTACGCCCAGCAGGCCATTCATCTGAAAGCTGCCTCCTACCTGATCAAGGATGACTGCCTTTCTGATCCCGGACTGTTGACCAGGACGATGGAGCAGCTGGCTTCCCAGGTTCATTCGATTGATGAAACGCGGGAAAAGCAGTTCCAGTTGGAACAGCAGGTCCGGCTGAGCGAAGTTGAGATTGAGCAGAGCCTGTTTCTGGACATGCTGCTGAATCCCGCAGCCGAAGCCAAATGGCTGCGCACGCTGGAGGAATCGCAGCTCCCGCTTAAGGAAGGCCGGTTCAAGGTGCTGCTGCTGGAGCTGGACCGGGGCTCCCTGCGCTTCCCGATCGGCCAGATCGAGGAACTGAAGCTGTGGCAGTTCGCCGGCGTCAACGTGCTGAAAGAGCTGCTGGGCAGCATAGGCGCACACAAGGTGATCGCACTCGACAAAGGGCGTTTCCTGGCCGTCTATACCGATGCCCTGAAGCTGGAGCGCCCGGGATTTCTAGGGCAGGTGCTGGAGTCCTTTGCCGCGAATCTCAAAATGAAATGCTTCGCCCTTCAGTGCAGATTCGAGCAAGGACTGCAGGGACGGCCGGAGGCGCTCAAACGTTTAGCCTCTGCCCCCTACCCTTTCTTTTACCGCTCCGATGAGAGCATTGCCATCGAGGAATGGGAACAGTTGGCTTTCTTTCAGCGCATCCCGGAACCGGTGAGCCGGTTCTGGAGCAAGGTGCTCAAGAAGGCGCTGCTGGAGCCGCATCTGAGCGCTGCCGCGCTGGAGCAGGAACGCAGCTCTTTATTCCGCCAGGCCATAGAGCATGGCTGGGAACCGGAGCAGATTAAGTCTCTGTACCTGAGAGTTTTTCTGGACATGAGCCATACCGTCACCGGAGCCGAAGGGGGTGCGGAGCTGGAAGCGGCCCTGCGCAAAAAGCTGGAGCTGTGCCAAACCTTTGGCTCCGTACACGACACGACTTGCGCCTACTTCCACAAGCTTCAACAGCTGCAGGAGGGCGGCAAAAAAATTGACTCCTCCATTTCAAGGATTATCCAGCACATGCGGGAAGATCTCAGCTATCCTTACAGGCTGGAGGAACTGGCCGCTTCAATTAATTACAGCGTCCCCTATTTCAGTTCCATGTTCAAAAAAGCCGTTGGCGAAAGCTTCGTTCAATATCTGACCCGCCTGCGCATTGAGAAGGCGAAGCTGCTGCTGCTCACCACCGATCACAAAACCTTCGAAATTTCCGAATCCATCGGATTTGAGAATTACCGGTCTTTTAACCGGATATTCAAAAAAGAGACTGGCGTCTCCCCTTCCGATTACCGCCGGAACGGGGCGGCAACGTCCAGATGAATCAAGCCGGGGCGGGCGCGCTTCGGCTTGGATGATATTAACTTTATGCGAGGTGAATCGGGTTGCACCAGTTCATGATTGGGCAATACGGGGGATATGACTTCCACAAATATCACCGGGATTTCAAGGCTGCCTTCTACGGCATTGAAGCCTGCTCCTTCCCGGGAGATGAAGACTGCCGCCATTTAATGGAGGAATCAAAAAGTAAAGGCTTTCGTGTAGGCGTTCATTTTCCGTTCCGGGCGAACGGTTCAGCCATAAGGGATGCTCTGTTCCTCTCTTCTGACCCGGACGAACGCGAGGCTGCCTTTGAGCAGATTCGGACTGAGCTTGAATATTTAACCGTGCTGAAGCCGGAATATATATTGTTTCATTATCCGAAGCCGGTCATTCTGGATGACCGCGTAGACTGGAAGCTGTGGAGGTTCGGGGACCGCCGCGAATACATATTTGAAAGTGAGTGCACCTTAAGCGGGCTGATTGAACGCAGTGAATCCTTGTTTGAGTGGCTGGACCTCAGGAGCAGGGAATATCATTTTACACCTATTCTTGAATTCGATGCCTTGAACCGTTATGTTTACGAACATGATTTTTTTGAAAAGCTGCTGCTGAAGTACCCGCAGATTCAATTGTGCCTGGATACCGCCAGACTGCATCTGCAGGACAAGCTTGATCCCCGGTTTGACGCGAAAGCTGTCTTACGGAAATATGCCAAATATGCCGGGCTGATCCATCTCTCCACGGCTCAAGTCAATCCAACGGTCCAGAACTCCCATTATCCGGTGCTGCCGGAGCTTAGTGTGCAGGACGGCTGGGCACCTATTGCCGAGTATTTGCAGATCATCCGCGGGGAAAACAGCCGGGTAAAAATCATGTTCGAGCACCGCTCCGACCTGATCACTGAGGATCAATTGCAGCAGTGTTATGAATGGGTTGACGGCATACTCAAAGGTTCTGTATATTTCTAAATGGACAGGCACATGATACAATGTGGAAATCAAGCGCTTGCCTTACATTAACAATCTAAGAGGAGTGAAGGCTGTGGCAATTAATGTGTATTTCAATTTTAATGGGAATGCCCGTGAAGCTGTGGAGTTTTATGCCGAAGTATTTGGAACAGAAGCCCCACGGATTATGACCTTTGGAGAAGCACCCCAGACCCTTCCCACCCTCTTCCGGAGGAGGCCAAACATCTGGTGATGCACGCCATGCTGTTTATTGACGGCAGTCCCGTGATGTTCTCGGATGTTTTCCCTGGCATGCCTTATGTGGAAGGGAACAACGTCAACCTTACTCTGACCAATGACGATGCCGGCAAAATCAAGGACTGGTTCAACAAGCTAAAAGAAGGCGGTAATGTCATCATGGAGCTGCAGGAAACCTTTTGGAGCAAATGCTACGGCAGCCTTAAGGACAAATTCGGGATCATCTGGCAGCTGAGTCATGATAACGGCCAGGGCGCCGGCAACGCTTAAGCTCTATTCTTCATTCTACTAAGGTCAGGATATAGCTCTCTGGGCAATTCCAGGGATGCTGTATCCTTTTTTAATGGCTTCTAAAGTGTACTTAGAAAGAGGAAAACATCCGATTAATGTGGAATAAAAAATTTATGATGAAGAAGCCCTTTACTTTTTTTCTGAAAAATATGGTCATTGTCCTGCTGTATCTGGCCGTCCTGTCGGCGATACGCTACCTGTGGTTCACCACGTATGTTGCTCCGGATCATCCGCAGGCGGTTCAGGGCGTGCTGGATTTGCGCAGCTTCCAAATCGGGGACTCCCGTTCCATTCCGCTGGATGGGGAGTGGGAATTTTACCCGGACGAATTACTAACGCACAAGGACTTCCCGCAGCCTGACACCAGGCGGCATTATGCCATGGTTCCAGGGGACTGGAGAAACGGTTTTCCGGAAGAAGGGCATGCTTCCTTTGGTACCGGCACCTACAAACTGCGGATTCTGACCGGCACACCTCTGGATGAGCCTTACGGCTTCTGGATTCAGCGCATTCAGGCAGCTTCGGAGATTGAGATTAACGGGCAGAAGGAGCCCTCTGTAGGCCGGCTAGCCGAAAGCAAGGAAGATTATATACCCGATGCCCCTTCTTACACTGCTACTTATATTGCCGGAGATCACCGGGAGATTGAGCTGCTCGTCCGTGTCTCCAATTTCGACCATCCCCAGAAAGGGGGCATCGTCCGTTCCATCCGCTTCGGTACACAGGCTGCGATAGACACCGAGCGCTGGTATTCCATTGGCTTTCAACTGGTCGCATTCATTATTCTGCTGCTGCACGCTTTGTATGCAGGGATCTTATATTGCTTTAACCGGCAAAATGTCTTTTTACTTTTTTTCCTGCTTCTGGTCGCAGTCGGCATTTCCATTATCTCGGATAATGATATTCTGCTGAGGCTCTGGCTGCCGATTAATTATACCTGGCTGTTGAAAATCAAGCTTTTGTCTTATATGTGGCTGTCTTATTTTATGCTGCAGCTGTCACAAAGCTTCTCTGGAAGACGAAGACCCCATACCGGAATTCTTTTCAAAAGTTATGCTGCGGTGCTGGGTCTATATTCGGCTTTTATTGTGGTTATGCCTGCAGAAATCATTTTTCACACGATTCTCTTGTTCAGTATTTTGTATCTGCTCCCGGTGGCCGGCGTAGTCTGGAAGATTGTGCAGATGGTGCTGGGGAAACAAGAGGACGCCGTATTTCTGCTGTTTGCCGCGGTCGCCATCCTGTCCAGTGTGCTTTGGGGTGTTGTTGAATCCAGGGGAAATACCAGCAACTTCTTTTATCCCGTTGATATTATTGCGGCAATCATCGGTTTCTCCGCCTATTGGTTCAAGCGTTATTTCCGGAATTCGGAAGAAAACATCAAGCTGAACCGGCAGCTGCAGGAAAATGACCGTCTAAAAGACCAATTCCTGGCGAATACTTCACATGAGCTGAGAACACCGCTTCACGGCATTATCAGTATTGCCCAGACTGTCGCCGCCAAGGAACATTCGGTGATGGACCCAAAAAGTGTCCAGGACATGGATCTGCTCCTGACCATCAGCCGCCGGATGTCACATCTGCTCAACGACCTTCTGGATGTAACCCGGCTTCAGGATAAACAAATTGAACTGCAGCGGGAGCCGCTGTCTATCCAGTCGCTGGTCTCCGGCGTGATTGATATGTTCGAATTTATGACAGAGGGCCGGGCACTCACATTAAAAAACAACATTGCTGACTCTCTTCCCCCAGTGTTCGCAGACGAGAAGCGTCTGGTCCAGATTCTATTCAATCTGCTGCACAATGCAGTCAAATATACGATTGAAGGCAGTATAGCTGTATCTGCTGAAACGCAGGGCAAGCAAATGCTCATTCATGTTGCCGATACAGGAGCCGGTATGGATGAGGAGACACTCAGCCGTATATTCAAGCGCTATGAACAAGGGCAGCAGGGGATTAATGATGGCGGCGGAATCGGCCTCGGGCTGAGCATCTGTAAACAGCTCGTTGAGCTTCATCATGGAACCCTGACGGTCCGTTCACAACCAGGTCAAGGCTCGGAGTTCACCTTCACTCTCCCCTTGGCAAAGGGAACAGACCAGCCTGCTTCCGCGCTCTCCGGCCAAGAAATGCCGAAGAATACGGAGCCGCTCAGACCTTCCGTTCCGGCGCACAGCCCTCTCGCGGACTTGTCTACGATCTGGAGTGCTGCGCATACCGGAGAATCAGAAGGGGCTGGCCGCCGGATCCATATTCTGGCCGTGGATGATGATTCCGTTAACCTCAAGGTACTGGCCAGTATTCTCTCTTCAGAGAATTACAATATCAGGACCGCGCTGGGCGCTCATGAAGCCTTGAACCTGCTGGGAACCGAGCAATGGGATCTTCTGATCGCCGACGTGATGATGCCGCACATCTCCGGCTATGAGCTGACGCGAATCGTTCGTGAGCGTTTTTCATTATCGGAGCTGCCCATTCTGCTGCTGACGGCCCGCACACGGCCTGAGGACATTTATACCGGATTTCTGTCCGGTGCGAACGATTATCTGGTCAAACCGGTTGACGGGCTGGAGCTGAAATACAGAGTCCGGTCGCTGACGGGGCTGAAGCAATCCATTGATGAGATGCTGCGCATGGAAGCCGCCTATCTCCAGGCGCAGATTCAGCCGCATTTTTTGTTCAACACTTTAAATTCAATTATGGCTTTAAGCGAAATCGATACTGCCAAAATGCGTGATCTCAGCGAGGCGTTCTCCTCCTATTTGCGGATCAGCTTCGATTATATGAACTCGCATCAGCGGGTTGCGCTCTCCCATGAACTGGAACTGGTCCGGGCTTATGTGTATATTGAGCAAGCCCGGTTCGAAGAAAGGCTGGCCGTCGAATGGGACATTGAGGACGGGATTAACACTTCACTTCCGCCGCTCACGCTGCAGCCTCTGGTTGAGAACGCGGTCAGACACGGTCTGCTGAGCCGCTCGCGCGGCGGCCTGCTGACCATCCGCATTCGCAGCAGCGGAGGCTTCACTTCTTTCGAGGTCAGGGACAACGGGAAAGGCATGACGCAGGAACAGGTCAGCCACCTCCTGGACAATTCCCGCAAATTCAGCAGGGGGATCGGCCTGCTCAATACCAACCGCCGTCTGACCCAATTGTATGGCCGCGGACTGTCTATTCAGAGTGAGCCGGGACAAGGAACCTCTGTCTCTTTTACGATACCGGAGCCGGGTAAATAGCATTTTTATATGCGTTTACATGCCAATCTGTGTTTTAATAAGGATACCGTTATCGCAAAAATCAGCTGCAAAGGAGCTAATGCTTATGGAAATATCCGCCTTTTTGCTGCCCAAAGACCAAGTATCGTACATTACCTCTTCGATCTCTATGCTGGAAGCCCTTGAACAACTGGAGCATCATTATTATTCAGCCATCCCGATTATTAATGAAGAAGGCAAATATGTAGGAACCCTATCCGAAGGTGATTTATTGTGGAAATTTAAGAATACGGCCGGCCTGAATTTTGAGAATATGCGTGAAGTGACCGTAAGCGAAATTCAGCAGCATGTACACAACGAGAGCGTCGAGATCCACGCCCAGATGGAGGATATGCTGACACTGGCGGCTGACCAGAACTTCGTCCCGGTTGTCGATGACAAGGGAATCTTTCTGGGCATTATCCGCCGGAAAGATATCATTGAATATTACACCCGGAATATCACCGATTAGTTCGTGTCCGGTCTGCATACAGCAGCGGCTGCGTTGTCCTCCGGAGGACGCGCAGCCGCTGCTGTTGCAGGTATGCTTTTATAAAATTTCAAACACATGGGTCAATCTGGTTAACTCGAAAATCTTCAGCACATTGGCATTCAGTGCCTTAAGCTTAATGGTGCCGCCATTCTCCACGCATTTCTTGTAAGAGCTGACAATCACGCCAAGCCCGGTGCTGTCGATAAAGGCGCAGCCGCCAAAATCAAGCACAAAGCTGGAGAACCCCCCGTCAATATGCCCCCTGATCTTTTCTCTGAATTCACTGGCCTCTTCCACGGAGAACATCTCCGGCATGTCAATTACAATCTCACTCAACCTGCTCACCCCTGATTATAAATTTCTCTACGAGAATCTCCAGTTCATTCGCCATGGCGCTTACTTCCTGGGCTGATGCTGCAAAGTTTGTAACAGTTGCCGCCTGTTCCTCTGTCGCACTGGATACATTCTCGCTATTGATGGCGGCCAGTTCCGAAATGGACCCCATGGAATCAATCAGCTTGATGATCTGGTCGGAGGTTGCCACCTCGTCCTGGGTAATATCCAGAATCTCCTTGACACTGCCCGTAATAAGCTCCACGGAATTGATAATATGCACAAAGGCATGATCCGTCTCGGTCACCACGCGTACACCGCCTTCAACCGCCTCCGTTGCCCCTCTCATGGAATCTACCGCCTGCGTAATCCGCGAAACCATGTCGCTCACCAGGGCCGAAATTTCCGTCGCCTGCCTGTGGGTTTCATCCGACAGCTTCCGCACCTCTTCGGCTACCACACTGAAGCCCCGGCCATGTTCCCCTGCCCGTGCCGCTTCAATCGCCGCATTGAGTGCCAGCAGATTGGTTTGCTGGGCAATCGCGTTGATCGTGCCGATGATTGTGGATACCTGGTCCGACAGCTCACTAACGGCCTGCAGCTGCTCTTCCGTCTCCTGCGTGCTGCTGCTGATGGTGTTCATCGCTTGAACGGTGTCCATCACCTGCGCTCTCCCCGCTGGGCCGCCTGATTGGTGACATCCGCATTGCCGGAAGTAGCCGCCGCCTTGCTCTGGGCCATCTGGACCAGACTGGAGAGCTGCACCAGCACCTGGGAGGCATTTACAACCGATTGGTTGTTGTTCTCCGCTCCGGCAGCAATTTCCTGGGTACTGGAGCTGATCTCCTGAATTGATGCGCTGATCTCCTCCGAAGAGGCAGCCATCTCTTCCGACATGGAGGTCAGGGAGACTGAACCTGCCCTTACTTTTTCAATGATAGCCTTCTGCTTGTCAATCATCGTATTGAAAGATTCACTCAGCTCCTGGAGCTCGTCTCCCGAGCGGATGGAGGTATGAACGGTCAGATTGCCTTCACCGGCACGGGACATGGCTTGTTCCAGCTTGATAATCGGATGCACAATATTCCGCGTAGTGAAGAAATAGGCTACCAGCAAGGCAATCAATATGAAGGCTATAACAATGATCAGTGTCATGTTGCGGATTTCCGTTGCCGGGGCCATATAATCCTGCACATTGGCGGTAGTGGCCACTACCCAATTCCCCGCAGGCTGGAAGGACATATATTTATGTACGCCTTCATAGGTGTAGAAGCCGTCGGAGGCCTTGCCGCTTTTCATGATCTGAACGAGAGCATTCAATTCCTTGTTGCTGTTGTTGTCCAGCGTCTCCTTCAGAATCTTGCCCTGGTCAGGATGATAGACAATCAGGCCCGTCCGGTCGGTCATGTATCCATATCCGCTGTCACCGATCTTGACCTCGGCTACTGGTGATGACAGGGAATTGAACACTACCGTTCCGATCAGCACCCCGGTAATGTGTCCATCGTGCTCCAGCGGCCGGGCGATGGCGACAATATGCTGGTTGCTCTCTTTGGAGAAAAGGACTTCACTGACTGCCTCTTTCCCCTGCAGGGCCTGCTGAAAATAATCCTGGTCCCGGACATCTAAGCCAGGATTCTCCGGGCTGCTGGTAAGCAGCACCTGTCCGCCAGTGCCGGCGATGATTAACGACTCCAGCAGCTTCGCATGATCCTGCTGTATCCCGGAAATGTAGGTGTGAGCCAGTTTTTTGGCCGCCTCACCGGCAGGGTTGGCGGCAAAGGCTGCCAGAGTATCATTTTTGCTCGCGATGCTAAGATAACTCCCCACAGCCTCCAGTTCAGAATCCACCGCCTTTGCTGCCGAGGCTGTAGTATCGCGCAGCTCCTCTTCAATGGTCTGCTGCAGTGCGTTAGAGGCCAGATTATGGGATATAATGCCTGATATCGCCAACGGCACACTGATAATCAGAAACAGCAGGATGCTTATTTTTACTTTCAAGCTTAATTTCACAGGATTCTCTCCTTTTTCAGTCTACGAGGGACATACACACTTGCTTATGTACATGGTGTTGCGAATCATCTCTGCCTTGTCGGAGAAGCAGCGTATAAGGTACAGGCCTCTCCCGCCTTCATCCAGCAGTTCATCACCGCTGATCGTTTCCGGGAACACCAGAGACCCTGATCCTTCTCCGGAGTCCTCGACCTGGAGCTCAAGCCGCTTGCCGCTAAGCAGGTACCGGACAATAATCGGTTTGGTGCAGTCGCTAAGATTACCGTGATAGTAGGCATTGGTGATGGCCTCAATTAGAATCAGCCGAATATCAAACGCATAGTCCTCCAGTCCAAGCTCCTGAATAATCCCGTCGATGATTCTCTGCTGCTGCTCCAATCCATAGAGCCGAATTTCCTTTTGAACAGCGTTCATAATACTCTCCTTCATTCATTTAATGCTCAGGTTAAGCCAGGTACAGTCATCCTGCAGCGAAGCCTCAGCAACTTTGTCGGTCAGATACTCATAGCTGCGGCTCAGTTCCTGAGTGCCAAAGAGAAGCTCCATCCCGTCACTGTAAAAGCAAAAACGGTCACCGGAGGAAAAGGGGACGGTGATCTCCTCAAACTCGCTGTTTCCGAACATGCCAAGCGGTGCGCCCCTGACCGTAAGGCATTGGCTCTCCTGATCCTTGGGCACATAGATGAATTCATTAATCCCTGCACCCGCCGCCTTCAGCACACCCGCTCCAAAATCAAGCTGAAAGCAGCACCCGGCAATATAATCTTCGCCCAGATGCACCATTGCCTTCTGGTTCAGCTCCTTGATGGCCTGCAGCGGATCGACGGTAACCTCCAGACAATCCGCAAACAGCACCCGGAGAGCCGATATGTTCAGTGCGGCCGTGATCCCCTTGCCGGTCACATCACCGATCATGCCGATCACCCGCTCCTCATCAATCTTATGAAAAATGAAGAAATCACCGCTAAGTGTTCTTGCCGGAATATACAGCTTCTCCAGCACTGCCTTGTCTTCCAGCGGAAAAACTACGGTATGCCGGTGATTCTGCAGCTTTACCGCCCGCTCCACTTCCTTTTTGCTCTCCGTGATGTCCCTCAGCACCAGCTGCAGCGCTTTTTCTTCCTCATAAATGATCGGCACCCCTGAAATCTCCACATCAAAAATCCGGTTGTCATAACGGATCAGCCGCTGTTCAATGCGGAATCTCTCCTTGGCCGTTGACCCCCAGGCCATGAGCTTTTTATATTTGGCGCTTTTGAGGTATTCCTCGCTGAAAAAAGCTTCAATCCTCTGGCCGATCATCTCTTTTTTCTTTTTGCCAAACATTTTTTCACTTTGCTTGTTGGCAAACAGAATCATGCCTCCGCTGTAGACCAGGATGGCTTCAGGGCACAGCTCGACCAGATCCCTGTACCGCTCCTCACTCTCCCGGAGCCGCTGCTCTGAGCGCACCCGTTCACTAATGTCGTGGATCACTGTATAAATGCATGACTTCCCCAGCATGGACATCATCCCGGTGTGAATCTCCACATCGATCAGCTGGCCTCCCGCGAGCAGGTGCTTGTCCATAAAAACCCTGTTTCTGCCATGTTCCCCGCCAGGCATCCCGTGCTCGATGAATTTCACCATCCCGGATGTTTGATCCGCCTGCAGATCGGTAATATGAAGCTTGCGGAAGATGCGGAGCGGATACCCGTAGAATTCACAGGCTGCGCGGTTGGCATCGGTGATGGAACCGTCCGCAGGGTCCACCAGCAAGGTGATCAGATGATTGTTCTCATAAATGCAGCCGTAATGCTCCATGCACTGTGCCGGGCTGGGGCTCCTGTACAGATTTTTGCACTGTTTATCTACTGCCATATTTCTTCCTCTATTCTGATTCAGCTATTGAAGTCTTCCCATTATATGCATTTCAATTGCATTCAGCCGTGAATTCCGACACATACAGCAAAAAAAACCTCTCAGAAGCTCGATCCGTGTCAAAAAAAGCATCAGCCGTTCACGCTGAACAGATGTAGTCCTGTATAGAGAAGTGGAAACGGGTACCGTCCTTATAAGGACGGTACCCGTTTCAGCGAGAAATAGAAGGATAACTTATTGCGTGAAGTATATAAATGCTTATATTAGAACAAAGACGGCTGTGCCATCCTCCACGGGATAGCGCAGCCGCCTTTGTTCTAGCGTTACCTGGAGAACAACTCCCCGTGATCCTACAGCAACTCTTTAAGTGGAAAAAGGTACACTAATTTGCCGGAGTACCCTATCCTCGGGCAGATGAAGTGGAAAAAGGGTCACTAATTCAGCCCATTTCGCCATTGTTCAAGAAAAGTAGCCTAATTAAGTTTACTTTTTCCACTTCAATCTCAGGATTTCTTAATTTTCGGAAAAATAAAGTCCCTTTTTCCAACTAGCACCTGCGAAGAAACCGGTAAGTAATTGCTAGTTGGAATTAGGATATTTAGACCGGCTAATCTCTCAGAACTCGGCCTTCGCCGTCCCAGCAACGATATTTTCCGCCGTTGTTTCCGTGCACGCTGCCCTTCGGCTAACGGCCGCAGGGATTCCCCACCGCTCCAAAATCAACGGGGGCATGCTGAAGACGGATCGCCCTATTCCTTCACGATCTATCTGCAGCCGTTACGGACAGGAAAGCCCTTATTGATAGAAGATTCGTCTATTCCGCAGGACAACGGACAGAGATGCCTTTATTTCTCCCTTTCCTCTTTATTCCAGGCTCCATCTAATGATATAACGACTCCTGAGTCCGTAACTGCTGAAAAAGTAAGGTTTTTGGCAAAATAAGGGCTCCTCGGTCCGCAACAGTCCGCGGATTGAGCCCAATCCTTCTGCATCGCTTATATCCTGTGAGGCTTCCAGAATACCACATTTTTTACACTGTATAATTTCCTAATACAATTAATTAGGGGTAAGCCGCTTCCCCTCCAAGATATAAATTCCTATCTTTCAAGTAAAAACCCGTGCGCTTCCTTCCTTGGAAGGAGAACGCCCGGGTTTCGGTCTGTGCGGCTTACAGCTCGGTCAGGATCATGGTGCCTTGCGGAGTGATGGCCAGCGTATGCTCATACTGTGCGGACAGGCCGCCGTCGATGGTCCGGGCGGTCCACCCGTCCGCATCCACCTTGGTGCGGTAGCTTCCGGTGTTCAGCATAGGCTCAATCGTGAAGACCATGCCTTCTTTGATGCGCGGTCCCTTGCCTGCAGGCCCGTAATGCGGCACCTCAGGCGCTTCATGCATCTCGGAGCCGATACCGTGCCCGATGAAGTCACGGACGACCGAGAAGCCGTTCGACTCGGCATAGACCTGTACCGCATGGGCAACATCCCCGATCCGGTTGCCGGCGACGGCTTGCTCAATGCCTTTGAACAAAGACTCTTTGGTCGTATTCAGCAGCTTCTCCGCCTGTTCGCTGATATTGCCGACAGCGTAGGACCAGGCCGAGTCCGCCAGCCAGCCATTCAGGTTCACAACCATATCAATGGTTACGATATCCCCGTCCTTCAGCTCCTCCCGCTTCGGAAATCCATGGCAGATCACATCATTTACGGATGCGCAGGTTGCATAAGGGTAACCGTGATAGCCTTTCTGCTCCGGGGTTGCCCCTTGGGACAGAATGAATTTTTCGGCAAACTGGTCGATTTCCCACGTGGTAATTCCGGGTTTGATCATTTGAGCGATTTGCCGGTGGCATTCCGCAAGAATTTTACCGGCTGCCCGCATTTTTTCAATCTCTTCCATTGTTTTCATGATGATCATTCGTTTCGCCTCTTCTGTACAGAACACATTACTTACTATAATGGCTCTTGGATATGGTTTGATGGTACTTCTCTATATTATGTAAGATAACCGCCGAAAATCCAAATTTAATCTTACTTATTCCAAAATTAACAAACCCGCCCTCCAGAATAGGAGAACGGGTTCATTTGCGGTTCAGTCATGAAAGTTGAGTCCTGAGGTAACCGCCTTGACATATCCGCTGCGGATTACAAAGTCCCCGAAGTGTTCGCCGCTCTGGCGTTCCTTGGCATAGCGGTGGATGATCGGTTCAAGCGTCTCCAGAATTTCCTTTTCATCGATGTTTTCCTTGTAGAGCTTATTGAGCCGGTCCCCGGTAAAGCCCGCTCCCAGATACATATTGTATCTGCCCGGAGCCTTCCCGATGAACGAGATTTCGCCCAGTGCCGGTCTGGCGCAGCCATTCGGGCAGCCGGTCATGCGGATGATGATTTCTTCACCCCGCAGGCCCGCCTCGTCAATGATCAGCTCCAGCTTATCCAGCAGCTGCGGAAGGTAACGCTCTGCTTCGGCCATGGCCAGCCCGCAGGTCGGCAGCGCCACACAGGACATTGCACTCCGCCGCAGCGCCGAATGATGTGCGCCATCCGTCAATCCATACTGCTTGGCGAGCTCTGCAACCTTGCGTTTCTTCACGCTGCTGACATTGGCGATAACCAGATTCTGATTGGGGGTCAGCCGGAAGTCTCCGCCATGGATCTTGGCAATTTCCCGCAGGCCTGTCATCAGCTGACTGGTTTCTGTGTCCTGAATCCGTCCGCTCTGGATATACAGGGTCAGGTTCCATTTGCCGTTCACACCCTTTACCCACCCGTAACGGTCTCCGTTGTGGTCAAAGTGATAGGACCGTGCCGGTTCCAGCGCCCAGCCCAGCCGGTGCTGCAGCTCGCCGGTGAACCATTCCAGACCGTGGCGGTCGATGGTGTATTTGAAGCGGGCATTTTTGCGGACGGAGCGGTTGCCGTAGTCGCGCTGGATCGTGACGGTCTTCTCTGCCAGATCTATCATCTGCTCAGGACGGCAGAAGCCGATCACCCGCCCAAGCTGCGGATAAGTGTTCGTGTCGCCATGAGTCATCCCCATGCCGCCGCCAACCGTAACATTGAACCCCGCCAGCTTGCCGTCTTCCAGAATAGCGATGAAGCCAAGATCCTGGGAGAACACATCGACATCGTTGGATGGAGGGACGGCGAGGCCGATTTTGAATTTGCGCGGCAGATAGACAGGGCCATAGATCGGCTCCACCTCAACGCCCTCTTTGCTGTCCACGACCTTTTCGCCGTCCAGCCAGATTTCATGATAGGCAGGCGTGCGCGGCGACAGATGATCGCTGATCCGGCGTGCCCACTCATAGACCTCGGCGTGGACCTCCGACTGGTACGGATTCGGACCGCTCATCACGTTGCGGTTGACGTCCCCACAGGCAGCGAGTGTAGTCATCAATGCATCATTAATGGTCTTGATCGTTTTTTTCAGATTCCACTTGAGTACACCGTGCATTTGAAAAGCTTGTCTGGTAGTCAGCCGCAAGGTGCCGTTCCCGTATTTGCGGGCCAGCTCATCCATAACCAGCCACTGTGCCGGGGTAGCCACACCGCCCGGTGCCACAACGCGCAGCATGAACTGAAAGGCCGGCTCCAGCTTTGAGCGTTCCCGTTCACTGCGCAAATCCCGGTCATCCTGCATGTAGCTGCCGTGGAACTTGAGCAGCCGGTTGTCATCTTCAGGAAGGCTCCCGGTGATCGGGTTCCTGAGCGTCTCGACAAGCGCTCCCCGCAGATAGTTGCTCTCCAGCTTAATATGTTCAACATCGCTAGGCGGGCCGCCGACAGGCTTCACCGCTGATTCATTATTCGCCATTGCTGGTAGTCTCCTTCCGCACTCACTGTTTGTTAATATTAGTACACATCGCGCTGGTAGCGCTGCTCCTGCTGCAGATGGTCCAGATAGGCCGCTGCCGCTTCAGGGCTAAGTCCGCCCTCCGCTTGGATGACACTAATCAGCGCAGAATGTACGTCATGAGCCATATGCTTCTCATCGCCGCAGACATAGACGTGGGCGCCTTCCTGAAGCCAGGTATACAGCTCACGGCTATGCTCCAGAATGCGGTGCTGCACGTATACCTTCTCTTCCGTATCCCGGGAGAATGCCACGTCCAGCTTCGTCAGCACGCCGTCCTTGAGCATCCGCTGCCAGTCCGTCTGGTACAGGAAGTCCGTCACAAAATGACGGTCGCCGTAGAACAGCCATGTCTTGCCTTCCGCACCCTGCTCTTCCCGTTCCTCCAAAAACGAACGGAACGGTGCAACTCCCGTACCGGGTCCGATCATGATTACAGGCACTTCGGGATTCGCCGGAAGCTTGAAATTGGGATTGTTCTGAATGTATATCGGCAGCGTATCCCCCGGCTGCACACGTTCGGCGCAGTGCACTGAGCAGACGCCATAACGTTCACGTCCATGGGATTCGTACCGTACCGCACGCACGGTGAAATGAACCTCATCGGGATTGGCATTATAACTGCTGGCAATGGAATAGAGTCTGGCCGGCAGCTTGCGCAGAATCGTTACAAAGCTGCGGGCGGGCACATCCCATGGCGAGAAGTCTTGAACCAGGTCCAGCAGATCGCGTCCCTGGATGTATTCCTTGAGCTGCGGTGCCCGGTCCGGCAGCAGAAGCTCATGAAGTCCGGCAGCCGGGGACAGCTTCGCTGCCTGCTCCAGCAGCGGTTTGGTCAGGACCGTAATTTCATAATGGCGGAGGAGCGCTTCACGCAGCGGGCCCTCTTCGCCTTTTTTGTTCAGGGGAACGGGTTCCTCCGGATTCCAGCCCATAGCGGCAATAATCTCCGCTACCAGGCGGGGATGGTTCTCGGGGTAGACTCCCAGGGCGTCGCCCGGTTCAAAGGTTATATTCGATCCTGCCAGCGACAGCTCCAGATGACGGGTTTCCCGGTCCGAGCCGCGGCCGTTCAGGTTGAGATTCTCCAGTACTTCAGCATGAAAAGGATGATTGCGCGAGTAGGCCGATTGCAGGGATTCCGCATGCTCTGCCGCAAGCACGGCTTCTTCAGCAATAGCCGGAGCGCTCCCGGCACCGTTAAGGGCGGTAATCACTTGCTCCATCCACGCAGCGACCGGCTCGTCATAGTCCAGATCGCAATCGACGCGTGGACTCAGACGCTGGCCGCCGAGTTCTTCCAGTCTCTGATCGAAATCCTTGCCGGTCTGGCAAAAGAATTCATAAGAGGTATCCCCGAGTGCCAGCACTGAAAAACGCAAATGCTCCAAGCGGGGTGCTCTTTTGCTATTAAGAAATTCATGAAATGAACGCGCATTATCCGGCGGTTCGCCCTCGCCATGAGTGCTGACCAGGATCAGCAGGTTCTCCACCTTCTTCAGCGTATTGGGCTTAAAGCTGTTCATTGCAGACACGGTGATCTCGAACCCTTGCTCCTTCAGCTTGCCCGACAGGCTGGAGGCAAGGCGCTGGCAGTTGCCGGTCTGCGATCCGAAAAGCACGGTAACTTCACGGGAACGGGCTGGCTCCGCCGCACCTCCTGCGGCTGCCGTGCTTGCGGACGGAGCTGCAAGCACAGCGGGGGCTGCGGCGGAAACCGCTGCTGCTCCCTGCAATGTCAATGCCGATATATAACCGCCAAGCCAAATTTGCTGCGTCTGCGTCAGTGTCGGCAGAAGCCGGTTAAGAAGCTCAACCTGCTCCTCGTTAAAAGGACTGTTCGTAACTTGTAATTGCAACAATATCGACCTCTCCTCAGCATGAAATCTGCTTCCCTCTAACATCTTGAATTCAGGCTATCACAATTATATGAAACGATCAACGAGCCTCAAACCCGCCAAATTCAGACTACACAACCAATAAATTCAATAAAACACAGAAAAGCCGCTTAAATCAGAGTAAAAAGCTCTGATTTAACCAGCTTCATTATAATTTATGATAACTTCTATTAGATAAAATGATACTTAAATTTGCCCTGAAACCAGTCCTGAGACCTTAGCCGGGCCCATAGTCATCAATTGCACCAACTGCCCGGCCATAAAAGCTGGCGAATATTTCATCCCGTTATCCAGCCACCACGCAATCGCCCCCAGATACAATGAAGACAACAGCTCAACAAATAAATCCTTCGAGATTAAGGGCTGCTCCCGGAACCCTTCATCCAGCTTTTGCTTAAGCAGGTTTCCCAGGTCGAAACGAAAGCTGTGGACTCCCCGCCCGCTGAGCATGATCTGATAAAAGAGTGCATCTTCAGCAATGGCTGCCAGTATCTTTTCCAAATCACGGGTCAAATCCCCGACGCCCAAAAGCCCCCCTTGCACATGAGCAGCAGGAGTAATGAGTGCCATCAGCTTGCCGGTAATTTCAGCGGTGATTGTCTCCAGAAGCTCATACTTATCCGTATAATGCAGGTAAAAGGTTGAACGGTTAATTTGGGCGCGGCCGGCGATATCATTAACAGTCACGCTGTCAAACCCTTTTTCGGCGATTAAGCTGACCAGCGCATCCCGGATCAGTTTTTTCGTCTTCACTACACGCAAATCGGTTTCTCTAGACATATTCGTTCCCTCCGTCTATCATCTCCGCGATACACCACACTTGCAGCCGCATTGGCCTTTATCCGTCAAAAACCCAGGAATCAATCATTGCAGCCGGCCTCTCAGAAAATTATAGTTCGTTATATCCGATAGAGAAAGCAGGCGATTGAAGTATGGCAGAGAGACAAAGATCTACAGCAGATTTTCCGGTAGGCTTTTATGAGGAGCTTCATCCGGATTTCAGTATCAATTTTCAAATGAACCGGTTCTACAGCTGGACTAATGATATGGAGATGCTTGAGGAAATGCGGGCAGCGGCCCCGGGCATTCATAATTACGCGGAGTTAATCGAAATCTGTCTGAAGCTGGGACAGCAGGCGGTGGCAGCGGATAAAAAGCTCAAAGCTGCCAATTATCTGCGCGGTGCCGAATTTTATATGCCGGAGGGCCACCCCTTGAAGCATACGTCCCGCCAGCAATTCATCGTTCTCACAAGAGCACATTATCAAGTGGGAGACGACCAGCATTTTGACATTCCCTATGGCAAAGGTATTCTCTCCGCCTACCGTTTCTCGCCAGAAGCTCCGGCAAAGGGTTCTATCGTCCTGTTCGGCGGATTTGACAGCTATATCGAAGAAATCTTTTTGATGGCGCTGGTGTTCAAGGATGCGGGCTATGATGTGGTTTGCTTTGACGGGCCCGGACAAGGAGCTGCTCTGGAGGACTGGCATTTGCCTATGACCCATGAATGGGAGAAGCCGGTAACAACGGTGTTGGATTTTTTTAACTTACAAGAGGTGACTCTGATCGGCTTATCTCTCGGCGGCTGTCTGGCCCTGCGGGCTGCGGCTTATGAAACCAACAGGGTCAAAAGGGTGGTGGCGGATGATATATGTACAGACTTTTACAAAGCTCTATTAAGACAGACGGGGCCGCTGGAGGACAGCATCGGCACACTGATGGCAAAAGAAAATGAAGCGGAAATCAACGCGCTCTTCAGCCGTTTAATGAAAGAGAATCTGATGCTGGAATGGGGCATCACGCAAGGGATGCATGTGACCGGAAGCCAGACACCGTATGGATTTCTGAAGCAATCGATGCTCTATACTACAGCGGGGATTTCTCCGCTTCTCTCACAGGATGTTCTTCTTCTGGCGGCGCAGGAGGATCATTATATCCCCCTTGTCCAGTTTGGCGAGCAGATCGGCTCCCTCACCTCTGTACGGTCACTGACCACCCGTTTGTTCACGCGCAAGGAGCAGGCCCAGAACCACTGTCACGTAGGAAATATTGGGCTTTCTATTGACGTGATGCTACACTGGCTGCAGCAATTGGAGGAGTGAGTTCCTCCTTGCTCTTTATCGTCTGATCATAACCCGCTTGAGCGGTTCTTTCAGCAGGTGCACCACAACCAGAAGCCCTCCGGCGTTGATCGCCAGGTCTGCGAGATTCAGGATGCCTCCCCGGCTGCCGAAGACCAGGAAATCAGTTACCTGGTGGTAAATAACACGGTCAATGGCGTTGCCGACAGCCCCGCCGGCCAGGAAACCGGTGGCCGCTTCCAGAATGGGGCCGCGCAGCTCCCCTTTGCGCCGGTAATAAAATATTCCGGCAACAAAAAGCACGGCAATGATGGCAAAATATTTGCCATAACCCTGAAATGAGCTGAACGCTGCCCCGCTGTTCTCATAATATGTAAATTGCAGATGTCCGCTCCACACCTGAATGGTCTCCCCAAGCTGCATATTGGAGCGTACCCCCCATTTGGCAGCCTGGTCTGCGATGATGACCAATATCGTTATCACATAAAATAGCATTATAGCCGCCCCCTCCGCACCCGGAAAAATAAATAAGACTATGGATACTAACTAAACACAGCTTATCACATTACAGGCCCTGGAATCATCCTTCAGTTCCCTCACTTCTCATCTACCAGCCAGATCCTTCATGTTACAGCGGATAGTGCATGGGTTAAACATTCTTAAGTTAACATTTGAGCCTGGAGGATGATTCCATGGATTATGTATCCGTACTGGTGAAGCTTACAGCCGGATTTGTCGGGTTATGGGCTATGGCAAGATTGCTGGGCAAAAAGGAAATCTCCGCCTTAACCCCTTTCGACTTTATCTCGGCCGTAATTCTTGGCGATTTGGTAGGGAATACCATTTATGAGCCGGATAAATCTGTACTGCTGCTGCTGTTTGCGCTGGCTGTCTGGACGGTGCTTTCCATTATATTTGAAAAAATTACCCAGCGGGTGCGCAAGCTGCGCAAACCGCTGGAGGGGGAGCCGGAGATCCTTATCCGGGACGGGAAGCTCGACCTCGCCAAGCTGCGCAAAAATAATCTCGACTTCGAGCAGCTGCGGATGATGCTGCGTGCGAAGGATACGTTCTCGATGAATGAGGTGGCCTATGCCATCTATGAAACCAACGGATCCCTGAGCATCCTGAAGAAGCCGCAGTTCGAGCCCGCCACGCGGGAGGAGCTGGACATCAAACCGCAGCACACCAGGCTGCCCGCAGTCTGGTGGAATCCGGTGAGGTCCAGCGGGCCACGCTGGCCAGCCTGGGGCATGACGAAACCTGGCTGCGCCGGAAGCTCCAGGAGGAGGGCTACCCGAATCTTGATTCGGTAGCGTATGCGGAAATCAACGAGGAGGGGGAGCTGGCAGTTATCCCTTCAACGTCGCAGCACGCGAAACCCGGCGAATATTAAGCCCGGGAACAAAAGGTCTTACAGTCTGATTGCATTTTGTGCAACAGACATCCATGCCGCCCATTGGCGGCACTTCAGACGATGCAATCTCAGAGAAGGCCCTCAATTCGGCTTCGCCAAATTCGAGGCTTCCATAACCATGTCGTAAGAATCGGACATCGTTATTTCAGGATAGATTGCTCAAAGTGCTGCGGAAAAAGGCAATCTATTGTATTTCATACCATTGAAATCCAAGAAATGTGATCCTAAGGACCATTTGTCTGAAATCTGCTGCACAGAATACAGTAGATTTTGTTTTTAAGCTTATTTAGGAGTAATCTGCTGTAGAAAGTGCAGTAGATTGGTTTTCTTTCCGGTTTTACCAGTTGCACTCCCTAGCTCTCCCCGCCTTATCTCACAACGAAAATTTCCTACACAAAAACATACCTGCCGCCGGCGCTTCAACAACGGTATTTCTGCCGTTGTTTCGGGGCATACCTGCCGCTGGCGCCTCAACAACGGTATTTCTGCCGTTGTTTCGGGGCATACCTGCCGCTGGCGCCTCAACAACGGCATTTCTGCCGTTGTTTCCAGGCATATCAGCCGCTGACGCTTCAACAACGGCATTTCTGCTGTTGTTTCCAGGCATATCAGCCGCCGGCGCCTCAACAACGGCATTTCTGCCGTTGTTTACGGTCCACATTTGTCCGATGGACAAATCAAACAAAAAAACGCGAGTGTCTCCCGCAGGATACACTCGCGCAGTCCGCCTGCCGCATGTTTCTGCGGCAGGCGTTGCCTTGCATTCATTGTCAAGCCGGAACGTTTACCAGGCGTCTTCCTTATTTCGCCGGAACGCTTACCCCCGGCCTCCTGCCCTGCTTCCGCCGTAACGCTTACCAACCGGCTTCCTGCCCTGTTTCCGCCGGACGCTTACCAACCGGCTTCTTCCCTAGCTTCCGCCGGACGCTTACCACCCGGCCTCCTGCCCTGCTTCCGCCGGACGCTTACCCCCGGCCTCTTGCCCTGCTTCCGCCGGACGCTTACCAGGCGTAAGCCTCCGGTGCCGGGCGGCCCGGTCCCGGGAAAATCTCGTCCAGCTTCTTCAGCACATCCGCTTCGAGCACGATCTCGGTCACTCTCAGCGAGTCCTCGAACTGTTCGAGCGTCCGCGGCCCGATGATCGGCGCAGTCACCGCCGGGTTCGCCAGCACCCAGGCCAGCGCCACCTGGTCTTCATGCTCTCCAAGCTCCTTGCAGAGCGCGGAGAACTGCTCCAGCTGGCTGCGGTGCTGCTCCAACTTGGCCGAACGGGCGCTGCGCACGCCGGTCTTGGACAGTGCGTTGCGTCCCAGCAGGCCGCCGGCCAGCGGACTCCAAGGAATGACTCCCAGGCCCAGCTCCTGCGAAGCCGGAAGGACCTCCAGTTCCGGTGTCCGTTCCAGCAGGTTGTACAGATGCTGCTCGGAGACAAGTCCGAGGAAATGGCGTTCCTTGGCCTTAGCCTGGGCGGCAGCAATATGCCAGCCCGCAAAATTGCTGGACCCGATGTAATCGGCTTTGCCCTGGGAGACCAGAATTTCAAAAGCGCCCCACAGCTCATCCCAGGAAACATTGCGGTCAATATGATGCATCTGGTACAGCTCAATATGGTCTGTCTGCAGGCGTTTCAGCGAGCCTTCGAAATGCCGTCTGATCTTGTATGCGGACAAACCGGCGCCTGAATTGGGGCCGTCCTGCTCGTCGAACATATCATTATATACCTTGGTCGCCAGCACGACCTTCTCACGCCGGCCGCCGCCCTGCTGAAACCAGCGGCCGATAATTTCTTCTGTCCAGCCGCGCCGGTCATTACCGCCATACACGTTGGCGGTATCAAAAAAGTTGATTCCCGCATCCAAAGCGGCATCCATAATCCGGAACGCTTCTTTTTCCTCAGTCTCCGGACCGAAATTCATCGTCCCCAAGCATAATTGGCTGACCTTCAAACCTGATTTTCCCAAATAGCTGTACTTCATCCGCAATTCCTCCCTTTCATTCCTGAGTGGTTGTTTGCTTCGATTCCACTATATACCTTAGAGTCCACTGTAAGGCAAGCCCTGATTAGCAGTCATTACCGGGAAAAGGACTTCCCCGACTTCAGCTTGATTTCTACAATTTCCTGCAGTGTTTTCGACAGCTCACCCGGAGGATAAGGTTTGGTCAGATAAGTCTTCACGTTTTCAAGCAGGCTTTTATCCGTTTGGTCCAGTGCCGAGGAGATCACAATCGGAACCTTCTCCGTCCGGGGATCATTTTTGAGCATACGGATCAGATCCCACCCGTCCAGCTCCACGCCCAGCATCAGATCTACGACAATAGCCACAAAAGGCGATTTCAGCGCCTGGTCGAATGCTTTTTGCGGATGGTAATGATGGGTGACCCGGAAGCCTTTGCCCTTCAGCTCTTCCGAGAGCAGCAGCGACAGGCTGTAATCATCCTCCACAATCATCACACTCGGCTTCTGATCCTTGTCGGCACCCCACTTGGACATTTCCTCCACAGGCCTGCTGTCATCCGCAACCTGTACAGGGAGGCTGAACCATACAGTAGATCCTTCACCCTCTACCGAATCAATGCCAATGGACCCTTTATGTTTTTCAATAATCTCCTTGCAGATGGCAAGCCCCAGTCCGGTTCCCCCGATCCGCTTGGATGCACTGTTGTCCACTCTTCTGAATTTCTGGAACAGCTGGCCGATCTGATTTTTGGGAATCCCCAGCCCATGATCCTGAATCCGTACCCGTATCCGGCCCGGCTCATTATGGAGCATCACCTTAACTTCGTGGCTTCCCGGTGAGAATTTGATGGCATTGCTGAGCAGATTGGTGAGCACCTGGACGATTTTGTCCTTATCGACTGCCACTTCATCATGCACCGCTTCATCTTCAAAAAGAATATGATGGGTGCTGCTGAGCTTATACTGGTCAATCACGCCGAGCACAATTTCGCTGAGATGGGCCGGTTCCACATTGTACTGCTGTGTGCCCGACTCCATTCTTTGCAGATCCAGAAAATCATTGATCAGCTCCGTCAGGCGTTTGGCTTCCTTGTGAATCGTCTCCAGGTATTTCAGCTGCTTCTCCGGCTTCATGGTTTTGGACAGCAGCAGCTCCGTGAAGCCAAGTACACTGGACAGCGGTGTCCGCAGCTCATGGCTGACCGTGCTGACCAGCTCGGATTTCATCACATCAAGCTCATATTCACGGGTAATATCGCGGTGCACGAACAACGTGCCGATCCGGTCTTCACGCCGCAGCACAGGAATGGCATAGACGTCCACATGCTGAATCTCTTCCTTGCCCAGCGAATATTTCATTGTACTGGAATCCATCGCTGATTCAGCCATCGCATTCTCGTAGAAGCTCCGCAGTTCTGCCGATTCATTGGACTTGCCGGTGAACGCATCCAGCCAATCCTCCGCAGGAATAAGCGAACCTTCGGTCCATTCGTAGTGAAACAACTGGCTAAGCGCCTTGTTGATATGCTGCATGACGCCTTCGGTATTGACGAACTGGATTCCCTCATTGACATTGTTGACGATATCCTGGTTCAGCTTGCGCCCGTGTTCAATTTCTTCGTACATCATGATCCGCTCAATCGCCAGCGCCACCCGGCTCGCGAGGCCCTGAATTTCGCTGATCTCCTCTTCGGTGAAGGCATGGCCGATCCGGCTGCCGCAGAATACTGCCAGAATCTCATCATTCCCGCCCACAACAGAAGTATAGAAATCGTAGCACAACACTTCATCCGGTGAAATGCCCTGCTCCCGCGGTGAGCCTGTTCTTTTGACAATATAGGACTTCTCTTCTTTCAGGCGGTGCAGCATGTCGAGATGATGATGATCGAGATACTGCTCCACTTTTTCCTGCGGCACGCCTTTGACCACGGCGATCTTATCTTTGACGAGGAAAAAGAGGCTGGAATCAAACGCATAAATCTGGTTCATGAACCTGCTGAATTTCCCGGCAAATTCCTGCTTGTCCAATGTATAGGTAAGCTCATGGTTCAACTGGTTATAGCGCTCAAGCATCACTGTGGTCTGCTCCGTATTCCGGAGGGTAACCGCCAGCTGCTGCTGCGCACTTTTGAGGGAAGTGATATTGTTCGCGATCAGGATATACTGGTAGACCTTGCCCTCATCATTCAAATAAGGCATTACCGTCATATGGAGCCACACAGACGCCGAACCATCCTTCACCAGAGCCTCCACTTCTCCGCTCCAGATCCCGCCGGTCGACAGTTTGAAGAAGATCTGTTCAAGCTGGGAATCCGTAATATTAAGCAGTTCCAATAACCGGAAAGGATAGCCTATCATTTCGGAATGGCTGTAGCCTGTATACTTGCTCAGATTGTCATTGGCGTACGTGAACAGCCCCTTATCCGACAAAATGCCGACGGCTGAGGTCTGATCGAGCGCCTTCATGATGCTTTCAATTTCAATCAGAGAGCGCTCCAGCTTGAACTGCTGATCCTGAAGCTCATCCTGCTGGGCCTGCAGCTCTTCGTTCTGCATCGTCAGCTCTTCTTCCTTGTCCTGGATGCTATGGGCCATATTCAGAAATGCCTCATACAAGCGGCCGATCTCATCCTGCTTATGCAGTCTGCCGAGCCAAACCGCCTCACCTGCCGCAAGCGAATGGGTAGCCTCCTCCAGCCGGACAATCGGATCAATCAGCACCTTCAGCATCCGCCAGATCATCAGTGTGAAAAAGAGGAGCAGAAAGGCGCTGATGCCAAAAGCGGCAACGGTATAGCCGTCGGCCTTCCGGATCGAACGGTCCGCCATCTCACTTAATTGCTTATCAGAGTTATCCTTGAAAGCCTTGGTATAGGCGAGAAAATCATTCAAAGCCTGTGTGCTGCCGCTCTGCGAAAGGGTCCGGATTCCCTCATAATCATCGCTCTCAACCAATTGAATCGCCTTCGGCAGCGTCTTGCTTTTATAGTTGGTGTAAAAAGCCGACAGCGCATCCCGGTATTGCGCCTCTTCTGCCGACAAATTCAGCGTGGAGTATTGATCCAGGATGCCGTCCAGATTCTCAAGCGCTGTATTCAGCAGGCTCAGCTCATTGCTGTTCTTCAGGGCAACATAACCCCTGGCCCGGAAAAACACCTCGTTCAGCGCACCAGCCAGCCCGTCTATGGTATGGGCTTTGGTCTGCAAGACCTCCCGTTCTGCCTTCAGCTTGCTTTGCTGCGAGTTGATATAGAAGAAGAGGACGGTCACTGTCACAACCAGGAGCAGAAATAACAAGGTAATGATCCGGTAATATTTTGTTTTGATGCTGTGGTTAGAGAGTTTCGCTGTTCTCATGTAGAATGCCCTCCACAATTTGCAGGAGTTCCATAGGGCTGAACGGCTTGGGCATGAAAAAGCGCGCTCCGGCATCCCGGGCCTTACTGCGGTCGTTCTCCTGCGCCTTGGCGGTCAGCATCAGGATGGGCATGGCGTTTTTTTGTTCGATGTCCAGCGCCTCCAGCACTTCAATTCCGGTCATCTCGGGCATCATATAATCCAGAATAACCAGATCGTACAGCTGCCCGGACAGCCTAGTTAATGCCTCGGCGCCGTTCTCGGCCGTATGAATCTCCACATTCTCCAGATCCTCCAGCGTGTCTTCAATCAGCATCCGCAGAACCTCTTCATCATCCACTATAAGTACTTTTTGCATCTCTGCTTCTCACCTTTCTGCTCCTCTTGATGTTGTGCAAGTTTCTGTATCAGAACAGAAATCTGTGTGCCAGCCGCTCTATTCTGCTCAGCAATTCCGGCAAATGAAACGGCTTTACCACGTAATCATCGGCACCCATTTGCAAGGCATGGATGATATCGCGCTGGTTATTCCGTCCGGTCAGCATGATTACGAGAATATTCACTTCCGGGTAGCTGCTGCGAATCCGCTCCAGGACCTCCAGTCCGTCCAGCTCCGGCATGATGCCATCAAGCAAAATAATATATTTACCGCCTTGCACATACCAGTCCGATTTCAGAAACTGCGGGCCGCCTGCATAGCTGCTGACCTTCACATGGCCAATGCCCGCCGGTTCCCAGACGGCGAAATGCTGGGTCACAATCCGGCGGATCAGAGCGTCGTCATCGACGACAATCACATTCAGCAGCGATTCTTCCTGGCCGGTGCCGAGCTGCTTGGTATACAGGGTGGTCCGGTTTCTTCCTTCAGCCTTGCTGGCATATAGCGCCTGGTCTGCTTCCCCGATCAGCCGGTCCGGTTCATGAAGGGCCTCGCGGACCTCCGTAATGCCGGCTGAAAAGGTAACATGAAACTGCTCCTTTTTGGCGGTAAAGCTTCTTGCGGCAAACTCCCGCTGAATCCGCTGCACCACCAGGAGGGCTGAAGCCGAATCCGTATTCGGCATGAACAAGGCAAATTCTTCTCCGCCGAACCGGCAAAAGGTATCTTCTACACGTATGGAACGCCGCACCGCCTCGGAAAAAGTCTGCAGCACTTCATCGCCGACCAGATGGCCATAGGTGTCATTCACATGCTTGAAATGATCCAGATCCATCAGCGCCACCGAAAAAATCCGGCCGGTCCGCCGGAAATCGGAGACAAGCCGCTTCATCGTCTGATTGAAGTACTTGCGGTTGAACGCACCGGTCAGCTCATCCACAATCACCGATTCCTGCCACTCCCGCTTCAGCTCAAACCGGTTTTTGATCAGCACCAGGAACAGATCGATGTCCAGCGGCTTCGGCAGATAGTCCATCACCCCCAGCGAATAGGCGTACATTTGAATATCCTTGGAATGCTCGCCGCTGACGATGATGATGGGAATCCGTTCTTTTTTGGCCTTGCCGATGATTTGCCGCAGCACATCAATTCCACTCTGGTCCGGGAGCAGAATATCCAGCAGGATCAGATCCGGCTTGCTTTCGTAAAATATTTTCAGTCCGCGCTCGGCGGACAAGGCAATGCTGACATAATAGGACTGCTTTTCAAGGGATTCGCGTAAAAAAGCCACCAGTTCAACATCATCATCAATGATCAGAATCTCATGCTGGTGGTGTATGCCATGAAACGGTTCTGTCCCCGGCGGACTGGACCCCTGCAGCATCGGATGCGCTTCATCTTGCTCATCGTCCAAAAGCTCCAAAAGCGGGTATAGGTAATCCCCCATTCCGCTTCCGTCCAGCTGCGATGAACATCTTCCGAGAAATACAGCATGATGCTGCCCGCCTGCTGCTCGACCTTGACGAGTCCCACCGTTCCGGCGGTACCCTTCAAATTATGCAGGAAACGGTAAATATCTTTTTCGCTGACGAATTCCTGTGAAGACCAATTGTGGAGTGTTTGTCTGGTACGTTGCGCGACCAGCTCTTTGTATTTTCTCGTTGTCATTATTTCTCCTTCAAGCCGCTAATATAAACAAGTTACTTAATCATAGCTTCTCAGCCCTGTCAACTGTATTCTATGAAAATTGGGGCCTAAGATCAAATCTATGAAGATATGGACAAAAAAACTTCGGTTGTAGAGTTGCCGTTCCTTTGCCATAATAATTGAAATGGTTCATTCCGTTAAAGCGGCGGATGGACAAAGCACCAGATAAATATATTAATAGGAGGCTTTACATTGAAGGGGATTATCACAGTACTGGGAAAAGACAAAGTCGGTATTATTGCCAAGGTCTGCACCTATCTCGCAGGCCACAATTTGAACATTCTGGACATTTCACAGACCATCATACAGGATTACTTCAACATGATGATGATCGTGGATATTTCCGCACCCAGCAAATCCTTTGAAGAGATTGTGGAGGATCTGCAGCAGGTGGGTGAAGAGATCGGCGTGGAAATCAAGCTTCAGCATGAGGATATCTTCAATATTATGCATCGGATTTAAACCGCTGAAAATTGAGATTTAGCACTAAATAAATGAAGGAGTTTAACCTATGATTTCAATTGTGGAAGTACAGGAAACGAATAAAATGATCCGGGAAATGAACCTCGATGTCCGTACCATTACGATGGGAATCAGCCTGATGGATTGTGCCCACACCGATATGCGCGTGTTCAATCAGAATGTGTATGACAAAATCACCCGCTCCGCCGAGAAGCTGGTCAAAACCGGCGAGGATCTGGAGCGGCAATTCGGTGTGCCGATCGTCAACAAGCGGATATCGGTTACCCCTGTCTCCATTGCCGCCGGAGCGGTGCACACCGATACCTATGTCCCGGTTGCCGAAGCTCTGGACAAGGCGGCCAAAGAGGTTGGCGTGAACTTTATCGGCGGCTTTTCGGCGCTGGTGCAGAAGGGCTGTACCAAAGGCGACCGGATTCTGATCGACAGCATTCCTGAAGCGCTGGCGGTAACAGAAAGAGTGTGTTCTTCCGTTAATGTCGGCTCCTCGCGCAGCGGAATCAACATGGACGCTGTGAAGCTGATGGGCGACATTATCCTTCAGACTGCAGAGCGCACCAAGGAGCGCGATTCCATCGGCTGCGCCAAGCTGGTGGTGTTCTGCAATGCGGTGGAGGACAACCCGTTCATGGCCGGTGCGTTTCACGGAGTCGGGGAGCGCGAATGTGTAATCAACGTGGGCGTCAGCGGTCCCGGCGTAATCAAGCGGGCGCTGGAGGAAGTAAAAGGCCATGACTTCGAGACGCTGTGCGAGACGATCAAGCGGACTGCCTTCAAGGTTACCCGCGTGGGCCAGCTGGTTGCCCAGGAAGCCTCCAAACGGCTGGGCGTCCCTTTTGGCATTATCGATCTGTCGCTGGCACCAACCCCGCTGATCGGTGATTCCATCGCCGAGATTTTTCAGGTGATGGGGCTGGAGGAAGCGGGCGCACCCGGCACGACTGCTGCACTCGCTATTCTTAACGACAATGTCAAAAAAGGCGGCGTTATGGCTTCATCCTACGTCGGCGGACTCAGCGGCGCTTTTATCCCGGTCAGCGAAGACCATGGCATGATTCAGGCCGTGCAGCGCGGCGCGCTGACACTGGAGAAGCTGGAAGCGATGACTTGTGTCTGCTCGGTCGGCCTTGATATGATTGCTATTCCCGGCAGCACCAGCAAAGAAACCATCGCAGGCATCATTGCCGACGAAGCGGCTATCGGCATGGTCAACAACAAGACCACAGCAGTCCGAGTAATCCCGGTCATCGGCAAAGAAGTGGGCGAAATGGTTGAATTCGGCGGTCTGCTCGGCTATGCGCCGGTCATGGCTGTGAACCCGTTCGACTGCTCGGGATTTGTTAACCGGGGCGGACGTATTCCGGCTCCGATCCACAGCTTTAAGAACTAGACCCATAAACAAAAACGGCTGTGCCGTCCTCCACGGGCTGCGCAGCCGTCTTGGTTCTAGCGTTACCTAGAGAACGATTCCCCATGAATCCTACGGCAACTTTTTAAGTGGAAAAAGGTTAACTAATTTGCCGGAGTACCCTATCCTCGGGCAGATGAAGTGGAAAAGGGACACTAATTCAGCTCATTTCGCCATTGTTCAAGAAAATTGGCCCAATTAAGTTTACTTTTTCCATTTAACTCTCAGGATTTCTTAATTTCCGGAAAAATAAGTTCCCTTTTTCCAACTATATAAGTTGAACTTAAAGAATTCATAAAAAGGGTAGAAGTGCGGAGGGGAAGTTTGGAAATGGAAGAGCGGTAGCGTCCGCCTGAAAGCTTTCCGTAGGAAAGCTCGCTTCGGAAGCATAATCAGTCACCGGATTTCAACCGCAAAAGGCGATTCCAATCAAGAAATTCTTACGACAACAGCGGCTGGAAGTCCAAACATTCCCCGCAGTTACGACCATACCCCACAATGTAAAACTAAAGTTCAACTTATATAGCACCTGCGGAGAAACCAGTTAGTAATGCTAGTTGGAATTAGGATATTTAGACCGACTCCCCCTCAGAACTCGGCCTTCGCCGCTCCAACAACGGTATTTCTGCCGTTACTCGTTACAAATTCGTCCAAAGTATTTATTCTACAACTTTAAGCATAATATTATCCACTTGCGGAAGTTTCCTATACAATAAATAAGGGGCCCCAAAACATATAAATTCTATCTTTTAAAAAAGCGCCGCCTGCCCGTTGTCCGGGCAGGCGGCGCTTTTTTATTGTGGAATTATAGATGCCGGAGACCTGGCTTTTGAACAGGACCTGTACGTTCCAAAGCAGGGCCGCAAGGCTTTAGGCCGACACATGCTTCAGCTTGCCGGGAGCCATAACCAGGTACAGCTCCTGAATCTGCTCCCCGCTCCTGTCCAGTGTCAGGCAAAGCACCGCCCGGACCTCTCCTTGCTGCTTGAACACAAGATTCGGCTCGCCGTTGATGCTGCCGACCGCGACCTCCCACTCACGCATCCGCTGAAGTACCCTCCGCGAAGTCAGCAGCGCCAGCACGCCTTTGCGTCCGGCCATAGGTCTAAGAATCGTATGCACTTCCTGTCCGCCCCCGTCACCGATAAGCACAGGCTGTTCAGCCAGCAGCGCCAGCATGCCGCCAACATCATAAGCGGCAAAAGCGGCGGTGAACCGGCGCAGCAGCTTTTCTCTTGAAGCGGGGTTCCCCTCCCCTGCTGCCGCTGGCGGCAACTGCTTCGATTGAAGCGTGCGCTTGGCCCGGCTGAAGATTTGCCGGCAGTTGCTCCCGGACTTGCCAACCATCTCCGCTATAGCATCATATTCGTACTGAAAAGCCTCCCTCAGCACAAACACCGCTCTTTCTGTAGGCGACAGCCGTTCCAGCAGGACCAGAAAAGCATAAGACAGCGTATCTTTACGCTCCACTGACGCTTCCGGCCCGTCGTAAGCCTCGCTGACAGGCTCGGGCAGCCACTCTCCGATATAGGTTTCCCTGCGGCTGCGCGCAGAGCTGAGGATATTCAGGCAGCGGTTGGTAATCCCCTTAGCCAGGTAAGCCTTCATATTGAGCACACCGCTGAGTTCCTTCTGCTGCAGCCCGGCAAAACAATCCTGCACGGCATCCTCCGCATCGGCCACAGTTCCCAGCATTCGGTATGCAATTGAAAAGGCATAACGATTATAGCTGCGGTAGATTTCCTCCACGCTAAGCTCTCCCGCTATCTGCGGAGCCGTGTTGCCAGCCTTACTGTCCCGGTCCTTCACTGCTGTCCCCCCTGTGCTTCCAGCCTAACTTTTTGCTGTGGTTCAGTTAAAACAACCCGGATACATTCCGGTAGAGATTGCGATACGGTTCCAGCTGTTGATTGTATTGATGACCATAATCCAGTCTACAAACTCCTCCTGGCTGATATGCTCCATTACCTTGTCATACAGCGCCGCAGGAACACCGGCTTGACTAATAAGGGTTACCGTTTCGGCAAGTTCAAGCAGCGCTTTTTCCTTATCTGTAAACAACGGCACCTCTCGCCATACACTGAGCAGCAAAATATGGTCCGCATAATCGCCCAGCTTCATCAGGTCCTTCGCATGCATATCCAGGCAGAAGGCGCAGCCGTTGATCTGGGAAACGCGTATTTTCACTAACTCATATAATACCTTATCTTTGATCCGTCCGCCTCCATACTGCTCCAGCGTCATCATTGCCCGGAAAGCCTGCTCATTTACCGCTCTGTAATTAAATCTTAAACTCATTCTCATCGCCTCCATAATGTGTGTACATACTGTAGACAATGTACCTTGCGGATTTGTGACAGTAACAATAGAAGATTTACCTCCTGATTGCATTTTCTTGCAATTGAAAATTTATGCCTCTGTGCGCGAATCACTTTCTGCTGTATTTCGTGCAATAGAAAACTTACTCTTGCGCCTGTACCTAATGTGGATGGATATAGATGATTAAGCTTCTCCCCTTGGCTCCGAAGCTAGCGGAAGTTTAACACTCAGCCGCCAAATAATGCGCCTGAGGTGCTTTTAATAATCCCGGGGACATTTCCCCTGGAGATGCCGCCCCTGCTGGATGCCACAAAAAAGCCACCCGGCCTGAGTCAGGCTGGAAGGCTTCCAGTTTGAATAGAGCTTACGATGTGAGCAGCTTTGAGCAGCACCGGGCTGTTGAGAAGGTGGCAATAGAGCGACAAGCGCAGAAGTCGAAGGCGGCAGGAATCTCAGGCCGAGTGATTCTCAGGCCGATGCTCTTTTGGCCCGCTTTGTCTTTTTGATCGAAAACAGCCGCCAGCCTGTCAGCAGCGCCGATACAAGGCAAATGGCCGATGAGGTCATGAACACGACATGCATGCCGGAGAGGAAAACATCCGGACGGCCGGGGATCAGATCGGTTACCCGGTAGCCGGCCTTGCTGCTCATTACATTGAACAGAATGGAGGTGGCAATCGTGATGCCGACAACCATCCCCACATTGCGGACCAGCGAGTTGACGCTGCCCGCTGAGCCCAGCTGGGTCCGCGGGACGGTAGACATTATCAGCGAGTTATTCGGCGACTGGAACAGCCCGCTGCCGATCCCCAGCATGGCAATCCAGACGCCCACCAGTGCGACGGCACTTCCATCATGCAGACGGGCCAAACCAAATTGTGCGATTACCATGACAATCAACCCGGCGAAGGTAAGGAATTCCGAGCCGATTTTATCGGACAATGCCCCGCTCAGCGGAGCGACAATGACCATGGAAATCGGGAACAGCATAAGCAAAAAGCCTGCATAGAACGGTGACAGGTTCAGCATGTTCTGCGCATAAAACGGAGCGATAATGTTAAAGCAGAAATTCGCTACGAATACCAGAAATGCGCATAGTATGCTGAGCGAAAATAACGGGTTCTTGAATAGGGACAGCTGCAATAGCGGCTGGCTCCGGCGCAGCTCTACAATAAGAAAGACAATAAAAGCTGCGGCTGCGGCGGCCAGCGCCGAGATAATCCGGCTATCCCCATACCCCACCTGCTGTCCGAGGAGCATGCCGGCAAACAAGGTGACGATAAATATTGCGAACAGCAGGCTGCCGGGAAGGTCAATCTTGGCTTTTACCCGGATCAGATCCTTGGGCAGTACCTTCCACCCCAGCACGATGGCGATCAGACCTATCGGAACGTTCACCCAGAATATATATTCCCACCCCAATGTCGAAACGATGATTCCCCCAGGCTGGGTCCGGCTATACTTCCAAGAGATACGAAGGTACCGATCAGCCCCAGTGCCTTGCCCCGTTCAGTGGCCGGAAAAATATCCGTGACAATTCCCTGGCTGTTGGCCATGGTCATCGAAGCGCCGATCGCCTGAATCACCCGCGAAGCAATCAGCAGCGGCAGGCTTGCACTCAAACCGCAGAGCAGGGAGCCGAGGATGAAGATCACCGTGCCGATTTTAAAAATCCGGATCTTGCCGGCGATATCCCCAAGTTTTCCAAAGAACAGCACGGCAGAGCAAATCGCCATCAAATAGCCTGTCGTGACCCACTCCACCTGCGCCATCGGTAAATGGAGCTGCTTCACCAGCACCGGCAAGGCAATATTCACAATGCTTCCGTCGAGCGTGGACATAAACGTGAACAGGTTCAGCACAATCAGAATCAGCCAGCGTTTCTTCTGAACGGCCGCGTCCTCCTGATAAGTTGCAGTCATCGTACTCATAATTAAATAACACCTCTTATACCTTCAGATATAGTTGCGTCCGCAACAAACTTAGCTTCCCTAGTGTATCGCAATTCAGTTGCGCACGCAACTATTTTACTGTACTATTTTAAATTATAAGAAAGCAGCCTGCTGGCCGCAGGATTTTAACCAAAGAGGTGTACATGTTGAATTCAAATAGAGAACCCATCGGGAAGCTGGTCTCCCAGCTCCATCGCCAGAATCAAAAGTATCTGGTCAAAGAACTGTTGCCCTACGGTATCGGCAGCGGCGGACAGCACATCTTTTTGAAGCTGATTGTGAACCATCCCGGCATTACGCAGGATCAAATGACCAACGAAATGAAATTCGATAAAGCCACCACCGCCCGCTCCGTGAAAAAGCTGGAGGAAGCCGGTTATATTGAGCGGAGAACCGATCCCAAGGACCGCCGCTCTTCCCTGCTGTATCCGACCCCCAAGGCGGTTACGTTCGCTCCTGTCCTCCAGTCGATCCTGACAGATTTGGACCGCAAGCTTACCCTCGATTTAGGCGAGGAAGAGGTTGACCAGCTCATTGCTTTGCTTCATAAGGTCAACAAAAATTCGGCAAATCTATGAATAGGTCACTGTGAAGCGGGCTGCTCAAGCACAGCTGTATCATAAGCAAATGGCCCCGGCTGGGTGCCCGGCTACTGATGAGATTTGCTTTGCCCAATATCCCAAAACAGGTTAAAATGTAAGACAATATGAAAGGCTTTCAGAAAGGAGACTTGATCTTGTCCATTGCAAATGTAAAAGAACATTTCCGGCGTGTGGGGCGGGAGCAGGACATCCTGGAATTTGCCGCATCAAGCGCTACTGTAGAGATGGCAGCCGCAACCATTGGGGTCATTCCGGCCCGGATTGCCAAAACGCTCTCCTTCCGGGGAACGGAAGAGTCTGCCATTCTCGTTGTAGCCGCCGGAGATGCCAAGGTGGATAACAAGAAATTCAGGGAGAGCTTTGGCCTCAAAGCAAGAATGCTCAGCCCGGAAGAGGTTCTGGAACAGACCGGACACGAAATCGGAGGGGTGTGCCCTTTTGGACTCGCCCGTGATTTGGAGGTCTATCTGGATGTGTCCATGAAAAGATTCGAGACTCTGTTTCCAGCCTGCGGCAGCACCAATTCCGCGATCGAGCTGAACTGTGATGAACTGGCCGTCTACTCGGGTGCCCAGGATTGGGTCGATGTCTGCAAAGGCTGGAATGAGCGACCGGAACCCGGGGAAGGATCAGCCCATTGAAGCCTACTGTGGACAAAAGCCAACCGCCGCCGCCGCATAAAGAGCGTTTCCCGCTGTCCTTGCTCTGCCTGACTTTGGGCGCTTTTGCAATCGGCATGACCGAGTTCATCATCATGGGGCTTTTGCCCAACGTTGCCAGAGATCTAGGGGTGAGTATTCCGCAGGCCGGACAGCTCATTACGAGCTACGCCCTCGGTGTTGCCATCGGTGCGCCTGTGCTTACGATCTTCACTCACCGCCTGCCCCAGAAAAAACTGCTCATGATCCTCATGTGCATTTTCATCTTCGGGAACGCTGTGTCGGTGATTGCGCCTACCTATACGCTGCTGATTCTGGCCCGAATCCTTACGGCCTTTGCACACGGAACTTTCCTCGGAGTGGGGACGATTATCGCAGCCCGGCTGGTGCGGCCCGAGAAGCGGGCAGGCGCTGTATCCATCGTGCTTGCCGGCCTTACTGTCGCCAATATTATCGGTGTGCCCTTCGGGACCTTTATTGGCCAGCAGCTTGGTTGGAGAGCTTCATTTGGAGCAATCACTGTGCTTGGCGTCGTGTCCTTGTTCGGAATCATCCGGTTCATACCGGTCATTGTTCAGGAACAAACAGCCAATCTCACGGAACAGGTACGCGGACTGCTTAATCCGAAGGTGCTGCTGATACTTCTGACGGGGGCCTTGGGCTGCGCAAGCCTGTTCTCCTTATTTACCTATATCACCCCGATGCTGGAGGAGATCACGGGGTTTGCCGAACACAACGTGACTTGGATTCTGGTGCTCTTTGGAGCGGGGGTAACCTTTGGCAATCTGATCGGCGGCAAACTGGCCGACTGGAAGCTGATGCCCTCGCTTATGGTCAACTTTGCCATCCTGGCTATTATGATCTCCCTGTTCTCTTGGACGCTGGACAACCCTGTGCTTACTATAATTAACGTCTTCCTGTGGGGTATTGCCGCGTTTGGCATCATGCCCGGCATTCAATTGCGCATCATGAATCTCGCGCATAAAGCTCCGCTTCTGGCCACCACATCCAGCCATTCTGCGCTGAACCTGGGCAATGCTGCCGGAGCTTACCTCGGCGGAGCGGCCATCACCCAATGGGGCCTTTCCTCCATTCCCTGGCTAGCCGCCAGCCTGGCTGCCTTGGGTTTGGCCGGTGCCTGGCTCAGCTACCTGTCAACCCGCAGCAGGCAAGCCGCCCTGACCGCTGGCGATGTCAGCGCCACCTCTTCTTCATAGAGTGCCTTGGCCGATAGCTGCGTCAGCATCACCCTTCTTCTTAAAGGTACATTGGCGCTAGCGATGCCAACGCTGCCCTTGCATCACAAATGTCGCTGGTGCTGTTCCAAAACACAGGCCGGAGTCCCCTCAAATGAGGACTCCGGCCTGTGTGCGTGTTCAGTGCAGGAAGTGCGGCTGCGCAACGCCCCTGCATCTCCAAGTTCCCGCTTATTCACCTCCCTGCTTATCCTCGTCCCTGATGTTCACAGCCTTCGCTACCTCTTGGGTGATGGCATCTCCGCCCAGGCTCCTCCACTTGGCTGCAAAGACGTCAAAATCGCTGAGCGGTGAATCGCCGACAATAATGTTCAGGAAGGTCTCGCTCTCCAGCTTCTGCAGCTCGGGCCAATTGCTCCGCATATGCAGTGTGCTTCCGTAAAAAACACTGCGCACTCTTTCTATAGCTGTTGTGGATAACACAGAAACCCCGTATTTGTAGGCATTGGCCGCTTTCCAGCCCTCCAGATTTTTTTTGGGCTGCTCCTCATCGGCAAGCCAGAGATCATACAGCAAATGAGTGTCCGGGTCCAGAGAATCGGGGTCGATCTTGCCGTGGAGCGCCTGCTGCATATCCGCATAATGCTTCTCAATCGCATCTGCATAATCAATCAGCAGATCAAAGGGATAATACGCCCTCGGCTGGATGCCGGTCTGCGCCGAAAAATCATCCAGGCTTCGGACCGCCTCCAGGTTCGGATCTCTTCGCCGTTCCAGCCGGGTGAACACATTCAGCAGCTTCACCACAGCTTCGGGATGCTCATAGCCTTTGCGGACGACAAGATAGCGGTCGGTGACCGGAGCCATATGAGTTACGAATTTGCCTGAAGCATCAAGCGGGGCGGCATAGGCCCTCCATTCCGCCCTGGTGTCCAGAGCAACCGCCTCTGACAGCGGATAATAGGGCATCCACCACGGGCCGAAGAACATCCCCGCTTTGCCGGAAATAATCGGCTCCTGCGTTTCCTTATACAGGGCAAAGTCCGGATCAATCAACCCCCGCTTATACCAGTCGGCCAGCTTGCCCAGCGCCTCTTTGGTCTCCGGGGTGATTGAGCCATAGACAACATTGCCCCGGCTGTCCCTGATCCAATTGGTAGGGAACGCATGTAATGCGCTGAACAAGGTGTCCAAGCCGTTGACATGAGGCTTTGTGCCGTACACGATATTGTTGTATGCGCTAAGGCCAACGGTATCCCGCTTCCCGTTGCCATCCGGGTCTTGCTCGATAAACGCCTTGGCGATAGCTTCAATATCCTCGAAGCTGCGCGGAGCCGGAAGCTCCACCCGGTCCAGCCAATCCTGGCGGACCCACAGCAGGGACGGCGAATCCGCATGGATCGCCACGTTGGGCAGGCCGTAGAGCCTGCCGTTCCGCATTGCATCCCCAAGCGCTTCGCCTTGGGTCGAATCATACATATCTTTGATTAGCTCAGACCCGTAATCCTTGTAGGTTTCGGTGAGATCGGTAATCATGTCGCTGTCGATCAATTTTTGAAGCTGGTCCCTGTCCACAACCATCGCATCCGGGAGATCGTTGCTGTCAATCGCCAGCTGCGCTTTTTGCGTAAACGGTTCTTCCCCTTTCGCTTCCCAGGAATGAATGACCTTGATATTCGTCAGACTCTCCAAATAGCGGGAAATGGGATTATTGTCATTGCTGTCTCCCGTATTGAGCCGGGAATCGGGCACTTTGAAGCCGATCCGCATCACTACCGGCTCTTCATATCTCCCGTAAGCAGCAGATTCCGCCATAATTGCCCGAATGTCTGCACTCCCTGAGCCTGCTGCCGGGGCATTGCCCTCCCGGCAGGCCGCAAGGCAGAGCAGCGCCACAGCAGGAAGAACATATCTGACGGTTCTGTTCACCGCTTCATCCCCTCTGCACGGTATTCGCTTGGCAGCTTGCCGACATGTTCACGGAACAGCCTGCTGAAATAGCGGTCATCCTCAAAGCCTGATCTGCCGGCGATTTCGCCTATCGGATAATAAGTTTCCAGCAGCAGTGTCTTGGCCAGCTCCAGCCGCATCCCCCTCAGGCGCTCGCCGAAGGTTTCACCGGCAAAACGGGCGAAGCACTGGCTGAAGTAGCCGCGGCTCATGTTGATCTCGGCGGCGACATCGCCCTGGTTGATCTTGTCTCCGGCATGGGCCTTCATGAAGCGGACCGCACGGATCAGGCAGAATACCACCTCCTTGCTTAGCCCCAGCTCAAGCATCCGCTGCTGGACACACCCGGAGAACTGCCGCAGCCAGCTTTTCCAATGGCACCAGTTCAGGTTCCCGGCAGCGGAGGCTTCCAGCTGCGCCGCTTCTTCAGCCTTCAAGAGAAGCCCGCTCCAGTCATGGAGCAGCAAATGGCTGAAGGCCGAAATCTGTTCCTGCGCAGGCTGCCGCTGCTGCACCCCGGAGGCAAAACCTTCCCAAGCCTCCCGGTCCAGTGTCCATCGCAGATTCTGCGCCTCTGACAGCATATCTTCTCCTGCGGAAAGCCGCTCTCCGGCTATTCGTTTCAGCTCGCCAAACTCCAGCCTGGCCGGGTCCTCCGCCCCGCAGTAATAAAACAGCGCATGCCGGACAGCCTTGCCCAGCACTTCCTCTACCTCCTGAAGCAACTGATTCTTCAGTCCGCTCACCAGCGCCGCCTGCCAGCCTGCGCCCAGCACCGTTTTGAGTTCCCGGCAGGTTTCTTTGTCCGGAACCCGGCTGAGCAGCGGAGACATCCACATGTTCTGAAACGCGAGCAGCGGATTATTTTTCGTTACCGATAGCCGGAACAACTCTTCTTCATGGCTGTCCGGCAGCTGCGGAAGATAGAGCAGCGCCGCATCAGCAGCCATCACCCTGCCTTCTCCCCGCGCCAGCAATTCCCGGGTGCTGTCTTCCCATTTTACCCGCTCGACCAGGCGGCGGATGGTCTCATCGGCGTTCTCCACCTCCAGCAGTGTTTTGACAATATAATCAACCGCTCCCAGACGCAGCGCCTCCTGCACATAATCAAACTCATGATGGCAGGTCAGCACGACGCAGCGGACGGCCGGATATCGCTGGCGGACCTGCCGGATTAGCTCGAAACCGGACATGCCGGGCATCGTCAGATCCACAAACAGCAGGTCTGCTTCCTGCTCCCGGAGGAGCGTAAGCGCCGCGTTGCCGTCACCCGCCTCGCCGACGATAACCACTCCGAAGGACGACCAGTCAATCAGCGAGATGAAGCCTTTGCGCACCAGACGCTCGTCATCGACTACAACAGCTTTAATCATCGAAGTCCTCCTTGCCTTTTATAGGGATGATAATGGATACAGTAGTTCCTTCATTGGCAGCGCTATGGATTTGCAGCGTCATCTGCTCTCCGTAATACGTCCTCAGCATACGCATGACATACGAGAATCCGATCCCAAGCCCGCGCCCCGCTACCCCGTCATCTGCGAGCAGTTCCGCGATTTGGACCTCATCCATGCCGGTTCCGGTATCCCTCACACATAGCTGCACTTCCCCGGGGCCATAAGCCGTAATAATCACATCCACCCTGCCGTTGTCGCTAAGACCATGATAAATCGAGTTTTCCACCAGCGGCTGCAGCAGGAACCGGGGAACAGCTGCGTCCAGCACCGTCTCATCCGCCTGCACGTTGAACTCAAATTCATAGTCATAGCGGATGCGCTGCAGCTCCATATAATTGCGTATCGCTTCAATTTCCTCGCCAATCGTAACAATAATGCTCTGCTTGCCGAGGTTATAATGGAGCACCTTCACCAGCAGCGTGACCAGCTTGTCGATTTCCTTCTGGCCGTTCAGCCGGGCCAGCCATTGTACCGTATTCAGTGTGTTATGCAGAAAATGGGGGTTGATCTGACTGAGCAGCTTCTCGATTTCGAACTGGCTTTTCTGCTTCTCATTGCGGGCTACAGCCAGAATCAGCTCATTGACCTGATCCTTCATCTGCTGAAAGTTCATCAGCACGAAGTCGAACTCTGCAACGTTCGTAAAAGCTACCGGAGCCGTTACATTCTCCGCCATCCGGATAATTTCGAGGTTCACCTTGCGCAAGGGGCCGTAGATCCTTTTCCAGATCAGCCAGGCCAGCACTCCGGCAAACAGCAGGGTCGAGAGGGCGAGCAAAATCATTTTGTAGAACCAGGAAGAGATTTCACTGCTAAATACCGATTTCTTCACTGCGGCCACAAGCTTCCAGCCCTGCGGACTCTCGTAGCGGAACAGATGATAGCCATCCAGCACCTCATGGGCAGGGCCCGTGCTTGCCCGGGCTGCTTCGACAACAGATGCAGGCAATTCGCCGTCGATCACATGAATATCCGTGTTATTCTGGTTGACCAGCAGATGATTTACCTGCATCCCGTAAGCCTGCGGATTGAAGATTTTGCGCAGCAGGCTGTAATTCGTCTCCAGATAGATGTACAGCTCATGCCGGCCGTTCACACGGACGATCCGCCGCTCCGAAAAAACAACATTGTCGCCAACCGCGTACATCGTCCCGTGCGGCCCGTAATAATCAGCCCCGTTGTAGCGCATAAAGGACGGGAGTCTGCCGGGATCGAAATCCCGCCGGGTACTCATATTGGTGAACAGAACAGGGTCATCGCTGCCTGGCATAATATAAGCCGTCAAGCCGATGTAAGGATTGGTGAAGTTGACGAGATTGATCTTCTGGTTGATGGAATTCATGATCTGGGATTTGCGGTAAATCTGTTTCTCCTCCAGAAAAGAAGACATCTCTTCCACGATTTGACCATCCAGCGCAAACTGCTTGGAGGCAAAATCCAGATTATCGATGGTATTCTCCAGGATCAGCGCCTCTTGCTGCAGGCCTGCACTGATGCCGCTGCCGATTTTGCCGGAAAGAATGGAATAAATCGAAGTATAGGATACTATTCCGACTATAAGCAGCGGCAGCAGCGTCCCGACGAGCAGATAAATCACCAGTGTCGTCCGCAGCGACTGGCCTGCCGGAGCCTGCCGGCGCGCTTTCCTTTTGAGTATCCGCACTAGTTTCTTCTACCCCCAATGAAAGCGTTTTACTAAGTACTCCAAGAATACCAGATTTATCTTGCTTCGAACAGAATAAGGCAGAGCAGCTTCCTCACCGCCCTGCCTTGCTTCTATTTGCCGGAGTGGCTTACTTCACACTTTTGCGGGCTTCGAACAGCTCTGCTGCTTTTTTGACCGAGAAGTCCATCACATCGGCATAGCCGAGTCCATTCACTTTGTCATGCATTTCTTTGTTAAGCTTGTCGTATTCCGCCTGATTTTTGGCAAAAACCATCTTCCACGAAATCTGCTGAATCACGGTTCCGATTTGCTTATTTTTCTGCTCCAGCGTTTTGTCCATCGTCAGCGGTTCTTTACCGGTAAAGCCCTGAGGCGCAACGGCAAGCAGATTATTTTTCTCAAAATACTCCTTCGCCGTCAGCACGCCCATCTTCGCTCTCCAGTCGCTATCGAGCTTCGTAGGGTTGCGCTCCAGTGATGTTGTCCACAAGTTATGGTCATAGGGCTCGCTGGTCTGCGGGTTCACCATTGCGGGCACAACAAAAGAAAAGTTCATCTGATTCGAGCCATAGTAATAGTCGCCGCCGCCGTATTCGTCGGGAACCTTCGTGTTCTGCTGATCCGTGTACGCCTTCCAGCCAAAATCGGTAACCACCGGCTTGCCGCTGCTGTCAATATCCCAGGTCAGCCCCTGCGGTCCGTTCGGCACTGCCGTTCCGCTGCCCGCTGAGATCATCGCGCCTTCAGGCGTATACATCCAGTTAAGGAACTCCATAATACGCGCAGGCTCCTTGGCTTTCGCGCCGATCGCGATGATGCCATTGCCGCCGTAAACGTTGAAGCCTGTGGAATACATCAGCTCATTCTTGAACGGTACAAGTGCGAAGCCCTTGCCTTCGGCCGTTCTTTCCGGCGTATTGTAGTTGGCCGCCCCCAGCCACGGGAACCAGGAGAAAAGCAGACGTCCATCCTTATACTTCGCCACCACATCATCAAATTTCTGCGTCAGCGAGTCGGGGTCCAGCAATCCCATCTGATTCGCCTCGTAATACAGCTTGAGCGATTTCATGTACCAGCTGTCCTCGGAGATGAAATCATAATATTTCTCTTCATCTGCTTTGACATAAAGCGCAGTGTCGGGGATTTCGTCATAGCCCATCATATTGGCGAACTGCTTTGCCAGCGTCATTTTGTAGTTGCCGTCCCAGTCGGACCAGAGCGAGAAGGCATAGGTTTTTTTGCCTTGCTCATTCTTGGGCTCAAGCTCCTGCATCTTCTTCAGCACCGGCAGATAATCCTCAATGGTGCCGATTTCCGGAGCACCGATTTGCTGGTACAGATCCCAGCGCAGATCCGGTCCCCAAGTCATATCCTTCCCTTCGGAAGGTCCAGAGGGATTCGTGGCCACACCGTTCCCGATGCCGTATACCGCGCTGCCGCCGCCAAAAGCAACCTTTGCCTTCTCCACGGCCTTCGGGAACTGCTTCGTCAGATCCGCGCCGTATTTATCCAGCAGCCCGTCCTGGGTCCAGTCCAGCAGCAGCTTGCCTTTGATCGCATTCGGATAGTGGTTCTTATCGTCCCCGAAGACGATAATGTCGCCGAGATTGCCGGAGGCCATCATGGCGGAGATTTTGGTGTCCCCGCCGGTTAAATTGGAAGCGACAATGTCCAATTCGATATTGAACTTGTCTTTGATGATTTTGGCGAACCAGCCGGTCTGCGGCCCTGCATAGTTGGCTGTGGTAGAGAATACTGTCAGCTTCAGCGGCTTCGAATGGTCGGGCGCCCCGTCACTTGGCGCCGTAGATTGAGCCGCAGCATCCGTCGCTTCAGCCGCCGGCTTGCCGGTGCTCTCGTCCGTGTTGGTTTTGCCGGAGTTGACTGAGTTGCCTGAGTTTCCGTTACCTCCGCCGCAGGATGCCAGCACCAGCACCAGCACCAGCACCATGCCCAGCAGAATGAGCGGCAGCTTTTTAAATTTCATGGCTTCATACCTCCTGAAAGTTTTGTGAGCGTTGCATGCTTGAATTCCTTCGTACAAAACCCGCTTCGAAAGCATTGACTTAAGGCTGGTGGACACACCGGTCAGCCTTTGACGGCACCGATCATAATGCCCTTGACAAAAAAACGCTGGAAAAACGGATACACGATCAGAATCGGCAGCACGACGATCATCGTTACAGTCATCCGCACAGAGGTCGGTGTCTGCATGTTCTGCACACTGGCCGCCATATCCGGGGAGCTGCGGATGAGCGCAGCCAGCGAGCTGGACTCATTCAGATACCGCCAGAGCAGGAACTGCAGCGTGTAGTATTTGGTATCCGTCATCAGGAATGCCGTGTCGATGAAGGAGTTCCACTGGTTGACTGCCGAAAAAATCGTAATCGTCGCCAGAATCGGAGTGGTCAGCGGAACGACAATGCTCCAGAAGGACCGCAGAACACCCGCGCCGTCCATGGCTGCTGACTCCTCCAGTGAAGGCGGAATAGCCTCCACAAAGGTTTTGACCAAGATGATGTTGAATGGAGTAATGATCGTCGGCAAAATATAGGCCAGATAATTGTTGGTCAAATGCAGATTGTGCATGGTGATATACCAGGGAATCAGCCCTGCGCTGAAATACATGGTGACGACGACGCTGCGGTACCAGATCTGCCGCCCCCACATCTCCTTCTTCGTGAACAGATAGCCGAGAAAAGCTGAAGCACCCACGGTGAGAAAGGTACCCGCTACGGTCCGGTATACAGATACCAGCGCCGCATGGCTGAGCCCGCTGATCCGCAGCACCTTTGAGTAGTTGTCAAAATGGATCTGCTGCGGGTAAAACTTGATATCTCCCGCTGCACTGAGATCATTCGAGCTGATGGTATTGATGAACAGGTAATAGAACGGATAGATGCAGCTCAGGGTGAACAGACCGAAGAGCACATAGATGATTCCCTGGAACAGGGCATCGCCGGGCTTCAGCTTTTTACGCAAATGGATCACCTTCCTTAAATGATCGACTCATCGCGCACCACCTTGGACAGCGTGTTGGCCGCAAACAGCAGAATGACGCTGACGACCGACTTCAACATACTAACCGCCGTGGCGAACGGAAAATTGTTGGCAAAAGCGATGTTATACACATACAGGTCCAGCACTTCTATCGCATCCTTGTTCATCGCATTCTGGAAGGCAAAATACTGCTCCATGCCGTTGTTGACAAAGTTGCCGATGGAGAGCAGCAGCAGCACGAAGAAGGTCGGGATGATGCCGGGAACAGTGATATGCCAGATTTTACGGAACCGGCTGGCCCCATCCACTTCCGCCGCTTCATACAGCTCCTGGTCTATGCCGGCAATCGCCGCCAGGTACAGGATCGCGCCCCAGCCAAGGGATTTCCACCAGTACCAGGCAATCATGGTCAACCAGACATGCGAGCTGGAAGCCAGAAAATTGAATTCCTCACTCACGACCCCGAGCTGCACCAGAATATGGTTCACAACCCCGTTATCCACGGAGAACAGCGAAAAGGCCAGCGCGTAGACGAGAATCCAGCTGATAAAATTCGGAATCGTCGTCAGGGTCTGCACAAATTTCCGGTACCAGCCCGCCCTTATCTCTGTCAGCAGAATGGCAAAAATGACCGGAAAAACCGAAGTGGCCAGCCCCAGTGAACTCATCGCCACCGTGTTCTTCAGCACGCGCAGCACCTCCCCGGTCTGCGTGGGATTAGCTACGAGAGTGCGGAACCACTTCAGTCCGACATACGGTGTTTCCGACAGCGGAATGCCGGGGATGAAATCATAGAAGGCGTAGATCCACCCGCTGACCGGCAAATAATAGAACACAAAGGTCACGGCAAGAAAAGGAAGCGCCAGAAGAAACAGCTTGTATTTGTTCTGCAGCTTCCTGCGGGATGGACGGACCGGTTCCACACCGCGGAGCAGCTCGCCTGAAGGTACCCCCATATTGAATCTCCTCTATCCAGATTTTTGTTTGCGCTTTCATTTTAGGATAAAAAACCTTTCTCCCGGGAGAGAGGCCGGAATGGCCTTCTGGGAGAGCGGTAAGACAGTTTCGGACGATTTTCACAGGCCAGCGGACGAATTTCCCGCCGCTGGCTTTCCGGTCCTTCCAGTGAGGGCCCCCTCATCTGCGATGCTCCAACAACGGCAGTTCTGCCGTTGTTTCTGCACATCCCCGCCTGCGGTGCTCCAACAACGGCAGTTTTGCCGTTATTTCTGCACATCCCCGCCTGCGGTGCTCCAACAACGGCAGTTTTGCCGTTGTTTCTGTACATTCCCGCCTGCGGCGCTCCAACAACGGCATTTCTGCCGTTGTTTCTGCACATTCCCGCCTGCGGTGCTCCAATCAAAAAGTTTGCGAAGGAGAACACGTATCTTCCTGGCGTTTCGTTTGCTGGTTAAGTGGAAAAAGTATCACTAATTTGCCTGAGCATCGAGCAACCCGGCAGACTAAGTGGAAAAAGGTACATTAATCCAGCCTGTTTCGTCCCAAACAGATGGCGTAAAATAAGTTGTGTACCAAGATTTGGGGCCTAGTAGGCAACAAAAAAGTAGGGTATTCTCGGGATTACGACACCACCAAGAAAGGAACCCTACTCAATGACTATTGTACCCGAAAATATGCTGAATAATCTATTTGAAAATCTTGTTACTCAATTTGTGAAAGAGAACTTAGAGTCCATCATGCGAGCAGAAATCCAAGAATTCATGGCTACGGAAGAGTCCGGTCCAAGCAACAGTCGCAATGGATATTACCCGCGCAATCTGCACACGAAATACGGAAATGTGGAGAATCTTAAGGTTCCTCGTGACCGTCAGGCTCTGTTCCAGACGCAACTGTTTGAGCCCTACCAACGGCGGGACGGTTGGTTAGAAGAGGCCGTCATTCAGATGTACAAAAGCGGAATGGGGACACGGGATGTGGCCCGGTTCATTGAAAGTATGTTCGGCAGTCACTATTCTCCCACGACGGTCAGCAACATTACGGCAACCGTCCTCGAAGACATTCACCAGTGGCAGAAGCGCCCTCTGCAAAAGCGTTATTCCGTCATCTATCTGGACGGATTATACGTCAAACTCAAACGTGGCACCGTCGGCGGAGAAGTGGTTTATTTCGCGATGGGCATTGACGAGGAAGGCCACCGACAAATCCTCGGGTTTTATGTGGGGGGCCAAGAAAGCGCCAATGGCTGGCGGGAGGTCCTGAAGGATCTTTACGACCGCGGAGCGCAGGAGGTCTTGCTCGGCGTGTTTGACGGACTCCCCGGCCTGGATGGAGCGTTCCGCGAAACGTATCCGAAGGCAGACGTACAGCACTGTGTGGTTCACAAGATTCGGTCGACCTTTCCCAAAATACGGGTGCAGCACAAAACCGAAGTCATTGAAGATCTAAAGACGATCTACACCTCAGCCGATGAGGATGTGGCCCGGGCTGCATTCGATACCGTGAAGGCCAAATGGGGCAAGCTCTACCCGAAAGAGATGCAGTCATGGGAAGAGCAATTAGCGACCTTACTGACGTTCTACAAGTATCCAGCGCTCATTAAGGAAGCCATCTACACGTCCAATCCCATTGAACGAATGAATAAGGAAATTCGGAAGCGCCTCAAACCCATGAACAGCCTCACCAATATGGATGCGGCAGAGAAGATTGTCTATCTGGATGTCGTGGAGTATAACGAGCGCTTTGGCGAACGAGTGATTCGCGGTTTTGGGGATCTAGAGGTAAAGAAGAAACTGAATGAGATGTTTGAGGCACGATATCCTGCCCAGGAATTGCAGGAAAAGTAGCCCATTTCTCTTGTTCTTGGGGTGGGGATTCCCCCACCCCAAGAACATCCCTACCACCTAAAACGAATACTCGAGAAGATACTCTACGCTTCTTACACAAACTTCTTGACGCTACCCCCAAACAAGGGAATATCGCTAAATTAAGTTACCTTTTTCCACTAAAACCTCGCGATTCTTGATTTCTGAGGAATTTAAGTTCCCTTTTTCCACTTAACCTGCCACCACAGCACCCAACAACGGCTGTTCTGCCGTTGTTTCTCCCCCACAGAAGATCATCATAATTTCCTTAAGTAACTAATATATCCCCACAAAGTGGAGCCTTTGTTCGGAAGCTGATTCCGGTACTTTGCGGTGACCCCGATATCTACTTTCTGATAAAAAAAGAGCCGCTCATCTGCAAGCTCCGCAAATGAACAGCTCTTTAAATCCATCTTACTAATTACGGCGGCCGGTCCAGGCAATGCTATACTGCCCGGCTCAAGCCTCTTCCGCAACCATCCGGTTCGTCAGCCTTCCCAGCTTTTCAATCTCCACAGTAACCTCGTCACCCGGCTGCAGATAGACCTGCTTCTCCGGCGGATACCCCATCATGACACCCTCCGGAGTACCGGTAAGGATGATGTCACCCGGCGAGAGCGTCATGCAGCTGGAGATGTAGCTGATGATCTGCCTGCAGTCGAAAATCATGTCCGAGGTGTTGGAGTCCTGCCGAACTTCTCCGTTCACCGAGCAGCTGATGCGCAGCAATCCGGGATCGCCAACCTCATCTTCCGTTACCACATAAGGCCCGACCGGCGCAAACCGGTCGCAGGATTTGCCCGCCAGCCACTGGCTGGTCCGCGTCTGCAGATCACGGGCGGACAAATCATTGGCGGTAAAATAACCGAACACCGCAGCCAGCGCCTCTTCCTCGCTAACGTTTTTGACCGTCCGGCCGATCATAATGCCCAGTTCCGCTTCATAATCGACCTTCTGCGTCGAGTATGGAAGCGGCACTTCCATTCCGTGGCCGGACAGGCTGTTTGAAAACTTGCTGAACAGAATCGGGTATTCCGGGAGCGGCATTCCGGTTTCTTCAGCATGTCTGCGGTAATTCAGCCCGATGCAGATGATTTTGCCGGGATCGGCTGTACACGGCGCGAATTCAAGCAAGGTTTCATCTCTGTAAAAAGCCTGTGCACCTTCATCATGATAAGGCAGGCTATCGGCAAATTTACGCAGGCAGGCGAGCGCCGCTTCCCCTCCATCGAGCACTTCTCTCAGCGTTGCCGGAACAGCTCCCGCCGCCCGCTGAGGGAGCGCATTCAGCGCTGCCGCCACATCCAGAATGCCCTCTTCTCTTTTCACACCCAGCCGCAAATTCCCTGACTCCCAAAAATTCATTAGCTTCATATGTGTCCCCCTCCTCTGGTTTACCCGGCAAAACGGTTCGCCGGGACTCCCCTGATGCCCGTTTTTGCCTTGAACAGCCCGCCTGCAAGCGGCCACCGCTGTAATTCCTCAGGACTCATACCGCCGCGTGCTGAAGTAATATACAGCTCATTCAGGTGCCCGCCTCCAAAAGCGCATGAAGTTACAAACGGTGCAGGTACTTCAATTTTTCCAATCTGTTCGCCGGTGTGCGGATTCCAGCGCGAGACACAGCCGCCGTTCCAATGGGCGACCCAGATCATTCCCTCGCTGTCGATGGTCATTCCATCCGGTCCGCCCGCACCTTCCGGGAACCGCACCACTGTTCTGCGTCCGCTGACCGTGCCGTTCTGCAGATCATAATCCATTACGTCCACGCCGCGGGTCAATGTATCAATGTAATACATCAGTCCCCGGCTGTCATCCCACGCCAGGCCGTTAGAGATGCCGATGCCGGACAGCACCTTCCGCACTTCGCCTCCCGGCTCCATCACATATAAGCTTCCCGCATCCCGCTTGTCCTCCATGCTCATGGTGCCGAACCATAATCTCCCTTTGCTGTCGCATTTCGCATCGTTCAGCCGGTTGCCGGGAAGATCTTTCTCTACATGAGCCAACAATTCCAAAGGCCGATCTTCCTGAAATTTGTAAATCCCATCCTGCAAAGCCACTACCCAGCCGCCGCTAACTGCGGGTACAGCCGCACTGATCATTTGTCCAAAGATATGAGTCTGCTCGCTGAGTGTCACGGGATCGACAATCCGCAGCTGCCTGCCTTCAATATTCACCCAATACAGCAGCCCGGCCTCTGAGTCCCAATGCGCCCCCTCGCCAAGCTCTGCCTGTGCATCCAATAGCATTTCAGCCTGTATAATCAATGATAACCCCCCTGAATCCACTCCAGAATATGACACCATTCTCTTCATTTTACCTTCGCAGAGTATAATTATCCACTATCGGCTAACATGACAGACACCTGTCCAGTTTCACATGATAATCTGAAAACAAGCATGAATCCAAAGGATAGCCACTATGAAATGCGGAGGAATATTAATGAAATACGAATGGAAAAAACAGGACAAGGCAATCTATTTCCCGCCAGCTGAACCTGTGCTGATTACCGTTCCCGCTTACAACTACTTCATGCTGCAGGGTACAGGCAACCCGAACAGTGAAGAATTTGCCCAGGCGGTGGGTGTGCTCTACTCCCTCACTTATGCCATCAAAATGCTGCCCAAAAAAGGCCCGGCACCGGAAGGCTACCATGAATACAGCATTTTCCCGCTGGAGGGGGTATGGGATCTTAGCGAAAAAGGCCGCAGACAGGCCGCCCTCGACAAAAACGAGCTGGTATACACCATAATGATCCGGCAGCCGGAGTTCGTCACCCCGGACCTTGCCGGCAGTATTATGGAGAAGGTGCAGCACACGAAGCCGCATCCATTGCTGCAAAAAGCCGTCTTCGGCAGTTCCGAAGACGGCATGTCTGTCCAAATGCTGCATACAGGTCCCTATGATGAGGAACCGGCAAGCTTCAGGAAGATGGAACAATATTGCGCGGAGCATGGACTGCGGCGGCTCTCCAAGACCCACCGGGAAATTTATCTCACGGATGCTCGCCGTACGCAGCCGGAGAAGCTGAAAACCGTGCTGCGTTTCCTGGTCGCAGATGAGACGTAGTCCGCCGCCGGTGTTCCAACGGACTACTCTGTCCCGCACGCAGCATCAGTGTCTAGACGGCATCTGCCCTTCAGCGGAAGCATCCATCTTCTGGCGGCCCATAAAGCAGGCGGCCAGAAGCGCCAGAAGCGCAGGTACAGCAGCCCAGGCGAAGGTGCTGGTAATGGAGAAGGACAGCCCATCGGTAATTTTACTCAGAATTTCCGGCGGAATCTGTGCCCGCGTCTCCGGGGAGAGCAGCGCATGCGGGTCCTTGAAATCCAGCGCGCCGCCAGGTGCGGCTCCGGCAGTCCCAGAGAATACTTCGTTCAGCTTCGAGCTGAGATAATGGCTCTGAATGATCCCGAAGGCCGTGATTCCGATGGTCATCCCGAGCGAGCGGATGAAGTTCAGCGTTGCGCTGGCCGAGCCGCGCTGCTGGGGTGTCAGGCCATGGATTGCAGCCGTACTCAGCACCGAGAAGGAGGCTCCCACTCCGAGTCCGATGAGGATCATATAGAATGTAACGAGAAGGCGCGAGGCATCCGGTGCCAGCGTCGCTACAAGACCCGTCCCCAGTACAAGCAGGATCAGCGTAGGCACCATCAGGCTGCGGTAGCTGGTCTTAACCATCAGGAAGCCCCCGGTGGAGGCAGTAACGACCGAGGCGACCATCATCGGCAGCAGCACCAGCCCGGAATTCGTCGCCGAGCCGCCCAGCACGCCCTGGATAAAAATCGGAATATACACCGAGGCGGCGATAAATGCCGCACCGCTAAACAAGGCACATAAAATGCTGGAGGCATAAAGTCTCTGTCTGAACAATGCAAATGAGATTATCGGCTCCTTCGCCTTCGTCTCCGCGAACAGGAACAGCCCCGCCAGCACGGCAAACGCCGCGAACAAGCCCAGAATCAGCGCGGAGTCCCAAGCATACTCTTTACCGCCCAGTTCGAGCGCGAACATTAAGCTGATTACAGCGCCCAGCAATGTTCCCGCACCCAGCCAGTCAATGGGATGCTTGGAATGCTCCACCGATTCCCGGTAGAAGCTCACCACCATAACCAGTGCGATCACTCCCAGCGGAAGGTTGATGTAGAAAACCCACTGCCAGGCGATGTGATCCGTAATGTAGGCTCCAAGCAGAGGCCCGAAAATGCTGGACAGCCCGAACACCGCGCCAAAAGCGCCGCCCAGCTTGCCGCGTGTCTCCAGCGGAACAGCGTCGAACATGATGGCAAAGGCAATCGGCACCAGCGCGCCGCCCCCGACTCCCTGAAGGGCCCGGTAAGCGGCCAGCTGGGTAATGGTATCTGCCGTTCCGCACAGGGCTGAGCCGGCCATAAATACAATGATCCCGAAAATGAAGAATTTTTTGCGGCCGTACATATCCGACAGCTTGCCGAAGATCGGCATCCCCGCCATCTCGGCAACCAGATACGCCGAAGTAACCCAGACGAATTTGTCCATTCCACCCAGTTCACCAACAATGTTGCCCATTGCTGTGGCCACAATCGTGCTGTCCATGGAGGCCATCAGGATGCCCAGCAGCAGACCTGCAATCACAATGCCGAGTTTCGGCGATTTTTGAGCTGAGCTCATAGGACCCACTCCTCATTTTTTTAATATTCATCCCATTCTTTCAGCTCCAGGGGCATTTCAGGTGAAAAAAGTTCCCTAATTTCGGTTGAAATCCGCTGTAAAGGAGGAATTAGCTTGAAACTACACTTTCACCTGATTCCTTACAACCGCATTCGGATGGATATCCAGAAAATCACGGTACTCCACTGTGCCAATTTCGCAGCCGGAGCCTATGACTACTCTCCCGCCCCTGACCGTATCGGCTGCCGTATTCTGCAGATCCACGTGATCCCCTTCAATCAGGCCCGCAGCAAAACGCAGTTGTCCGGGATGCCCGGGTCTGATCAGCGCCCCGCCAAGGCTGCGTTTGATCTTGATGCTTCCGCCTCCGACCTCGGCTGCCCGGCTTGGACCAAACAGCGATAATTCCAGCGTCTCCGCACTGAGCAGCCCGTCTATCTGGACCGCACCGCTAATCTGCATGTCTTCAGCATCACAATTGCCGGATATGCTCAGATTCCCGGTGAATTTGATACCTTCTACATGTATGCTCTCCGCCCTGATCTCCCCTTGTCCGCGCAGAGACTCACCCTCGATGCCGCCCTTCACGGAGCATTCTCCTGTAAGCTTCATATTTTCCATGACCAGACTGCCACTGACCTTGGTTTCACCCATCAGCGTCAATTTCCGGCAATCCACATCTCCATGGAATGTGCATTCCCCGGTCACCTTAACGTCAAGGAAACGTCCGCCCGCCGAGGTTGAATTCCCGAGTATTTTCAGATTTGTCCGGTTTGCTGTCTCATTCACCGGTCTTCTCCTCCATTCCCACACTGGCTCCGGGATGCACGGTCAGCCTGTCACGGTATTCCACCCGGCCAATGCTGCAGCCCTCTCCAATGATAATCACAGCACCCCTCACAACCTCTGCTGTCGTATATTCCAGGTCAAGAAAATCACCCTCAATAACCTTTGCCTGCAATTCTGGCCGCAATTTCGGAATAATGCCGCCAGCCAGCTTGTTCCAGACTCCCGATCCGCCTTTGCGGATGACCAGACTCTCCACACCCAGCTCTTTCACCTTCGCCTGACCCTGCAAAACCAACTCGACACATCCGGCGCTGAGGAAGCCGCCGATCGTAACAACGCCTTCAGCGGTAAACTTCTCCAGCTCACAATCGCCCTTAATGTCAGCTACCCCGTTCAGCGTGAAGCTTTCTCCGAGCAGACCGCCGTCAACCTTCAACAGCCCGTCATGCTTCATCGTGCCGATCCGCAGGCCGCCGCCTATTTTGAGATCCCCGTTCGTTTCCATCTGCTCTACCGTGAGACTTCCGCCCACCTTCATCCGGCCGTTTCCTGTAAATGTCATGGCTGTTACCGGGCCGTTGATCCGGCTTACCCCCTCCAGACTGACATGATTATAGGTCCCGCCTGCTGCCCCTCCTATTCCTGCAACCAATAAATCTGCCGCTGCACCTTTATCCATCATCTAACCTCCCAATTATGCCAACTCGCCGTGAACGGTTGACTCACTCACTATCTGGCTGCGGCCTGCTTCCAGTCCTTCAGCCCAGCTTACCCTGCAGCTGCTCTGTCAGATCCTCGAGCGTAATCCTGCTGATTAGCCGTACTCCCTCGTCAAAGACAAGCTCTGACGGTGCCGGAGCCTGGAGGAAGAAGCTGACACCCATTTTACGTGCAAAAAACAACTCCCAGCGTTTGCCCTCAAACTGCGTCCGGTTCACACTCAGCGTCCGGTGGAGCAGATCTGCCTCCTCCAGACTCAATTCCCCCTTGCCCAGCAGGAGGTCAACAGCAACCAGATGAATCAGCTGCTCGAATGAATATTTATGTTCGTCCTTGTCACACTGCCCATACCGCTCCAGAGTTACAGACGAAACAATGTTACGTTCTCTAACCTCTTTGATAGTCAGCAATTGCTTATGTACAGAGGACATATCCGACAGCTTGCCTGCCAGCTCATCCAAAGAAAGGTCATCTTTCTTGCTCAGAATATGCTGGATGCGCCCCAGCATTCTTTCTTTCGGAAAAAAGGTTTCCTGTCCGGTATACGTGGACTTGCGGATGAACCAACTCTCCGGGATCAGCTGCTTACGTTTCCAGCGGTACAGCTGACCGTAAGAAATTCCGGTCAAGTCCAGCAGCTCCTTCTTGGAGATCAAATCTTCTTCCATGATGATCACCTCCTGCAATCATCGTAACATAACACTGTTACGTTGTAAACGATAGAACATCTGCATCAATCCATTTCCGTACACCCTTTAACTTGCCTTGCCGCACTTCCGATTGTATTCCATGTCAAAAAAGCGGACCTCCGCCCTGAGGAGGATTTCCGCTCATTCTTCAAGCCTATTCTATTGAATTATACAAAATTCAGCCCCGACGCATAGGGAAGCGGAACCGGAAACAGCTCCTTCAGCTGTTCCCGGATGGCAACCGGCAGTTCAAGCTGCGGCTGGGTGTCAAAAAACAGCGAAATCAGCTCTTTGTCACTCAGTTGAACTGCCGTTCCATTTACGGTCAGCACAATCTCTCCCCTGGAACAGCGCTGTGAAGCTCCACGCCGCTGAGGGCTTCGGGGGACTTTTGCTGCAGATATGGATGAATTTGCTGCCATAGCCGGACGGGGTTGACGATTTTCACCGTTCCAGGATTTGGCTCTTCCAGATAAGTGCTGCTTCCCAAGGCGCGTATCATCTCCGTCTCATGCCATGGAACCTGGAACTGAAGCTCAGAGATCCCCTTCGCCGCAATCACCTGAGAGACCGCTTGAAGGGCGGCCTCCGGCGCTCCGCCCCATTCGATAACAAGCGGCACGGCCTCCGTCTTCAGCTTGTCTCTTACAGCGATAACCGCATAAGCCAGCAAGCGGCCATCGGATTCCGCAACATAGATCTTTTGCTTCAGCTTATAAATGTCTGCAATGGCTTCCGCCCTTACAAGCGTGGCCAGCTCATATAGACTGCGACCATACCGCACTTCACGGTTCTCCGCGAGCCTTTGCAGCCCGAACCAGTCACGTTCCTCTGCCTCACGGACGATGGCAGGGCCTGCTGCTGCCCTCCTGACAACCTCATTCTCTGGAGACAGCAAGTAGCTGCGCACCGACCGGAAGGTATGGCAGCCTTGCCGGATGTAGAGATCCCGTGTACCCGACACAAGCAGCAGCGAAGCGCCTGCTCTGTCGATATGGTCAAACACGCGCTGCAGTAAGGCATTGGCATAACCTTTTCCCCGGTATTCAGGGTGCGTGCATACTGAACCAAGGGAGAATACCGGCACAGACACAGTTCCCATCTGTATAAAACCCGGAACAAGTCCGGCAAAAGCAACAAGCTGCCCGTCCTCAAATACACCGGGTGAACTCAAGTAGCTGCCGGAGAAAATTCCCGGAAATTTGACTGCCATTGATGTCTGTTCCTCATCCCGGAAGACCAGATCCGATAGCTCTGCCGCCTTCTTCAATTCTTCGCGCGAGACAAAACGAATATCGCCCATGCTCCATTCCTCTCTTCTTACACTCATATCACATTACATTCATTCGCAGCACATAGTGCGTACCGGATATATCAGCAGTATACAACGTTTTGCACCTCAAAATCGAATAACAGTTATCAGGCCTAAGCATGAATCAGCTTCTGATCACGCCTTTCTCCCTGGCTTCACGCAGCCACTTGGGAAACTCATTAAACAAGCGGTCGTACAGTTCTTCGTCGCTGACTTCGTCCAGGTCATCCAGCGCAAAAAAATCCGCATTATCCACATAACGCCCCTGCAGATCATCCAGCTCCCGCAGCACACCGTAATCCGCCTGGCCCAGACCGACAAATTGCCAGAAAATATTATGCTTGGAGCTGTCAATCAGCAGCTTGGAGATTTTGCGCGTTTCGTAAATCCCGCCATCACTGAAGAATACGACGTACACCGGCAGGGTGCCCGGATCTTCCTTGGTATATTTCTTGAGGATATCTGCCATGACGACCGGCTCATTATTGCCGATGCCAAGGCCCCCGAACATACGCGGCCCCGGATAAGTGCGTTTCACATAGTCCTCATACCCGGTTTCACCCACACTGGGCATCCGCTTGCTTTTGGTTGCAAAAAACCAGACATCCAGCATTCCGTCATCGTCCATGCTGGCAGCAACAGCGAGTATCCGTTCAAAGGCCCGCTGGACCACACCCTTCTGATAAAGCGCTGACATCGAACCGGACGCGTCAAAAACTACGGCGACGCGTGCTTTTTCCTGCTCAATATTCTTTTTGCGCAGGGAGAGGGCAACCTGCTGCTTGTGCAGGTCAATCTTGGTCAGATTGAGCTTCAGCGGGGGCGCCGGCTGTCCTGGCGGCGATGCCGCCGTGGCTGCTGCCGCTTCGGCGATGGACGCTGACAGCTCAACAGCAGCCGCAGCCGTATGACCCGGTTCGCCTGGACTGGCAGCTTCCGCTGCCGATTCATCCTCCACCTCCACACCATGGGCTTCCGCCAGCGGTTTCAGCCCGCCGTGAAAACCGCGGCCAACGGCCCGCAGCTTGAAACCCTGCCCGTGGCGGTACAGCTCGGCGAGGACCAGCGAGGTTTCGGCCTTGCCTTCGGTAATGGCGAATACTAGCTCCGTATTCCCTGCCGCCGCGCTGATCTTGCAGCCTCTGACTTCGGCAAAGGTTCCCGGCCCATCGAGCGTCGCGGCGAATACGCATTTTTCAACACCGGAGCTCTGCAAGGCACGCAGATCGATTACAAATTCGCCGCTGTATTTATCAATCGGCTCAAACCGCACGGCCCGCTGCGGATCTGCGGGCTGGTTATAAAAAATAAAATAATCGTCCGCAGGCACCCTTCCGTCCGGCCCCACCATAAAGCAGCTGAGATCCAGCTCCGCCGGGGAGCTGCTGCAGGATATTTTTACTCTTGCATTCATTGAAGCCTCATCCAGTTTGGCATTCGAGCCGCTGACCAGATTAATGATTGTCCCGTCCATATTCAGTTCTCCTTTTGCTCCTTGGTTAAAAGTGATGACCCATATTCCGTTCCTGTGCAGCAAAAGGAGCAGACAGCTCCCCGGCAAGGATGCGTCTGCTCCTGTTAGCTGCGTATATTTAGTACGCCTATTTATTATATAGAGTGAACTTAAGATATTTACATTAGGGACTACGGAGAATGTTTGGACTTCCAGCCGCTGCCCATCTGCAGATTTCTTGATTTATACCGCTGTTCGCAGTGGAAATCCGCAGACTGCCTATGCTTTCGATGCGAGCTTTCCTACGGAAAGCTTTCAGGCGGACGCATTCGCTCCTACAGTTCCAAACTTCCCCTCCATCCCTTTTCCCTTTTGTTCGTTTTTTAAGTTCGTTTTATTTATCTCTCGATCCGATTTATTCCTCAGTCTTCTGTTCTTCGGCAGCCCCGGCAGCAGCAGGCTCGTCCGCTTCAGCATCCGCTGGCTCTTCCAGTGCAACAGGCGGTGCAATCCGCACAATCAGCGTATCTTCCGGGGTCAGCACTTCCCAGCCTTCATGCTTCGGCAGATCCGAAACCAGCAGCTGGTCGCCAACGTCGAGTCCGCTGATATCCACTTCAAAGGTGGCGGTCAGCTTGTCCGGCAGGGTGCGGATATCCAGCTCATACAGCTCAACCTGCTGAATGCCGCCGCTCTTCACGCCGACAGGATCTCCGGTGAAGTGGAATGCAACCTTGGTGTCCAGTTCGGCCTTCATGTCAATCTGGTGAAGGTCCACATGCAGCAGCTTCCGGGACAACGGCTGGCGCTGCACTTCCTGAATCACTACGTTTTTGGAGCCGGAGCCGGGCAGTTCCACCTTGAGGATGGCCCGCGGGTTTTTGCCCAGAATCTCGTTCAATGTCTTCGCATCCGCTGTAAAGGACTGGCTATCTGAACCTGCACCGTAGACGACAACCGGTACAAAGCCTTTGCTCCGCTGTGAAGAGGTCGAGCCGGATCTTTCAGTCAAACGTACTGTGGTATTCATGATATTTCCTCCTAAAAGTTTTTTGAGCATACGCTTCTTTGAACAGCTTCGAAAAAAAACTGCTTCGGAAGCATACGCCCAGTTTTTGAGCGATAGCTGCATTGAATGGTTCATTGCGCAAAACAAAAAACAAGACCAATTAGAGCTGCAGGTCTAATTAGTCTCTTATTAAACGTATTTACCTACATTGGAATCAGTATAGCACTGCGGATATGGCAAGTCAAAAAAGGAAATTTTCAATTTTGGGCCAGATTTATTCGAATCAAGCCAAATGGCAAGCGACAAAATGTCCGCCTCCGGCATCACGGAAAACGGGGTTCTCTGCTTTGCACACCTCAACAGCAAACGGGCAGCGGGTATGAAATTTGCAGCCGGAGGGCGGATTCGCCGGGCTGGGGATGTCGCCTTTCAGGACGATCCGTTCCCTTTTCAGCCTGGGAACCGGCACGGGCACCGCAGAGAGCAGAGCCTTGGTATAGGGATGCAGCGGGTTGTGAAACAGCTCGTCCCGGGCAGCCGTCTCGACCATGGAACCGAGATACATGACCCCGATCCGGGAGCATAAATGCTCGACCACACTTAGATCATGGGAGATGAATAAATAGGCGAGGCCCTTGCTTTGCTGCAGCTTGCTGAACAGATTGATAATCTGGGCTTGAATCGACACATCCAGCGCCGATACCGGTTCATCGGCAATGATGAGATCCGGGTTCAGGATCAGCGCCCGGGCGATTCCGATCCGCTGGCGCTGTCCGCCGGAGAATTCATGCGGGAAGCGGTCGATGTGGTAGGAGGATAACCCGCAGGCTGCGAGCGATTCCAGAACCAGCTCCCGCACCTCATCCTTGGTGCATAAACCATGGTCCAGCAGGGCTTCGCCGATCGCATCGCCCACCCGCACACGCGGATTGAGTGCGCTGTACGGGTCCTGAAAGATCAGCTGCATCCGCGGCCGCAGCAGCCGAAGCTCTGCAGGAGAGAGGCTGTGAATGTCTATTCCTTTGAACTTTACCTCGCCGGCCGTTTTCTCGGTCAGGCGCAGAATCGTCCGGCCTACCGTGCTTTTGCCGCTGCCGGATTCTCCGACCAGCCCGAAGGTTTCGCCCGGCTGAAGGGTGAGGCTGATGTCATCGACGGCCTTCACATGTCCAACGGTGCGGTTCAGCAGCCCCTCGGTGACCGGAAAATACTTCTTCAGATGGCTAACCTCAAGCAGTGCTTCAGACATGGACTTCCGCCTCCTCATACAGCCAGCAGGCTGTCTTTTGTCCGCCGTCCAGCTCCTTCAGGCGGGGCTGGCGGCTGCGGCAGACTGGCATACAATGCTCGCAGCGGTCATGGAAATAACAGGATTGCTCAAGCGTCAGCGGATTCGGCACCTGACCCGGAATGGAATACAGCTCCTCCAGACGCTGGCCCACCACCGGCTTGGATTTCAGCAGCCCCCTGGTATACGGATGCTTGGGGTGATTGAACAGCTCCACGACCCCGCCCTCTTCAACGATTTGGCCCGAATACATCACAATCACGTAATCGGCCATTTCAGCGACAACTCCCAGATCATGGGTAATCAGCAGAATGGACATCCCGCCGCTTTCTTTGAATTCCCGCAGCATATCGAGAATCTGCGCCTGGATGGTCACATCGAGCGCAGTGGTCGGCTCGTCGGCAATCAGCAGCTTCGGATTGCAGGAAACGGCAATGGCAATCATGATCCGCTGAAGCATGCCGCCGCTTAATTCATGAGGATAGCTGCCAAAAATCTGCTCAGGACGCGCAATGCCCACCTGCGTGATCAGCTCGACGGCCCGGATCCGCGCCTGCTTTTTGCTCAGCTTCAAATGCACCATCAGCGGCTCCATGATCTGCTCCCCGATCTTCATTACCGGATTGAGCGATGACATCGGCTCCTGAAAAATCATGGCGATTTCATTGCCGCGGATAGCCCGCAGTGTATTCTTGTCAAGCTGCAGCAAATCTTCCCCGCAAAATCAATCCGCCCTCCGTTCACCTGTCCGCCTGGCGCTTCCACCAGCCCCATAATGGACATGGCAGTTACACTTTTTCCGCAGCCGGATTCACCGACAATACAGACCGTCTCACCTTCGCGGACCTGGAAGCTCACTTTATCCACGGCGGTCACTTTTCCTTCTTCTGTATGAAAAACGGTGCTTAGTCCTTCAATTTTCATTAAATGCTTCATCAGCTGCTGGCCACCTACCTCTTCTGTTTGGGATCAAGCACGTCTCTGAGGCCGTCACCGAATATATTTATGGCAATCACTGTGGCAAAAATGGACAAGCCCGGAGGAATCCACAGCCATGGATGATCCTGAAAATCAATCATATTGTTCGCCGCGTCAATCATGTTGCCCCAGGTCGGCGTAGGCGGCATCACGCCCAGCCCGAAAAAGCTGAGCACCGATTCGCTGAGAATCGCTCCGCCGATGTTCAGTGTAGCCATGACAATCAGCAGCGGGACCACGTTCGGGAGCAGATGATGGAACAGCTTCCGGCTGTCGCGCAGGCCCAGTACAACAGCAGCCTGCATAAATTCCCGCTCCCGCAGGCTGAGCATCTGTCCCCGGACCATCCGGGCAAGTCCCGGCCAATTCACAATGCTGAGCATCAGCATGACGATATACATCCGGTAGTCTGTCGGAACCTTCCATTCCGAGAGGAGCGCCCCGAAGATAAAAAGCAGCGGCAGGCCGGGTATTGTCATCAGCAGATCGGCGATCCGCATAATGATCTGATCCGCTATGCCGCGGTAATAACCGGCAACCGCCCCCAGCAGGGCGCCAATGAACACGGACAGCACCATGGAAGCCAGACCTACAGTCAGTGATATCCGTCCGGCCTGCATCACCCGGGTCAGGATGTCCCGGCCCAAGGCATCAGTCCCCAGCAAATGCTGCAAGCTTGGCGCCTTGTTCATCATCGCCATATTGATTTTGTTGTCCGCATAAGGCGAAAAGAGCGGGCCGATAAAACATAAAGCAAACATAAACACAACCACTCCAAAACCGGCTACAGCGAGCCTGTTCTTCATCAGCCTTTTCAAAGACTGTCTGAACAGCGAGGACTTTTGCCTCTGCACCTGCAGCTCGCGCAGCCCGGCCAATCTGCTGTTAACTGTCAAAACGGCATCTTCCCCCTATAACCGGACGCGCGGATCGGCCACCCGGTACAGAATATCCGAGAGCAGCGTTCCGATGACGGTCAGAATGGCAATAAACATCGTAAAGCCCATGAGCAGCGGGTAGTCCCGGAGCCCGAAGGATTTCATATACAGCTGGCCGATCCCCGGCCAGTTGAAAATCTGCTCGATAATCAGCGAACCGCCGAACAGTGCCGGAAGCTCGAAGCCGACCAGCGTAATGGCCGGCAGCAGGGCATTGCGCAGCGCATGGCGGAACAGCACCTTCCGCTCCTTCAGTCCTTTGGCCCGCGCGGTGCGGATATAGTCCTGCTTCAGCACGTCAATCATATTGCTGCGGAAATAACGGGTTAATGAACCCAGGCCAAGCAGAGTCATCACCACGACGGGAAGCGCCATATGCCGTACCACTTCCTTGAGATAGGCCAGCCCCGTGGCATGGCTGCCCGTAGTAATCATCCCGCCAGGCGGAAGCCACTTCAGATCAACCGCCAGAATCTTGATCAGGAACAAGCCGATAAAAAAGGACGGCAGCGACATTGCGGCAAAAATAGCCACCATCACCAGCGTGTCAAACCAGGAGTATTGCTTATAGGCCGAGATCACGCCGACAATAACCGCAATCACCCAGGTTAGAAAGGTGGACACGGCGGCCAGCAAAAAAGAATTCCAGATATAATCGTTGAACAACTGAAGCACCGGCTTCTGCTGGGCAAGCGAATACCCGAAATCCCCATGAAATGCATTGTTCATCCAGATGCCGTAGCGCTCCAGCACCGGCTTGTTCAAGCCGTAAATTTCCCGCAGCTCGGCTTTGCGCTCCGCAGTCAGCTTAATATTGCCTGTAATGAAATCGCCGGGCGTCGATGCATACAGGATGAAGATAAGAAGTGAAGCCGCAAACAGAATGATGAGCATGTACAGCAGTCTTTTTGTCAGATAGGTACTCATGACCCGCTCCTTATGAGTCGTCCCCTGCCCGTTACATCCAAGCAGGGGACGAATGTGTAGTTATTTCAACGTCCACTCCGGCAGGCTTCCGGCAAGTCCGATGAACGGGCTGACCGTCAGATTCTGTATGCGCCCATTGTAGGCATAGACCGTTTTTTTGTAGCTGGTGAACAGGATCGGCAGCTCTTCATTGAATAGCTGGTACAGCTCCTTATAGACGGCTTTGCGCTGCTCAATATCCGTAGTAGCCAAAGCTTTGTTGTACAGCTCCAGGAACTTCGGATTGTCATAGTCAGTGATCTCTCCGTCAAAGAACTGCATGAACCCGTCCGCCGGATCAGTCAGCATACTGGTTGAAAAGGATACCAGATCGTAGTCTCCGCCTTCGACCTTGGACACCAGCGAGTTAAAGTCGGCAAAAACCTCCGGCTGGAATTCAATACCCAGCGCTTCAAAGTTCTCCTTGGCTACAGCGATGAAAATATCGGTGTTTTTGCTTTTGGAGCCGAGATAATGGATCGTCAGCGGTTTGCCGGCTTTTTCGCGTATTCCGTTTGCGCCAACAGTCCAGCCGGCTTGATCCAGCAGCTGCTTGGCTTTTTCCGGATCATATTTGTAAGGATTGATGCCTTCCTCGGTATAGGCCCATGAGATCGGTGATGCCGGAATATTGGCAATGGAGCCCGCTCCCTGCGCAGCATCTACATAAATGCTCTGCCGGTCCAGCCCGTACATAATCGCTTGTCTGACCTCTTTATCCTTTAGCTGCTCATGCTTCAGATTGACCTGCATGTAGCCGTAGGTGCTGGGTGTATAAGGAAGGATGTTCACAAATCCGAGTGCTTTCAGCTTCTCAATATTTTCATCCGTGGCGCTGAAGGAAGCGTAATCGACCTCCCCCGTCTCCAGGAACTGCCACACATCGCCTTCGGAGGTTTTATAGATGAAATGCTCTGTTTTGGGTTTGCCTTTGAAATAATTTTCGTTGGCTGTAAAGCGCACTTCCTGTCCGGGCAGGAATTTCTCCAGCTTGTAGGGGCCGTCGCCGAGCGGATGCTCGTGCAGCTTTTTGATGTATTCCAGATGGCCGAATGTATAGTCCTTGCCGTAATAAGCTTTGGAGAGCACATTGGAGCCGAGTGTCACCAGCGCTGTAGCATTTGGTTTCTCCAATGTTACCGAGATCGTCTGCGGGTCGATAACTTTGATCCCTTCGATTGTTTTGGCCGTGCCTTCTTTATAGGCTTTGCCGCCTTTTACGTTCATGGAAGGCACAGAAGAGCCGCCGTCATAGGCTTTGTCATATTGAATGGTCCAGGTAAAAGCCACATCATCCGCTGTAAGCGGCGAGCCGTCGCTGAACTTCAGGTCCTTCCGCAAGTGGAAGGTGTATGTAAGCTGATCATCCGATACATCCCAGCTCTCGGCAAGCTCCGGTGTAGGAACACCTTTGTCATCCACAGTTACGAGGGAGGCATACAGCAGGGAAGATACGTTGCCGTCATAGCCGCTCTCTTGAAAATAAGGCGTAAATGCGCCGCTGGGATCGGTCAGGCCGACAATGATCGTATCATTGCGGTTCTGGGCGACAGCCGGTAGCTTGGATAAATCCGCTGCTGTAAAAGGCTCGCTCAGCGCACCCGCAGGCACTGGTGCCGGAGAGGCCGGCGCTTCAGTTCCGGCTGTACCCGGATCAGAAGTTGCAGACGCCGGAGTGTTGCCGGATGCAGAATTGCTGCTGTTGTCCGAGCAGGCTGCGAGCAGCAGGGAACCGGCAATCAGCAGTGTGGACAAAACAAGCGTACTTTTTCTCATGAAATCATCTCTCTTCTCTCCAAAATGAATAAAACTCATAATTCCTACCCACTAAGTATGTTTAAGACCGATAGTTCACATTATAGGAAAAGATTGTGGTTCTGTAAAGAGAGAACTTTATTTAATTTCTCCTTGAACAGAATTCACCGGGAAAATCCGCAACATAAAAAGCCAAAGCTTTCTCTTCAGCAGAGATTACTTTGACTTGTTGCGATGCCGGAGGGCCGGATGTTATTGCAAATATTCGAACAGCTGCTCATTCATCCGGCGGATTCCTTCCAGACGCAGACTGTAGGCGATAACGTTCTCCCCTTCGATGTAGGCATGCAGCAGGCCCGCACAGCGGAGGCTGAAAATATGGTCATGGACAATACCCTTGGAGATTCCGGCCTGCCTGGCGATTTCGGTAAAGGTTTTGCGCCCGCCGCCAAGCGATTGAAGGATCTTCAGACGGCTTTTCTCCCCAGGCTGCGCAGAGTCCTGTACATCGAAGGCGAAATTTCTTCATCCGCTACTGAGATTCTCGCCGCATAATGGCAAATCGTCAGCGGACCGAAGCTGTAAATAATATTCGCAGGCTGAAAATGAAACTGCGGAATCAGCACCAGCTTGCGCAGTCCGTCTCCCGGCAGGAAATAGAATCCGTTCGTTGTCCGGTTTACAAAATCGGATACAGCCCTCTTATCCGCTTCCAGTCTCTGTTCTTCCGTATGCAGCCGCAGTTTGCCGATGATCTCTGGGCTGGTGCCCCTGAAATACTGCCGGTTCCACTCGGACAGCAAAAAGTGCATGCGGCTGCGGAATTGATCCATCTGCACCGGGAACACGCTGACGTATTCCGCAAGCGTCTCATACATCTCCCCTACCGGCAAGCGCTCCAGCCATTCCAGGGCAGTGTCTACGCTGTCCTTCACAGGACACTGATAGATCAGCAGATTCAGCAGCTTCCAGTCATTGCCGAGCTCTGTTTCCTCCAGAGCGGACAACAGCTCCGGGCTAAGCTTGCCCGCTACTTCAGCAGACCAGGAGGTGCCCAGGTCCATCTTCTTATTGGATTTTTTGCATATAAACGTATGTATGCTGCTCACTAATTCGTATACCGGCTCAAACTGAACCTCAACCTCGTATTCCACGGCCATTCCCCCTGATGCAACTTCTATTCATCACAGCGTTAGTGTCTTAATCTTATGGTATTTTACGGAGCATACGCAAGTTATTATAAATCACCCTGCTCATCGGGTTATACAGGTGCGGCCTGATTCACCATCAGCCGCTGCCGGCCTTCTCGCTTTTTCCAGATCAGGGTAGTAAAATATAGTCACTATATCAGATTGGAGTGAAGAATATGGCATCGATTGAACAGGGAGAAGGAAGATTTTATATAGCTGGTGACGGTAAGGACCTTGCCGAGATTACATACAGAACGGATGAAGCAACGGGAAATTGGGTTATTGACCATACCTTTGTCTCAGAAGATCTGCGCGGCCAAGGTGCCGGTGAGAAGCTCGTGCGGGCGGTTGTGGATAAAGCCCGGGCAGAGCAGGTTAAGATCGTACCCCAGTGCCCTTATGCTGCCCATCAGTTCAAGAAGCATGAGGAATACGGGATGTGCTCAGCAGGAGCTGAGCAGGGTCCATTGGGCCATAGTAACTTTTAGGAGGCTATGCGTTTGAATACAGCTGAAATGTTAAAGGATATAGAGGAACTGCAGCAGCGCTGCGAGCAATACGAAGGCATCAGCCTGAAGCTGAATTGGGACATGCTGCGCTTGTCACCCGGAGCCGGCGGAGCGGAATGGCTGGTAACCTATGAGGAAGATGTCCTGGCAGGTTTTATAGGACTGTATGGGATTGGCGGTGAAATGGAAGTCTGTGGCATGGTCCGGCCGGGGTTCCGGCGCAGAGGGATTTTCACCTCGCTCTGGGAGCAGGCGCAGAGCATCATCAAGCGCAACCAGATCAGGACGCTGCTGCTGAATGCCCCGGCCAGCTCGGCCTCGGCGGCAGGTTTTCTGAAGACTCTGCCGCTGGCCTTCAACCATGCGGAGTATCAGATGAAATGGGACGGGTCTGCTGTCCCGCAAGGTTCGCCGGAAGCCAGTTCAGCCGCAGGTGCCGTAGTTCTGCGGCCTGCGCGCCAGGATGAAGCGGATCTTCTTGTTGAGCTGGACTGCTCAGGATTTGACATGTCCAAAGAAGATGCCGCTGAAATGTACACTCAGCAGATGAACGAGAATCAGCAGGAACAGATCATCATCGAAATGAACGGCCAGCCCGCCGGCAAGATGCGGCTGTGGACGGAAGACAACGAAACCTGGATCTACGGGTTTACGGTAGATAAGAAACTGCGCGGCCTGGGCATCGGCCGGAGCGCGCTTTTGCAGACCATTGAACGGGAGCGGCGCAATTACAATGGCGTCAACCTGGAAGTAGCACTCGACAATCCGAATGCGCTGAGACTGTATGAAAGCTGCGGCTTTGTTATTTTGAACAAGCAGGATTACTACCGCTATATCGGCTGAGGAATATTACAATCTGTCCAGCACTCTTTCTTTTGGCGTCCGCGCCTTAGGGAAGGGTGCTTTTTGATTTGTCCTCAATGGGCTACAGTATGGCTAGTTTGGGCTTCAGTATGGGTCAAAGAGCCTAAGGGACTAAAGCTAAGTGGAAAAAGTAAAACTAATTCGCTGAAATCCGGGCTGCAGAAGGTTTTAGTTGGATTTTGTACACCTAATTCATGCCTATTCTGCCCATCCGGCCGCTTTCAGCCGAATTAGTGGTACTTTTTCCAACATAGTGACTTTCATACGCCAAACGAGTTCAATTTAGTGGTACTTTTTCCCACTAAGGACGTCTGCGACCGCCTTTACAACGGGAAAAGCCAAGCCCTTCTACAGGTCCTGGCTTCTATAGACTTTCGTTTGCGGCTGGGCCAGCATCACCGCTTGATCCCCGCTCAATATGGGCAGCGCTCCGGCAGCCTGCTGGCAAGCTCAAGTGGACCCTAAGACTTACATCAGGCCGTACCCCCGGTGAACCAGCTCATCCTGCTCACCCCTGCGTTCTCCGTATTTCAGCATCCGTGCGGCCGACTCCTCCTGCTTCATGAACACGGACAGCAGCCGCACATAATCAAGGGATTCCGGGAGCGGAATCCCTGCACCGTCAAAAATATGCTGGCGGCCGTCCAGCAGAGAATAGACCTCCACCTTATCGGCCGGCATTCCATACGCCTGATGACAAAACACATTCGCCATGTGCAGGAATCCGGTGATCACTTCTTCATTTCCGCTCACCATAAATTTCTGGATGCTGAGACAGCGGCCCGGGACTGCAGAATTCCAGGCCAGCTGAAAAATCATCGCCAGCTCAATGCCCAGCTCCGGCACCGGCACATGCCACTGCTCATAGAGCAGTACCGGAATCTCCTGCAGGTGATTGACACTGGCTCTTCGCATCAGCTCATCGGTGACCGCTGTCTTGACCTCCCAATAGTGCATGAGCGAGGGAAAAGCATCCCCTTTGGGAGGCCAGCGGCGCTCCAAGAGGAACTGGATTGGCGTCTCCCTCCGCACCTCCGGCTGGAGACTATAGAAATCATTCAGCGTATGCCCTACCGCATACTGCACCTGCTGCCTCCAGCGCGGAAGCCCGGTGGCCGCCGTCCCGCTGCCGGAAGACTCCGCTCCGCCCAGCATAATATGCTCCACGCGGAAATCATTCAGCCGGCTGTATTGTACGGCCGGCGCTTCGCTTCTTTCTGCTGTCCTGCTTCCCGCCGCGCCGCCCATTCTCAGGATACCGCCGCGCAGGTTTCGATGAATTGGCGGCCAAAGCTGCGGCAGGTTTCTTTTTCCGCAGCATTGGGCCCGTATTCAATCTTCAGACTTTCCTGGACAATCTCCGCCCCGCGCTCCCGCAGCTTCTCTTCGATCTGATTCACGGCGCCGCAGTATATTTCATAGCCGGTATCTCCACTGCCGAAGGCTGCTGCCTTGCAGGCTGTCAGATCCAGCTCATCCATCTCTTCGTAGAAATCCAGGAATTCATCCGGCAGCTCGCCGTCTCCCCAGGTATATGCGCCCAGCAGCACACCCTCATAGGCTTTGATCTCATCCGCATTGCAGTCCGTGACCGATTTCAGCACAGCTTCACCGCCTGCCTGGCGAATGCCTTCCACAATCAGTTCAGCGATTTCTTCCGTGTTGCCAGTCAAGCTGGCATATGCCACAAGTACCTTAGCCATGTATAGGTTCCTCCCAAAGTTAACATTTAATTTGTCCAAAAATGCAAGCCGGAACTCCGAAATGTGAGGTGGAATTCAAGCTGAAATCAATCCCATGTATTGCTAACCTCATTCTATTTGATAATGATTCTCATTGTCAATACAAAAAGCAGTAAACACGGTCCCCGGTTCACCAACCGGATAGAGCCCGCATTTACCGCTTCAGTATGATCATTTGCTGGCGTAGTTATGGGTTCAACAATATGCGCCTTCCAGCAGAGTAATCCCATTGCCGTCCGGGTCACGGAAATTCATTTCCTTGCCCCCATACTCCATGGTGGCCGGCGGGTGGCAGTCCAGCCCTCTCGCCTTAAGCTGCTCATAGGTTTCATCCAGGCTGCTGCAGGAGAATACCAGATTCACAACACCAGTGGTGTGCTTGCCCCATTTGTTCTCATCCCAGATAATCAGTCCCGGCTGTCCCTTGTCAAAACCGATCTTGGCCCCGTCATAATTGCCAAACCCCTCAAACGGAACCGGAACCCCGAGCAGCTCCGCATAAAATTTTGCCAAAGCAGCCGTATCCTTAGTATACAGGTTAATGCCTTCAAAAGAAGAAATCATCTGTTCGCACTCCTTCAAGATTATTTTCTTAGCTGCACATTGGCCCGCTGAACATAGTGTACTTACTTTTGGAGTTATTGTATTGCAAAAAAACGACATCTACCTCCGCGCATAGGCCAAAGCCTCCAGCGGCGTTTTTCCGGCAAATTTCTTGAAGCTGTTGATCATATGCGACTGGTGGGTGTAACGGTACTCGTAAACCATATCCAGCATTGCCTTGCGGGGCGGGGGCGACAGATACAAGTCCAGCCATACATTTTGAAACCGGACCAGATCCGCAGTCTTTTTGGGCGTAAGGCCGATATATTCACTGAAAAGCCTCTCCAGCTGCCTGCTGCTCACCCCTGCGCTGTTCTCAAGCTCTCTGGCGTTAACCACGCCTCTCTGCCTGAAGAATACTGTAGACGGCATTCATCATGCTGTCAGGGCCGCCCCGGGTCCTCCGGTCCAGACGACTCAGCAGGTAATTTTCTGCAGCAGCGATGCAATCTGTGAATGTACGGGAAGCTTGAAGCCTGTGGCCCAATTCTTTGCGGAATGAGCCAAAGTAGTGCTCCACCGGAACATGTACATTAAGCACATCCCTGAGATGCTCGTCCGCGAACAGATGCACCGCCCAGAAATGAAACCGGATGGCAAAATACAGCTTGCCGGTGGGCTGACCAGCTTGTCCCGTTTCAAACGGGGCATCATTGATTCCGCAAAATACCCCTCCGGCTTCCCCTGCAGCCGCATCCCATTCCCATATAATATCCATACATGTATCCGGTATAATCACTTCCGGCTCCTGAGTCAGGGAGACTTGCCCAACAAGGGGCGTCATGGGTTCGAATGCACCTGCCTGCTGCAACGCCGCACTGCCCCAGAAGCAGCGGATATAGGGCCGCAAGGCCCGGCAAGGCAGAAACTCACTGGCCCCCGCCGGGTTGGCCGTAATCGGATAATACAGCTCCGAGAGGTCATACATCACCTTCCGCCTCCATTTACGAATCTAATCCGATCATACACAATCACCGCCGGAAGCGCCAGAATTACAACGGCTGCAAATTCTTTTCCGGCTTCTTTTTATTGCTGTCTAATTCTCTTGGCTTCCCCGTTTAGGGTGGTAATATTATACACTCCGGGGTAATGGGGCAAAATGTGAATAGTCGCAGCTTTGCAACCATTTTGTTTGTAGCCGCAAGGCTAAATGTTGTACAATAAAGGCTAAATGACTTTTTGAAGGATGGATAAAAGATGTATATAGCAAGTGATTGGAAGGACTACGAGGTCATCGATACCGGAGGCGGAGAAAAGCTGGAGCGCTGGGGAGACATTATTCTCCGCCGGCCTGACCCGCAAATCATCTGGCCGCTGGCCCATGAGACGGCAAAATGGCGCGATGTGCATGGACACTACCACCGCAGCTCCGCCGGAGGCGGGCAATGGGAAATGAAGAAAACCATTCCCGACAACTGGAAAATCAGCTATGGCAAGCTGAAATTCCATCTGCGCCCGACCAACTTCAAGCATACCGGCCTATTCCCCGAGCAGGCGGCCAACTGGCGCTGGATGATGGACAAGATCGCTGAAGCGGGACGTCCGGTTTCCGTGCTCAATCTTTTTGCTTATACGGGCGGCGCTACTGTCGCAGCAGCCAGCGCAGGAGCTTCTGTTGTTCACGTGGATGCCGCCAAAGGCATGGTTCAATGGGCGAAGGAAAATGTGCAGCTCTCCGGTCTGGCTGAACGTCCGGTCCGCTTCATTACCGACGATGTTTTCAAATTCGTACAGCGTGAGCAGCGCCGCGGCAGCAAGTATGACGCAATCATCATGGACCCGCCTTCCTACGGCAGAGGACCCGGCGGTGAAATGTGGAAATTGGAAGCGAGCCTGTATCCGTTCCTGGAGAGCTGCCTGGAAATTATGAGCGACCGGCCGCTGTTCATGCTCATCAACTCCTACACCACCGGCATTTCGCCAACAGTGCTCCGCAACATGCTCTCGATGACGATGGGCAAGCGTTATGGCGGCAAGCTCACCTCCGGTGAAATCGGCCTGCCGATTACCGCCTCCGGGATGAATCTGCCCTGCGGAATTTTGGGCCGCTGGGAGGCGTAAGCCATGTCAGGAATGATACCCGGTGCAGCCGGGGATTCCGGCAGCGGAAGCTCCCGGTTCGAAATCCTGTACGAAGACAACCATTTGCTCGGCATTGTGAAGCCCGTTAATATTCCTGTGCAGGAGGACGCTACTGGAGATCCCGACCTGCTCAGCCTGCTGAAGGAAGATGTGAAGGAACGCTTCCATAAACCGGGCAATGTCTACATGGGTCTGGTCCATCGGCTGGACCGGCCGGTTGGCGGGGCGATGATTTTTGCCAAGACCTCCAAAGCCGCTTCCCGGCTGTCCGAGAGCGTCCGTTCCCATAGCTTCCACAAAGTATATTTGACTGTGGTTCATGGCAAACCTCCGGCCGCGCAGGGCCGTCTGGTCCACACGCTGCTGAAGGATGCCAAGACCAACACGGTCACGATTGTCCGCAAAGGCACACCCGGCGGCAAGGAGGCCATTCTGGATTATACGGTGATCGGCAGCGCCGAAGGTTACAGTCTGCTGAAGATTGACCTCCTTACCGGACGTTCCCACCAGATCCGCGTACAGCTGAGCGGCATCCGGTGCCCCCTGTATGGTGACCAGAAATACGGGGCCGCTGTCAATAAGCCGGGCCAGCAGATTGCTCTGTGGTCTGCAGTCGTCGGCTTTCCGCATCCCGTGACCAAAGAGGAAATTGAACTGATCTCTCTGCCCCCGCAGACTCATCCGTGGAGCCTGTGGTCACAGCATATACAAAAGCAGGCCATCCTTTAACGGAGGCCTGCTTTTGTATATAGTTTCTTTTGTTCAAATAGATCAGATTCATCTTGTTCGACCACACATCTTAGGGGGTTGAGCCCTCCGGTGTTGGAGCGACGACCATCTTTCCCATCAGATAGAGCAGGAGCTGCTGGTTATGGGAGGAAATCGGGTCCAGTGCCTCGGCAAAAAAATCACTGCGGATCTGAAGCCCGCGCTCAGTCTCCCTCTTGCCCGTTTCCGTGATGCTTACCCATACAATCCGCCGGTCGGCAGCATCACGCTCCCGGACAATCAGGCCATGCTTCTCCATCCGGTCCAGCAGCATCGTTACCGCTGCCGGGCTGGTCGCCAGATGCGGAGCCAGATCGGAAGGCTTCATCGCGTCACGTTCCTGCAGTAATTCCAGTACGGTGAGTTGGGCATCTGTAAGTGTAGGGGCAAGGTTGCTATCCATATGTAACTTGTAATCCTTCAATAATTTATGCCAGATCTTACTGAATTCAGTGGAGTGCACACTTATTCCTTCCTTTCTAGATCAATAGGGATGGTATCCTGTCGGGACGCTATAACTACATTTTCGCGAGATAACTTCCATTTCCTGCAAAAGAAAAAAATAAATAGCCCGCTGCCAACTAAAAATGAATCCTTTGGACTATGATTCTGGTACTGCGGGTATACCTCAAAACGGTGCCCGTCTTCTCCGCAGGGAGGTTCCGGACACCGTTCATTTCTTCACCCATTGCTGGAATAACGAATCACAGGTTATTTGATCGCCGGGAACAGGCTTATAATCTCGTCCTTTTCTCTACGGACACAAGCTGCTTGCCTATCGAACGGCGTTCGCTGAGCGGCGCCGATTCGGAGGAGAAGGAATGCGTTGCCCCCTCGCGGGTAATCGCCACCAGTTCCAGCGGTTCCCGGCAATAGAAGGCACCGGAAATTCTGCTGCCGTTCGGGCGGACACGTTTGCCTTCCTTGAATTCGAAGGTTGGCATGCCTTTGCCGCCCCGGCTCTGTGCAGGATAATCCAGCAGGAGCGTGCGTTTGGCATAGCCGATTTCGGTTACAGCCAGAATTTCGCCTTCATCTTCATTGACCCAGAAGCAGGAGACCACCTCGTCTCCTTCACGCAATTGTATTCCCCTCACCCCGCTGGCCACACGACCCATAGGGTTCACTTCGTTCTCACGGAATCGGATGCTCATGCCTTCACGGGTCACCAGCACAATCTCCTTGTCACCGCTGCTGAGCGCCACTGTAAGGACCTCATCCCCTTCAGCCACCTTGCAGGCTGCAACGGCCCCTGAGCGGCTGGTAGAGTATTCCTTGAGCTCTGTACGCTTCACCTGACCCTTGCGCGTGACGAAGACCAGGCTGGCTCCAGGATCATCCATATTGCCCACCGGCAGGATACTGGCAATCCCGTCCCCCTTGGCGAGGCCAATCACGTTGACGATCGCCGTACCCGGCTCTTTCCATTTAAATTCCGGTATCTGATGGACCGGAAGCAGGAAATATTGGCCCTTGCGGGTGAACACCAGCAGGCTGTCCCGGGTATTCAGGTCCATCAGCCTGATGATATGGTCGCCTTCCTTCACACCTGAGGCATGGCGTTCACCGCCTGACCGGGTAAAGGACAGCATGCCGGTCCGTTTGATGTAACCGTCCGCCGAAAGAGCTACAAGAACATCCTCGGCGTTGACGAGCACTTCAAGGCTGACTTTAAGCTCCTCCACTTCGCCCTGGATGAGCGAGCGGCGGTCGATGCCGTATTTGTCGCGGATTTCAATCAGCTCTTTCCGGATTACGGCGATCAATTTCTTGTCACTCTCCAGAATTCCCTTCAGCACGGCAATGCGGGCATTCATTTCGTCCAGCTCCTTCTGGAGCGAATGAATTTCCAGATTGGTTAATCTGTACAGCTGCAAGGTGAGGATCGAATCCGCCTGGCGTTCACTGAAGCCGAACATCCAGACCAGATTGTTCTGGGCATCCTGGCGGTTCTTCGACGCTTTGATGGCGGCGATGACCTCATCCAGAATGTTCAGCGCTTTGACCAGCCCTTCCAGGACGTGGGCGCGGTCCTCCGCTTTTTCCAGATCGAATTGGGTGCGGTGGGTTACCACCTCGCGTTGGTGGGCTATGTAAGCCTCCAGGATGGCCTTGAGGCCAAGCTGCTGTGGGGATTTGTTGACGATTGCCACCATGTTGAAATTATAAGTAACCTGCAGGTCGGTTTTTTTGAGCAGGTAAGCCAGGATGCCCTGGGCATCCGCCTCTTTTTTAAGCTCGACTACGATCCGGAGGCCATCGCGTCCGCTCTCGTCGCGGACTTCAGCGATGCCTTCGATCTTTTTCTCCAGACGGATATTCTCCATGGAGGTGACCAGCCGCGATTTCACGATCTGGAACGGCACCTCGGTAATCACAATCTGCTGCTTCCCGCCGCGCAGATTCTCGATTTCCGTTTTGGAGCGCAAGTAGATGCGCCCTTTGCCGGTGCGGTAAGCATCCATGATGCCCTCGCCGCCCATAATGGTTCCGCCTGTCGGAAAATCCGGACCTTTGATAAAGGTCATGATGTCCTCCAGCGCAATATCCGGCTTCTGCATGACGGCGATACATGCGTCAATAACCTCACGCAGATTATGCGGAGGAATTTCCGTCGCAAACCCGGCCGAGATGCCGCTGGTCCCGTTGACCAGCAGATTCGGGTACCGTGAAGGAACCACCACCGGCTCTTTGGCCGTATTGTCAAAGTTGTCCTTGAACAGTACGGTGCGCTTCTCGATATCGCGCATCATCTCCATCGCGATCGGGGACAGCCGCGCTTCCGTGTAACGCATCGCTGCTGCCGGGTCATCATCCATGGAACCCCAGTTCCCGTGACCGTCTATAAGCACGTGGCCCATCTTCCAGGGCTGTGCCATCCGCACCATACCCTCATAGATGGAGGAGTCTCCGTGCGGGTGATAATTCCCCATTACATCCCCGACCGTCTTGGCGGACTTGCGGTATGGTTTGTCCGGGGTATTGCCCGAATCGTACATCGCATAGAGAATCCGGCGCTGCACGGGCTTCAGCCCGTCGCGGACATCCGGAATCGCCCGGTCCTGAATAATATATTTGGAATACCGGCCAAAGCGGTCACCGACGACCTCTTCCAGAAAAGCCGGCAAAAACTGTTCTGATAAACTGCTCATTCGCTCACCTTCTGTTCCTCAATCTGTCCGACTCAAAAATAGTGTGGTGATATCCTCGTCGCTGCGGGGAATGTTTGGACTTTCGGCCGCTGTTGTCTCCAGATTTCTTCAATTTATACCGCGTTCGCGGTTGAAATCCGGAGACAAAGGCGGACGCTTCCGCTCCTACAGTTCCAAACTTCCCCTTCGCTCCTTTCATCACCAAGCTATTCCAACCTCGGGATTATCGTCACTTTCCGCTATTCATAACCTATGCCGCGCTATAGCCGCAGCGATTCTAAGAAATAATTCCGCTTGACCAGCGGTACGAGCGAATCACGGGGACAGTCAAATTTTGCCTACGCGGACTACTCCTCAATCTCCGTAAAGTCGACATTCTCGACAATCCAGCGTTTACGCGGGTCCACCTTGTCGCCCATCAGCGTAGATACACGGCGTTCGGCCTTGGCGGCGTCCTCGATCTGCACCTGCAGCAGATTGCGCGATTCCGGATTCATCGTGGTCTCCCACAGCTGTTCCGGGTTCATTTCACCCAGTCCCTTGTAGCGCTGCAGCTCGAAATTTTTCCCGAATTCCTTCAGGTAGTTCGCCAGCTCCTCGTCGCTCCAGGCGTAGCGAACCGTCTCCAGCTTGCCTGATTTGCGCGTCAGCTTATAGAGCGGCGGCTGGGCGATATAGACTTTGCCGGCATCGATCAGCGGCTTCATATAACGGTAGAAAAAGGTCAGCAGCAGTACCTGGATATGCGCCCCGTCCGTATCGGCATCGGTCATGATGATGATCTTGGAATAATTGCTGTCTTCTACGGCAAAATCCGGTCCGATCCCCGCACCGATGGTGGCAATAATCGCCTTGAATTCGTCGTTCTTGAGCACATCCAGCAGCTTCGCCTTCTCCGAATTCATTGGCTTGCCCTTCAAAGGAAGGATGGCCTGAATCTTGGAATCCCGGCCCTGCTTGGCTGAGCCTCCGGCAGAATCGCCTTCGACAATGAACAGCTCTGTGCGTGTCACGTCCTTGGACTGTGCAGGCGACAGCTTGCCGCCAAGGTTCGAGCTTTCGCTGCGCTTTTTGCCGCTGCGGATCTCATCGCGGGCCTTGCGCGCGGCTTCCCGCGCCTTCGAGGCCTGAATCGACTTCTTCAGCAGGCTCTGTGCCACCTGCGGATTCTCTTCCAGAAAACGGGCCATATTCTCGGACACGATATAATCCACGGCACTGCGCGCGGAGGCGCTGCCCAGCTGGTCCTTGGTCTGTCCGACGAACTCCACCTCGGCCATCTTGACGCTGATGACTGCCATCATGCCCTCGCGCAGATCATTGCCCTCCAGATTCTTGTCCTTTTCCTTGAGCAGCTGGGTCCGGCGGGCATATTCATTCAGCACACGGGTATAGGCAGTCTTGAAGCCCGTCTCATGCGTGCCGCCGCTGCGGGTCGGAATTGAGTTCACGAAGGATGCCAGCGTTTCGGTATATCCGGCATTGTACTGCAGGGCAACCTCAACTTCAATATCATCCTTCTCGGAGCTGAAATGAATCACATCATGCAGCACGTCCTTGCCCTCATTAAGGAACTGCACGAACTGGCTGGCCCCGCCTTCATAAAAGTATTCATCCTGGCGGCCGCTGCGCTCATCCGTCAGTATGATGCGCAGCCCGGAATTCAGAAATGCAATCTCCTGCACCCGTTCCGCCAGCGTATCATAATTCAGGGCAATGCCGTTTGGAAAGACACGGATATCCGGCTTGAACGTAATCTTCGATCCGGTCTTATTCGTATTCCCCAGAATTTCGAGTCCCGTTACGGGCTCACCGACATGCTCCTTGCCGCTTTTGTCAACCCAATATTCAAAGCGCTGGCGGTGGATTTTGCCGTCCCGGTATATTTCAACTTCCAGCCACTCGGACAAGGCGTTCGTGACCGAAGCCCCTACGCCGTGCAGACCGCCGGATTTCTTATAGCCGGAGCCTCCGAATTTGCCGCCTGCGTGCAGAATCGTAAACACCACCTGCGGTGTAGGCACTCCGGTCTTGTGCATTCCTGTTGGAATTCCGCGTCCGTTGTCGAGCACGGTCACCGAGCCATCCTTGCGGAGTGTAATATCAATCTTCGAGCAAAATTTAGCCAAATGCTCATCTACGGCGTTATCTACGATTTCCCATACCAGATGGTGCAGTCCCGAAGAACTCGTACTGCCGATATACATGCCGGGCCGTTTGCGTACTGCAACCAGACCTTCGAGCACCTGAATGTCGTCAGCATCGTATCCAGTTCCGGCTGTGCCGCCGTTCTTGGAGACTTTTGCAAACATATCGATCTGTTCGAGCATTCATGCTCCTCCTTCTTTCTCTATCTGCGAAATGCAAACAAACGTTTTGGTTCACTTTGTACATTCTAATTCAAAATATCCCGTTTCGTAAAGACGGCGAATGAAATGATCACCGAAAGAATTCCCCAAACGGCCAGCACACCCATGGAAAAAGACAGCGTCATCCCCTCAATCGGGGCGGGGGACCCGGCCAAATACCCGGTCAGACCCAGGTTGACCATAAATAAATATTTGGCTGTCGTCCACGCCGAAGCCATATTGGTCAGAATGGTGCCGGCAATCAGCGCCGCCATCATTACGACAATACTTGCGGCTGTGCTGCGGACAAGCACGGACACCATAAAAGCCAGGAGCGCTACAACTACGCTCACGAACCAAATCAGGCCGCCTTGCATCAGCAGATATTTCCACTGCGGCACCGCATGCACGGCAGACATGTCTACGGTATCTCCATTCAGCTGAAAACCCGTAAAGACAGGCACGTTAAATCCCTTATAGCCAAAAGCAAGACCCGAGATAAGGTAGCTGATCACAAAGGCTGCGAGCACAATGAGCGAAACAAACATCAACAGCGCTGCCATTTTGCTGAACAGCACTTTCCAGCGTTTCACCGGGCGGGTCAATAGCATTTTGATGGTACCGGTGGTCCGCTCCCCAGAGACCAGATCGGAAGCCACAGCCATAATCAGAAGCGGAATGAACAGGGATACCGAATTGTCCAGGAACTCCCGGGTGAAGGTTACCCCGCTGGGCTCATTGGGGTTCACATCATGATCCAGATAATATTGCAGCTGCTGAACAAATATTTTCCGGTACGACTTCCATTCCTCCGGAATCCGGTCGCTGCCCAGCGAATTCTGATTATCCGTAATCTGCTGCTGGATCTCCAGCCTCCAGTCCGAATTGAATTTATCCTTGTTGCGGTCGGCAATCCGCATCTGTGCATAGGTGAACATAGGCACGAGAACAACCAGAATGAGCAAAATGATGTAGAAACGCTTCTTTTTTATTATCTTCAGGCACTCATTGCGGATGAGCGGTATCAGGCTAGTCAATAGTTTCACCTTCCGTTAGCTTCAAGAATAGCTGTTCCAGTGTGGGATTGATTTTATGCACGGCTCTTACTTCCACCTCAGCTGTAACCAGAACGGCTACAATTTCTGGGATCAAATCCTCCTCCATCACCGTAACCAGTGAATTCGCCCCCATTCCGGCAATAATGGAATCGTCCAGCGTCACCTCATCCAGCTCCATCAGTGAAATATCCGGGCGGCTGCCGAGGATCTTCTTTGCCCTGCTTAGCGGTTCCAGCTCCCAGAGTACATAAGGAGAATTACGGGCGACCAGATCCTCAACCCCGCCTACAGCCAGCACCCGTCCTTTGCTGATGATTGCCACCCGGTCACACAGCAGCTGAATTTCGCTCAGCAGATGGCTGGAGACAAATACGGCAAGCCCTTCAGCGGCAAGCTGGCGGATGAATTCCCGCAGTTCCTTGATTCCTTTGGGGTCAAGTCCGTTCGTCGGTTCATCCAGAATCAGCAGCCGGGGCCGTCCGAGAAGAGCTTGGGCAATCCCCAGACGCTGGCGCATACCGAGCGAATACGTGCTCACCTTATCGTGAATCCGCTGATCCAGCCGGACAATATCCACGACCTCATTAATGCGGGCCTTGTCCACTCCCGGCTGCATCCGGGCAAAATGCTGCAGGTTCTCCCACCCGGTCAGGTAGGTGTATACCTCCGGGTTCTCCACAATGGAGCCGACATATTGCAGCGCTTTTTCGGGCTGCCGGTTCACATTATAGCCGCATACGGTAATTTCCCCCTCGCTGGGACGGATCAGATCCACAAGCATGCGGATCGTGGTCGTTTTACCGGCTCCATTCGGGCCGAGAAACCCAAAAACTTCGCCCTCCCGCACATCAAAGGTTACATCGTCAATAATCCATTTGCGGCCTATCTTTTTGCGGACACCCTCTACTGACAGCACTACGGTTCCGGAGCCGCCGCTTTGATCTTTTGTCATCTTTCTCACAGCCCCCTGTTCTCCATTTCTGTGTCCTGTTCACTGTTCATGCGGCTTACTGCACTGCCTGTACGATCCGCTCACTCATCCGCTGGTATCCATCGCCATTCGGATGAAAATGGTCGCTCGATAGATACTTGTCCAGATGGCGGTTGAACAAATCAAAGGTTGGGACAAGCGTCATATTGCTGTGCTTATTAATAATATCCATCGCCGCATTATTCCAGGCAGTTACCGCCTGATTGCCCGGTACAAGCAGCTCAGGAATATCTCCGAAGGGGTTATAGAGTCCCATATAAAAAATCTGTGCCTCAGGATTAATCTCCGCAATGCGCTCCAGTATCGTATTCAGCCGTTTAGCCGCTTCCGGAAGAGCGGCAAGCAGCGATTCGGGGGTTAGGTCCTCCGCACCCTCAGCGCCTCCAGTCATCATCTCCCCGCCGGGACCTGATCCCGTTCCTGCACTGGCACCTGCGCTTCCACTGCCTGTGCTTTCCGTTTCCGGTGTCGCTATTTGCTGGCCTTTACTGCTGCTCCCCAAAAGATCGGAGCCCCTGAACAGATCATTCCCGCCGATGGAGACCAGGATTACGTTGGACTGGCGCAGCGCATATTTCACGCCTTCCTGCTGGAGCCTGCTCTGCAGTCCTGCTGTGGTCATGCCGTTGATCCCCAGATTGCCGACCAGATTCGCCTTGTTTCCTTTTGCTGTCAGGCCGTCTATTGTGCGTTTTACGAAGCCGCTTCCCTCGTTATCGCCCGTTCCTTTAGCCAGAGAGTCCCCTAATGCCACTATTTTGATCACTCCGTCAGCGGCAGCGGCTGGAACTGCTGTTTCCTGCGGTAAAGTGGTCAGCAAGGCTTCCCCTCTGGGATACAAGATATCCTTTACTGCATAAACAAACCCGCCCAGCAAAAGAATTGTAGCCGCGATGGAAATCAGGCTGACTGCCCGCCAGGTCCATTTGGAATCGTTCAAAAGCTATCCCCCCGTATATGCCGTTCTATTCTGCATTGTTCCACAATTTACAAACTTCTTAACTATGTAGATAAACATAATTCTTCTATGTGCAATTTGCAAATACTCTCATAGCAAAAAAACCGCCCCCGGCTGTGCCGGAGGACGGTTATATATGCTGAAGCAGCCAGGGTCTGCCTGCAGCTTACTATTTTTACTTGCCGATGAATTCCTGAACCCAGTAATTGTTATCAAAACCGACGCCGATATAATTGAAATTGGCACTTAAAATGTTGGCGCGGTGTCCTGCACTGTTCATCCAGGCGGTCATAACTTCCTGAGGCGTCCGCTGCCCCATGGCGATGTTCTCGCCGGCGTACTGGTAAGTAACTCCAAATGCAGACATCATGTCAAACGGTGATCCGTACGTAGGAGAGGTATGGGAGAAATAATTATTTGTGCGCATGTCTGTGGCTTTGGCTGCGGCAACTTTGTTCAGACTGGCCAAAGCGGAGACTGGCGAAAGTCCGGCTGCGGCGCGTTCCTTGTTGACCAGCGTTACAATCTGCCGGGTAAAGGCAGCGGTTCCTGTAGTATCCGCTACTGCCGGAGCTGCAGGAGTTGCAGCAGGTTTAGCTGTTGCTGCTGGCGCTGCAGGTTGAGCTGTTGGCGCCGGTGTAGCCACTGGCTTGGCTGTTGGCGCTGGTGTAGCCACTGGCTTGGCTGTTGGCGCTGGTGTTGCCGCCGGTTTGGCTGGAGCTGTTGGCACGGCAGGTGCCGGTTTGGTAGTGACAACTGGCTGAGGCTTGGTAATGGTTACCGTGGAACCGTCAAACGAAAATCCATTATCGCTATATTGTTGCAGATATTCCATGAATTTTGCGAAGCTGTCAGTCTTCAGGGTCACGGTCTGAATTTCGGATGCTGCATTTGCCTGTAATGGTAGAGAAATGCTAAGCGCCATAACAGCTGCTACACTTCCCCCTAACATCGCTCTTAAAGTCTTGCTCTTCATTCTGCCATCTCCTTATTCGTGTTGTATTGTGGGCTGCCAAGAGCTGCTGAATCAAATATTACAAAGTTGTAATTTGTTCCTCAGTCATTGTAACACAAATCTATCAGCAGTGCCCTTCTAAATTCTGGAGATTAATAGAACAACAAAACCGTATAGAGCTTTTTTAATGAAAGGACTGCCAGAATTCACCTTCGGTTGAGATCAGGCCCATAATCTCCGCATATGGAATACGGAAGGTCGGAAACCCGGCGGCATACGGCGCGATTTCATACGGGGCAAAATACAGGTAAAGCGCCTCTTCATCCACATAAAACGGCTGATCAGCGGAAATGCCTTTATAAGTATCCGGAAATACATAATCATACTGCGGATCGTTCGCAATCTGCTTGCCGACGATATCACTCAGCTTCTGCACATATTTGCTGCCTGGCTTGAACAAGTCACCGAGCCGGTAAAACCTGCCGTTCTTCAGATTGATGTGCGTATAGATCCGCGTAGGCATGCCATGGGCCGCTCCAAACGGATAACGGTATCCGCTTAGCTCCAACACCAGCAAAACCTTCCGGAAGAAGGATACGGCGAAATCGCCTGTATAACTGAAGTCTTGCGCTCCCCCTCCCGTTCCCGCACCTTCGGCCAGAGAAAGACTCCGCAGCTTATCATTCACTTCTCTGGACACATCCGTAATGGCGATGCCTTCCACCACCGGATAGTACACCAGATAGTCTCTGTTCGGCTTGTATTTCTTCTCCAGCACGGAATAGGGCGGCCGGAGCGGTATCACACCGTTTTGCCTCCATACCTGTTTGCCTTTCCGGTCATAATAAGACGTCCGCAGGTCTACATCTGCCCGGATCAGACTGCCGCTGAAGGAGAGTGTCCCGGAGCCGGGGATGACCGGAGGCTGGGCAGCCTTTTTGCCGCTTTTATCGATAAAATAAGTATTCTGGGTATCGTATACGGACGCCAGGCCGTTCTGATAATTGTTCACGCCGAGCAGAGGATGGCTGCTGAGGATTCTCCCTGTCACTGCGTCTGCAATAGCGTACCGCGATCCCCGGTAAGGCTGGGAGGCAACCAGCGGGGTTCCAAGTGCGACCCGGTCTTCGCCAAGCTGCAGCACTTCATAATAGGTGGCCGGGATGATCTGTTTGCCCTGCGTGTCAATAAGACCGTAGGCATTGCCATAGTCTGATGCTGTATTGACCACCGCTCTTCCTCCGGAGAAAGGCAGCGCTGCCGTAAACTGCGGTTGTACCGCTATTGTGCCGTCTGTACGAAGATAGCCGTATTTGCCGTTCTCCTCCGCCTGAAAGGCGAGCAGCCCGTCACCCGGGTAGCCGACAAAAGGATAATGGTACGTATGCAATACAGCCCCCTGCGGGTCGATCAGGGCATACTCGCCGTCTTTGATCTTAACCAGGGCAGACCCGGCGGCGAAATCACCGGCATCCTCATAAACGGCTGGCAGCACCTCTTTCCCCTGCGCATCCCAATAGCCGTAAAGGGATTTGCCGGTGTTGCCCTGTTTGGAGAATAGTGCCCGCCCTTCATGCAGCGAATTCAAATAATCCGCCCGCGCCGGAGTGACCTCTATGCCCTTCTCATCAATCAGGGTATAGCCTTTTGCATCCGAGACCACAGCCCTGCCTTCAGAAAACGGGGCAATAAAGGAATACACCGGTTTCACTTTTTCCCTGCCGGTGCTGTCAATCAGTCCGCTTTTGTCCTTACGCTGCACAACAGCCAGCCCTTTCGCCTGAAATTCCTCGGCATAATCGTACCGTGGCTCAATGGCTGTCTTGCCCTCATTGTTGATATAACCCCAGAGTGTGCCCTCTTTCAGCTTAAAAGGCGCCGGGTGCAGCAGTTCAGCCCTCAGCGCACTCTCCTCCACCTCCGGGAGAACAAACAGCGGTTCGAGCGGTTTCCGGGAATAATCCACCCGGTATAAGCCCGCCACAGCAGGGATCGTTACGAACATCTCTTCATCCGCCCGGATAAAATCCTCTTCCTGCTGGGGAATGCACTCGTTCCAGCCGATTCCGTCCCAACGCCACACCTCTGTCTGCACGAGGCCGTTATCCCAGCCTTTGATCAGCTCATTTAATATGATCCTCAGCATTCATTCGCTCCCCTTTGCCATAGCCTTATGCCTACAGGATATGGGCAAGGGCGGATTTATGTGCGTGGCCAGGCACGTTCTATTCACCGGACCGATGGGGCGTTCAGTGCTCCAGCCAATATTTGGGTGCCGACCTTCCAGCTACTATTCCTACCGCATATACTCATTCTCCAATCACTAATTTTCAAGTATCTTGTCTTAACAAATTCTAACCTCAATCATGGAGGAAATTATGTACAACTAAAAAGCGTTTGCGGATACTACGCAAACGCTCTTTATACTGCCCTCCCTCGCGAAGCGGGGAGGGAGCTACCTTAGGTGATGCAAGTGGCGGAGGGGAGGTTTGGAGCTGTAGGAGCGATAGCGTTTGCCTTTGTCAGCGGATTTCAACCGAGAATAGCGGTTCAATCAAGAAATCTGCTGACAACAGCGGCCGGAAGCCCAAACACTACCCGCAGCCACGCCCTTATCACCTCAAGCACTTTTCCCTCAACACTCTCCCTCGACTCTTTCCCTCATCACTTCGCTTACTTCTTCGACGAATATTTCCGCATATCAAACGATACCGCAGCAATGATGATCAGACCCTTGATAATCAATTGGTAATACGGGCTGATGCCAATAAAGGTCAGGCCGTAGTTGATCAGGGTGAAAATAATAACACCGACGAGAACACCTGGTACCGTACCGATACCGCCTGTAGTGGATACGCCCCCGACTACGCAGGCTGCGATGGCGTCCAGCTCGTACATGTTGCCATAGTTGTTCGTAGCGCCGCCTGTTCTGGCCGCCTCAAGCACACCAGCCAGACCATAAAGGGCGCCGGCGATAGCATAGATGTAGATCAGGTTCTTGGATACATTGATCCCGGACACCTTGGCAGCCTGCATATTGCCGCCGATGGCGTACATGTTTTTGCCCAGCTTGGTTTTGTTGAACAGCACCCAGACAATGGCGGCGACTACTAGGGCGATGATGACGATGTACGGGATAGAATATTGGCCACTGCCAATAAAACCGGAGCCGATTTTGGTGAAGTCAGGACGCAGGCCGCCAATCGGCTGCGATTGGTTCGGGTCCATATCAAAGTACAGGGAGTTCAGACCGTATACGATCAGCATCGTGCCCAGTGTGGCGATAAATGGCGGAACATTAAGCTTGGAAACAATGATACCATTGATCAGACCGCAGAGAAGACCGGCAACGATGGCGATAAGAATGGGCAGCCATACCTGCACCTGCGGCATATCCGGGAAGAATCGGCGGGAATAATCCGGGATTTGCAGCATGGAAGCCGAGATCACCGCTGTGAAGCCTACGACACGCCCCGCTGACAAGTCCGTACCGGCCGTGATCAGAATAAAAGCCACACCAAGGGCGATGATGACGCGGGTTGACGACTGAATCAGCACGTCGCGCAGGGTGTTGATGGACATAAAGCTTGGCTCATAAATGATAATTCCTAGAATTAGCAGGACCAATACGATATAAATCGCATTCTGAGTGACAAAGGATTGAGCTTTTTTTACGTTCATTAGTAGTTTCCCCCTTAATGCTGTGCAGCGAGACGCATAACTTCGGTTTCCGTAGCCTGGTCGCCTTCTAATATTCCAGTAAGCCTGCCTTCCGACATGACCATCACGCGGTCGGACATTCCAAGCAGCTCCGGCATTTCAGAAGAGATCATGATAATGCTTTTGCCCTGCTTCGCCAGGTCGGCGATGATCGAATAAATCTCGAATTTGGCGCCGACATCTATTCCGCGGGTGGGTTCATCCAGCAGCAGAACCTCCGGCTCGGTGAGCAGCCATCTGGCCAGCAGCACCTTTTGCTGATTGCCCCCTGACAGATTCATAATCTGCGTTTTGGTGGTTGGTGTCTTGGTGCGCAGCTTTTCGATCATTTTATCGACTTCTGCCTTCTTCTTCTTGCCGTCAAGCAGGAAGTACGGAGTTTTGTAATGATCCAGATTGGCAATCGCCCCGTTCTCATGAACCGACAACACCGGGAAAATACCGGTTACACGGCGCTCTTCGGTGAGCAGGGCCAGCCCGTGCCTTTTGGCATCCTGCGGCGATTGAATGCTGACCTTTTTGCCCCCGATGGAGATGCTTCCGGATTTAATGGACCGCAGACCGAACAGGGCTTCGATAACCTCTGTCCGCTGTGCGCCGACCAGACCGCCAACACCGAGAATTTCACCGCGTCTGAGCTCAAAGGACACATCCTTGAACGAGCGGGGTTCAGTCGATGTAAGCCCTTCCACTTTAAGAAAAACTTCACCTGGAACGTTCTGGCGTTCCGGGAACCGGTTGGTGAGGTCACGGCCGACCATTCTGGAGATAATCAGATCTGTGGTCAGCTCCGCCGAAGGCCAGGTGCCGATTTTTTTACCGTCACGCATGATCGTCACTTCGTCAGAGATTTCAAGAATTTCTTCCATTTTGTGCGATATATAAATAATGGCTACGCCTCTTTTTTGCAGATCCCGGATAATCCGGAACAAATGCTCAACCTCCACGCTGGTCAGCGATGAAGTCGGTTCATCCATGACAATAACCCGTGAATGAAAAGAGACAGCTTTGGCGATTTCGATCGATTGGATTTTGGATACAGACAGCTTGCCTACCAGGGTTTCGGGATGAAGATCAATGTCCAGATCCTTGAAAAGGTTTTCAGTGTCAGTAAACATTTTCTTGTGGTCAATGAACTGAAGCGGTCCGAAGCCTTTTGTCGGAAAACGCCCCAGCCAGATATTCTCCATCACATTGCGGAACGGAACGGGATGCAGCTCCTGGTGTATCATGGAGATTCCGTGGCCCAAAGCATCATTGGAATTCGTAATACTAGCCTTTTCACCTTCCAGATAAATCTCACCGGCATCCGGTGAATAGATTCCAAACAGACATTTCATCAGTGTGGACTTGCCTGCACCGTTTTCGCCCATAAGTGCATGGACTGAACCCGGCCTAACCTTGAGGCTTACGCCGTCCAGCGCCTTCACGCCGGGAAATTCTTTGGTGATATTGTTCATTTCCAGCAAAAATTCAGTTTTTGCCATTATTGTTTCGCCCCCTACGCTTTTTTCTTTTTCCATGAGAGGCACAGCGGTTCTATCCTGGTCCCTACCCGTAAGGAATTCCGGGAAACGGATGTTCCGCTCCCCGGTATGATTCAGTTAGAGCTTATTTAGCGTCAGCTACATTATCTTTGGTGATCTTTTTGTAGGAAATCCAGACATATTGGTTGTCAGTGATGTCAAAGCCCACATTTTCCTTGGTTGGAGCTTCGCCTTTGGCCAGCAGCGCAGCCAGTGTAATCGCCGCTTTACCTTGGTTGTTGGCATCGTTCAGCACCGTACCGAGCATGGTTCCATCCTGCAGCGCTTGAACCGCCGGAGCTGTGGCGTCCACCCCTACAACCGGCATGTACTTGTCGCCAGTAAAATATCCGGCAGCCTTCAGAGCTTCGATCGCACCGAGGGCCATGTCATCGTTGTTCGCAAGGACGGCTTCAATCTTGTCGCCATGGGAGCCGAGGAAGGCTGCCATTTTTTCCTGCCCTTTGACACGGTCCCACAATGCTGTATCTTCAGCTAACTTTTCCACCTTGATGCCGGCATCTTCGATTGCCTGGATGGAGTATGTGGTGCGCAGCTCTGCATCCTGATGTCCCGGTTCACCTTTCAGCATTACATATTGGAGCACGCCGTCTTTGTTTTTGTCCGCTTCAGGGTGGGCCTTCCAGTAATCCACAATCAGCTGGCCGGACATGGTGCCGGACTCTTCTGCTTTAGCGCCGACATAGTATACTTTGTCCCATTTCTTCATATCTTCCGGAAGCGGTTCACGGTTCAGGAACACCACCGGAATGTCCGCGGTTTTGGCTTTATCGATAATTACGCCTGCTGCTGTGCGGTCAACCGGGTTGATCAGCATGCCGTCGTATTTTTTCGTGATGAAGAGGTCAACCTTGTCGTTCTGCGTAGGCTGAGAGTTTTGGCTGTCTACGATATCCACGGTAGCAATGCCTTTAGCCGCCGTGTCAATCGCGTTGCGGACACCGGTCATGAACGTGTCGTCAAATTTGTAGATGGCTACGCCGACCTTTGGAGTTTCACCCCCGGCAGCACCGGAGTTTGCACTGTTGGTGGCTTTGGCAGCATTGCCTTTATTTCCTGTATCGGCATTATTGTTGCCGCCGCAGCCTGCCAGAGCCGCACCCAGCAAAGCACTGGCGAGTAAAACGGAAGTGATTTTTTTCATAATTATTTGACCTCCTGATCATATTTCTTTTTAGTTGTATCCGTTTATGTACCGGGTACGTCTTTATTATGCCCGACGTGAAAACGATTGCGAATATAAAATCCTCATCTGTTGTATGAAAATTCTCATATGCTGAAAGCACCAAAAAAGCTTCCCGATTTTGGCATAACCGCAGCCTTTAGAAAAAATAATGTGCACGCAAACAGGCCCGCTCTCCAATTGCAGTGGAAATACGGGCCTCTTGCTCCGGTCTGATATTTGAAGCTCTGCTACCTTACAAACGGAAACAGCAGCTTTTGATTCTCCGGCCACAGCATATTGTCCAGGTCAATCAGCTTCGTTCCGGTATCTACGCGCTCCGGCACATCCATGCCTTCTGTGGCCTCTACCGCGTATTTGACCGCTAAATATCCGTTATTGAAGGGATTCTGGATCACTGTGGCCTGAACCGTACCGTCCTGCAGCATCTCCAGCATGGAAGGCGAACTGTCAAAAGCCACCATCTTCAGCGGACCGGGGCCCAATTCCTGAATTACTTTGCCTGCACCCTGGGAAGCTGTTTCATTCAATGTGGCGATCCCGCGAAGACGGGGATGGTTGCGAAGCATGTCCCGGGTCAGCTGTTCCGCATCGGCAGTGTTGGAGGAAGTATAAGAAATCTGCACCACTTCAACATTGGGAAAACGGGCAGCATAGTTGAGAAACCCTTTTTCCCGTTCATCCGCATCCCGTGCGCCGTAATCAATCGTCCCCGTTGAACTGGTCTGTCCGCTTGTGGAGTTGGTGAAATTAATGATTCCGATCTCCCCATATCCGTTCAACAGATCAATCAGTCTTTCCGCGGATTTTTGCCCCGCCTCATAGCCGTTGGAGCCCACATAGGTTTTCACCTTGGCCGAGCCCACCTCCGCATCGACTGAAATCACCGGAATCCTGTAGTATTCCGCCTGATCCACAACCTGTGCAAGCCCCATATAGCTGCTGGCTGCAAGGATGATTACATCGGCCTTTTGCTTGATGGACTCTTCCACCATGGTGATCTGCTCATCAATGTCGCTTTCCGAATCCGGCGCCTTGAACGTCAGCTTCACATTGAACTCCCTGGCGGCCGCTTCTGCACCCAGCTTCACCGTATTCCAGTAATCGCCCCGGTTCATTTTTACAATCATATGGACTTTGTGTGTTTTATTTGTGCTGATGTATGCCGGAGAGGTGCCCAGACAGGAAGTAACCGCAAGCGCCAATACCGCGCACAGCAGCAGCACAAGCCCTAAGCGCAAGCTTTTCATTGTACGGATTCCTCCCTTCCTTCTTCCGGCCCTTCTCCGGATTTGACCGCAGGAAAGCAAATGGTCACTGTCGTTCCCTCTTCAAGCTCACTCTCAAAAGCAAGTCCGTATTCCCGCCCGTAGACCAATCCAATCCGTTCATTCACATTCCGCACGCCTACACCTGAACCGCTGCTGCTCTTGCCGCCACCGCTGAGCAGGGTACCCAGCGTCTCCTTGCTCATGCCAAGCCCGTTATCGCTGACCCGGATGACAATCAGACCCTCCTGCAGCCCGGCGGTAATAGTAATCAGACCCTCATCCGGGAGCATTTCGATGCCATGGTAGAGGGCATTCTCCACAATCGGCTGCAGAATCAGCTTAATCGTCTGGCAGGCCAGCACTTCGTCCTCAGCCCGAATCTCATAACGGAATTTATTTTTGAAGCGGAAGCTCTGAATGACCAGATAATGCCGGATATGATCCAGCTCCTCCTGCATAGTGATCATATTCTTCCCTTTGCTCAGACTGATGCGGAAAAATTTCGACAGCGATTGAATCATCGTCACCACCTCATCCGTTTTGCCGCGTTCTGCCAGCCGGATGACCGAATTCAGCGTGTTGTACAGAAAATGGGGGTTGATCTGTGACTGAAGAACTTCAAGCTCACCCTTGCGCTTGGTTTCCTGCTCGTAGATAATCTGGTCCATCAGCTGCCTGATCCGCTGCAGCATCATGTTGAAACGCCGCGACAGCTGCTCCACCTCGTAGGCACCGCTGACATGGATCGGCGTATTGAGATCCCCCTCCCCTACCAGCTTGACGGTACGCTCCAGCTTGCGGATGGGACTGGCAATCAGCCAGGAGAGGAGGATGGATAACACGATCACACCTACAATCACGACACCCAGAAACCAGGCCAAAAAATGGTTCAGGTCACGTTTGGTGGTCACAATCTCATCGTAATATGCCACGCCCACAATCTTCCATCCTGTCAAATCCAGGGTGCGCACCGTAATAAAACGTTTCTCTCCTGTCGATTCGTCCAGATAGCTGCGGAATTTATACTCAAGCACAGGCTCCACATTCTCATACTTCAGCCCGGCATAGATCAGCTGCTGCTGCGGATGATAGACAATGTTCCCTAACGGGTCAAGGATGTAAGCGTAGCCCCTATTCCCCAGCTTAACCTGTCTGCTGAGCTCATCAATGGTACGGAAGTTGAAATCGATCAGCAGAATCCCTTTCCTGATTTGCCCGTTCTCTTTGTATTCAATCATTTTGCTGATCGAGACCACCCAGGTGTAGCGTCCTTTGAATAAATTCTGTATGTGGGGAGCGGAATAGGAGATTTCAGGATTTTTGACCGCCGAGGTGAACCAGCTCTGACTCTGCAGTTGGGTGTTGATCCGCATGCTCTGCCCGGGGGTGCCGACAACATATTTTCCCTGGGGAGTGAATACCGCTACTGAAACCAGGTCCTCACGGCTGCTCATCAGCATATCCATCCGTTCGCTAAGCAGGGGTGAATCAATGGAAGGGCTGGAGGTAATATGCTCCTCTGCCGTTTCAAAAATGTTCCCCATCCCTTTGACATAAAGCTCCAGGTTGTAATTCACCTGCTCAATGATCTGCTGCATGTTCATATTGGCATTCGCTTCGGCCGTTGCGGCAAACTTGTTGTACAGCATAAAACTGACGATCACCGCAACAAGCACTGTGACCGCCGTAAAGGTTAAGGTTATGATGAGCTGAATACTCCGCAGCTTAGAGGGCAATCGGAGCTTGCCTTTTCTGCGCGGCTGCGGGCGGTGCGGAAAAAAATAAGCCTTCGGCTTGTTCATGGCTTATCCTCCCCGGGAGCTGTTTTTGTACTCTTTTGGCGATTGTCCATATTTCTTGCGGAAGCAGAAGCTGAAATAGTTCGGGTCGGCAAAGCCGATTCGTTCGGCGATTTCAAACGCCTTTAGTTCTGTCGAACGCAACAGCTCTTTGGCGGCCTCAAGACGGATCTGCAGCAGGTAGCTGACAAAGGTCATCTTCATTTCTTTTTTGAAAATGCTGCTGAAATAGCCTGTACTGATGTGCAAATGCTGACAGACTCTGCCGATGGAAATATCGGATTCCTCATAATGGCTGCGGATATAGTCCTTGGCCTGATCGATAAGCTGCTTGTAGCTGGACTGGCGTTCCATAGCAATCGAATCCATCAGCCGGCTGCATACCCCGATAATCCATTCTCTGGCTTCACCCATATTGTTGAACTTATGAATCTCTGACAGTGAAGAAAACCCTAAGTCCGGATAATCGTTCAGCTCACTGCCCGACTCCTTGGCCACCCGCAGAATCGTGGTGATGATCTCCAGCAGGAAAATCTGGTATTCCTGTGTGCTTACCTGTGCCGCATCCAATCCGCCAAACAGCTCGTCCACGACCTCCTTCAGTTCCTGGAGGGTGCCCAGCTTAATGGTGCGGATCAGCGACTGCTGGGTCAGCTCGTCATAGGCGAGCATGCGTCCAACCCGGGATTCCACATCTTCAATCCAGATGACCCGGTTGTTGCCAAGGATCAGCCGGTAATCCAGCGCCTGCAGCGCATCATTGAAAGATTGGGACAAAAGAGACGGCGAATGGCATGCCGTACCGGAACCCGCAGTTACCGTCAGTTTAAGAAAACGCTGGACATTCTGGCGGATTTCTTCGAGGATGGCATACGTCCTGCCGGTAATGGATGCCTCTTCCTTCTCTTCGCTTACCGAGAGCAGCACCACATTATCCCGGTGGATAAATACTTTGCCGAAGCTGTGCTTCTGGCATATTTCTTCAGCAATATTCAGCACAGCGAAGAGCTGCAGATTGCGGTCTCCGGTATCCCTGAGCGATACCGGTCTGCTGCCAACAGCGCCCGTTCCGCCGCCTTCACGGATATAATCGACACTGATTACGGAAGCCTGAAACAGCTCTCCGTTAAGATGGATTCCGTATTCCGCGCTTTTCTCGGCAATTTCTTCCAGCCGGAGCCTGCGGGAAACCAGGGAGGAAAGGAACTGTTCACGGAGCACTGGCAGGCTTTTGCGGTAATGCTCACTGAGTACGAACACATTCTCCTTCTCGGCAATCTCCGCCTCAATCGCCGACCTTACCTTAAGCAGTACGTCGATCAGCTCCTGTGCAGAAAACGGTTTCAAAATATATTCATCAATTTGCAGCTTGATGGCCTTTTGGGCATATTCGAATTCATCGTAGCCGGTCAGTATAATGATCTTCGTATTAGGATGACGGCTGCGAATCCACTCAGCCAGCTGCAGCCCGTTCATAAATGGCATCTGAATATCGGTAACGACCACATCCGGCAGCAGCCGGTCAATGGAGTCCGCGGCTTCCCGTCCGTTCTCGGCCTGATCCACAACCTCAAACCCGTAATGTTCCCAGTCGATCTGCGCGATAATCCCTTCTCTTACATCTTCTTCGTCCTCGGCAAGTATCAATTTATACATCCTTCATCCCTCTTTGAATCAGGTTTAGGTCATACTACAACCATTCTAGCTGATTCGAACGGCTCAATCTATGGGTAAGTTGAGGAAGTGGCAGGGATAAGGAAATACATAAAATTACAGGCAGGTCCGCATACTAAGGGCGGTGTTGCAGTGTTTTTGCGGGGAAGGAATCGTTAGTACCCTTGCGCAGGCTGCGTTTTTGACGAAGCAGCAGTAAGGAATTCTCAGCCTAATTGCACTTTGTGCAGCAGAATTTCAATAAAAGTGCCCTCAAATCCCATTCTGCTGTAATTCGTACAATTGATTTCTGGAATTTCCGGTCCAAACCGCTATTCCCGCATAATCTGCTGCACAGAATACAGCAGATTGAATTTTTCGGCGGATTTAGAGACGAACAATTGCAGAAAGTGCAATTGATCCATGCCGCCAGGCGGCACCCAGAGGATGGAAGTATAAGCATTCATTGAATATGCAGCATAGATTACAGCTCCGGCTAAATTTAAAATCATACACTAGAAGAATCAGCTGTGAGGTGTACTATTTCCTTTATTGCGTGGAGCATATAATACTGCTTAAATTAAAAAAACCATCCCGCTTGACCCGGGATGGGGATGATTGGTGCATATAGGCCTATAGCAATGATTTGTTGAAACGGTAACCGGCGGTTTTTTCGAACCCGATATGGCGGTAAAAAGCATGTGCCGGCGCACGCTCCACGCGGTTGCCGCTTCTCAGGAAAAGTTCGCAGCAGCCCTTCTGGCGGGCCCATTCCTCTGCTGCGGCTACGAGTCTTTTACCAAGGCCGTTGCCTCTGAGCTCCTCTGCTACAATCAGTGCGGTAATTTCCGTAATACAATCTGCTTGTTTGTAATACGATCTTACCTTGCGTAGTCCAACCATTCCCACAACTTCATTATCCAATTCTGCAACCAGTGTACAATGGAACGGATCTGTCTCCATGTCTTCCATTCTTTCTTTCATCACGCTAAGCGTTGTCGGATAGCCGAATTCCCGCAAAAGGGCTGTGACTCTCTCCAGATCATTTAAGCCGCATTTGCGAATTTGCAGTACCTGCTCCTGAGTACTACTGTTCATCCTCAATAACCTCCACTTTTAGCATAGACGCCGCCTGCTTGGCTGCTGTCCGCGCGATCTCCACATCTTCCGCTGCACTTAATGCTACGGCCATCCGCCGCCCGGGACGGATCTCCGGTTTGCCGAACACTCTGACCTGCGTACGGGGAAGCGCCAGCGCTTCGCCAATACCGGTCACCCGAAAAGCTTGTCCGGCTGTTTCTGCCTTCAATGTTGCTGATGCGCCCGGTGACAGCAAATGCACCGGGTCGAGCGGAAACCCAAGAATGGCTCTGACATGCAGAGCAAATTCCGATAAATCCTGTGTAATCATGGTAACCATGCCGGTATCATGCGGTCTCGGCGAAACTTCGCTGAACAACACCCCATGATCCGTAAGAAACAGTTCCACTCCAAAAATCCCAAATCCGCCAAGCTGGTCCGTTACTGCCCTGGCTATGTCTTCAGCCTCAGCCAGCTGGGCTGCGCTCATGTGATGGGGCTGCCAGGATTCCACATAATCGCCGTCCTTCTGGATATGGCCGATGGGAGGACAGAATACCGTTCCGCTGACCGAACGGACGGTCAAGAGTGTGATTTCACTCTCGAAGGTGACAAAAGCTTCTACGATCACCCTTGTTCCTTTGGCGCGTGCACCTTCAAGCGCTGTGTTCCAGCAGCTCTCCGCATCCTCCAGCTTCCTGCAGATGCTCTGCCCTTTGCCGGAAGAGCTCATGATCGGCTTAATCACGCAAGGGGTGCCCAAGATCTCTACGGCCTGACGCAGCTCATCCAGACTGTCCGCAAAGCGGTAGCCGGCCGTCGGCAAGCCGAGTTCCTCGGCAGCCAGCCGGCGGATGCCTTCCCGGTCCATGGTCAGCCGGGCCGCACGGGCGGTGGGAACCACCAGGAATCCTTCTTCCTCCAGCTCCTGCAGCGCATGTGTGGCGATGGCCTCAATCTCCGGCACGATCAGATCCGGCTTCTCGGCACGAATAAGCTTCTTCAGCGCTTCCGCATCGAGCATATCAATCACATGCGAACGATGGGCCACCCCCATCGCCGGTGCAGCTTCGTAACGGTCAACAGCTACGGTCTCTACGCCAAGGCGCTGAGCTTCGATAATGACTTCCTTGCCCAATTCCCCGCTGCCCAAGAGCAGCAGCTTACGGCTCTGGGATGAAAAAGGAGCTCCCCACATTGTCGATTCCAACCTCTTTCAGCAATTTGACTGCTTTGTTCTTTTTTCTGTAAAAAAAGCAGTTCTAATTGTAAATTTTCAGGCTCCTTTATTTTCTTCCATCATCCGTCAGAATGCAAGTGTTCTCCGACATTTTCCTACAACCTTCACAGATCATTGTCCACGATATTGTCGAAAGCTTCTTCCAGGCGCAGCAATTCTCCGCTGAGTCTGTGCCAGTGCTCTGCTGAATCACCCCCTTTCAGGAGTTCTGTGATCGCCGCTTCCCGTTCAGTCAGGCTCTCGCGCAGTGCATCCCCTGCACGTGACAATGCGGCTTCCACGCTGCCTGCATAGAAATCGAGAAGGAAGGATTCCAGCTCTTCGGCTGCTCCTGCTACAGATTCCTTCATCCAGGGCTCTGCCGCTGCCCTGACCTCATTCCGCCCTGCCCCTTCGAAGAAGTGGCGCGGCGATTTGAACCGGCTCCAGAGCGCCGGCCAGTCCAGCGGGTTCAGCCTGCATTCCAGCTTGGCCGGAGAAGGCCAGGGGTCCTTGTCATTCTGCAGGAACTGCAGGTCCTCTGCGGGTATGGACAGTTCTTCTGCCGCAGCGGCCGCTGCCGCGTGCGCAAGCCGCCGTCCGGCCGCCTCCAGCCGCAGTGTGGTTGCCCACAGCTCCTGCTCCAGCTCACGCTGGACCGTCCGTTCCAGCTCTCTTCCGCAGGCTGTGAAGATCTCTTTCAGATTCCCGCCATCCTCACGGAGCAGCGAAGGATGGAAAGACTCCTGGAAGAAACGGCCGAAAGCAAAGGAAATCCGCTGGCGGACATGATACAGCAATTCTTCGCCTTCCCGGCGCAAATCCCGGCCCGGCCGCTCCTCTCCGGCCAGCAGACGCAGCCGCTGCTCAGCTATGCGGCGCTGGTCCTCCAGCTCCCGCATTTGCGCTTCACGCTGCCCGGCCGCCTGGCGGGCCTTCTCCTGCCACTCCTCTGTCCGGCGGCGGACTGTGCTGAGGCTGTCTTTGGCTGCGGCCAGAGACAGCCGCGGCAGCTCTCCTCCGGCAAAATCCGCCAGCGCCTGCTCAAAGCTGCTGAACCGGGAAGCCTCGTACAGCTCCCGGCTGCCAGCCGTTTTGCCTTCCAGTGCAAGCAGGCTGGAGAGGGAATACATTTGCGGCTTCATCAGGCCGCCGGCCCGCAGATTCTGCGCAACATGCTGCTGAACCTCCTGCAGCTCCTCTTCATCCGAGGCCAGATCGGAGGCATTGATGATAAAAAACATTTTATCCAGCGCGAAGCTGTCTTTGATCCGTCCCAATTGGGCCAGCAGGCCCCGGTCCGCCTTGGAGAAGGCATGATTGTAATAGGTTACAAAACATATCGCATCCGCATTTTTCATGTAACCAAAGGTCACTCCGGTATGACGTGCATGAAGAGAATCCGCGCCGGGGGTATCCACCAGTACAATCCCGCTGGCTGTCAGCGGACAGTCATAGTAAAGGTCAATCCCCTGAATGAAGCAAGCCCGTGTCTCTTCGGCGACCAGGGTCCGGTATTCCTGCAGATCGACGGTACGCACCGTGCCAAGCAGCGCTTCGGCTTCCTGCCAGCCTGCGGCTGCCGCCCGCAGAAAACCGGCATGCGGGAGTGCCGAAGGGTGGAGTCCGCCAACCTGCAGCTCCGCGGCCGCAGCGGTCCAGGTCTCCGGCTGCGGAGCGGCCAGCTGCAGCACGCTGAAGGAATGGAGGATATCCTCCCAGAAATCCTCTCTGCTCTTCATGGTGACAACCGCGCTGGCGTGACGGAAGTCCCCTTCCGGCGCCAATATGCGGTTGACCGCCGCTGTGGCGGGATGCGGCGACACAGGCAGCACTTCTTCGCCCAGCAGGGCATTGGCGAAGGAGGACTTTCCGGCGCTGAACGCTCCGAACAGCGCCAGGGTGAAGCGGCCGCCGGCGAGATCCGCCGCCCGCGCCGCCAGGCTGCGCGCAGCCGAGGCCATGGCCGGCTCGCGGCGCAGCAGCTCCGCCGCAGCGTCCAGCACCGCTGCGGCCTCCCCGAGCCGGCGGCGCCCGCCCGCCGGCGAAGCCGTGCCCGCCGCCAGGCCGGCGGCGGGGCTTCCAGCCGCAGCCTGGCGCAGCGGCTGGGGCTTGACCGGCGCGGCGCGGAGCGCGCCGGCCTGCGGGGTGACCCTCACCTCCGGCAGGGTGCCGGGGGTGAGGGTGCGGCGCGGCGGCAGCTGCGCCGCGAGCTCTGCCGCGCGGGCGTCCGCCGCGCGGTCAAGGGCAGCCAGCGCGGCCAAGGCGCGCGCCTGCCGCTGCAAGGCGGCCTCGCGGCGCGCCAGCTCCGCGCGCTGCCCGTCAAGAAGCGGCGGAAGCTTCGCCAGCAGCTCATCGCCTGCACCCAGCGCGGCACGGCGGAACTGCGTCTCAATATCAGCCGCAAGCGTGCGGCAGAAATTAAGCAGCGCCTCCCCGCTGAAGCCGGTTCCCGGCTTGACGGCAGCCGCCAGTCCCTCGGGGCTGACCGCCGGGAACGCCTGCTTAAGCTGCGTCTCTGCCGCCTCATCCCAGACGCCGAGTCCTTCTCCCCATTGCCGCACGAGCTGAAGCAGATGCCACTCCAGCTGGGCGGCAATCTCCCGGGTCTGCAGCGTATGCCACGCGGCCAGCCGCTTCTGCTGCTCCTTCTCCCGCTTCGCAGCCGTGAAGAGCAGCCCCTTGCGGAAGCCGGGACTGACACTTTCGGCGTAGGCTCCAGCCGCTTCCCGGACCTCTGCCGGCATCAGGCTGCTGTTCCCCAGCAGCGCATCCACACCGGTGCGCAGATTCAGGCGCGCCTCCTCCCCAGCCCGTCAAGTCTTACCCGTTCCTCCGCGCATTTCTGAAGCTCCTGCTCTACGGAATCCGGACCCTCCCCTCCTGCTTCCTCCAGCAGGCGTTCTCTTTCCTCCCGCTGCTCTTCTTCCCTGTACGCTCCCAGAGCTGCGTCAGCGGTGTGATAGAGAGAGCGGGACAGGCTGTATTGCAGCAGCTCTTCCCGCTGCTTCAGAAGGCTGTCAATCAGGCTCAGCAGATGCTCCCATTGATTCAGCGGATGCTCCTGGACCTTAAGGGAAGTAAAAAGAATACCTGCCGGGTGAATCCCCCATTGGCCGAAAGCGCTTTCCAGTTGCCGGCGGTACAACTCGATGGTGATCTCCTGTTCACGGTGTTTGTCAATCTGATTGATGATGAGATACAGCGGTTTGCCCCATTCACTGAGAGCTTTCGCAAAGGCGAGATTATTCTCGGACTGCACATGATTGTAATCCATGACATAAAAAACGACATCAGCCAGATGGAGCGCCGAATGCGTTGCTGCCTGATGTCCGTTATCAGTGGAATCCACGCCGGGAGTGTCCATCAGAACCCCGTGGCTCCCCAGCAGCGGGACATCCTCCCACACGGAAATCGCTGCATATTCCCCGCCCTTGCGGCAAAAATCCTGGAGCTGCTCCGGCGTTGTCTCCCATGGTGACGGTTGGACTCCAGTCTCAAGGGCATGCGGATATAGTAGAACGCGGGGGGACCCGCTACGGATGGATACGATATTGGCACTGGTTGGCACCGGACCTGACGGCAGGACCTGTTTGCCGCACAGCTGATTAATCATACTCGACTTTCCTGCCGAGAAATGGCCGCAAAAAGCAAACGTCAACTCACCGGCAGCTGCTTTTGTCTCCAAATCTGTGATAATTTGCACTGCAGCAGGGTCTTCCCACTGTTCCAATAGCTTTCTAAGCCCAAGGTAAGACTGCTCTTTCAAGATCTCATTCGGCATTTCAGCCCGACCCGTTCCCACATTAACTCCCACCTTCGCTGCCTCCAGTATCGTACGGTTATCAAGAATAGAATAATTACATTTTATCACCAGTCTGCCACATTTCAAATCAGAACAATTTACAAAATCCCCTATAATCCTCTACGAATCACGCCGGTCCGGTTGATACGCTTTACAAAACTGCGGATTACCTCCCTTATTTCTTCAGACATAGGGAGAGTATGAACTAACGTTTAGCAGAGCAATAGTTCGAGCCTATTTATAATTTGGGTCTTTGCGCGGAACGATAAGCAATAAATGTGATGGATATGTAATACCAATTGCAATATAACACCTTATGGTGTTACTATAAACATGAAACCAAAAGGTGTTATAAAAAACAGGAGGTACATCATGCACACTGAAGAAACATTGCCCGAAATCCGCAAAACTATAGTCCTTAACGCTCCTATTGATAAAGTATGGAAGGCTGTTGCCACTTCCGGGGGCCTTGCCGCCTGGTGGATGGACAATACCTTTGAGCCCGTCTTAGGCCAGGAGTTTATTCTCCGGTCCGGACAATTCGGCGATTCGCCTTGCAAAGTCACCGAACTTGAGCCGCCTTACCGGCTAGGCTTCGATTGGGGAAAGACTGGCATCTCGCTTTTAAGTTGAAAGAGCTGGAGAACCAACAGACAGAATTCACTCTGATTCATTCCGGCTGGGATGAAGCAAAGGTCACTGAATTTGGACAACCCCATTCGGTTATCCGCGGCATCATGAACGGGGGCTGGGAAAAAATCGTCAATCAAAGTCTTGTCAGCTATATAGAGGCTTAAGCAGTGTCTGCCCCAGCCCTCAAGCATGATGTGTTTCAGGCGATTGCCGATCCTACCCGCCGCACTGTATTACAGCTGCTCGCCCGCAACGATATGCCCATTGTGGCCATCTCGGAGAACTTCCCGCTTTCGCGGACCGCTATTAACAAACATCTGCATATCTTGTCTGATGCAGGTCTTGTCAGCTCACGGCGGGTAGGCAGGGAGACAAGGTACAGGCTTCAACCAGAGCGGCTTATTGAGCTAAAAGACTGGCTTGCATTTTTTGAAACATATTGGGACGACAGATTGTCACTGCTGAAGGAATTTGTGGAGAACGATTCCCCATGAATCCTACGGCAACTTTTTAAGTGGAAAAAGGTTAACTAATTTGCCGAAGTACCCTACCCTCGGGCAGATGAAGTGGAAAAGGGACACTAATTCAGCCCATTTTGCCATTGGAGCAGAAATGTGGCCCAATTAGATATACTTTTTCCACTTCACTCTCAGAATTTCTTAATTTCCGGAAAAATAAGTTCCCTTTTTCCAACTAGCGCCTGCGAAGAAGACGGTAAAGACGGATCGCCCTATTCCTTCGCGATCGATTCGCAGCCGTTATGGATAGAAGATTCGGCTATTCCGCAGGACTAACGGACCCAAGATATCCATATTTTTTACACTGTATAATTTTCTAATACAATTAAATTAGGGGTAAGCTTCGCTTCCCCCAAAACAAATAAATTCTTTTCAGAAAAAGCCGGCCCAAGGGCCGGCTTTTTCACATCACATATCGCTATCTCTATTGTCCACCAAGCTGACTAATCAGGCAGTTTCCAGAACAGGCAGCAAAATTTCGAATACTTTGCCATGCTGAAGAATCGTCAGGCCACGGGATTTGTCTCTCATCACTACAACTTCAGGTTTTTGAGACATACGTTCCAGATAGTGCTCAGGCACATCGCCGGAGTGGCTGATTGTGATGCCTTCCACTTCCTGCTCTTCATTTTCCTCCAGCGGACTTTCAACTACACGTTCAAAAATATCGGAAAAAGCTTCAAAATTATCGGTATATACAGAAATGCACTTCATCTCTATCCCATCCTCTTCTTCATCTCTAACTCTTAACTAATTGTTCACGTATGACTCTTAGCTTTCCTGATTACAGCAGTTTTCATACGTTTCTTGCCTTCCCGGCAGACATCCAGCAGCGGGCATACCTGACACTTGGGATTCTGGGCTTTGCAGTGATAACGTCCGAAAAAGATCAGCCGGTGGTGCGTGAGTGTCCACTCGTCACGCGGCACCGCCTTCATCAGCTTCTTTTCCACTTCCAGCACGGAATCCTTCCAGCCCGCAAGGGCCAGCCTTTTGGCTACCCGCTCGACATGGGTATCCACTGCAATAGCCGGAACTCCAAAAGCGTTGGAAACAACCACATTGGCGGTCTTTCGCCCGACACCCGGCAGGGTTACCAGCAAGTCGTGGGCCTGCGGCACCTCGCCGCCATACTGCTCTATCAGGATGGAGCACAGACTTTGAATATGCTTCGCCTTATTGCGGTATAATCCGATACGCCGGATGTCACTCTCCAGTTCCTCGATGGGTACAGAAATGTAATCGAGCGGAGTTTTGTACTTTTGAAACAGGTCCTCGGTGACTTTGTTCACTGTTGCGTCCGTACACTGGGCTGAGAGCAGCACGGCGATCGTCAATTCAAAAGCGTTGCTGTGGTTCAGCTCACAATGCGCATCAGGAAATAGCTCACCGATGGTATCCAGGATGTGGCGGACCTCTGCAGCTTTCATAGTGTCCCCTCCACGGATTGTTACCCCGCCAGCACGGGTGCAACTTCTCGATTGTAAATATTTCAAAAAAAACGTCTTGAAGCAGGACAAACGCCTGAATCAAGACGGTGTTTCACGCGGAAAATCACCAAGCTCTTATTGTTTCGCAATCTCAACAAGAATATTATTATTGAAATACATTATAATTTTATCATTTTCTTTGAGAGATTGCACGGGTAAAGTCGTGTCGCCTTGATGAATATATACATTCGGACCCGGAACAAAGCGGTAATTACTATCGGAAGCACTTGCGCGTTTTACCAGAATCTCATTTGTTCCACTCTCGTAACGCCAGAATACACGGCTCTGCTGGCTGAGTACACGGATAATTGTCGACCCGTCCGAATCCTTGCGTACTTCCACACGGTCAGCTGTGGTCAGTGAACCCAGTGATGTGGTTGTAGAACCGTCACGGATAATTTTGACCCCGCCAGCCGCTGAGAACGTCTGTGCACCGCCTTTGTAATCCTTCAAGGTAAATGTTCCGGCAGCCGCATCTACTGCGGTCAGTTGGCCTGAATTAAGTTTTACCGCCCGGAGAGCAAGCGGCGCACTTCCATTAAAGGTGATATTCACAAAATCCCCCACCTTCAAATCACCGATCTTGATGCTTTTTCCGCTTTCATCTGTCATAGGCAGTGTGTAAGTATTCAGTACTGTGGTTCCCCCGTCCATTTCACTCCCAGCTTATTTGCTGTTGCATCCAGAGTAGCAATCTCCAATTGCATGGATGAGTTTACACGGAGAACCGATACCCCGCTCTGATTATCCGCAAGAACCGCAGTTACTGCACTGTCAAGTGCTACATCTGTAATGGTCGAAGAAGTACGACCGAAGATTTCCACCGACTGCGGATAAGGCAATGTAACCTGCTGTGCATTGGCAAGCTTCAGTGTGATCGTTCTGTTCGCCACATTAACAGCGGTCAAAGTGCCGTCATATTTGGTGCTTGTTTCCACAGATAATGCGCGCTGGCCTGCAGCTACTACATCCACTTTGCGGCCTTCCGCAAGTCTGTAACCCATATTAGCCAGAGAAGTGGTCGTAGCTCCATCATAAGCAAGCTTCGTATTCGCATCGATCTTTACCAATTGTGCTTTGCCGCTGCTGTCCGTAACAGTCAGAAGCTGGGTTTTTGCACTGTAATCAACCACTGTTGCACCGGTGAACTGGCTGATCTGCCGGCTTAAAACTTCAATTTTGGTCACCTGGTCACTGCTGTTCAAGGTGAGCTGTACATTGTCTCCTGCCGTTGCATCAGCGACCAGATCTCCGATGCCCGGTGAGGCAACGCCGGGAATGATGACGGCTGGCGAGGTGCCAAGCAGATTCACTTCACGTGTACCATCAGCCTTTTTGTAAACAATCGTTGAGTTTGTCAGTTCAGTAATCGCTCCCTGGACAGTACGTTCCACACCGGATGTTACTTCCACTGTCCGGATCAGATTATCTTTGACTGTATACTTGACGGCAGCCCCCGCCTTCAGATCAGCCGGCAGCAGCACTGCATTTTGCGAACTGAACAGGGTCGTGCCATCCTCCCATTTGAAGGTTTCAGTTGCACCCTCTGCTGTTTTGAACGTAATACTCTTTGCTGCATTATCTACACTTTGAATGGTTCCATTTGCCGTTTTATTGACAATTCCCGAGGTCACCTGTACTTTCACGATCTTGCCCGTACCGCTGAACGTTTCCCGAAGCAGAGCAATCTTGCTGGCAGCGGTAATCGAGGAGGCGGAAATGGCAGCACCGTTCACATCCACAAAGGCTGTGCTTCCATCATAGCTGTACTGGTCATATCCGGTTGGAGAATCCAGCCAGATTGTTCCTGGAGTAACTTTGGCAAATACACCTTCAATAGTTTGTACCTGCTGGACCGGATCTGTCACTTCTACATAAGCGGCATTATAGGTAGCTCCAATCACAGTCACTTTGGTATATGGCTTAAGATCGCTAAAATTAATTCTGGTATCAACCGTACTGGTAAAGTAGGCGGTGCTGTAGGTTACATTGAATACAGATGTGCTGCCATTGTTGAACAGCGTTAATTTCCCGTCCTGCATTGCGCTGATGGTCCCTTTGACAGTGTTGTCATAATCCAGCGTATTGTGTGCTTCTGCCCGGCTGAAGAAGGTGGCCAATTGCGCCCGGGTTACAGCACCCTGCGGATCAAAGCGGTTGCCGTCCAGACCGTTGGCCAGCCCCAGACCTACTGCAGCATTAATATATCCCCGTTTATTGGCGGCAACCTTCGCATCATCTGCGAACCCGGTAGGTTTGCCCGATACAACAGCGGCTTCCGTAGTTTTGCCGAGTGCCCGGATCAGGAGCTCTGCTACCCATTCACGGCTGGCTTTACGTTCTCCCCAGGAGGTTTTGAGGTTATCAGGCGCCATTTCTGCCGCTTTGTCCAGCAACCCCTGCTGGAAAGCAAGCACGACATAAGGCTTATAATAGTTGGTTACTTTGAAATCCGTTGGAAAGACTACATCGGAATCGCTTTGGACATTGCCTTGCAGCTTCATGAAACGCAGCGCCATCAGCACTGCTTCCTGCTGGGTAACGGAATCCCCAGGACGGAACAGACCGTTATTACCTACAACAATTCCTTGAGAAGCCAGCTTATAGATATGTTTTTCGGCCCAGAAGCCATTTTTTACATCGGTAAAAATTCCTGACGCGGCTGTTGGAGCAGAACCATTATTTGCTCCAGAGGTTGCTGCCGGTGCAGCAGTTGCAGCAAAAGCCGCACCTGCTCCGCCGAGCACCATCGTGCCGGCCAGAATTGCGGCTGCCGCTTTGCTGGAGTAAGTATGAATTAAACGTTTTGACCTTTTTTGCCCGGACAATAGGTTATTCCCCTCTCTATGGATCAATTTAGATAGACTGTAGTACTTCGCCAGTCAGCAAGCCTATTCCTGCATTTCCCTTACAAACCGCTGTTCTCTCTGGTAAGCGGATGTTCCAGATCCACATGGCCCATGAGACTTTCCACCTGCTCACCGTCCAGTAGAACCTCAACACTCTTCACTTCATCGAATTGAAAGAGGGTTTGGGCCAGCGCGCTGATGGCAAAAGCTTCGCCGCCTGCCCCAAGCTGTGCCTCATCCGGCTTATGGATATCCATAATAATCTGCCCGTCAGTGAATTTAAGCGATTTAAGCTCAATTTTTCCCCATAAAGGCACTTGATCAGGATTGCTGCTGCTCTGCAGCGATTTATATGCCTCACTGTATTTCTCCACAGCATCTGCATAGCTTATATCGGTCTTGGCAGAAACCAGCTCCATTTGCTGAGGATCCGTATAATACACAGAAATGCTCTGGCTCTTTTTGGCTGGTGCTGTCGGCTGCTCTGTAGCTGCAGGGGAGGCAGTAGGTTCTGCTGTCGGCTGGGCGGATGCAGATGGGGATGCCGTTGCAGTAGCGGTAGCCGTAGCGTCCTCTCCTCCTTCATTGCTGCCTGCGCCATTGACAACCGTTGTGGAATCCTGACCTTGTTCATTGGCTGGAGCTGCTGTAGGTTTATCTCCGCAGCCGGATATCACAAGCAGAAGCAAAGCTGCAATACCTGCATATGTCAATTTCTTGTTCATCAACAATTACCCCCTCTGGATGAATATGGGCAGACAGGGCCGCAAAGCCTTTTTGACCTGCTGAGGCCCAAGCTGACTTTGCGGCCCTGCTGTGCCGCTTGGCTGCTGCTATAATTTGAGATATTCCTTAATGCCGGCGACCATGCCAGCGGCTACCTTGTTCTGCAGATCTTCTGAGAACAACAGGGCTTCGTCTCCCTTATTGCTCAGATAGCCGACCTCCAGCAACACGGCAGGCATCGTAGTCTCCCGAATCACATGAAAGTTGCCGTAACGAACTCCCCTGTCGCTTAATCCGGTAGCTTGGACCAGATACTTATGCATTACATTCGCCAGAGCCTTGCTTGCCGCCCGCTGATAATAGGTTTCCGAGCCGCTGGCCGCAGATGATGATCCACTGTTCGCATGAACGGATATAAACAGGTCGGCTTTGAGATTATTGGCCATTCCTGCCCGTTCCTTCAATTCCAGGAAAGTATCATCGCTGCGGGTAAGCACGACGTCAACCTTGTTTTCCTGCTTCAGCAGTGCAGCCGCCTTAAGGACAACGGCCAGATTGAAGTTTTTCTCGTATTTGCCTGTAACCCCGACTGCCCCGGAATCCTTGGCGCCATGCCCCGCATCCAGCACCACAAGCTTACGTCCGTTGTTCCCGGGCAAGGTGGCAGGGTCGTCAGTGCTTGCCGCATTCAAATCCACGACGACAAGCTTGGAGACATCTCCCGATACATTAACACTATAATTCTTGGCATAATTCAAATCAATCACAAACCGAACGGTGTACGGATTAGTGCTGTAAAGCGAGTAGCGCACTCCTGAAACATCCGGATAATCTGTTACGGCAAGCGAGCCGTTCAGATCCGGACTCAGCACCTGCCCCGTTCCGAATACATCTGAGAACGTGGCATTCGGAAGATCAATGACAATGCGGTCCGGCCCGGTTACTTTGGATACCACTGGCTGCGAATTCCCATCCATTGCAATGGTCAGCCGGTTTTCACTAAAGCTGACGCCATTGACCATGGTTAGATTTGCCGTTGTATCCACCGGAGGCACGACTACGCTTGTCCCGCCGTCTCCGGAACTTTCTCCCGTATTGCTGGTGCTGTCGGGAATTTCCGGGGTAATAAGATTTACAACCTTGGTTGTGTTGTCCCAGGTAACCTTCAGGCCAAACTGTTCACCGATAAACCGGATCGGTACTAACGTCGTGTCGCTCCTAAGCAGCGGCGCTGTCGTAAGTACTACAGTCTTGTCGTCGACGGAAGCCGCAGTCTGATCGACAATCAGCTTGATGGTCTTGCCTTGCTGTTCAATTGTAACCGTCTTGCTCTTCTGATCCCAATTCACCTGGTAACCCAGGTTCTCGGCAATCATTCTTAGCGGCACCATAATGGAGTTGTTCACATTTTCAACTGGAACGTCTAGTCCTGCCGTCAGCTCCTTGCCATCGAGAAAAATCTTGTTGCTCACGCCAGCGGCATGTCCTTGCCCCGGCAGAACAACTACAAAGAGCAGCAGCAACAGCATAAAAGCAAATTTCTTCATTCTTCACCTCAAGAATCTAGTATTCCGCCCAAAAAAGCGTTCATGATGCCAGTCTGCCTGACAGCCTTCGACAATGATTAGACGCCGGGTTTCCTTAAAAGTTGCGAATATATACCATATCCAAACCTATTTCCTCTCTTGCATCATCCGGTAGAGCCCCGTTACAAGCCGAGATATTCCATAATTCCGGCAACAATTTCCCGGGCCAGACTGTCCTGAAGCTGTTCACTGTACATAGCCGATTCATTTCCCGGATTAGTAAGGTAACCTACCTCCAGAAGCACTGCCGGCATGCTGGTTTCTCTCGTGACATGCAGACTTTTACTTCTTATTCCGTTGTCCTTGAACCCCGTCGCCGCTACCAGGTGTTTGTGCATGATCTGGGCAAGCGGCAGGCTTTCCGCCCGTGAATAATAAGTCTCGCTCCCATTAACTTTATTCCTGTTCGGGTAATCTGCAGGCAAAGAGTTGCCATGGACGGATACAAACAGATTGGCCTTCGCCCTTTCCGCAATGTTTACACGCTCCTGAAGTCCAAGTGTAACGTCCTCTGTGCGGGTGAATACTACGTCAACCAGTCCTGCCTGCATCAGCAGTGCGCCCGTCTTTTGAATCACAGCGAGGTTGAAGTTTTTTTCGAGCTTGCCTGTAAGACTGACGGCTCCGGATTGTGTGCCGCCATGACCGGCGTCAAGTACGACTACCGGTTTGCCGCTGAGTCCTGTCCCCCCTGTGGGAGGTGTTCCGCTGCTTACAACGTTCAAGTCAACGGTTACCAGTCCTGTACTATCATCCTTACTCACCTGGTAAGGCTGGCTGCCAACGGTCTGGATTACAAATCTGGCGGTGGGCGGACTCACACTGAAGAGCGCGTAACGCACTTCGGTAACCAGCGGATATCCGCTGACATCGAGCTTGCCCTGAGGGCTTCCGCTGGTGGACACTCCCGGAAAGCTGCCAGCAAAATCGGGGGCAAAGACAGCGCCAGGAAAATCAATGACAATCCGGTCCGGGCTGCCCATTTGGGTCACATTAGGCTTAGCTGCCCCTGCCACAGAGATGATCAGCCGGTTCTCGCTGAACACCGCACCCATGACCTGCGGCGAACCGGCAGCCGTACCTGCACTGCCAGGAATCGGCGTAGGAGTAGGTGCTGTCACTCCGGTTACAATATCTCCATCTGTCCCTTGGCTGTCTGCCGGAACAGAGGTTGGCTCCGGTACAGCTGTCGGGTCCGGTGCAGCAGAAGGCTGGGGACTGCTTGGAGCTGCTGTGCTGTCGGCGGCCCCGCCGCTCAGGTAGACGGTCTTGTCACTGTTGTCCCAGCCCACCTTCAGCCCGAACTGCTCACTGACAAAACGGATAGGCACCAATACCGTTCCGCCCGTCTGCTTCGGTGCCGCATTCAGTGCCAGTGTAACTCCATCGGCATCGGCCGTTTTGCTGCCTACAGCCAGTTGTACACTCTTGCCGTCCTGCTGGACCGTTACTTTGCGGGACTTCTGCTCCCAGAGCACCTCAAATCCCAGATTCTCAACAACTACCCGGATGGGAATCATAACGCTTCCATTTACATTCTCTAATGTGATTCCCTTGGGGATTTCCAGCTCCCTGTTGTCCATAACAATTCTGCCCGCGCTGTTCCCGGCAGCTGCGGCTTCATGGCCGGCGAATGATAGCAGTAGCAGTGGCAGCAGCAATAGAAATAGCACTCGTTGTCCGGCTCTTCTCATCCTTTCCTCTCCTTCTGGCAAATGTTAGATGCTTAGATAAGATTAAGACGACAGAAATCTCCAAAAGTTGCCTTCTCGGGCAATGAATATATCGATTATAGCAAAAAAACTTCTATTTCCGACACCCGGAAATAGAAGTTTTGTGTAAATCTTGTAAAGTTTTTATGTTGACTTTTCTTACCCAAACAGCTTGGCAGCGTGGCGTTCCTCGTAGGCGGCGATTTCGTCCGCATGCTGAAGCGTCAGCCCGATATCATCCAGACCCTGCAGCAGGAATTGGCGGCGGTGCTCATCCAGCTCAAAGGTAATACTGAGTCCATGATCATCGCTCAGCAGGTTATTTTCCAGATCCACTGTCAATTTGTAGCCATCGTGCTCTGCTGTGCGTTTGAACAGCTCATCTACCTGGGATTCCGACAGTTTAATCGGCAAAATCCCGTTTTTGAAGCAGTTATTGTAGAAAATATCGGCATACGAAGGGGCAATGACGACCCGGAAGCCGTAATCCATAATGGCCCAAGGCGCGTGCTCACGTGAGGAGCCACAGCCGAAATTGGCCCGCGAGATCAGAATCGAAGCCCCTTTATAGCGGGGTTTGTTCATTTCAAACGCAGCATTGTCATTTCCGGCTTCGTCAAAACGCCATTCGTAGAACAAAAATTGTCCAAAGCCCGTGCGTTCAATCCGTTTCAAAAATTGCTTAGGGATAATAGCGTCCGTATCTACATTTACCCGGTCTACCGGGGCAACGATTCCGGTTAATTTTTTGAATGCTTCCATGATTAGTTCCTCCTGCTCTCTCAAGTTCTATGCGTTGACGGCTTCCGCCTTGTAGTTCCAGTCGCGGACATCGGTAAAATGGCCTTTGATCGCAGCCGCAGCCGCCATGGCAGGAGATACCAGATGCGTGCGTCCGCCGCGCCCCTGACGTCCTTCAAAGTTCCGGTTCGAGGTGGATGCGCAGCGCTGTCCAGGCTGCAGGACATCCGGGTTCATGGCCAGGCACATGCTGCAGCCCGCTTCGCGCCATTCAAAACCTGCTTCAGTAAATACTTTGTCAAGCCCTTCCTTCTCGGCCTGCAGCTTCACGCGTCCCGAGCCCGGAACCACAATTGCCGTAACCTTATCCGATACCTTATGGCCCTTGGCTACCTCAGCCGCAGCACGGAGATCTTCAATGCGTCCATTCGTGCAGGAGCCGATGAAGACATAGTCAATACCGATTTCGGAAATCGGCGTTCCCGGTACCAGGTCCATATATTCAAGCGCTTTTTCAGCCGCCTTGCGTTCGTTCTCCGTCGTGAAATCCGCCGGGTTCGGCACAGTGGAGGTAATATCCGTACCCATACCCGGGCTGGTTCCCCAGGTTACCTGCGGAATCAACGTTTCCACATCAAATTCAACAACGGTATCATACTGGGCGCCTTCGTCGCTGACAAGCTCCTTCCAGGTTTCAACCGCAGCTTCATAGGCTGCGCCCTGCGGCACATACTGGCGTCCGCGCAGATAGTTGAAGGTAGTCTCATCCGGAGCGATCAGCCCTGCTCTTGCCCCGCCTTCAATCGACATGTTGCAGACCGTCATGCGTTCTTCCATCGACAGCTCACGGATGGCTTCGCCGGTATATTCAATAACATAACCTGTTGCAAAATCGGTGCCATACTTGGCGATAACACCAAGAATCATATCCTTGGCTGTTACGCCGGGATTGCGTTTGCCCGTGAAACGGACTTCCATCGTTTTGGCCTTGGACTGCTGCAGACACTGGGTCGCCAGCACATGCTCAACCTCACTGGTGCCGATCCCGAATGCCAGCGCGCCGAATGCGCCATGTGTAGATGTATGGCTGTCGCCGCAGACGATGGTTTTGCCGGGATGAGTCAAGCCGATTTCCGGACCCATAACATGGACTACACCTTGGTCAATATCGTTCAGATCGAACAATTTCACGCCAAAATCGCGGCAGTTCTGCGACAATGTATCAATCTGCTGCTTGGAGATAGGATCGGTAATATTGTAACGGTCCTTGGTGGGAACGTTATGATCCATAGTTGCAAAAGTAAGGCCCGGACGGCGCACCTTGCGGCCGCTGAGGCGAAGTCCTTCAAAAGCCTGCGGGGATGTGACCTCATGCACCAGATGCAGATCGATGTAAATGATGCTTGGCTTGCCTTCCTCCTGATGGATTACGTGATTGTCCCAAATCTTTTCAAACATTGTCTTGTTGCCCATGTCTTCACCTCATAAAGTAGAATCGTTCATTGGAAGAGAAAGTGGAGTCTCTCTTGAATGATCTAAATATAACATCGCGGTGTTTATAATTCCAAGATATGATTTCTATAAAAGTCATAGGTTTGGCCTATAAGCAGCAAGCCTGTCCTTCATTTTTTATTAAAAATGGTCCAAGCAATCTTCCGAAATTCAACCCAGATCTTTACTACTGTCTATCAAAAGCCTGCATCTCAGGCGATGACAGAGCTGACGTATGAGATGGCCGGTATTACGGCCGTTGATTTCCCTCCCGCTGCCGATGTGCTCGCAGGCCAAATCCGCTATATCATTAGCGTTACTACAAATTATGGCGTCACTTTAGGAGCCAGAAGCTTTTCCGGAATTGCAGTTGCAGGCAATGGATAACCTTTGGCTTGAGCATCGGCTGTCGTGTTTCTGGCTCATCCTTCTTGGTAATACCACCTATATTAATAACAATATTTATAGGTTATACTTATAAGCGACATACTATTTAAAGGTGAGGAATCTGTTTATGGAACTCAGACAGTTGCAATATGCCCTGCAAATTGCGGCAGAGCGGAATTTTTCCCGGGCAGCGGACAAACTGCATATCGCCCAGCCTTCACTCAGCCAGCAGCTTTCAAAACTGGAAAAAGAGCTGGGTGTCCTCCTGTTCCAGCGCAACACCAGCTCAGTAGAACTTACGCACGCCGGGGAGAAGTTTGTGGAGCAGGCCCAGACGATTATTGATGCCGTGGAGCTGCTGCGCCAGGAGATGTCGGATATTTCCCAGCTGCGGACAGGGCGTGTAGTTGTAGGAAGCATGCCCATCACCGGTGCCCATCTGCTCCCGCATGTACTTCCCGTATTCAAAAGTAAATATGCCGAGGTTGAAATTACCCTGCTGGAGGATTCCTCCATGAACCTGGAAAAGCTCACCGCCAGCGGCCAGACCGACCTGAGCCTGCTTTCTCTGCCGCTGGAGATCCCTACACTTGCTTACGAGGTGCTGGGAGAAGAGCGGATTGACCTTGCCGTCCCTCCAGAGCATCCCCTCGCTTCGCGAAGCGCCTCAGGGATTCGCACTGCCTTGGAGGAATTAAGCGATGAACCGTTTATTGTCCTTAAGGAAGGCCAGGGCTTCCGTAAAATGACCGTGGAATTATGCCGTGCAGCCGGATTTGAGCCGCGTATTGTCTTTGAGAGCAATAATATGGAGACGGTTCAATCGCTCGTTGCTACCGGAATGGGTGTGACGCTGGTTCCCCATTTTATCGCCCGGGCGCCGCGCAGTGAATTTGTTCCTGTATACCTGCCGCTGGCCGATCCGGTGCCCAGCCGTACACTGGTTGTGGCCTACCGGAGGGGCCGCTATTTATCCCACGCAGCGGAGGCTTTTATGGAAACGTTCAGAACGACGGTCAAAGGTCTTTCCGTAGAGTAGCATGTGATTTTATGATCGAGTCCGAAACAGCCCGATAAGGTTGTGTTTTCGCCAAAACGCCTTCTCTACAAGTAGAAGGGGCTGTGCCGTCCTTATAAGGACAGCCTCGACGCTCCAACAACGGTATTTCTGCCGTTGTTTTCAGGTAAACCGGCCTTCGCCGCTCCAACAACGGTAATTTTGCCGTTGTTCCGCTATAAATTCGTCCAAAGGTATTTGGAGGTTATGAGATCCGCATTTGTTGTACAACATACAGGATTTTCGGCCATTAGGTAAAGTCAGGCCCACATTGTTGTATCATTCGCACGATTTTTGTCCATTTAGCGTGCTTAGGACAAGGATTGTTGTATAACGTACAAGATGTTCATCCATTCGGTCTGCTTAGGACACACTTTGTTGTATTCCGTGCAAGATTTTCGAGGGTTAACCCCTAAGGGGAACCCAGGCTTCTTATTTACACTGCTAAACTTCCAGGTTGTCCACATTTTTGGTATTGAATAATTTCCTGTTATAAGTAAAGCCCTTCCGGCTCACCTATGTGGCTGGAAGGGCTTTTCAAATAAATGAAGCTTTACATACCGGGAGCTATAACGGTTCTTACTGTTTCTCATTGAAACGGAACGCCTCTTGCCGAGAGCTCCGCAGCCGTTTCGGCCTGCTGCTTATTTACGCAGATTATGCTGTGTGATCAGGCGGTTCTGATCATCGGACAACCGGGCTGTGCTCTCGTCGACCAGACCTTTTGTGCGTGAATCCACGGTGTTCTCCTCAACAAATTCCCGCATCGCCTTGTTTTGAACCTCGGCCGCTTCTATGGAATTTCGCTTCTGTTCCTGCTGGACGTTGTTGTTCTTACCCAAGTCTATCCACCTCCTGGTAACAGATTATAAGTATTTTACCCCATCCCCCAAAGGATAAACATCAGATTCACCGCCGCGCTCCTGGAAAAAATATTACCGCCGGGACTCTTTGCAAACCTGACTACTCCATGGTATTCTAAATGTCAAACAGTGAAACGTGCAGACGGGACCAGTACGAATAGACGATTATCCGCGCTCAGAGAGTGAATTCCGGCAGGCTGGAAGAATTCACCGCGGTTGTCCATTCGGAATTCCTACCCCCGAGCGGCCTGCCCCGGCAGGACGGAAACTCCCGTTATGAGAATGAAGTCGGATGAACCCTCATCAATGAAGGTGGTACCGCGGAAGTTAACAAGCTTTCGTCCTTTGCTAAGTCTAAGGATGGGGGCTTTTTGTCATTTTCAGCGTGAAATATTGTAAAATCAAGAAGGAAGTGAATGACATTGACGACAAGAATCGTGGTCAAAATCGGCAGCAGCTCGCTTACCGGACCTGAAGGCGGGCTGAACCGTGAAGCGGTTGCTTTCTTTGCCGCTGAAATCGCCGGGCTGCAGAAGGACGGATGTGAAGTGCTGCTGGTTACCTCCGGAGCTGTAGCTGCCGGATTCCGGGGCATCGGATATCCCGCACGTCCCAAGCTGCTGCATGAGAAGCAGGCGGCGGCAGCGGTGGGCCAGGTGATGCTGATGCAGGCTTATCAGGAGGCTTTTGCGGAATATGGCATTCCTACCGCGCAGATCCTGCTGACAAGGACCGACTTTTGCAGCCGACGGGCCATGAATAATGCTGTAATGACGGTAGAAGAGCTGCTCCGGCAGGGAGCTGTGCCCATATTCAACGAAAATGATACCGTTTCGGTAGATGAGCTGAAATTCGGTGATAACGACACCTTGTCCGCGCTGGTGGCCAATCTTCTGAAAGCTTCCCATCTTCTCGTTCTGACGGATATGGACGGCTTGTACAGCGGAGATCCGCGCAAGCATCGGGAAGCCACGCGGTATGAGCGTGTTGAGGAGATTACCCCGGAGATTTATGCCATTGCCGGGGAGCAGGCTCCAGTGTAGGCACTGGCGGCATGCGCTCCAAGATCGATGCGGCCAAAATCGCCACACGCGGCGGAGTCCCCGTCTTTGTAGGCAGAGCAACCGAACCCGGCGATTTGCAGCTGGCAGCGGCAGGCACCGGCAAAGGTACCTATTTTGACACCACGCTCTCTTCCCTGCCGGTTAAGAAACAGTGGCTCGGCTTCATGTCCACCCCGCTGGGCTCCCTGTATGTAGATGAAGGTGCAGTAGAAGCGCTGCTCCATGGCGGGCACAGCCTGCTGCCGGTTGGGGTTAAGCGGATCGAAGGCAGCTTTCATTCCGGTGATGTGGTAGAGGTCCTTGGTCCCGACGCCAGGCTGCTCGGGCGGGGAATTGTGAATTACGACGACTCCCAGCTGCGCACGATCCAGGGGCTGCCCAGCAGTCAGATTGTGCCGAAGCTGGGCGAGGTTCACCGGCTGGAGGTCATCCACCGTGATGAATGGATTACGTTGCGCTAACAAATCTTTTAGGAGGGTTAATATGAGTGAGGTTGTTAACAAGGCAGCATTAGCTAAGGAAACTGCCGGTGTGCTGGCCAGTCTGAGCACCGCAGACAAAAATGAGGCCTTGCGAATCATGGCGGAAGCCCTGATCCGTGAAGCCCCAGCCATCATCGCCGCCAATGCTGAAGATTTGGAGCGTGGACGGCTGGGCGGCACTCCTGAATCGATGCTGGACCGTCTGGCGCTGGATGTCAGCCGGATCACAGGCATCGCGGAAGGGCTTCAGCAAATAGCCGAGCTTCCAGATCCTATTGGCGACCGCTTGGAAACCTTCGAACGTCCGAATGGGCTGTATATCGAAAAGATCCGCGTTCCACTGGGAGTCATCGGCATTATCTATGAGGCGCGGCCCAACGTAACCGTGGATGCCGCCGGCTTATGTCTGAAAACCGGAAATGCTGTTGTCCTGCGCGGCGGCTCCTCCGCTCTGTCATCCAACCGCAAAATTATCGAAGTGCTGCACGGGGCACTTGCCGAAACGGCTATTCCAAGCCAGGCGCTGCAGCTGATCGAAGATCCGAACCGCTCCTCCGTGGATGAAATGCTGAAGCTGAACGGACTGCTTGATGTCATAATTCCACGCGGCGGGAGCGCGCTGATCCAGAACGTCGTACTTAACGCTACAGTACCCGTCATCGAAACGGGAGCAGGCATATGCCATACCTACCTTGATGCCGGCGCTGACCCGGAGATGGCATTATCCATCAGCTTGAACGCCAAGGCCCAACGCCCTTCTGTCTGCAACTCCATGGAAACGCTGCTGGTCCACAGGGACTACGCTGCGAAGCATCTTCTTCCTTTAGCAGAAGCCTTCCGCAAGATCCCTGTGGAATTTCGCGGCTGCCCGGAGACCACAGCCCTGATTCCCTGGGCATTACCCGCGGCCAGAGAAGATTTTGCCACCGAATACAATGACTATATTCTTAACATCAAAATTGTCGGTGGCTTGGACGAGGCATTGCAGCACATTGCCGAATTCAGCACCAAGCATTCCGAATGCATTGTAACCAGGGATGTCGGAAACGCCGAGCGTTTCCTGCAGGAAGTGGATGCCGCTGCTGTCTATCATAACGCCTCAACGCGTTTCACCGACGGCTTCGAGTTCGGATTCGGGGCAGAGATCGGCATCAGCACCCAGAAGCTGCATGCCCGCGGCCCAATGGGACTGCCGGCGCTGACATCATCCAAATACAAAATTCACGGCTCTGGACAAATCCGGGGATAAGCAATAATTACTGTGAAGCCTATATAGATTGAACTTGAAATCTGAATAGTCTTCTTTTTGGGTAATGATTCAAGTTCAAATTATATCGCTCACAAAATTTTAGGGGGACAAACCATGTGTCAGCAGCCTGCAATTCCATTACTTAATCACCAGATTGTTTTTTACGGGGCGGGTTCGATGGCGGAAGCGATTGTGCGCGGGATGATTGCCCGCAATGTCGTGGAGTCCGGCAATATCGTGATGCTGAACCGCAGCAGCAGTGAACGCCTGAGCGAGCTGCGCAGCCGGTACGGAGTCCTCGGCAGTAACGATCCTGAACAAAAAAATGAATATCTCCGCACCGCCCCGGTCATCGTGCTTGCCATGAAACCCAAGGATGCTGCCGAGGCTCTCCGCAGCCTGGGCCCCCTGCTCTCTCCGGATCAGCTGGTGATTTCCATGATCGCCGGGATGACCATCCGCACGATGCAGGGCTTGCTCGGCAAGTCCCAGCCGGTAGTCCGCACCATGCCTAATACATCCAGTTCCATTGGGCTGGGGGCAACCGGCATCGCTTATTCCAAAGAGGTGGACGAGCAGAGCCGCCGGACGGCGCTCAATATCTTTGAGGCTGTCGGACTAACCTCGGTCATTGATGAAGAACGTATGGAAACCCTGACCGGAATTTCGGGCAGCGGTCCAGCGTACATCTATTACATGATGGAAGCGATGATCGCCGCTGGAATCCGTGGAGGCCTGCCGGCAGAACAGAGCAGAGAGCTTACGGTTCAGACTGTCCTTGGCGCGGCCCGAATGGTGCAGCAGACCGGTGAAGAACCAGCCGCCCTGCGCAAAAAAGTGACCTCGCCGAACGGCTCCACACAAGCAGCTCTTGAAGTGCTTGAGAAGGGCGATTTCTTCGAGACGGTAATTTCCGCTGTGAACCGCTGTGCCGAACGCTCCCGTGAAATGGGTCTGGCCCTGGAAAAAGAGCTCTCATAAATGATGGATCATGTATAACAATAAGCGAGTCTATAAATCTTAAATCGAAAACACCCGTACTTCCAGGCTGAGGCAGCCAGGTAAAGTACGGGTGTTTTTTATTAAATATAAGACTAATTCGCTGTGCGCAATAATGTCTTTCCGGGTTTCCTTTTATCTCCCGCCACCGCGGAACTTCTGGGTATAGGTTTTGACATCCTGGGCATTTTTCACCCGGTTGCGGGCCCACTCCAGGAGGATGCGGTCAATATAGCGGAAATGAATCTTTCCGGCGAATACGGACTCTTTTAGAGCCAGCAGAATCAATTCTTCCGGGTAATTGTCCTGGTCTACCCAGCCGGAGATGGTTTCACATTCCATCGGGGACAGCGGGCGTCCGAATTCCTTCTCAAAAATGGTGAACAGGCTGCGGTTCTCTTCAGCGTCCTTACCCGCTGCAGAAGTGAATGCTCTGCCGTATCCGCCATCCGGAGCAGGAGCTCCGGTATGCAGGCTTGGCACAGTGCCAGCAGGCTTGCTGCTGTCCTGGGCCGGGCCTTGAACAGCCCCTGCCAAAAATGCGCCAAGCTTGCCGTACAATCCGGAGAAATTATAGCGTTCATAGTGGATATCTCTCAGCTCATCGATGTCTTCATCAATGCTGATGAAGCCTTCCTTCATAAGCTTCTGCAGTTCTCCTGCTATTGCTGCAATACTCCGCCCCGTCACCGTCTGCAGTTCCTCCAGGGAAGGAAACTCCATTCCCTCCACTTGGCGGAAAGAGAGCAGATGAATCAGCAGCATCGCTTCACTGCCGGTCAAATTCAGCTTCCGGTAATACTTCAAGAGCGCGTAAGGAATGACGGCCATCCCGTTCTGGAGGCCAAAAGACACGCCTTCGCCCCAGGCATTCCATTCTTTGCCGTCCATGCGCAGCCCCCTTTGCCAGCCTATGGATACAGACGGTACAACGTACGAGGGAACGGAATCGTTTCCCGCACATGGTCCAAACCGCAAATCCAGGCCACCGTCCGTTCAAGTCCAAGGCCGAAACCGGAGTGCGGCACAGAACCATATGTGCGCAGATCCATGTACCATTTGTAGGCATCCATTGAAAGATTATGTTCCTTGAAGCGCTCTTCGAGCAATGCCGGATCGTCGATACGCTGGGATCCGCCAATGATCTCCCCATAGCCTTCAGGAGCAATCATATCCGCGCAGAGCACAACCTCAGGGCGTTCAGGATGCGGCTTCATATAGAATGCCTTGAACGAGGCCGGATAATGCGTAATGAAAACCGGTTTGTCATTGGCTTCTGCAATCGCCGTTTCATGCGGTGCCCCGAAGTCTTCACCCCAGGCAATCTCATATCCTTTTTCATTCAGGAACTTGATCGCATCATCATAGGTGATCCGCGGGAACGGCGCTTTGATATTCTCAAGCTTGGAGACATCGCGGCCAACCGCTTCCAGCTCTGCACGGCAGTTCTTCAGCACGGACTGCACTACAAAGCTGATGAATTCCTCCTGCACACGCAAGCTTTCTTCATGGTCCGTGAAGGCCATCTCCGGCTCAATCATCCAGAACTCGATCAGATGACGGCGGGTTTTGGACTTCTCGGCACGGAAGGTCGGACCGAAGGAATAGACACGGCCGAGCGCCATTGCCGCAGCTTCCATGTACAGCTGTCCGCTTTGCGTCAGGTAGGCATCTTCTTCAAAATACTTGGTGTGGAACAGATTGGTAGTTCCTTCTGCCGAGGTTGGCGTCAGGATTGGCGGGTCTACTTTTGTAAACCCGTTCTCGTTGAAAAATTGCTGGACCGCGCGGATGATCTCCGCACGAATCACGAGCACTGCCCGCTGCTTCGCGGAACGAAGCCAGAGATGACGGTGATCCATCAGGAAATCCACGCCATGCTCCTTCGGGGTAATCGGATAATTCTCTGTAAGATGCAATACTTCGATACCCGTTACAGTCATTTCATAGCCGGATTGACTGCGCGGCTCCTCGCGGATGATTCCGGTCACATACAGTGAGCTTTCCTGGGTAAGGCTTTTGGCATCATCCCATACTTGCTCCGGTACTTCCGATTTCACCACGACGCCCTGGATATAGCCTGTACCATCCCGGAGCTGCAGGAACTGAATTTTACCGCTGGAGCGCTTGTTATTGACCCAACATCCAATCACAACAGCCTCTCCAACATGCTCATTCACGTTCTTGATTACACTCTTGTTAGCCATGCCTACTGATCTCTCCTCTGATTTAGCCGTTAATTCCTTGCACAATGCGATATGTATCGCGTGCAATGACAAGCTCTTCGTTTGTCGGAACCACGAGCACCTGCACCTTGGACTCTGCCGTAGAGATACGGCGCGGATCACCGGAGCGGACCTTATTGGCTTCAGCATCCAGTTCAATTCCAAGGAACGTAAGGTTATTCAGCACTTTGGCACGCAGCACGGCGGCATTCTCGCCAACACCGGCAGTAAATACGATTACATCTACCCCGTTCATCGCTGCAGCGTAAGAACCGATATACTTCCGCAGACGGTACTCATACATATCAAAAGCAAGCGTAGAGTTAGGCTCGCCTTTTTCCGCACCATCAATAATATCACGCATGTCGCTGCTGACGCCAGAAATAGCCAAAAGGCCGCTGTGCTTGTTCAGCATCGAATTGACTTCACCCACGGACAGCTCTTCCTTATTCATTACGTAAGGAACGACAGCCGGGTCCAGGTCACCGCTGCGGGTACCCATCATCAGACCTTCAAGCGGTGTCATCCCCATCGAAGTGTCAACCGACAGGCCGCCGTCAACGGCAGTCACGCTCGCACCGTTACCGATGTGGCAAGTAATGATCTTAAGGTCTTCAAGCGGGCGATCCAGGAATTCGGCAGCAGCCTTGCTGACGAAATCATGGGAGGTGCCGTGTGCGCCATAGCGGCGGACCTTGTATTTGTTGTACAGCACTCTAGGAATGGCATACATATAAGCCTTCTCAGGCATCGTCTGATGGAATGCAGTGTCAAAAACAACAACCTGCGGCACACCGGGCATGTTCACTTCAGTTGCTGAAATCCCCATTACTGCAGCCGGATTGTGCAGCGGTGCAAGGTCGAACAGCTGGCGGATCTTGGTCTTGGCATCGGCATCAACCAGTGCGGAAGCCTTGAAGAATTCGCCCCCGTGAACTACGCGGTGACCCACAGCATTGATCTCGTCGATCGAAGAGATTACGCCGTGCTCCTTGTCGGTCAGACAGGCAAGCACTTTGCGGATCGCTGTATTGTGTTCAAGAATTTCGCTGACTTCGGTAACTTCCTGTTTGCCGGTCGGCTTGTGGTTCAGAATGGAGGAATCCATCCCGATGCGCTCTACCAGACCCTTGGCAAGCACGGATTCATCGGTCATATTGTAAAGCTGGTATTTTAAAGAAGAACTGCCTGAGTTAATCACTAGAATATTCATACACGGTCACCATCCTTGTCATACTTGAAGAAGCCTTCGCCTGATTTCATGCCCAGTTGTCCCGCGCGGACCATTTTCTTAAGAATCGTGGAAGGACGGTATTTCAGCTCACCGTACTCACGGAACATATTTTCCAGTGCGGCCAGAACGGAATCCAGACCAAAACGGTCAGCCATTTCAAGCGGCCCATGCTGGAACTGGTAGCCGATGCGCATAGCATCGTCGATATCTTCAGGAGAAGCCACACCCTCTTGCAGGACATGCATAGCTTCGTTAATGAACAGGCAAATGAGGCGTGAAGATACAAACCCCGGGGATTCGTAAATCATAACGCCTTTTTTCTCAACAATTTCATCTACAAAGGCTTTGGTATCTTCAAAAGTGCTGTCGGAAGTTTTCAGTCCGCGCACAATCTCAACGAGATCCACCTTCGCTACCGGATGTATGAAATGCATGCCGATGACGCGTTCCGGGTACATTGTAGAACTGGCAAGCTCAGTCAAGCTGAGTGTAGACGTGTTGCTGGCCAGAATAATGTGGCTCGGACACACCTGATCGAGCTGATTGAATACCTTTTGCTTCGCTTCCAGGTCCTCGGTAATGGTCTCAATAACCATATCACAGGAGCTGAGTTCTGCGAAATGTGTCACTTTTTGAATACGGCTGAGAATAAGCTTCTTTTCGGCTTGGGTAATTGCCCATTTCTCCAGCTGCTTGTCGAGACTTGTCTCGATCATTCCATAAGAATAGTCCAGTCTTTCAGCGGTTTTCTCCACCAGCATTACATCCAGGCCCTTGGCTGCCAGCATTTCAGCAATCCCTTGACCCATTGTGCCACCACCGATGACACCAATTTTCTTAAAATTCATCTAGAAGTCTCCATCCTTTCAGGTATCTATACTTTTGTATTGTACCTTGTCTGTCGTAAAAAATAAGTAGCCCGACATATAATAATATCTTAGCATGTCTGAAAAGTAAAAAAAAATAACCGGCATAAAGAATTATGCCGGTAAAAGGACACTGTCACGAAATTGACAACGAAATTGCTCTCCGGAGAGAACTTCTTCTTTCATTAAAATGTCAAGAGAGTAATCAAATACATTCCGCTGCTTGCCGAGCAGCTCATGCGTGCGTTCCATTAACTCGTCCAGAATTTTACTGTTTTCCTTCATTAATTCTTCTGTGGTAACCATTTGCAGATTTGCGATACCCAGAGAGGTTAGCCCTGACTTCATCATCGTCTCCACGATATTGAGCGCCTGGTCAAAATCCCCGCGTGATCCTGTGCTTCGGCCGCCGTAATACATTTCTTCCGCCACAGCGCCGCCCAGGGCAATCATGATCTGATTTTCCAGGTAATCCTTAGTGTACAGATACTGTTCGGTCTGCGGATTATGCCGCACGTAACCTAGCGCTTGTCCACGGGGTGTAAGCGTAACCTGGCTAACGCTTCCCGGACGCAGCAGCTCCGCCATAATGGCATGTCCCAGCTCATGGATAGCTACCCGCTTCTTCTCTTCGTGGTTGGTTTCCCGGTCTGTCTTCTCGCCCATCATGACCTTGTCGATCGCGAGCGAGAGATGGCGCTGCTCCACTTGGGTCAGGTTCTCGCGCATCATGTAGATCGCCGCTTCGTTCATCACGCTCTCAAGCTGGGCACCGGAGAAGCCATATGCCTCTTCCGCGATCTTGTCCAGGTCGACCTCCTCATGCAGCGGCTTGTTCTGGGCATGCAGATCGAGGATGGACCGGCGGCCCTTCTTGTCCGGCATGTCCACCTGGATATGACGGTCGAAGCGGCCGGGGCGCAGCAGCGCAGAATCCAGCATCTCCTTGCGGTTCGTTGCCGCAACCAGCAGGATGCGCGGCGTATCATTGTTGTAAATCCCGTCCATCTCCGTCAGCAGCTGATTGAGCGTCTGATCATATTCACGCTGCTGTCCGCCTTCGCGTTTGCCGCCGATGACGTCAATTTCATCGATAAAAATAATCGCGCTTTGTTTATTTTCCTTGAGGGCACGCGCACGCGCATCTTTGAACAGATCGCGGACACGTCCGGCGCCGACACCCACATACATCTCAACGAACTCGCTGCCTGATGCGGCTACGAATACGGAGTTGGTATAATGGGCTGCCGCTTTGGCCATCAGGGTCTTCCCGGTTCCCGGAGGGCCTGTAAGCAGAATCCCCTTCAGCGGGCGGATGCCGAACTTGCTGATTTCTTCGTGGCGGATCAGGAAATCCAGCGCTTCGCGCAGCTCCTGCTTGGCATTGTCCTGTCCTCCGATTTCTTCAAAGGTCAGCTTCGACGGGCCGTTCTTTTTACGTTTCTTGTCTCCTCCGGCATTCACGGTCAGCCCCCCGCGCAGATGGGCAATGAGCAGAAGTGCGCCAACCATCCCTGCCGCGATGATTACCGGGAAAATATTAATCCCGACAAAAGCCATAAATATCACCAGCACAGGAACAAACCCGATTAATACCTCTTTCCAGAACTTAGGCATTATTCCACACTCCCATCGTTGCCGCAGCGCGTGGCAAAATCATAAATTTGCTTTTCTTACCGTCGCTCAGGCTCACATATACGTTATTATCATCAATTTCGGTTGCTGCAGTTACACTGCTGTATTTGGAATTCTGGGCTTTCAGTTCATCCAGCTTCGCAGGAATTAATGTATATTTACGGCTCTCCATGGCTTCAGCAACGGAGAACATCGCCTGGTCCCAATATTCATCCAGCAGTTCGCTGGAATGCTGCTCCACATCCAGTTTCAGGGTACGGCCGTCAATCGCCGATCTGCCTTCCGTATTCACATACTGCACCAGCTCGCGCAATTTAGTGCCCGGCTGCAAATCAAGTTTCAAAGTAACCTCATTGCGTTTAATAGAGATATGGGAATCATTCACTCCCTCATAAGCAGATACAATTTTCTGCAGCGGCTCCTGCACCACGAACTCCCGATAGGAATACCAGCCGCCAAACAAAAGCGCAGCCGACAGCAGAGACGTTAGCAGTACTGGCATAAGACGTAGTTTCAAGAAACGTCCTCCTCTCAATGATAAGAAAAATGTGAAAAAATATAATAAATTTTATAAAATAGCGTGCCTAGCGCTCTTCCGAGACTAGCATGCTCTTAAGCATGCCGTAGTACAAATAGTAGTATATCACAGGTGTATATACGAATTCGAAGAAAAGTGTGAATATATTTAAAATTTTCAGTACTAATTTTTGGGCAAAATGACAGCCCGTTTCCCCTTATATCGACAGCAACGACCGCAACGATTAGCGCTGCGGCCGTTTTGGCGATGCTTAAGAGATTCACATCTTTATCACCAGATGCTGCTGATTCTGCACCAAAGGTATATACCCGAAGATATATTCAGCTCTCTACTTAGTCCGCTAATTTCCTGTATGTAAAAAAAGCAGGCAGACAAATACTTGTCCACCCGCTCTAAATTAGTCATGCGCTTATTATTTTTTCGGCAGGCTGTAGCCGTCGCCAATTGCACTTCCGTCCGCAAAACGGTAAAACTTGTAATAATAGCGTCCCTCCAGCTTGTAAAACAGCTGCCACGCATATTCTCCGTTGTACACACCCGGCAGCAGGCGCTTAATGGTGCTCCCTGGTAAGTCTGAGGCAATGATGGAACGGATCTTCTGCTCCGACATGCCTTTGGCCACTTCTTCAGCGTACACACCATTGTCTCCCCCTGCAGGCTTGCCGTCCCGTGTAAAGCGGACCCAGACCATCAGCTCCGTCCCGGCTGCGTTACGGCCTGTAAGTACCCAGTAAATCGAATTTTCATCCCAAACGGACTTCTGGGCCCGGGTCACCTCTGTCAGTCCTGCTCTGGCTTCAGCAATCTCTGTGGCTGCGCTGCGTTCGCTCCACTGGTCTTTCATCACATAAGCATAGAACTGGCTTAGTCCGAACAGAAGGAGAAGAACCAGGAGTATCCCCAGCAGAAGCCATTTTCTTCTTTTCTTCAAAGTACAGCTCCCTTTCTTTCAAAATGCCTCATCGATCATGTTCATTTACCGCTTCAGCAGGCCCTCAAAGGTCTCCTGCGCCTTGCGGCGGATTTGTTCCTCATCCAGCGTCAGGCACTGCCCATGCTTCACAACCTGCTTGCCGTCCACCCAGACATGCGCAACATCCTTGGCGCTTGCCGAGTATACGGCATGGGACAGATGATCCGTATGCGGCAGGAAATGCGGCTGGTCGATATCCAGGGCAATGAAATCAGCCTTCATTCCCGGAGCAAGCCGTCCGACTCCTTCCAGAAAAATTGACTGTGCGCCGTATTCAGTCGCCATCAGCAGCGCTTCCGGTGCCGGAACCGCCGTCGGGTCACCGCTCACGCCTTTGTGGATCAAGGCGGCAAGACGCATCTCCTCAAACATATCGAGATTATTATTGCTCGCCGCGCCATCGGTGCCAAGCGATACCGTGACTCCTGCACGCAGCAGCTCCGGAACCCGGGCTACTCCGCTCGCCAGCTTCAGATTGCTGCCCGGGTTATGGGATACCCCTACATGGTAACGGGCCAGAATCTCAATCTCTTCATCGTTTAAATGAACACCATGAGCGACCAGGGACGGGCGGGTGAACATTCCCAGCTTCTCTAGATGCGCAACCGGACGCAAGCCGTAATCGGCCGCATTCTGCTCAACTTCCCGCCGGGTTTCCGACATGTGGGTATGCATAGGCAGATCCAGATCATGGGCGGCTTGCACAAACTTCATGAAAAACTCCGGCGGACAAGTGTACGGGGCATGCGGTGAAATCATCGTTGTGATTCTTCCGTCCGCTTTTCCGTGCCAGTTCCGCGCAAAAGCAACCGCTTCCGCCAGCTTATGGTTCTGCACGTCCTCCGGACAGAGCCCGATCACCCCGCGCATCAGCACCGCACGGATGCCCGATTGCTCGGAAACCTCGGCCACACGGTCCATGTGGTCATACATATCCAGGAAGGTGGTTGTGCCGCCTTTCAGCATTTCCAGTACAGACAAGGCGGTGCCCCAATAGACATCGTCTCCGGTGAATTTTTCTTCCATAGGCCACATTTTTTCCTGCAGCCAATTCTGCAGCACCATGTCATCCCCGTAGCCGCGCAGCAGGGACATCGCCGTATGACCATGGGTATTGACCAGACCCGGCATGAACAGCAGACGGCTGCCGTCAATGGTCTGAGTACCTTCTTCTATGACAGGCTTGACTTCTCCTATGTATGTGATGAGATCCTTTTCTATAGTCATATAACCGCTAAGGACAGGCTGCGCCGTTCCCGGCACCAGAAAACGCCCATTTACAATTACAGTTTTATTGCTGCTCATCTTCCGCCTCGTCCTTTCCATCATGCAAATAATAAGCCAAGCTCTGCAAATCAGTGGTAAAATCAGCGGCATGAATCCGGATGTTGGCAGGCGTTTTCAGAATCACCGGTGCAAAATTAAGGATGGCCTCGATGCCTGAATCCACCAGGATATCTGCAACGTTCTGCGCTTCGCTGTCCGGTACAGTAATAATGCCGATGCGGATGCCCTGCTCGCGGATTGTGCTCCCCAGCTCTTCCATAGGCTGAACCGTCAGCGAGTTGATTTTCTGCCCGATCTTGGGGGATAGGAATCAAAAACCGCGGTGATTTTCATTGTGTCCTTCAAATAGGCATTGTAATTGGATAAAGCGTGTCCAAGATTACCTGCGCCCACGAGTGCCACATTGATCTGCTGGTCAAGCTTCAGGATATGGCGGATTTTCTCAATCAGATACGATACATCGTACCCGATGCCTTTTCTGCCGAAATCGCCGAAATAGGCCAAATCCTTGCGGATTTGCGCCGGATTCAGATCCAGCTTCTGTCCCAGCTCCTGCGAAGACACGGTGGAGATTTCACGCTTCTGGAGATCGTTCAGGAAACGCAGGTACACAGGCAGCCTGCGCACCACGGCCTCTGATATTTTATCCGATTTCATATTTTCTCCTCCTAAAAGTATTGTTAGCGTAACCTTAAATTTAAAGAGCTGCAGCTAATTAGTAATCATTCCCGGCACCCCTACAAAACAGAAGGCGCCTAAGGAATGATCCTCTGTGCAACATCCATGAACAAACTAGCCGGCCTGCGGTGCTCTAACAACGGCATTTCTGCCGTTATTCCTGGAGAAACCAGCCTTCAACGCTCCAACAACAGCATTTCTGCCGTTATTTCTGGAGAAACCATCCTTCAACGCTCCAACAACGGCATTTCTGCCGTTATTTCTGGACTAGCCGGCCTGCGGTGCATTTCTTCTCCGCAGCAGAAAAATCATAATTTCTAAATAATAAAATTTGAACGTATAGCGGAATCAGGACACACTGCCGTCTTCAAGCCATTCGGCAATACGCGGGACCATCTGATCGGTGAGCATATGCTCCATTTTGGGTCCAGGGAGCGAGTACAGGAAGTACTTTCCATAATAAGATTCGATAACCCTGGTATCATATACAATAACAATCCCCCGGTCCTGTGCAGTGCGAACCAGTCTGCCGAAGCCCTGTTTGAACCGGATGACCGCCTGGGGAACCGACAGCTTCATAAACGGGTTCTTTTTCTGCGCCTGCAGCAGCTCAGCCTTCGCCTCTGCAAGCGGATGGTTAGGCGGTTGAAAGGGCAGCCTGACAATAGCCAGACAGGTCAGCGCCTCACCGGGAATATCTACCCCTTCCCAGAAACTGCTTGTCCCCAGCAGCACGGAGGCGGCACTGTCCTGAAAACGCCGGATCAGCTTGCTGCGGCTTCCGCCCTCTACACCCTGACCCAGAACAGCGATGTCCCGGGAGGCAAGCGCCTCCTTCAGAGGATCATAGACCTGGCGCAGCATTTTATAAGATGTGAACAGCACCAGCATCCGGCCCTGTGTCGCCACTGCAGCCTCCGCCAGCGAATGCACCAGCTTATCGACAAACCGGGCATCCCCCACGCTGCCTTTGACACTGGGAAAATCGCGCGGGATAACGAGGAGTGCCTGTTCACGATACTTAAACGGCGACGGCAGCAGCGCTGTCATCAGACGCCCCTGTTCTGCGGACTCGCCCAGGCCGAGATTGTCAATCATGAACTGAAAGGACTTATCCACGGACAATGTGGCCGAGGTCAGGACAATGCTTTTCTTTTTATCGAAAAACAGATCCTTGAGCTGGGCACTGACATCCACCGGAACAGCATACAGCTGCAGCGATTTCCCGCGGTAATTCCCGCTGCCCTCCATCCAGTAGACAATATTCTCGTCGTTCAGATTCATAAAAAACCTTACCTGCTCGCGGATCGAAGCCAAATCCTTGAAAAGCCCGCCGATATCGGTCACCAGACTGTCCGAGGACGACTGGCTCTCCGATTCGCGCATTTCGCTGAGCATCTTGTCGCCCCTGCGGATAATTTCGCCCAGGCTCAGGTTCAGGGTGTTCTCCAGTGCGGCTATTTCTTCCCAGCCCTTGGGCTGAGCGCCCGGCAGAAGACGCGTAACCAGCTGTCCCGCTTCACCTGCTGCGGCATCGCTGCGCTCAGGCAGCAAGGCAAACAGCTTGTCGCTAAGCGCATCCCAAGATTCCTTAACCGTAAGCAGATCCGGGTAGATCCTGTCGATCACCCCGCTCCATTCAGCCGCCTGCTCGCTGCCTGAGGACTGCAGGGTCTGGCGCAGAACGGGCAGCTGTCCGCTTTTGCTGTCCTTATAGAGGCGTGTAAGCGTATGGGCTACCGTGAAGTATTTCATCTGCATGCCCAGATGCTTGCCGGCAATGTCCTCCAGATGATGGGCTTCATCAATAACAAGGTGCTCATACGCAGGAAGCAGCTGATGGCCGGCCTTGACGTCTGCGAACAGCTTGGAGTGATTGGTTACTACAACATCAGCTATTCCGGCTTCGTGTTTGGCCCGGTGGTAATAGCATTTGCGGAACCATGGGCAGGAACGTCCGAGACAAGAATCCGTGTCACTGGCCACGGTCTCCCAGAAATCACCGCCGCGTCCGTTCAGATTCAGCTCCTCGTCATCCCCTGACTGGGTCTGTGTCAGCCATACAATCATTTGCGCTGCAGTAAGCGCTTCTTCCCGGGACTCGCGAAGTCCTTTTTATTTATTTTATGTTCAAACTTGCGCAGACACAAATAGTGTCCTCTGCCCTTGAAGACCGCAGCCTTAAACGGGAATGGCACAACATTCGTCAAAAGCGGGATGTCGCGCTCACGCAGCTGGTCCTGCAGGTTGATGGTATGCGTACTCACCATGACCTTCTGTCCCGAGCGCACACTGTGGTAGATGGCCGGAAGCAGATAGCCCAGCGATTTGCCGGTGCCCGTTCCCGCCTCAATTAAGAGATGCTTGTCAGTTTCCAGTGCAGTCATCACCTCATGGATCATAATTTCCTGGGCTTCACGGCTTTCGTATTGGGGCAAGGTCTCCTTAAGCCGCAGGGTCACCTCTTCCATATATTCCTCAAAGGTAATATTCTGCACAGGATTGCCGGTTCCTTCCTCTCTGGGAGGCATCAGCTCTGTCCAGTCTCCTACAGCCAGCGCCAGCTGGCGGTAAAAGGTCAGCTCACCCTCAGGCTGGAAGGTCTCCATTTCCCGCTCATGCAGCAGCCCGTCAAAATACCAGGCAAGATCGCTGTCCTCGTCCGCAAACAGTTCATTGAGGCGCTGGATGGTCAGCAGGGGCAGGCTGTACAGCTCCTCCAGGCATTTCAGGAGCACCAGCGCAGTTGCAAGGGCATCGCTGTCCGCCTGGTGCGGACGCTCATGCGTGAGGCCGAAATGGGCGCTTACAGCTCCGAGCTGATAGGTGGTCAGTGACGGAAAACATATCTTGAGGAAATCAATCGTATCCAGAATCCGGCCCTGGAACGGCAAATAACCGCACCGGTCAAGCGCATTCTGCAGAAAATGAAAGTCAAAAGCCACATTGTGGCCGACCAGCACAACATCGTCGAGCAGCGGAACCAGCTCCATCATCATCTCATCCAGTTCAGGGGCGTCCTGCACATCACTGTCCGTGATTCCGGTCAATCCCGTAATAAAGGGGGGAATCGGCGTTCCGGGCTTGACGTAGGAACCATACACCCTGGAGATGGACCGGTCTTCTTCTATAATGGCAAGGCCAACCTGGATGATCTCACCCACGGATTGGGTTCCTGTTGTTTCAAAATCAAGCACGGCAAATTTCATTATAAGTTCTAAATCCTTTCACTTGAGACTCCTTATCAGCATAACAGAAGTTACGAAAAAAGGCGATGCACACCCCTTGGCAAGCAGGATGCATCGCTTAAATGGATGAAGAATTATAAAAGCGAAACCAGCTGATGTCCAAATTGAAGCTTCCCGCCTCTCCTGCGGCAGACCTCCAAATTCACGCTGGGTTCAGGAAGCAGGGGATCATGCTGCAAAGAGAGGCGAAATAGCTCCTGGGCTTCAGGGTAACGCTCCTGGGAGGCCCGGATACAGCCTAGCGCATTGTAGATCATGGCCTTCAGCTTCCTCTCACGGATCAGGGCCAGCATGTGATGCAGATGCCCCCAGGAGACGTCCAGCTCCCCTTCCTGCAGATAGGCCATGGCTAAATACAGGTGTGCCGCCAGACTGTCCGGATAACGGGTGATGACTTGCTTGAATTGCTCGATGCATTTGCGGTACATCAGCAGCTTGTAGTAGCCCTGGCCGCGGACAAAGGAATCCATGGCCAGCTCGGGTGCCTCAATCTGTGGCATTTCTTCCTCGGAAGGTGGTGAAAAATCCGCATTTTGGCGGAATTCACTCAGCTTCTCGGCAAAGACCAGCCACTCATCCATCACTTCATCGCTAAGCCTGTGCAGCATGTTGTACTTGCATAAAAGATCATTCCGGCGGGCGCCCTCCGCAGTTGGAAAGTCTTCGGCGATTTCCTGAAGCATCTTGTTCATCTCAGCAAATAAATGTTGAAACACGGGACACCCCCACCCTTACTGAAAATGAAATCAGCTTAAGCTTGCCTGCCTTCATTTTTCACAAGTACGGGTCTCTTCATCCCTGCCATTCATTGCATGGCTTAAGCTTCAGGCAATCGTGGCATGCAGCTCATGATCCGCCAGCTTGACCGGTTTGTTGTCAGCGTCCACGAATACAACCGTCGGCTTATGGGCAGCCAGCTCCTCGGAGGACAACATGGCATAGGAGATGATGATCACTGTATCCCCAGGCTGAACCAGCCGGGCGGCAGCGCCGTTCAGACAGATAACGCCGCTGCCGCGCGGTCCGGGAATGACATAGGTTTCCAGGCGGGAACCGTTGTTGTTGTCGACAATCTGCACTTTTTCATTTTCCAGCAGGTCAGCGGCTTCCATCAGATTCTCGTCAATGGTAATGCTGCCCACGTAATTCAGGTTGGCTTCCGTTACGGTGGCGCGGTGGATTTTGGATTTCATCATATGTCTAAACAAGGGCATGTACCTCCTTGGGGATAAAAACATTATTGTCGATCAGCCGGGTCCGGCCGAACTTCACAGCCAGCGCCATGATCACTTCTCCGTCAGCATCGCTTAACAGTGAACCACCCTCTAACGTTTCCAGGCCCGGAAAAGAGAGAATTTCCGCATAATCGATGACTGCGAGCGGCGAGGACGAAATAACGGATTCCAGCAGCTTGCGCGCTTCTTCCACCGTTCTGACAGTCCCTTCTTCAATCGCCTTGCGGGTTTCGCGGAGCGAACGGGACAGCACCAGCGCTTGGGTACGCTCTTCACCGCCCAGATACACATTCCGCGAGCTTAATGCCAGTCCATCCTCTTCCCGGACAATCGGACAAGCGATAATTTCCACATTCATGTTAAGATCGGACACCATCCGCCGCAAAACGGCTACCTGCTGCGCATCCTTCAGTCCGAAGAAAGCATAATCCGGCTGAACCATATTGAACAGCTTGCTGACAACCGTAGTCACGCCGTCAAAATGGCCGGGGCGGGAAGCTCCGCACAGCTGTGTGGTCAGGGAGCTTACGCTAACTTTGGTGTGAATGGGCTCAGGGTACATCTCTTCAACGCCGGGAATAAAAACGATATCTGCCCCTTCCCGCTCTGCCAGCTCCAGATCCCGGCGCTCGTCGCGCGGATAGGAAGAGAAATCCTCGTTCGGCCCGAATTGCAGCGGATTGACAAAAATGCTCATCACCACTGTGTTGGCTATTTCTCCCGCTTTGCGGATCAGGCTGGCATGCCCTTCATGAAGATAACCCATAGTCGGCACAAAACCAATCGGGGTGTGTCCCCCCATACGCATATAATCCAGCGCTTCGCGCAATTCCAGAACCGTTCTGACTACTCTCATCTTATTCCTCTCCTTTTCCGGCCGCGCCGTATAACGAATCCAGCACATGCTCATCTGCCTTAAAAACATGACTCTCCGCCGGGAAGGAGCGGTCCTTCACTTCATGGACATAGCTGCTGATTCCCTCACGGATTAGAGTGCCCACATCAGCGTAGGTTTTGACAAACCGTTTCTCCCGGTAAGGGGAGGCATAGCGCAGCAAATCATGGAAGACCAGCACCTGGCCATCGCAGAAACGGCCTGCGCCAATCCCGATGGTCGGGATGCTGACAGCCTTGGAGATGGCCTCCGCCACTTCTTCGGTCACCAGTTCCAGCACAATTCCGAACACTCCGGCAGCTTCAAGCGCCTTCGCTTCATCCATCAGCCGCTGTGCATCCTTGGCGTCTTTGCCTTGAATGCGGTAGCCGCCGATCATATTAACGGACTGCGGGGTGAGGCCGATATGGCCAAGGACAGGCACCCCGGCAGACACAACGGCAGACACCGTGCTGCAAATTTCCAGTCCGCCTTCCATTTTGACGGCATGTGCGCGTCCTTCCTGCATCAGTCTGCGCACGCTGCGCAGAGTTTCGTCAATACCGCCGTGGTACGTCATAAAAGGCATGTCGGCCACGATAAACGTATTCCGGGCTCCACGGGTGACTGAGCGGGTGTGATAAACCATATCTTCTATGGTTACCGGCAGGGTGGTATCATAGCCAAGCACCACATTCCCCAGCGAATCACCGACCAGAATCAGGTCAATCCCCGCTTCCTCAGCCAGGAGCGCCGAAGGATAATCATAAGCCGTCAGCATGCTCAGCGGCACGCCGTCCGCTTTCATTTTTTTCATTTTCACAATATTCAGTGCATGTTTGTCAGCCATAGGCTCTATTCCCCTTTTCGCAGTTATTACGCGTAAACGCGCAAACAAAAAAACCTTTTAGCATAGTCCGCTAAAAAGGTCCGAAGGGCAAAAAAGAGTCACTCGCGATCGTCCCTTCTGTCTCGGTCCTTACGGCTCAGAGCAGAATCCAACGTAACCGTGAAATACAGTTAAGAAGGTGAATCCAAAAGCAAATTCCCTGATTTAAAAGGTTTCTTGCCGAGTACAGCTCGATTCCGATGCCGTCTCTGCCCTTATTATAACAAAATCTGCAAGTATGTACACTAAAAAAGATGACAAGGAATGGAACCTTGCCATCTTAGATCATCTCTATTTCTCCAGAGAGCACACTGATGACGCTCCCCGTACCGTCCTTAAGCAGCAGACCTCCATTATCGTCCAGCCCCACAGCGGTCCCCTCACAGCGTCCCTGCGGGGTATTAAAGCCCACTTGGCGCCCCAGTGTGACTGACATAGACTCCCACAGTTCACGGATCGGTGCAAATCCCTGTTCCCTATATACCAGATATAAGTACTCCAGTTCGGTCAGGACAGCCGCTGTAAGCGCTGAACGGTCAACAGGAATGCCGCCGCCTTCGATCAGCAGCGAGGTGCCGATGCCCTGCAAATCCGGCGGGTAATCTTCTTCCGTCAGATTGGCCGCAATCCCAATCCCGGCGATTGCATAATGAAGCCTGCCTTCACGCAGGGAGGATTCCAGCAGGATGCCGCATATTTTGCGCCCGCCCGCCAGCAGGTCATTCGGCCACTTGATTCCTGCCTGGACACCCGTGACCTCCCGGATGGCTAAGCAGACGGCAACCCCGGCCAGCAAGGTAAGCTGCGGAGTCAATGACAAGGGAAGCTCCGGGCGCAGCACCACGCTCATCCAGATGCCTTTGCCGCGCGGAGAATGCCATTTCCGGCCCATCCGCCCCCTTCCGCCGGTCTGTTCTTCCGCCCGGACGGTGGTGCCTTGGGGAGCGCCGCTTTCCGCAAGCTTTTTGGCCTCTTCCTGCGTGGACACTACGGTTTCCAGCAGTTGCACACGGTCCAGCCAGCCGGGTACAAATGAATCCCGCCCACCCGCCAGCCGGAGCCTCTCATTACGGTTCATTATGATCCATCCTTTTTGCTTCCTGCAGCAATGATTGATTGTCATTGGGAATGTCACCCGCAGCGGCAGCCAGCAGCAGCTGCTGCAGCCGCTCGCCCAGCCACGGACCCGGACGCTTATTCAGCGCCCCGGCCAGCTCATTCCCTGTCACGGCAAGCTCCGCCAGTGTGTGCAGCGGCATCTCCGCGGTCCAGGACCGCAGGAGGGCTGGGGTGGGCCGCTGCGCGGCGGGGGCGCCTATATCCGGCGCGTTAGGCCGCCGTACGGCGGGGGCGCCTGTATCCGGCGCCCCCAATGCAGGCGCAGGCGGCTGCGCAACGCCTGCCGCGCAAGGCGCGGCGGCCTGCGGCAGCGCCGCAAGCAGCGTCAGCCACCCTTCGGCGGCTGACTGGCCGCAGGCCAGCACGGCGGCGATCCAGCGCCGCCGCAGGGCCTCTGTGCCGCCCGGGGAGCCCGGCGGCTCAGAGGCCAGCGCCGCGTCCCACGCTTCGCGGACGCGCAGCACCCCGGCGACAGCGCTGCGCGTCGCCCCCGGGAAGGTCCATGCCCGCAGCAGCTCGCCGGCCTCCGGGGCCGTCTGCTTCAGGGCATGCAGCAGGAGCGCCCACCGCAGGTGGGCGTCCTGCAGGTCCCCGATCCCGGCCGTCAGGGCGGCGGCTGCCGCCATGTCGCTGCCGGTCCAGGGGAACGGCGCCTTGCCGCGCGGCAGCAGCCCGCTGCGCGCCACGAGACCGAGGCCGCGCTGCGGGTGCGGGCCGAGGACGATGCGTTCAAGCTCCGCGCGAACGCGTTCTACGGCAATATGCGCCAGCTTGTCCCGCTGGCGCAGGAGTCCCCGCCAAGTATTCTTGGCGATGCTGAAATCAAGAACGGAGGCGAAGCGCACACACCGCAGCATGCGCAGCGCATCCTCCCCGAATCGGGCCTCGGCATCGCCCACACAGCGGATCAGCCGGCGCTCCGAGTCCTCTTGTCCGCCATAGGGATCAACGACAACCCCATCCAATCCGCGGCACATCGCATTGATCGTGAAATCGCGGCGGCGCAGGTCCTCCTTCACATCACTTACAAATAAAACTTGCTCCGGACGGCGGTGGTCCGCATAACCGCTCTCCGTCCGGTACGTCGTCACTTCAAAGCTCCAGCCATCCTGTAGAACAGTGATGGTGCCATGCGCAAGTCCGGTTGGGACACAGCGCGGAAAAATACCCATGACCTCTTCAGGCCGAGCCGAAGTCGTCAGGTCCATATCATGCACCGGCCGGCCCAGCAGCTCATCACGGACGCAGCCTCCAACAAAATATGCCTCATATCCCTGCTCCAAGAGACCCGCTAATACCAGGTTACCCGCTGCAACCATTCCGGAAGGGGCCATTGTCCAGTCCATAGTTCAAGCACTCCCTACCTCTGGATTGTATCCAGACCATGCACCTTGCATCCAAGCACCCGGTAATAGATATCTTCATATTGGTTGGTGATCACATCTCTGCTGAAATCATTACAGGAACGTTTCAGACATGCTGCTCTGAACTGCTCCTCCATCAGGGGATCAGACAACAGCTTTACAGCATACTTCGCCATGGTAGCCGTATCCCCGATCGGGGCCAGAAACCCGGTTTTGCCATGCTGGATCAGTTCCGGAATGCCTCCGGCCTCAGAGCCGATGGTCGGAACCCCGCAAGCCATCGCTTCCAGCGCCACCAGACCAAAGCTCTCCTTCTCCGACGGCAGCAGCAGCAGATCCGCCAGGGAAATCACCTGGGCGATCTCATCCTGCTTGCCGAGGAAACGAACCTTGCCTTCCAGCCCCATTTCACAGATCTTCGCCTGGATTTTGGGCAGTTCCGGGCCCTCCCCCACCAGCAGCAGCCGTGAAGGAAGCTCCTGGCTCACTTTTGCAAAAATATCGACCACATCCGATACCCGCTTAACCGGCCGGAAGTTGCTGATATGCATTAGAATTTTCTCATGAGGCTCCGCGAAGTCCCCGCGCAGATCCGTCACATCCCGGGGATAATACACACGTTTGTCGACAAAATTATAAGTCAGGTCAATTTCCCGGGTGATATCCAGCACTTTGCGGGTCTCTTTGATCAGATCCTGCGAAACCGCTGTCACCGCATCGCTCTCGTTGATGCCGAGCCGGATCAGGTCCTTCAGTGATTCATCCTGTCCAAGAACCGTAATGTCGGTCCCGTGCAGAGTAGTTACTACCTTGATATCATTGCCCAGCATCTGTTTGGCGAGATAAGCGCATACTGCATGCGGCACCGCATAATGGACATGGAACAGGTCCAGTCCCACCATTTTGGCTACTTGAGCCATTTTGGTCGCCAGTGCCAGGTCATAAGGCGGGTAACGGAAGACGTAATAATCGTTGACCTCAACCTCATGATAAAAAATATTCTTCTGAAACGTTCCCAAGCGGAACGGGATACTATGTGTAATAAAATGGACCTCATGGCCCTTCTCGGCCAAAAGCTTGCCCAGTTCCGTCGCCACAACACCCGAGCCGCCAAGAGACGGATAACAGGTGATGCCTATTTTTAAACGGTCCATTGCTCCGTCCCCTTTGTAAGACTTAAGTTCATTACTTAGTGTAATGATATGAATATATTATAGTGGTTCATAACCATTTAATAAAGATTATCGGACTTGATTAATCGGGTTAGTGAACAGATCAACGGTGTGAGGCACTTTGCTCGCGAAGCCCTCAGCGTAAGGAATAAGCCGCCGCTGTCCAAGCAGCATATCTCTGGAGCGGACACGTTCGATATATCCTTCATTTAAAGGAGTGGATACTACGTCTTCCCCCGGACTTTTCTCAAATTGTGAGCGGTAGCAGGACAGCGCCTGCTCCTTAAGGCTGTATTGCCCGGTCACATCAACAATAAGGTCAGTACGCCCCAAATCATTAATGAAATAAAAATACAGCTGTGGCGCAGGGACAGCAGGCTTGTCCGGCATATATTTGCGCAGCTTCGCATTAAAAACCGCTTCTTCCACCAGCTTGCTGCAGGCGATATGATCCGGATGCCGGTCTTCCCAATAAGGGGCAAATACGATATCCGGAGCAAACCGGCGGATCTCCAGCGTCACTGCCGCCAGATGCTCCTCAGTCATATATAGTCCCCGGTCCGGCAACCCCAGATTCGTACGAACGGATGCACCGAGGAGATCGGCAGCCTGTTGGGCTTCCATTCTACGGCGCTCCACAGTTCCGTTCGAGGACATTTCCGCTGCCGTCAAATCACACAAGCCTACCTTGAATCCTGCAGCCGTATGTTTGGCAATAGTTCCGGCCATGCCGATTTCGGCATCGTCAGCATGCGCACCGAATACAAGAATGTCCAGCTTCATTCATCCACACCCGGCTTATACTTATGTACAAGCTCACGCCAGGCGAAGTCGCCGCGGTCGATGGCTTTGACCAGAATCTCAGCTGTGGCAATATTGGTTGCCACCGGGATACCGTATACGTCACAAAGACGAAGCAATGCTGTAATATCCGGTTCATGAGGCTGTGCCATAAGCGGGTCGCGCAGAAAAATAATCAGGTCCAGCTCGTCCATCGCCACCATAGAACCGATCTGCTGATCGCCGCCAAGCGGCCCGGACATATAGCGGTGGATAGAGAGATTTGTCACTTCCATAATGCGTTGACCCGTAGTTCCCGTTGAATACAGCTGATGCCCGACAAATACATGCTCATAAGCAGTTACAAAATTAACCATTTCATCTTTTTTCCGGTCATGCGCGATAAATGCGATTTTCAACATGGTGTATTCCCCCGTCTATTCAATAAAATGCTCAAAACCATAAATTAATCCGGTGTAGCCCATCACCTTCTGGACTCCCATTTTGACACCGGGCATGTAGCCTGCCCGCTCATAGGAATCATGACGGATTTTCAGGGATTGCCCATACCCGCCAAAAACCACTTCTTCCTGGGCAAAAACACCCGGAAGCCGGACGCTGTGAATGCGGAACCCGTTATAATAGCCTCCGCGCGCACCCTCAATCACTTCCTCTTCCTTCGGATTGCCCTGCCGCAGCTCCTGCCTTACCTCTGAAATCATCTCTGCCGTTTTAATTGCCGTACCTGAAGGAGCATCCAGCTTCTGGTCCCCATGGTATTCGATAATTTCCAGATGCGGAAAATATTTCGCCGCCTGAGCCGCAAATTTCATCATCAGAATGGCTCCGATCGAGAAGTTGGGGGCAATGAGCCCTCCGATCCCCCGTTCCCGGCATTGCTTGTCCAACTCAGTAATCTGCTCCGGAGAGAACCCGGTAGTACCGATTACCGGACGGACTCCATATTTTATGGCAAGCAGTGTATTGGGATAGGCCGACTGCGGGGTGGTGAAATCCACGAGAACCTCTCCGCCGCTCTCTGCCAGGGCAGTTTCCAAATCAGATACAACCACAATGCCGCTCTCTTCCAATCCAACCAGACGGCCGGCATCGCTGCCGCTTGACGAACGGTCTACAGCAGCAGCCAGCTCCAGTTCTTCATCCTGCAGTACCAGCTTCACAACTTCTTTGCCCATTCTGCCTCCCGCACCGGAGACGATAACTCTGATCTTGGCCTTCACCCTTATTCCTCCTCGCTTTCACTGGTTCCAAATTACTGAATATATTTTTGCAACGATTTCTGAAGGTCCTTCATAAGCTGCCGCAGCCCGTTATCATCAGGATGCAGCGACATCACTTCTTTTAGCGCGGCTATTGCCTGCACATGCTCATTCATCCGGCTGTGTGCAATGGCAAGCCAAACATAGGCATCCCCGTACAAGGGGTCAAGAGCTATTGCTTCTTTCAATAAGGTAACCGGATGATACGGGTTATGGGTCTCCGTAACTTCATCCTCCAGGAGCTTTTTGGCCTCCTGCACGAACTGCAGCGCCTGCAAATGCTGCAGGTGGAGCCGATACTCCGGTTTCTCTCCGTCCAGCTTCACTGCCGCCCGGACATGCTCCAGCGCTTTGACCAGCATACCGCTTCGGGCATACGTTATAGAGCAGCGGTACCTTACTTCGGCATCGTCCGGACTGGCCGCAATTGCTTTTTCGAACAATGTGATCGCTTCGGCGAAGTCACTGCGGAGTATAGAGCGGTATGCCGCTTTGATATAGTCGTTATGATCCATTTGCCCACCATCCTCACGGCTAAATCCCGTTCGTTTGGTACAGCATATGTTATAGATACCTAATCGGTGTTTTTAGGAGTCCATCGACCGGCATCGCGGGTATTGAACTTATGCATCACTTTATTGTGAGCTTCAGTTAGATCAATTCCCAGTGAATTGGCAAAGCAAACTGTAATAAACAAAATATCACCCAGTTCAAGCTCAATCGAATTTTCTGCTTCATCCACTTTTTTGGGCTTTTCGCCAAACTGATGGTTAACTTCCCGGGCAAGCTCGCCTACCTCCTCCGACATCCGGGCCAGCATGGAAAGCGGGCTGAAGTAACCTTCTTTAAATTGTGAGATATAAGCATCAACTTCACGCTGTATGTCACCAAGACTTTTATCCATAATTTGTTTCTCAGCCCCCTGTATGATCTTGCCTTCTGTTTGCCCCTATGTTATCGTAAAGACGTTTTGAAGACAAATCTTTTTTAGAATATAAGGAATTTCTCCAGGTCCCGGACAAACCGGTAAATGCAATAATCTGACAAAAAGCAACCTATAAAAAGGGATACTAATACACTATGCCCTAAACGGGCCAGGCGAGGGATTACATGAATTCATCTTCCAAAGTAGCTTCCACTATTGTCAAAACGGCAGCACCGATCATGCTGGGAGCCGCCGTATACGCTTTTGGCCTGCTCTATTTCATCATACCTAACCAGTTGATGGAAGGCGGCGTAACCGGGATCACCATCCTGCTTAACTATGCTTTCAACATCCCTGTCTTTTTGACCACTTTGCTTCTCAACCTCCCGCTCTTTTTACTGGGCTGGAAAGTACTGGGCGGACGGCAAATCGCCTACACCGGTGTCGGGATCGGCGCGTTGTCCCTTTTCCTCTGGCTGTTCGAGCGGATGATCGATGCCGGCTGGATCGTAACCTTCAGTACCGAGCATGATTTTATTCTCGCTTCATTATATGCAGGGGTTACGCTCGGTTTGGGACTGGGCATCGTGTTCCGTTTCGGAGGCACTACAGGCGGTGTAGATATTGTAGCCCGAATTCTCGGCCGCAAGTTCGGTTGGAGCATGGGGCAGATTATTCTGGCCGTCGACGTTATCATTATAGGCGCATCACTGCTCTATATTCCCCGTGAAAAGATCCTTTACACTCTGGTGGCCGTCTTTATTTCTTCCCGTGTCATCGATTTCATTCAAGAGGGCGCCTATGCCGCCAAAGCCTTTACGATTATCAGTGACGACGCCCCGCAGATCGCTGATCTCATTACAGCAGAAATGGACCGGGGCGTAACTCTGATTCCAGCCATCGGCGCTTACTCCAAGCAAGCCAAGTATATGGTATACTGCGTAGTCTCCAGGCAGGAAATCCGCCGGCTCAGCCAGTTGGTCAAGTCGGTAGATGCCAAAGCGTTCGTCATCATCAGTGACGTTCACGATGTCCACGGCGAGGGCTTCCGGCAGACTTGACCATTGATAGGCGCTCAGGCATACGGCAAAAAAGACTGCCTTACCTTGCAGAATCCTCTGCTGGTATGACAGTCTTCTTTGTTTTTGGGTTTGGTGTACTCTTATTCCTCCCGTTGCACGTTGTCCCCCCAGCGTCCCATTGCACAAATGCATTCCCGGCTAGGCCGTCAATTTGCGGTTCTGCCTTGTCAAAACTCGATGTTCTGGAGTTCCGCTCTCTGTCGCAGTGAGCGGTAAACAGGGCCATTCGAAGGAATGCAAGGTATGAGTACCTTTGATTTCACCGTGGACGGGACATTCGGCACCTTACATCAGCTCTATACCGGCTTCCAATCCTCATTCTCTCCACGGTACTTGCGGAACGCAGCGTAGGCCAGTGCGGCAATGATGAATCCTCCGGCCAGCAGGCCCCAGGCTCCATATCCCTGCTGGGCCAGCGGGAGGGTCAAGGCCGGCTCCTCCCGTTCTTTGCCGAACATCACCCGGGCCGCATCCTGTCCGTAGGAGACAATCTCCAGGAGACGGGCGCGGCTCACCGGCTGTGAGGATGCCGGGATTCCTGCAGCATAGGACAGCCAGGAATCAAAGGCGTTGACTGTTTCCGGCGGCCGGGAAATGATAATCGCAGGCCGGATGTTGTCGTACCGGCTCTGCAGACGTTCCAGCGTGCTCTGCCAGCCTTTGAGATCATTTGCGGCAGCGTTCTGCTCCATATCGTTCAGATCCTCGCGGATCAGCTTGTAATATTGCAGCCACATTGGCTGGCGCGGATGGCTGAGACTGTTGGCCGCAAGCCGCAGCTTGGCGGCGGCAGCTTCCCATTGCTCCGGATGAATCTGCGCAGCGGCCAGCGTTGCCTTCAAGTCAATAATGACATCAGACATCGCATTTATTCCTTCCACAGAAGTCAGGCCTTCAAATGAAGAGGAGAGAAAAATCTGTGAAACCTTCTCACTCTCCTGTCTCGCCTTCATCACATCACCCTCAAGCACATAACCATACAGTGCCTCAGCCGCTTCATCCAGCCGCTGGGCAGCATTTCTGCCGGTAAGCGCCGGTGCAAGACTGGCAGCGGAACCGGCTGCGGAGTTCCCAGCCCGGACAGTGACTTCCCCGCCTGCCCCTTGCACAACCGCCTTGGCATCCGCGTGAACTACACCTGCATTCATGCCGGCCAGCAGCCAGCACAACATCAATCCTGTCAGCACAACATATCTCCTGCGCGGCATGAGACATCCCTCCTACCTTAAATGTATGGCAGGAGGACAAGAGTTAGAACAGCCTGTCAGCGTCGTCCCACAGTGGGCTTGTCCAGCGGCTCAACCCTTCTGGACCTTCCCCCGAACAGCCAAGCTGCTGCAGTGCTAAAGAAGGTTAAGCCAATGGTGAAATATTGAACTTCGTTTACATTGTCCTCCAGCACATCCGGCAGCCAGGGATAAACACCCTTCGAGTAATCCACCATGTCATTGGCAAATGCCCAGAACAATGCCAAGGGAAGCATTCTGCGGAAGGAAAAAAAACGCGCGTAGATCAGTGCCTCAACCGCCATTCCGGTGTGCGAAACCACCAGCATCCAGTCCTTCCAGCTCACTGTATCTCCCTGGTATCCGCCGGCAAAAATGATGCCGACCGCCCAAATGCCGTATTTCACGGATGTAACCACCGCCAGCGCCTCAATCAGCTCGCGTACGAGTGTTCCTTTGATCCCTTTTGGAGGATAGAGCAGCAGCAGTAAGGCAAGCGTAAAAAACAGGCTCGCTGTCGGGCTGTCCGGAACAAAGGGAAGCAGCCATGCGGGATAATTATCCGCTGTAAATTCCAGTTGATTGCCATACCATATGTACCCGTAAATCGTTCCGAGGAAATTCACAATAAAGAGCAGCCACATGACTCCCCGATGCCTAAACAGTCTCTCAAACCAGTGAACCGGCATATACAATCTTTAACCTCCCGAATGTGGCAGCTTCTTAGGATTACATACAAAAACCCGACCGCAGGTACGATCAGGTTGGTGCGTTATTATTATTTTACTGTTCGCTTTTTTGTTTGGCAAGCCAGGCAGCCAGACTGTCAATATCCTGCTCGCTAAGCCCTGCTGCTATAGCAGTATCATGCATCGGGGGCATCTGGCCCTGGCCATTTTTGATGATCGCGAGGATCGCTTCCTTATCATGGGTGTCGCCCACACCGCGCAGAGACGGCCCTCCGGCACCTTTCATATCCACCGCATGGCAAGTTACGCAGGTGGCTTGCTTGAACAGCCCCATTGCCGGATCATCCTTGTCCACAATAGCAATTTCTTTGGCCTGCACCGCACTGGTGGTCGGCAAACCCTTTGCCTTGTTCTCAGCCGCTTTTTCCTCACGCTGCACATCTTCAGGTATCTGGCCGGTTTCGGCCATTTCATGCTTGTATTCCGTCCAGGCCGTGTTGGTCAGATAGACGATTGCGATCAGGGACAGGAACATCAGCGAGGAAGCAATCGGCCGGCGGTAGAAGCGGCGCTCCCGGCCCGTGTCGAGGAACGGAGCCAGCAGCAGCGAGCCAAAAGCTACACCGGTCACGCCAAGTGTTCCCAGCACGATATAATCGCCGGATGCATAAGGCAGCTTCAAATACTGGTACAGAAAGAGGAAATACCAGTCGGGAATCGGAATGACCGTGGCGTTGGCATTTGCAGGGAACCCCAGCGGGGCCGGTTCAGAAATCGTCAGAACGAGTATGCCCACCAGCACGACCACTCCGACCATCCATTCCTTTAACAGAAAGTTAGGGATAAACGCTTCCGATTTTCCGGGATAGGCTGTGTAATCCGGCGGCGTAATGAAGCCGCTGCCCCTGCGCACCCGTGAATCCCCCACATATACAATCTTTTCCTTGGAGTTGTCTCCGTGAGCCATTGCATTTCCTCCTTTAGCTGTGGCCGGAACTCAGAGCGGGCCAGAAATCCCCTGTCTGCGGATCATAATAAAGTGTCCGACGAGCAGAATAAGCAGGACCGCCGGGAGAAAGAATACATGGAGTGCAAAAAACCGGGTCAGCGTTTCCGCTCCGACAATCGTGCCGCCCTGCATCAGCTCCTTCAGCACCGGACCCATGACCGGCACGGAATTTGCAATCTCAAGTGTTACCTTGGTGGCAAAATAGGCTTTATTGTCCCAAGGCAGCAGATAACCGGTGAGGCCGAGGCCCAGCATGACGAAAAAAATCAGCATGCCCACTACCCAGTTCATCTCACGCGGAGCTTTATACGATCCGGTAAAGAATACCCGCATGGTATGCAGGAACATCATGACAATGACGAGGCTCGCTCCCCAGTGATGCATGCCGCGGACAATTTGCCCGAAAGCTACCTTGGTCTGCAGATACTCCACACTGGCATAAGCGTTGATAATATCCGGGACATAATACATCGTGAGGAACATGCCGGATAAGATTTGAATGACGGTAATAAAAAAAGTAAGGCCGCCGAAGCAATACACAAATGCCGAAAAGTGATGGGCCGGATTGACATGCTCAGGAACTTCATGGTCGGCGACATCCCTCCAGATCGGCGTAATATCCAGACGTTCATCAATCCAGTTGTAGACATTTTTAAACATCAGATCTACGCCTCCTTTTTAACCTCTGTATTGGGGATGATCTCACCCAGATAGACCCAGTCTCCATCAATTTTGGTTTTGTACTGGTCCAGGGGCTTGGGGGCTACAGCCAGATTTTTGCCGAGCTTCGTATACCTGGCTCCATGGCATGGGCAGTGATATTCATCCGGATACGCCTTGTCATTGTTCCAGCCCACCGTACAGCCCAGATGCTTGCAGATTGGTGAAAGCGCATAAATTTCTCCGTTCTCGTCTTTGCGGATCCACGCCGTCAGCGTAGCTGTACTGGCATACCATCCGTCCTGTTGGGGAAGTTCGAAGGTGAACTCTTGAGGGACATCGGTAATCTTGGCAGTCTCGGCTACCTTGATGAATTCCCCCGCACCTTTCTTATGTAATACCGGGTCCACCGCGAAACGGACCATGGGCAGAATAGCACCTGCTCCCATAAATGCCGTTGCCCCTCCCAGTGTATACGTTAAAAACTGCCGCCTGGACATCTCTTTCAGGCTGGGAGGTCCTTGTGGAATTGACTCGTGCTCGTTATTATGGCTGCTCATACGGTGTGTAACCCCCTTTTCACTTTTGAGAAGGCACCTGCAGTGTAAAAACAATGCAATTTTCTGTAAATAATCCGTTTACAATGATAATTATCACATGTCACAAGTTCAATCTAATCATAGCTTAGCCTCCAAAACCCGTCAAGAATATTGTCTAAATTGTGACGACCCCATTTTAAATTTTCTTTATAAATTGTTGATTTTTTGTCACATTTAGATCTGTTTCATTTGTTCCATAACGCCTCGATTTCATCTCTGATGCAGCTTCTCACCGGCTTTTGCCGAGAAGCCTCAATGTCAGGCAGGGAGAGAACTAAATCGCTTTCAGCAATCCCGCTCCCGGCCAGAGAGATGTCCGCTGACAGCACAATCACAGACTGGAAACCGCTGGATTTGACTTTTCGGCAAATCTCATTTATATAAGCTGCGCTTTCGGCCCCATTGTACTGTAAAGCCGGGTAGGTCACGATACGGCCCTGATATGGTTTTTCCACGAGATCCAAAAAGTCCCGCAATCTCTCCAATGCCTCCGCGGCTTCAGGCGGACTCTCCATGCCGCTAAGTCCGGTATACGGGAGCAGGCAGGTATCATAGTACTTCCGGTTCTCCAGCCAGCTCTCGGCAGTAAAATCACTGAATTTCATCACACTCACCCTTTTTTATGATATAAGTTCCTTATGAGATTTCATTGTAACAAAAAAGAAATGCGCCAGGCGCATTTCCCGTATTATTCTTAGGCCAGACTTTTCAATTCCTCCGTCAGATTGCGGAACGCCGTCTTATCGCCGGCAGCCAGCGCCGTGTCGATCTCCCGGTACAAGATGTCGGTACGACGCTTTCGCAGCGCTTCATCCCACACCATTTCTGCCGCAAGTCCTAGCATCACTTCATAGGTAGCCTTCATTTTGTCCATTCGATACACCTCCGCTGTTTAGATCCTTCCATATTCACTTGCTTTAAGTACATAGCTCTCGCATGTGCGGGCCATCCTCTGAAGATCCTGCTCCGTTAATTCACGAATCACTCTGGCAGGTGAACCGAGTGATAGGGTATAGGGCGGAATGATTTTGTTTTCGGTTACAATAGAACCGGCTCCTATTAAAGCATATTCACCAATCTCTGCACCGTTCAATACAATTGCACCCATTCCGATTAATGTGCCTTTGCCTATCCTGCAGCCATGGATGATTGCAGAATGGCCGACCGATATGTCATCCCCCAATACCAGCGGCAGTCCTTCAGCCACATGCCCCACGGTACCATCCTGGATATTGCAGCGGTCGCCGATCATTACCGGAGCCAAATCCCCCCGGAGTACGGCGTTGAACCAGACACTGGACTGTCGTCCAATTCTTACGTCACCTACCAGCTTCGCACCCTCCGCCACGTATACAGACTCGTCAAGCTGCGGTATGTAGTTCCCATAACCAATCCGCATTCTTCTCCCCCTGCCTACTTCAGCTGCTTCGGCACAGCCGCCTCCAGCCCCCACGGCGTCATCATAACCACCGGCCCCTCCGGTGTTTCACCGAGGCGGAGCATTCCCAGATGCAGCATCATCCGGATGATGCGCTGTTCCAGAATCGAAGCGGCATCATCGTAATAAAACGGCTTGACCAGCCAGCCCAGACTCTCTACAAGTGAGGCCACGGCAACCCACTTCCCCGCACTTACACTTATCCAGTATACGAGGGACGGCAGATTTGGTATAGCGCCTTTATACAGTTTTAACCAAAAGGAGTATAACTGTATCAGCTTTTCAGATTTCCCCTGTTCGAGCAGCGTTTCTCCGGCCAAAGTCAGCTTCAGACGGTAGCCTGCCTCGGTAGTCCAGCGGCGGTGGCGGGCGTAATCCACGATCAGAGCCAGTCTGGGCGGGTAATGCTCACAGGCTCTTCCATAGCCGAATCTCCAGCCGCCTTTGCCGAGAAGAGGTTCAGGAATTTGGATCGCGTTCATGACCCCTTGCTGATACCTTTTGTGCAGCGCACCTTCCTGGTTCAGCTCAGGCTCATTCTCTTGGATATAGCGAAGAAAGAGCAGCAGGTCACCCGCAAGCATCTCGCCTTCACTCCGGTAAATCGCAGGCTCTCCGCCGGGAGGGATTTGTTCCCTCAGATATTCGCCCATCCGTTCGCGGAAGCGGGTTTTCAGATCCTGCGGAACCCGGAACAAATACCTGCTCTGCTGAGAAGCGCCGCTAAAGAGCCAACCGCTGTTTTTGAACCTTGCCACCATCTCCCGGTACCCCCCGCTTTTGCCGGGAACTGTATCGAAGGAAGCCTGCCTCGCCGCAGCCAGCAAATCCTCAAGACTGAACTGGCTGCGTTCGTCGAACAACAGCGTATTGAGAAACCGCAGGTCTTCAGGAGCGCATTCCCGGATATGGGATTCCATAAACTGGCGGCTCCCCAGTGTGATCAATATACTCTGAATCAAATCATGTTTGGAATTCCGTTTGCAATCACACTGGTAGCGTCCCGCAATGGCGGTAAGCTGACTAATGTCTGCAAAGTTAAGCATATCCGCCAGATTCATCATTTATCGCCTCACCGTTTTACTACCATTATGGGAAATACTGCCCTTTTTATTCCTTATCGCTCAAAAAAAATAACCCGAAGGGTCGGGTTAATGCTGTTGTTGCAGAATATGGCGTGTACAATTGTACAGCAGCGGATTCCATTCCTTTTCTTTCTTCTCCAGTATTGTAAGCGAGAGATTGCCGAGACGCTCTGAGTATTTATCCTTATATAAGGCGATGTAGAGCTGGGCCAGAAAGCCTCCATGCGAGATAACAAGTAGGTTCTTATCCGGGTAAAGCGCTGCAATTTCCTCCATAAAAGCCAAGGCCCGCGCTTGAAGCTGCTCATCCGACTCCTGTCCAAGCGGCAGCAGATTCCAGTCCTTGCCCCATTTCTCTTCACGCTGTGCAGCAGTCATCCCCTCAACCTGCCCATAGGCCCGCTCACGGATGCGCTCATCCGGTTCAAGCAATGGAATGCCCAGCTTGGCCGCGATAATTTTGCCTGTCTCCGCAGCACGGGAAAGACTGCTGGTGATACAGTAGTCCCAACGGTAAGTTTCCTGCAGAAGCCGTTCCCCCAGCATCTCAGCCTGACTCCGGCCTTCATCGTTGAGCGGAATGTCGCTTTGTCCTTGTATCCTGCCTTCCGCATTCCAGTCCGTCAGCCCATGGCGGATTAAGCCAATCAGCATCACAATCACCTTGCCCTTCCCTTATGTTTGCTTAATAATGTAACACGAATGAAAACAAATGTCTTCTTTTTGAAATGTTAATTAGGCTTGTCCTGTAAGATCACAACAAAAAACCCGCTTTACTTGGGAGTAAAGAGGGCTTCTTAATGTCTGCGGTAACGGTTCAGCCGGTACAGCAAAAATACCGACAGGCCTACTCCGAGCATGGACAGCATCATCCAATATTGCGGATGGGTTGGACCCATGCTCACCACGAGCGGTTCAATGATCCCTCCGCCCGATTCAGAGTCAGGATACGAGGAGGACCAATCCATAGACAAGCCGGCTACACCGGTCTCCACAATTCCGCTCTGCGCCACAGTAGTATTGGCGGGTGTTTTGAACATCGTAAAATACAGAAAGCTGGATATAAAAACAGCCAGAAAACAGGCAATCCAGAGACTGAGCCGGCGACGGAAGGCTGTAGAATTCCCGGCAGATTTACCATCCCCGGCATAAGCCAGGGACTTTCCAGATAAATCCGCTCCATCACCCGAAGATTCACAGCCTCCGCACGTTCTTCGCTGATTTCAATCTGTGTTTCCCGCATAAGCTCACTGCTCTCCTGCCACAACGCCCATTCAGCGGAACAGTAGGGACAATTCACAATATGCCTTTCAAGCAAAATCCGCCTAGGGTCCGTGGGGGGAGCGTCCCACAAAAGCGGAATGGAATCCTGCGCTTCCCTGCAATTCATAGGCCTTACACCCTCTCAGCCTGCTCATCTTCCTCTATTTCAGGCTCATAAAAATAGGACTCGAGTTGGAGCTTCACACTGCTCCTGGCACGGAACAATAATGATTTCACGGAGCTGACACTCTGGTCCAGAATCTCTGCAATTTCCTGATAGTCCATTTGATCGTATTCCCGTAGTATCAGCGCGGAACGCTGTTTCTCCGGCAGATTATTAATCGCTTCACGGACCAGGTTCATCCGCTCTTTGCGGAGCGCAGCCTGTTCTGGAGCCACCTCAATCGGGGCTACCGGCGTATACCCGCTTTCCTCAAGTGACACATTTCCGGCACGGTTCTTGCGAAGCTCGCTAAGCACTGTATTCCGGGCAATCGTATACAGCCATGTTGAGAATGATGCATCTACTTCCCGGAAAGAATGCAGGCTCCGGAACGCCTTGTAAAAGGTCTCCGAGCATAAATCCTCCGCAAGAAGCTCCATGTGGGAATTCTTGAGCATATGGTAGACAAAAGCCAGTATTTTACGTTGGTACCGCCGCATTAATTCTGAATATATCTCTGTGTTACCTTGTTTGATTAGCTGGATCAACTGGGAATCCGTCATGGTGAGTTCGGCCCTCCTCGCCCTAGCACGTGTAATCCCGTCCGGTCCATAATTCTTATACCGGCCGGGGCTTAAAAAGTTGCGGTTTTCCTACAAATTTGCACACATTTAAAGGCATTACTTCCTATGTATATTCAGTCACCCGACAAATAAGGCACTCTGTAAGTAAATACAGAAAGAAAAACACAAGTTCATGGATGGATCGGCAATCCAAATACCGGATCGCTTGTTATATCTCTGGAAACTATAAACATACCTAGTCTAGTATAGCACATATTCTTACAGGATGACATTAATAGACTCATTGCAGCAGAATGCGTCGGATTTTCAAGCGTGGGGTCGTGTGGGGTCGAATGAAGGAACGCGGGGCATGAATTCGGAATTTTGCAATATTTATTACATTCCTCCAAATGATGCTAAAAATAGGCAAAAAAAAGACCGCTTACATTATAAGCGGTTACAGTTCACAATTTCTTGGAACCGTGTAGTATTTGGATAGGAGTGGAGAGAAACCATACTGTACCTTTATTATATGTATCCGTTTACATGATGTCAACACTTTTTTAAAAGATTAAAGCCTGAATTTATGGCCTTCCTATTAATCCGTACAAGAGCAGCCGGTTAAGCTCTGCCATTTTTGCTTTGTAATTTTCTGTACCCGCCCACGATGATTGGACCGTCCCAATCGCATTCAATAATTCCAATATGGTTTGCAGAGAAACAGAAGCATCTATAACCCCTTCACTTTTCCCCTGCCTGATGAACTCCTGAATGATCTCGACTCTGATCCGGTTTGTATTTTCATTATAGAGACTTGATAACACCTGATCCTCTACTGCCCCCGGGGAACAAAGCAATTGATAATCCTGATCGGCACAGATCTCCAATGCCCGGAGCATTTTATCTTTGAATTCGATATTTTGGCCCAGGAGTTCCTTGGCCTTATGGACGGTATTCTGCATCAGGACATTGGCACATTCCCTGACCACTCCTTCTTTGCTGCCAAAATAATTATATAGTGACACAGAGGATACGCCGGATTCAGCGGCAATGTCTTTTATACTGACGTGGATGAAGCCTTTTTCATGGAAAAGCCTTAGGGCTGCTGCAACAATTGCATCCTTCTTGGTTTGTGTTCTTATTTCAAATTTGTTCATATCGCTTTACCCACATCCCGCATTTTTTAATAAAGTTTACTATAACATGAATTCCGAAGTTTTGAAATAATGACTCCTTAATTTAAAAACCTATTGACAGACGGTTTGTGTCAGGAATAGAATCGAGCTGTGATAATTTTTAAATATATAACTCAATATTTAAAAACTTTATTCAAAATATGCAATAGAATATGGAGGAGCGATTCAATGAAAATATTGGTGTACGGGGCCGGAGTGTTGGGAAGCTACTTAGCCCATGTGCTGGTGCGGGGAGGCAACAATGTGACCATGCTGGCCAGGGGAGCGCGGCTGGATGAATTGCAAAAGAACGGCAATGTGATCCGGCATTATTTTCAGTTCCGTACCACGGCCGATAAAGTACATGTGATCAGTGAACTGCAGCCGGAGGATATTTATGACCTTGTTTTTGTCGTGATGAAATATCCCGATTTCCATTCGGTACTGCCTGCACTTGCAGCGAACCACAGCAGCCGGGTGGTACTCGTAGGGAATAATGCCAACCCCACAGAGATGAAGGATTATTTGCAGGCCAACAGTCCGGTTGAAAAGCAGGTTGCCTTTGGATTCCAAGTGAGTGGCGGATGGAGGGAGCCCGGCCGGATGTTCTGCGTGCGTGGACCCCAGGTGCAAATGACCATCGGCGGCCTGGGTGAAGATTTGCCTTGGCGGACGGTGATTGACCAGGCTTTTGTGAACACCAAATATAAATTGGTCTATCAACAGAACATGGATGAATGGCTGAAAAGCCACTTTATGATGATCCTGCCTTTGAATTTCATTGCGCCTGCCTACAACGGTGATTTGCGCAAGGCTGTAAAAGACAATAAGCTGCTTCATCAGGTCATTGCTGCTGTAGATGAGGGCCATCAAGTCTTGGAGAAGCTCGGATATACGGTTACGCCTGCAAGTCAACTGAAATTAGCCCGGAAGCAAAGGAAAATATTCTATATCATGCTGAAGATAATGCTGTCCACCCCTGTCGGCAAAATTCTCCTGGGCGATAAAGCGGTGTCTGCTGACGAGATGTTTGCACTATATCAAGCCTTTCATGATTTAAAGAGCAGAGCCAACATTCCCACACCCCATTGGGATGCGCTCGAAAATTATTCTCCGCTCCCGCAGAGGTAAACCCTTCCGCAACAAAATCCCCTTCAAGCTCACTTCCCCAATACTGATGAACGGGTTTGTAGGAGTGACTGCTTGAAGGGGATATTATCCAGCCTTACCGGCCTTACACGTACACAGTATAATCTTGGTGCTGCAGCAGAATTTTGGCCCGTTCCATATCGTTCTCCTGGCGGAAGGACAGGCGCATTATGCCCGGCACATCCTCGCGGCTTTCGATAATCTGCACATTGCTGAGGTTGATGCCCTGGTCCCCCAGTTCTGTGGCAATCCGTCCGATAATCCCTGGATGATCGGGAACATCGATATGCAGATCGAACAGCGGGGTAATCATTCCCTTGCGCCGCTCCGGCAGCTGGCTGCGGAAGCCGCCCGCTTCAAGGAACGCTTCCTCAATCCCCTCCCCGTCCGCATTCTCCAGCAATTGCACAAATGAGGAAACCTCATCATTCCAATCCTTCAGCAGACGAAGCATGACCGAGCGGTTGTTGAGAAGAATATCTCTCCAGATGATCGGGTCGCTGGATGCGATCCGTGTGATGTCACGGAAGCCCCCGGCCGCCAAGGTACTGTACAGGGAGTCCGTGTCGTCATACGCCCGGACCTGATTCACCAGCGCAACCGCAATGATATGGGGCAAATGGCTGATGGCTCCGACAATCTCATCGTGGCGCTCCGGATCAAGCCGGACAATCTGCGCTCTGGTATGTAAAAGCAAAGCCTCAAGCGTCTGATAAGCCTCCTCTGGGACTCCCGGAGGGGGTGTCAGCACATAATAGGCATTCTCGAACAGCAGAGAAGAAGCTGCCTCCACGCCGGAACGCTCCGATCCTGCCATGGGATGTCCACCGATAAAATGTACCCCGGGAAGGTCCAGCGACAGCGCGCAGGCGGCAATCGTCGCCTTGGTGCTGCCCACATCCGTGATAATACAGCCCGGCTTCAAGGGAAGTTTGCTAAGGCGCTGCAAATAATCCTCCAGCATGCCTACAGGCACGCATAAAAAATGAAATCGGCATCCAATGCCGCTTCCTCAAGTGAAAGTGTGGCCTGATCGACCACACCTCTGCTGACATATTTTTGTGCCGATTCAGGACGGTGGGCATGGCCTACAACGGTCAGGCCCTCCTTGCCTTTGAAGCAAAGGGCCAGAGAGCCTCCGATCAGACCGACACCGAAAATTGCTATTTTTGTCGTCATGTTCTTTGAACTACCTGCCTTCTGTAGATTCGTCTTATACGCTGCCCGTTAGACTTGTACGCCCTGTTCCTGAAGCACCTGCTCCAGCGCAGTGATAAAAGCCTTGTTCTGCTCCGCCGAACCGACGGTGACACGAATATAGGTCGGGTACAGCTTATGCCCTGCTCTCACTATAATCCCCCGCCGCAGCAATGCATCAAAAATATCGGCTGCCGGCTTCCGCACATCCACCATAATGAAATTGCCGTGCGCCGGGAAGAATGCAAGGTCCAGCCGCTTGAATTCAGCCTGAAGCTGGAGAATGCCCGCACTGTTCAGACGGCGGCACTCCTGTACGTATTCCTGGTCAGCAAGCGCAGCAAGTGCTCCGGCCTGTGCCAGACGCGAGGTATTAAACGGTTCACGCACCTTGTTGATCAAGGAGATAATCTGCGGACTTGCCACCCCGTACCCGATGCGCAGTGCAGCCAAGCCGTAAATCTTGGAGAAGGTGCGCAGTACAACGAGGTTCGGATAGGATTCCAGCAGCTTGATTCCATTCGAGTACGAAAGATCAGTCACATATTCGCAATACGCTTCATCCAGGACAACCATCACCCCGGACGGCACCGCATTCAGGAATGTAATTAAGGCTTCCTCGGGCACGATCGTCCCGGTAGGGTTATTCGGATTACAGATCCAGATGACCTTGGTCCGCTCTGTAACCCGGGCCAGCATCGCATCCAGATCATGCGTACCGTCCGCCAGAGGCACTTCGATGGAGACTGCTCCTTCGATATCGGCATTGCTTTTATATACGGAAAAGGTCTGGTCTGCCATAATCGTCTCGTCTCCCGGCAGGAAAAATGCCCGGGCAATCAAGGCGATAATCTCATCCGAGCCGCAGCCAAAGATAATGTTGCCGCTCTTCACTCCGAGATGCCCCGCCAGCGCTGACGTCAATTCAGCAGCCGAACCGTCAGGGTACAGATACAAGTTGTCGAGCTCTGCCAGGATGGCGGCTTTTGCACTTGGCGAAGACCCGTACGGGTTCTCATTGGAGGCCAGCTTAATGACATCGTTTAAGCCCAGCTCCTTTTTCACTTCCTCAATAGGTTTCCCCGGCTTATATACAGGGAGGTTAACAATATTCGGTTTCGGGTTCATGAACGGTCCTCGCTCTCCATCAATATCTCCAGCTGTTTCAGGGCCTGCCAGCAGACTGTTATGGTCTTAATTGTGCCACAAATTCACGAATTTGCAACAGTCCTTCACTTCGGGTAGCAGGATTGTCCAGAAGCGGTATAACATCCTCGACCTTGCGGACGATAGCGCTGCCTACCACTACACCGTCGCAGATACGGGCAAACCGTGCTACCTGCTCACCGGTCGAGATCCCAAAGCCCACCGCTACCGGAAGGTCCGTGGCCTGGCGGACAGAAGCAATGAAGTCATCCACTCCGGAATGAAAGGAAGAGCGTTCTCCTGTAACTCCAAGCGAAGATACGCAGTACACGAAACCGCTCGCCCCGGCGACAATACGCGCAATCCGCTCGCTGGACGTAGGCGCTACAAGCGGAATCAGATTTACCCCTGCGGCACGGCTGCGCTGGCGCATATCCTCTGACTCTTCCACCGGAAGATCAGGTATGATCAGCCCGCTGATCTCATGGGCATCCAGCAGGGAGAAAAAGTTGTCCAGCCCCATCTGCATGACCGGATTGTAGTAGGTGAACAGAATAAAAGGCAGCTTGCTGCCCGCCTGCCGGGCCTTCAGCGCTGTTTCCATGCAGGTGCGCAGATTGATATTGCCGCGCAAGGCCCGGGAAGATGCGCGCTGAATTACAGGACCGTCCGCCAGCGGATCGGAATAAGGCACGCCCAGCTCCAGAATATCCGCCCCTGCCGCCTCCAGCTCGGCGATAATCTCAAGCGTAGTCTCCAGATCAGGATCGCCTACAGTCAGGAACGGAATCAGCGCTGTCCGGCCCTCCTCCTTCAGCCTGCGGAAGGCCACATCCATCCGGTTCGTCGTTTCGGTTGTCATCACTTACCCGCCCCTTCCGTGTAGGCCATAATCGACTCAACATCCTTGTCCCCGCGTCCCGACAAACAGATCACCACGAGATCATCCTTGGACAATGCCGGTCCAAGCTTCACAACATGCGCAAGGGCGTGGGCGGATTCAAGCGCCGGAATAATCCCTTCAGTTACGCAGAGCAGCTTCAGGGCTTCCAGTGCTTCATCATCCGTAACCGGTACATACTGGGCACGGTGGACATCTTTGAGGTAGGAATGTTCAGGTCCTACTCCGGGATAGTCCAGACCGGCGGAAATGGAATGCGCCTCCTGTACTTGTCCATACTCATCCTGCAGCAGGTAGCTTAGCGAGCCCTGAAAGACTCCCCGGGTCCCTTTGCTCATCGTTGCCGCATGGAAGGGAGTCTCCACGCCTTTGCCGGCTGCTTCCACCCCGATCATCCCGACCTGCTCATCCTCCATGAACGGATAGAACATGCCGATCGCATTGCTGCCGCCGCCCACTGCTGCGACCAGCAAATCCGGCAGCCTGCCTTCGGCTTCCAGAATCTGGCGCCGTGTCTCATCCCCGATAATCCGCTGGAAATTGCGGACCATCATCGGATACGGATGCGGGCCTACAGCAGAACCCAGCACGTAGAAGGTGTCCTCCACGTTGCTGACCCAGTAGCGGAGCGCCTCATTCCCTGCGTCCTTCAGTGTCCGCGAACCGGAAGTCACCGGAATGACTTCAGCCCCCAGCAGCTTCATGCGGAAGACGTTCAGCGCCTGGCGTCGTGTGTCTTCTTCGCCCATGAACACCTTGCACTCCATTCCGAGCAGCGCTGCTACCGTAGCTGTGGCCACACCATGCTGGCCTGCGCCGGTTTCGGCGATGACTTTGGTTTTGCCCATCATCTTGGCGAGTATGCCCTGGCCGATCGCATTGTTGATTTTGTGGGCGCCTGTATGGTTGAGATCCTCGCGTTTCAAGTAAATTTTTGCTTCTCCCAGATGTTTGCTGAGACGTTCCGCATAATAGAGCGGAGTCTCGCGTCCGGAATATTGCTTGAGCAGATAATCCACTTCCTTCTGAAAAGCCGGATCGGCGGAAAACCTGTTGTAGGCTTCCTCCAGCTCAATCAGCGCATTCATCAACGTTTCAGGAACGAAGCGGCCTCCAAAAGAACCAAAACGCCCATTCTTGTCCGGTACTTGTATCATGATTGCTTCACCCTTTCCACAAAAGCTGTCATTTTGATGAGATCCTTAACCCCGCCGCTCTCTACGCCGCTTGAAACATCAACACCATAGGGAGCATAGCCGTCCAGCAGTTCACGCACATTATCCGGGTGCAATCCGCCAGCGACAAATAGTGGCAGGCCATATTCAGAAGCCGCCTGTTGATACGAAGGAATCTTCCCCCAATCAAAGGTCTGCCCGGAGCCGCCGCTGCCGGCCGGGTCATAGGTATCCAGCAGCAGAGCATCAACAGCACCGGCATATTGCTGAAGAGCATGCGGACCGTCCGCATCAGACTCGGCCTTGCTTTTGGCTACTGAAAGAGCCTTCCATACCTGCACCTGGGGAAAAGCCGCCTTGACGGCCCGGCACAATTCCGCACTCTCCCGGCCATGCAGCTGAATGACCTTCAGCGGCACGGTGGAGAGCAGCGCTGCAAGCTCAGCAAGTGTAGGATTCACAAACACTCCGGCAGCGAGCGGAGGGTTTCCGTTCTCCCATTCCGCAAGCCCGGCAATAAGCTCTGCCGCTTGTCCGGGGCTCACCCTGCGGCGGCTCTCTGCAAACACAAACCCGATATAATCCACAGGTAATCGCTTCATAGATTTTAGCACTTCAACGTCCTGAAGTCCACAGATTTTTACCAGCGTCTCAGCCACGGGCGGCACGTTCCTTTCCTTCCGGCAGCGCACCAAGCAGCCCGTTCACTGCCTGTTCCACATCCGGCTGGCGCATCAGATATTCTCCGACCAGCACGCCGCTGGCTCCGGTGGTTCTAAGATAATCAATATCCCGGGGGCCGGCTATTCCGCTCTCGCTGATCACGGGAACTGAGCCGGGAAGCAGCGCAGCAAGCTCGGCTGTGGTAGACAGTGCCGTCTCAAACGTGCGCAGATTGCGGTTGTTAATCCCCAGCAGCACCCCAGGGTGCTCCAGTTTCCCGGTAGCCTGAACGGTCTCCAGCTCGCTCCGGTCATGAATCTCAATCAGGATATCGAGTCCCAGCGAGGCAGCTGTATCCGTGAACGAAATCAGCTGTTCAGGCGTCAGAATGGCGGCGATCAGCAGCACCGCGTCGGCACCCAGCAGCCGGGCTTCGTAAATCTGGCGTTCATCGATAATGAAATCCTTGCGCAGCAGCGGAAGATCTACCGCCTCCCTAACCTGCTGCAGGTAAGCGCCGCTGCCCTGAAAATAATCTTTATCCGTAAGGACGGATAAACAATCCGCCCCTCCCGCTTCATACCCCTTGGCGATAGACACCGGATCGAAATCCGCCCGGATCAGGCCTTTGGACGGAGAGGCCTTCTTTACTTCGGCAATCAGCCCCATGGATCTGTTCCGTGACTTCGTAAGCGCTGTTCGAAATCCCCTTGTAGGGGGCAAGGCTGCAATCTGACGTTTGGCCTCCTCCAGAGAGAACGTTGTGCTTAGGGCTTCTACTTCTTTGATTTTGGTGGCAACAATCCGCTCAAGATACATAATCAAGCTCCTTCGTCATGGCTTTGAGCTGCTCCAGCTTCAGCAGCGCAGCGCCGGAATCTACTACAGCCTTTGCTTGTTCCACGCCCTCTTGCAAGGTATCCGCAAGTCCAGCCACATAAATGCAGGCGCCCGCATTGGCGAGGACAATATCACGGTAAGGATTCACATCTCCTTGCAGCACTCCGGTGATGATGGCCGCATTCTCGGCCGCATCACCGCCAAGCACATTCTCCAGCGGATGTGTGCTTAGTCCCAATTCCTGCGGGGTGATCTCATAGGTCGTCACCACACCGTTCTTCAGTTCAGACACCTGTGTGGGAGCGGAAATGCTGATCTCATCCAGGCCGTCCAGACTGCTTACAATCATCGCACGCTTGGAACCAAGCTCTTTCAGCACGTGGGCTATAGTCTGTGTTTTGTCCCTGTCGTAGATCCCCATCAGCTGACGGTCCGCGCCTGCCGGGTTGGTCAGCGGTCCCAGCATATTGAATACAGTGCGGAACCCCAGCTCCTTCCGCGGCGCTGCAGCGTGCTTCATCGACGGATGGTAGATTTGCGCGAACAGAAAGCAGATGCCGATGCTGTCCAGGCACTGCCGGGCCTGCTCCGCATTCAGATGAATATTGACTCCAAGCGCCTCAAGCACGTCGGCACTGCCCGCTCTGCCGGAGGCGGAACGGTTGCCGTGTTTGGCAACTCTGACGGAAGCTGCAGATGATATAATGGCCGAGGCTGTGGAAATATTGAACTTATGGATGCCCGAGCCGCCGGTCCCGCAGGTATCCAGCAGCTGGGACCGTTCCGTAGCCACATGTGTGCTGAACCCCCGCATCGCTTCCGCGAACCCGGTGATTTCTTCAACGGTTTCTCCCTTAATCCGGAGTGCCGTCAGCAGTGAGCCAATCTGCGCCGCTGAGGCCGCCCCTTCCATAATTGACCCCATAATCTCCCGCGCCTGCAGCCGGCTGAGATCCCGGCCCTCGATTATACTGGCAATCCCTGATTGTATCCTTTGGCTTGCGTCCATCCTGGTTTCCTCCTGTTCATTGAGCCATCTCAGGCTTCTGGAATTCATACAGCGGTTCCGCTTGACCCGCCGGGATCAAGGGGTATATTCATACATGTAATCCTGGTTGATTACCTGTTTTTCTTGGACTTCAGCCGGGAACATGGCTTCTGCCATCCGGATCGCCTTCAGCATCGCTTTGGCCTTGTTGACGGTCTCTTCATATTCCTTCTCGGGAACCGAATCCCACACGATCCCTGCCCCAGCCTGCACATAAGCCCGGCCTTTGCGGAAAATGATGGTGCGGATTGTAATGCAGGAATCCATATTTCCGGAAAACCCGAGATAGCCGATGGCTCCGGCGTAAGCGCCTCTCGCTTCCCGTTCCAGTTCGGCGATGATTTCCATCGCCCGCAGCTTCGGCGCACCCGATACGGTTCCTGCCGGAAGACAGGAGAGGAAGGCATCGAAGAAATCCTTGCCCTCGTCCAGTGTCCCTGACACATTCGAGACGATATGCATCACATGCGAGTACCTCTCAATTTCCATGAAGGAGTCGCATTTTACTGTACCGAATTTGGATACTCTGCCCAGGTCATTGCGGCCCAGATCCACCAGCATCAGATGCTCTGCCCGTTCCTTCTCGTCCTCCAGCAGTTCAGCGGCCAGCGCCCGGTCCTGCGCTTCGTTCTCGCCACGGGGACGGGTCCCGGCGATGGGGCGGGTCTCCACACGGCCTCCGTCCACCTTGACCAGCGCCTCGGGTGAAGTGCCGACGATGATTTCCTCATCCATTTTCAGATAATACATATAGGGTGAAGGATTCAGCGTACGAAGCATCCGGTAGACATGCAGCGGAGACACTTCTGTTTCAATGTGCAGCCGCTGGGACAGCACCACCTGAAAAATATCCCCCGCCCGGATATATTCCTTCGCCTGCTCCACATTGCTGATGTACTGTTCCCTGGTAAGGTTCGAATGGATCTCGCCCAGTTCTATGTCCTGGGGAATGCTGCGCCGGTTGACGTTTTCCTTCGGTCCTTCCTTCTGAAGCTCTTCAGCCATATTCTCAAGCCGGCGGCTCAGTTCCTCATATCCGGCCCGGATATCGGAATCCGTATCCCCGTCCTTGATATGCAGGTTGCCTACCAGGAGAATCTGCTGTTTCACATGATCGAATACGATAATGCGGTCGCAGAACATGAAGCGGATATCATCCATATTCAAATCATCGACTGCGTGGGCGGAGAGCTTCTCATAATACTGCAGCAGATCATAGCCGAAGAATCCGATGGCCCCGCCTGTAAAAGGAGGCATCCCGTCCAGCTTGGGGCTGCGGTATGAGCGGAGCAGTGCTTTCAGCTCCTCGACGGGTTTGCCGGACAGCCGTCTCTTCTCGCCGCCGACCTCTACATGGACTTCGCCTTTTTTGCCGGAGACCATCAGGAAGGGGTCACTGCCGATAAAAGAATAACGGGCCCACTGTATCCCGCCCTCTACACTCTCCAGCAAAAAGGCCCGGTCCTGCCCGGCAAACCGCTGGAATAACCGGATGGGTGTCTCCATATCGGCGAGCAGCCGCGTAACTACAGGGATCAGATTATATTCCCGCGACAGCGACAGCACTTCTTCTACTCTTGGATTCGTCACTTGGGATGCCTCCTTAGGTTGTTGGTTTATATTGTCCGAAATACAGAAAAACCTCTACCGGAGTAGAGGTTTGTGTAAGTAAGTATATGAAAAAGCGCAAAGGAGCGGCATATCACGATCGTAAAGGATGCACTTCTCCCACAGAAAAATCCGGCGATAGCGCAAATCAGCACTAAAGCGTACCTCAAAGAGAACTGCAAACCAAACGGTATGATGCCTGAACTCAACTAAAATTCTGCACTCTGCTCAACTATACTCAACTCAGCTTAACTAAACTCTGCTTCACTCGGCTAACTACACTATACATGATGGCTTTGGTCCATGGCAACCCTGCACAAGAAATTTGTTACTTCTGCTGTGAGAGATCCGGACGGAGCTTCCGGGCTTCATTCAAATAGACGTGGCGGATATCCCGCTGCGATTTATCGGTGTTGACCTGCACCATAAGCCGGATGCACTTCGGCAGGCCGCCTTTGACGGGAATCTCCACGGAGCACATCAGCGGCACCAGGTCCCAGCCTTCAATTTCCCGGATGGCCCGCGCCGGAAAGGTAGCGTCCAGATCTCCGGTCACCGTAATCCACACACTGCAGATATCTTCCGCAATGACATCATTTCGCTCCACAATCTCGCGCAGCAGTACAACCGTTTCGCGCAAGATCTCGTTTTCCTCATTGTTGGTTACGGTTGTTGCACCGCGTATTCCCCGGTTTACCACGGGCTTCCCTCCTTCTTAAGCTGCGCGAGAACCTCGCGGACGGCGCTCGGCTGCACATCATTCACGATGCTGACAGCGCCGATTGAATCCGGCACGATAAAGGTCATCTTGCCTTCCTTGAATTTCTTGTCATGCATCATCGCTTCCATCAGCTCATCCTCGCTGTACTCTGCAGGCAATTTCACGGGAAGCGAGAGTGCTGACAGCATGGCAATGGTATCCTCATAAATCGCCCGTTCCCGGCCAAGCTTGGCAGCGAGCAGGGCAGAACCTGCCATTCCGATGGCAATGGCTTCGCCGTGCAGGAATACACCATATCCGCCCACGGCTTCAATCGCGTGTCCGATCGTATGCCCAAGGTTCAGGAACGCTCTTTGCCCATGCTCCCGCTCGTCATTGCTGACGACCTGAGCCTTGATCGCACAGCCCCGCTCCAGCGCATATCCCAATGCCTCTGTATTCAGGGAGAGCAGTTCAGAAGCATGTTCACGGCACCAGTAAGCAAAGTCACGGTCCAGAATCAGACCGTGCTTTACCACTTCAGCCAGTCCCGAAGAGATCTGGCGCGGCGGAAGCGTGCTCAGGGTATCCAAATCATACAGCACCAGCGACGGCTGATAGAAAGCGCCAATCATATTCTTCGCCAGCGGATGATTAACCGCCACCTTGCCGCCTACACTGCTGTCATGAGCCAATATGGTAGTAGGAATCTGAATGAAGCCTATTCCGCGCATGTAAGTTGCGGCTACAAATCCCGCCAGATCCCCTACCACACCGCCGCCCAGCGCCAGTACGGCTGAACTGCGGTCCAGGCCGGCCTGGATTGCCGTTGTGATGACTTCTTCGTACACAGCCAGTGATTTGGAGGCCTCTCCGGCCGGAATCACATGACTGACTACAGCATATCCTTCTCCGCGCAGGGCGGCCTCAACCATGGGAAGATACCGCGGGGCCACTTCGCTGTCACTGACGATCAGCAGCGGACTGCGGAGCGGGAACCCGGCCTTCACGCAATGCTGGCCAATGTCACGCAAGAGTCCGCTTCCGATGTGGATCGGATAGGAACGTTCACCGAGTTCTACCGTAATGCTGCGCATCATTAGTAGCTCTCCAGCTGTGCCTGGTAATTGTTGTAGTTGGCTCTGATCTCCTCGATGGAATCGCCGCCGAACTTGTCCATAAAGGCTTTGGCGATCTCCCAGGCCACCACATTCTCAAGCACCACACATGCAGCCGGCACAGCACAGGCGTCTGAACGTTCCACCTGGGCGGTAAAAGGTTCTTTCGTGTCGATATCGACACTTTGCAGCGGTTTGTACAGCGTCGGAATCGGCTTCATCACTCCGCGGACCACAACCGGCATCCCGTTGGTCATTCCGCCTTCAAAGCCGCCCAGACGGTTGCTCGCCCGGTAGTACCCCCGGGATGCCTCATACATGATCTCATCATGGACCTGCGAGCCCCGCAGCTTGCCTGCCTCAAAACCAATGCCGATTTCCACACCCTTGAAGGCGTTGATGGACATTACTGCACCGGCGATGGCACCATCCAGCTTGCGGTCGGACTGTACATGGCTTCCCAGGCCGACCGGCAGGCCTTCAACGATACATTCCACGATGCCGCCGATGGAGTCGCCTTCCTCCTTGATCTTATCTATGTAAGCTTCCATCTTCTTCTCAGTTTCTTTATCCACAACTCTCACCGAAGAAGCTTCTGTCTGCTCGATCAGCTCGTCAACCGGCAGATCATTTGCAGGCGCTTCAATTTCACCGATACGGATCACCTGTCCGGCAATCTTCACGCCAAACGCAGCCAAAAGCTGCCGGGCTACTGCACCTACAGCCACTCTAGCCGCCGTTTCGCGGGCGCTGGAGCGCTCAAGCACATTCCGGAGGTCTGTCAGATTATATTTCAGTCCGCCGTTCAGGTCCGCATGTCCGGGACGGGGACGGTTCACACGCCGCTTCTCTTCATCGCTGCCGGGAATAGGCTCGATGTTCATAATATTTTTCCAGTGGGTCCAATCCTTATTCTCCACAACCAGAGCTACAGGAGCACCCGTGGTGTAACCATGACGGACTCCGCCGACGATTTCTGCCGAATCCTTTTCGATCTGCATCCGGCGTCCCCGCCCGTACCCTTTTTGCCGCCGCTGCAGTTGAAAGTTAAGCTCTTCAAAATCAAGTGTCAAATTGCTGGGCAGTCCTTCAATAATAGCTGTAAGCTGGGGGCCGTGCGTTTCCCCCGCTGTTAAGTAGCGTAAACTCATGCTGCGTTCCCCCTTCACACTTTTAAACTGTAAACCGCTAAAATGTTAAATGTCTTTGCTCATTATAGTATAGGGAATCCGCTTTGACAAGAAAGGGATACACCCGGCTTGCCCGTATCCGGCACGAAAAAGAACAGCGCCGCCTCTACTCTTGCGAGTAAAGACGACGCTGCAGTGTACCCGGGAGAATCCGGTCCTCAACTGCCGATTCTCCGGCTTGGCGGCAGGCAAGACGTCTTGTCATCTTCAAGCGCGAGCAGACTTTGCAGCTGCCGCTCTTCAACACCGAGAATTTGCCCGCATTCACGGACGGTCAGAAAGCCGCGTCTGTAGGCATCTATGACCTTGCTTTTATCCATCGGAATGTACGACCTTTCGCATGACACACGTAATCTACCTCTACTGTCCAGTATCACTGAAAAAGAGCGAAAGTATACGTATCTTAAGGAATGTCGTATTCGCGGGCACTGCTGCTTTATTTCTTGCGGTAGAAGAACGTTTCCGTCGATTCGAATCCGTACTGCGCCGGCGTGAAAATCTGCTCCGTGCTGCCCACGAACAGATATCCGCCCGGCCGCAGGCTGGCTGAAAACTTGTGGTACAGCTTGTTTTTGGCTTCTTCCGTAAAATAGATCATGACATTACGGCAGATGATCAAATCGAAGCCTTCATCAAACTTATCCAGCAGCAGGTTCTGCTTGCGGAAATCGATATTTTTTTTGAGTCCTTCACTGACCTTGAACACCGGCCCTTCCGGTGTAAAATAGCGGCCGGCGACATCCTTCGGCACATCCTTCAGCGACCGCTCCAGGTAGATGCCCTGCTTCGCTTTGGCCAGCGCCCCGTCATCTATGTCTGTCGCCAGAATGCCGGTCTCGGCCAGAATGTTTTTGTCGGAGAGGATCATCGCCAAGGTGTACGGCTCTTCGCCGGTGGAGCAGGCAGCGCTCCACAGCTTCAGCCTGCGGCCCGAACGCTGCAGTTCAGGCAGAATGACATCCCGCAGGACCTCCCAGCGGTTCGGGTTGCGCCAGAATTCCGAGACATTGATGGTCATGCGGTCCAGGAATTCATAGAACAAGGCTTTGTCCTTCATCATTGCGGCGAAAAAATCGCTGAAGGACTGATAGCCGTTCTTCATCCGCAGCGTGGTCAGACGCCGCTTCATCTGCGCTTCCTTATACTGCGCCAGGTCAATTCCGGTGCTTTGCTTAACGTTATGGATAAATCCGGTGTAATCCGGGTCTGGAGCTGTTGCTGCTTCTTCTCGTTCAGCCATTTCTTTTCCCTGCCTCCCGCCTGAACTACATCCAGGCCGCGATGTCTTTGTTGTAATCCGCCAGTTCATCCGGAGCAAAGAAATTGGCGATTTCACGTGCCGCACTTTCTGGGGAATCCGAACCATGAATCAAATTCAGAGGGGTGTGGCTGGCATAATCACCGCGGATTGTACCCGGCAGAGCTTCTCCCACCTTGGTTTTGCCGATCATCAACCGGGACAGCGCGATTACATCATCCCCTTCCCAGACCATGGCAAATACAGGTCCAGAGGTAATAAAGCGTACTAATTCAGGAAAGAAATCCTTCCCTTCATGTTCAGCGTAATGCTTCTTCGCCTGCTCTTCTGTAATGATGATCAGCTTCGCGGCAACCAGCTTGAATCCTTTGTCCTCCAGACGGGCCACAATCCGCCCAATCAATCCGCGCTGCACCCCATCCGGTTTTATCATCAGATACGTTTGCTCCATAGAGTCACTCTCCATTTTCTATTATTCCGAATGAATAATAAGCTGTTTTTCTGATAGTATCAGAAACCTTGCCATCTGTGAACGCTTAATATTTTGATTTCTGCAGATTAATAAGACCGCCCTGTCACAAAAAAAGCAATATCCTTCAAATTGCGCTTCGTCCGGTTGCTCGGAAGCTGGTCCAGCGCCTCAAGCGCCTTGGCAATGTAGCGGGATGCCAGCTCTTCTGCCCTGGAAATGCCTTCACCCGACAGAATCAGATCAATGGCGCGCCCCACGCCGCTATTTCCTTCACGGATGGAAGCCAGCTCTGTAAGCAGCGCACTCCGCAGCCGCTGGTCTTCCAAGCTGTATATCACCGGAAGTGTAATATTGCCCTGCCGCATGTCGCTGCCCGGAGGTTTGCCGATTTGCTTCTCCGTCCCGGAAAGATCGAGCAGATCGTCACGGATCTGGAACGCCATGCCGACGTTATATCCGTAATCATAGAGCAGCCTGGCCGTATTCGGCTCTGCATCAGCTGCCAGCGCACCGAGCTGGCAGCTGATGGCAATCAGCAGTGCCGTCTTGCGGCGGATGCGCCGCAGATAATGGCGCACGCTCTGCTCGCTGTTGAAGAAGTCACGGATCTGCTCCATCTCTCCGATGGACATTTCCACCATCGCCTTGGAGAGGATCTGGTGTATTCGCGGATTGCCCAGCTCCGAGGTCATTACCAGCGCCTTGGCATATATATAGTCCCCGGTATACATGGCGATTTTATCGCCCCATTTCGCTTTGACCGTCAGCTCCCCGCGCCGCAGCTCTGCATCGTCAATGACATCGTCGTGAACCAGCGAGGCGCTGTGGATCAGCTCCAGCGGTATGGCAACACGCTTCAGCTTCTCCAGATCATATTGCCCGAATTTGCCGCCCATCAGCACAAAGACCGGCCGCAGCCTTTTGCCGCCTGCCTTCAGCAGGTGCAGGGATGTCTCTGTCAGCAGATCATCGTCCCCCTGTACGCTGCGGTAGAGCTCTTTTTCGATCTGATCCATATCCTTGTTCAGCAAGCCAAACATTTGCATTCGTTTCATTCGTTCACCCGTGTCAGCAGATTATGGCTCCACATCTCCATCTTCACTTCACGCTGCAGCAAACCCAGCTCGTAGGCGTAGCGGAAATAGAGGTTCAGCCCTTCCTGTTGCCTTTCCCCAAAGTCATAACATAAATTACGGAAGTACGTGTCCCAATAGGCTGCTGAACCCCCGATAGCTGAGCAGGCCTCCCGGATAATGGGTGCCAGATTCTGCCGGCCGCGTCTCTTGCTCTCCACAAAGGCGTCGGCGATTTCAGCCACTGCCTCCGGTCTCATTCGGGCAGCCTCCCGGTTCACGGCCCAGACGGCAAAAGTCATCCCGAATCCGGTCCATTCCTTCCACAGCCCGCCAAGATCGGTAACAATATAGCCCTGATTCTGCCACGAAGCCCGGATCGCATGATCACCGATCAGCAGGCAGGCATCCGCCCCGGCCATCATCTGGTCCAGATCAGGAGCGGCGCTGATATATTCAGGTTTGCCGTTCAATGCTTTTGCCATCAGGATCTTCAGCAAATTGACCGATGTGGCCGAAGTGTTGGTTACAGCAATCGTTCCTGAGGCGACCTGTGCCAGCGGCACACGTGAAAACATCAGAATGGACTTCACCGGTCCATCGGAGCTAACCGACAAATCCGGCAGCAGCAGCAGCCGTTCGCTTGCAGCCGCATAGGCAAAAGAGGACAAGGCTCCCACATGTATACTTCCGCTGGTCATACCTTGATTAAGAACGGCTGGCACCTCGCTCACCATCTCTGCGGGAAAGCTTAAGGAAGAGGGGTGGAAATTGTGAAATACCGGCCAGGAATTGGTATAGCTGATTTTACCGATAACGGTAGGTTCAGGATCATTCATCCTTCATTCCCCCATCTGCGAAATAATGAATGCTCAATGTTCAGGCTGTCCAGCACCTTGCCCACCATAAAGTCAACCAGGTCATCCACGGTTGTCGGGCCGTAATAAAATGCGGGCATCGCCGGAATCATTTTCACCCCGAGCCGGGACAGCTTCAGCATATTTTCCAAGTGAATCGCATGAAGCGGTGTCTCCCGGGGTACGAGCACAAGCGGACGTCCTTCCTTCAGCATGACATCCGCAGCCCGGGTCATCAAGTTATCCGAGCTGCCGTGGGCCACGGCTGACAGAGTTCCCATGGAGCAAGGCATAATAATCATGGCCTCTGTTCGGAAGGAGCCGCTGGCAATAGAAGCCCCGATGTCGGCAACCGGGTGATAATGCAGAGAACCGGGATAGCTCCCGAACTGTTCGTTCAGAAAGCCCTCCCGGTCTGAGGCGGCAAAGCCCAGCTCTTCCTTAAATACGCGCCAGCCGGCGTTGCTTACCACGAGATGGACCGAGTGTCCCAGCGCAAGCAGCGTTCTGGCCAGCCGGACGCCATAAATGCCGCCGCTGGCTCCCGTGATGCCCACGACATAGTTTTTCGGCTTAAGCTCATTCATTTGTAGAACTGCACCACCAAGTCAATCAGGGTAAAGGAAAATACTACAATGCTCAGCACACCGTTCATAGTGAAGAATGCGGTCTGCAGCCGGCTAAGGTCGCTTGGAGAAACAATATGGTGTTCATAAAAAAGAATAATGTAGGCGATCAGCATCCCTGCCACATACCACCAGCTAAGATCGGTAATAAACAGCAGTGAAACAAAACCGATGCCCGTCAGCATGTGGAACACCTTGGCAATGGTCAATGCACGGGCCACGCCAAAGCGGACAGGAATAGAATAAAGGCCTTCCTTCTTGTCGAATTCAACGTCCTGGCAGGAATAGATAATATCAAAGCCCGCTGTCCAGAATACAATCGTGAAATAGAATACCATGGAAGTCCAGTCCACGGTTCCGGTGACGCCAACCCAGCCCCCGAGAGGGGCGAGCGCAATCGTCAGACCAAGGATCAGGTGGCAGGCCCAGGTGAAGCGTTTCGTGAATGAGTAAAAAACAAGAAGAAAAACTGCGATCGGCAGCAGTTTGGCCGATAAAGGGTTCAGCTTGAATGCGGCCCAGAACAGCAAAAAGAAAGAAAAGGCGATAAACAGGGACACCTCTCCAACCTTGAGCAGCCCGGCCGGGATGGCTCTGCCGGCTGTACGGGGGTTCTTGGCGTCGCTGAACCGGTCAATCAGCCGGTTCAGCCCCATAGCCGCGCTGCGTGCGCCGAACATGGCTACTACAATCCAGCCGATCTGGCTCCAGGAGGGCAAGGCCCCAAACATCACGACCGAACCCAGCAGGGCACCCATAAAAGCGAAAGGCAAAGCAAAAACGGTGTGTTCAAACTTGATCATTTGCAAAAAAATGCCGATTTTCTTAAGCATTACAATTCTCCTTGAGCCCAATATGTAGTGCCGCGATGCCTCCGGTCAAGGGAAAGGATTCCACTTTTTGCAGTCCGGTTTCACGGAAAATTACTTCTAGCTGTTTTCTGTCCGGGAACAAGGCTAATGACTCCGGAAGCCACTTGTACTGCTCATATCTTTTCGCGAAAAGTTTGCCAAGGAGCGGCAGCACCCGCTGGAAATAGAAATAATAAATGCCTTTGAACGGCTGCTTCATCGGTTTGGATAATTCCAGGCAGACTACCATGCCTCCCGGCTTCACCACACGTTTCATTTCGTTCAATACCCGGACGGGATCAGGCACGTTGCGGAGCCCGAAGCCTATGGTCGCATAGTCGAAGGAATTGTCCCCGAAAGGCAGCTCCATGGCGTTGCCCTGTACCAGGGAAATCCGGTCCTGGAGATTGCGTGCCTCCACCTTCCGGCGGCCTACCTCCAGCATACCTGCACTGAAGTCCAGGCCCATGACACAGCCTGTCTTGCTGGCTTCAGCGAGCGCAATGCTCCAGTCACAGGTGCCGCAGCACAGATCAACCGCAGAGTCGCCCCGCTTCATCCCCATCTTGCGCATGGTGAATTTGCGCCAGGCCTTATGCCTGCGGAAGCTCAGGATGTCATTCATCAGATCATATTTGCCGGCAATGCTCTCAAACACAGAATGGACAAATTGCTCCTTGGGTTTAGTGCCTTGATCACCGATTGTAGTAGTTTTCTCTATAGTCATGTCCTAACCCTCCACGGCTGCTTGTCCGGAAATTTTCATGTGCTGAAGCAGGCGGTCAAGCGCAGCATTCAGCTCGGCGAACAGGTTCTCCTCCTTCACACCCTGCAGCAGTCCCTGAATGGACCCGAGCGATCCATGGAGCTTGTCTGTCAGCAAAGAATCGCATTTGTATTTCATCTTCAGCTTCTTCCAATCCTTGAGATCGAGCTCCTGCTCCTGAAGCAGCCGCCGTTCATCCTCAGTAGCCGACTCCAGCACTTTCCAGTAGCAATAACCTTCCATCGCATTTACCGGGTCGCCTCCTCGGCGGAGCTCCAGAAGGACGGTCTCATACTGGCTGAATTCGGCGAGCAGCTTCTCCCACAGCTCGGCAAGCGATTCCTCAATCATCGGTGTAAAAGAAAGGAACAGCCTCATATTGAGCTGTACCGTGTGACGCAAATATTGTTCAGCAGACAGGAACATGCCCTTCATCTTGCTGTACAGATGAGCCTTCATCACATTAAGATCGGCAATGGCGGTGCTTAGTATACCGACCATCTCAATCTGCTCCCGTTTGGCCAGCAAATGATAAAACCAGCTGCTGAAATAATCGCCGGCCAGAACTTTAAGCTGGCGGGAGCGCATAGGATCTTCCCCGGCTCCTCCTGGACACGGTCGATGCACTCATGGGTATCCAGCCCCAGCTGCACGAGACCGGTCACCAGTGTAAATAGCTCTCCGCCCTTGATGCCGGCCGGGGAGCCATGACTTAAAAAATATATAACAAATGACCACGCCCTTCTGAGAACGGCGGCAATTCCGTATGCCGCTGAATCATGTCGTAGTCGGTATAAGGTTTAGCCAGTTGCGGTATGCGGTACGGTTTCATTTCAGCCTCCGGAGCCATTGACGTTATGACAATATCTTTGTTCACAATCTTGTCTATTATATCACATGTTTTTTGGTCACGCACTGTAGGCCGTTCTAGTTTCTTTTACCCAGATCAGGGATAAATGAACTGCTTCTTCCATAGCTCGCTCTCACTGATGCGCAGTCCGCTCTTCACGGATTCGGGCAGCGGGCGGCTTGGCGCCGTCTCCAGCGCCTTCTGAAGCCGGGGCGACCATTCGCTGCGCCGGATATCCCCGGCAAGCAGCAGACGCCTGCTGTCCAGCCATTTGTCCTCGGCAACAATCCGCAGCAGCAGCTGGTCGACGTTAACCGTCTCCTGAAAAGCAAAGGAAATGACCCGGGCCATGTTCTGATACAGCTCCTGCGGCTCCGGATCATTGCCGGTCACCTTCAAATCCAGAGAGAGAACATTTCCCTTCCACCCGGCCCTGTCAATGGCCAGCGTAAGCGGGAGCTTCTCCAGCATATCCACAAGATTGCCGCTCTCCAGAACCGCACCGCCTCCGCTTAAGGTTTCCACCACCCCGTCCTGCCGGTGCAGGGAAGGCTCAAGCGCAGCCAGCTGCGGCAGAAGCAGCGCGGAAGCTGCGGTAACGAGCACTGCCGTTCCAATCAGCCAGCTCCTGTTCATGACCAGCCTCCTTATCATTCATAGTTGCCGCCTCTTTGAACGAATATACGGAAAACGAGACATGGCTATCCTTAGTTATATTTTGAAAAAAGCAGGCTATGCCTGCTTTTCAGCTTTCACTTTCCAATTGTCCGTGTTTGCTCCAAATTTCGGCCCTGCCGCGGATTTTCATGGCTGAGGTATGATCTGTGAATTGGGCGATGAGCACCTCGCCCTTGTCCAGCTTCTCTGTATGATGAAACCGTGTGTCCAGCCCCCGGGTAAGCCCGATTACCTGAACACCGTTCTCCTTGGCTTTGATTACGATGTAGTCGCTGCCAGCCGGTGCGGGATTAACGCCATTATTCTTCTCAGTCATGCCGAACCCTCCTAATAATGATTGTGAGATTAAGCCAGCCCTCTCAACAACAAATGCCGCCTTGGAGGGCGGCATCATTGTTACTCAGAAAGACTATGGGATAGATATGTAGAAATCTCTATTTGATTCCGTCTTTCAGAGCTTTACCCGGTTTGAACGCCGGTACCTTGCTCGAAGGAATTTCGATTTCTTCACCAGTCTGCGGGTTGCGGCCTTTGCGTGCGGAACGTTCACGCACTTCAAAGTTTCCGAATCCTACCAGCTGAACTTTATCTCCGTTTTGCAGAGCACCTGTGATCGCTTCGAAAACGGCATCTACCGCTTTAGTAGCATCTTTCTTGGGAAGTTCAGTTGCTTCTGTCACCACGTTGATCAAATCTGATTTATTCATGTCTTCTCACCTCCCTGGGCAAATTTCCGGTATCATACACTGTTTCCGTTTAAACGCAAAATATACGTGATAATCCCGTTTTTTACTAGATACTGGCGCCCTTCTACCTAGAAGCGCAACAAACTTATAGTAATACAGCCCACCCATAATTTCAAGGCGTTCCTCAAAAAAGGAGCAGAAAGTAGCACTTTTGCCCTCAAAATGTGCAATGCCGTATCCAATCATACCAAAAACAGAGCGGAAATTCCTCCGCTCTGTTCTCTCACTGCCCTATGATTTGTTTACAGGATAATAGCAATCAGCCCGCCTGAGCCCTCATTGATAATCCGGCCCAGCGTTTCCTGCAGCTTGTAGCGGGCGTTATCCGGCATCATGGCGATTTTGCCCTGGATACCTTCCCTCACGATTGAATGCAGCGAACGGCCAAAAATATCGGACTCCCATATCTTGATCGGATCGTTTTCGAAATCCTGCATTAAGTACCTTACCAGCTCTTCACTCTGCTTCTCTGTACCAATGATCGGCGAGAACTCGGATTCAACATCCACCCGGATCATATGAATGGACGGTGCAGTAGCCTTCAGCCGGACTCCAAAACGCGACCCCTGCCGGATCAGCTCCGGTTCATCCAGCGCCATTTCAGCAAGCGATGGTGCGGCTATACCGTAGCCGGTTGTTTTTACCATTTCGAGGGCTTCGGAGAAGCGGTCGTATTCACGTTTGGCATGTGAGAAATCCTGCATCAGCTGCAGCAGGTGATCCTTGCCGCGGATCTCAACACCCACAATCTCCATCAGAACCTGGTCGTAGAGCTCTTCAGGCGCATACAGATCGATCTCTGCCACACCCTGGCCCATATTCATGCCGCTGAGGCCGGCCCGTTCAATGAAATCGTATTCCGTGAACTGGGACACCAGCCGGTCGACATCACGCAAACGGCGGATATCCTTCACCGTATCACGGACCGAATTTTCATAACTGCTGCGGAGCCAGTGATTTTCTCCCAGTACCATTACCCAGCTCGGCAGGTTCACATTCACCTCATGAACCGGGAACTCATAGAGCACTTCGCGCAGCACGCCGGTAACGTCGTCCTCAGACATATTGGCCGCGCTGAGCGTCATGACCGGAATGTCATATTTGGCGGCCAGCTCGCTGCGGAGCTGCTGGGCTTCCTCGCTGCGCGGCCGGGTCGAGTTAATCACAAGCACAAATGGCTTGCCAACTTCCTTCAGCTCGGCGATTACGCGCTCTTCGGAATCCACATAAGAGTGCCGCGGAATTTCAGCGATCGTTCCATCCGTAGTTACTACCACACCCAGTGTGGAATGCTCTTGAATAACCTTGCGGGTGCCAATCTCCGCCGCTTCCTGGAAAGGAATCGGCTCCTCGAACCAAGGGGTGGAAATCATGCGGGGACCATTTTCGTCCTCATAGCCTTTGGCACCTTCAACTGCGTACCCCACACAGTCGACCAGCCGGACATTGACCTCCAGCCCTTCCGTCACCTTGATCTGTACCGCATTGTTCGGCACAAACTTCGGCTCAGTTGTCATGATCGTTTTACCTGCCGCGCTTTGCGGAAGCTCATCAATCGCTCTTACCCGGTCAGCCTCGCTCGTAATGTTCGGCAAGACGATCGTTTCCATGAAGCGTTTGATGAATGTTGATTTCCCTGTGCGAACCGCGCCGACGACGCCTAGATAAATGTCTCCGCCGGTACGCTCGGCAATGTCCTTGAAAATATCCACTTTTTCCAAAAGAGATCCCCTCCTCATATTACTCCGAAGAAAAAATGCCTGAAGAGCATCGACTTCGCGTTCCGCCGGCTTTTCTGACCCTTGCAGGACATCCACCGGACTTGACATTGTCCGCCAGGGAGCCTAGCTGCTGACTTCAGGGCGGAGCAATCATTGCCCCACGCTAAACCCCGAATGCTCGGACATGCATTTGGACTAGTATCATCATATGTATCCAGAACGGATTTATGACCCGCTACCCGCGCAAATTAATAGGGAATTTCCAAAAAACCAGCTGATGCGCGCCGCAGAGCGTCACGACGCCCGGAAGCCTTCTCAGCTACTATATGAGAATGAATAGAGGAATAGAACTGCCTTTTGGCAGTGGAACGGGATGATATCTTTAGGGTTGAGGAGACTGGGGGACCGGCTGGCCCTCCACCCAGTAATAAGGCAAGGATTTCACAGGCACATAATATGAGGCCTGCTCCAGCTGGAGACGGAGATCGCGGTTTGCTTCAGGGGAAACACCATTCTTATCGATCACGGACCTGATATCCGGACCGTAATCAGCGTATACGGTGCCGTTCTTATCCATAATAAATTGCAGCGGCTGGCCGGAATATATACTTTTCAAGGTAATGGAGCCGGTTCCCGCCTGCCGGGCGTCTATTGTAAAAAGTCCGGGATAAATTTCATCCCCGGCTGGAAGGTTCCCTCCATGCCCGGACTTGTACCGGTTGATCTGGCGCTGGACATCATTCACCTTTTGCACGGTAACAATATCCATCAGCCGGACAGAGGGACGGGTTTCTTCATCCAGGATGAGAAAATACGCGCTGCCGCCTTTTTCAAAAGCTGCCGCCGGAATTTCATCCAGATACCCCATTTCGTGCAGCTTCCCCAAATCGATCACAAATTTCTCATATCTGGGCGTGGCTTCGTCCGCATTCAAAATCGGCAGCAGCCCCTCCTGCTGCTGGTAATCATCCACAGCCTCCTGTACCCGCTTTACACTTTCCCGGTAGCTGCTGCCCGTCTGCTGCTCCTTACCGGGGTACATGCAGCCTGAGAGTAAGCCGGCCAAGAGAATGAACACCAACAATAGAAGTACTGCACCTGTGAAATTCTGCTTCTTCATCCGCCTTATGCCGCTCACCACGCTGAATCCCTCCACTTCGTAAGGTTGTTTATTTCAGAACTACCACAGCTCGTCTTCATCCCCGCGCCGTGCAGCCTCTAGCCTGCGCCGCACGGCTGCTTTTAGAGGGTCTTCCGGGATATGTACGGTTACATTGCTCCATACGGCTGCTTGACAAGCCAAACGGACACCTTCATCCAGCAGACTGCCCAGTTTGCGCCGTTCCGTATCGCCCGGCGGCTGTAGACCCGCAGCGAACTGATCCTCAACCTTTACCTTACACATCAGGCAACCCGCCTTTCCGCCGCAGCGGGTAGTGAGGGCAACCCCCGCTTTGCGGGCGGCCTCAAGCAGCGGGGTGCCATGCACAACTTCGGTTGTACGGCCATCCGGCCGAAAAGTGACAACCCATCCCTTTTGCCGTTTCATGATGCAGCTTCCTTCCTTCACATTCCGTTAGGTTTCAATTAATGGGGGAACTCCAAGCAGTTGATTCAGCTCCATCTGGAAGGACAAATCCAATCCGTTATCCAGAATCAGACATTGCAGCAATGGCAGATGGGCGGACAGATCATGTCTCAGGTAAGCTGCGATGCTGTCACAGCGTTCAGCTCTGCCGCGAAGAATGTTGAATATCAGCTCATGAGCCGCAGGCATCAGCCGCAGCAGGCCGATTCCCGTAAAATCCTGCACAGGAGCATAAGCCAGCAGCCGCTGGATGTTCACAGAGTACTGCCAGGAGCCGTGCCCAATCTCAAACCCGCCTATCAATTCAATACTGGTATTGCCCAAAGAATAGCAGCTGCGCAGCGAGAAGCAGCCTCCGCTGTAATCCTCCTCTGGCCCGCTGACGGCATACCCGCTAAGCATGTCATGGAGTCGCCCCGCATCCTGAAGATCCGCATACAGGTCAATGTCATGTGGAGCTGCATTCAACGTGATTCCATGAAGCAGCAGCCCGCAGCTCCCTCCCAGCAGCCATGCCGGCGGCCGCTCCAGCCATGGCATGCTTAACTTTTCCGTCAATTCCCCAAGTACAGTAACCAGTGGTTCCGGTACCCCGGCTACAGCCATACCCCACACGCTCCATTCCTGAAAAAGTCCCGCGCTTCTTCCAGAAATCTTCTGACTGACTGGCTGACTGAATGAATAAAGAAATAAATGAATGAATGTAAATGCTTACATAATCGAAGCAGCTCCGCCCAGCAAGCCGATTAGCATAATCACAAAAGCGATCACAGACAATATGCCCCTTACCAGGCCTTTGGTTTTACTGCGGGCAAAGGTAATCAGAAACACGGATAATCCCATAATCAGGATTGCGACCAGGGATAACCACATCTTTGTCATCGGGTCCATGCGCTGCGCCCCCTATTCGGCTAATATCGGACTGCGAATATTATAACATGAAACTCTATCCATTTCTGCAAGTAGAAATGTTTGGAAGTTGTTTTGGGGAGGCCAACGAACGGTTTGTATGTGCCAGTGCGTTCACAGACCAGTATTTAAAAAAAGAGCAGAAATTCACGGAATCTGGGTGGATTCCGGATTTCTGCTCTTCACTGCTCGAGGTTCTGACTTATTTTTTCATCATCATTTTCATTAAAGACTCCATTGTGCCTGAATTTGCGCCGCCTTTTTTGACTGCGTTAACTATTTCCTGCACAGTAGCTTCACTAACTGGCACCTTAGCCATTGCTGATACCTGCTTGATCAACTGGCGGAGCTGGGCTTCATTCTGCGTGGTTCCCGGCTTAACCGTACTGGCCAGCTTCTTGACGGCGCCTTCGGTAATGTTTTTGCCCGCCTTTTTGTTAATGGCGTTCAATGCATCCTTGGAAAAATCTCTGCTCACTATTCATCCCTCCTCCGTCAATCCCCTTACAACATATGAGAATTTCCGGCAAAAGGTGAACGTTTATCAGGAATGCCATTGCTCCCAGGTCTCCTGGGAAATGGCCTCCATCTCGGTCTTGCGGTCCCGTCCCATCAAGGCCTCTACCGCGCTGCGCGGAGTCCTGCCTTGGAACAGCACATGATAAATCTGATCAGTAATCGGCATCTGCACATTGAGATTAAGCGAAATCGCATAAGCTGCTTTCGTGGTCCGGATGCCTTCAACCACCATTCCCATCGATTCCAGCACCTCAGCCAAAGGTTTGCCCTGGCCCAGCATCGAGCCAGCCCGCCAGTTCCGGCTGTGCTTGCTGGTAGCCGTGACTACCAGGTCACCCAGTCCGGCTAGGCCGGAGAAGGTAAGCGGATTGGCGCCAAGCTCCACGCCAACGCGTGAGATTTCGGCAAGCCCACGGGTAAGCAGCGCTGCCTTGGCGTTGTCTCCGAAACCCAGGCCATCCGACAGCCCTGCACCCAGTGCAATGATATTCTTGAGCGCTCCGGCGAGCTCAACGCCTACCTGGTCGCGGTTCGTATATACACGGAAGTCATTGTTGATGAACAGCTCCTGCGCAGCGGCTGCGCGCTGTTCATCTGCCGACGCCACCACCACTGTAGTCGGACATAAACGGACTACTTCTTCCGCATGGCTTGGTCCGGACAGCACCACAATTTCCCCTTCAGTGCAGCCCAGCTCCTCAGAAATCACTGTCGACATCCGTTTCACTGTTTCGGTCTCGAACCCTTTAGTGGCATGAATGCAGAGCATCCCTTCCTTCCAAAATGGCTTCAAAGCACTGGCAACCTGCCGCATGGCCGAGGAAGGCGCAACAATAACAACCGCCTTGGAATCCTTGACGGCAGTCTCCATATCCGTAGTTGCAATAATATTCGGCGGCAGCGTGATGCCGGGCAGAAAATGCTGATTCGTATGGAAGTTGTTGATCTCGTCCGCTTGTTCGGGTTTCCGTGTCCACAGATAAACTTCCGGGTGGTTAGCCGCCAGCACAGATGCCAGTGCGGTTCCCCAACTGCCCGCGACCAGCACGGTTACTTTATCAGACAACACGGTTCCCCTCCTTGACTTTGGAGCCGATTTTATTCTCCCGGCCCTGGCTGATCTTCACGATATTGCTCCGGTGCCGCCAGAAAGCGAAGATAGCAATAATTAGACTGCCCCACAGCTCTGGAGCTGTAAACCCGGTGAAGATTAAAAACACCGGGGTCAGCGCCACGAACAGCAGTGAGCCCAGGGATACATACTTGGTGATGAAAATGGACGCGATGGCAATAATGCCAGCGATCAGCGCAGGCCAAAACACAAGCGTAGCCATAACGCCAATGGTGGTTGCGATTCCTTTTCCGCCGCGAAAGTGGAAGTAAAGCGGCCAATTGTGCCCGATAATGGCGGCAATCCCGCAGGCAACAGCAACCCACGTTCCCCAGCCGCCGGCCCAGGTGCCAAGCCACACCGCAGCAATTCCCTTCAGCACATCCAGAACCAGCACCAGAATCGCCGGGCCTTTCCCCATGACACGCAGGGTGTTGGTAGCTCCCGCATTTCCGCTTCCATACTGCCGGATATCAACACCCTTGAGCATCCGTACCAGCAGCACACTGAAGCTGACGGAACCAAGCAGATAGCTTACAACGATAACCAGAAATTCAAACGCCACAGTCTTCTCCCCTAACCTTCGTTCTCGGATTTGCGCCGTGTAAAGAGACGGATCGGTGTGCCTTCAAAATTGAACGCTGCGCGGATCTTATTCTCCAGATACCGTTCATAGGAGAAGTGCATCAGCGAAGGATCATTGACAAACACCACAATCGTCGGCGGTTTCACGGCTACCTGTGTCACGTAGTTGATGCGCAGGCGCCGGCCTTTATCCGTTGGCGGAGGATTGATGGCGACGGCATCGGAGACCACATCATTCACCAGATGCGTCGTAATCCGCAGCGCATGCTGCTGGGCTACATGCTGAACTACCGGCAGCAGCTTCTGCAGACGCTGCTTGGTGAGTGCGGACAAGAAGACAACCGGCGCATAAGACATAAACAGGAAGTGGTCGCGGATCGTATTCTCGAAGTTCTGCATGGTTTTGTCATCCTTCTCGACAGCATCCCATTTGTTGACCACAAATATGGAAGCCTTGCCCGCATCATGGGCATAACCGGCGATATGCTTGTCCTGGTCGATGATGCCTTCCTCGCCGTTGATGACGACAAGTACAACATCAGCTCTCTCAATCGCACGCATAGCCCGCATCACGCTGTATTTCTCTGTAGTCTCATATACCTTACCGCGTTTGCGCATTCCGGCAGTATCGATCAGCACATATCTCTGCCCATCCCGTTCAAAAGGCGTATCAATAGCGTCCCGGGTAGTACCGGCGACATCGCTGACGATTACACGTTCCTCGCCCAAAATGGCATTGACCAGGGAGGATTTGCCTACATTCGGACGGCCGATCAATGCCACGCGAATGATATCGTCATCATATTCCTCTTCCACAGGCTCCGGCAGACGCTCGGTAACCGCATCCAGCAGATCGCCAATCCCTGTGCCATGACTGCCGGATATCCCGATGGGATCGCCAATGCCAAGGCTGTAGAATTCATAAATATCCTCTGTACGCTTCATGTTGTCGACTTTATTGATCGCAAGAACAACCGGCTTGCCGGAGCGGAACAGAATTTGTGCCACCTCTTCATCCGCATTGGTCAGCCCGCTTTTTGCCTCGCACATAAAGACGATGACATCCGCTTCTTCAATCGCCAGCTCCGCCTGAACGCGGATTGACTTCAGGATAGCATCTTCACCGTCAATTTCAATTCCTCCGGTATCGATGACACTGAAGGATTTGCCGTTCCAATCGGAAACGCCATAAATCCGGTCACGTGTAATCCCCGGTTTATCTTCTACGATGGCCAATCTGTCGCCAATCAGCCTGTTAAATATCGTCGATTTACCGACGTTAGGCCTCCCGACGATGGCCACAACGGGTCTTGCCATGTTCATTCCTCCTGTCTTCCTTACGCTACTCATCATAGCAAAAAACGATTCAATTGGCTAACGCCCTTACGCTTGGTCCATCCCGCTGTTCCCGCGCGTAGCGGGTCCGTAAAATACAATCGGCGAACCCCCGTATCGAGGGTTCGCCGATTACTATACCCGTATATGAGCGGAAATACGAAGGGATTAGTTATTGCCCTTGAATTTGTCCAGCTTGTCGCCGAAACGTTCAGCCAGCGTAAAGCTGAGTCCTTCATTGCTGAGCGAGACGTTAGGGTTGTTCAGCACTTCTTTTGGTGCTCTGTCTCTGTTGTTGCTGCGTTCTGGTCTAGGCGCTTGTGCCGGAGCTTCTTCGGTTTCCTTGATGCTCAAGCTTACGCGCTTCTCGGATGGATTGAAGTCCAGAACCTTAACCTGTACCTCTTGTCCTTCTTTCAGCACTTCATGCGGAGTTCCGATGTGCTTGTGGGAGATCTGGGAGATGTGCACAAGGCCTTCCACGCCTGGAAGCAGCTCAACGAATGCTCCGAAGTTCACAAGGCGTTTAACTTCGCCTGTTACTACATCGCCAATGTTGATTTTGCCTGCAGCCGAATCCCAAGGACCTGGAGCGGCAGCTTTGATGCTGAGGCTGATTTTGCCTTTTTCAGGGTCAACCTTAAGTACTTTTACCTTAACTTTTTCGCCTTCAGAAACCACATCAGAAGGTTTCTCTACATGATTCCAAGCGATTTCGGATACGTGAACCAGACCATCAACGCCGCCTACATCAACAAATGCGCCGAATTGAGTCAGGCGTTGCACTGTACCTTCAATGATTTGTCCTTCGGACAGCTCGGACATAATCTTCTGCTTGTTGGCTTCGAATTCTTCTTCCAGGACTTCTTTGGCAGAAAGAATAACCTTGCTGTTCTCGCGGTCCAATTCTTTCACTTTTACACGAAGTGTACGGCCTTTATAGTCGCTGAAATCTTCTACGAAATGACGTTCAACCATGGAAGCCGGAATAAATCCGCGCGCGCCGACATCAGCCACGAGGCCGCCTTTGACAACATCAGCCACAGTGACTTCGAATGCTTCCTGGGAAGCAAAATACTTTTCGAGATCTTCCCATGATTTTTCGCTGTCCACAGCACGTTTGGAAAGCACGAGGCTTTCTTTGTTGTCGTTGATGCTGACAACCTTGCATTCCACTTCTTGTCCAACTTCAACCGCTGCAGCAGCGTTGTCCAGTTGTACGGAAGACAATTCGCGAATCGGAATTACGCCGTCGTATTTATATCCAATGCTTACATAAGCTTGGTTATCTTCGATTTTGACGATTGTTCCTTTCACGGTATCGCCTTTTTTCAGAGAAATGATTTCCAAACCTTCTTGGCTAGTCACTTCTTCTTCGTTGCCAGCAACTGCTTCTGTAGCACCGTTAGTCTCTTCTGCTGCGGTTTCCACAGTTTCCGTTGCTTCCACGGCTTCGTTGTTCTCAACGTTTGCCGCAGTTTCCTGATTTCTAGTTTCTTCAGACATGTGATTACCCTCCTCGATTCAAAACCCCATTTATTTAAACCCGCGTAGAGCAGAGTTCAAAACAAGCAATGCATAATACACTTACACTTTCACGTTAGTATGTTCCAAAAAATAGCGGTTATGCCATTATTCTAATCAGCGGAACATCCGCTTGCCTGCCACTGCTTAGTTCACAGTAGGCTTTCCGGTCTTCGCCATCTCACGAATGCGTCCCATAATGACATCGGTGACTTCTTCCAGAGATTCGCTGCCTGCGCCTGCAAATGAACTGAGATCTATGGGAGCCCCATAAATAACGGTCATCCGGCGAAAAGGCTTGTAAGACCCGACAATAGCGGCAGGAACAACTGCTGCACCGCTGCGAAGCGCAAAACTTGCTGCGCCTTTCTTTGCCGCACCGGAGTCTGCGTTGCGTGTTCCTTCCGGAAAGATGCCCATAATATGTCCGCTGCGAAGCGTATTAAGGGCCGTTTTGATGGATTCTTTGCTAACGCCGCCACGCTTGACCGGAAATGCACCCAGCTTGTCAATAAGCCAGCCCAGAACCGGAACCTTGAACAGCTCCGCCTTGGCCATGTACTTCACCTGGCGTCTCAGCTTGATTCCGATGGTCATCGGATCGAGCAGACTGATGTGGTTGGCGCACAGCAGCACCCCGCCCTCCTCCGGCACATTCTCTTTCCCTATAATTTTAAGCGGAAACAAAATGGCGTAAATGAAGCGGAGCAATCCACGGCATATTACATAAATCATAAATGATTTCTCTCCCCGTCTACATAAGATCTGCAGTGGGAGACAATCGCTTCCACGGCTTGATGGATATCCATATGCGTCGTATCCAGAAGAATAGCATCCTCTGCCCGGCGCAGCGGTGAAATCTCCCGTCCTTCATCCAGACGGTCCCGCATGGCGATATCATGTTCAAGCTGCTGGAGCGTCACTGTTTCCGCATCTTTCAGTTCCTTGTAACGGCGAAGAGCCCGTTCTTCCACACTCGCCGTCATGAAAATCTTCACTTCGGCATCCGGCAGCACGGTTGTCCCGATATCGCGGCCATCCATCACCACACCCTTGCGAAGCGCCATCTGGCGCTGCAAATGGCTCAGCCTGGATCTTACACCCTCGATCTTCGAATACTGCGACACCTGGCCGCTGACCTGAAGACTGCGGATATGCGGCGTCACGTCTTCCCCATTAATCAGCACTTTCTGCACATCCTGCTCCGGGATCAGTTCGATCACCATGTCGCGGACCCTTAGATCCACCTGCTGATCTTCTTCAGCCGGAATGCCTTCACGGATCATATACCAGGTAACCGCCCGGTACATAGCACCCGTATCAACATAAATGTAGGACAGCTTCCGGGCTACCAATCGGGCTACAGTACTCTTGCCTGCCCCGGCAGGTCCGTCGATGGCGACGTTAATTCTGTCGTAAGTATGTGCACCCTGCCTATCCAACGGGGCATTCCTCCTCAAACACTCTTTCAGTTCGAAAAAAAGCTTGCTGTTGTTATCAAGAAAAAAGCAGGCATTGCCTGCGACTTATAAAATTATACCACAGTTTATAACTCAGTGCAAAATGGCACAGAGGGGTTTATGCAGAAAAAAGTGTCTGTTTATGCCTTTTTTTGTCCCGCTCACCGGTTGCGGAAATCGAACTGGCGCTCAAAACAGTACCGGATAATTTTTTGCCGCTCCGAATCTGTAATGGAAGCGAATTTCAGCATCACCAGATTGCGGCCGGTTTCCAAAGTCTTGATCCGCACAATCTCACCTTCGAAATTCACATGCTCCGTACTGCCGTTCCTGTAGGGAATCATTAGCCAGCAGAAAAGCTTTCCTCCCACCTCAAGCTGTACCTTGGCATCGCTCAGAAATGAGGTTCCGCCGCCGCCGATATCTTCAGTACGCACCAGAAAACGGCTGCCGAGGGCATCCTTTACCGCCAGTTCAAGCTCGGCATTCACCCGGAAGAAGCTGCGGCGCTGAATTTTGAAGATGGAATCTGCCGCCGGTTTTCTTATTTTGACCATACGGATCACATCTTCTTTGAAGCCAATGACATGTGTATTAAAAAAATTTTTGATACCGCCCTCTGTAAGGAAATACACGGAGAGCTCATCCCCGATAAACAGCTTTTTCAGCTTTCCGTTTTTCTCCTGCATCGGGATTTCAATCAGAAAAGCCTCTTCTTCCATTTCTGCAATTCTCGATCTATATTCCACTTCTGCCTCAGCAGCATCGCTTGAAGCAACCTGTATATATAGATATTCATTGATTTTGGGATACAAGCCTGTCACCGCCACATGATTAAGTTATTAATTCTACAGCTGATTATAGCATGGAGGTTAATTGCCTGGTGAGAAATATTATTCCGGTTGTGAATCAAACCAAAAAGGCGCATTCCATAACGGAACTGCACCTTCATGAGTGAACCCTGTATTAAGCGGAATCCATTATTTGTCCTGGGCCCCTGAGGATGTTCTGATCTCTTCCACCGTTTCCTCATGCCCGTCTGCCGCATTTAAGTAAATCCGGTACTGCGAGCCGTTGATTCTGCCTCCGAACTCATAGGTCAGCACCTCTTCGGCATCCTCATTTTCAATCAGGGCCAGCCGGTTGTACATCTCTTTAAATTCCGGATGCAGCATTTTCCGGGCAGCGGCCAGGGTCATCCCCGGTTTGGGAATCTGCCGTTTCTCCTGCCGTTCACGGACATAATCGCTGGCCTGAAAACCTGTGGCCTCCCCGTTATCCAGTCCGACGCGGACAGTGATTTTCTCCGGATAGATCAGCACGCCGTCACGGCTCGTTACAAAGGTCAGGTTCCCCAAATTATCGTATCTGTCTGCGCTGACAGCCGTCATGTCCGGATACCCTTTTTGCTGCAGGAACGTCCCTGCATTGGCAACGGCCTGCTTCATCGGCACTTGAGCCGGACCGACGCTGCGGTTGTCATTATAGGAGATCAGCAGTCCACCCTCCACAGTAAAATCCATACTGATCGGCTGTTGATGCTTCTGGCTTGTGACCGTAGCGGTATAGGAGGCCCACTCGGTTCCCTTGCCGTTCTCCTTAACTTCTACATTTGCATTGCCGCCGAGTTCCGCAAATTTGAGCGCTTTTCGTTTCACATCTTCGGCAGTAACTGGCTTGCCTCCCAGCTTCTTCACAGAGCGTTTATCATAAATGCTGGCTACAGAAGGTCCATAATCCAGTTCAGGATAAGCGGCCACCCGTTTGTCCACCGTTTTGAAGCCGTCGATAATCGTGTTGTCTTCCGCTTTGTCCTCTGTTGCCAGTGCAGATTCTACGTCCATCCAGCGAAGCCGGTTGGTAATGACTTTGTGCTGTACGTCCTGCAGATCCTTGGAGATTTCACCCGAGTTCTTATAGAGCGCTTTTAAATTGCCTATTTCATTGTCAGTCAGCGGTTTCTTGGTGAAATCGCGCACCGCAGCCTTGTAAGAGAAGTTGGAGATTTTTGATAAAAACTCCTCTGTTTTGCTGAATGGCAGCAGGGTTAGCGGCAGCTGGTTGATCTCATTCTGCGCTTCACTGGTCAGCCGCCAGACATTCACAAGCCCTTTGCGGTGCATATTACTCGAGGTACTGTTAACAGCCAGGGTATTCCCGAGTTCTCCATGCAGCTGCTCCACATGATAGGAGAGGTCATGAAAAGCCCGTTGATACTGGTTTTCCGCTTTGATCAGAATCGAGTTCTTTTCCTGGTTTTCCTGGTACCCCCACACAAGCGCTCCAACCAACAAGAGCGCGGTAATCGGGAACATTAAGGCACTTAATCTTTTGTACATAGGACCGCAAGACTCCTTTCAATAGCTTATTGCCGTTAGTTTGACAATAACTGAGAAGTCTTATGCACCCGAACGGCCCGCAACTTAAAGAGAATACCTTCCAAAACACCGGCTAAGCCCGTTCTTCAATCTCAAAGCCGCTGCTGCTGTTGCAGAGACATTGCTTGAAGCCGGTCTGGATCACACCCTGCTCCTTGCTCCCTCTTAATATGTAGCTTTCGCCGCACTGTTTGCAGATGATCCGAACTTTTACACGCAAAAAAAGACACCTCGCTCCTCTCTGGAATTCCTTGCATACGGAACTATCCGATAAGATTAAGTGTGTCCACCTCTACTATAGGTTAATCTCTTCTTCTCGCTTCAGGAACCGGAATGGGGAGCGGCTGTTGGCACGGGCCACCTTGCCCATGCCTCCATACCATAATACAGCCATCAGAGGCACGATGAACCAAATCCAGGTATTGGTCATCGTACTGAGGATGAAATCATAGATTCCATGCCACAGCCAAGGCAGCAGCAAGGACATAAATAGAATTCCTCTTGTCCGGACTCCGCCTGAGAACTTGGCCCTGCCCATATGATATCCCATAATGACGCCAAACATAGCATGCCCCGATACCGGAAGCAGCGCGCGCATGAACATGGAGCCGATTGAAGCGTGGCTGTACCAGGCATACATTATATTTTCTATTGTTGCAAAGCCCAGCGATATCGCTACAGCATATAGTATTCCATCATATGGCTCGTCAAACTCGGTATGATTGTAGATCATATGGTACAGCACAAACCACTTCAAGCATTCTTCCACGCCGGAGGAGATGAGGAATGAATCGACGTAAGGTCCGCCGTCCAGCCCAAGCACAAGCCCTCTTTGAATAATCATAATGGGAAACACAATCAAAAGACCCAGCAGAAACACCTTCAGAACCATGTGAAGCGGCTCCTGATCGTACTTATCCTTGAGATAGAAAAAAGTCAGCAGGGCAAGTCCCGGTGCCACTGCTGACGAAATGACCGATAACAAAAGCACCGATTCCCCTCCCCACGTTCTGTCCATCTAGCTAATCATCTGTGCATGCTGCCCTAAGATAAACGGAGAAGGACCCTAAGGATTGCTCTTCCAAGCCCTTCCACCGTTATTGCTGGCGTTTGAAATGAGTGCAGATCAGTTCAATCGCATTCTCCGGCATAACCGCCTTGCCGTACTCAGCCAGCATGGCTTCGGTTACCGGCGATGAATCGCCGAACTCGGAGAGCACACCGACAAGACCGGATAATGCGGCTTCCTCAAATTCCTTCGGATCAAAGTAGAGATACCATATATCATTATAAGAATACAGTTTTCCTTGAGAAGTAATATTGCCGATGAGCACATGTGCTGCTTCAACTAAAGCTTCAAAATCACGGAATGCATATACAATGGAGTCGCTTTGTTCCAGTGTAACTTCCATTTCGTAAATTTCTTCGGGCAATTCTTCTTCACCGGACGCACCGTACTGATGGTGATCATATTTTCCCCTAGTCACTATAACGACCATGCCTTGCGCGGGCAATGCGAACACTTCCACGGCAAGCGGACCTGTAGCGTCGAAACCAAGTTCACTGTACGCCTGATCCATCATCTCCGTAAACAAGTCATGCACCTTGGGAACTTCCTGCCACATATCTTCCTTCTGGATGCCCCGCTCGCTCAGGTCGTCAAAAGTGAGGAAAATCCGTATCTTATCTTGACTTAATCGCTCTATTCTCATGACAGGATCCTCCTTTTGCAAGCTCATTTATTATAATGTATGATGAGTCCCGAGTAATGAGCCAAAAATAGTTACTATGTATGTATGTTATCATTTTGCAACGGCAAATGCACGTAAATAAAAAATTATTTCTCCATCCCTCCGAGAAAGCGGTTTGTTAAAAAAGAATCATTTTGACGACACTTGATCCCCAAAATGATTCTGCTGCAGCTTACCTGTGTTACAATCCCGGTACGGCGGTATGTGCATCCTTGAGAATTTGCTCGACTTCATGCTTCACATCAGGGTTGCTGCGGATGAAATCCTTCAGCATTTTGAGATTGGTTTCCCTGTATTGGGAATTGGATTCCCCCTTATTTTCGCCGCTGCTGTGGGCACTGTGCGCCCCGCTGTCATGCTTGCCGCCGGATGCTGTGCTTCCAAAGCTGGTCATGGCCATCTCCATGATTTTATCCTTCGCTTTATCACCGGCGCCGCGCATTGAACCGTTCTGCTGAAGCAGGCCGGACATCAGGGCTCCCCGTTTTTTGGACATCATCGTACTGACGGCTGCACCCAGCACCACACCGCATAAAAATGACGAAGTATTCATATCTCTAACCTCCTTGTATGGTAAAATCATGCTTAGTGTTCGCGGAAAGATTGCCGCTCATACAGCCTAACAACAAGAAAGCGAGATGAAAAAAGTGGGTAAAACAACAGCAATACTGCTGCTGTCCGCTCTTTTGCTGTCAGCCTGCAGCAATGGCGGCAGCAGCGGGAATACAGCCGCTGAAGCCACGGTGCAGCCTGCAGCGTCTGCTGCGCAGGCAGCTCCGGAGCCATCGGCCCAGGCCGCCGCAAGTCCGGAAGCAAGCTCAGCCCCTGAAGCGGAGCCATCAGCTGCACCGGCCGCAGCGGGCGCAGCGGGTGCCGCCTCAAGCTCAGCACCGCAGCCGGCGGGAGACAACAGCGCGGTGTCCGGTGAGCAGCCAGTTGGCGGTACCCCCGCCGCAGAAGTTCCCCTGCTTTACCACATGAACAAAAATTACGACATTGTACCCAATGCGGAAGGCACTAACAAAAAGGTCGTCCTGCTCACCTTCGATGATGGACCCAAGGAAGCGGATATGATCAATTCACTGATCGATACACTCGATAAGCATCATGCCAAGGCGATTTTCTTCGTAAACGGCTACCGGGTGAAGGAACACCCTGAGCTGCTGAAGCTCATCAAAGACCGCGGCGGCATTATCGGTAATCACAGCTGGGATCATATCGTACTGAAGGACAAGCCATACGCTGAAGTGAAGAAGCAAATTGAGGATGTGCAGAAAATTGTCAAGGAAGTCACCGGTGAAGCTCCGCACTTCTTCCGTCCGCCCCATGGCGCAGGCGGAGATGTAGGCAAGAAGATTGCTGCCGAGAACGGCCTGCTCTATATGACCTGGTCGGTCGGCTCTCTGGACTGGGAAATGAAGGAGAAGGACACCAACAAAACAGCAAAGCTGATCACCAACGTCACGGATCAGCTTCATTCAGGCAGCAACATCCTGATGCATGAGCTTCCGTGGACCGTAGAAGCCCTGGATACGCTGCTGACCACTCTGGAAGGCAAGGGCTACAGCTTTGCCGATCCCCGAAGCATCGAACTGAAAATGCGCTAAGCTGCGGCAGTACTTGCAGTTGCAAACAGCTGGGAGTGCTGTTACAAGTGCAATGGACAAAATCACCCTGGCGGGTGAATAATAACATGGGGCTTACGGCCGCAGGGACTCCCCACCGCTCCCAAATCAACGGGGGCATGCTGAAGACGGATCGTTGTATTCCTGCGATCTATCCGTAGCCGTTACGGACAGGAGAGCCGTTATTGAAGGAAGATTCGTCTATTTCGCAGGCTAACGGACTGAGCTGCCTTTATTTGTCCCTTTCCCCATTATTCCAGGCTCCATCGAACGATTTAACGGCTCCTGAGTCCGTAACTGCTGAAAAAGTAAGATTTTTGGCAAAATAAGGGCTCCTCTGTCACTAGCGTTGCATAAACACTGACATTAACCGCAATGACAATTGAATTTAGTGATTATTTTCACAATATATTCAGTCAAGAAGAAAATGAACGACCTTTCTTAAGCGTAGGTCATTGTCATCCATATTATTCCATAACACTCTTTATTTGTTGTTCTTGTTCTGCTCGATACCCGCTTTTTTCTGCTTCCGATCCACGATCCGTTTTTCGTTGACTGCTTTGGTGTAGGCTACTGGATGGTCGAGTGTCGGTGTTCTGCGCTTCGCCCCGGTCTTTCTTCGTCCTTTGGACGTTCGGGTCGGCCTTCGATTGAGCTCCTGGATGAATTCTTCCCACGTGTGCTCTTTGGCCGCATGAATTCGTAATCGTTTGAGGACTTCCCATTCTGTTTTCTCCGGCGCTTGCGTGTAACGAATGTACAGTGTCAGCGCATGGGCAATCAGAGAGAGGTACAAATGATTCCAGATTCCCTGCGGCTGGGTACTTTGCAAGCGAACCAACCGCAGATGCTGCTTCAGCCACTTAAAAAAGAGTTCGATCAGCCACCGGTGCTTGTATATCTCTGCGATATCTTCGGCGGAGGCCTCCCATTGCGTGGTCACAATTCGGTACAATCGTCCCTTTTCATCCGTAAATTCGACGAGACGAACGCGTTGCTCCATCGCCGTATATCCGCTCCCCATTTGGACGGTGGCGTCCCGCAGGATGCGGCTTCCTTCCGGAACGGGGTGCTCGTGGAGCACATTGGCTTGATGGTGGTCGGCGATGCGCATCACAAAATTCAGCCCACCTTCAATCCAGCGGTCCATCCGCTCGTAGCATACGTACCCGCGATCCAGGACATAGGTGACCTCTTCCTCGTGCAGCAACAGATCCGATCCTTCGTAGTCACTCACATTCCCCGTGGAAGGCACCATGTGCTGAACGAAGGTATGTTCCGGGGAAGTCACCGCGTACGAGACATGAATTTTAACGCCGCAGCGGTCCCGCGTCACCCGGGCCCAGTCAGACAAAAAGGCAGGAAGTTTCAAGCAACTGGCATCCACAAGAAGTAACCGCCCGACTCGCTGAAGCAGCCCGCTCGAGGCAGGACGGGACAGGTTTTTGATAAGATGGGTTAGGGCATAAAACAGATGTTCCAGCAAGGCCGTAGGCAACTGATTCATCCGCCGGCTGACCTGTGAAGCACTAATGCTTGGAAGCCCTAGGAGTTCCTGCAGATCAGGGGAAGCGTCGAGCTGCCACGCATACTCGCGGTAGGATTCCCAGCGCAAAAGATGAGCGGTTACCGAAAGCTGCAATAGTGCGAGGGTACGCAGCTTTTTTACCCCATAGTCCAAAGGGACGCAAGTGGGGGACAAGGTAGGCAATAAAGAAAGGCATTGACGAATGACGGTCATTTTAGGTATGTTATCCATGGTGAGTCTCCTTTTGTAAAGTTGGGGTTGGATAACGACCTACATCTTTACAATAGGGGATTTTTCAGTTTATGCCCATGAAAATAAAATAAAATTTCACAAATATAGTTAATTTATCTAAATCAAATGTTGTGGGAGCTTTTATGCAACGCTAGTGCTCCTCTGTCCGCTTCAGTCTGCGGATGGAGCCCCATCCTTCTGCATCGCTTATATCCTGTGAGTCTTCCAAGATATCCACATTTTTTTTACACTGTATAATTTCCTATACAAGAACAAAACGGCTGCGCTATCCTTTACCGGACAGTGTAGCCGTTTTTGATTTCAGTCTAGGGTTACTTATAGAACGACTCCAATTAAATCCTACGGCGTCTCCAAGTGGAAGTAGGGGAACTCATTTCACCCAGCCGCCGATTTCTGGTCAAAGGGTATACCGTTTTCCAGCATTCTTTTTGCATCGGCATGTAATGTATTAGCGTTGCCCTGCTCCCCGGCGGAGCGTCAGAACGTGCATTTCCGCGCGGCTCCCCCAGCGCAGCGGAAGATGTGCGGTGCCGAAGCCGCGGCTGATCAGCAATCCGGCTTTCTTTCCTGTGCCGTCATTTCTTGGGATAACATAGTGGCCGGCGTTATACTGGCGGTAGAAAGGATCTACATGCCTGTGGCCGACAAAAGGCAAAACCACCTGGCCTCCGTGGGTGTGGCCGGCAAGTACAAGGTCAGCCGGGACTTCGGATTGCCGGGTCAGCCAGAGCGGGTCATGGACAAGAATGATCCGGCAGAGCGGGGCCTCTGCGCTGGACAACGGCGGAAGCGGCCTATATGCTCTCTTGCCTCCCGTGCGCGGAAAATCCACCCCGGTAAGCAGCAACCTGCTCCCTTTTTTTGTATCGTAATGCTCTCATCCTGCAGCAGCTTTACTCCACTGCCGCGTATGATATTGTCCACAAGCGTTATATTCGCCCGGTAATCATGATTTCCATGTACAGCATAGGCAGGTGCGAGTGCTGCTGCCAGGGTCATATTATCGTACAGGCGTTTCATGGAAGCGCCCTTTTCCGTCAGGTCTCCTCCAAGGAAAACGGCATCTATTTCCCCTTCATCGGGCTCAGCCGCTTGACTGGAAGGCAGCGCCGGTGAATGTCTGAAATAAACAGGATGCGGAAGCCGTCAAATTCCTTGGGGAGAGCCTCAAGAAATATTTCCTCGGCAATAATATGGTTCCTGAAGGCAGCCGCCAGCATCAAAAATCCAAATAATACCAGCAAGAGCACGCAGATTCCCGCAATACCCAGCAGCCAGACAGCTACCATAAGGTATTCAGGTCCGGCGCCCCGTTGAGTCCCCACCACAACAGGAAGCCGAGCAGCAGTATAAAAATAATTATTAATGAATTAATGAACATTTTGCTGAAACGCAGCCGTTCGGAGGGGTAGGTTTCGGTCCGGGAAGGTGTGGCTGTTTCTCCGTCCGCAGACATTTCATCCCGTTTGGCCGCTTTCCTGGACGGTGCTGTGGAATAACGGCTTTTTCTCGACAGGGTACCTGATCCCGCGAAGGGCGTTTCAGCGGCTGTTTGGGATGCTGATGAAACGCGCGACCGATTTTTTCTTTTGGCCGCAGAAGGTTGTTCAGCTTTATTCGGTTTCTTGCGGGACTTTACCCGGCTGAGTTCTTCGCTCATGACGCCCTCCGGTAACGGATCACTAGACCCGAAAACACATCAATAATAAAATGGCACAGAATCGGTGCCCAAAGCGTTCCTGAATGGATGTAAATGTAACCCAGGCCGTAGCTGCTGAGGAACACCCACCCCGTTGGAATCCAGTGGCGCAGATATCGGACATGGATCACGGCAAACAATATGCTGGTCCAATAAGGTCCAAATGTATGTTGAACTGCTCCCCGGAACAACAGCTCCTCGCAGACGGACACGATGGCAGCAATGACAAGAATATGCCACAATGGCCTTTTGCCGAATAACAGCTCGTTAATCCCTCCGTCATCCATGCTGTCTTCAGGAACAATATGTGTCAGCAGGAAGTCCACAACCAGCATAATTGCAGCGAGCCCAAGGGCCCAATACACAAATTGTGCGTTGTCCGGAAAATTTAATATGTGAATGGGATTTCTTTTCTGCAATAATATCCATATCAAGCCGATAAATAAAGTAAGACCCTGCGTTATATACAGATTAAGTATAAGGAGCTTGTCAGTTAACTGCTGGGGATCAGCTTTTTTGATCTTGATATCGCCAAATTTGAATTTTTTCATTGTAACCTGCCTGTTCTATATTGTTTTTACATAAGATAATTTCCCTAGACGAAGGAGCATTAATTATGAACAGCCGTACCTCCCGCACTCAAATGTTATACACACTAGGTTTTCTGTTTTTTCTGATTTCCGCATTCGCCGCTTTTTTACGGGAGTGAAGGTCGGGGCCGACAAGACAGAGGCTAAATACGCACACCTCGATAATAAAGAAGCTGTCGAGGAATTCTCCGGCTCCTATCAGCAGCAGGATCTTGTTACCTTCTATCATAACGTATTTTTGCCCTACCGGGAATTCAAGCGCAATTGGAACGATGGGCTGGACAACCTGGCCCGCAGCACAGATGCACGCGAAAACGCTGCAGCACTGAAGAATCTCAGCATTCTGGCAGACAAGCAGTATGACAAGGTGACACAGGATTCCATTTTTACAAGTTCGCCTTTGCTTTACGAATCCCAGTTGAATATCCTGAAGAGTCTGACCTTGTTCTCCCAGGCCTCCAGCAAAGTAACCGCAGGCGCATCCGGGGCTGAAACGGCAAAAGTACTGAAAAACGACAATTTCACAGCCAACGCGGTCAAATTCGGCCTGCTGGCGCAGAAAAATTTCTATGACTCCATGCTCAAATGGGGGGCCAAGAGCAGCAGTAAAATTCCTGCGGAGGCCGGAGAGCTGAAAACCCTCTCTTTCGTGCAATGGAAAAAGATGCCCCTGCTGCTCAAAAACGCATCCATTGCCGACATTATGCTGAACCGCGCCATCTATGCAGCGTATGATCCGCAGGATATTACGGCCAAAATTGACGATATGATCTATTCCGGCACGGCCAGCTCGCTGAAACTTAAGGACATTCAATCCTCCGTTTCCCTTCTAATCTCCACGGGAGCAGTGCAGGAACAGGATTTCATGAAGTGGCGCGAGCAATATTATGGCAAAGAAACGATGCCTCAGCTTCCGTTTTTTTATGAGTAGCTATCCATGCCGCTCATAAGCGGCACTCAGGCGGTGAGATTTCAAAAGAAGACACTGTAATTGCAAGTTAGAACCAGCTATTGCATCATAACGAAAAATGAGGTCCACTTCAAGACAGCGGCTCTGCAATAAGCCTATTGACACATCTGGCACCCTCATGTTACATTATGAAAAATTAATCAAGCAAAACCGATGATGGAACAAAGATTCTGCAAGTCTTCAGAGAGCCGGTGGTTGGTGCAAACCGGTGGCGGACAGAACTCTTTAGCGCTCCTGAGATATTGTGTCGAACCTTACAGTAGGCACAATCGGATCATCTCCGTTACCAGTGTGGCCTTTGCAGGCCAATGAGGCTGCTTCTTCAACAGTTGCAGTGAATTAGGGTGGTACCACGACAACTCTCGTCCCTTACTACGGCAGTAGTATGGGGTTGGGAGTTTTTTTGTTATCCAAATTCCGGAAACGGCCATAAGGCCTATGTTCCAGGGGTTGCCGGTCTGCTGCACATATTTTCTTTTATGCGACAGCGCGTTGCCCCGTTATTTCGACATATTTCTCATGCATTTTTATCTGCTTCTGGTACTGTGGACTGCCTTTTCAGGGCATCCTTGGGCATATATAGCTTTCCAAATTTAAGGAGGACAAGAAACCATGTTTAAAGTATTAGTATCGGATCCGATCAGCGATTTGGGCATTCAGCAATTAATGGACGCAAGTGATGTGACTGTAGACAAAAAAACCGGGCTCAGTGAAGACGAACTTATCGCTATCATCGGGGAATACGATGGCTTGCTCGTCCGCAGCCAGACTACGGTGACGGAGAAGATTATTGCAGCGGGTACTAAGCTGAAGGTGATCGGCCGCGCCGGCGTAGGCGTCGACAATATTAAGCTGGAAGCAGCTACACAGCACGGTGTTGTTGTCATCAACGCTCCTGACGGAAATACAATCACGACCTGTGAGCACGCATTTGCCATGATGATGGCATTGGCCCGGCATATTCCTCAAGCCTATGCCAAAACCATCTCCGGTGTCTGGGATAGAAAAACATTCCTGGGCGTAGAGCTTCGCGGCAAAACACTGGGCGTACTCGGTATGGGCCGGATCGGCAGCGAGGTGGCCAAACGGGCCAAAGCCTTCGGCATGAACATTCTTGCCTATGACCCGTTCCTGACCGCTGACCGTGCGGAAAAACTTGAGGTGAAGCTGGCTTCGGTGGATGATATTGTCCGCGGCGCGGATTTCATCACTGTGCATACCCCGCTCACCCCGGAAACCCGCCATATGATCTCCCGGCCGCAATTTGAAGTCATGAAAAAAGGCATGCGCATCGTCAACTGTGCCCGCGGCGGCGTAATCGACGAAATGGCGCTGGTTGAAGCCATCGACAGCGGCATCGTTGCCGGAGCTGCGTTCGACGTATTTGAAAAAGAGCCGCCTCAAGCGGATCATCCATTCCTCTCCCATCCGAAAATTATCGTGACTCCGCATCTGGGCGCTTCGACTGTAGAAGCCCAGGAGAATGTAGCGATCGATGTATCGGAGCAGGTGCTGCATATTCTGCGCAACGAGCCGTTCATCAACGCTGTTAACATTCCTCCGGTTGCACCAAGCGTTATGAACAAGCTTCAGCCATACTTCACGCTGGGAGAGAAGCTTGGCAGCTTTGCATCACAGCTGACCGGCGGCGCTATCCGTGAAATACATGTTGAATATGCCGGGGACCTTTCGGATGTGGATACACAGCCGCTAACCCGCTATATCGTGAAAGGCGTGTTCACCCGCCATTTCGGCGGCGATGTCAACATCGTCAACTCCATGCATCTGGCCAAAACGCGCGATGTCAATGTTGTCGTGACCAAAGCCTCCAAGACCAAAGGCTTCACCAACCTTATCACGGTTACACTGAAAGCCGAGCCGGATGAAGAGCGCCTGGTTGCCGGAACATTGCTCCAGGGTTACGGGGAACGCATTGTTCAGGTCAATAAATTCCCGGTCGATATCGCTCCGGAAGGCCATCAGATTGTGATCTCCCACAACGACAAGCCGGGCATTATCGGTCTCGTCGGCACGCTGCTGGGACAGAACGATGTTAACATCGCTTCGATGCAGGTGGGACGCAAAATTGTCGGCGGTGCAGCCATCATGCTTTTGACCGTGGATAAAGCGGTGCCTCAGCAGGTGCTGGTGAAGCTCGCCGGCCTGCCGGAAATTAACACTGCCGAAGAGATTGTTCTGCTGTAGAAACCATTTCACTTCATCTATAGCTCTGGCAAGTTAGCAAAAAAATCGCTCTTTCGAAAATGGAAGCCTTCCGGCGCCATTTCAAAAGAGCGATTTTATTTATTCCGGTACTTTAAACACCGGGACAAGCCGTCCATCCACATCAGTGAAACCGTATTTTTCCGCAAGGCTGCCTACCTGCTGCGGGATTCCCGTCATGGCCAATACCTCCGGGTCAGCAGCCAGCCGAACCACGGCCCGCCCGATATAGGCAGTGGACTCACTGCTGTGCAGCTCAGCCACGTCCTGCCAGTGCTCTTCATCCGTATTCAGGCTCTCCAGAACCAGTTCGGTCCGCATCCAGCCGGGCGAAAGCGGAATCACGGCTATTCTGTCTGCCGCAAGTTCTACAGACAATCCAAAAGCCATGCGTACCAGCGCATTTTTGGCCAAGTCATAATAAAAGTTGTCAATGTATTTGTAGTGGTCCCAATACGTTGTATGAATAATGATTCCACCGCCTTCCCGGTTGCTGCGCATCAGCGGAATGGCGTAATAATTCGTCATAAGCTGCGCCCTCACTCCCGCATCGAACATATGGCTCCAATGGTCTGTAGGCAGCTCCCAGAAGGGTTTGCTCGCGATGGACCGCTCGTTGCCGCCCCACACATTGTTGACCAGGATATCCAGCCTGCCCTGCTCCGACGATATCCGCCGGATGACTGCTTCTGTCTCACTATCCCGGGTATGGTCGCAGCGGACCGCTTCCCCTTCTCCTCCAGCCGCCCTGATCTCGTCCAGCACACTGTCAATGGTTCCTTTACGCCGGTCCTCTTGTGAAAGTCCCCTGCTTCTGCCTGTAATATACACGTATGCTCCCGCTTTTGCCAGCTCCAAAGCAATTCCCCGGCCGGCTCCCCGGCTTCCTCCGGTAACCAGCGCCACTTTCCCTTGCAGATTAGTCATCATTACCGCTCCCCTCATCATTCTTGATCCTGGATTTATGTGTTCTTGTGCTTGCTATAGTGTTATCATAAACTCTATATATGACATCAATTGACATATATATATGATAAACTGAAAAAGATTGAAATTAAGGTACCCCTGTGAGGAGGACGTTATGAGAGCCGACCGTTTATTATCCATCCTGCTTCTGCTGCAGAACCGCGGCAAAGTCACCTCCCGTGAGCTTGCCGGCACCCTGGAGGTGTCTGAACGAACGATATTTCGCGATATGGAGGCGCTGAGCGCCTCTGGAATCCCCGTATTGGCTGAAAGAGGCCGGGAAGGAGGCTGGATGCTCACAGAGGGCTACAGGACCTCGCTTACCGGCATGAAGCCCAAAGAAATAGGCGCACTGCTGCTCTCAGCCGATCCGGCCATTTTACAGGATCTTGGTATTCATGAGGATTACACGCTTGCCACACGCAAGCTGGAGGCTGCTGCCACTGCGAATACATTCCCTTCCGCCAACTATTTTAACCAGCGTATTCATATAGACAGTGAAGGATGGGTTCCCTCCAAAGAGAGTTTCCCCTTTCTCTCCGTATTGCAGACGGCCCTCTGGGAAGACCGGAAGGTAAATATCTCCTATCTCCGCAGCGGGGAAGTAAAGAACAGAAAGATCGGACTGCTGGGTTTGGTGGCTAAACAAGGGGTCTGGTATGTTATCGGGGAGCATGACGGGCAATTCAGAACCTACCGGGTCTCAAGAATCATTGCCTGTCAAATGATAGATGAAGCTTATATTCGGCCTGACGATTTTGAGCTTACAAGCTATTGGGAGTCATCCAAAGTATCCTTCAAATCGGCCCTCCCCAGCTATAAGGCCAAATTTTCATTGCAATCTTCTTCCCTGCCAGTATTAAGCCAGGAACGTTATGTTACAGTGCTATCCATGGAGGATTCCCCAGGTTCTGTGTGGCTAAAGGTTGAAGCAGAGTTCAACACTATAGAAGCAGCTTGCCGGGTGATGTTGTCCTTAGGTCCTAATGTGATCATCGGGGAACCGGAGGAATTGCGTGTCAGAGTATATAAGGCTGCCTTAAAAACAGTCCTGCTGGGCCGCAGGGTAAGACGTTCCCTTCCGGGAAATTCCCGTCCGCAGCAAGAATAGGCACTTGGTCCGCCCAGGAAAAGATAGCTGTTTCCCGTAATAAATTATGTCAATTCTTACAATAGACCTAACGTCCTGAAATCGCCTATAATATTACAATACTCAACATATTTATTAGGGGGAATAGTTATTATGGACTGGATGAACAAGCTTCCGCTAAAACAGAGAATTGTTGCCGGATGTTATCTGATCGCCGCATTATTTGCAGTTCCTGTACTGATCACTTTATTGATCATGGGCAAGGTTGTTATCGGAATAATACTGGTAGCGGTATTGGCAGCTCTTACCTTCCCTCTTTCACGCTTCATTGAGAGAACGCTTACATCTTCGTTTGACGACATTTCTAATGTTACACACACCATTGCAAAAGGCGACTTTACCAGCCGGGCCGACGAGAACGGCTCTATGGGGGATATCAGCCGGTCCTTCAATACCATGATCGATAAGCTGAAAAAGATCCTTACTGATGCTTCGCAGATTACCCGCCAGGTTATGGATGCCAGCCGCGGCATTGAAGACAAGAACCAGAATCTGAAGATAGTAATGGCCCAGGTCGCCTCCTCGTCCAATGAACTGGCTCTTGGCGCAAATGAAATCTCCGTGGACATTGCCGACATGACCGAATCCATCAAAGACATAGAGACCAAGGTCTCCAACTATACGAGCTCGACCAAGGAAATGAACAGACGGTCTGTACATACATTGGAACTGGTTGAAAAAGGACGGCAATCGGTGGATACACAAGCCGAAGGCATGCGCAAGAATATACAAGCTACCCAGAAGGTGGCCGACACGATTGAAGCACTTTCCCAAAATGCCCGGGGATTACAATGATCACCAAAACGATCACAGAAATCGCCGAGCAGACCAACCTCTTGTCGCTCAACGCCTCTATTGAAGCAGCCCGGGCTGGCGAACATGGCCGTGGTTTTGCTGTCGTGGCCCAGGAAGTACGCAAGCTGGCCGAGGAATCTACCGCCTCCACCAAAGAGGTATTCAGTCTGGTCCGCAGCATAGAGAACGATATCAAGCAAGCGATCGAGAATATCGCCATTAACGAGGAAGTCGTTCAGGTACAGAATGAGATGATCATCGAAACAGCGAATATTTTCGCACAGATTGTGCAAAGCGTCCAATACATAACCGAGCAAATTGCTTCTTTCTCTGCCGAAAGCGACCTCATGCTGGAGAGCGCACTCAAAATCTCCGGCGCCATCGAAAATATTTCCGCGATTACCGAAGAAACGGCGGCGGGAACGGAAGAGGTCTCCGCAGCGATGAACGAGCAAATCCATGCCTTGCAATCCGTTGCCGAGGAGACTGAGAAAATGACCCAAGCGGTATTCCAGCTGCAAAAAACGATTCATATTTTCAAATTTTAACTGTTACGGGGAGACTGCCGTATCCTTCCTGCGGCAGTTTTTTTGTTCACAAAATTTTCGCTGTTATATTCATCAGTTACAGTTTTTTTGCATTAGAAGAGCCCCTCCATTCTTTTGCACTTCTCTCCTTTTGCCTGCCTCTGTTTTTGGAATGCAGATATTTGCAGATGAACCGCTCTTTATTCAGTGGTCCTTTTTACATAGTGAATTTTACAATGCATTCCTTTATTATGGCTGAACAACCCTTCTGCAAGTGAGTTTATAGTTCAAAATCCTCATTTTTAGATTATTTCAATATTTCTTCACAGTTTGCATTTTTGGACTTTTTTTCATTAGCTCTTTTTTCTCATTCATTCTTATATATATACAAAATGATACTGTTTTTCACATGGATGCGATCAGGCAGGATTCGCCAAAATCCGAGGTTATCAGCACAAATATATTGACAAAAGCTGAGTCAGAAATATATTGTAAAATAAAAAAAGGTATTATTTTCTTTAACACATATTGGCAAAATTCACCGAAAGGGAATGACGCAAAGCCATGGATCTACAGTCTCATTTCTATGGGACCATGACAGCCAGGTTGCTGAACAGCCGAACGTCCGGGTTTTCCTGCGTTCTCTATGGTTATTTACGCAGCCAACCTGTGCTCTCATGAGTACAGGTTTTCTATTTTGCTGAATAAATAAAAAAAACATTGGGTGGGGTGGATTTCCTTTGAAAACAGTTTCAGATTATATGGCTGAGGCACTACGAAACCTCGGTGTAACACATTCCTTTGGCATAATCGGCAAGTCTATTTGTCCCGTAGTCCTGAAAATGGTGGATTACGGCATTGAATTTATTCCAGGGAGACACGAATCCAGTTCCGGGTTCGAAGCCGCCGGCTATGCTCTCAAAACAGGGAAACTCGGAGTGGCTTTTGGGACCTCCGGACCGGGGGTACCAATCTTCTCACCGCCGCAGCACATGCCAAGGCGAATAATCTTCCCGTACTTTTTATAACAGGACACCAATCCATCAAGGAGCTGGGGATTCCCCAGTGCCAGGATTCTTCAGCTTATCTGGCCGATCTGGCGGACATGTTCAGACCCGCGACCCTTTACAGCAAGCTGGTGGAACGCGGCGATCATTTCGGCACGATTTTCAATCATGCCGTCTCCATTGCCTTGAGCGGACAACGGGGACCGGTTCATCTCTGTATCCCGTTTGATGTGCAGACCGAAATGCTGGAAGAATGCCGGATTGTTATCCCTGAGCGCGAACATCTGGTCAGTGCCGGTAATTTGGAACGCGTACTTTCTGTAATTAATGAATCAAGCCATCCTCTGATCATTGCGGGCAAAGGAGTCAATCGTTCCGGCGCGCACGAGGAGCTTCTTCAACTGGCTGAAACCTTCAATATTCCGGTGGTCACCTCTCCCGGCGGCAAGGGTGCCATCGCCTGGGATCACCCGCTGTATCACGGCCCCATCGGTGTCGGCGGCTGCAAGCACGGTGAGGATTTGTTAAACCGCAGTGATGTGTTCATCGTCCTTGGCTCGCGTCTCAGCGATATGACCATCTGCAATCTTAAAGCAGAGAATCATCCCAAAACATTGATCCAATTTGACGTCGACCCTACCTTCGTCGGAAAAATATTAACCTCAGAGACAATCGCTGTAAGCGGGGACTTACGCGATAATCTTGCGTTCTATCTTCAGAATTTTGATTCGGCTGCTATTAAAAAGCACGAAACAGAAACCGATGTTCATTATGCGGAAGAGTTGCCGGTTCTGCCCAAGCTTTCGCTTGCATCCGTCATGGACACATTAAGCGACCTGATCCCGTACAACAACACCGTTTTTGTTGATGATGGCAGCCATGGCTTCAATGCCGCGAAATGGTACAAGGTCAAAAAGCCCGGCAGCGTTGTCTTTGATGCCTATTTTGCCTGCATGGGCAATTCCATTGGGATGGCTATCGGCGCTAAGGTGGCTTCACCGGAAGAAACGATTTTCTGCATTACCGGTGACGGCTGCTTCATGATGCTTGGCACAGAAATAAATACGGCCGTGTGCAAGGACATTCCCGTGATCTTTATCGTTGTGAACAATATGCAGCTCGATATGGCGTTAAAGGGCATGGAAAAAACAACAGGCAGAATCGACGGCACGATCTTCGAAGTTCCTATGGATGCCGTGAAATTTGCTGAATCCTTGGGGGCCACAGGCTACAGATGCGAGACTCTGGAACAATTCACATCTGCTATCCATGCTGCAGTAGCCTCTAACCGCGTGGCTGTAATTGAACTGCTGACCGACCGTACTGAAGTGCCTCCGACGGCCCATCGAACCTTGAATCTCAACTAAGAATCAACAGCGGCAAGGACCTCTACAATCTTGATTGCTCCTTGCCGCTCATCACAATTCAGGAGGCATCTCTGTGGAAGATACAATTAACAGCGGTCTCAGGCATTTTTCCAACCTGTCTGGCAATTACGGTGCCAAAGCTCTGGCTCCAATCAAGGAGCATTTTCCGGAGCTGGCCGAGTATATCATGGGCAACGCCTATGGCGACATTTTTCAGCGCACAACGATTGGTTCGGATTGGAAGGAAATTGCCGTTATTTCATCCCTGATTACCATGGGACAGTTCGAGCAGCTCGGAGTCCATTATGTGATGGCGCTCAGCGTCGGAATGACTGTGGATCAGATCAAAGGTATTTTGCTGCATCTGGTGCCCGTTGTCGGTGCGCCCAGAGTCATTTCAGCTTTTAATGTGCTGCTTGCCACACTGAAGGAAATCGAATAATTTTTTTCGACTTTTTTATACACGATTCGACTTTTTTATTGCATATTCGATAAATATATGATTATATGGAAGGGAATTTATCCCAATACTAAGCTTTAAATGTCGAATTAAGGCATAAAACTCTAAGGTTGGTGGATAGATTCAATACTGAAACACATTCAATTTTGGGAGAGATGAGCACATGGGTAAATTTATTTTGAAAACCGATTCCGACAAAAAAATCATTAATATCGAGTTAGAAGGGACCTTCTCCAATGAGGACGGCCTCAAATCGATCCAAGCCTATCAGCAAACCGTCAACCCGATTACCCCTTCAGAATATGCGCTGCAGATTGACTGCAGAAAACTGAACGTGACTGCTCCTGATGTCGTGCCATTGCTGGAAGGATGCTTCGTCATGTTCAAAGCGGATGGCTTCGAAAAAGTAAGCCTGACTCTTGAAAATAACCCGATCCTCAAAATGCAGCTTGCCCGTCTGGGCCGCAAAGCAGGACTTGAAAATCTGGAGATTACTTCGACTGCTCAGGCTTAAGTTATTGTCCGGCGGATCACAAATCTGCACGAGAAGCGGGTTTTGTACAACTCTATGGCTGTGAAGAAGCGCACATAACACTTTTAGGGGGATTAACCATGGCCGGGATACGAATTAAGGATATTGATATCTATCATCCAAGCAAAAAGATTGGCAACGATTTTTTCATACAGCATTTTGACGAAAAGGGTATTGATATCCGTGGACTTCTGGCTGCATTGGGCCGTGAAAGCCGGTATAGCATCGACAGCAGCGAAGAAAACTCTCTGACTATGGCTTTTGAAGCAGCCAGCAATGTGCTGGACAAGACGGGACTTACCGGTGCCGACATTGACCTGATTGCATATGCCAGCCAAACTCCTGAATATATTTTCCCGACCAACTCTCTCATGATCCACCGTTTGATCGGCGGCCCGTCCCATGCCATTTGCATTGACAGCAACGCGAACTGCGCAGGCATGACCGCCTCGGTAGAGCAGGTAAGCCGTCAGATGATGGCCAATCCGAGAATCCGCCGTGCGCTGGTCATTGGCTCCGATCACGTGGCTCCGCATGCCGACAAAAATGATCCTGTCTACTACGCCAACTTCGGCGACGCTGCAGCAGCTCTTATTCTGGAAAGGGATGAACATTCCGTAGGCTTCATCGATTCCATCTATCAGACCGACACTTGTGTCTATGGCAACTCAATGTTCCCCGCTGAAGGCTTGGCTAACCTCGGAAGAAATGGTGTAGCTGCCGGAGAGTTCAATGTGAAGTTCATTCCTTTTGATGATTCGATATGTGTGGATGCCGCCTCTGAATCGATCAATACACTGCTTAGCAATAATAACATTGACCCTGAATCAATCAAAGCCGCTTGCTTCTCGCAGCTGTCCCTGCCTAATATCCGGGCCGTTTCCGGCAAAACAGGGATCGGCGACGATGTCGCTGTCTACATCGGTGATGAATTCGGCTATACTTCTACAAGCAGCCCTTTTGTGGCCCTTCATAGAGCAGTAACTACAGGAAAAATTGAACGCGGCGATAAAGTCCTGTTCTGGACTGTTGGCGCGGGCTGGCAGAATGTAGCGTTTGTAATGGAATACTAGTTATTCATCTTTAATTCAACTTACTCGGTAACGCAGTAAAGCGGTCCGCAAGCAGTTTATCTGCCTGCGGACCGCTTTGCTGTTAGCCCCTATAATACCCTTTATACGCGCCCTTCATGCTTCTCCCAGCCCATGGTGCGCGATACGGCGTCCTGCCAGGCATGGTAGCGGCGCTCACGCTCCCCTGCCTCCATAGACGGGGCGAAGATCTTCTCTGCCTTATTGAAGCTCTCCAGCTGCTCCCTGGTCCAGATCCCGGACGTTAGGCCAGCGAGCAGGGCAGCCCCCAGCGCTGTCGTCTCCGCGTACATGGTACGCGTCACCTCGCTGCCCAGAATATCCGCCTGAAACTGCATCAGCAGATCGTTGCGCACTGCGCCGCCATCGACCCGCAGGCCGGTCAGCGGCATTCCGGCGTCTTTTTCCATGGCGCCGATGACATCCCTGGACTGGAACGCCAGGGACTCCAGAGTCGCCCGCACCAGATGGCCTGCCGTCGTACCGCGGGTCAGGCCGAACACGGCTCCGCGGGCATACATATCCCAGTAAGGGGCTCCAAGTCCTGTAAAAGCGGGTACCACCACAACGCCTTCACTGTCCTCCACCTCCCCGGCCTTTTCCTCCGAGTCTGCCGGGCCTTCAATCACGCCCAGCCCTTCATGAAGCCATTGGACTGCGGCTCCCGCTACGAACACGCTGCCTTCGAGCGCATAATATAATTCATCGCCCATGCCCCAGGCCACCGTGGTCAGCAGCCCATGGCTGGAGGCTACGGCTTCAGTCCCGGTATTCATGAGGATAAAGCAGCCGGTGCCGTATGTATTTTTGGCACTTCCGGCCTCCAGGCAGGTATGCCCGAATAAAGCGGCCTGCTGGTCTCCCAGTACGGAGCGAATCGGAATTTCCACTCCGAACCATTCACTCCCGGCAGCTCCAAAATCTCCGCCGGACATCCGGACTTCCGGCAGAATCGCACGCGGAATGCTCAGCTCTTCCAGCAGCTCCTCATCCCATCTCCGCTCATGGAGATTATACAGCATGGTCCGTGAAGCATTCGTAACATCCGTAGCGTGCACAGCTCCTCCGGTAAGCTTCCAGATCAGCCAGGCATCGATGGTTCCCCCCAGCAGCTCGCCTTGTTCCGCACGTGCCCGCGCTCCAGGCACATGATCCAGAATCCAGGCCAGCTTCGTTGCCGAGAAGTAGGCATCTACTACAAGGCCGGTCTTGGCGGCAATGGTATCCGCAAGCCCGCGCCCCTTCAGCTGCTCGCACTGTTCGGCTGTACGGCGGTCCTGCCAGACGATGGCCGGATAGATCGGCTTCCCGGTGGCCTTATCCCACACCAGCGCGGTTTCCCGCTGGTTGGTAATACCGATAGCCGATATCTCCGCAGCGGGCTTTCCGCTCTCGCTGATAGCCGCTCTGGCCGCTGCGAGCTGTGTTTCCCAGATCTGATCCGGATCATGTTCTACCCAGCCGGGGCGGGGAAAGGATTGTCTGATCTCATATTGCCCCTGCGAGACCATACCGGCCTCCTGGTCGAACAAGATCGCCCGCGAGCTGGTAGTGCCTTGGTCTAATGATAGAATCATCTATATGTGCCTCCTAGAACTGGCTTGATAAACCTGGCGGTATGTTCCACGATGAACAAGATTTATGTGGTGATTTCAACAAAAAGCACCTCTGCGTTCAGAGGCGCTGTCATACATTGTCTTGGCATTACTGTTTTTCGACAGGAAGCCGCAGAAGAAACTCGGTGCCTTCCCCCAGCCTGCTGGAAGCAGTGATTGTACCGTGATGGGCCTCGACGATATTTTTGACAATCGCCAGCCCAAGTCCGGTCCCCCCGGACTCTCCGCGCACGCGGGCCTTGTCTGCTTTGTAGAAGCGCTCGAAGATAAAAGGAAGATCCTCGGGAGGAATGCCTACCCCTTCATCACGGATGGCGATCTCCAGGTAACGGCGGCCCTCCAGAACGGCAGTAGACGTCAGAATCGTAATGCATTTGTCCGCAGGCGTATGCCGAAACGCATTGTCCAGCAGATTGGTCAGCACCTGCTCCAGCTTATCTTCGTCAGCGGCTTTGAGCAGCAGTGTATCACTGCCGGACTTCAGCTCAAGCTGAAGTCCCCGCTCCTTGGCCCGGACGGAGAATTTGCGGTAGACGCGCTCCAGCAGTTCCCCCATATCCACCGGCACCTTCATCATATCGGTATGTCCGGCTTCCATGCGGGCAAGGTCCAGCAGATCCTTTACCAGCCGTCCCATCCGCAGCGACTCGTCATGGATAACCTGAACCAGCTCACTGCTCTCTTCGGGCGAGGAGGCCATTCCATCCAGCAGCGCCTCGCTGTAGCCCTGCATCATCGACAGCGGCGTGCGGATCTCGTGCGAGACGTTGGCCACGAAGTCCCGGCGCATTTTCTCCAGCTTGACCTCTTCGGTAACATCACGTAGAACAGCTACTACTCCGCGAATGGTATCCTCTGAATACAGCGGAGCCATATGAACCGACCAGACTCCCTGGCGGACATGCACTTGAGAGCGCTGATCCCCTCCCTCGCGGAGTGTGCTGAAGAACAAGGGCCGCAAAGGGGGCGGAACCTCACTGTCACTTGCCCCTTGCGGGTACAGCTCGGATTCATTCTCCAGCTCCCAGTCCAGATCATTCCATCTCTCCAGCAGAGCCTGACCATGCGGGTTGGTCAAGATGATCTTCCCGATAATGTCAAAGGTGAGGACCGCATCGCTCATGCTGCGCAATACACTGGACAGATGGCCCTTCTCGTGGTTCAGGCTGCGGATGTTTTCTTCCAGCTCTTCTGCCATATGATTGAAGGAGGTAGCCAGCAGGCCGATCTCGTCACTGGTAACCAGCGTCAGTCTCGTCCCGTATTCCCCGGCGGATATTGTCCGCCGCTTCAATCACCTGCTGCATCGGCTGGGTAATCTTGGTGAACAAGAACAAGGCAAAGAACGTAGTCAAGGAAAATCCCAGCATACAGGCATACATAAACAAACGTTTAATCGCCCCGGAATTGGCGAAGTTGCTGTCGATATAGGGCAGCAGTAAAAGCCCCACTGTGATCAGCACGACAGCAACCAGACAGATGATCGTGATCCACAGCTTGCCGACAAGACTTCTCCAGAATATCACTTATTTAGGCACCTCTAACTTATAGCCTACTCCCCAGACCGTGGTGATCATCGCTGCCGATTCCGGTGATACTTTGTTGAGCTTCTCGCGAAGCCGCTTGACATGTGTATCCACGGTGCGCAAATCCCCGAAGAACTCATAGTTCCACACATCCTTCAGCAGTTCTTCGCGCGAGAACACTTTATCCGGTGAAATAGCCAAATAATGCAGCAGCTCGTACTCTTTTGGAGTCAGGCTGACTTCCTGGCCCCCTGCGGTTACGCGGTGTGCATCATGTTCAATGATAAGGTGCGGAAACACGATATTATTGCTGGAGTTGCTCTCTTTGGACAAAAAGGCTGTCGCGGAGGAACGGCGCATAATCGCCTTCACCCGGTAGATCACTTCGCGCGGGCTGAAGGGTTTGACCACATAGTCATCCGCCCCCATCTCGAAGCCCTGCACCCGGTTGATCTCTTCGCCTTTGGCTGTCAGCATCAGAACCGGCGTCGATTTGACACCTCTGAGCCGGGTCAGCACTTCAATGCCATCGATTCCCGGCAGCATCACATCCAGCAGAATCAAGCCGTAATCATTGGCCGTTGCTTTGCGCAGAGCGATTTCTCCGTCTTCTGCTTCGTCAATTTCGTAGCCTTCTTTTTCAAGATACATCTTCAGCAGGCGGCGAATGCGCTCCTCGTCATCCACCACCAGTATTCTGTTCAAATGCTCTGCCATTTCACAACAACCCCTTCATCAATTACAGTACAACGTTACCCTTACTCTTCATTGCCGCTTCGGCACAAACGCAGCCTCAATCCGTTCCTGCATAGGAATGAAGCCCGGCGATGACCAGATTAACGCCAACCAGGGTAAACATTACGACCAGAAAGCCGAGTACGGCGAGCCAAGCGGACTTGCGTCCCTGCCAGCCGCGTGCCAGACGTAAATGCAGGTAGGCACTGTAAAACAGCCAAGTGACCAGAGCCCAGACTTCCTTGGGGTCCCATCCCCAAAACCGGCCCCAGGCCACCTGTGCCCATATCATTGCAAAAATCAAAGCCCCCAAAGTAAAGATCGGGAAGCCGATGGCAATCGCCCTGTACGTAATTTCATCAAGGTCATTCTCATCAATTCCATCCAGTACGGGATGGATCGCCCTGCCCAGCGGTTTGCGGGCAGCCAGACGCAGAATTCCGTATAGAAGCAGACCGGAAATCAGCGACCAGAGAACCGTGTTGAATTTTCGACCGGCGTTCACGCCATTCATCCAAGAAGGCGCTTCAAAAAGCGGCTTTTTCATTCCAAGAAACGGCTGGAAGCTCTCAATTTCGCTATGGTAAGGTGCCACAATAGGCGGCATTTTGTAGCTCACTTTCTCTATTGTACTATCTCCCTGCCCAGGGCTGTCAATCGTTACGTTGGATCTAACGAAAACCGTTTCGTACCCTGCGCCGCGAAAAGCAAATACTGATCCAAGAAACCCAATTATAACAATGATTGAGAACAGAGTAAATTCGACCAGACGCTGCTGCTTGCGGTCGTTCTTCTCCTTGCCGGCGAAGTTCACAGTGCGCAGCAAATACATCAGTCCGGCCGCAAAGCCAACGGCGAAGAAGGATTCACCCAGCGCGGCCAGCGTGACATGGATATTCAGATAAATGGATTTTAGTGAAGGAATCAGCGGCTGCACCTCTTGCGGAAATACCGCCGCATAAGCCATGATGATAATCGAGATCGGCACCGCGAAGACACCGAGAATGATTTTGCGGTAAATCGAGAAGATCACGGTAAAAGCCACCATGACCATCATGGATAAAAACGTCATGAACTCATACATATTGCTCACTGGAATATGCCCTGAGCCTGCCCAGCGGGTGATGAAATAAGCAAGGTGGCAGATCAGGCCGAGAGAGGATACGATAAAAGCGATCCTGCCCCAGCGGGCGGTATGCTCCTCCGGCTTCCTACCGGACCATTTGCGGCCCATTATAGCAATCGTGAACAACATGAACGACCCGCTGTACAAAAAGAATGCGGCAATAAAGACGTCACTGCTGAAATCGAGCAAGCTCATGCCAGACCTCCCCCGTTGTCCAGAGATTTTTCATCCACTGTCAAATCTGTCTTCGCCAGAATCGAAACGATCTCGCGGCGGAAGCCGAACCAGTTCTTATTCGTATGGCCTCCGAGTACCAGCTCGCCATGATTGGCTGCCAGCCATATGCGCCTGTGCTGCCAGTAGAACCCGAGAATCAGTCCAAGCATGACGATACCTGCCCCGATCCAGACGAAAGGCATCGCACGGTCCACACGAATGTTCAGATACGTCGTGGATTCCGAGAAATCCACATCACTCATGTCACCCACCTCAAGCTCCAAGAACCGCCCGCTGCCGCCAAGCTTATCGTTGATGGCTGTCATCTGGAACTTTTCCTTGTCGACCTGCTTCGGAAAATAAAAATACTGCTGCCCTCCGGCCGGCAGATCCGGCCCTGTGATCAGAAACAGGAAGGCTGGAGCGTTAGGGTAAGGAGATTTGGACACTGGCTGCCCCTCTTCGTTCAAACCGAAGTCCATATATTTTTCTTTCAGTGACAGCGTATAGGGGCCTGCCTGAAACGACCGCTGCGGATTGTTCATATCCAGCTTGAACTTGCCGTATACCTCGCCACTCTTCGCATTAATGAGTTCCGGCTGCACCGAGCGCAGCACCGGGGTGAGGTCATAATCAAACTGATACGCTTTCAATCCGTTGTAGCTGAGCGGCGAATTCACCTGAATATCATGCCTGGCCACCTCGGCCAGCTGCGGTTCCCTGGAGGGATCGGTGCAATCCGCTGTGCATTCATAGAGAACTGCCCGGGTTTCGTACAGTTTGGGAAGGATCTTGGTCCCGCGGAATTCCTTGGGCATTTCCTCCTCCGTATAGAACTCCACGGTAAACTTCTCATTTTTTAGATAATAGGTAGTATCCGGAATCCGGACCGTTTCACCCTGCGGAAACGCAAGATGCTGATCCATGTTCAGACCGGGCAGCCCCCGGGCCAGCACAGCCAGCAAAAAAATAATCAGGCCAATATGTATGACATAGGGGCCCCAGCGGCTAAAGCGGTGCTTCTCGGCCAGCAGTGCGCCTCCGTCGGTACGGACACGGTAGCCTTTCTTCTGCAGCGGCTCCACCATACGTGCAACCCAGGCTTCGGGTTCCTCCTTCAGCTCAGCGACCAGCGCCACCTTTTGACGGGTCAGGAACTGGCGGTGCTTCCGGATCTTCTGACGGGTGAGCGCCTTGTAAAGGGGCAGCACACGGTCCAGGCTGCAGATCACCAGCGAGGCTCCAATGAGCACAAGCAGCAGCACGAACCACCAGGACTCATAAGTGTGCGAAAGGCCGAGTTTATAATAAATCTCCCCGGCTCTTCCGTACTTTTCTGGATAATAGGTGGATGCATCAATATTGAGAAAAGTGCTCTCCTGGGGAAATATCGTTCCCAGCATGGAACCGAGCAGCGTCAGGACAATCAGGTAAATGGCGATCTTGACCGAGGAAAAAAAGTTCCACACCAGGTCGATCACCCCGGGATTCACCCGCTGTGAACGGCGGGCAACACCGTCATACCGCATTTCGAGGTTGGCCGAAGAGAGCTGCTCGTCCCTGTCCAGCGGCTTGCCGCAGGCTTCGCAGAGGACCGTGCCAACCGGGTTCTGGTGGCCGCATTCACATTTGGTATTGCTGATCAGCGGTGTACGCTCCTTCACGGCTCCACCAGCTTCCTGATCTGATCATCAAGCGTGCTGAGATCCAGCTGTCCGATATGGATGCTGTCCACCCTGCCTTTGGTATTAATGAAGAAAGTGGTTGGAAGCGGTGACACGCCGTAGCTGCGGACAGCATCGCGGCCGGTATCCATGACAACCGGAAAATTAATATCGACTTGCTTGACAAAATTCTCCACGGTCATCTGGTCCTCGCCGACATTTATGCCGACGACCACTACGCCCTGCTCCTTCCACTTCTCCCACTGGGCCTGCAGGGCAGGCATCTCTTTGACGCAAGGGGCGCACCAGGAACCCCAAAAATTAAGCACAACAGACTTCCCCTTGTATTCGTCAAGCGTATGGGTCAGACCGTCTAATCCAAGCAGCTCAAAGGAAGGGGCCTTTCCGCCTTCCCTGGGTTTTCCGTCCCCTCCGAACACCGAGGAACTGATTGCATAACCCCCGAGCAAAATAATCACGAACAGAATGATGATTTGAACCGGCTTTCTCGCTTTGCCCACATGCCAGGCCCCCTTCTGTGACGCAACTCATTACTTTAGTCGATAGGTGTGAACATCCTATGAACATTATAACGAATATTGTCACCGAATTAGGAGAGGAAAATGTGAACATTATGTGTCCTTGCGCGTTGGGTTCGCTTTCAGCATTCCAGCTTTGGCAATTTGCTGGAGATGATTGATTTCATCCTTGGTCAAATGGCGGTAGGAGCCGCGTTTGAGATTTTGCAGCAGAATATCGCCGAAGGAAATCCGTTTCAGGCGGATGACGGGATGGGAAATGGCTTCGAACATCCGCCGGACCTGACGGTTGCGGCCTTCATGGATTGTAATGCTGATGACCGATTCTTTATTCTCTTCATCAACGTCTTTATATTCCACTTCTGCCGGAGCGGTCATCCCATCCTCCAGCTTAATGCCGGCTTTGAGCTTGTCCAGCGCGGTGCCATGCGGTACACCCTTGACCGTGGCCAGATAGGTCTTGGGCACATGATGCTTCGGATGCGTGAGCAGGTTGGCAAACTCCCCGTCATTCGTCAGCAGCAGCAGCCCTTCCGTATCGTAATCCAGACGGCCCACAGGGTATACGCGCTCTTTGATGCCTTTGAGGTAATCCGTTACTACCTTGCGTCCCTTGTCGTCGGAAGCGCTTGTAATCACACCCTTGGGCTTATTGAACATAATGTAGATCTTGTTCTCGCCCCGGATCAGTCTACCGGCGACCTTGATTATATCTGTTGCGGGGTCCACCTTCGTGCCAAGCGTAGTTACGAGTTCCCCGTTGACTTCCACTTTACCGGCCAAAATCATTTCTTCACACTTGCGTCTTGACGCCACACCTGCCTGCGCCAATATTTTTTGTAATCTTTCCATTTTTGACTATTCACCTCAGGTTAATGATAACCATCAGCGGGATAAATCACAAGTTCATTCCATGGAAAAAATGCTCCCGGACAGGTTTTGGTATGGGTTTCCACAACAAGAGGGTCAATTTGATAACGCGCAGCCAATTCCAAGATAAGCTTGCCGGCCGCAAACAGCTGATTTTTCCGCTTGGACAGAGGCGGAAGCGTGTTCTCCTCCCCGAAGTTGCCTTCCAGACACACATGAATATACTCCGGGTCCGTCAGCAGCGGCGCAGCATAAATTGAACCATCTGTTGCAACCCAAAAGTCAAAGCCCTTGCCATTAATGGACGGACAGCGGGAATGATGCAGAATAAAGCCTTTATACGCCATCGTATGTCGGCCTCCCTCCGTGTTGCTGCAATAGCATATGTACGGAGGGGGAACGGGGTGAAATGCGGATGCTGTTTTTGTACCCTATAGACATTGTTCATAAATAGCGGCACCGGTAAACGCGAACATAACATTACCGGGATGTAAGGAAGCAGTCATCTAAATCGATTGTTCGGAAGCCGGGAGGTTCTTACACTTAAGACGACAGCTGATCACACTATATTTTTGATACGGAGGAATAATTAATGCTGCTTGCAAGAACATGGGAAAAACGGATCATCACCGCTGTATCTGCCGTCGGGCTGCTGCTCGGAGGTTCAGGTTCCGTGTCAGCCGCACAGCCGGCTCCAAATCCGCTGCCTTATGCGCACGAGATTAAATCGCTGACAAGTGAAGATTACAGCGATCTTTCTTTTTGAAGCCGCTGCTGAAGGACAAAACCGTCGTCAGCCTTGGCGAAAATTTCCACCGGGTTGGCGAATACGACAGCATGAAGACGAGATTGATAAAATATCTGCATGAGGAGCTGGGGTTTGAGGTTATCGCTTTTGAGTCGGGGCTGGCTGAGGCCTCTGTCGTCAACGATGTGGCTGATGAATTGACTTCAGCAGATATGATGGATAATTCCATTTATGATATCTGGCAATCCTCAGAAACCCTGGAGCTGTTCAACTACATCAAACAATCCCGCCGGACGGACAAGCCTTTGCAGCTGGCCGGATATGATATGCAATATACATCCCCCATGCTTACGCTGGCGGCCCGCAGCTTTATTTCCAAGGTCAATGCCGCTTATGGCAAAGAATTTATGGATTTTGATAACGAAGCCACCGGGAAATTTAATGAGCTGATGAATCAATACAGCCTGGTGACCAAAAGCAATCCTGTTTACCAGCAGAAGGTACGCCAGCTCAGCCAAAAGTATGTTCCAAAATACAAGGAATACATTAAGTTCATTCAGGAACACCGGGAACCGTTAGACGCAGCTTACCCCAATGCGCCCCACACGGCAGATACCATCCTGAAAGGGCTGGAGGACCGTGTGGCAATTTTCACGCAGGCTCAGCTAAAGAATGTGCGGGAAATTTACGAAGCCCGGGACAGAATCATGGCTGAGCATGTGGAATGGCTGATGAAGGTTAGATACCCCGGCAAAAAGATCATTCTGTGGGCCCACAATGACCATTTGGCTAAAAACACCTCGGACATCCGTGTCCTCGAGCAAGGGAAGTGGCAAAACAGCTTTATTAGCATGGGCGAGCTGCTGCATCAGAAATTGAAGGATAAAATGTATGTGGTCGGCTTGTATATGAACCGGGGCAAAGCGGCAGCCATTTCAACCTTGAAGGAATTCCCGATCGGCCCGATGCCAAAGGGGACCCTGGAAGCGAGAATCATGCAAAGCGGGTATTCCCGGACCTTTGTAGACCTCACAGGGCATACCAAAGCAGGCCCGGGCAACAGCTGGATGTTTCAGCCGCAATATGCTGCTGAAGACGGGCTGACCAGAGAGGTTATTGTTCCAATGGTGATGAAATTCGTGCCGAAGGAGCAGTTCGACGGCCTGATTGTCATTGATAAAGTATCCCCGCCAACCCGTACCTATTAAGGGGATATTCAATGGCTTGCTAGCTGAACGCCAGGAGACACACGGCAATCGAGGCCACGAAGCCTACGATGTCTGAGAAGAGGCCGACCTTGAGGGCGTAACGGCCGTTGCGGATGCCTACAGCGCCGAAATAAACGGTCAGTACGTACAAAGTCGTATCCGTGCTGCCCTGGATGGTAGAGGCAATCATGCCAATCAGGGAATCAGGCCCGTGCACACTGATCAGATCGGTGGTATACGCCAGCGAGCCGGTGCCTGTGAGCGGACGCAGGAGGCCAAGCGGCAGCACTTCCGGCGGCACGCCTATCCCCTTCAAGGCGGGAGCGATGAAGCCCATCATGAAGTCCAGCGCGCCGGAGGCGCGGAAGACGCTGATGGCAACAAGCATGCCTACCAGATGGGGAATAATGGCGATGGCTGTACCAAAGCCGTCCTTGGCGCCTTCGACAAAGGACTCGTAGACCGGGACCTTGCGTGTAAAGGCGTATAGGGGAATGAAGGTAATCATGACCGGAATCGCCCAGGCCGAGATAAGGCTGATTAGCTGGAACAAGGCAGGCTCACCCTTTCAGAGAAGAATACGGGCGCGGAGTGCTCCCTCTGGCAGCATTCCCGGACCGGGCGGCCGGCGGTCCGGGCGGCCTGCGCAGCATAGCCAGGCGGCGGCACAGCCGGTCGGCTGCGATGGCGGCCAGGGTCGCTACCGCCGTGGCCGCCAGTGTGGTGCCGACGATGGCAGCCGGGTCGGACGAGCCATAGTTCAGCCGGATGGCAATCAGCGTTGCAGGAATCAGGGTAATGCTTGCGGTGTTCAGCGCCAGCAGGGTACACATGGCTGGAGTTGCCGTCTCCTTGTCCGGATTGAGTGTCTGCAGCTCCTGCATCGCCTTGATGCCCATCGGTGTGGCCGCATTGCCCAGACCGAGCAGATTGGCGCTCATATTAGTAAGGATATAGCCAATAGCCGGATGGCCTTTCGGCACATCCGGAAACAGAAAGGATACAACCGGCCCCAGCACTTTGGCAATCTTCTTCAGCAGGCCCGCATCCTCTGCGACCCGCATCATTCCCATCCAGAACACCAGTACACTGATCAGGCCAAAGCTGACGGTAACCCCGCTTTTGGCTCCATCGAATACCGCAGCCGTAAATGCATCCATGCGGCCGTTCACGGCCGCAAACACAAAGCCGATAAGGATCATCCCCAGCCAGATTCCGTTAATCATATGCTTCTCCCCCAATTCTCCCGTTTCTGTTTATTTCCCGGCGGCGCCTATCCGGAAAAGCGCCCGCAGCGCACTGCCGAGTGCCTGCAGCCAGTTGTCTGCCGGATAGGCGGCTGCTCCTGCCGGTTGGAATCTCTTCTCATAGGACGACTGCTCCGGAGGCAGCCGGTCCGGCATATAGACCGGAACCCGGCCGATCTCCTTCCCGCCGAGCTGCAGCACCAGGACTCCCTTGATGCCAAAGCTGCTCCTGCGGGCCCCTCTAGTCTCCCGTATGAGTTCCAGCTTGGTGACAAGCCTCGCTTCCTCTCCCTGTCCAAGCGGATAGGCAAAAGTTCTGCCAGGGACAAAGCTGTAGCCGCTGATGCCTTCACCGCGCTCGATAAGCGTCTTCAGCGGATAGTGATTGAAGCCGTAATCCAGCAGTGCGGCATGGTCATTCCAGTCATTCCCGTCATTCAGCGTAACGGCGACCAGCTGCTGGCCGCCCCGGGTGGCGGAGCTGACGAGGCAGCGCAGCGCTTTTTTGGTATAACCGGTCTTTACTCCATCCGCCCCTTCATACAGGCGCAGCATTTTATTTTTGTTCAGCCACTTATAATCCCATGCCTCATACGGGTTATCTGCCGTTTTCACCTGGGTCTTCACAATCTGCTTGAATACCGGATTATGCATAGCATAGGCTGTAAGCACAGCCAGGTCATTGGCGCTGGAATAATGCCCTTCCGCATCCAGTCCATGGGGATTGGCAAAATGGGTGTGCTGCAGCCCCAGTTCCTCCGCCTTGGCATTCATCAGATACACAAAACCTTCTTCCGATCCTCCGACATGCTCGGCAATGGCTGTAGCCGCATCGTTGCCTGAACGCAGCATCAATCCATAGAGCATATCCTCCAGCGTCATTTCTTCCCCTGCTTCAGGAACAGGGAAGAGCCTTCCTTGGCAAAGGCATTTTTACCGACCTTGACCTTGGACCGCAAATCTCCGTTCTCTATGGCAACTAACGCAGTCATAATCTTGGTCAGGCTGGCAATCAGCATAGGCTCGTCCCCGCGGCTGCTGTACAGAATCCTTCCGGACGCTACATCAATCAGCGCGGCGGCCCTGGCATGGGTCGATATGGAGCTGTTCTCGGCCCGGACCAAGGGCTGGGGCGACAGACACAGCAGAAGTGCGCACAATATTAGAACCAGCAGTACCTTAAGGTTAGATGTCTTCATGTTCATCCTCCGGCTTCTTATCTGTTCACTTGTGTTGTACAAGTGTATGCGGGGCAACGGGATGGTATGTCCATCTCTTCCCCACAAGCTTCTATCATCACAAAAAGGGACACCGCCTAGTTGAGGCGATATCCCTGTTGTCTGCCGCTGCATCCTTCAGGTACATCCCATAACGCTAATGAGTCGAGGAATCTGAAGGGACAGGGGTTTTAACCGCTTTTTCGGTACCCGAAGCTACTACTTGTGAACCTACAGGTGTGCCATTCTGCGACGAAGCGTCATTCTGGGACGATCCGCCGCTTGGGAACATGGTCTGAATTTTGTCGATGAGACCCGGAGTCGCATCAATAATTTTCTCGAACAGATGGGTCTGGTTATCCAGCGGCACAATGTGAACCCCTTCCCTGCCGACCACAAGAAAGGCGATTGGCCGGATGGATACCCCGCCGCCGCTGCCGCCGCCGAACGGAAGCATTTTGACGCCGCTTCCAGCGCCATTGATGCCGGGGGCATCATCTTCGACGCGGTAATCACTGCCGCCTGCGGCAAAGCCGAAGGCAACTTTACTGATCGGCAGAATCACACTGCCATCCGGAGTTTCTACCGGGTCGCCGACAATCGTATTAACATCCACCATGCCTTTAATATTTTCCATAGCGGTCTGCATGAGACCTTGAATCGGGTGATCTGACATCTAAGTACTCCTCCTCTGCTGTTTGAAAGATAAGGGAATTACCTACTCTTGTACAGTCTGCTCATATATCGGGCATGATATGTACGCACTCTAATAAAAATACGGGCGAAACGAAGCTGCCGCCTGGCGCTCTGTCCAGATATAACCTTCGCAATTTCGCCTCACATAAAATCCGCTTAAGAGGCCAGAATGATGGCAAGCAGAAAAATGTGCCTAAGGAGGCTGAGCTATGGATTTCGCGAAAATTTGGCAGGCGGATATGGAAGGCAACGGCTTGCTGCCTTTGATTAAGGGCGGGAGCGACACGCAAAAAGACCCCCAAAAGGGATACGTGATCGTAGATCTGAATCCATTGTCCGGTGAGGAGAGCGAGGCTGGGGGCGGGAACGGGAAGAATCAAATCACCGTATTCAAGGAGGTCGTTATCCCTGACGGCAAACGGTATAGTTATGATCTGTTCAGAAAGCTGAAGAATAATTACAAATCGGTGGCCGGCAAAAAAGATGCGGTTTCGGCTGCAGAACATGAGCAAATTCATGAATTTCTGGCTTATGCCGCAGTGTCGGCACCTTTACGCCAGGCCCGCAAGTATGCCGAGGATCACCATCAGATTAAGGCCGGATGTTCCAAAGAAGAATGGGTGGAGACGCTTAGATCGATCTGGTTCCAGCCCAGTAATGACGGCACCTCATTTTTTGAGCATGTTTTTATTGGCGAACAGGGCAGCAAATGGGGCGGACATCAATTCTGGTACAGCTACCATTTGAATGAGGGGCCTAATGAGACTCTACAGAAAGAGGATTCTAACATTGTTATCAAGCTTGCCGAGGCCGGGCAGACTGGCAAAAGCAGCCTGGCCGAAGTTATCACCATAAAATATACATTGGAAGAAACCAACAAGAACGGGGACAAACAGACCCTGACCACAGATATTAGCGGATTGTTTGTCGGGATCAGTGCGGAAGGGCTGATGGCTCTGGGAACAGTAGCGTATCTGGACGGCCGCACCCGGATCCCTGTGGAGCTTAACGGTACGTCCTTTGATCTCATTATGCACAAAACGGGGGACCGCGAAGAGAATCCGCAAAGCTTCTACCCTCAAATGAAGACACCTGTTCACGCTTAGTGTCCGGAACAGTATTGAATTCCCCGGCAGCCCGCAGACTCCCTGCGGCGCTGCCTTCTTGCGCGGAACCGCCGCAGCCGGCTTAATCCGCCTTCTTCTGCGGGAACACCGAGAGGATGCGGCTGAACAGCTCTTTCCAGTGCCGCAGCCCTCCCTGTACCTTGGAGGCCCGCCGCAGAAGCTGAAACGCTGAATAAAAGGCATAGCCCATTGAAAGCTTACCCGCGCATACCGTCTCGGTGGAGAAGGACATCTCATCTGAGAACACGGGCGCAACGAACATCCGCGGAGCTTTGATCAGCCGGACCTGCCTCGATAGCCAGCCTGCCAGAGTCCATTTCAGCCCCCAGAACGCTCCCGCTGCCGTCGCCGTATATGCCGCATCGCCCAGTGAGAAATCGGTAGACCAGTCAAGCTTGGTGATCTGGACATGGGCCAGTGTATCCTTCAGCCATTTGTTCAGACCGCGCGTTGCCTGCATCGCTATGCGGATATTCTTCAGCCATTCCGCAACCGACTGCTTGTCGATTTGCTCCTCAAGGTCTTGATCCTTCCGGACCGGCGCAATGCCGCTTTCTTCCAGCTTTACTTTGATCCCCTTCTCCATTCCCTGGAACACGAGCGCAGGCAGCTCATAGTGAAATTTGACCAAGCCAAATAGAGCTTTCAGATCTAACTCTATCCGGTCATCTTTGCCCAGCCTGCACACCCGGAAATGAAAATGTATGTATGAAGTCAGAATCACCAGCAGCACTACAATCACTAGCAGCAACAGCGCCAAGGGTATTGCCAGCCATAACGTCACGAAAGTAACCTCCATGCAACCAATAATAAGGAGCCTTTGAATTAGTATGGCATTCAGGGCTGGAAAAATTCCGCGCTCATGCAAAAAAGCCCCATAGCCCATCCCTGATGCCTGCGGCATGTAGATGAATGGCTATAGAGCTTTTATAACTTCTCCTCCTTCCCTTTTGTTTGTTTTTCATGTTCGCTTTATATAGCTTCTAAAAATCCGGCAGCTCACGTCTGCTCCGTATCCTCAAAGGTCATCTGGCTGTCCAGCTTGCTGAACAGGAGCTGTGTCTCCTCTTCCAGGTCGTCGGTGGAGGCGTCGAAGTTTGAAGGCTCCGGCAGCTCCTTCAGATCGGCCAGCCCGAAACTCTCAAGGAACGATTTGGTGGTTCCATACAGAATAGGGCGGCCCACTGCTTCCGCACGCCCGACCTCCTGGATTAAATCCTTGTTGTTCAGTGTATGAATGGCCCGCTCAGACTTCACTCCGCGGATTTCCTCAATCTCTACACGGGTAATCGGCTGACGGTAAGCGACGATGGCCAGTGTCTCCAGCGCTGCCTGTGACAGGGATGCACGTGAAGGTGAATAAGCGAGCCTCTCGAAATAAGGCGCATGGTCTGGCAGCGTAGCCAGACGGTAGTTTCCGGCAATCTGCACGACCTGCAGGCCGCGTTCCTGGGACACATAATCCTCTTTCAGTTCCTGCAGCGCTTTGCCGGCAATATCCGGCCGCTGCTCCGTAATCTCGGCGATCTGGCGGACAGACAGGCCTTCATCGCCGGACAGGAACAGCAGGCCTTCAATAATTGATTTCAGCGTTTTGAATTCCACTGAGATCTTCTCCTCCTCTCCACTCCATTACAATGTCATCAAATAATTTCTCCTGGTAACAGAATATGGCCTTCATTTTCATCAGCTCTAAAATAGCAAGAAAGGTAACCACAATCTCATGCCGGGCCATTTCATCATCCAGCAGTGCGGAGAAGCGCATCCTGCCGCCTGTGCCCTTGCGCTGGAGCGCTGCCGAGACATCGCGTATCCGGTCTTTTACGGAAATTTCATCCCGGGTAATCCGCTGGTAGGAGGATCTTCGGGCCGCTTTGCTCAGCGCCTTCCGGAATGCGGCGATCAGGTCTGCAGTGTGCAAGCCCTTTAGCGTATTATCGATTTGGGCCGGCACAAAAGGACCCAGGTCCTCCGGCTCCTTGGTGAAGATCAGGCTGCGTTCACTCTCCATATCCAGCAGCTGCACGGCAATGCTCTTGAACTTGCGGTATTCGATCAGCCGCTGAACCAGCTCTGCACGCGGATCATAATCGTCGTCCTCGTAATATTCGAAATCCTCGATTTCAATAACCGGCGGCTTCGGCAGCAGCAGCTTGCTCTTGATCGACAGCAGCGTTGCAGCCATCACTAAAAATTCACTGGTGATATCCAGCTCAAGCTCCTGCATCGTCCTTAGATATTCCATGTACTGCTCGGTGATCTCGCTGACCGGAATGTCCTGGATGTCGATTTCCGCCTTGTCTATTAAGTGCAAGAGCAAATCGAGCGGACCTTCGAACGTCTCCAGCTTGTACAATACAGTCACGCGGTTTCCTCCCGCCAAAAAAAGTAAAGTGCAGCGCCGCCCGGGCGCTACACAAGTAGAAAGATCTTATGGTTCATGCTTTCTTCTCATACATATAAATAAGCACGATTTTAGCTGATTCGTCAAGAGTCTCTTATTCAAGCAGAAACATCTTATTTTTTAAACAGCTTGTTCAGGTTCGCCATTTCAATGGCAGAGGCCGCAGCATCCCAGCCTTTATTGCCGGCCTTGGTTCCGGAGCGCTCAATCGCCTGCTCGATATTTTCGGTAGTCACTACGCCAAAAATGGTTGGAATACCGGTCTTCAGATTGATGGCCGCCACCCCTTTGGCCACCTCGTTGCACACATAATCATAATGGGTTGTTGATCCGCGAATGACGGTTCCCAGTGCGATTACCGCATCGTATCTGCCGCTTTCCGCCATTTTCTGGGCAATCAGCGGAATTTCGAACACGCCCGGAACCCAGGCCACATCCACTTCATCATCAGCTACACCATGACGCTTGAACGCATCCAGCGCACCGGACAGCAGCTTGCTGGTAATAAACTCATTAAAACGCCCTACTACTACCCCGTATCTCAGTCCCTCGGATACTAAATGTCCTTCTAAATAATTCGGCATTGTATTCATCAACCTTTCATTAGTAAGTGATTATGGAGGTTACAGCTTGGAATCCTCATTTTGCTCAATGTTGTCAAAAGTCAGCAGATGGCCCAGCTTGGCCTGCTTGGTATGGAGATAATTGGTATTGTCCTTGTTCTCCGGCATTTGGATCGGCACACGTTCCACAACCTCAAGACCGTAGCCTTCCAGTCCTTTGATCTTGCGCGGATTGTTGGTCATCAGCTTGATCTGGCGAATCCCCAGATCCTTAAGAATCTGGGCGCCGATGCCATAGTCGCGCAGGTCTGCCGGGAAGCCCAGCTTCAGGTTGGCATCCACCGTATCCAGACCTTCCTCTTGAAGCTTGTAGGCGCGGAGCTTGTTGATCAGGCCGATGCCTCTGCCCTCCTGGCGCATATAGAGCAGAACCCCCCGGCCTGCCGCTTCGATCTGGCGCAGCGCCGCTTCAAACTGCGGGCCGCAGTCGCAGCGGTGGGAGTGGAACACATCGCCGGTCAGGCATTCGGAATGTACACGGACCAGCACCGGCTCTTCACCGGAAATATCGCCTTTGACCAATGCGACATGTTCTTTGTCATCAACTTCATTCGTATAGGCAATCGTCTGAAAGTCGCCGAAATCCGTCGGCAGCTTGACCGAAACCTCACGGGTGACCAGCTGCTCCTTCTCATTGCGGTAATGAATGAGATCCTTAATGCTGATCAGCTTGAGCTCATGCTTGAGTGCAATCTCCACCAGATCCGGCAGACGGGCCATGGTCCCGTCTTCCTTAACCACTTCACAGATTACGCTGGCCGGATAAGCGCCGCACATGCGGGCCAGGTCCACAGCAGCTTCCGTATGTCCGGAGCGGCGCAGCACACCGCCTTTTTTGGCAATCAGCGGGAACATATGCCCCGGTCTGCGGAAGTCGGAAGGTTTGGCGTCCGGGTCCATCAGCGCCTGAATGGTTTTGGATCTTTCTGCGGCTGAAATACCTGTGGTGGTATCCTTGTGATCGACGGATACGGTAAAAGCAGTGCCATGATTGTCGGTATTATGTGCAACCATAGGCTGCAGATCCAGTTCTGCCGCCCGCTCTGCCGTAATCGGCACACAGACCAGCCCGCGTCCCTCTGTAATCATGAAGTTGATCACTTCCGGTGTGGAGCGTTCGGCCAGTGCAATGAAGTCCCCTTCATTTTCGCGGTCTTCGTCATCCACAACGATAATGACCTTGCCGCGCATCAGATCATAAATTGCGTCCTCAATCGGGTCCAGGACGCTGTCGTTCTTGATTGGCTGGCTCATCTTTCAGTCCTCCTGACAGCTTGGCGTACCCTTATCAGGGCTTAGGCGCAAGCCTGCTCTTTATTTATACAAACCCGTTCGCCGCCAGAAAATCACGGCTGATCCGGGAGCTGTTTGCTTCTTCCGCATTCCCTGCACGTGAACCGTAGTTAAGGAGATGGTCCACATACTTGCCCAGCACATCGCATTCCAGATTGATCCGGTCCCCGGTCCGCTTGTGGGCCAGGACCGTTTCACCGAGCGTATGGGGAATGATGGATACGGTAAACGCAGAAGCTGAAGTGTCGACGACGGTCAGGCTGATGCCGTCAATGGTAATGGAGCCTTTGGGAATAATGAATTTGAACAGCGATGTACGCTCCGGAGCAATCTCGAAGACGACCGCGTTCTGGTCGCGCTTGACGCTGCGGATTTCACCGGTTCCGTCTACATGGCCTTGCACAATATGTCCGCCGAAACGGCCGCCGGCAGCCATGGCCCGCTCCAAGTTCATTCTGCTTCCGCTGCGCAGCTCCTTCAGTGTGCTGTTCCGGTACGTCTGAGGCATGACATCAACGGTAAAAGAGTGATCGCCGATGGAAGTCGCCGTGAGACAGACGCCGTTCACCGATACGCTGTCGCCGATTTTCAAGTCATCCATAATGAGGGATGCGCCGATGTTCAGCACCATCATCTCGCCTCCGCTGGTCACCCCGCGCAGCACTCCGACCTCTTCAATCAAACCTGTGAACATGTGTTTCGCCTCCTGATATTTGCTTTAGCGGATAGGCGTGCCGCTGATACACACATTATCTCCGAGCACTTCCACTTCCAATCCTTCCAGTGTAATCGCGCTTTGCATCAGCTCTACACCAGGAAAGTCGAAGGTTCCGGGTGCGGCTGAGCCGCCCCCTACGATCTTTGGGGCGAAGAACAGGACCACACGGTCCACCAGACCGTTCTCCAGCATGGCACCGTTCAGGGTTCCGCCGCCTTCCAGCAGGATCGAACCGATCTCCAGCCCGCCAAGACTGGTCATTGCTGCCTTGAGATCCACCCGCGGCCCGGCGCCGCTGACAACGATCTGCACACCTGCATCGAGCAGTGCTGCCCGCTTCACAGGATCAGCAGATTCGGTAGTGACGACAATGGTAGGTGCCTGGCCATCACGGACGACAGCAGAATCAAGCGGAATCCGCAGCGTAGAGTCTATCACGATCCGGACCGGATTCAGTCCCGGCACTTCCATCCTTGTAGTCAAGGAGGGATTGTCGGCAATCACGGTGTTGACGCCAACCATAATTCCTTGGTGGCGGTGCCGCAGCGTGTGCACAATCTCCCGCGCCTGCCCATTGGATATCCATTTGCTGTCCCCGGTCCGGGTGGCCAGCTTCCCGTCAAGCGTGCTGGCGCTCTTCAGCGTGACAAAAGGCTGCTTGGTCAGAATATACTTGATGAATTTCTCGTTCAGCCGCAGAGCCCGGCTTCGGAGCAGCCCCACCTCAACCTCAATTCCCTGCTCCCGCAGCATGGTGATGCCGCGCCCGGCAACCTGGGGATTGGGGTCCTCACAGGCCACAACCACGCGGGCAACCCCTTCATCGATCAGCCTCTGGCTGCAGGGGGTGTCTTGCCATAGTGGCTGCAAGGCTCAAGAGTTACATAAGCCGTGCTTCCCTGCGCCTTGCCCGCCGCCATATTCAGCGCGTGCACTTCGGCGTGGCCTGTCCCCCGCTGCAGATGGGTGCCGAGGCCAATCATGGCTCCATCCTTCACGACAACACAGCCGACTACCGGATTAATGCCAGTCTGGCCTTGCGCTCTTTCCGCCATATCCAGTGCGAGCGACATATAAAACTCGTCGTTCATTGTATCCATATCCTGCCTCCCATCACATAGCTGCTCTATCTTTTGTCCAGTTCAAAACATAAAAACCCGCCTCAATCTCCAGGCGGAGTTCAAGACGGGTTATACGAGAGTTTACAGGCAGTCTAATAAAACTGCGGCTTCCACAGTCAAAAAGGACCAAATGTGAAAGTTCGCACATAATATTTGAATACACTGCAGCACGTCTGTGCATGTAAGCACAAACGAAAGTCTCTCCTTCTTCCATCCAGACTATACTGTCGGTCCCGGAATTGCACCGGGTCCACCGTCCGTATGATATATACGAAGCGGGTAGCGGACTGAGCAGTGCGGTCAGCTTGTTCAGCCAATCACAGTTGCATCACCGCCGGTAGGGAATTGCACCCTGCCCTGAAGGATTGATCTATTTAATTAGTTTTCAGGTTTTGCCTACAACAAAATTATCACTTTGCCACCGGAAATGCAAGTGTGTTTATGAAATTAACTTTATTTATGTAACTTAATTATCCTTTTGAGCCTGCTTGTCCCTACGCAATAAATCACGGATCTCTGTCAACAATGCTACTTCAGGTGCCGGTGCGGGAGTCTCCACTACCTCTACTTTCACGGGCTCCTTGCGCTTGAAACGGTTAACCAGCTTGACCACCATGAAGATCGAGAAGGCAATGATAAAGAAATCGACAACGGACTGCAGAAACACCCCGTATTTCACGACAGCATCCCCATAGGCAAAAGAAAGTCCCTTCAAATCGATACCCCCGGTAAGTATCCCGACCAGCGGCATGATAATGTCCGTGACCAGCGAGGAGACAATCTTCCCGAACGCTGCACCAATGACAACCGCAACCGCCAGATCCAGCACATTTCCCTTCAGCGCAAATTTTTTAAATTCTTCCCACATTTGTTTTCCCCCAATATCTTGAATTTGAAATTATTATAGCATTTCTGTCGACGGTTTAAGAAGCAGCTGGAGGGCAAAGCCGCTTTTCCAGGGGCAGAGCCTATGCATGCAATTCCAGGTAAGTTGCTTGAATGAATCGGGTGTAGACCGACGGAGGGTACTGCCCTACCCTTTCGTAAGCAATTTCCGACTGCTGGCGTGCTTCCTCCATCTTCCCTTGTCTGGCGTAAATCTTGGCCTTGTAGGCATAAGAAGTAAAGACAGCTGCACGGTCCAGCGGATGGTAGGCATCATCCGGCAGGGTAACTTTTGACAAAGCCGCCAGCGCTTCTTCATCCCGGCCCAAATGATACAGGGCAATTCCGGTTTGCAGGTAGCAACCCGATTCATACCTGGTTCCCTTGCTTTGATACTTCTGCCCAAGCCTGATGGCCTCTTCATACCGCCGTTCTGCATTAGCCAGTCTGATCTCGGCCAGATGAACAAGCTGTACGGATTGCTCATCCTCTGTAAGCTGCACGAACAGCTTAGCCTTGTCCAGATACATGCCCGCCTCATCCAGATTCCCGGACATCAGGGCAAGCTTGGACAATACACGGTATAGATGATCTGTCAAATAATACACACCTTCCTCCCGTGACAGGGCGATTGCCGCCAGCGCCGCCCTCCGGCTTCCATCATATTGGCCCAGCGCCGATAAAGTCACACTTTCCGCATAGTGAAGGTCTATTTCGAATAAAAAATCGTTGCCGGTTTTTTTGCTTACATAGTCTTCCCTGACCCGCAGGATCAGTTCGAGGCTCTCGCTGTACCGGCTCTGCGTGAAAAGCAAAGCATAGGCCAAATACTGCACTTTTGCGCTTTCCACATATAAATTGAACCGTTCATAGATCTCGACGGCCCGCCGGATCGCCTCTTCTCCTCCCTCTGTTCCTGTGTAGTAGCAGGCGTTCACGTAGAACCCCATCAGCCGCGCGGCATCCACCGTCATGGGAAGTCTGCCGTCCATTAGGGGTTTAACGGCGGATACAATGGCCTGATAGTTTTTGTGCTTGAACTCAGCTTCAATATCGTGCACCAGGCGGGTAAGCTCTGCGCTTTGCTCCTCTTCTAGAAAATAACCTGCGTCCACCCCAAGACGCGCCGCCAAAATTTGCAGACTGCGCATGGAAGGCAGCGCTTTGCCGTTCTCGATTTGGCTGAGCATACTTTTGGTCATATCCTCACCCGCCAGATCACTCTGCGTGAGCCGTTTGCTTGTACGCAAATACTTGATTTTATCTCCAATCGTTTGTTTGCTTGTCATTTAAAGGGGCCATCCTTCTGTCGATTTTGTCTCCAGTATAGCGTAAACGAAAACTCAGAGAAAGTAATGTTAAATATAATTTAACTTTTTATTGCATATCAATTCATTCCGGCATAGAATATATTTAATAATATTTAACTTTATGAAAGGAAGTTTCGCATGAAGATTAATGACCGTATTTTTTGGACTCCAAGCAACCGGAACATGCTGCTGTTCTTTACGGGCAAACTGGCATCTGTCCTGGGCTCCGGAATGTATACCTTCGTTGTAGGATTATATATTCTGAAGCTCACAGGCTCCGGGGGAAGCTTTGCGGTTACGATGGTCTGCGGGCTGCTGCCCCGGATTCTGCTTGCGCCCTTCGCCGGCGTAACCGCTGACCGGATGAACCGCCGCAAGCTGCTGATCTGCTCTGATCTTGCCGCCGTCCTGACGCTTCTGCTGGCCTTTCTGACCGTCTCCCTGGGAGGTGTGTCTCTGCTCCCTGTCTATGCGTCCCTGGTTCTGCTGTCCGTCTGCTCCACCTTTTATGGAATTGCCGTCTCCTCCTCGCTGCTGCAGCTTGTGGAGACAGAACAAATCCAGCGTGCCGGGTCGCTCAATCAAATCGCCGGCTCCATCGGCAACCTGCTCGCGCCAGTGCTCGGCGGAATGCTGTACGCCATGGTCCCCCTCAAGCTGTTCATGCTGCTGAACGCGGCGGGCTTTGCCGTTTCGACCCTCATGAGCTGTGGTTTGCGGTTCAAACCCTCCGCGGCCACGGGAGTACAGACTGGGCTGCCGGATTCCGTCCCGGGAGGTGATGCCCGGCGGGTACAAACCAAAGTATTGACAGAGCTGCGGAGCAGCCTTGCCGGAGGCATTTCCTATGTTTTTAAGAAACCTGTCATCCGCGCAGTAATCAACATCGTTTTCTGGGTCAACTTTTTTGTGGTATCGCTCAATGTTGTAATGCCATTTGTCGCTGTAAAGTCCCTTTCGCTCTCTTCCAGCCAATATGGCACCATTAATGCCATGATGGCGGCAGGCATACTGGCTATGTCCCTGCTTCTGACCATCCGCCGCCAAAAAAACAGCCCCGCCGGCTCGCTGGTCCTCGGCCTGTCCACACTTGGCCTGCTGTTCATAGCTATGGCGCTTCCCATGCTGTTTACGTTCAGTACCACTTCCGCTTATTTTTTTCTGCTTATACTAATGTTTCTTGTGGGTGTCACAGTGATGAATATCAATATCCCCATCCAGGTGTACCTGCAGCAAACGGTGGAAGAAGAATATCGCGGAAGAGTGTTTGCTGTTGTCGAGACTGCCTCAGGGGCCATCGCGCCGGCAGGGATGATTCTGTATGGGATGCTGCTGGACCGGGTCCCGTCCGGTTTCCTGCTGCTGGCTTCCGGCGTTGCGATTGTATTGGTCGCCCTATTAGGACGAAGAGGACTTAAAAACGGCCGGGCGCTGGAGGTCATGCAGAACCGGGAACCCCTTCCGGAGCTTCATGCTTAGAAGCCTGCTGAGAACGACGATGCTGTATGTAGCCGTGTTGGGGTTAGGGTTGTCCGGGGAGGCTTCAGTTCCATTCCCGGGTAACCTTATGTCTCCCCTCTCCTTCTGCAGCTCCAACCCTCCTCTTTGCACCAAACGGCAGCTAAGTGGAAAAAGTCCACTTCATTCTTCCTTTCCTGACCCCCGGCAAGCGTTAGTGGGAAAAAGTAAACTTAATCCGGCCCGTTCCTGCCGTTTTGGGTAAATCCGTTTCAAATAAGTCTACTTTTTCCACCTAATACCTTCTGTTGAAGGCTTTTGAGCCGATTTAGGTTCCCTAATTCCACTTCACTCGCCTGCAGCAACCCGTGCGATCCTCCTTTCTAAGATTTCGCTGTCCCTTTTATACAGTAGAACCCACTTTTGTAGAGTGGAACAATCAAAAGCAAAGACGAAAAGCACACGGCAATGAATCTGCCGTGTGCCTTCTTTTACTGTATCGGGTTGTTCCTACTCCTTGCGGTTTCTGAATACCCTGCTGAGAATAAACCCGGCAAGGACCAGAGCCAAACCTGCCATATATATAGGCATCGGGCTGCTTTCACCGGTCTGAGGGAGCTTGCCGTCAGTTGCAGGATTAACAGCGGTTCCTTTCGGAACTTCCTCTTCGTCGACTGTCACTCCGCCCAGCGGAACTTCATCGTCAATAGGTGTTTCCTCATCCGTATTCCCTCCGGCTGCCGGTGAAGCAGAAGGGGACGGAGAAGCCGCCGCAGTAGCTGCTGGAGTTACTGCCGGCCCTGCTGGAATCTGCGGCTCATCAATGATTACTCCCGGCACACTGGACGCTGCAGGTGTGGGTGCTGGAATAAACGGAACATCTGTTGACGTTGGCGCCGCCGTAGGACCTGATGTCGGTGCTGGTGATGGCGTCACCGCCGGTGATTCTGACGGCGTTGCAGTCGCTGCCGGAGACTCCGAAGGTGTTGTTGACGGCGTTGCAGTCGCTCCCGGCGACCCCGTTGGGGTCGTTGACGGCGTTGCAGTCGGCGTAGGTGTCGGTGTCGGCGTAGCTGTAGCCGGGGCCAGCTTCGTATTGAGCACCGTTAAGTTGATTGTGGCTGACGAGCCAATGGTAACCGGGTATTCACGTGTATCCAGAGCGTAACCGGCAGGAGCCGCTGTCTCAATCAGTACATAGCTTCCCAGCCATATATTGTTGAACACCGCGCTGCCTGCGGCATCTGTGGTCCGGGTATTGATAAGCACCCGTTCGGAGCCGTTCAGGCGGTACAGCTCAAAGGTCGCCCCGGCAAGCGGAAGCCCGCTGTCTGCCGCATCTAACTTCTGAACCGCCAGAGTCCCGCGTACACCGCTGCCTGTTCCCGAACCGCTGGAAACACCGACGATAATTTCTTTGGTTGTTTCCTGGGTGACCCGCTCTACATTAGTCCCGGTGAGATTGACGGTATTCACCAGCTTTTCCCCTGTATTCGCAACGATCAGAGACTTGTATTCAAGGATATGGGCGTAACTAATATCATGCAGGAAACTGAGCACGAAGCTCTGCTTGCCGCCCTCATCCGTGATGACACGGAGTGTGTAATCAGAATCCCTGACCAATTCGGGTCCGCCTTTGATCAATTCTCCGTTTGTTTCCGCATAGGCAGGATAAAGGCGGAAGGAATCCGGCAGCAGAATCTGATTCCGGCTCGGAATATCTGTCAGTACCGCATTTTTTATTGTGGACTGTGAACGGTTGATTGCAATTTTCCAATCCAGTTTATCACCATTCTGCACACCATTTTTGTAGACATATTCACCCCGTAAGGAATGTTGACCGAGGCGAATAAATCCTTGGATACTTTCCGGGTACCGTCCAGCAGCTTTGCCGTATTGTCGACCTTAGGACCAATCAGTTGTCCTTGCATAGTTGTATTGAACACTACGTAGTATGGTGAGCTTATGGCATCCTTGAATGTAACCTTCAGCTCATTGCCGGTACCGACAGTATAAGTGTAAGCATTCTTAGGAATCTCGGATCCCGGGACGGTTCACCATTGGCATCGATATTCATGTTATAAACCCTGAGCGAGCCGTCCGCCATGATCTGGCCGGAAGTCAGAATATCCGTTATAGCCGGGTCGGCAATCACCTTGCTGTTGTAATTGATTCCAAGGGTCCAGGCAAACAGTTTATATCTGGCATTATAAGCCCCGGCTTTGAAGCCATTGTTCTTCACCTCGGCACGGGGAATGAACAGCCCCTTTGCTTCCGTCCATTGCGCTTTGCCGTCATTGCCCACCCAGTCAATCCGCGCATTGTTCACAAAATTATCCGTATTGCCATACAGCCAGTCATTGCTGAACTCTGTACGGTAGGCGATGGTATGGGTTCCCGAGACTGGTGAGGTGAACTTCACCTTGAACCCGGCATTCGGTTTCACTGGTGAATTATATTCCAGCGTATAGGCAGAGGCACCAAGCACCGTGCCGCTTGCGTTCCTTACGACCACACTCTCCGGAATAAACTTCTGCCCCCTGCGGGAAGGTATCCGTAACAACTACATCATTCATCGGGTAGCCGTCGCCGTTCAGGGTAATTTTCCAGTCCGTTGTATGGTTCTTGTAATCGACACCCGAGAGATTTTTATAAATGATTGCCGACCGGATCAGCTGCGAAGCCTCTACGCTGTAGGTGCTGTCCGAAACTGTATTGGTGATCGTTGTATCCGTGAGTACGCGGTCCGCCGACTTGGTTTTGTATTCAATGCGGAACGCAGAAGAGATATCGTGCAAAAATTCCAGCTTGAAGCCTTTTTTACCCTGCCCAGTTGCTTCAGTCACCGTGTAGTCCACGTTCTCTGACAGGGCAGTGCCTTTTACAGCCGTCCCCGAGGAGTTCAGCGTCACCGGATAGACCTTCACCGAACCCGGAACCAGCTCCTGCGAGTTGTTGAACAAATCGGTCAGCACCCCGCTGCCCTGCGGGATCGCCTTATTGTTGTAGTTGTATTCAATGGCCCAGGAAATCACCTGTTTGCCCCATTCATATTTCGTAGCCAGTTTGTTCAGGCTTCCGCCGCGTTCGATGGTGACGGTGGCAGATGAGCTGACGGGCTCACGGCCATCCCCGGCAAAAGACGCCGTATTTGTAAAGCTGCTCCGCGTATCGCTGACAACCGCCGTTGTATAGGCAATCCGGTAAGCGCCTGTAATGGCAGGGTCCGTAAAATGCACCTTCAGCGTTCCGTCCGTCACTTCGGCGGTATACTTGCTGCTGTCCAGCAAAGCCCCTACCGTGACCGTCCCGTCCAGCTGAACTCCCAGAGCATAGACTGCAAGCGTAACGGTGCTGTCCAGGGCCAGGCCTTCAGGAATCGGGTCTGTAACGACAGCACCCGCTACCCGCTCCAGCTTTTTGTTGACATCGACGGTCCAATCAATGTGGTCCGCATTGAAACCGCCCGAGACGCCTTTCTTCTCGATCGTTGAACCTACCGAAGGTTTGAAGTTCACAACAATGGTCTGAGTGCCGCCGTTGACCGGGAACACAATTTCCTGCACCGTGCTGCCCGAGATCACTTTTTTATCAAATTGGGTATTAATACTTAACGTACCTTGAACATTGTCATGAGTTTCGATGTAGCTGTTGAAGGTCATCAGCACCTGGTGTGTGGATTGGCTGACAGTAAAACTGCCTACCTCCCCATCATCGGATACCAGTGAACCGTTAATGTCATTGAACAGCTCAAATTGCGCGGGCAGCTGGAACGCAAAAGTGTCCCCGTCAACATACCCATGACCGTTAGGAAGCGCCCACGTATAATCCAGCTTCACACTGGAACCAACGTCATACACGCTGCCTGTTACCGTCTGCCCATCCGGCCCATACACAGCCATCGACACACTGGTAATAATGTCCCGGTCATTTTCAATTCCCGCTGCCGTAGCCTTCATGCTGAACCCGATGCTGTACGCACACTGCACAACCAACATGAGTACGACCAAGGCCACGCTAATTCTTTTTTTCACCATACTTAAAAAGCCCCCATTCCCCTTGTATTATCGGATTCGCAAAATCCTCTTGCCGCTGCCGAAGACTACCGCCGAACACCCAGGTTAAGACATACTCCGCTTGAAAGCCAGTTATGTATTCCGGAAAATCCTGCGACCATCTTATGTGAATGTTCTGAGTTTTTTTCTTTTCTGGCCAGAGACTGCGATATATACTTATATCACCTTAGTGTAGATCATTAGAATCAGAAATTGTTAAAATTTCAGAATTTTATTTTTGTCAAATATTTCTCGTCTTTCAAGGGGGAAAGCTGTGAGCCACAACACTTTTTTCGACCGGCAGCATGATACCGATTTCATTATGTTCTCGGTTTCGCATTGGATCGCTGTATCTTTAGTCGCATGTTTCTGTGTGATACTCTTTGGCCTGCGCCAGACCATCCGTTCCAACCCGGGACTTAAGCAGTCTGTCCGCCTGCTGCTTGTTGCTGTGCTGCTGTTCTCCGAGGGCGGTCTGCAACTGTGGTACATCACTCAGGAGGTCTGGAAAAAGGGAATTCCCTGCCGCTGGAACTATGCGGGATCACGCTGCTCTTATCCATTGTGATGCTGCTTACCCGGAGCCGTCTGCTGTACTCCTTTCTTTATTTCGCGGGAATCGGCGGTGCATTTATTGCGCTGCTTACACCCAATCTGGTGTATCCTTTTCCCCATTTCCGCTTCCTGCTGTTTTTCGCCGCCCACGGCGGGATTATTCTGGCATCGCTGTACATGACCTGGATAGAGGGGTATAAGCCAACCTGGAAATCGCTGTTCTTCACCATGCTCTGCCTCAATATCGCGGCAGCCGCCGTCTATGCGGCAGACCGGATTCTCGGGGCCAACTATATGTTTCTGGCGCACAAGCCGGGCACGTTTTCAGTATTGGATTATTTCGGTCCCTACCCGTACTATCTGCTGGTGGAAGAGGCGTTTGCCTTTGTGGTATTTCTCCTGATGTATCTTGTGTTCTTCTGGCTTCCGCAGCGTCTGAATGCCCGTAAAAATAAGCCGTGAACACACGCTGCGACCGGCAGAACAACGCAAAACGCCAAAAAGCAGACCTCCATACCGGAAGTCTGCTTGCGGGTAGTAAACGGGAAAAGCCCGATATATTAACAATTACGCTTCGATAATTTCCACCGAAGTCATTTTGTCGCGTCCCTGGAAAGCATCAACCTTGTCCATGCCTTCCACCACTTTGCCGAATACAGTGTGTACACCGTCAAGATGCGGCTGTGGAGCGTAGCAGATATAGAACTGGCTTCCGCCTGTGTTCTTGCCGGCATGCGCCATAGCCAGGGTACCGCGCTCATGCTTGTTCGGGTTGATTTCGCAGTCGATGGTGTAGCCTGGGCCGCCGGAGCCTGTACCATTTGGACAGCCGCCTTGTGCTACAAAACCCGGGATTACGCGGTGAAAGACCAGACCGTTGTAGAAGCCTTCTTTTGCCAGCTTTTCAAAGTTGGCCACCGTGTTGGGTGCATCCTTTTCGAACAGATCCAGCAGCACGACGCCGCCATTTTCGAGAGTAATTTTCGCTTGCTTTGCCATATGTAAATACCCCTTTCGAAATAACAGATATGGAACATGTTTATTAGTTTACTATGAAATGACGCACAAAGCAAAGCAGGCGGAAGTCCTTCCGCCTGCCCTATCCTTGTACATTGGCTCCCGCGTCTGCCGCAGAAAATGACTTACTTCGCTACCGTCTGCTTCGCAATGCGCGCCGGAACAATATCGTTTGCGATAATGTCCTGATGGCTTTCGCGGCGGACCACAAGGTCGCTCTGCCCGTTCTGTACGAACACCACCGCCGGACGGCGGATACGGTTATAGTTGCTGGCCATGGAGTAGTTGTATGCCCCTGTGCAGGCCACGGCGAGCAGATCCCCGCTCTCTACCTTTGGAAGCTCCACATCCCAGATCAGCATGTCGCCGCTCTCGCAGCATTTGCCGGCAATCGAAACCGTTTCTTCATTCGGTTCTGATGCACGGTTGGCCAGCAGAGCCTCATATTTGGATTCATAAAGCGCCGGACGCGGATTATCCGTCATCCCGCCGTCAACGGCAACATATTTGCGCACGCCGGGAATCTCCTTGTTCGTGCCCACGGTGTACAGCGTAGTTCCGGCATCGCCCACAATGCTGCGGCCCGGCTCTACCCAGATTTGCGGGAGCTTCTCGCTAATGCCGGTAAAATGCGTCTTCACGGCACCTGTGATGGCGGCCACATATTCGGATACCTGCAGCGGTGTATCGCCTTCGACATACCGGATACCAAAGCCTCCGCCGAGATTAACCACCGGGAATTCTACACCCAGTTCTTCCTTCACTTTGCGGGTAAATCCGGCAATACGCTCAACCGCCAGCTCAAAACCCTCGGTTTCAAAAATCTGTGAGCCGATATGCGAATGAACGCCCAGCAGCTGCAGATTGCTTTGTGCCGAGGCGAGTTTTACCGCTTCCTGTGCAGCGCCGTTTCCAATATCGAAGCCGAATTTCGAATCGGTCTGGCCGGTGGAGGCATACGCATGGTGGGCATGCGCCTCTACACCCGGAGTGACGCGCAGCAGGATGTTCACTGTGACTTCCTTGCGCAGGGCAATGGCCTGCAGCATGTGCAGCTCCACCAGATTATCGGCTACGAAGCAGCCGATCCCGGCATCAATCGCCATTTCGATCTCATCCGGCGTTTTGTTGTTGCCGTGAAAATGGATGCGTTCAGCCGGAAATCCCGCCTGCAGCGCGGTGTACAGCTCACCGTCGGACACAACGTCCAGCGATAGTCCTTCCTCGTCAGCCAAACGGCACATTGCCATTACTGAGAAGGCTTTGCTGGCGTAGGCAACCTGGAACCCGAGACCGGATGCGGTAAAAGCCTCCATGTACTCGCGGCAGCGGCGGCGGACTAATTGCTCGTCCACTATATACAGCGGGGTACCATATTCCGCCTTCAATTCAGTCACATCACATCCGCCGATCTCCAGATGATTGGCATCATTAATTCGGCTCGTCCCGTGTAAAAACATTTGCGCAGTCCTCCAATTTCTGTGGAAATTCTTGTTCCACCCTATCTATTTAGTGTATTCAGTATAACAGACAGTGGGAACTCCATTGAATGGACTAATTTGCAGTTGATTTGTATTTTCCTACGATTTGTTTTTCTTCTCCTGAACCGGCGGCATCCGTGTATTGTCCCTTGTTTTGTTGAAGGAAGGCCTAGTTTTGGAGTTAAGCACGGGCTGGCGAATAATGATCTCCCCCATCGCCTTTGCATTAAATGGTATAAACGGCCACATATATGATGAATTGTAGGAGCGGTTCGTCGTGAGCAGGATTACGAGCAGTGTTGTGCCGATCATAAAGCCCTGCACCTGGAATGCGGCCACGGCGAGCAGCAGCACAAGCCTGACAGTCCGGTTAGCCAGCCCCAGCTCGTAGCTGGGCGTGGCGAACATCCCGATGGAAGCGACCGCCATGTAGAGCACGACCTCATTAACGAAAAGGCCGGTCTGAACAGCAATGTCCCCCACCAGGATGGCGGCAATTAGACCCATAGCCGAGCCTAACGGAGTCGGTGTATGCACGGCGGCCATGCGCAGGAGATCGACCCCAAGCTCTACAAGGAGAAACTGGGCGAGAAGCGGAATTTTAGCCATTTTCTGCGGCCCGATGAATTCAAGCATCGGCGGTTTAAGCTCCGGATGGATCACGAGCAGCATCCACAGCGGAAGCAGGAACATGGAAGCAAAAATCCCGATGAACCGCACCCAGCGCAGATAGGTGCCCATAAATGGTGTCTGGCGGTTCTCTTCCGCATGCTGGCACAAATCAAAAAAGGTGGTCGGCAAAACCATGACGCTCGGAGAAGTATCAACGAAAATCACTACCCGGCCTTCAAGCAGATGGGAAGCCACAACATCCGGACGCTCCGAATACCGCACCAGCGGATAAGGATTCCAGCCTCCGCCCACGATCGCCTCCTCGAGCTGCTTGTCCGCAAGCGGGATTCCATCAATGTTCACATCCTTAATTTTATCGGTCACAGCCTTCACCTGGGTCTTGTCAACGATATCGTCAATGTAGGCCACACAGACATCCGTACGGGTCCGGCGGCCCACCTGATGCATCTCAAATTTCAACCCAGGGTCCCGGACACGCCTTCTGACCAGCGCAATATTGCTCAGCAGCGTTTCCGTGAACCCGTCGCGCGCACCCCGCACTACCCGTTCAATGCTCGGCTCATCCGGATTGCGTGAGGGATAGGAGCGGGTGTCCATGATGATAACTTCAGTTTCACCTTCCAGGAAGAAAACACTCATTCCCGACAGCACTTTGGTAATACTCTCGCTGAGGACGTCTCCCTTCTCCACCTGAATGTGGGGAATGTATTCGCCCATAAAGCTGGCCAGCACGTCCGCTGAAATATTCTCCGGAGTGAGATAGGTCAGGCGCTTCAGAATTTCATCGATGATAATATCCTTGGCGAACCCGCTGATGCACAGCAGCGCCGCCCTCTGTCCGCCAAAGGTCATTTCCCGGAACACTACGTCAAAGGATGAATTCAGGCCCATGACCTCGACGAGTGTCTTTTTGGTATCCTCAAGACTAGTCAGGATGTTGTCACTACCCTGCCAGTAAATGATCGATTCCTCCAGAGAATCAGACCTTTCAGCGTCGCGTTTCTTTTGGCGCGGATCTTCGTCTTTCTTCGCTTCAGCCCCGCCGGCAGCATTTTTCCTTGCACTTTTTCCGTTCTCCTCCGGCTGCTCCAGGGTTTTGCCCGCTGCCGCTGCCTTTGGCTGTACAGCGGAAGCTTCTTCATCCTCACCTTGATCTGACTCGTCGCCAGTCTCTTCGTCATCCCCGAACAATCTGGCAAAAAAACCTTTTTTGCCGCTCTCCGGTTCCTGCGCACCCGGCTCTTCCGAACCTTCTGCATCCTGAGTACCCAGTTCATCCGAAGCTTCTGCATCCTGCACGTCCGGGTCCATCCCGCGGTCCCAGCTGAGGCCTCCCTGGCCGGAATCTGCTGCTGCGGACCGGTTCTCAGAGGCGGCAGTCCCGGATGGGCTTTCATCCCCATATCCGGTTGCACCCGAAGCCTCCCCGCTGTCCTCCCCGCTGCCCACGGTATTGCCGGCTCCGTGACCGGTACCGCCGGTTCCGGATTCCGCTCCGTCCCCCTCCGGTTCCTCAGCTTCGTCGTCTCTGAACAACGAAGCCAGGAACCCCTCCTTCTTGGGCGGTTCTGTGCCGGACGCCTTCTCTTCCTCCGCACCCGATGCCTGGCTTTCCTCAGAAGATGCGGTGTCCCCGGCTGCTGAACCGGCCTCCTCTTCGCCTGGCTCCGACGCCTGCTTCTCCACATTTACTGCATCCAGCTCCGCAGCCGCTTCCATATCCTGTGTCTCTGTCTCTGAACGGCCCGTATCCTCCACGGCAGTTTCCGTACCTGTCCCTGGACCGGGTGCAGCATTGTCTTCCACACCAGCTGTCGCCTCCGGCCCTTCTTCCATCATCTCCACACTGTCTTTACCGGCTGTTTGGGTTTTATCTTCTGAAGCCTCGACAGAATATCCGCTGTGAACATACTTAACCACACCATAACCTCCTTCTACTGTTGGTATACAAACCAATCAAACAAAGAGCCGGCCACCTTGCCGCAGACCATCGCCATCAGCAGCCCGAAAAGCAGATGGGTCATACGCAGGCGCTTCGCCAGGATCGGCAGCACATTCAGCACCTCGGTCAGCGCCGCAGCCAGCATCCCCACAAATACCCCGTCAAACAAGCCTACTCCCAGCTCTACCAGCGGCCCGGCAGAAATCCGCCAATTCCAGAAATCAGACATGGTGCCGAGCAGGGAGCCCCCGATCATTGCTCCTTCATACCAATGCACTTTATCGTAGGAGGATGTCAGCTGGGCCAGCCGTGGTACCATGTCCAGTACAATGAAAAGAGCGATTACCCCGCCCCCCACCGCAATGCCTCCGGCAATCCCCAGCACCAGATGCAGCCCCAGCGACAGCTGTGCGGTCATGACCTTTTTCCCCTCTCCGGCCGTCTGGAGGATTCATTGCCATTGTTTTTCATTTTGCTGTACTCCTCGTTGACTACATAGTGGTCAATATTTTTTTGGTAAAGAAACATTTCCACTTCAAGCGGAGTTGGCTCTTCATTCCATTTTTTCTTAAAAAGATGGTTGAAAAAAATCACCATGCCAAATCCGATGCCCAGGGAATAGGCAATTTGAAAGACATACGGATGCTCGTCCCGGCGGCCCGTCAGCATTTCCACAATCCTGACCTGCACCTCCAGCATGCTGACATCCGCATGGAAATTCATAATCGTCAAAGCGGAGCCGAAGAACAGCAGCAGCCAGACCAGCACAAACAAGGCAATGGACGGCTTGCGTGCTTCCACCGGCCCTTCTATCTGCACCAGCGTCCGGCCCTCGCCGATCGGCTGAATGTCGGCCCCGGGCACAAGCTCATGGATCTTGGGAATGACCGTCAGCAGATCAATCAGGATCAGGTTGCCGTCGCTTTGGACAGGGTCCAGCAGCAGCAGTGAATACAGCGGCTCCCTCCACTCCGGATCAGTAATCAGGTAGGCCACATCACGCAGCAGAACACCTTTGCCTTTGGGCACCGTCACCCGGTTTTTGAGCTGTATGTAAATAGCGGGAGCCGAATGGGCAGTCATGTGCGGACACCTCCTACAGGATCTAATGAAAAGCTTCAAAGTCTTATCTTTCAAGAATAACGGTAGTATGGGAGAAAAGGCTTATTTTTACTCTTGAACAACACAAAAGACAGACCAGGAAAATTCCCGGCCTGCCCTCTCTTTGCATTATTAATGGATTCAGCCTGCCCCCTCACCCGGCAGACATCCAGCTTTACGCTGCCTTACTATCCGTTCTCTTCACGCATGATCCACTCACCGTAGTCTTCCTGAGTTCACGTCCCAACGGCCGGGGATTCAAGATTTTCGCTTAAAAATTACTCCTTCATCTGCTTTATATTCCTTACCGCATAGATCGCAACCCGTATGAGCAGCACTGCACTAACCACCAGACCGGTGTAACCGAACAGCGTAACAAATTGCGCGCCTTCCCCGCCGCCGCGGTCCCCCAGGTACAGCAAACCGATGGAAATCCCACCGAAGGCAGTTCCGGTAAAGGCGAGCAATAGCTGAGAAATCCAGCGGGTGATGAACGAGGCATTGGTTTTGTCAGCAAAAAAACCGACCTTGACCGAAACTTCGCCCTTCTCCAGCATGGAAGCCAGATTGTCCAGCCGCCGCGGCAGCTTGCGGATGACAGGCAGCAGCTCCAGCAGTTCGTTCGCGGCCGTCTGCTTCCAATCGGCGGAGCCTCCGGCCGGCATAAATTCCGGCGAATGCTCCTGCACAAACCTCCGGGCTTCATTCATCAGGCTGAACGAGGGATTCAATTGCAGCAATGTACCCTCTAGCGTAATCAGTGAACGGAAAGCGCCAGCCACATTAGGATAGAACGAAAACTCAAATTCGGCGATCATCCGGAACAGGCCTTGAATGAACGCCTCCGAACCCCCCGCCGGATCATATGCCGTCTGCACCAGCAGTTGGCTGACCGCTTGCTCCAGTCCTTCCTTGTCTACATCGGGCCGCGACTCAGCCAGCAGCAGCAGCGATTCCATGACGACATAGGTGTTGCGGTGCTCGAATCCGATCAAGAGCCGTTTCAGCGCATCCTGCTGCAGTGTGCCTAGCCGTCCAACCGATCCGAAATCGAGCAGTGCGGGCGTCCCGTCATTGAGGATGTAGACATTGCCCGGATGGGGATCGGCATGAAAGATACCTTTGAAAAAAATCTGCTCCAGCACGCAATCAAAAATTTGCCGTTGAACTTCACGGCGGTCAATGCCGCGTGCTTCCAGAAGGGCAGTGCCGCTCTTGACGCTCATGCCGTCCATATACTCCATTACAAGGATTTTGGCGTTGCTGGCCTCCTTGTAGACATGCGGAATCCTGACCTTAGTCCGGCTGTCTGCCAGGGAAGCCGACACCTGTGCAAAATTGCGCGCTTCGATCCGAAAGTCAGTCTCCTCCTTCATGGCCTCGGAGAACCCGCGGGCCAGATCCGTAAAGCCAATCTTGCGCGCCCATACCGATTGGTTCGCCGTCCAGGCGGCAAAGCGCACCAGGATATCAAGATCCCGCTGAAGCGCGGCTGTAATGCGGGGACGAAGCAGCTTGACGACAACCTTCTTGCGGTTCTCCCGCAGCACCGCGCGGTGAACCTGCCCGATGGAGGCTGCGGCAAGCGGCTCCATTTCGAATTCGAGGAACATCTCGTCCTTCGGCTGCGGCAGCTCCTTGTTCAGAATTGCCTCCACTTCCGCTGTGGTCAGACGGGAGACATTCTCCTGCAGCTTTGACAATTCATTGATAAATTCGGCAGGCAGCAGGTCCGAGCGGGTCGAGAGCACCTGGCCGAATTTGATGAAGAAGCCGCCGCAGTCTTCCAGCGTCCTGCGCAGCGAAACCGCGAGCCGCTCATACGACTCCGGCGTTCGTCTGGCCGACAGATTGCGGCCTACGCCATGCCTCAGTGCAATGATCAGCACCTGGATATACCGGCGCTGCCTTTGCCACCAGGCCGCGAACCTGCGGAACGGATTCCTGATCCCGCTGCTCCGTTCGCCAATGGGCAGTGGATCGAACATCTCGAACAGCAAATAAAAGAGCATGGACACCACAACCATAGAAACGAGCCATATCCAGCCATCGGCCCCAAAGGAATCCGGATCACGGCCGCGCAAGTAGCCAAACCAGTAAATGGCCGTGGTGGCAATGACGCTGGCGAGAGCGGCCAGAATCTGTTTTTTCAGGCTGATTTTTGTTCCGGTCAACCGGCTGATAGCCATTGACATGATGACGGCCAGGAGAATCAATTGGAAACCCATTGTTCCACTCCTTTGTCGTAAGTCGGGTTATATCAGGTTAACTTTGCCTCTATAGTTATACAAGCAGTGCTCCTGAGGTTTACCTCATTGTATCAGAAGCAGCGGCCAATGGTTTAGATTCAAATCAAATAGATAACCTGCGTCCCCCATTACGCTCAACTGTGCTGCCATCTCTGGGTCTTTGCTGAACAAAATCACCCTGGCGGGTGAATAGCAACACGAAGCTTACGGCCGCAGGGATTCCCCACCGCTCCAAAATCAACGGAGGCATGCTGAAGACGGACCGCCCCATTCCTTCACGATCGATCCCCAGCCGTTGCGGACAGGACAGCCGTTATGGATAGAAGATTCGTCTATTCCGCAGGGCAACGGACTGAGATGACTCTATTTGTCCCCTTTCCCCTTTATTCCAGGCTCCATCGAACGATATAACGGCTCCTGAGTCCGTAACTGCTGAAAAAGTAAGGTTTTTGGCAAAATAAGGGCTCCTCTGTCCGCATCAGTCTGCGGATGGGGCCCAATCCTCCTGCATCACTTATATCCTCTGAGGCTTCCAAGATATCCACACTTTTTTACACTGTATAATTTCCTATACGGGGTAAGTCGCTTCCCCCAAAACATATAAATTCTGATCTTTAAAAAAAATGCCTCCCGGCCATTTGGCCAAGGAGGCATCTTCTTGGTGCATCAGTGCCCTGGGGTCACTCCCCTCAGGCGCTGCGCTGATTCGTTTGGGATAATTCCAGGCTAGCCGGGACAGCCTGCCGGCTCTGCTGGCCTGAAATGAAGAACAGTGCCGTCCAGATCAGCGCAAAGCCAATAATTTGCGGCAAGGTGACAAGCTGGTGGTAGACAACCCAGTTGATCAGGATGCCCGTCATCGGAAAGCTGAGCTCGGCTAGAGTTGCATAGGAAGCTTTGGTAGTGTTAAGGCCTTTGTAATAGAGCAGCATGCTGAGCAGTCCGGGCAGCAGCGCCTGCAGCAGCAGATTGATCCCAATGGCAGCAGATGTGCCCAGGCCGCCATGGATCTGCCAAGGAGCTCCCTCCATGCTCGTAATCACGAACAGCAACGGCAGCGCCAGGATAAAGCGCAGTGAAGTCACCGTCTCGTACTTCATGGAACCCAGCAGGTATCGTCCCATAACTGTAGAACCGCCCCATAACGCGGCTGCTCCCAGCGCCATCAGGCTGCTGATGCTGATGAAGCTGTTCACATGCCCGAAGGGAATGGTCCAGCCGAAGGTCAGCAGGTAGGTTCCCGCCAGCGCGACGATAATCAGCGGCCCGAAGTTTTTGGGCAGGCGTTCCTTCAGAATGACAGCGGCCAGGCCGATAGCGAACAGCGGCTGCAGCTTTTGCAGCAGAAGAACCGCATTGAAGTCTCCGCTCGCCAAGGCCTGGGTGAACAGAATCGTAGCCACGGCAGAGCCGCCCCACGATACAATCAGCAGCGCAGCAGCCTGACGCAGCCGGACTCCCTTCAGTTCGGCGCGGTGGCGCCAGAGCACAGGGGCTGCTGCCAGAAAGAGCACGACATGCTCCAGCAGCACAATCTGTGACGAGGTCAGTGATTTCAGCAGAATAATGCGGAACAGCGGGTCAACGCCCCACAGCGCCGCGCCCAGGACAACCAGCCAGAATCCGCTGCGCAGCGGCGCTGTGCGGACTCCTGAAGATGAAGCAGTAGCTTGACTCATAATTCATTCTCCTTGTCGATACAAACCCTCGATAAGAGACCAAAACCCCCGGGTATCGCCTGAAAAGGGCGTAAACCGGGGGTTGTTTAGGGCAAAGACATCAGAAATAAGCCTGACCTCTTCGTCTTATGATCCTCTCCCATCCGGACTTTACCGTCGGCTCTGGAATGGCACCAGATCAGTTCTTTTCTCTGAAGAGAAAAGAAGTCGCGGGCTTAGTTCGCTTTGAACATCACCGCCGGTCAGGAATTTCACCTTACCCCGAGAATCTTGTATTCCGTTATATTTTTCACAACCTCAGAATAACGCCGTTTGTGCTTTTCGTCCAGTCCCTTATGAAAATATTCACAGTTTTTTCATCAGCCATAGCATTTCCAGGGGCTGACCCCGCTCAGAAATTGGAAGAAAGTATAATCGTTTAGATATAATAGAAATGTATGTATAACTATATTTTTGCTTCAGGAAAGAGAGGCTGCTGTGAAAAGATCCTTTGGTCTGAATCTGCTGTATACTGTCCTGATCCTAATTGTCCTTGCTGTCGCCGGATTTATCGGATACTTCATTACTGCACTAACCCTTGGACTGGCCTTCTACGCACCGCTTATCGTTGTCGTCGCCTGCGGGCTGGCTGCTTATTTTGTCATGACGGTCTTCCAGCTGCTCTCCCCCGGACCCGGAATCTGGGCATTGCTGTTTTTGCCGGGCTTTGCCTGCTGGCTACAGCCGGATACGAGCTGAACAAAGCCTATGTCAACAGCTTCGCTGTAGTGGATGACCGGGAGGTTGACCTTACGCAGTACAAGCCGTTCGACGCCCTCTCCAAGGCCGCGGTTCTGGAGCATCCCGCATCCTACCATATCCATGACCAGCTTCCGCGTCTGGATGGAGCAACGGCGCTTTACCCGCTCTATTCCGCTTTTGTGCAGGCGGTGTACCCGGAAGACAATTACGATCCCTATGAAATTAATGATCAGAACATCGTTATATGCTCCTCCACCGCCTTCGCTTACAAACGGCTGATTGCCGGGGACAGTGACATTATTTTCGCCGCAGCCCCCTCGCCCGTCCAGCAAAAAGAGGCCAAGCGGGCGGGCAAAGAGCTGAAGCTCACGCCGATCGGACGCGAAGCGTTTGTCTTTTTTGTCAACAAACGCAACCCGGTGTCTTCCCTGAGCACAGATCAGGTGAAAGACATTTATTCCGGCAAAGTGAGGAACTGGAAAGAGGTTGGCGGTAAACATGAACGCATCCGGGCCTTTCAGCGGGACGAGGGCAGCGGCAGCCAGACCATGCTGGAGAAAATCATGGCTGGGCGAACGCTGATGTCACCCCCGCAGGAGGATGTGATGGATTTGATGAGCGGCATCATCAGCCAGACCTCCGACTACCGCAACTTCAAAAATGCGCTGGGCTTCAGCTTTTTGTTCTATGCCTCGGAGATGAATGCAAATCATCACATCAAGCTGCTGGCCATCGATGGTGTACAGCCTGACAAAGAGAGCATACGCAGCGGAAAATATCCGATGACCACCGAATTTTATGCCGTAACCGCAGGAAGCGTGAATCCGAATGTCCAGCCGTTTCTGGACTGGATGCAGTCGGCCGAGGGGCAGGAGCTGGTAGAGAAGACGGGGTATACTTCATTGAAGTAGACTGATTTGTGGAATGAAGAAGGAAAGGCGCTTTTGGCTCCAAATCAAGAAATCTGCTGCACGAAATGCAGCAGAATGTGATTCGCCGCAGAACCTCTCAGCTTTCTATTGTACAAAGTGCAATCAACTGGTGTACAAAGTGCAATCAACCGGAAATTAATCCTTCAAAAATACCCGCCTGCTCTCCGACCTCATGGTAATCAATCAGCCCCGTGAATCGCTGGTCCCGGCGGAAAAAACCTTAGGCCAATTGGCCTGCGCAGCAAACAAACGCCGGCGTTTGTCCGCATCCGGGTCCTGCACCACCCGCGTCTCTCCGTCAAAGATTAGGGTTGCACGCGAGTCCGTTCTGTACTGCGGCCATTCCAGGTTAGCAAGGGAAGGGTTCCCGTGATGCGCAAACGCCGTCCAGGTCTTCTGCATCACCTCGGACAGCCTTTGCATTTCCGGCGTAACCGTCAAGCCGTATTGCTTCAGCAGATGCAGGTTGCCGAACACGTACAGAATTTCAGCGCCGTGAACCGCCTTTTCCAGCAGCGGGTGGCCTTCAACCGTCCAGTCGAAGCGGTACATCCACACAGGTGCTGCCGCAGACTGGCTCTCTGCGAAGGCAATTGAGCTGCCCCAGAAAAAAGGTCGGTCAGAAACGCTGCCTGTCCCTCCCAGGACTTCGGGTAACCGCCGGCAAGCTCTGCCAGATCGTCAATGCCCATCAGCAGCTCCAGCGATTTCAGTGACTGCTCGAAGCTCTCGCCCGGGCGTTCTTCCCGGAAGAACAGGTTCCCTTCATGAAGGTTGGTGCCGATCAGCAGCGGAATCCCGCGTGCCGCTCCGCCCGCTACAGCTTCAGCAGGATCGGCCGGCAAAGTGGCAGGCTCCACGACCGGCTGAAAAAACATGCTGAGCGCTTCACCGGACAGCTTATAGGTCATCCGCGCCGCAGCTGCCAGAATCTGCTCCGCCGGAAGGTGGTCCAGGAGCGCAAGGCCGCTGCCTGGCGCAAGCCCCAGCTCAGCCAGCAGTGCGGCACCGATCTCCAGAGCCTGCTGCGGCGGCAGGCTCTGGGCGGCACCGCTCTCCATGATCGCGCCTGCGAACAGGCCGCCCGCAGCAGGCATCGCCAGCAGTGCAGCGATGCTCATGCTGCCTGCGGATTCCCCAAAGACGGTAACGCGCTGCGGATTCCCCCCAAAGGCGGCAATATTGCCCTGTACCCATTCCAGGGCGGCAATCTGGTCCAGGAGGCCTGCATTGGAGGCGAGGTCTCCGCCAAATGGGGACAGGTGCAGAAATCCGAACGGCCCCAGCCGGTAATTCACCGTAACCAGAACAACCTTGCCATTACGGGCCATGCAGGCACCGTCGAACATCGGCTGGCTTCCAGCGCCGGTCACAAAGGTCCCTCCGTGTATCCAGACCATCACCGGCAGGCTCTCCCCGGCTTCGGCAGGCGACCAGACATTCAGGTATAGACAGTCTTCAGAATATTCCGGAGATAATCCGCCAAACCGGGTGCTGCTGGTGCTCACGGGCTGATGGCTGACCGGACTGAACGCCAGCGCCTCTCTGACGGAATCCCACGGCTGCGGCGGCTGTGGTGCACGAAACCGCAGCTTCCCGACTGGCGGAGCGGCAAAAGGAATCCCGCGCCACACCTTTACGCCCCCCTCCTCCGTCCCTTGCAGCTTTCCATATAAAGTAGTGACCAGTGTTGCTGTCATATCTATCTACCTCTTCCCGTTATTCCTTGGTTTCTTCAATTTGTTTATAGAGTCCCGAGCGGAAGCGGAACCACTGGAAGACATGGGTAACGACCACTTTCAGCACAGCATAGCCCGGCACAGCCAGAATGATTCCAAGCACTCCGAACATTTTACCGGCAAATATAATGACAAATATAATCGTAATCGGATGAATTTTCAGCGTTTTGCCCATGATTTGCGGGGAAATGAACTTGCCTTCAATCAGTTGGACTGCGGTCCACACGCACACCATTTTCAGCAGCATGAACGGAGAAGTCACCAGTGCAACGATCAAGGCCGGAGTAATCGCAATTGCCGGACCCAGATAGGGGACGACCGCTGTACAGGCAGCGACAATCGCCAGCACCAGCGAATATTCGAGTCCGATAATCAAATATCCGATGTAGAGCAAGGCGCCGATACAGCAGCTGACAATAATCTGCCCGCGGATATAGGAAGCCACCTGGCTGTTCATCTCCGACATAACCATGCGGGTCTGCGGCCGCAGTGCGGTCGGGATAAATCTCATCAGATAATCCGGCAGCCTTTTGCCGTCGCGCAGCAGGTAGAACAGAATAAAGGGAGTAGTCACCAAAGCCAGCACAATTTCCGTCAGCGCCCCCACAAAATTCCCGACGCCGCTCACGGCATTGTTCAGAAAAGAGGTCCCCCATGCGGTTACTTTGCTTGTGATGTCAGTGAAATCCGTCCCAACATTCTCCTGAATTTGTTCGAACAGCTTACTGCCGGTCAAGTCGATAAATTCCTGCTGAATCTGGTCACTGTATTTAGGAAAATTATCAATCAGGCCAACCAGCTGGGTGCGGATCATAGGTATTACTGTAAGCAGGATCAGCGTAATGATACCAGCGATAAGCAGAAATAGAATGACGATGCCGTAAGGGCGTCTGATTTTGCTCCTTTTCTCCATCCGGTCAACCAGCGGATTCAATAGATAGTAGGCAATTCCCGACAGCAGCAGCGGTGCGGCCACGGTATGCAGCAGGACTGAAATCGGCTTGAAGATAAAAGGAATTTTGGCAAACACCAGAATGTTTACTCCGATCAGCAGCACAATCAGCAGTGTTACCACGAATCGGTTATTGAGAAAAAACTTTTTGAACTTCTCCGGCCATACCTGCAGCCTCTCCATGATGCCGTCCCCCTTAACACAAATGCCTCTTTGTATGTGTGATTATTTGCACTTTGTATTAGCATAGTCAACATGGGGGCAGCAAGTCAAATTTCGGCAGGTCAGTGAAACCAGGAATTCCTACTGCCCGAAAACTCTGCTTAAGTACTTAAACGCTTAGTCAAACTTGAGATCTGCAATTTGGCCCGCGTGCTGAAAGCCGATCGACTGATAGACCTTGTTGGAGTCCGGATTTTTGCCGTCCGCATAGAGCACCGGTGTTAACCCTTCGTCCAGCAGCCGGCCGCACAGGGCCGCAACCAATGCGCTGGCATAGCCCTGCTTGCGGTGGCCGGAAGGGGTATATACATCATTAATCCGTGCATGTCTGGCGGAACGATGAGTGATTTTGGCCATCGATACAGGAGTATGATCTTCCGTCCACAAATACAGATTGCCGGATGCGGCATCCTCCGCTGCAATCTTCCAAAAATCCTCCGCCCGGAGCCTTTCGCCAAACGCATCCTTCATGAACCCGGCCATAAAACCGGCAATCACCGGAACATGCTCAGCCTTGGCCTGCTCCAGGCTCCCCCTGACTTCAGCAGGCTTCCGCACCATCTGGCACTGATAGGCCTCCAGCATCATATGCGTATGGTAGAGCTTGCCCTGGCCTCCGCAAAAAACCTCCGCAAACATCTTCGCCGTCTCAGGCTGTGCAGAAATGCCCGGAAATTCATAAGTCCGCACCCATTCCGCCAGCTGCTGCACCAGTTTGATCTGCTGTCCTTCGTCAAGTTCTCCAGATACCCACAGCCAGGGATTATGTCCCTGGGATTGCGCAAAAATCAGCTTGCGGTCTGCGGTGGTCAGCCGGATCGCTTCGGGATATTCGGTAATCCGGTGGATCAGATTATACCGTACTTCCTCCTGCTTGAACGCCTCACTTTGCAGCACCATATCCCCTGTCTCAAAGCTCACAAACATCACGGTTCCCCCTTAATTTTCCTGTTCCTCTCAATCATAGACCCCCCTTCTGCAAAAATAAATAGCCCGCCGCCAATGGATTTCCGGCAGCAGGCTGTTCCTGTCTGTGTTCATACGGGGGAGGGATTTATGCATCGTTCCCCGCCCCCGCTCCCTTTTTCATTTTTTCTTTTTACCCTTGGCGCCTTTTCCGGTCTGTGCCTGCAGCCCGCCATCGTAGGTATAGAGGATATGATCTTCAAGCTGCTTCCCTTTGAGCATCTTCCGCACCAGTTTTTTACCTGCCTTGGGCGTCATCTCCCTATACCAGACGCCTTCCGGATAAGCGATCACAATACAGGCATCCGAGCATCTCCCGTTGCATTCGGTCACGGTGGTATGTATTTTGCTTGCAGCCCCTTGCTTCTCAATCTCATCCTCAATGGCTTCCGCCACTTCTTCGCCTGCATTCTTCCTGCAGCTGCTGCCGCCGCAGATCAGCAGATGGCTGAGCGTGCCTTGCAAATTCCAGGTCGTCATGACTGCCGCGCCCCCTTCTGAACACTTATACCCCGTTTACGGATCATTCTAAACTCTAGTGATTCCTTGGGGGACCGTCAAGTCGCGTGGTTTGGGGTTCCGCCTTAAATCCTCCTCCCGGAATGTTGGTTATCCGTCTCAGGGATGGGGATAATACCGTTAACCCGCCAGATCTGCAAGGGCTTATCCTTGATTATCAGAAAGAAGAAGGAGAACAACACCCATGAAAATCCTTTTGATTTACGCTATGCTTATCATCCTGGGCTTATCCATGGTGATTTCGGTAGATTGGTTAACCGGAACCCCATTCTCCCAGTCATTCAACTTCCTCACCAAAATCTTTATTACTACAACCTTCCAGGAACTGGTGGTGATTATTATATTTCTTGTTCTTCCGGTGATCCAAGTAGCCGTGGAGGCTGGCAAAAAGAAGAAGAAGCACAGCCACTAAGGCTGCCTGTACCAGCCAAACCGCTTTCGGATGAGGTGGACAAGAAACAGCAGAATCGGTACAACCGCACAAAGGACAGAGAGGAAGTACTTCAAAAACACTTTCCCCTCATTTAAATGGCTGGTGTAATTCTCCGCACTGATAAACGAGGTGAACAATACAATGACTCCTACAGGCACAACCAGCCTTCGGTAATCTTTAACCTTGAACAGATCCGCTGTGATCACTGTCGCCGCAAAACAATAAATGGACATTTTAAAGAACACCCCGATAATCAGGGTCAGAATCACAAGCGCATCCAGACGCTGGATAAAATCAGCAACGTTCACCAGCGTTATTGTTGTATAAATAGGAAAAGCTGCTCTGCTGTAAATGTCCATTCCGAGAACGGAGATTTCAATCGCATGGGTGAAGCAGAGCAGAAATCCGCTTAGAATAATCGCGGTGATGCCCATTTTTCCCGATATTCCGGATTTCTTTAAATAAGGTAGAACCGTTGTGAAGCATACCAGTTCGCCAAAGGGGAATATCCAGATGTTCGGATACGCGGAAGTCAAGGCATCCATCCAATCCTTGTAGTGCAAGGGGAACAGATTCTTAAAATCAACCAGGCCCGCCATAATCACCACTCCATTGCACACCAGGCCCATGATCATCATCATCCAAAAGTAAATCTCTGCGGTTCTGGCAAACACCTCAATTCCCTTGTTCAGAATATACATAACAGCAATGACCATAATCGAATTAATGATCAGGATCGGCGTTCTATCGTAGGAGGCCGAGATCAGGAGATCTCCCGCCTCCCGCAAATTTCTGGAGCCGTTGAACATCAGCACCGGAATATACAGCAGGCTTAGCGGCCAGCCGATATATTTGCCAAGTATTTTCCGGGTATAGCCGCTGATGATCAAATTCGGAAATTGGCGGTAGAGATCATTGTAGATCAGATACAGCAGAACCCCACCGGGCAGGGCCATCAGAATCGACAGCCATACCGCATGGCCGCTCTCCAGTCCAATGGGAATCACTATAGCGGTTCCCATTTCAAACAGCACAATCATAGCAAATATTTGACTGGGGCCGATGACCTCTTTTTTCATATCGCAGTCTCCCTGTCCTATTCAATCAGAATCGGTTATTCTGGAGCCTTCAGCGGTGTCACCCGCATCCCCGTCGCCCGGATATAAGCATGAACCTGAAGCTCCAGCGTGCCTTTGGCAAAAATTTGATTCCAATCCTTCTCAACCTTTTTCCATTCAGCCGGATTCACGCGTTTGAGTTCGTTGCCAAAGTTGAAATAATCGCACTCTGCCCTTTGTGCGGCTTGAAAGGCTTCCCGGACTTCCTCCTCCGTTAATTTCTCCATCTCCGCTTCCAGCTTTCTGATTTCATGGTTTTCGCTCAGGTTTATAACGCTCTGCGTCTCATTGAGATTCCCTTCCTCGTTGATGTGGATATGGAATACAGGCAACCCGTCACGCATCTCGACCTTAATCTTGGTTTTGGAAAACACCACGTTTACGGCAATCGCCTTAGCTTGGTCCCCGGAATTTATATTCAAATTGGTTTCGACAATTTTATCGAGTATCCACAAGGTGCCCCTCGCTTCAGGGCCATCAATCCAGTTCTGAAGCTTCCCCTTGTTGAATACTGCCTGGCCGCTGATTAGTATTGAGGTTTCCGCCTTCGTTTGTTCCAGGCTCGTCTTCTTTTGTCCTTCCTCCACGCTGCCAAGCATACGGACACCGCTGATCGTAAACCCTCCGCCGCCCGTTATTTCCTTGATCGTTTCAAACACACTGACCTTTGGGGTTTCCCCCAGACCCTTGAGGTATTTTCCGCCTTTTTGCCCAACCCGACAGAGGGCACACTCTCCTGGGGCAGCAGCACCTTCAGGATGGACTCGGCATCCGTATCTCTTGACACCAGTACAGTTGTATTCAGCCGAAGCTCATGGGATCTTTCAAAAATATCAAATACCTCATTCATACCGCCTTCTGCGAGCGATTCTCCTATCACCAGAAGCTGAGCATGGGCAAAAAAAAGCTGCCGGGTCGCCTGCTTAGATGCTCTGCGGAGCGCCCCGAATACAGTCCGGTCATTGACCGTATAAATGGAGATGGGCGACTGGTTGGTGCTTGCCCCCTGGGTAGTGGTAGTGGACGAAGGATTCACAACCTGGAACGTAACCCGGAGTTTCCCCGTGTCCTTCACCCGGTCAATGCCAATCCCGCTTACGATCGCAAGCTCGTTCAGCTCTCTGCTGTTCCAGCATCCGGCCAGGTTAACAGACAGAAGGACAAAGAGAACAAGAACTGACAGGCGTTTCGTCTTCATGCCTGGTTCCCCTGTCTGTCCTTGTCCGCTTTCTTGCGCACATTGCTTTTGTGTTCCAGACGCGGCCGTATCTTCATAAAATGAATGGGCGACCGGATCAGGGTATCCTTCTGGGCCTGAGGGTCAAAGGGACCTAAAGGAGACATATACGGAACGCCGAGCGACCGCAGGCTGCATAAATGCGCGACCAGCATCAAGGCCAGAATCGCTATGCCGTACAGGCCCATAAACGCGGCAACAAACACTATAACAAAGCGCAGAAAACGTACAGAAAGCGCCATATTAAAAGCAGGGGTTGTAAAGCTGGAGATCCCCGTTATGGAAACCACAATAACCATCGCAGGAGAAACAATGCCCGCCTGTACTGCGGCCTGCCCCAAAACCAGACCTCCAATGATCGAGACGGTCTGTCCGATTGGCGAAGGCAGGCGGATTCCCGCCTCGCGGATAATTTCAAAGGTAACCTCCATCATCAACGCTTCGACAAAGGCGGGAAAAGGCACCCCTTCCCGTTGTGAAGCCAAATTGATGAGCAGCGGAGTAGGAATCATCTCCTGATGAAAATTAAGCGCGGCAACAAAGATGGCAGGACCAAACATCGAAATAAAAAAACAGAGAAAACGCAATAAACGGATCAGTGTAGAAATATCAAACCGCTGATAGTAGTCCTCCACGGTATGAAAAAACATAAAAAAAGTTGCAGGGGCTATAAGTACAAAAGGGGTACCGTCCACAAAAACGGCGATTCTTCCATCCAGCAAATTCCCGGCCACAGTGTCCGGCCGTTCTGTGTTATACAGTGTCGGGAAAGGGGTGTACCCGCTTCCCTCTATTAACTGCTCAATGTATCCCGATTCCAGGATGGAATCCACTCTGATCTCCTTCAGCTTTTCCCTCAGCTTCTTGAGGACATCTTCGTCGGCTATTCCATGTATATACATAATCGCGATGTTCGTCTGCGTCACAGCACCCAGCTTCATCGGCTCTACCCAAAGATTCTGATTTTTAATTCTTCGCCGGACCAGTGAAATGTTGACGCTAATCGTTTCAGTAAAGCTTTCCTTGGACCCCCGGATGGATACCTGCGTTCCTGCCTCAGAGACCGGACGGACCTCGCCACCGCTTGTATCGCCGCTGAGTGCTTCCGGCATGCCTTCAACCAGTACAAGCGTGTTGCCGGACAAAAGGGCTTCATACAGTCCGCTCCTGTTTGTGAGCGACTGGCTTTTACCCGGAGTCAGCGCTTTTTCCTTGATATAGTTAAAAACCTCCAGGCTGGTTGAGAGCTTCTGCCCTTCCTCACTTACGGTTTGAAAAGACATAGCATGGGAGATGAAGTCATCCACTAACTCCTTATCCGTGAGGCCTTCCATGTAAATAACTGCAACCTGAGGAGCTGCATTTATCAATTTGAAATGGCGGATAATCAGATCCATACTGTTCCCCAGACCTTGCCTGATGTGCTGTAAATCATCCTCCAGGTTCCCGGAGAGCGGGGAGCTTGTATTGCTATCAGCCGTTTGAGACTGTTTTTTTTCTTTGGCTTGAGCTGCCATCAGCAAGCACCTCCTGCACATACTATTTGCCCGCTATCCTTTTTTTATGCAGGTTATGGAAAAAGAGGCTGGCCGTGCAGAATTTCTGCATACGGCCAGCCTCTATTCGTTGATCCCTTCATTAATTGCCTGCTAGTGTCCATCCACTACGCCAAGCGCCTTATTCTTCTCCTTAAAGCGTTCATTATGCGAGGAGACGTATGCCACCTTCGGGGCATCAGGGTCCATATACAGCTTCGCGCTGTTCAGAGCCAGTACCGCATCGGTGAACGTTCCGGCGATCAGCCGGACCTTGCTGCTGTAATCCACAAAATCTCCGGCGGCAAAAACGCCGGGAAGGTTAGTCTCCAGCCTGCTGCTGACATTGGCCCACCACTCGCCCATGTCCAGCCCCCAGTCCTTAAGCGGTCCAAAATCACTCTTCAGCCCGTGATTCACGATCACTGCATCGACCTCAAGCTGCTCGGATGCGCCGGATTCCATATGGCTTATCGTAACCTGGTCTATCTTCTCCCCGTCGCTGCTATGCAGCTGGCTGACTGTATGCGGGACCCGCACCTGGACCGACGACGCTTTCATTCGGGCAATGTTCTTCTCATGTCCGCCGAACTGCTCGCGCCGGTGCACAATTGTCACACTTGCGGCAATCGGCTCCAGCTCGTTGGCCCAATCCACGGCCGAATCACCGCCGCCGGAGATAAGCACCCGCTTGCCGCGGAATGGCTCCAGCTCCTGTACAGTATAATGAAGGTTCGTTACCTCATAGCGGTCCGCGCCCTCTATTTCCAGCTTCGCCATTTGCAGGATGCCATACCCTATAGTCAGAATGATTGTACGTGTCCAGTGCCGCTCGCCGCTCGCCGATGTCAGAATATAGGTGCCGTCCTCCTGCCGCTCCTGTCCAATAATCTGCTGGCCCAGCACGATGGTCGGATCAAAGGTCCGGGCCTGCTCGGCCAGCTGATCGATCAAGTTGCGGCAGAGAATCGGAGTGACTCCCCCACATCCCAGATCATTTTCTCGGGATAGATGAGCATTCTGCCGCCCAGCTCCTCCTTAGCCTCTATCAATTTGGTTTTGAGATCCCGCATGCCGCTATAGAAGGCTGTATACATACCGGCAGGGCCGCCGCCAATAATCGTCACATCGTATAATTCCAGCTCTTTGCTCATATCTTCCCCTCCAAGGTGTATTGGTATTTATGGCTAGTTAAGCTAAACTTCTGATCTACTAAAACAGCGCAGGTCTTAGCTCAGCTTATAAATATGCTTCAGCGTGCTAAGATCTGGTGCGGGCCAGTAAATAAAGAAAATAAGGCGCACCGATTACCGCGACAACAATACCGGTCGGTATTTCAGACGGCTGCAGAATCCGGCGGCCAATGGTATCCGCCGTCAGGACAAGCAAGGAACCCAGCAGTGCTGAAGCGGGCAGCATCAGCTGATGCTTCGGCCCCACCAGGCGCCGGGCCAGATGAGGGCCGATCAAGCCCACAAACCCGATTCCCCCGCTTACCGCTACACTGGCCGCTGCCAGTCCTACGGCAGCCCCGAGCAGACGGAATTGTTCCTTGATTACTGCCGCACCCAACCCGGTTGCAGTCTGGTCGCCAAGATTCAACACATTCATGACTCTGGCCTTATAGATCACATAAGGCAGCAGAATGAGAATCCAGGGCAGCAGGGACAGCACGAACTTCCATCTGGTCCCCCAGATACTGCCCGCCAGCCAGGTGGCAACAAATTGGTATTTATCCGGATCGAGGCGCAAGGTCAGCACAATCATCGCTGCACTCATCCCTGCAGCAACCGCTACACCGGTCAGCAGCAGCCGGATCGGCGATATTCCCTGGTGCCATTTATACGCAAGCGCATAGATCATTGCCGCAGTACATGCTGCCCCCACAAAGGCCACCAGCGGAAGCATAAAGACCGGTGCAGAAGTCGTTGCCGGATAAAAGGATATCAGCAGCATGACCATCAATCCCGCTCCGGCATTGATCCCGAGAATACCGGGATCGGCCAGATCATTGCGGAATACACCTTGCATCACCGCTCCCGAAACCGCCAGACCGGCTCCAACCAGAATTGAAATTACAATACGCGGCAGACGGAAATCGAAAAGAATGAGTTCCTGCTTGTCCGTCCCCCGGCCAAGCAGGGTGTGCAGCAGCTCCAGCGGTGTCAAACGTATGTATCCTGTATTCACACTGATAATCAGAGCAGCAGCAATCAAGAGCGACAGGATTGCCAGCACTTGAAAGCCGCGCCTGCGTCTAACTTCATCAAAACTTATAGCCGTAGTCCTGCGCATACTCACAGCTCCCTTCTTTCTTTGCGGGCCAGATACAGAAAGAAAGGCACACCAATCAGTGCAAGAACCGCGCCCAGCGGCGTTTCATGCTGCGGGATGACGGTTCTGGCCGCCAGATCAGCGAGCACCACCAGCAGACTGCCCAGCACGGCAGAGCACGGAATAATCCACCTGTAATCCACACCGACAAGATACCGCGTCAAATGGGGGATGATCAGACCAATAAACCCGACGGCTCCAACTACCGATACCGATGAACCGGCAAGAATCAGAACGATCAGAGCGCCTGCCAGCTTCACCAGGCCTGTACGCTGCCCAAGGCCTCTGGCAACCTCATCGCCCAGGCTGAGCATGGTAATGGAGCGGGACAACACGATGGCCCCAAGAATCGCCGCAAAAACCCAGGGAAACATAATTTTCAGCTGGAACCACTTCGTTCCGGCTATGCCTCCTGCATACCAAAAGGCCAGATCTTGTCCAATTTTATAATACAAAGCCACGCCTTCGCTTAACGCCGAGAGCAGCGCACTTAAAGCCGCACCGGCCAGCACCAGACGGGCTGGGGTCAATCCGCCTTTAGCCAAGGACCCGACACCATACACAATCGCTGCTCCAGCACCTGCCCCCGCAAAGGAATACAGAATCAAACTCATGAATGGCAGATTCGGCATAAATGCAAAACAAAGCGCCAGCGCAAACCCTGCCCCTGAATTAATGCCCATCAGCCCGGAATCCGCAAGCGGGTTGCGGGTCATGCCTTGCATAATCGCTCCTGCCACAGCAAAGCTTGCGCCGATCATCACGCCGCCAAGCACGCGGGGCAGCCGGAGCTCCCGGATAATCTGGTGATCCGTAATATCCGGATTGAAATGAAAAACAGCGCTCCATACCACCGGCAGCTTGATATCCGCAGCCCCGAACGAGACAGATACCGCAATACCCAGCGCCAGGGCAATCAGACCGCCAACCAGGATCAGTGTAGCCGCCCAAGGCCGCGAACGAAGCTTCACCTCATTCTGCCGCCCAAGGGGACCTGTACCGGCTGCTGTCTGTTGACTCATATCTCCCACCTTTTTCTCATGAAATTGATAATCATTATCATTATAACATTGTAAAGGAAAGAGCTGTATTTTGGCAATGGACAAATACAAGAAAGATTGCAGGCAGCAAAGAAAAACCCCTCCCGATTAATCGGACTACGCAAGCATTGCCCGTAACGGGAGGGATTACAGGTTTATTCAGCCATTAGCGGCGTCCTTTCCTCTTGCGCGCCTTCGGCCACCGGTAAGATGGAACGTGCCGAAGCATTGCGAGAAATAACTGGCCCCACTGTTGTTCGTGTAAAGTACAAATGGCTTGGTTGCGTTCTATTTTCAGCTCTTTTGCCAATTTTGCAATTTGCGGGGGTGTAAACACCTCACCAATGGCTTCAACAAACGGAACATATGGATAATGAAGCGCATGTGAAGCCAGATCCGTAAACTGTCTCCGGTGATGGGGAGGAAGCATTGGATTGTTCTTTTTGAAGACAGTTACGACAGCTGAGGCCACTCCCGGCGGTGGTGAAAAATTGTTAGGCAGAACTGTGCGGACAAGCCGGATGTCGTACCACATTCTCCATGCCAGAATCATCGGGTTGATCACAGGCACGGCTGTAAAGCGTTTGGCGGCCCCTTTTTCCGTTATAAATACGGCACGCTGCATTCTCAGGGAGGGGTCTCCCAGAAACTTCTCGAATATAGGAGTGGTAATGGAAAACGGCATATTAGCTACTACACAAAATGGGCTTTTAGGCAGTTTATACTGAAGCACATCCACCAGCTTGATATTTATATTATTTTTCTCTTTCATTTTACTTGTAAGTTTTTGAACGCTGGCAGGGTCATTTTCGATGGCAATTACGGTTCCGGCTTGTCCGGCTAAAGGGAAGGTCAGCGCCCCCGTTCCTGCTCCGATATCAATCACAGTATCGCCTCTGCTCACTTTTGCCAGCTCAACCATTTCTTTAATCAGAGATTTGTTGATCAGCAGATGTCTTCCAGGGAAGTTGGCTGTCCCATAACGAAACCTTGAATCATTTTTAGGCATAACAAAAAGCACCTCATTCATTTGTATTAGTAAATGAAAAAGGCACAGCACAAATAAACCCAAAGCACCCATGAAATTAATCAATGGACGAAGGATATACGTGTTCTGTACCTTTCATTAACGAATACGAATGTATGCGATGCAATACATGGGCAACTTCTCCCCTTAAGTCAAAAGATAGGTAAAGACCTTATCAAGCTTATCATATTTCTGCAAAAAAATCCGCTTTCCACAAGGGAAAGCGGATGGGAGGATCTTTGGCAGTAATGGCGCACCTTATACATGCAGTTTATATTTCTCGCCGTTGATGATTTGGTTCCCTACATATACGATCTTATCGTTGTTCCCGTATACGACGCCATGGACCAGCAGCAGAGGACTGTTCTTGCTGACCTGCAGATAGGAAGCCTCCTGCATAGTGGCCCGGCAAATCTCAATCGTACGTTTGGATTTGGATATCTGAATCCCTCTTTTTTCTTTCAAAATTTGAAATAATGAATGATCATTCAGGTTCTCTTCCAGCAAAAACGAATATTGAATGGAAAAATAGTTGTTTTCGATAACCATCGGATTGTTATCCAACAGCCGGAGACGAGAGATATAAACGGTTTGACTGCCCGGGGGAGCTCCAGCTGTTCGAGAATGTCATTGCCGGGGATCATTAGCTCGGAGGCCAGCACCTTCGCACTCGGAACCGCCCCGATCAGCTTGCTGGCTTCGGTAAAGCTAAGAATCTGGTTTAGATCCTTTGGATATTTGGCCATGGCGACAAATGTCCCTTTGCCTTGCCTTTTCTCCAGCAGTCCTTCGTTCCTCAGCTCATTGGTCGCCCTCCGGACGGTGATTACACTGACTTCATATTTTTGAGCCAACTCCACTTCGGGCAGCAGCTTCTCTCCAGGCTTTAGCCTTCCTTCGGCAATTTCGTTCTTCAGCTTTTCTTTTAGCTGCTCATACAATGGTGTAGCGATTGTCTCGTCTAACATAATAGGCGTCCCCTCATAAACCGGTTTCTTTCCATTTTATGATAACCAATTGTATGCCCAGCGTCTAGTGCTCATCGTTGTATAAGTGGCATGAAACACTGTGGTTACCCTGGGTTTGCAGCAAAATCGGGACCTCTACCGAACATTTGTCCATCCGGTACGGGCAGCGTGTGTGGAAGGAACATCCGGCAGGCGGATTGGACGGACTTGGCACATCCCCTTCAAGAACGATCCGTTCTCTGCTTATTTCGGGATTGGGATTCGGAATCGCCGACAGCAATGCTTTGGTATAGGGATGAAGCGGATTTCCATACAGCTCATTCCGGTCCGTGATCTCAACAATTTTGCCCAAGTACATCACGGCCACCCGGTCGCATAAATGATGAACCACACTCAGGTCATGGGAGATGAACAGATAGGTTAATCCCAACTTCTCCTTCAGCTCTTTCATCAAATTTAATACTTGTGCCCGTACCGAGACGTCCAGGGCGGAAACGGGCTCATCACAAACAATCAGCTTCGGCTCCACCGCCAATGCCCTGGCTATGCCGATCCGCTGTTTTTGGCCGCCCGAAAATTCATGCGGAAACCGGTTAACATAATCTTTGTTCAATCCGACCAGCTCAAGCAGCTCGTTAATGCGTCTTTCTTTAGCTTCGCCTTGGGCAAGTCCATATATATCCAAAGGTGCTCCAATGATTTCACCGACAGTCATCCGCGGATTTAACGCCGCACCCGAATCCTGAAAAATAATCTGCAGCTCTTTCCTCATCATCCGCTTTTCTTCCTTGCCGTACGCAAGGATGTCTTGTCCTTCGAAGACAATATTCCCGGAAGTCGGCTCGATTAATCTCAGGATCGAGCGGCCCAATGTGGATTTTCCGCAGCCGCTCTCTCCGACCAGCCCCAATATTTCCCCTTTGCGGATATTCAGGCTGATTCCGTCCACCGCTTTGACGACCGGTTTTTTCCGGGTCAGCAGACCCGATTTGGAGGTATAATGTTTTTTCAGCTCCCGGACTTCCAGCAGATAGGGACTGGGGTTTCCCATCGCGTTCACCTTCTTTCGATTTTTCCGGAATATAGAAAGCATCTGACTTTGCGCTGATCGACCTCATACAGCTCCGGCTTCTCCTGCTTGCATATCTCCTGGGCATAAGGGCACCTAGGCCAAAAGCTGCAGCCGTTGGGGAGGTCATACAGACTGGGAACGGAGCCGGGAATCGCCTCCAGCTTGTCCTTGGGATCATCAATTTTGGGCAAGGAATTCATCAGGCCTTCCGTATAGGGATGCAGAGGTTTGTTATACAAGGACTTAACGTCGCTGTATTCAACGACTGTTCCCGCATACATGACGATAACATAATCGGCCATTTCAGCGACGACACCCAAATCATGCGTAATCATCATAATCGAAGTGTGGAACTTCTCTTTCAGGCTTTTCATCAATTCCAGAATTTGCGCCTGCACGGTGACATCCAGCGCGGTGGTGGGCTCGTCAGCGATCAGCAGCTCTGGGTTGCAGGAAAGAGCCATAGCAATCATGACCCTTTGCCTCATCCCTCCGCTCAGTTCATGCGGATATTCATCCACTCTTTTATCCGGATCGGGTATCCCGACCAGCTTGAGCATTTCGACCGCCCTGCTCCGGGTCGTTTTCTTGTCCAGCTTCTGGTGGGTCCGGATAGCTTCCCCGATTTGATAGCCCACCGTATATGCCGGATTGAGCGAGGTCATCGGCTCCTGAAAAATGATTGAAATTTCGTTGCCCCGGATCCGGGTCATCTGGCGGTCGTTCAGACCGACCAGATCCTTCCCCTTGAACAGCACTTGACCATCCACAATTTTGGCTTCGGGCGCCAGCAGCTTTAAAATGGACATCGCGGTCACGCTTTTGCCGCAGCCGGACTCCCCGACAATTCCCAGCGTTTCACCTTTACGCACTACAAAATCTACACCATTGACGGCGGGAACCTGTTTGTTGAAATGATTGAAATAGGTTTTTAACCCTTTTACCTCCAGCAGATAATCACTCATCCTGTTCCCCCCTCACATGAAGCTGTTATTCACGGTTGCTCATCTCTTCGGCCACTTGCGGGAACAGGTTCAAGTAATAGACCATCGACTTCTCGAAATCCAGCACGCCTTTGACCGTACAGTACTCATTGCTGGAGTGCTGTCTTGAACCATGACCCATTCCTCCGGTTACGTAGGGGAGTCCCAGTATTTTTCCGAATAAAAAATAGGGGGCGGACCCCGGATTCCACGGCCAGATCTGCGGCCGCGCACCCATCAGCTCATACATTCTTTTCAGGGTCTGCACTGACGTGGAGTAGTAGGGAACGCTGGAAGGATAATATGCCTTCCCATACTCCGTAATCTCAATATCGGAATACCCGTGCTTGTCCAGATGATTTCTGATTTTGCCAAGCATCTTCTCCGGGTCCATGCCCGGAACAAGCCGTATATCCATCTTCACGGTGGTTTCATGGGGCAGCAGTGTTTTGGAGCCTTCGCCGATATACCCGCCTTTGATGCCGTCTATATTCAGGGTTGGCACAGTGAGCATCTTTTTCCACAAGTCCAAGCCCTCCAAATCCCATTTGAACCGGTCGATTGCATATGCCTTTTTCCATTGCTCTTCGTCCAGCAGATCAGCCGATGCGTCCAAGGCATCTTCGCCTTCCTTCGCCAAAGGCAGAATGCCGTCGTAGAAGCCCTCCACCAGAATCTCCTTCTCATCTTCCCCGACCATGGTCGACAGAGCCTTCACCAGCCGCCAGGCCGGATTGCCGACCCAGGCGGCAAAAGCCCCGTGAATCCCTCTTTCTTTGGGGCCGCCCCAGCTTCCGCCCTTCGCCTTCAACTCGAAGCTTACGATCCCCTTCACACCCATAAAAATCGAGGCTACCCGGTTTTCTTCACCGAATGACGGAAAAAACATGGCGTCGCATTCGGCAAATTTGTCTTTGTTGTCCACCAGAAACTGCTGCAGGGATTTGGAAGACAGCTCTTCTTCGCCTTCGATCAGGAATACCAGATTAACCGGCAGCTTTCCTTTGATCTTTTTGTACGCCTTGACCGTATTGAAGAACGCTGCTGTAGGTCCTTTGGTATTGACTGCGCCCCTGCCGATGATACATTTGCCGTAATCCTGAAAGTCATGAATTTCCGCCGCCCACGGGTCAGAGATCCAGTCCGGCTCTTCCGCCGGCAGCACATCGTACATGCTGTAAATCAACAGGGTATACTGTGCCCCTTCATCCAGTTTGCCGTATACAATCGGATGGCCCGGTGTTTCGATAATCTCTGAAACGCCGCCGACCTCTTCAATCATCGCCTTGACGACCTGCGCCGTTTCACGGATGCCCTCACCTGTGGCTGAGATCGATTTTAACCTCATGAACTCCTGTGTCGATTTGAGATCCTCTTCAAAATGCTGCTCCAGATAATCAAAAACATCCTTCATTTCAGTGAGCTCCATATTCCAAAACCTCCAAATTGATTAATAGTCCCTGTGTACGAGAATTATTTGGCGATCTTCCATTTCCATGACGCAAAATTCATCCAGACGAAGTCCTCCATCGGCACATCAGTCAGGCGGGAGGAATGGGCCCACAAATTGTTTTGATGGTAGAGCCAGATATACGGCTGATCCTTCACGAGGGCCTGCTGGTACTCATCGTATACCGCTTTTCGTTGGTCAAAATCATAAAGAGAAAAGCCCTTCGCTGCAATATCGTACCATTTGGAATCTTTTAACAGGGAATAGTTTCTCGAGTCGCCCGGCTTCATAATGACGCTGCTTTCGCCCGGGTCAATATTGCTGCCTCCGCCCAGCAGGCCAAGGTCCGATTCCCCGTTCTTAAGCATCGACAGGAGTGTGGCAAAATCATAGGTCTCAATCTTCACCTTTACCCCGATGGCCGCCAAATCCTGCTGGATCAATAGCGCCGACTGCTCTCTGACCTGGTTGCCCTGCGGGACGATCAGCAGATATTCACGCTTAAAGTCGAAGCCGGCTGTTTCCAGCATTTGCTTGGCTTCATCCGGATTGTATGCGTTCGGCACCAGGCTCTGATTGTAATAGGGGTGGTACTTTGGCATCGGTCCGACCGCAACTCCCCCTTCGCCCTTCATGAGATTGTCGACAATCAGTGTCTTATTGATCGCTTTGTCAAAGGCTGTTCTTACGTTAGAATCCTGGAAGGTGTCCTTGGACAAGTTGAACAACATGTACTGGTAGGAATAATCCGGGATGGAGGAAGCTACAATATTCTGATTGTTTTTGACCGTGTCCCAGTCGGACAGCGGAATGCTCCCCATCGCCACCACATCGATATCCCCGTTGATCAAACCTGCAGTAAGGTTGGCCGCCGGTACGACACGTACGACCAGCGTTTTGAAGCCGGGGCTGCCCTGATAATAATCAGGAAAAGCCTCCAATTGAAGCGATTCGCCTGCGGTCTGTTTGACGAATTTGAAGGGCCCGGCGCCAACCGGGGCATTCCAGAACCCGGAGGTGTTGATCGAAGCCGGATCGCCTTGCCCCAAAATATGCTCAGGAAGAACATAAAGGAAGCTCAGGAACGCATTCAGGATCGTTTCTTCGGCCTTCGGCTCCTTGAACGTGAATTTGACAGAGGTATCGCTGACCGCTTCCACGCCCACTTTTGCCGGATCCTGCGCAATGCCATCCGCGTCTGTGCCAGCGAGTACATTGAAGGCGGAACGGTAGTAGTTGTTAACAGCCGGGGTGGTCATTGCCTGCACAGTGAAGACAATATCCTTTGCGGTCAGCTTCTCCCCGTCATGCCAGGTGACATTATCGGCAAGCTCGAACGTCATCGACAGATTATCGTCCGCCATGGCCCAGGATTTGGCGAGCCGGGGGACGACATTGCCGTTGTGCTCTCTGAAAACGAGGCGTTCGAACAACTGGTCGGCAACCGCGTTGCCGTAATTCCCCGAAGTGTTATAAATATTGAGTGTGTCCCAGGTAGATATAATGGCCATGGTTACTATTCCGCTGGCTGCCCCGCCTTCGCTCTGCGGCTGCGGACTTGCCTCTGTCCCCGGCGGACTGCTGGCGTTTCCGGCAGTGTTGCCTGCGTTCGATGAACATCCAAACAAAAGAAGTGAAGCCGTAAGCATCATCACCAGCATGAACAGTAAGCGGTTGTTCTTCTTCATATCATTTTCTCCTTTGTTTAAAGTCTGGTTTTGGGGTCCAATGCGTCCCGCAGGCCGTTGCCGACAAAATTGATGGATAAGATAGTGAGGATAAGCAGAAGTCCGGGAGGCAGCCACATCCATGGCCGTTCCGATAAAATCGTGATGGACTGCGCATTGTACAGCATATTCCCCCAGGAAGCAGCCGGAGGCTGAACACCCATGCCGAGAAAGCTCAGTGACGATTCAAGAATGATCGCCCCGGCAATCCGAAAAGTGACTTGAATGAGGATCGGCGCGATGGCGTTGGGCAAAATGTATTTGAAAATGATGGTTCTCTGCTTCTCGCCGATAGCGGCTGCACCTTCGATATAATCCTTTTCTTTGATGCTCAGCACGGTGCCAAACATGAGCCTGGCGAAAAACGGCCAGCCCAGTATGCCGATTACCACAGTTACCGTAATAATGGAAGGGCCAAAAATAGAGACCAGAAACAGGATCAGAATTATATTCGGGAAGGACAGGAAGATATCAGCTAACCGCATGGTCACCGTTTCGAACTTCCCCCGGAAAAAGGCAGCCAGCAGCCCGAGCGGAATCCCCAGCGCCACACTGATCAATGCGGAGAGAATCCCGACAAAAAGCGATACGCGTCCGCCGTTTAACAGCCGGCTCAGAACATCCCGTCCAACATCATCCGTCCCCAGGAGATGGCTGCCGCCGGGAGCTGCGCTGAAGGCGAGCGGGTCGATTTGGTCTTCGGCATATTGCAGGAACGGGGGAGAAAGGCAACGAGCAGCCCGATCAGCACGATGGAGACCAGTCCTGCAATAGCCAGTTTGTTGTGACAATACCGTTTCATAAAGTTAATGAAGACTGTCCGTTTTCTGCTGTTTGCTTTCACCATACAGATCGCCACCTAGTCATAACGAATCCTCGGATCCAACAATCCATAGACAAGATCCGTAATAAGATTGAAAATCAAGACTGCCAGCGCAACCAGCACCGTAACTCCCATAATGACAGGGTAGTCACGGGCGGAGATGGACTGAATCATCAGCTTACCGATCCCCGGCCAGGAAAAAACCTGTTCGGTAACGACCGCACCGCCGAGCAGAAGCGGAATCTCCATCCCCAGATAGGTAACCACCGGGATCAGGGAATTCCGGAGCACATGTTTTACAATCAGCACACGCTCCTGTAATCCCTTCGCTTTGGCAGTCCGGACGTAGTCCTCCCGCATCACCTCCAGCATGCTGCTGCGCGTAAATTGAATCAGCGTCCCCATCATGTGAAAGGACAGCACCAGGCAAGGCATAATCAGATGCGCCAATAATGACAAGAAACTGTTAGCTGTCCCAACGGTGTACATTCCGCCGATGGGCAGAAGCTGCAATTTTACCGAAAATAAATAAAGCAGCACCAAGGCAATAAAAAAGCTGGGCGTTGAGGTGGCCAGGAAGGAAAACACAGCGGCCAGGTTGTCCCATAATTTACTTTGGTGCCTTGCCGACTGGATGCCTAACGGAATGGCAATCAGGCAGGCCAGGAGGACCGAAGCGACAACTAGAATGGAGGTGGCCCCCAAGCCTTTAAGAATCATGCCGGTCACGGCTTCCATCGTCCGGTAGGATTCGCCGAAATTGCCTGTAAGCATATTGCCCAGCCAGGAAAAATACTGCATATAGACCGGCTGGTCCAAACCAAGCTTGATCCGCTGCCGCTCAATTTCGGATTCCGAAATGTTTTGATTGCTGAGCAGCAGCTCCAGCGGGCTTCCCGACGCCAGGTAGGAAACAAAAAACACCAGTATGGTAATTCCCAAAAACGTCGGCAATGCGATGAGCAGCCGCCGCAATACATATGTTTTCATAGTTCATCCCACCTACATTCTGCTTAATATTCCACCTTCCACATGTATCTGCGCATATTCATAGAATGATTTCTGATCTCAGCCATACGGGACACGATATCCCGTTCCACCGGGATCATGATGACGGAGAGGAAATACTCGGCAACGGAATCGTCAATGATGTTAATTCCCAGTTCTTTTGCATCGATGACAGTCACCCGCTGGGCATAGCGGGTCAGGAAGGTCAAAGCCCGTTCGTCGAGCGGACGGGTGGCGCCTTCAGACACAAAGAGGATGATCGGGATGTTTTTATCGGTCGTTTCAAACGGTCCATGAAAATATTCACCTGAATGCATCGGCACCGCATGCTTCCATTGCATCTCCATAAAGTGGCAATAGGCCATCGTATAGGCTGTGCTATAGGCCGGGCCGCTGGCCATGACGTAGAAGATTTCATCGTCCTTGTATTCATCCGCAAACCTGCTGGCGATACGTTTGATATAAGTGCGGGCACTGGCCACTATCGAGTCCACCTTGGTGAATGCTTCGAGCGCCGCCTGGTAGTGCGCATAACCTTCGAACTGATGCAGAATTTCAAAGCTGATGCGCAGGACGGAGGATTGGTTGCCTTGGCTGTAAACTTGCTGCTCTCCGTTCGAATAGACTACGGGATACATGCCGTTTGTGGCCATCTCTGTGGTGGGAAACCCGGTCATGGCGATCGTATAGGCTCCCCGCTCATTCGCCAGTTGAACGGCTTGCACCGTTTCAGCCGTCGCCTTTAGCGAGCACAGCACCACAATGCACTGTTCATCCAGCATCGCCGGTGTCGCATGGACAAATTCACTGCTGTTGTAGATCGAGGTTCCGAAGGTCCGGGCCTCTTTTTGAATGAGATAATGGCCGCTGAAGATGGCCGCCTGGGAGCCTCCGCAGGCAACAAAATAAATATGCTTCAGTCCCCCGTTTTCCTTGAGCTTGCTTCTGATGTCACTGATAATGTCCTTAATTTCCATGATTCTCCTCCGTTTGCCGGATAGGTGCCTATCCGCTTATTGTTGGGCAATTTGATATCCCTGCGGGGTCTGGATGATTTGCAGGCCATACTTCTCTTTCGCCTGCCGGATACTGATCTTCTTCTCAATGACGTCTTTCAGGACAAGTGAAGGGTCTCTGTCGGCCGGATTGCCGTAGCCGCCAGCCCCCGGCGTGTGGATGACGATCCGGTCCCCCCGGTTCAGGACGATCTCTGTACATTTGGAAGGGAGTCTTTCTACAGAATTGTCGGCGCGTTTCAGCTGATAGACGCCCCCTGCTCCCTCTCCGCCGCCATTCAAGCCCCAGGGGAGAAACTTCTGCCTGTCTCCAAGTCCTGTGAACGTAACCTGGTCAAACCGGGACTCGAACTCCCGGCGGATTCCCAGGCCTCCGCGGAACTCACCCGGTCCGCCGCTGTCTTCAATCAGGGAATATTCCCGCACGATAACGAGCGGAAACTCCATTTCCAGCGCTTCAATCGGTAAGTTGGAGGTATTCGTCAAATGAACCTGCACGCCGTTCAGCCCGTCAGCCCGCCGGCTGGCCCCGGAGCCTCCGGCGATCGTCTCCAGATAGACATAGAATTGATCGGGATCACGGGGATCATATCCGCTGAATACCGCCGTCGTGCATGAACTGTTGCACCCTGCGATGGCCCTTTCCGGGACCAGCGGTGCCATCGCGCCGAAGATAACGTCACTGACCCGCATGCAGGTGTCGATCCGCGCACCGACCGGGGCCGGATTGCGTGCGTTGATAATCAGTCCGGGTTCGGCCTTGATCGTAAATGCACGGTAAATGCCTGCGTTGGAGTATATATCCGGATCTATGAGCGCTTTGATCGAATAAAAGACAGTGGCCAGCAGCCCGTTATACGTGACATTGATCGGGCCGTTTACCTGCGGCTGTGAGCCCGCAAAGTCCAGTTCCATCGCATCTCCCTGAATGGTAATTTTTACGGTCAGCTTGATGGGATCGGGGCTGGCCGCTCCGGCATCATCCATGTAATCGGTAAAGCTGTATTCACCATCCTGAAGCTTTTCGATGCCCGCCCTTAATCTGCGCTCTGCATAATTTTGCAGCTGGGCCATGCTTAAGACCAGCGTCTCCCCATATTGTTCATAGGCTTCCAGCAACCTTCTCACCCCAACCCGGTTGGAGGCCATTTGCGCATGGAGATCGCCGTAACGTTCTTCCGGAATGCGGCTGTTGGTCATAATAAAATCTACAATCTCTTCATTGACCTCATCCTGGCGGCAAATTTTGGAGATGGGGATTTTTATCCCTTCCTGATAAATACTGACGGCGTCGCCGGAGGTGGAGCCCGGCACCTTTCCGCCTACGTCGCTGTGATGGGCCAAATTGGCCACCCAGCCGATGAGCCTTTCGCCCGCGAACACTGGTGCTACGATCGTAATATCCGGAAGATGGGTCCCGCCTCCGTTATATGGATCATTTCCGATAAACATGTCTCCCCGCTGTATGGCTTCCGGCGGATACTTGTTATACACCTCCTTAACGATGCTGAGCAATGAACCCAAATGCATCGGCACATGTTCAGCCTGGGCCACCAGATTGCCTTCCGGGTCAAAGACTGCGGCAGATATATCCCGCCGTTCCTTGATATTCGAGGAGTAGGCGCTCTTGATGATGCTGATGCCTATTTCTTCTGCAATCGTGAGCAGCAGATTTCCGACAATTTCAACCGTCACTGCATCGACCTTGTGCTTATTCATTTCCTTTCACCTCCCGATAAGCGGCCCTGATATTGCCCAGTTCATCGACATAAGCCTCCCAATGCGGAGGGAGAATGGTGGTGGAGTCCATTTCCTCGATGATGGCCGGACCTTGAATCTGACAGCCGGTTTCTATCTCGTCCCTGTGGTAGACGTTAGTCAAATGTCTCACCGGCTCACCCTCAAACAGAACATTGCGCACTTCCGCCGGCTCAGGCGGCTTGGCACCGGGGACCGCTTCCTTGACGGGCAGATCCGGCTTGTCAATTACGCCGATGGCGCTGACCCGGTAGTTGACCATCTGTATTTTTTTATTGTGATTGGAATAGCCGTACAGTTTTTCGTGTTCGGCATGAAACGTTTGAATCATCTGTTCCAGAACATCCCCCGTTAATCCGGGGTCGATTGAAATCGGAATTTCATAGTTTTGCTTCTCGTACCTGCATTCGACCGTACACTTGAATTCGCGTTCCGTGTCCCCGACCTGCTCTTTGTCCAGGAATGCACTGCCGTCGCGGATCATGCGGGAGAATATTTCCTGCAGGGCGGGTACATTGCTTGGATCGGCAATCAACATCCGGGAATGGCTGAGATCAAATTTGGTATCCGCCATAAGCAGGCCAAGCGAGCACAGCGTTCCGGGAGAAGGCGGGATCAGGACCCGGTGGATGCCCATTTTTTGCGCAACCTCACATGCATGCAGCGGTCCTGCGCCGCCAAAAGCCATCAGTGTGAATTCACGGGGATCATACCCCTTCTCTACGGACACGACCCGGATTGCCCGGATCATGTTGGAATTGACAACGGATACAATTCCTGCGGCTGCCTCATCGGGGCTTAATCCCGATTTCTGCGAGATATGGCGGGTGATGGCTTGTTCGGCAAGCGGAGCCTTGATCTCCATTCGGCCGCCCAGAATGCGGTAAGGGTTCAATTTCCCCAGCACCACGTTCGCATCGGTAACCGTGGGAAGTTCACCTCCCCGTCCATAACAGGCCGGTCCCGGCAGCGCCCCTGCACTTTGCGGGCCTACCTTCAATGCGCCGCCTTCGTCAATCTGCCCAATTGAGCCACCCCCGGCGCCTACGGTTGCAATGTCGATCATCGGAATCCGGGCTGGATAACCTTCAATCAGCCGTTCATTGGAAATTTGGGCAACGCCGTTTTCGATCAGACTCACGTCAATGCTTGTTCCACCCATATCAAACGTAATAATCTTATCGATTCCACACTGTCCTGCGATGTAGTTCGCACCGATGACTCCTGCGCTTGGGCCGGATACCGCCGTTTTGACCGGACTTTCAATGGTTTCCGCAATCGAAATCACGGAGCCGTTGGATTGCGTAATATAAGGATCTGCCTCCACTCCCGCATCAGCCACCGATGTGCCGAATCTGTCAACGTACCTCTTCATTACAGGACCAAGATAGGTGTTCAGCACCGTTGTGCTCATCCGCGAATATTCCCGGAATTCAGGAACAAGCTGGGAGGACAGTGTGATATAGGCATCCGGGCATTCCCGTAAAATCAGTTCCCTGATCTTCAGCTCATGGGCCGGGTTAATGAACGAAAATAAAGTGCATACGGCGAACCCTTCCACACCTTGGGCGGCCAAAGCGCGGACAACCGCCGAAATCTCTTCTTCATCAATGTCCGTCTCGACCGTGCCATCGTAGAGGATTCTTTCTTTCACTTCATAGATCAGTCCGGATTCGATCAGGCTCGGCGGCTTCTTTTTGAGAAGGTCGTATAAGGACGGCCTCTTTTGCCAGCCGATTTCCATTAAGTCTTTGAACCCCTTTGTCGTAATGAGTCCGATCCGGGCGCCCTTTTTCTCAATAAGCGCATTGGTCGCCACTGTAGTCCCATGGGCAAGATAACTTACGTCACCCGGAAGAATCGCATGCTCGCTTAAAATATGAATGACACCGTCGACAATGGCTTTCGATGGATCTTCCGGGGTGGAGCTGTGCTTGAAATGGCTCAGCTTGCCCAGCTTTTTATCGAACAAAGAAAAATCGGTAAATGTTCCGCCGACATCCACGCCAATCATATAGCTCATCAATGTTCACCTGGCCTTCTTAGGATGATTTGTTCGTCCGCGGCCGTTTCGGCAGCGGGTGCTGATATTTTTTGCCGTAGCCGAAGGCCCCTCGTTCCAGACAGCTTTGGGCCGCAAATGAAGCTGCGCTTGCGAGTGCCTGCCGGCAGGCTTCTTCCCGGTCATGTGTACTGGTATTCATCAGACCCTGATCTAGCTTGTTCTGACGCAAATAATCAACCAGAAACGCCGCCGCAAATGAATCGCCTGCCCCCAAAGTGTCAACCGGATCAACATACTGTGAAGCTTGGAACAATGTTAGTTCTCCATCATAGAACCAAGCCCCCCGGCTCCCCAATGTTGCGACTACGCTGCGGCAGCCCAGCGCATGAACTTTACGGCAGGTCTCCGCCGCCTCTTCATCCGTCATGTCACTGCTGCATGAGAGGAAACCGTAGTCCAGGTGAGGGGCGATTTGCTCCACATCCCTCCAATTGCTCCAGCTTTTTGAGAAATCATAGGAGATGGCTACACCCAGCTTATGAACCTTGGACAGCTGCTCATTGAAATAGCTGTTATTGCTGGTATGGACAAGATCAAACTGCCTAATATACGCCTCTTCCTTGCTGTCAAGAATGATGGGCTTGTCCTTCAGCACCCCGCCCCGGTTGCTTCCCAGAAAAACCCGGTCCCCGTCTACCAGTTCCACCAGAGCATATCCATTTTCCCCTTGAACATGGCGGCAATGGCTGCGGTCAACTCCGACTTCATCCAGCGTACCGGCAATATGGCGGGCCACTGCATCATCGCCAAAGACTCCAATATAAGCCGATTCTGCCCCCAGCCGCTTGGCGTAGACGGAGAAGTTAAGGGCTTGTCCCCCGGGGAACATCTCATAGGAATCCAAATAGATATCGCCGACATTGTCTCCTATGCCAATCACTTTTACCATGCGCATAACCCCTCATATAAAAGTATACAAACTAATAATTGCTTATATAAACTTATATGTTTTTAAATAATCTATTACAAATTTTAAGCATTGTCAATTCAAATGTTAGATTATATGGCATTGATAAAGCGCTCTCATTGAGATAAAATTTATTTTACAGCAGATTTTTCGGTTAAAATCAGCCAAAGGCCCTTTTCATGTAGTTTTCATGTAACTATAATGTTATGTTTTCAAGCTGCACTTTTCATACGATTTGCCATGTTTCCGCACAAAAAAGGATACCCCCGCCGCAAGCTGCGGCTGTGGATATCCTTCTTTCCATTCATTTACTATACAGTTACCAAGTTCATTTGTATGAGGGGGTATGATAGTTGGCCAGCCCCCGGGAGATGCTCCCGTCCATAATCCGGGCTACCTTTGCCACGATCCGGGCCGGGTCAGAGTCCGCTCCTGCTTTTAGCCAATGGATCACCTGCCCGAGAATAGCCAATGTATAGAAATCAGCAATCTCCTGCTTGGCCTGCACGTCCGCCCGTTCCGGTTCCCGCGCATCCAGTTCTTCCACGACCTGAATCACTACCCCGTAGATCACCCCGTACAAAAAGCTCTCCAAGTGCTCCCGGCCCAGCGAATGGAAGGTATTCAGGCAAATGGTTCTGTTGTTTTGCGTATAATAAAGTACGCTCAGGAACCCCTGCTTCCAGCCGGCGCAATTGCGGTACTGCTCAAGTCCCTCAACGATTTCTGTCTGGTAGACCCAGCCAAGCAGTTCATAAATATCCTGGAAATGATTGTAGAAGGTATGCCGGGTCACCCCGCAATCATCCGTAAGCTGCTGAATGGTGATCTTGTGGAGCGGTTTTGTGAGCATCAGCTTTTTGAGTGAGTGTGCTAAGGCGTTTTTCGTGACTTGTGAATAGGACATCGCTTGCTTCTGCCCCCTTGATGGATAAATGGATGATTATACTATGTAAAAAGTTTACTTCTTATTCCAATATATGCGCAAGGGGTTAAATATTTCCACTCAAAGCACCGGAGGTCATCCGCACACGCGCTGCACTGCTCGCAGGAGCAGGTACAGAGACTTCAGGCATTATGGGATGACAAGAGCCGGGGCTGGGTGGCAGTGTTCAAGCTGTGAATAGAAGCACAAGAGTAGCGGACAGACATTCAAGTATGACCTTCAATGAATTCCAATGATATTCGGATGGCCTGCAGATATGTATTTCAGGGTATCTAATTCTAATTCATCAAGAAGTCCAATATATTCATGCCGCTTGCCGTATTGGACTTGTATAATTCAGTATATCCGCATTCCCGGCAGCTGATGGTGATGAATTTTTTGTTCTGGACATCAAAAAGCTTGGCAAAGTTGCCGCCGGTTGCCTGAAACTGATCCACGGCATACTCTTTACATCCGCATTTACTGCAAATAAAATGTTTCTTAGCCATGGTACTCTCTCCTCCAAAAGGTTTCTCTGGTTCATCTTGAGTTACGTCTGTTACGTATTACATCGGTTAAACCGGGGCGGAAAATAAACTTATCGCGTACATTGATGCTTAAGGCGCAGAGCTGTACTTGGATTCGCCCTCGGGTCTAGGCCGATTTTCATTGACCCGCTGATAAGGTATCCCCATCATACCACCCATAATTTTCCTTAACCAGCGAACCGGACTATTAAGTAAAAAAGACCCACTTGCAGATGCAAGAAGGGCAGGGCATATATTTATTTTATTCCGAAATGTAACGGGAGTTCATTTATTTGTATCCGGACATATTAAATGACTCTGGCAGATCAGAATAATAATTATACGTCAAAAATCGTATTTTGTTATGGTAAGCAGCAAAAAACAATTTCCAATATTATCTCGGCAGCCGGTATTTACTGTGTATTTAGCTGGCGGACCAGTTGTTCAGCCTCCGTATCCCACCGCCACGGCACCTCACGCCCTTGCATGTGCAGGCCTCCATACCACTCGTCTATTCCTTGGACCAGGACGCGGTCCGCCGCCCCTTCCTGGATCTGCTGCCCCAGCGCTGTCGCCGCCACCCTGCGGTTCAGGAACTCCGGAATCTGCCGGAAATCCGTGTAACCCTCAGCACCTTCGATGTGCAGCAGAGGATGCTCCCCTGCCGTAAGCGCACGCAGAAACTTCCAATATTCGAGATCCCCCATACCGAGCACATGCAGCGTGTCAGACACCTGACGGAATAATTCCAGCGGCGTTTGTGCCCCGGATGCAATAGCATCAAATGTGGTCTGCTCCACAATCCCAAGGCCATTATGCACCGAAGGCAGACGCATGAGATGCGTCCGGAAGGCTTCACAGGCAAAAGGCAGGCCGGATGCTGCGAGTTCTGCATTCTTTTGATCCAGCAAATCAGCCATCCGGGTGGGATCAGGAGAAGCATATGCCTGCCACAGCTCACTTCCCAGCTCTATTTCCGGCCGCCCAATCGTCCGCCAGGTCCCGGATAACGTTCCAAGCTGGGCCGGAGTAAGCTGCCCCAGACCATGGAACCGTTCAATTCCCGGAAACTCCCCGATGCACAGCAGACTGAGCTTGGTCCGGCCCAGCTTCTGTCCCTTGAACCAATGGAGCAGATAGGCAAGCATACTCTGGTCGAACAGGTCATGCTCAAACCATAGTACGACTTCATCGTATTGGGCATATTCACGAAGTTTCCGCTCTTGCTCCTCACAGCCTGTCATATACTCACCAGCCGGAATCCCGAGAGTTGCTTCCAGCACCCGGGCGCGTTCGGCCCGTTCCCGGGACCCCGCAAGGTCTGCAAATACCGGTCCGGAAGAGTATATCTCCCTCCACACCAGTACCTCTCCTTGAACAATGCCATGCTTCAGCATGTTGCCCACAACATCTCCGTTCACAATATGCAGCATTTTTCCGCCTCCTTCATACAAAAGATTGAACACGGATGCCAGGTCGGCTACCGGGAGTGTGCCCTTCAGCTTTTGGCGGGCATCGTGAAGCCGCTTCTTGAGTGTCTGCACCGGAGTTCCCAGATATCCGGAAATCTCCTGAAGCGAATAGCCGTAGAAATAAAACAGCTGCACCGGAACTCTAAGCTTGGCGGATAACGCCGCCACTGAGCTTTGCAGCACCTCCTCTGCTTCCTTCCGTTCCAGGATATCCGCTGCACCCGGCTCATTCTGCAAGCCTTGCAGAGCTTCGTCCAGAGGGAGCAGGGTATGGCGCTTGCGCCGCAGGGTCCGCTGGCATTGCCTCACCACAATCGTCCTGAACCAGCCCGGAAACGCGGCCGGCTCGCTCAGCTTTTGCAGATTCAGATAGGCTTCAAGAAACGCCTCCTGAACCGCATCCTCCGCCAGATGGACATCCTTCAGCATGTCGTACGACACCGCATACGCCATCCCCCGGCAATGCGCCATCAGCTGCGCGAACGCCTCTGCATCCCCCTGCCTCGCCTTCTCCACCCACTGCCGCATACGCTCGCCTGCCTCTTTTCTCTCATGTTCTTAACCTATAAGTGCCATAATGAGGGGGAAAGGTTACTGTTACATTTCACTTATTTACTAAACAACTCAAGTCTATCTAACGGAAGAAATTGTAACGAAGACTCATCCACAGCACCGAACGTAATAAAGTTATCACGAGCCTGAGCAAGAGTCATGTGGTTGGGTGAACTATAGTGGCTTGGGTCTCTACTTCCATCATCTTCCCAAAAGCATACTGGGCAAATATCGTATTCCCCCTTAGTTGCAAGTGTCTTAAATTCACAACACGGACAGCTATAAAGTTCTTCCGGCAAACCTTCAACCTCCTGATTAGAATCCAGGATTGCTGACACTCTTTTCGATAAATACTCGTTTCTGACCCCAAGATACTTTTTACTTAGAGCCACATGTAGCAATGCACTGTAAACTTCATCCATTACATCATTCTGAGGTTCATCAAATTGAAGTATCTCCGATTGCAATGTTTCCGGCAGCTTATCAAATTCGGGATCGTCTTGATCTATCCCCCACCAATCCATTAAGATTTCTTCACGTTCTTCCTTAGATAAATCTTCAATCGTTGATCGTAAAATAAGAGCTATTGCTTCATCTCTATTCATATTTTCCACCTCAATTATTATCCGCCACCGGGTGACATTGTAAGATCAATTGCAGCTTGGAAAGGATGGTCATCGCAAAAAAGCCGGTTCTCCCGCACTCAAAGCCTATACCCGCGAGTACAGTGAATCAATTTATCCATCATTGTTCATTCCTCATCTCATAGATTTTTTGCAGGGTATGAATGTGCAGCGTTTTTTCATCATCCGTTTCTTGGAGTTTGTCTCCAGACCCTGCGTTCATATACCACTCTACAAGCCTGTACCCGAACATAAGTAAAATCATCTCATAAACGCAGTTATCCGTTATGTGTGAAATATCCGCAGATTCCGAAAAACCCTTGTAATACGCCGGGATACATCTGCGGTAGTATTCAACCATGTGTTCAATATCGGCTTCATCCGCGATAAGACTTGCCATATCTTCACCTAAATAGCCCCACCCGGCGGTATCCCAGTCGATGAGTATGGTTTTACCGTCTGAATAGAATAGGTTTGCTACCCAAAAATTCCTGTGGCACAGCACGATGGGCAGCTTTTCAATACGGTTGAATATTTCGTCTGCGCTTTCATCAATGTCGATGAGCATTTTACATAAGTGTTTCGGGATTTTGCAATCGTCTGAGTGTATATAATCGTACACTCTTTTCCATGACCGGTAATGAAGATAGAAGTTTTTCATATACTCCACTTTGCTCAGGTTGGTCAAATTCTGTAAAAAAGCCGGCTGTTCGGCATATACCTTGCCCTGGAACCGTCCTAATTCTTCGGCTGCGCGTTCATACATATCGCCGGTCAAGTCTAAACCCGATATGCCGTCGATATATTCCATCCATATTTGCGTTTCGTTTTCTTCTTCGTTCATTTCGGCGTGATAACATTCAGGCCATCGGAATGATTCAGACAACAGAGCGCCGAAACTGGATTTATAAAAATCATATTCCCTGCGTCGGCGCAGATTATTTTTGTACCGAGTATTTTGCTTAAAACCTGTGTCAGAGTTTCGGCTTTTATTTCGCTCAATATGGAGTCCTCCAATCTAAATACCGCGAACAAGCAGCCTCCTAAGAAGCTGCTGTTTCGCGGCGAAAAGCCAAAAAGCCGGCTTCAATCATAGGAAAAAAGTAGAAATACAATTTCACAACTACAGTGTGGCATAATCCATTGTGAGGATTCAAAAGAAAATTTGATTATAAGCAAGTTTTCTCGGTAAGTTTACACTCCAATGATTTGCAAAATTGTATATATCTCATCATTTCCGTTATGCCGTTCATTTGCTTTTCCAATTGCTCGTTCAGCTTTTGCAGAGCCACTTTGAAGGAGCGTTCAATTGTAGTAAGATCATGTATCTCTAAAGCTTCAAGCAACTGCTTCATGCTTTCAATAAAAAAGACGGTTTTCCTTAAGCTGCTTAGCACAATAATCTTTTTTAATTCCCGGGATGTAAAGACTCTATATCCGTTTTCCGGATTCCGCTTGGCGCGGATAAGCCCCTCCTTTTCCCAATGCCGGATAGCGGACGGGTTTACACCAGTGATAGCGGCAATCTCCCCGATTTTCATTTCTTCCGTTACCTGCACATTTTTGTACTTGGAGAAGTCGGTTTTTTGAATTAAGCTCATGACCTCTTCAACCCGTTGCTTCTCCATTTGGATGTTGTATTGATGTGAATTGATTTTCCAAAGTGCCTGTTCGACGTGACCTTTTTTTAACAGACTCATGACATCGTAGCTGACAGGAATACCGAATCCTTGTATCAAGGTACGTAAAGCAATAAATGCTTGAACATGGACCGGTGAATAAAATCTTCTATTACTGGCTGTTCGAGGTACGTCAGGTACCAAATTGAGATCTTCATATCTTCGCAAGGTTGTGGTGCTGACCTGAAGTCTCTTAGCCATCTGTTTTGGCGTAAAGGTTTTGTCCACCTGCGACACCTTCCTTAAAGTCAAACTCTAAAGTACAGCAACAATATTGTAAGAGACAATGGCCGTCCACACAAGGATTCCTGGTACAACAAACGAAATATTGCATGAATGTTGTATGATCGAAGCAGGAGGGTGAATTGTTCATGGAAAATTTGACAGCAGAAGAAAAGCAGCAGTCGGTTGAAGCGTTTAAGTCGATTATTCGTAAATCGGAAAAAGCGCTCTCGCATATGAAAACAGATGCACCACAGACGAGGTTGCTTGAGAAGCGAATGAAGGCTGCCCGGATTGGCGCAGAAACGCTTCTTGCCCGTTGGGAAGGCCGGGAATTGGATGTCTGCAAAACAGATTTAATCGAAGCAAAAAAGGAGCTGGCGAGTTTGCTGTTGACACTTCCTTCATTTCTTAAGAAATCAAAAGAGGGCAGCGGGCAGCGGACCTACATTACAAGAAGGATAGAGGCTATAAAAGTTGCTGTTTTCTATATGGACGATTTGATTGAAAAGTCCGAATAGCGTAATCGGAGGTAAGACATGGATGATATTACACCGGACGAAACGGTGCTAAAGGCGAAACAGTATCCTAAAAATACCATAACGGCGGGCCGCCGCCATACCGCCCTGCTTAAATCTGACGGCACGGTGACAGCTGTGGGTGATAATAAATATGGCCAATGTGATGTGAGCGGCTGGCGCAATATTGTAGCGGTTGCGGCGGGTAATGTTCATATGGCGAAGAACACGGGTAATGCCCATACCATCGGGCTCAAATCGGACGGTACGGTGACGGCTGTGGGCTGGAATAAGCATAACCAATGCGATGTAAACGACTGGCGCAGTATTGTAGCGGTTGCGGCAGGCTGGTGCCGTACCATTGGGATTAAATCGGACGGCACGGTGGTAGCAGCGGGACGAAATAATGAAGGTGAATGCAATGTAAGCAGCTGGCATGATATTGTGACGGTCGCAGCGGGTGACTGGCATACCATCGGGCTTAAATCGGACGGCACGGTGACGGCTGTGGGAAACAATCGGTATCGCCAATGCGATGTAAACGGTTGGGGCGACATAGTAGCGGTAGCTGCGGGTTACCTTCATACCGCCCTGCTTCAATCGGACGGCTCGGTGGCGGCTGCGGGTTGGAATAAGCATGACCAATGCGATGTAAGCGGCTGGCGCGGTATTGTGGCGATTGCGGCAGGTAGCAGTCATACCATCGGGCTTAAATCGGACGGCACGGTGGCGGCTGCGGGCTGGAATGATTTTGGACAATGTAATGTAAGTGATTGGAGCGATATTGTAGCGATTGCGGCGGGCTGTGCCCATACCGTGGGGCTTAAAGCGGACGGCACGGTGGTTGCTGTGGGTGATAATGAATATGGCCAATGCGATGTATTTAGCTTCAACCTCAACAATTAGAAGTCTTGTTCCCTACATTTCATTTATTTGCATCAGCCACCATCTAAAAGTCCGGATAATAACAAAAAACAAGTCAACCTGGCACTATCCGGCCATAATTGACCTGTTCCCGTAACCTTTTTTTATTCAAGTCTAAAAGAGTTGCTTGTAATTTTCACATCTGGATTAAGCTCCTTCAATTGCATTCCATAGTCTTTTTTCATTCTTGAAATATGCAGTGATTCTATTTTTGGAAAGTGCTCCTTGAGATGAATTAGATCAACCTGCACTTGGCATAAAATAAAATCAATGTGTTTAACTTTCTCTAGTCCTGCAAGCTCTGTTAGATTCATTTCTTGTGTACAACTGTTTACAATTAACGTCTCAATTCCCGCGAAAGTCTTTAACGTACGTAAATCCAGCTTTTTGCTGCCATCCAAAACCAGCCGTTTAATGTTACTGTTATCTCCTGTGAAACGTACCAAGCTGCGGCAACCTAGTATACTGAGATCATCTAAGGCTGAAGCCGCAGTTGTATTTCCGAATTCTTTGAATTTACAGCTTTTAAAAGACAAATTTTCAATTCGGACATCTTTCCATTCCTCAAAATCAGGCTCTATTGGCGAATGATAAATATCCAAGATTTTAATATCCCTAAACCCAGCAATGGCAGTTAAATCTTCTTTTCGTTCTGCAAAAAGATCAATATATTCTACTTTTGTATTAGAGAGCTGAGAGAGATCTCTGTGCCGGTTGCGGTGGGTTTGAATTTTGATATATTCACCTTTATTAAACCACTCAATACCTTCAAATGATTGGATATATTGCCCATAAACAAACAGCCCTCTCAAATTAGTAAACACTCGTAATATGCTCAAATTATTCAGAGAGGAATTATAGTCTATCGTCAATGTCTTAATTCGATCAATGCCCTTCATTTGTTGCAGGTGCTCCATTAAGGCCTCGGCATCCACTTCTATATTTGAAGGGTTACTTATGCTCAAACTGTCATATTGCGGTTCTATGGTTGTAAGTTCTGTGAATTTTGACTCATCTACGATTAGCTCTTCAGACAATATGTTCATCCTTTCCGATTCGACTTATTGGGTAGCCCGAATGAAAGTCAATTTCACACGATTAACATACATACTTAATTGTACTATCCCTTCAAGATTACTTCATGCATTTTTATATTCTGTCACCTGCTTGATCTGGTCAAGTATAGGAAAGGGAAGATATCAAAAAACAAGTCAATCCGGTGCTATCTGACCATAATTGACTTGTTCAACGTAACGGAATATGTTTAAGTTACAAAAAATAAATTATCCTCCGTAACCTAATTTTATACAAGTCTAAAACAGCATAAGCAAACGCGCTGCTGCATGCATATCAAGAGTATCTTTCTATCATGGATCAATTGAAGCGGCATGTTGTCCCATCTGCATATATAACAGACATTGTGTTGCTATTTTCATCATAATGACAAGCCGGAAGCTGGATTCGGAGCCAACCCCTCGCGCTTGCTCATGACCTCGATCATCAAGTTGGCACCAAGCCTAAACCCTTGGAGAAAGGCAGCTTCGACATGCATGCTTTCCACACTGTCGCATAGGTCAAAATATTCTTCAAGCTCACGAAACGCTTCTTCACCCAGTCGATTTCGCCATTGCTCCGTCTGCGCCGAAATTTGTCGGCTTAATGGTCGATATTCAGGGTGAGACGGTACAATGGTTTCTTCGGGTTGAATCTGCCCGCGGTACAGAGCTTCCAGAATCGTTTTCATGTTCATCCTCCCATAAATGTAATCGCATCGCTTGAATCAGGTTTCTGCACATGGTAGGATATTTATGCAGTCTGCTTTTTAAGCGATTGCGGGATAGGAAGTAGCGATGTTCTTCATGGGACTCACGCTGCTTCCTTCTTTATTTTTGGAGATCGTCATACACCTTTTCAATCCCTGTGCGCACGATATCCGAACGTGTTGTGTTCAGCTTCTCGGTGCAAGCATCAAGCTTACTCAAAATTGCTTGATCGACACGTATCTTAATCGTTTCGCTTTTCGGATTGTCAGATGGAGGACGCCCCATCTTTTTGGACGACATCGCTTCACCCCACTTTCTGTGCCCACAATAATCATATTATTGTGAGCACAGAAAGTCAATCCATATTTCAAACCATTCATTCTTTTTCCGGCAGGTTGGTTTTTCCACACGAGACTGCTGTCTCGCGTTGTTCAAGCACTGGATTTGGATATCCAAATCCGCTTGTTAGGGGTATGCCCCAAGACCCGTCTATCCATTTCTTTGACGAAAGACTTGTTTTAATGACAAAAAGAAACCACATATAGTTATAAACATGTGGTTAGATCCAGACTATTATAAATATTCTTTCCAGATATTACAAAGTTCAAATAGTTGATTTTCATTTGAATTTTTTTCAACTATAGCTAGGGAACTATTATTGACTACTGAAATAGGATTTAACTCCATTTTCTTAAACCCTGTTATTACTGGCCGATTAACATACACATATTTTTTAGGCCTGTGTATGATTCCCCATTCCAATGTACGTATTTCATTTAAAAATACTGATCCAAAATAGATACCCACATCAATGATTAATGAGCTCGTAAGTTCACTAAACTTCAAGGTGTTGTTAGCGACTTCTTCTTTTAACCAATCAGGAGCAGCATCTACATCTTCTTCTAACTCTTCTTTAGTCTTAGGCACCATTTCTATTCGTTGAATAAACCACTTCCATAGGTTAACTAATGATTCCTGAGATAAATTTAATTCTTCTTTTCCTCCCCCCAATGTTTCTACATAATGTGCGATTAATGTATCTATTCTCGTTGGTATCTGTAAAATGAACCAATCAAAATATTGCTTGGCTTCTTTTTTTGTCATTATTTCAAAGGGTATAATTTCAAATGGTGCTACTAGCTTCGGATACAAAATGGATCACCTCATTTATCATATATAATAACCCAGGCTCGTTTAAAACAGGGCATTATGGAGGCAACAACCATCCAAAATAGACCTGCTTAATTATTTTTAATGCCAATTCAAGCTGTGCTTTAAGCATATTAGGCCCTAAGCTAGTTTCTTAACCTTCGAGCCTAGCACATTTGATTATTGATAAAGAACGTCATTTAATACGGCAACAATACCCATATATAACTCAGTAAGAATAGTATTATCAGGGTCTTTATTATATACAGCTTGGCTTACACCCGTCGTATAAAGGTAGAACAATTGATAGGCCAAAGGTTTAGATATTTTATCTCTTCCTTTAGTGAATTTTCTTATTTCCTCTAAAAAATGTAGTAATTCTCTTATACTTTCGTCCGGTAATTCCCTATTCGTTCTTATATACAGAAGAATTTTTAATATGAGAGTTGATATTTCCTTTTCTAATTGAACTTCATCACTCATGGAATCCACCCCACTATAGCGTTTTGTGGAATATACTTATGTACTGATACTTCACCGTCATTCTCAGCCATTTCAGCCGCATACTCTGCCTCCATTGGTTCATACACATTGAACGGGACCTTTGAAATCGCGCGGACATGCTGCCGTCCTGGCCTTCCAGCCCGATGACGCTGCCCTGACATCACTCAGATAAAAGAAGACTGATGCTGTACTAGATGAACTAATGAACACAACAAAAACAGCTCAACTAAGGTGCATTCTCCACAGAATTTCATATAACGGTATTACGATATAAATATATAGAACGTAATTAAGACACTGTCGAAGTCACTTCAATCGCCAAATCGGATAAAGAATAGTAATAACGCACCCGAAGGTGGCGATGAAAATGAGAAATGAAGAAATCGAGCGATTGAATGCAGCGAAGAAACAAACATCGGATAAACGACTCTACGGAAGGTACCTGGCCGTCCGTCTTCGTCTGGAAGGACATATATGTGATGAGATCGGAGAACTACTCAGCCGGCTCGTCAAACCGTCGGCCTCTATTGGAAAGCCTACCAAACGAAAGGTCTGTCTGGCCTGAAGATGGGGCATTCTCCTGGACAACCGACAAAACTTACGGAGGAACAACGCCGCCGGTTAGCCGATGCTCGAGCAGCAGCCAGCCGATGTCGGGTTCGAAGCTAGGTATACCTGGACTCTACCGCTGGTGGCGGAATGGATAGAACGGGAATTTTGCATCCAAATGAGCGTGCGTGGCATTAGAGTGATGCTCAAACGGATGAACTTCAGCTTTACCAAAGCAACCTATACGCTTGCCAATGCAGACGAGGAGGCTTAAGCCTTCTTTAAAAAGCACACCTTTGCCCAGCTAAAGAAGCAGGTGGAGGCTGAAAAGATCGATCATCTGCTGTTTGAAGACGAGTCCATGATTCGCGCTTATCAAGTCCTTCAATACAATGGGTTCCCTCGCGGGAAACAACGTAAAGTGTCAACGTACGGCAAACACGAAGGGGCCAAGTTGTTTGGTGTGATTAACTATGAAACCGGTCAGGTCCATCACCGAGAAGAGGAGGAGGCCGATACCGCAGCCTTTATTCGATTTCTACAGGATCTTCTTTCGGCCTATCCACGTGGAAAAATCGCCATGATTTTGGACAACAGCTGGATTCATCACGCGACGGAGTTGCAACCTTTTTTTGAAGGAACATCCACGTCTGCAGTTAGTCTTTCTGCGCCTTACAGCCCAAACCTGAATCCGGTTGAAGGGTTATAGCTGTGGCTCAAAGCGGATGTGGTGAACAACATCTTTTTCGAAAAATTTTATAAGATTCAGCTTCATGTGAGTCAATTTATGAAGTGAATCAATAATCAACCGTTGGAAACGATTGATCGCCTACTTATCAGGTTAGAAACTTAATTACGGTTTATATAACTGTTTATATAACTGTTTATATAACTGTTTATATAACTGTTTATATAACTGTTTATATAGCCCATTCATGCACCGCCTATAAAATGTATTTAATGGGAGGGGGAATATTCCCCCTCCCTCCACAATATGCACTAATTCAGTTTTATTACAGTACCTGTTTGACTCTTGTGCTTATCTGTAATCCAGTTACCGTACTAGGAGGACTAAATTTGAATTCTCAATTTCCAACAGTAATAAGTTTATCATATTGGATGCCATTTCTTGTTGCCTGTTGTAATACACCCGAAAAGTCGTCTAACAATAATTGCGAGTAATAATCAACCTGCGCAATAATTGTTAAGCATCATTTAGGATATTAATAATTTCTCGATTTCATTCTTACTTGCAGGTAATATTACTACTTTATCTGACCCCTCCCAAGATGTTCCATCAATATTCTCAATCCATCCACAGCTGTTGCACTCTAAAATAATCTTTTTATTTTTCTTCGCTAATTCCTCTGCCAGAAGATATCTCATTTCATCGCCTTCACAATTAGGACATGCTTTTCCTCTAATGGTCACCATATCCCACAACCTATTTCCTAATATCATAGCAAAAACTTCCAAATTTTTTGGTTTATTTCTCTCGAATCTCTGCAGTTCGCTAGTAATCGGGAATCCTGGATCTTCGATGACATATATATTAGGGTTTAGATTCGTAAGTATATCCAATCGATTTTTTTTAAACAAATCTTCGGAAAAATAATGTTTATTATTCCGTAACCATAAAGTTAATACTGAATAATAATTAATATAATTTTTTGTGCCCTCTGGATTCTCCAAACAATCTATGAAACTTTCCCACAAAATAAAATTCATAGAACCTCCTCCTATTTTGGTGCTGGTACAGGATAAGTTGTTATCAAATTACCAGCCTTATCAGTAAAAATTTTAATCCAAGTAGTTTTCTTTCCACCAAACTTAAGAGCTGAATTCCCAACGACTTCGCCTGTATTTACAATTCTAACATACTGACCACCCTGTATAGCTGTAACCGGAGATTTGACTACATTAGGTCTTTGTAGTATACCTCTTAACTTATTCGGGGAGATTGAGAAAACAGACCGGCTATTAGCTAAAGGAACATTAAAGTGACCATCTACTACATGGTACCACCCTGCTGAGATCGGTTCACCAGTGCTAGGTCTTAAAGGGGTAAATCTAGTTCGACCGTTAGCAATGTTAATTCTTGATTGCACAACTCCTAAATTGGGAGTTGATTCAATCTCCCCTTAGAAACTCTATTGGAACCTGAATTCCCACCCCCAAATCTACCTACCGCTCCTAGAGCTAAAAACGCCAAATACTCTGCCTCATTTTCTTCATAAAACGCAGTGATTAACTCTTCTCTTGCCCAGCTTGCGTTACCGGCACTGTTCTTGTAAGCACTTGTTCCTGTCAATAAACCGAACAAGTAATTGTACTGGTTGGTTTTCATAAAGGATGCAAAGCCGTAGCGTTCCCAGATTTTATCATGATATGCCTGATAAAGTTTGCTTCCTTTATTGAGGTTTTTCGCGATAGCGTCATCCAGTACGCTTCTTAGTTCATGGACATCATAGGGCTCTACTGAGAAATGCCCACTAGGATCCATATACCTAAGCGGATTATTCTGCACATACGTATACAAATTCAAGCTCAGCGGATATCAATCTGACCTTCATACGTATCCTCAAAAACCGCCCTATACTCGGATAGTACAGCCCGGTTTCGGTATCGTACACTTCTCCTGTGTACTTGAAGGAGTTCGAAGCCCCCTCCACCTGTTGATTATCGCTTCGCTGGTATCCACGATCTGTACAACATCACCGTGCCATGTACAGATAATAGTAGTCTTTGGATGCATTCTTATCCTTCTTCACCAGTACCCGGTTCCATCGGACGAAATTTGCTTGTTCCACGAACACACCGCTGACGATCTTCTCTTTGCGAGATTACTTCACCATTCAGGTTATAGTTCACCTTGGTCTGGGTATGGCCATTGGTCTTTATGAAACGCAGGCCATCGGCATAATACTTAAAGCTAATATTAAGTTGAATTATTGAAAAATCCTTTTGAAAGCTCATGCTTATAGAAAAACGGAACATAGCAACGTGTTTCATTGCTTTGTTCCGCTTAATTATGGGGATTTAATAGTTCCCAATACAACTTCAACATGTTAACATTATTATTTTTGTGTTACTGTAATAACTTGTGTTTTTTCTATCCAACCACTTGTATTGTTTAACAATAAAACAATCTCACCATCTGAGCTAAGAACAGGAAGTGTTAGAACGCCTTCCAATTTTATTCTCCAATTTTCTTTTCCTTCTTTACTAAATGATTGAAGATATGAATACCCTCTACCTCTAGCTTCTTTATAACTAACTGTATACACATTGCTATTTATATCTACTATTGGAGGTTGACTCATAAATCCTTCAACCGCTGTCGTCCAAACCTCTTTGCCTGCGCTGTCAACACAAATAAGTTGAAAAAAGTCGCCCCTACAAATAAAAATCCCGCGTCATTCAAAGCAGGAGATGTAATTATATCTCCCCTTTCAGGACTAAAAAGCCAGTTTATTGTCCCTTCATTGTTTAATGATATTAATTGAATATCATCAATCATATTTGTTTTAAAATATAAGTTACCACGTTGATCAAATACTGGAAAGGAATATGGCCCACATGTTCCTATTTTGAATTTTTTCAATAAATCACCAAATCGATCCAAAATCATCATGAACTCATCATTAGATGAAATATATATTTTCCACTCGTCGGATATAACGGGTGTTATTGAAAATTCTGCTTCATAACGAAATATCCATCTAAGGTTTCCATCTAAATCGACAGAATATAACTTTGAACCATAGGTAGTAAAATAAATATTTCCTTCACTATCTGTAACACAAGTTGACGAAACAGCATCATCACATTTAAAATCCCACACCAGATGTCCATCCCGATCAAATGCCATTACTTTATGTCCCTTTGAATCCCATCCTCCCGACGTCCCAACTAAAACATAACCATTTTTCAATATGATTGGACTGGTAAAAAAGAATCTATCCATAAAATTTCGTGAATCTTTATAATGCCAATTGATTTCACCTCTTATATTTATATTATAGAATTCCCCATCTCCTCCAAATAACAAGTCTCTTTTATTCGTTATCACAAAATGATTTTGTTTCACTGCTATTGGGGCTTCAAATACAGTTTTCACAGAAGGTTTAGATGGCCCATTAAATCTAGATTGTCTTGTCCAACTAACATTTGTGGCTTGTACACTATCTGTCGAGTAATAACCAACATTGAAACCTCCTCTTTCTTCATTGGTCAACTCCTTCATAAATACTCTCCTCTTTCTTTAAGGAATTACAGGAACAGGAATCATTCCGCACCTAATCCTGGTATAAGAATTGGGGTTCGATCGTATAATGGTTCATAGTATTCTTGAACTATTTGTTTCGCTTCTGTGGTAGTTACAAATTCTACGTCCCCACTGCGATCTTTCTTAATAATTAGCCATCTTTCTTATACTTCTCCAATTGTTTTTTTGGATCTTCACCGAAGATCAGCTTAACTTCATATACTTCTTTTGTTTTTGGAATAACGATATCTGCCTCATATTTTTATAGTTTCCCCATATATCTTTTTTCGGGGAGGAAGCTATTGGAAAATCTAACACGCTATTTATGTTTCATCCCATGTAGCTTTTTAGAAATATTTAGTTGAGCGATCTTGTGAAAGGCTAGAAAAACATTTCTCAAATTCACCTTACTGCTTCTAGTGTAACTTGCTGAACACTTAGCTTTTTTGAATTATACATCTTAGAGATGTGTTGTAAAAGTTCTACCGGCATGTGCCCTGATGGATCAGTATACTTTAAAGGGTTATTTTGCACATAGGTATACAGGTTTTGAATTAGCGGATTATCAATCTGCCCTTCAACTGTATCCTAGTTTATAAAACGACTATTATAATTAAAGAGGACGACGACTGATTTCCAATCGCCGCCCCTCCAGAATATATCATCCTGCTTGTGGTATAATACTTCAGAATTAATTCAGCTATTTCATATCCCAAGAGTCCACTGCACTAATCGTATAATTTCTTTAGTCCATCGATTACTTCTTGTGGGTTTGTAATGCCCGAACTTTCCATAATATCTTTAACTGAAGTTTCCTTCATGTTAGCATTTTGTTGTACATTCTTCCCAAAGATTTCTCTCATCTTGCTTCTCATTTTAGTAAGGTAAGCGGTGAATTCTTTTTTAACTTCTTCTGTCCTAATATAGTTAGCCTGCATATCCAGTTGCGTGTATACGTGAAATAAAATTTCCACCAATTCTTTTTGTATAAATTTTTCATTATATAGTATTTTTTGCAATTCATTCATTAATTCGAAAAGCTCACTAAATGCTGCTTTGTTAATAACTTTTTTTCTAAGTGGTACCACTATTTCAAGTGAAATTGTATTAAGTGAAGCAATGATTTGATCCATTCTTTTATCCATAGGTCCTCCTTATTTGTTTTATTTATTTAATTCGAAAACATTACACCTACGATTGCTTCCTGTGGAATACTATATTTAATAAGTACTTCCTTATCGTAAAAAGATAACATATATTCTTCCGATCCTGGCGGTAAAAACGCTGTAGGAAAATAGATTTTACTTCCAGAGATTTTACTAAGATCAATTATTACAACACCATTTCGATTACCATCAAACTTTTCAAAAGCTACCATTGGATCAATTGTCGTCGATATCCACGGATCATTAGTCCAAGCATCAACATCACTTCCCCATTTTATGTGCTCAGCTGCAGACCAAGTTCCCAATGGATCTTTTGCAATTATTCCCTGTCTAGCTGCAAGCATTTCAATATCTGTATCATTTAAAGCCCAAAAAACATAAGTACCGTTTTTTGATTTTTCCTTTTCTTTAAGACTTTCTGCACTAATTATAGGTAAATCTATATATCTCCTTCATACGTATCCTCGCTGATAAACCGCCCAATGCTGGAGTCAAAATCCCGCGCCTGCGCATGGGAGTAGCCGCTGTAGTAATCATAGCTCAGGCTGGTGTAGCTGAACAAGTTGTCCGGGCCGGACCAGTTCAGGTCGAATTTTTCCGGAGCTTCGGCCACGCCGAATTCGTCGTAGCGGTAACGTGCGGACATGCTGCCGTCCTGGCCTTCTAGCCCGATGACGCTGCCGAGAGCGTCATAAAAGTGAGAAACATAAAACAGGCCTGTTATGGAGGCAACCAGCCGTCCATAATAGACCTGTTAAATTATTTTTAATGCGAAAGAAAGAGTTCTTTCAAAATGTGACGCCCGTTTCAATCGGCACCGGGTGGGGGATAGTTAAATGAACGAAGAAACCACATGGAGTTGTTACACTCGCATGTGGTTCTACCTGAATTAATTTGACACACATTTAATTTTCCATTTTAACTAATAAAAACAAGTCCCCATCTTGATCTAAAATAAGTTCTCCCTTATCAGTGTAATAAGTAATATTTCCATCACCATAATAAAAATTCTTATATTGTTCATCTTCATATAGGCTTATCTCTTTTAAAGTTTGAGGGTTTAGATCTGTATCCATAGTGCTTTCTTTTATCCAATCAATATCGGATAAAAAGCTTTCATCAGAAAATCTGCTCACTTTATAGAAAATAGGTTTTTCTTCAGCTTCATTACCAAATTTAATAGAATCTGAAGAAAATATAATTTCCGTTCCGATTAACTTTTTGATATCTTGTTCGTCATTCTTCGAACCACCAACTCCATATGCATAAAGACTGTCTATTTTCCACTTCCCTATCAAACTATCTATTAGTTGAGTGTTTGAATCATCAGGAACTACAGAAGTATTAGTAATTTTTGTAGCTGAAGTTACCGTCCGAGCAACATCCCCCTTTTCTGTTTCTGTTCTGCATGCTGTAATCAATAGTAACTGCAAAATCAAAATTAGAACCATTGATATATTTCTCATTTTATCACCACTTAATTTAGTTTAAAAACCCTTGGGGAGCACTCTGTTGTAATTTCTAGTATAATCACCATTTACAAACATTTCCCATTCATCATATCTACGCATATATAATCCTGGCAGCTTCTTTCCGCTGCCTTTTACCCATAAAAGCATTTCATTTTTAAATTCATTTTGAAATTTAGAAGATGAGAAGTCCCCATCTTTCAGCATTTTCCCTGGATCACGATTTAAAAAGTTCCCTCCATTAAATTTCCAACTAACAAGAGCATCAAACTGTTGCTGTGAAAAAACTATATCATTACTCTTTGCCCAGTCATTTATATAATTCTCGGCTTTGTTTTTAATATCAGACTTTAATAAAACTAGTGCTTGCTCTTCTGTAATTCCTTTAAATAAGCTTTCTTCACCAGGTTGGATTACGTGTCCGTAACCGATTGTCTTAATATTTCTCTCTTTTTCTTCCTTGGTTGCATAGTACCATTTCCCGGAGAATGTTTCATAAGTTTTAAGAAACTCCACTAGTTTGTTGCTCGCATGCATGTCTGTGTTCACTACATAACCCTGAACTACCGCTGGCTTACTTGGGTCGTCCTTAAACGTATAATGCCCCGTAGGGTCAGTAAAAATCAAAGGATTATTCTGCACATACGCATACAAATTCAAACTCAGCGGATCGATCAGCTGGCCTTCATACGTATCCTCACTGATAAACCGCCCAATGCTGGAGTCAAAATCCCGCGCCTGTGCATGGGAGTAGCCGCTGTAGTAATCATAGCTCAGGCTGGTATAGCCGAACAAGTTGTCCGGGCCGGACCAGTTCAGGTCGAATTTCTCCGGAGCTTCGGCCACGCCGAATTCGTCGTAGCGGTATCGCGTGGACATGCTGCCGTCCTGGCCTTCCAGCCCGATGACGCTGCCCTGCGCATCACTCAGATAAAAGAGGGTCTTCGGCGCACCCGCCGCCGCGCTGGCACCGCTGGCTCCGGCCGCCGGTTCCCAATCGTTGCTCTTGTCTCCGCTGACCAGATAGCTCATGCTGATCCGCTCTTCACCGGCTCCGTACACATAAGACTGCTTCCAGTTCTGTCCGGTAGCTCCAGTTGCGGTCAAAGGCTGCGGAATGCTCATGGTGGTGTCATTGGTAAAATAAATATCCAGCTGCCGTTTCTTATACTGCGGCTCCCAACCGTCACGGTTACCCGCAGGGTTGCCGGGCAGGTAAGCATCCTGAACCGCACCGTCACCGATCGTGGTCCGCATGCTGACCCGGTTGCCGTCCCCGTCATATTGGTACGTGGTGATGTCGCCGTACGTATTGGTGTTTTTGATCAGGCGGTTTGATGCATCCCATCGGTTGCTCTCCAGCACCTTCGGGCCTGCGGCCAGTGCGGCTTTCAAGAGCCCTTCGGGAGTTAGAGCCTTATCTGCCCCGTAGACATCCCCTGTTACTCCTGCTTTAACATCCGCATCCGGCAGACCGGATAATGAAGCTCCTTCAACATCGGTTGGAATCGTTCCGGCAGGGCTTGAGGCTGGATCTGGAATCGATGACAACGGATCTAAAAGCTCAACCAACGGATCAGCATCCCCGCTCGCATCCAGTCCGCTTGTCTCCATATCAGAATAGACACTGTCCGGCACTGTAGTCTTCTGCGCACTTGTCTTCGCCGTGAGCAGGCCCAGAGCCGCTTCGCTGTCGATACCGCTCACTTCCAGCAGATTGCCGCGCTTGTCGTAGGTGTAGTCCTTGTAGTCGCTGCCTTTTTCGAAATGGGTCAGCTTGTTCGCCGCATCGTAGGTATACTGTTCCTTGATGGTGGTTCCGGCTTCAGTGGTTTCTTTCCCCAGCCGGTTGCCCACGGTGTCATAGGAGTAGACGACCTTGGAGCCGTTCTGCTTCTGCACTTGAACCAGCTGGTTTAGTGCATCGTAAGCATAATCCGAGATGTCCGCCGGACGCGGCGTTCCAGCAGGATTGTCCTCGTCGCTTCCGCCTTCTTGGCGTTCACTGCGGATTTTATTGCCTGCCGGATCGTACACATAGGTCAGCTGCTCCAACAGTGCGCCGCCTGGGGCCGTATGCTTCATCTCCAGCAGTTGTCCCGCCCCGTCATAGCTGTAGGTGCTCTGACCTTTGTTCGGCAGCAGCTTCTCTTTCAGACGGCCGGCTGCATCATACAGATAGCTGGTGATCCCGTTCTGTGCATCCGTTACTTGCTTGATGCGGTCAAGCTTGTCATAGTCATAGCTGACCACGGTATTATCCGGGTAAATGATCCGGCTGCGCTGTCCGGTTGCAGTCCACTCATAACGCACGTTGTTGCCCCGCGGATCTATCACTGAGGTTGGCCGGTTGAGTGCGTCATAGGTGTACCGCGTGTCCCCGGTGCTGTCTGTCATCAGGGAGCGGCGTCCCGCGGGATCATATTTATATTTTACCGAGAGATCGTTGCCATACTGAATCTGTTCCACTTGATTGCCCTTATTATAGGTATAGACGGTTGTATTGCTGTCCGGTTCTGTGACCTTCTGCAGATTGCCGTTCTCATCATAGGCAAGGGTGGTTTTCTCCTGCAGCGGATTCACCGATTCAATAACCCGGTTCAGGGCATCGTAGCGGTAGGATGTTACAGCTCCGAGGGCATTGGTTTTGTCCAGCAGGTTGCCGGAGGCGTCGTAGGAGTACTTAGTGGTACTGCCTTCCGCATTCTTTACTTCCGTTAATCTGCCCAGCGGATCATACGTAAAAGCCGTCTCGTGATGATTCGCATCCACGATCTTCTCTACATTGCCCTGCGCGTCGTAAGCGTAAGTGGTTTCGTACCCCAGTGCATTGCGCACCCGTGTATTCCGACCCAAAGCATCGTATTCGTAAGTAGTCTTCTGTCCTGCCGCATCCAGGAATTCGGTCATTAGCCCGCGCGCATTGCGTGTGACTGCAGTCTCCTCATTCAGCGGATTAATCGTTCCCGCATCCAGACCCCGGCTGTCGTATTTGGTCGTCCAGACCGAATGGTTGGGATCAATCACTGCGACCTGATTGCCGTTCTTGTCATACTGGTATTCAGTTACCGCACCAAGTGCGTCCGTTACCTTCACCAGTTGTCCCAGTGCATTGTAATCATAGTAGGTGCTATTGCCGAGCGCATCAGTCTCCTTGATGGTATTGCCTGCTGCATCATAACGGTAACGCGTCTTGGCTCCAAGCGGATCGGTTACGCTCAGCAGTTCATTGCGCTTGCTGTACGTGTAGGAGGTGATGTTGCCCTTCGCATCCTTTTGGGTGAGCATATTACCGTTATCGTCGTAAGTATACGTGCTGGAATGGCCTTCGGCATCTGTAACTTCCTCCAGCTGTCCGACGCTGTCATAGCTGTAGGCTGTGACTGCTCCCGCTTCGTCCTTCGCTTCTATGACGCGGCCGAGCGCATCATAGGTCTTGCTGGTGCTGTTTTGAAGCGCGTCCGCTGTGCTGCTCAGGCGGTACACCTGATAATTGCTGACCGTCTTACTACCAGCTTCGTCAGTGTGTTCCACAGGATTACCGTTCGCATCGTAGGTAACGCTGCTTGTCTGGTCCAGCGCATTCGTAACCGCAACCGCACGGTCTTTCTGGTCATAGTCGACGGCCTGCAGCTTGCCTTCCGCATCCGTGATCTTAGTTGTCCGGTGCAGAGTATCGCGTTCAATAATTGTCGTGTATCCGCTCGGGTCTTTGATTTCTTTGGCGAATCCGTCAGCATCGTTAATGTAGGCCGTAGTGTGTCCTTCGGCGTCCGTAACGGAGACCGGGACCCCGGCACTGTCTCTGGCAATGGTGACTACGCCGCCGAGGGCATCCGTGCTTTTGACAAGATTGCCTGCTGTGTCATATTCATAGGTGGCCCGGTTGCCCAGAGCATCGATCTCTTTAACCGGACGGTTCATTGCATTATAGCGGGTGAGTGAAGAGTATCCGCTCTCGTCTGTCGTCTGCGTCAGATTCCCGCGCTCGTCATAGGCAAATTTGCCTTTGTTGCCGTTAGCGTCTGTAATTGCCGTTACGCGGTCGCTGCTGTCATAACTGTATTTGACGACGGCGCCATTGGCCGCTTGCCGCTGAGCAACCTGGAAATGATTATTCCATATATATGAAGTATCCTGATGAAGCGCATTGGTCCATGTAGTCTTGTTCGCGGTAGTGGCGATCGAAGAGGCTAATCCGGCAGGGCTCACCGCTGCAGGATTCCCGGAACTGGCACTGTTGGTGCCCCCCTGACTTGCACTGCTGATTTTCCCGGAACCAGCACTGCCGGCACTGCTCTGCGGATAAGTCAAAATCGTTTTGCCTGAGCCAACCCCGGTACGGACAACTGGAGTCTGGTTCGGGGTCATATCTCCCCCAAGCACGAACAGCCCGCCCGTTTGCACCTTCAAATTATTATTAACACTGACGTTGTCGCGGACGAACAGGTCACCGCCGGTCACGGTCAGATTCGCCGTCTGGTTGTTGGACACAATTCCGCCAACGGTCATTTCCTGGGCAATGTTCATCTCTACGCGTGTATTGATCGACAAGTCCCCGGCAATAAGAATCCGCTGGGCATCAACGGTCAGCCCGCCGCTGTTGTAGGTCAGACTGCCTGTTTGCAGCGTATCCCCTACCGTTACGGAAGAATCATTATTGAGATGAATGGGTCCGCCGGACCACAGATTGCCGTATAAGCCCTGAACCTTCTGCACATCGAGCGCAAGCTTGGTGTTGGCGTTAAGTCCCTGCTTCAGAATCAGCGTGCCGTATACGCGTACAGTGATATCCTTGTTCGTATTCATCCCGTCCACGATCAGGACGACAGGCTTGCCCGGTGACCCGAACGTTACGCTCTCTTCAATATTCAGATGACCCGAACTCACAACAGCCGGTGATGCGCTGCTGGCCGCAATCGCGCTTTGAATGTCAGCAATCCCGCCTGGAGCGGCCACCGCAGAGGCGCTAAAAGCATTCCGTTTGCTCTCGATCATTCCGATGCTGCCCGCCAAATAGTCAGCTATGAGCGGCTTCAGCCCTTCAACCTTCCGGTATGCAGGTGCATGGGCCAGATTGTTCATCGTCCCGGACAAAATCACCTCATTAGATTCCGGTATATCCCGTCCGTTCGCAGGATCAATCCCCGTCTCGCCGCCTTCAGGCTCCTCTCCCCGGACTACCGGCGCCACGCGCCCCTCATAGGCGGAAGAACTCGTATTACCATAGAAATCGGTGAAACTGGTCACGCGCTGATGGTCATCATAGGCAACACTCATCACCGCAGTTCCTTTGGCGTCCGTTACGCTCAGTACGTGATGGGTGTCATCATAGGTAAGCTTGGTTGTGGCCCCATCCACATCAGTAATCGAGGTCATGTCTCCGCTTGCCGGATCATAATGAAATGACATTTGGCGGCTGGCCGGATCACTTACAGCAATCAGCTTTCCTGCCCCGTCATAGCTTAAGCTTAGAGAAGCCCCGGCAGTACTGACCTCTTCCAGCTTCGTACCCTGATAAGCAAAAGCGATCTGATTCCCGTTCAAATCCGTGACCGACTGCAGCAGCCCTTCAGCATTGAACCGGTAAAGATCGCCTTGAGGCGATGCAAGGGTATATTCCCCTGAAGAAGGGGCACTTAGCGTCCAGTCGGTACCACGCGGTGTCAGATACTGGCCTCCCGCCAAAGGCACATATTCAAAAAGCGAACCGTCCGGGCTCATGACCTCCACCTTACCGCTGTTCAGCGGGTTCAGCTTCCATTCATAGCTGTGATGCCACCCTAGACCATTAACCCCCTTATAAGGGTCACGGCTTAAATAGCTTAGTCCGAATTGCAGCGGCATCAGCGCCTGCAGACTTATCGAATCGCTGGAGTAGACAAAATCACCCCGGGCCGGATCAACCGGCGCCTGCCCCGACGGGTTCACGATCCGCAGCCGGTCCTGGATGGCCGCTTCCGTAAATTGCGTCAGATCCCCGCTGGAAATAGCACGGGCAGTTTGAGGATCAGTCAGCAAAATAGAGGTCAACCCGCTGATGGTTCCGGACGAGGCCGCAGACTGGTTCAGTACAGCGATTTCCTGGGCTTTTTCTTTCATCGCCTGAACAGAATCCAGCTTATAATAATAGGCAGCCAAGGCTTCCCAGCTCAGCGAAAAAGCGGGCATGGCCGCACGCAGCACCGCAAGCGGCTCCGAATACCCCGAGATCTTACCGTCCTTCTTCGCTCTCGCCGTGATATGCGCCGTTACACCCGGCGTGATCCCGAGCTGCTGGCTCCATTGCCCTGCGCTGTTGACTGCAACATTGGAGTACAGCTTGTCTTCTCCGCTGGACGGATAGTAGAGCTCCACTTCCAGCAGCGTTCCGGGTTCAGCAGTCCCTGATACCACAGATTGTCCTGAGGCCGCAGGTCTGATCTGCAAGGCTGCCGGTGGCTGCACCTCGTCACCGCCAAGGATTTCGAAGCTGGCGATTTGGCCGTAATACACACCGGAGCCGTTATATTCAGCAGGCGAGATGCAGATGTTATAGCGCCCTTCGTCCAGCGGCACGCCTCCGATCTTGCCATCCCAGACATATTTATGAACGATATATTGCCCGTTCTGCTTCGTCGGATAGACGCCGCTCGTAATCAGATCTCCAAGGAGCGGAGCAGAACCGTCTTTTTGCGGAGTACACAGGCTGATGTTGGTCTCATGCTGGTCCTGACCGTCATCCGCTGCGTTGAAGCTGAACGAAATTTCCACACTTTTACCGGGTCCCGGGCTCAGCTCACTCGGTTCAATCCGCATATTGGTAGCCGCATAGGCAGACGATGTGAGCTTGGTAAGTCCCGGAAGAACCGGGATGTAAGCTATGACCAGCAGCAGCGCAAGCATGAGGTTCACACGCGCCTTCAGGCTGCCGCTGCGCCATTTCCTTTTTAATACTCGGAATTTCATAGACCGATCTCCTATCCGTGATAAGTTAGAGTAATTTCAGCTCAGCCAGCAGCTTGTACATAATGACTGCCGCTTCGGCTCTTGTGGATGAATCTTTAGGCTTCAAAAGCTGTCCGCTGCCCTGCACCAGCTTCTTGTCAACCGCCGCAGCTACGGATTTCCGTGCCCATTGGCTAATGGTGCCGTTGTCCTTGAATCCGGAGAGTACCGTCTGAAGCTTGACTGGGTCCGCAGCAGATGCCGGGCTGTGGGCAGTAGTGCTGCCAATCGCCCGCATCAGCATCACCATCATCTGTTCACGGGTCAGCGGAGCATTGCCATGGAAAAGCCCTGCGTCTCCGGTTACAATTCCTGCCGCCGCTGCCGCTTCCACATACGGGTAGGACCAGTGCGCAGCGGAAACATCACGGAAGGTTGGCTTATCCGTCTGCACCGGCTGCAGTCCAAGAGCTGCTGTCAGCAGCTTGGTGAATTCAGCCCGGGTCAGGATGGCTTTTGGCGCGTATACAGTTCCGTTCATCCCGTTCACGATGCCTCTTGCCGCCAGCACCTCCACAGCTTGCTGTGCCCAGTGGCCTGACATATCCGTGAATTGTGCCTCGCGCAGCATGACCGCGTACAGTCCAGAGGCTGATATTTTAGCCTGAACAAAACCGTCCTCCGCCGCAGTCACCCCGCCGATATAGCTCCAGATGCCTTTGTCCGGATTGTAGCTGTAGATTCCAAGCTTCTCCCGCTTTGACGTCCAAGGCTCCTCCTGCGGATACCGGACTGCCAGCTTGGCCGGGATCAGGAATGGAGCGCCCGCTTGTACTTGCCAGGCGGAACCAGCCTTGAGCAGCTTTTTGCCGCTTGCATCCAGCATTTCCTTCGTTTCCAGTTCAGCCTGGGCCAGGCTTACGCTGGTATTGTCCGGGAAGGTTCCTGCGGAAATCTCCAGCCGTGCCCAACCGTTCACTGCAGACAAAATGCCGCCTGAACTTCCAATAATCCGGCTGTCTTTGGCTCCAATAGTCACAGGGACCTTGGTCCCCGGGGCCGGACCCGGGTCAGCGTCTGGGCCTGGATTTGGGGTTGCACCTGGCGATGGAGTCGTTTCCGGTCCAGGAGTCGGGTTAGGGGTTTCTTTTAAATCAACTGATTCTATGTAATCATCTTTCTTGCTGTACAGCAGCTTGCTCCCGCTAATTCCGATCAGCTTCACCCCGGCATCTATCGGCAGCGGTTTTACTGCATATGTAGTGAGGTCTACCTGCTTCAGAGTGGCAGCACCGTCAACCTCCTCCTGGAACACAGCTTGTCCTTCACCTATGGACATAAAGGCATATTCAGTTCCCCCGGCTTTCATCCCGGTGAGATCCATTGGCTGTGCCGTCAGGTCTTTGATGTTCAGCAGTACATATTTGCTCCCTGTGGCACTGTTTTTCTGCTTGTACAGCACGTGGCTGCCGTTAAATACAAACCAGTCCACCGCATTCGCACCACCCAGGCTAACCAGTGCGCGGGTTACGCCACTGCTCACATCCAGCAGGCTGAGGCCCCCGTCACGGGCATTCTTGTAGACGACATTTCCGCCGGCCAGCACCGGGAAACGGCCTTCGCCCAGATCCGCTTCAACCCCTGTGGCCAGATCATGATAGATCATGCTGCCGTAATTTTTGCGTTCATACCAGACCACACCTACGCCGTCAGTTGTCGGATTGCCGTATTGGCCGGCCTGCTTGTTGAGCTTCATCTTCTTGCCTGTCTCCAGATCGGCAGTGTAGATATCCCAGTGGAGCGTAGCTCCCGGCTCACTTCCCTTGTCCGCCCACACCGCAACCGCTCCATGCACATAAGGCGCATCCTTGGCGGATGGACCGGCCGTAAGCACCGTATTTGCTCCACTGCGCTGATTCAGCGCGTGCACCTGCTTAACTCCGTCTGCATCCGGTTCCAGCCATATCAGCCGATCACCCGATACGCTATAGTCCGTTCTGCCCGGATTGGCCGCCGCAGCCGAAACCGAAGCCTGCCTTATGCCCAGACCACTGCCGGCAAGCCCCCAAGCAAAATCACCGCCGCGCAAACAGCTGTAACCGTCTGCGTAAACTTCCTTTTCCTTCCGAACCTCATCCACTTCTCTCCCCCAGCGCTATTTGTAGGCACGCCAAAAAACCAAGTGCCTTGAGCGGCCCGGCTGCCCTGACATCCCTTCCGGATGAAGTAGGCCCGTGGCTTTGCGTCTCCGACTTTCGTACGGATTTGCCTTTGTTCCAAACTCGGTTTTCTGTCCTTGTATGCTTATGTAAATGAGACTTTAGATGTAGAGGACACTCTTATTATCGGAATTTATTCCTATCGAATTAAGATGTTCTATTTTTTCCTTTTTCAGGGATACGGACAGGAAATCCTTTAATGGAGCGGATCAGGCATGGAAACTAGTAGAGCATCCCGGAAGGCTAGATTGACGGACTCCTCGCCATCCATCTTGTAGATAATCAGATGGGTGCTGTACACTCGAACCTAAAGGGAACCACGACGTTACGGACTCCAGCGCCGTTATTTCAACAATCCGGTCTTTTTATTCAAGCTAACGGACAGAGGAGACGCTAAGCTGGCATTTCCCGGAGCACAATAGTGGATTTGCATGAAATAGGGTCATCTGGGTCCGTAAGTGCCCAGCAAAAACTGATTTCAAGCAGATAACGGCATCTGGGTCCATTAGGGGAAGTCCCCCCTTTTTTCAGGGGAGGCTGGAAGAGTTCGATCCTCTGCTGTACGAGCCGTTTGGCTTTGTTTTCTCCTCTCTGTCCGATTCATTGCTGCGCCCCACCAAACCACACGCAAAAAGCCGCCTCTCCCAAGGCGGCTTCCTGCTCCAAACGTTTATTTCACCCGTCACATTCACTGCTCATACTTACTTGCAAAATCCGGCCACACACTGTTTTCCTTACTTGCCTCCGCTGCCTTCTGCCTTACTTCCTTGCTCGCCCTACTTCCCTATTACCTTACTTCCCGCTCGTCTTGCTCCCCTCTTGCCTTACTTCCTTGCTCGCCTTGCTTCCCTCTCGCCTTACTTCCCTGCTTGCCTTGCTTCCCTGCTTGTACCCTGCCAGCCAATCTACTGCGCAATCTGCTCGCGGATGCTCGCGAGGATTTTCTTCTCCAGCCTCGACACCTGGACCTGCGAGATGCCGAGGCGGCTGGCGACTTCGGATTGGGTCTGGTCGCGGTAGTAGCGCAGGTAGACGATCAGGCGCTCGCGCTCGGTCAAGGCCCCGATGGCCTCATTGAGTGCGAGCTTGTCGAACCAGCGCTCCTGCGTCTCGTCGGCAATCTGGTCGATCAGCGTGATCGGATCGCCGTCGTTCTCGAAGACGGTCTCGTGGATTGAAGTCGGCGGCTTGTTGGCCTCCTGGGCGAACACGATCTCTTCGGGTGTCACCCCCAGCGCCTCCGCGACTTCGCCGATGGTCGGCAGCCGGTCCAGCGTTTTGGACATTTCGTCCTTCATTTTGCGGACCCTGTTGGCCATCTCCTTGAGGGAACGGCTGACCTTGAGGGTGCCGTCGTCCCGGAGGAAACGCTGAATCTCGCCGATAATCATCGGCACGGCATAGGTGGAGAATTTGACCTCATAGCTGAGGTCGAATTTATCTACGGACTTCAACAGTCCGATACAGCCGATCTGGAACAAATCGTCAGGCTCATACCCGCGGTTCATAAACCGCTGCACCACCGACCAGACGAGGCGGATATTGCAGTTGACCAGCGTGTCGCGGGCCAGATTATCTCCGGCTTGACTGAGTGCGATCAGACGTTTGACCTCCGCATCGTCCAAATAGGTCGGCGGAGCTTTTTTTGACTCTGCATCCATGGCTCCAACCCCTAATTGTATAAAGCTTTTTTCGAGACGATGGTTTTCTTCATTGAAATGGAGGTACCGCGCCCCGGTTCACTTGTAACTTCGAATTCATCCATGAAATTCTCCATAATCGTAAAACCCATGCCCGAGCGCTCCAGCTCAGGCTTGGACGTATACAGCGGCTGCTGGGCCAGCTCCAGATCCTCAATGCCCCGGCCCTTATCTTCAATCGTGAGATGCACAGTTTCATGCTCGATGGAGGCAGAGATGCTGACAATGCCTTCAGGATCACTGTCATACCCGTGGATAATACAGTTGGTGACCGCCTCCGACACAACCGTCTTCAGGTCATTCAGCTCCTCCATCGTCGGATCGAGCCGGGAGACAAAAGCCGCCACCACCACGCGCGCGAACGATTCGTTCTCCGACAATGCGGCAAACTGGACGCTCATGAAGTTACCCGCTTCGCTTTTAGTCATAACGCAACCTCCAAATCCGAGAGTGCAGCGCTCTCGTCGTCATATAGGGGCATGATTTTGAACAAGCCCGACATTTCCAGCAGCCTTTGTACTGGCGGTGCGGCATCACAGACGACCATTTTCCCGCCTTTGCTGCGGATCAGCTTGTACCGCCCGAGAATGACGCCCAGCCCTGAGCTGTCCATAAACTGCAGTTCCTTCAGGCTGAGAATCAGATGCTCCACCTGTCCCCGCATAATGGCTTCATCCATATCCATTCGTACATATTCGGCTGCATGATGATCCAGCTCTCCAGACAGCCGGACAATCAGCACACCCCGGTGATGCTCCATCTCCACATGAGAATTCATGCTTGCCACTCTCCTCTTCGTTGCTTTGAAAAACCGTCCTGCACTTCAGTTCTTTCCCCTACAAGGACAAGGTTTTCTACGCGGGAAATCTATAATCCTGCCTCACGACAAAACTAGAAGAAAACCCCTACGAATCAACAGAAGGCCTGAGGCCAATCTACAAAAAAACCGAATTTAATCCACCCTGAACATAGAGCCTGCGGTCCTTTTGAACAGCTTCCACCAGCCTGCCTTCGGCACATCCGTGTCTGCTTTCAGCTCATATTCCTTGATCTTGTCTGTGCCCTGATATACGACCAGCTTGCCGACGGCCTGTCCTGCCTTTACAGGAGCTTTTAGGCTTTCGGGCACAACCAGCTCATGGCGGATGCCTTCCTGGGTGATTCCTTTTTTCAAAAGCACACTATACGTTTCCTTTGCAGTCAGCGGCAGCTTTGTCTTAACACCTTTTTCAATCTTCACACTGCCAATGGCTTCTCCCGCTTTGTGGATCGTATGAACCTTGTACTGGGAAAAGAGATAATCGAACATCCCCGACACTTCGCTGTTGCGCGTTTTGGTGTTAGGTTCGCCTAAGACAACCGCAATGGCACGCAGTCCGTCTCTGGCCGCAGTTGCGGAAAGGCAAAACTTCGCTTCCGCCGTATAACCGGTTTTGAGACCGTCAGCGCCCGTATAAAAGCGCACCAGCTTGTTCGTATTCACCAGCCAGAACGGCTTGGTCGAATCCTTGCGCAGATAATCCTGATAGGAGCCGGTGTACTTGATAATCTGTTCATGCTTCAGCAGCTCCTTGCTGATGACGGCAATGTCATGGGCGGAGGAATAATGATTCTCGGCCGGCAGACCGTTGCAGTTGGCAAAATGCGTGTCCTTCAGGCCAAGCTCCCCGGCCCTTTGATTCATAAGATCCACAAAAGCGCTCTCCGACCCGGCCAGCTTCTCTGCCATTGCCACAGAAGCGTCATTACCCGAGGCCATCGCAATGCCCTTGAGCATTTCATCCACAGTCATTTCTTCGCCGGGCTCCAGAAAAATCTGCGACCCGCCCATCGACGCGGCATATTCGCTCGTCCGCACCTTGTCGGTCAATTGCAGCCTGCCTTCATCCAGTGCTTCCACGGTCAGCAGCATGGTCATGATTTTGGTAATGCTTGCCGGCGGCAGCTTGTCATGGCTGTTCTTCTCATAAACCACGGTGCCCGTGTTCGCATCCATCAGAATCGCGGAGCGCGCTCCGGGTGCGAGATTCACGGCAGCGGCGTTTTTGCCGGTGTCCTTGACTTTGGCTTTTTCCTCTGCATACGCGCCTGAAGCTGATCCCAGAACCGAAGCAGCAACACACAGCACGAGCAGTACATAACGCATTTTTCTCACGATGGTTCCCCTCCTGAACATTAACCTTCATTTCACAGGTACTGTGTTCCAGTCTGGTCAGAAAGGGTGAAAATTATTCCATTTAACTGTAAAAATGCGCGGCAACAGCGTTCAATCTGCTGGTGTGGAACCCCAATTATTACAGATGGATGAGATCGCCTAATTTTGAAGGCCATTGTGCTGGTGTGAGTAAGTTGAAAATGGCTGCTAATCTCCGGGAGAAACACTGCTCCGAACCGCGGTTCGTTCACTGTAGCTGACGGCAGGACGGCTGCCTCCGTGATGTCCCAGGTACAATCTGGATAGCACCGGGAACCGGCTGATCCACAGGGCTGCGAGCAGCGGGACACCTACGCCAACCAATGTAAAAGGCACGAGGCCGTAGTCTGCGCCAAGCAGATATTTTAACGCGTAATTGACCGGCAGATGCAGATACATGATGGCAATCGTATTGCGGCCCAAATTGCCCAGCCATTGCAGCGGAAAAAGCCTGGACAACCAGTACACCCCGGCGCAAATGGTCAGGGAGACCAGCAGCGGAATGAAGAGATCCAGCACCACAGCATCATATTCCTTGTATTTCATATTCAGGCTATAGCGGATCATTCCGGCACGCTCCAGAGCAACAACACCTGCACACAGCGGGAGCAGCAGCGGCAATGTAATCCGGCGGCGGATCAGCGCGGGGATCGCTTTTTTGCCATAATAGCCGACAGCGTAATAAGTCACAGCCAATAGGGAAACGTCGATGTTCCAGGGAAGGTTGAAGGTGTGGAGCGAAGTGAGGGAGATCAGATGGGATAATGAATAAGCGGCGGTGATCAGGAGGAGCTGTGTTCTCATCGGGTAGCGGACGATATATCCAAACAGCAGTTGGGTAAAAAGCAGACAGGTGATAAACCAGAATACACCGTATGGACCGGTCAGCGACAGTCCCCCGTAGAGCAGCCTGGCGATATTTTCGGCAAAGTCTTTAAAATTGAAGCTGAAGAGCAGCAGCACAGTCGCAATCAGCATTCCATAGGCTGCATAAGGTGTCATCAGACCTTTGGTCCGTTTGGCCGCCCAGCCCAGGTACCGGCAGGAATCTACCGGTTTGAAGACCAGTCCGCTGAGTATAAAGAACAACGGCATCCGGAACCACGACAGATAATGGTTGGCTGCCGCATCGCCGGAGTGCCCCATGACCACAAAAATAATGCTGAAACCCTTAGCTGCGTCAATCCACAGCTCTCGTTGTTTATTCACCTTTTATTCCATCTCCTCCCAGTTCAGTTTTATATTTATTGTAATTATAGGGGAGTTTACTTTTCATTTCAAACCAAAAGTTACTTTTTTGTCATAATTGAATCAGAAGTCGCAGATGGAACAGGGGTAGGCCCCTTTGCAAAACAGCCGCTTCTGTGTGTTTCGGTTGAGGGGTTAGAAATAGGCCTGGAAGTGGTCTATATAGGAGCGTTGAACTAAGTTTTTCAAGTTGCGGGAAGCCTCGCGGGGAAGCTGTGTGGTACAGACGGCGGGGTGTGTGGCAGACGGCGGGGTGTGTGGGGCAGACGGCGGGGTGTGTGGGAAGCAGGGGGGAACCTGGCGCCAGTGCGGGATAATCCAAGGTCGTTTGACCTTTGGTTTGGGTCCCGGGTAGTGTCCAAAAATTGTGTAAGTGAATTACGTACCTTCTTGGCGCTTCATTAGCTGGTTAAGTTAGCTGGTTAAGTGGAAAAAGTATCACTAATTTGATCGAGCATCAAGTAACTCGGTAGCGTCAAGAAGTTTGTGTAAGAAGCGTAGAGTATCTTCTCGAGTATTCGTTTTAGGTGGTAGGGGTGTTCTTGGGGTGGGGGTTCCCCACCCCAAGAACAAGAGAAATGGGCTACTTTTCCTGCAATTCCTGGGCAGGATATCGTGCCTCAAACATCTCATTCAGTTTCTTCTTTACCTCTAGATCCCCAAAACCGCGAATCACTCGTTCGGCAAAGCGCTCGTTATACTCCACAACATCCAGATAAACAATCTTCTCTGCCGCATCCATATTGGTGAGGCTGTTCATGGGTTTGAGGCGCTTCCGAATTTCCTTATTCATTCGTTCAATGGGATTGGACGTGTAGATGGCTTCCTTAATGAGCGCTGGATACTTGTAGAACGTCAGTAAGGTCGCTAATTGCTCTTCCCATGACTGCATCTCTTTCGGGTAGAGCTTGCCCCATTTGGCCTTCACGGTATCGAATGCAGCCCGGGCCACATCCTCATCGGCTGAGGTGTAGATCGTCTTTAGATCTTCAATGACTTCGGTTTTGTGCTGCACCCGTATTTTGGGAAAGGTCGACCGAATCTTGTGAACCACACAGTGCTGTACGTCTGCCTTCGGATACGTTTCGCGGAACGCTCCATCCAGGCCGGGGAGTCCGTCAAACACGCCGAGCAAGACTTCCTGCGCTCCGCGGTCGTAAAGATCCTTCAGGACCTCCCGCCAGCCATTGGCGCTTTCTTGGCCCCCCACATAAAACCCGAGGATTTGTCGGTGGCCTTCTTCGTCAATGCCCATCGCGAAATAAACCACTTCTCCGCCGACGGTGCCACGTTTGAGTTTGACGTATAATCCGTCCAGATAGATGACGGAATAACGCTTTTGCAGAGGGCGCTTCTGCCACTGGTGAATGTCTTCGAGGACGGTTGCCGTAATGTTGCTGACCGTCGTGGGAGAATAGTGACTGCCGAACATACTTTCAATGAACCGGGCCACATCCCGTGTCCCCATTCCGCTTTTGTACATCTGAATGACGGCCTCTTCTAACGAACCGTCCCGCCGTTGGTAGGGCTCAAACAGTTGCGTCTGGAACAGAGCCTGACGGTCACGAGGAACCTTAAGATTCTCCACATTTCCGTATTTCGTGTGCAGATTGCGCGGGTAATATCCATTGCGACTGTTGCTTGGACCGGACTCTTCCGTAGCCATGAATTCTTGGATTTCTGCTCGCATGATGGACTCTAAGTTCTCTTTCACAAATTGAGTAACAAGATTTTCAAATAGATTATTCAGCATATTTTCGGGTACAATAGTCATTGAGTAGGGTTCCTTTCTTGGTGGTGTCGTAATCCCGAGAATACCCTACTTTTTTGTTGCCTACTAGGCCCCAAATCTTGGTACACAACTTATTTTACGCCATCAGTAACTCGGTAGCTAAGTGGAAAAAGTATCACTAATTCACCCACATTCGCCCCAGATAAAGGAATAGCGCGAAATTAAGTGCCCTTTTTCCACCTAACCCTCGGATTTCTTGATTTTCGAGAAATTTAAGTGCCCTTTTTCCACTTGGCTTGCCACCGGGAAGCCCCCGTGCAGGGAAATCAAAGGTATTTTTACCTTTGATTCCGTCCCTGGCGCCCCTACGCCGCTCAATCCAAAGAGCCACCCGTCTCCGGGTGGCTCCAATTTTACTGCTAATACAAATGGCAGGATACCTGATGTCCCGAGTCCAGATGGCGCAGCACCGGCTCGTCCTTGCGGCATTTGTCCATGGCGAAGGGACAGCGGGGATGAAAAGCACAGCCGGAGGGTGGTGTCTCCGGGTTCGGCACGTCGCCGGTCAGCACAATCCGCGACTTTTTGAGTCCCGGATTCGGCACCGGCACGGCGGACATCAGGGCCTGCGTGTACGGATGCAGCGGCTTCGCGAACAGCTCCTTGGTCGGAGCAAGCTCTACGATGCGGCCCAGATACATCACCGCCACCCGGTCGCTGATAAATTTCACGACCGAGAGGTCATGGGAGATGAACATGTAGGTCAAACCGTACTGCTCCTGCAGATCCTGCATCAGATTGAGTACCTGTGCCTGAATCGATACATCCAGCGCGGAGACCGGCTCATCGCAGACGATGAACTTTGGATTCAGCGCCAGCGCGCGGGCAATGCCGATCCGCTGCCGCTGGCCGCCTGAGAATTCATGCGGGAAGCGGTGGGCCTGATAAGGCGATAGACCCACGACTTGCATCAGCTCCTCGACACGGCTTTTGAGCTCATTGCTCTTAGCCGCTCCATGCGTCCGCAGCGGCTCCTCCAGGATGCGCTGCACGGTCCAACGCGGGTCCAGCGAAGCATACGGGTCCTGGAACACCATCTGCATATCGGTGCGGAACCGCCGAAGCTGCTCGGTATCCAGGCTGCGGACATCTGTGCCGTCAAACAGAATCTCGCCGTCCGTCGGCTCAATCAGCCGCAGGATGGCCCGGCCCGTGGTGGACTTGCCGCAGCCGGATTCACCAACAACAGCAAGGGTTTCTCCCTTCTCTACGGAGAGGGTGATGCCATCCACCGCTTTTACGGACCCCACCTGTTTGGCGAAAAAGCCTTTGCGGATCGGATAATGCTTCTTCAAATTGCGGACTTCCAGAATGGCGCTCATGATACCTCCTCCTGCTGCAGCAGACATCGGCAGCTGTGTCCTGGCCGGATTTCAAGCAGCTCCGGGCGTTCTGCCCAGCAGCGGTCAACTGCCGCCGGGCAGCGCGGTGCGAACCGGCAGCCGGATGGCAGATTGGCCGGATTTGGGACCTGCCCCGGGATCGAAGTCAAGCGGTCATTCTCCCCGGCAAGCTGGGGCAGCGAAGCCAGCAGCCCTTGTGTGTAAGGATGCAGCGGCTTACCGAACAGTGTCGCCACATCCGCCTCCTCGACAATCTGGCCTGCGTACATGATCACGACCCGGTCGCACATTTCGGCCACGACGCCCAGATCATGGGTAATCATCAGAATGGACATCCCTTCCGTCTGCTGCAGCTCGCGCATCAGATCGAGAATTTGCGCCTGGATCGTCACGTCCAGGGCCGTCGTCGGCTCATCGGCAATCAGCAGCTGCGGACTACAGACCATCGCCATGGCGATCATCACGCGCTGGCGCATCCCGCCGGATAGCTGGTGGGCGTACTGCTGGGCAATTTTTTCCGGACGGGGAATTCCGACCTTGCGCAGCATTTCAACCGCACGCTCGTCCGCTTCCTTCTTGCTCAGCTTCAGATGAAACCGGGCGGATTCGGAAATCTGCCGGCCAATCTTGAACACCGGATTCAGCGAGGTCATCGGCTCCTGAAAAATCATCGCAATCCGGTTGCCGCGGATACCCCGTACTTCCTTCACCGGCATCTTCAGCATATCCTTGCCTTCAAAACGGATCTGCCCGGCGGCAATCCGGCTGATCCGCTTCGGCAGCAGCTGCATGATCGACAGCGAGGTGATGCTTTTGCCGCAGCCGGATTCGCCGACGATGCCCAGCGTCTCCCCTTTGCGCACGGACAGGCTGATGCCGTCAACCGCACGGATCGTACCCGCAGCCGTTGAAAATTCGGTGCACAGCCCGGAGACTTCAAGCAGTTCTGTCATCTTTATCCCTCCCGGCATTAGATTTAGATTAGTCTGTTGAGCAGGCGAGACACCTTCTATCCTGCAATTCATTTTCACGCTTATATTCGCTTTCTCAAGGGCGCCGCAGCGGCATGAATGTCTGTTGCACGAAATACAGCAGATGGCGATTTCACCCCAAACAATGAACTTTCTATTGCATAAAAAGCAATCAGCTACACAAATCCCTTACCATATATATCGTAACATCTATTCCACTCAGAATTTCGGCGTAAAATTTGTCAGTAGAACTTCACGTTCCGAATTATTTTCCGCTCTCTTCGACTCCAAGATACTTCAGGGCGGTCAACGCATATACTTTGGCGCATTGGATGATCTGCCAGACCGGCGCTTTTTCATTGAAATTATGAATGGTGGACAGCTCAGCCGGGCCGTATTGCAGCACCGGAATCTGATGGGTCCGGAAATGGCGGGCATCGCTGGAGGCCCATTGCAGCACTCCGTAGGCTTCTTCGCCGCTTACCTCGCAGATGCTCTCCACCAGATTGCTGACAATCGGCTCTTCCGTAGAAGTCCAGTTGGCATTGCCCTGGAAGCCGAAGCCCTTGACCTCGGACTCAATGCCCGCTTCAAGCAGCAGTGAACGGGCACGGTCCAGCACATCGCGGTAATCGACGCCAAAAGGAACCCGTGAATCTACCTGCACTGTACACCGGTCAGCCACCACATTCACTTTCGTCCCGCCCTGAATCGTTCCGATGTTGACCGTCACATGGTCGAACACCTGGTAAGCGATGGAGCCGTCCTGTTCACGTTCCTTCACATAATCCTGGGAGATGCGGATGATCTCCTGGACCTCCTCCGGAATATCCGGCTTGATGTCCCATAAACGCTGCAGGGCTTCAATCCCTTTGGCCGCTTTGACAATCGCGCTCTCGCCCACCACCGGGGCCAGGCTTCCGTGTCCGGGAGTGCCTTCCACTGTGAATTCGAACCAGCAGCTGCCTTTCTGGCCAATGGTCGGATTCAGCGGGCCGGAAGGCTCGGCGATGACGGCAGCCGTTCCTGTGACCAGTTCGCGCTCAAGCACCCACGGCACCCCCAGGTGGCCGCCGGTTTCTTCATCCGGCACTACCAGCAGCGCCAGATCGCCGCGCAGGGGAACGCCCAGTCTGGACAGCAGCCCCATGGCGAAGATCAGCCCGGCCAGTCCGGCCTTCATGTCAGAGGCTCCTCTTCCCAGCAAGTAGCCATCGACGATGTCGCCGCAGAACGGATCGAAATCCCAGCGCGACCGGTCACCGGCGGGAACCACATCGGTATGTCCGCAAAAGATCAGTTTTTTATCCGAAGGCTCCGCAGCCCCGGTTTTCAGCGTAGAGACGAGGTTCAGCATCGTTTCGGTGGCCGGATGCACCTCTGTATCTATCCCTGCCTGCTTCAGATACTCCATGATAAAGCTGCTGATGTCCCGCGAGTCGCCCGGAGGATTCTCGGAGGGAAAACGGATCAGCTGTGAACACAGCTCCAGCAATTGCTCCTGCTCCGCATCAATCGCGCTCAGCACCTTGCTTTTCCAGTCTGTCATGAGTCCAATCTCCTTTATGTCCGCTGTAATTTGGAAAAAGAGGGACCGCAGCCGCCAAGGCCCGTCCGCTCTTTTGTCAAAATATAAGTCTTAGTCTGCTGTGCGTATTACTCCTGAATCGACAGCGGGTAGAAGCGGATGACTTCATCCGGATAGAACGCGTAGCCGCTGATCTTGTTGCTCATGCCGACAATGCGGTTGTATTCATACAAGTAAGCCCATGGTGCTTCCGTTGTAATGATCTCCTGAGCCTGCTTGTATAGCTCTGCGCGTTTGGCTGCGTCTGTCTCGGTATTGGCCTGCTCCCACAGCTTGTCTACTTCGGCATTCTGGTAATTGTTGTAGTTGGAGGAGCCTTTGCCGTACATCAGGAAGCCGAGATGATAACCAGGATCGTTGACAAAAGAAGTCCATTTGGAGATATATGCGGTCAGGTTCTTTGTTTTCTGCTGCTCCAGGAACTGGGCGCGGGCCAGCTTGTTGATGTTCATGGTGACGCCGATTTTGGCCAGCTCTGCCTGAATCAGGACCGCATCATCTTCCCAGTCATCGAAGCCGGAGCCGAGCGTGAAGTCAAAGGTAAACCCTTTTTCGTAGCCCGCTTCCTTGAGCAGTGCCTTCGCTTTATCCAGATTATGCTCATAGACATAACCTGCATCCGAGAAGCCCGGCGTATTGCTGGCCACCGAACTCTTCATCTGCTTGGCCTGTCCGTACATTACACCAGTCAGCAGTTCGTCATAGGGAATCGCGTAGTTGATCGCCTGGCGGACTTTTTCATTGTCAAAAGGCTTCACTTTGTTGTTCATCGCAAAATAGAGAATCCGGTTGCTCGCATTGGAGGCTACAGTCAGATTGCTGTTGCTCTTCAGGGTATCAACATCCTTCGGCGGAATTTCAATCGCCATGTCAACATCGCCTTTGTTCAGCAGCAGCACACGGTTGGAGGCTTCCTTGGTGAACTTCATCGTCACCTTGCCGAGCTTCGGCGCACCCTGCCAGTAATCTTCGTTCGGTGTAAAAACGGCCTCGGTGGCCGGGTCCCATTTCTCAAGGGTGAATGGACCGGAGCCAGCCGCATGGGTCTTGAGGTAGTCGGCGCCTTGGGCTTCAACCGTCTTCTTGTCCACAATGGAGAAGGTATACATCGCCAGAATCTGCAGGAAATTATGATTGGCATTCGTCAGGGCGATTTCAACGGTGGAATCATCTTTGGCGGTTACGGTTTTAATGGCTGCCATTCCGTAGAGAAAACTGCCGGAGCTGGACTTCGCCACACGGTCAAGAGAATACACCACCGAATCTGCATCTACAGGATTGCCGCTCTGGAATTTCACGCCAGACTTCAGCTTAAAGGTATAGACGGTATTATCGCCGGACACTTCCCAGCTCTCGGCAAGCATGGGCTTAATGTCTTCGGTGTTGGCGATATTTGCGCCATTGTCAGACTTGATGCCGTAGGTGACGAGCTGGTCGTATGCCGCCAGCACCAGGGTATCCGAGGTCAAATCGTTGGCTTCCGCCGGATCAAGCGTTGTACCGCCTTCAGAATAAGCGACCGTCAGAAAAGGCTTGGCTGCAGCCGCCGGTGCTGCGGTGCCCTCAGCAGCCTTAGTGGCAGCAGGCGTCTGTGGATTGGCGCTGCTTGCGCAGCCTGCCAGCAGGATTGAAAAAGCGGTGAGTGTGGACAGCAGTTTTACTCTTTTCATCAATAATTCCTCCCTTTTCTATACACTGGCTACAAACAAGATGCTGCTGATTTATCTATACCGGGCTGTATATCTGGAGCACCGGCGGCACCGGCCGCCGGCGCTCCTTTTATTTGCCCGAACGCAACCGTGGATCAAGCACATCCCGGAACCCGTCGCCGAGCAGATTAAAGCCAAGAATCGAGGTGGCAATTCCGAGGCCCGGGAAGGTGACCAGCCACCACTGGCCGGAGATAATATACTCCCGGCCCTCCGAGATCATCGCGCCCCACTCGGCGATCGGAGGTTTGACGCCTAGGCCGAGAAAGCTGAGGCTCGATGCCGTCAGGATGGCGAAGCCCATCCCCAGCGTGGCCTGTACCATCAGCGGGGCGAGGGCGTTCGGGAGAATATGCCGGTACAGAATGACCGAGTTCTTCACCCCGATGGCGCGGCTCGCTTCCACATATTCCTTCTCCCGGAGCGAGACGGTCTGGCCGAACATCAGCCGCGCAAACTCCGGAATGCCGACGATGCCCACGGCGATCATCGCACTGGTCAGGCCCGCCCCGATGGAAGCAGCGATCGCCATGGACAGCACCAGCGACGGGAAGGAGAGCAGAACATCCATCAGACGCATGATAATCGTTCCGGTCCTCCCACCGTAGTAGGCAGCTACCCCGCCAAGCGGGACACCGATCAGAAACGAGATGGCTACGGCGATGAGGCCGGTCCAGATGCTGATTCGTGCTCCGTAGAGCACCCGGCTGAAGATATCCCGTCCGAAGTTGTCCGTTCCGAACCAATGGCTGCCGGAAGGTGCCTGCAATTTGTTCGCCATGTCTGTCAGATAGGGATCATGCGGAGCAATCCATGGCGCGATCAGCGCGGTCACGGTCCAGATCACAATGAGGACAAGGCCGATTGCGGCAAGCCGGTTATGCAGAAGCAGGCGGATCAGTGTTTTGGGTTTGTGAGCAGCTGCGGGCGCTGAAGGACTGCCCTGGGCTGAGTGTGCTGCCGTGCTCAATGTAATCTCCTCCTTGAACGGAAACGTTCGTTTATTCATAGCGGATCCGCGGATCAATCAGGCCGTAGATCAGATCAACCGCCAGGTTGATGCCGCAGTAGAGGATAGCGCTGACCAGCGTAAAGGCTTGAATCGGCGCATAATCCGCAGCCAGAATGGAGTCCGTAACATAGCCGCCGATACCCGGCCAGGAAAAGATGGTCTCCGTGATCACCGCGCCTCCCATCAGATAACCAAACTGCAATCCGAGTACCGTCAGCGTTGGAATCAGAGCGTTGACCAGCGCGTGCTTGTAAATAACGGCGGATTCCTTGAGTCCTTTAGCCCGGGCGGTACGGACGAAGTCCTGATCGACAACCTCCAGCATGCTGGAGCGGGTCATCCGGGCCACAATGGCCATCGTGCCTGTGCTAAGGCAAATCGCCGGAAGCACCAGGTGGACGATACTGCTTTTTAGCGCAACCATATCTCCCGATAAAATACTGTCCAAAACATACAATCCGGTAATATGCGACGGCGGATTCAAGTCCCCGCTGATTCGCCCCATCGGAGCAGGCGCCCAGCCAAGAATGGAATAAAAGATATAAATGAACATCAGACCGAGCCAGAAGATTGGTACACAAGCGCCTATCAGTGAAAAGACACGTGAGATATGGTCCAGAACCGACTCCTTGCGGGTAGCAGCGATAATGCCTACAGGAATCGCCACCAGAATGGCGATCAGAATGCTCGCAATCGTCAGCTCCAGCGTCGCCGGGAACCGCGTGGCCAGATCACTTGCGACCGAATGCCCCGTGTGATAGGCGTAGCCGATATTCCCCTGGAACAGCTGTCCAAAATAACTGAAGAATTGAATGTACAGCGGCTTGTCCAGTCCCATGTCCTGGCGGATTTTGTTGACTGTCTCCTCCGGGGCCTGTTCCCCGGCCAGCATGATTGCAGGATCGCCCGGCAATACTCTGGAGAGAATGAACGTGATCACGATAATCCCGAGCAAGGCCGGAATCATCTGCGCCAGTCTTTTTAATGTGTAAGCAAACAATGAATCAACCCCCTTAAGGCTCTGTTATCTTCATATTCTCAGCCACACCTGTGCTGCTGCCGCAGGCTCCATGTCAGGTACCATGCGGTTTTTTGAATCTCTGTAGTAGTTGTGCTAATTCTACATAGATTTTGAACCCCTCACTACGTCCCGTTTAGCTAAAAAAAAGCACAACCGTTTGTCGATTGTGCACTACAACCATGCTTATATGTTACCTTTTCTGACGCGAAAGCCCATAAAAATGTCAATCCATTCTATTTTTCCTGCAGGTAGTAGTAGATCAGGCACAAATGACAGACAAACTGCTCGCGCGGATCATTCAGATCAAAGCCCGTTATGTCGCGGATACGCTCCAGTCTGTATTTGACCGAATTGCGGTGGATATAGAGGCTGTTTGCCGTCTCAATCAGGCTCCCCCGGCATTCCAGATAATGATAAAAGGTCAGCAGCATGTTGCTGTCATGCTCCTGGTCATACTGCCGCAGCTTGCCCAGCTTGCGCTCGAACAAGGCGGCAAAGCCCTCTCCGCTCAGCCCCTCCAGCAGATGATATACCTCGATCTCTTCGTAGCGGGTCACCCCGCCCGCCCCCTGGCCCAGGCGTTTGGCGACGGACAGCGCTTTGCGGGCTTCATTGTAGCTGGTCTGAATATCCCAGAGGTATTCCGGTGTCCCCACTCCCGTCCGGTAGCCGCCCAGACCTTCCGCTTTGTCCGACAGCCAGCCTTCCAGCGTCACCGCCCACGATGTCCCCTTGCCGCCGGCAACGCTGAATTTGCGGCCTTCCGGCGTCGGCAGAAACAGCACCGCCCGGTTCGAACGGAATTCCGCATGGGGGGTGACGCCGCGTTTGCGCGCTTCCTGCTCCAGCAGCCGGTTCACTGTCTCTTCATTCGGTGCTGTCTCCCCTTCAATCACGGCTACCTCCCATTTATGCTCGGGATTCATGCCCAGCTGGCGCGCCCGGCGCTCCACCTCATGCCTGGAGGGCAAAGGAGGCGTAAGCAGCTCATCAATGAAGTTGCCGCGCAGCCGGAACTCCGTATCCTCGGCTACTTTTTTCCGCATCAGCTCCAGAGCGAACACGAGCCGGGCCTGCTCAATCCCGACCTCCTCCATATCATCCAGCTGTTCTTTATCCACCAGCAGCCTGGCTACCGTCCGCCGGTCGACATGAATGTTCCAGCTCAGCGGCCGCTCCGCCAGCGACCAGTCGAACCGGGACGGCGAAGAAACGATGATGTTCCGCTCCGTATCCACCAGAGCTACGGGCGCTTTTAAGAAATCAGCCACATTGTCACTCACCGCCTGTATCCCGCTATTCTCCAGCACCATCGTGGTCAGCGTCCGGTAGACTTCCTCCGCACGGCGGAGCAGCATCGCCTGGCGGCCCAGCAGCAGCTCCATGACAGGCTGTGTAATATCCGTATAGGGGATTTCCGGCGGAATCTCCACAATCGGCAGTCCGCAGTCATTGCTCGCCTCAATCGCCCCCTGCGGAATTTCCTTGAGGAAACGCGCCGGCTTAATCGCCAGCGCCGCTGCGCCTAATTGGTCCAAGGTGTAGATCAGCTCGGTCAGCAGCGATGGATCATGGCGGATAGAATACGCTGTGGTCAGCAGCATCACGCCTTCGCTGATCCAGCCCTTCAAATCAGGAACCTCCATAACATCCACAAATCTCACCACCCGGTCCAGCCCCTGCACCCCGCTGATCACGGTCGCTTTGGACAGAATCGGAAGCTGCATCAGCTCTCTTAAGGTTATGCCCCGGGTATTCATTGATCCCTTCCCCCTTCTGCTGTCTTCAGTATTTCATGAATTTTCATGGAATATGCCAAACTTCAACTTCCGAATAGTTTATCAGAATTTGTCGAATTACCACAAGCAGAATCGGCTTTGCATTCCTCTGCAAGGGGAGGTGTACATTAAGAAGAGGGACTTCAATCTATAATCGTGGTCGCGGTCGGAAAACGAGGCATCAAGTGGATGCATAGGAAAACGATTGATTAAGTGGGCGCCAGCCGGGTGAAGCGGACTCAGATGATCTTATTTTGCGAAAAAGCCTCTGATTTCGGTTTATACGGACTCAGGCGACGTTATTTCGTTATTTTAGGCCCGGAACGCGGCGCAAATCCTCAATTAACGGCTTCTGAGTCCGCAAGCCCTTGAACATAGGCAGATTTCCGACAATAACGCTTCTCCAGTCCGCAACATTCGCTTTTCTAGTCGGCAACATTCGCTTTTCTAGTCCGCAACATTCGCTTCTCCAGGCGGCAACATTCTCATTGCCACCTTGGCGGGCACAACATAACCCACATAGTGAGACCTTTACACGGAAGCTGATTCAGGTCCTATGCGGGGACCCCAATCTATACTTTCTGATATGCAAAAAAGCAGATACCTTCCTTAGAATAAGAAGGTACCCGCTTTTCCAGTCATATAAAGAAGTTCCAGTTCCGGCTATTGCCGCCGGAGAAGCTCCGGCAGTGAAGCCGCAGATGCGGCCATTGCGCCGAGTGACAGGATCGGGTCCAGCGCGCGGATCCCGAGCTTCTCTTCCAGTTCTGCCGCCAGCCCGATGGTAGCGAAGCCTGTGCAGGCGAGAACAATGGCCTCTGCTCCGCGCTCCTTGAGCCGCGCAGCCGCAGTAAGCGCACCGGCCCGTCCGCCGGGCGTGTTCAGATCCAGGGTCGCCCGTACTCCGTCCGGACGGTCCATGCCCACGTAAGCTTCTCCGAGTATGCTTCGGATCAAGGGCGGAACCTCCTTCAGGATGGTCAGCACTCCCACCCGTGCGGAATAAGCCATCGCAACATGCGCGGCACAGGAGCCCGCACCCAGTACGGGCACCCGGACTGCGGCTCTGGCTTCCTCCAGCGCGGGATCTGCCGCGCAGCTGATCCCAATGGCCGTGCAGCCGCTGCGCTCCAGCTCGCGGGCCAGGGCAATAATTTTGGGGACCGATTGTGCTTCCGTCTCCTCATCAAATACCCCCAGGGGCTGATCCTGAATGCAGCGGCTCATGACGGGCAGCCCGAAGCGGCGCTCAATCAGCGCGCCGTGCAGATGAACCGCCGCTTCCTCCTCCAGTGTAATGACGCGTATAATTCCCAGCATCCTTATCCCTCCTGTCCGGCAGCCTTTAGCCGTTTGCCGCTATTTCCATCCTACAGCAGTTCTCCGCCGCGCATAATCAGCTTGTCATCCAGATAGACATCCGGCTTCATCACCACAGCATCGATGTGCACCCCTGCGGCCACCACTCCGCCAAAGGTATTGTTGCTGCCAAAAGCCACATGAATCGTCCCGTACACCTTCTCATCCTCCAGCACAACGCCGGTGATTCTCGCCTTGTTGTTCGTCCCGATCCCGAATTCGCCGAGCAGCCGGCCGTCGCCTGCGCCCAGCAGCTCCAGCAGCTTGTCCCCGCCTTCACCTTCGGCTGCGGTCAGACGGCCCTGCTCCACGGTAAGCACCATCGGACTGCTTCAGGGCGCCGATTCCGGCAACAGAGCCGTCTACCTTGATGCGCCCCGAAGCAGTGCCTTCCAGCGGTGCGATGTAGGCTTCACCCGAAGGCAGATTGCCGGATTCCCCGGGATTCAGATACAGGCCTGTGCTGAGGATGCCTTCCCGTCTCTCAGTGGAGAAGGATAAGCTTAATCCATCCTTCTCAATGCGGACACTGCGGCTGCCGGACAAAAGCGCGGCAACCCGCTCGGTCAAAACTTTTACCTGCCCATAGTCCGCTGTTATCGCCCCTTGACTGAACATATCATCGGTCATCCCCGGCATGGTAGCTACCCGGGTGCCAGCGGCAGCCGCCTGCTTGCGTGCTGCCGTATGGGTCATCGAATGAGTCGTAATGCATACTGCCACATCCGATTTGGCCATCGCTTCAGCAATGGCGGCCGGCGGCTCTTCGCCGGACCGGGTCCGTTCCTTCATAATCATCAGCACCGTCTCGGCACCAAGCCGTTTGCCTGCTTCGTAGACCGATTCTGCAAGCTCCCGCTTGTCGTCATCCGCAACTACAACAAGCTGTTCATGGCTGCCAAGCCCCAGACAGTCCTTCAGGACATTCATACTGATTGTGATCCGTTGTTCACTCATGTTAACTTCCTCCTGATTACACCATTTCGGCGATCAGCTTTCCCATCAGTGCATTGGACAGCACGACAGGGACTCCGGCTGATGCCGCCCACTGTCTATGCTGCTCCAGATAGCCCATACAGTCAAGTACAATCACATCTGCCCGGTCCTTCAGCTTCTCCGCCGCCGCACGGAAATCGGCTTCGCTCCCGGTATACGGGGAGACGGCGGCAAAGGGCAGGGCACTGCCTGACGCGGCAAACTTCTCGTTCAGATTCTGCTCCTGCTCGGGCAAGGGGCCGATCAGGCCCAGGCGGCGCTTGCCGGTCAAAGCCTGCACCACCGGAGGAATAATCCGGTCCGGCTCGATCAAATGCGCCCGGACTGTGCGCAGACCCGGGAACTCGCCTGTACAGAGCAGCAGAATCGTCTTAATACCTGATGCTTCCATGGCATCAATTTTCCCTTGGAGAACGGACTTTATCCGTTCTCTGGAGACCACAGCGGCCGAGCCGTCCCGCATCCGGGAGGTCAGGACATACTCTCCTTCACCGGGAGTGTAATATTCCCGGACCTGTGCCGGAGTGAAGCCGTCCAGCACCCCGGACTGGACCAGTTCCGCGCGTCCCTCCAGGTATTTTTCCAGGATGGGGGCCACATCGGTCCTCGGGGCTTGCCCAATGGTAATCAGCCCTATTTGCTTCAACCTTGCTCCCTCCTTACGCCTCAGCTCCGGCCCCGTCTCATCGCTAAGAATGGATGCGCACCACATCAGGCGGTCGGGACCGCCGGATTGCCGGAGGTCTGCAGTACTTTCATAGAGCCGTACAGCTCTGTAATGCGCTTGAATTCGGCAGGGTTATAGAACGAGCACAGGCCTTGGGTGAATTCCTTCGCCGTCTCAATGGCAAAACGGACCGCCGACGCGATATCGACCTCATGGCTGGCACCGGTTCCGCAGCCCGGAACCATGGACTCAGCGGTAATTGCCAGACCGACCACCGGAGCATCCGTAGCCACGGCGGGCTGAAGAATCGAATTAATATGGTAGAGGTCATTGCCGTATGGGGTGATGTCCTGGGTCGTCACCGGAAACGTCACCGGAAGCCGGCCGGTCGTCATTTCCAGAAGCCGCAGCAGGTCTTCGCTCACCCGCAGGATGTAGCCTTCCTTGACGGTAGGCGAAATGGCAATTCCTTTATGATTGATCACGCGGTTGCCTTTGGTGGTGTCAATGGACAGAACGGCTTCCATCTCCGGAAGCACCTCATGCTCATTCATCTGCAGAATATCGACCGGAGAGTCCATGAAATCCACCGGCTCATGCGGCAGGGTCGGCGCATCAGGGCAAATATGTGTCGTGACCAGCACATCGCCTTTCAGAACATCCCCTTTGGACTGCATGTCGGCCAGCTTCAGCGCCGAAGCTACCGCCGCTACCGCGCCGTCCGCATCCGAGACAATCCCGATCCGTCCGGGACGCGCCCCGATCCCGCCCAGTCTGCCCACAATGCCGAACGTTGGCGCATTGCCGCCTGCTCCCTTGCCTTCACTGCCCGGGATTGTAATTTTCACGAATTCTGTGCTGCCTTTATCGCCTTCAACTTTCCTCACTTCTACCTGAACCGCAGGATACGCAGCGAACAGCTGCCTGATCTGCTCTCCATTTACAAAAGCGCTGTCCATCGTGTTCAAAACCGTAATCGTCTGATGAAGTGCCATTTATAATTCCTCCCCGGATGTGCTTTCTCTCAATCTGTTAGAGTTATACTATCTTAAATTCCAAACGCTCCACAATGTACCGTCCTGCCAAAACTGCACTGCTTTTCTTGTCCTTTGCAGATAAACCTTACGCAAGGCGTACGCTCTGCCCCGGACGGCGTTTTCTTGGGAGCAAACTGGATACGCACTCGTTAAGCACTGAGTAGAAACAAGGAATAAATTATTCTTAAAAGAAGTCGGTATATCTTCTCAGCAGGCAGCATGATATCGTGAACAAGAAGCAAGCGGACAGACGGACACCGGATACTGGTCACGGAAAGTTAGCAGGAGCCCGGAATTGCAGATGCAGGACTTTCGATGTTTTCCCCAGAGACAGACACATACAGAGACAACTACTGATACACGCTATTGCACTTCTTACAGCAGATTCCCCTTCAAATCACTTGATAACAGAATCTATTGCACTCTCTGCAGCAGATCTCCGGGAAATGGCGCTTTTAGCCCCCATTCGCGAAAATCAATTGCACAGAATACAACAGAAGGCGATTTCCCGCCGCAAAATGAGCATTTTACTGCAGAGAATACAATCACGCCAGCTTTTTCAGGCAAGGAAGCAGAAGATTTATCAGGAGGACAACATCATGACGCAGGAACAACTTCACACCATCATTCAAACTGAGGCTGAAGCAACGGGCTTTTCGGGAACTGTATTAGTAAAAAACGGCACCCATGCTGCAGTCTCCGGCGCATACGGCTACGCCAGCAAAGCAGACACAAGACCCAACCATCCGGACACGCGGTATGGCCATGCTTCCGGCTCCAAGCTGTTCACAGCGATTGCCGTCTGCCAGCTGGTGGAGCAAGGGAAGCTTGAACTCGACAGCAAAATCATGGATATTCTGGAGCAGGCAGAGTTTCCCCGGTTCAGCAGTGACATTACCGTTCATCACCTGCTGACCCACAGCTCGGGCATTCCCGATTATTTTGATGAAGAGACGATGGATGATTTCGCCTCATTGTGGACCACACGGCCAATGTATCAGTTGCGGGAGCTTAAGGACTTCCTGCCGATGTTCCGGGAGCTGCCGATGAAATTCACGCCAGGTACCAGGTTCCATTACAATAACGCGGGGTACATCCTGCTCGGCTTGCTGGTGGAGAAGCTTGGCGGGATGGCATTCACGGATTATGTGGAGCAGTTTATTTTCAAGGCCAGCGGGATGGCAGACTCGGGGTATTTTTCGTTGGATGCACTCCCCGCTAATACGGCCCATGGATATATTGAGAAAGAAGACGGAACCTGGACCACCAACATCTACTCTATTCCGGTAAAAGGGGGCGCGGACGGCGGCGCGTTCGTCACTGCTCCTGATATGCTCCTGCTGTGGGAAGGGCTGCTTCAGCATAAGCTGCTGGGACCGGAGCTGACTGCCTTGCTGCTTGCCCCTCATATTCATGAGGACAAAGAAGAATATTACGGCTACGGGGTGTGGATTACGAAGCGCGGCGGCGGGATTTATAAATATCATGTGATGGGCTACGATCCCGGCGTATCCTTCCACTCCGCTTACTATCCGGCCAACGGGACTGCAACCGCCGTTCTCTGCAACCACAGCCGGGGCGCATACCGGATAATGCGGGCGATAGAAGAGTGCCTGGACTCCCATACGAATGTATGACACAGGTGAAACCCGGAGGCTGAGCTGACATTTTTTTATAAAAAATGTGTTGTTTTTCATTTTAAAGCATCATAAGATGGGTTCAGGCATCGATGTACTCTATAGGAAAGAGAAGATCATATGAACGTAACCGTTGAAGACATACCATCCTCTAAAATTGTATACATGAGACAGAAGGGTCCTTATGGAATGGCCAACTCACAGTTAATGGAGAAATTTAAAGGGTGGGTACAATCTAATTCCTTTACTGACAGTATGTCTGTTATCCTCGGGATTGCCCAAGACAATCCTGCGTTGGTGGAACCGGAGAATTGCCGCTATGATGCATGTCTGGTGGTACCTGAGGATTATAGTGTAAATTCTGATGAAGTCAGCGCGGGCAGTATTCGCGGAGGAAGCTACGCTGTATTTAAGATTCCTCATACCGCAGAAGCTGTTCAAAAGGCCTGGGTTGATATATTCACGGAGTTGGCGAATCAAGGGTTAACTCTGGATGAAACAAGACCCATCCTGGAGCGATATACCGTTGAACTTGTCAATCATCATTATTGCGAAATTTGCGTTCCTGTTCAATAAAAACAGCGGCAGTCCCGGACGTTTTCCCGTCCAGGGCTGCCGCTGTTGCTTATCTTCGGCCAATTAATACCGCGTTACCCCATCCTTGGTTACCAGCGCGAACACCAGCGGCTGCGGCGGCACCGGCTCGGCGGAAATCAGGTAGGCTTCCAGCACCTTGGCTTCGGCCTCCTGCACCTTGTCCGCTCCGGCGTCGTTCACATGCAGCACCGCTATCGTTTCACCTGCGGCTACAGCGTCGCCGACTTTTTTGGACAGCTGAATGCCTACAGCCAGATCAATGGCCGATTCCTTCGTTTCGCGTCCCGCCCCTAGCAGCATGGCCGCGATGCCGATTTTTTCGGCCTGGATGCTTTCCACGTACCCGGCAGTTACCGCCTTCACTTCAATGCAGGTCCGCGCAGACGGCAGCGTGCCGGGAGACTCCACCTGGGTGATGTCTCCGCCCTGTGCCGCAACGATCTGCTTGAACTTGGCCAATGCGCTGCCGTCCGCAATATGGGACTTCAGAATCGCGCGTGCCTCCGCCTCGTCCTTTGCCTTGCCGCCGAGAACGAGCATCTGGCTGCCCAGAATCAGGCAGACTTCCTCCAGGTCCGCTGGCCCTTGGCCCTTCAAGGTTTCGATGCCTTCCTTGATTTCCAGGGCATTGCCGATGCCGTATCCAAGCGGCTGGTCCATGTCGCTGATGACGGCCACCGTGTTGCGGCCAAGATGTGTGCCGATACCGACCATGGCCTGCGCCAGCGCAATGGAATCGTCCAGCGTCTTCATGAATGCGCCGCTGCCGGTTTTGACATCGAGGACAATGGCGTCTGCCCCGGCAGCGATTTTCTTGCTCATGACGGAGCTGGCAATCAGCGGAATCGATTCCACTGTCGCCGTTACATCACGCAGCGCGTACAGCTTTTTGTCCGCTGGGGTGATGTTGCCCGATTGGCCGATCACGGCCGCTCCGATTTCGCCAACCTGGGTGAAGAAGCGTTCCCGGTCCATCTCTACCGAGAAGCCGCTGATGGATTCCAGCTTGTCGAGTGTGCCTCCGGTATGTCCCAGTCCGCGGCCGGACATTTTGGCGACCGGTACGCCGGCGGAGGCAACAAGCGGAGCAAGCACAACTGTAGTTTTGTCACCCACACCGCCGGTGGAGTGTTTATCCACCTTGATGCCCGCAATCGGGCTAAGGTCAACCTGATCGCCCGACATGGCCATTTCCAGGGTCAGATCGCCGGTTTCGCGCGCATTCATCCCCTGGAAATAGACCGCCATCGCCCAGGCGGAGATCTGATAATCGGGAATTTCGCCTTTGCTGTAGCCCTGGATCAGGTAGGCGATTTCTTCGCGGCTTAATTCCCCGCCGTCTCTTTTTTCTGAATCAGGTCAACTGCCCGCATTATGCCTGTACCTCACGCACAAAGGCACGAACCAGGCCGATAAATTTCGGCTTCGTCAGGTTCGCTACCTTCACCACCTGCTCATGCGTCAGCGGCTCCAGCTCATCTCCAATCGCCATATCTGTAATACAGGTAATGCCGAGCACACGCAATCTGCTGTGGCTGGCAACAATCACTTCCGGCACAGTGGACATGCCCACGGCATCTCCCCCGAGGGCTGCGAGCATTTTCAGCTCAGCCGGTGTTTCGTAGGTTGGGCCGCTGATCCCGGCATAGACGCCTTCCTGCAGCACCAGCGTTTCGCCGTTCACGCCTTTTACTTCACCCGCCAGCTTTTGGGCCAGCGCAATATATTCAGGGTCATACGCCCGGGACATGTCCGGGAACCGCACACCCAGTTCCGGATCATTCGGTCCGATCAGCGGGTTGTCGCCAGTCATGTTGAGATGGTCGGTAATCAGCATCAGATCGCCGGCCTTGAACGAACGATTCATGCCGCCGCCCGCATTGGTAATCACCAGCGTGCCTATGCCCAGCTTGGCCATTACATATACAGGCAATACAACCTTGCGCATGGCGTAGCCTTCATAGTAGTGAAAACGGCCTTGCATAATCATAACGTCCTTGCCTTCCAGCTTCCCGATCACGAACCGTCCGGCATGGCCTTCCACCGTCGAACGCGGAAAGTGGGGAATTTCCTCGTAGGGCAAGTACACCGCATCTTCAATCTGATCGCCCAGATCGCCAAGGCCCGAGCCCAGAATCAGACCGATTGTTGGCGCGTAGGCCCCCAATTTGGCTTGAATATATTCAGCGGCTTCTTTCACCTGCATGCCGTAAGGGGTATTTGCGTGTTGTTGTGTCATCAGTAACATCCTCCCGGATCTCAATTGTGTATGGTAAAAAGTCAGTTCAGCCGAATGTTCCGGCCTACATCTTCGGAATTAACGCCAGCACCAGCTTCAAAAAGTGCCCACGCACTCGATCCGCCGTCTCCATAACCTCCGCATGGTTCAGCGGCTGATCCAGAATTCCGGCGGCCATGTTGGTGATGCAGGAAATCCCCAGCACTTCAATACCCGCATGACGGGCTACAATCGTCTCCGAAACCGTGGACATTCCTACCGCGTCCGCCCCCTGGCGGCGCAGCATCACGATCTCGGCCGGGGTTTCATAGCAAGGACCCAGCAGACCGGCATAGACACCTTCCTTGAATTCAAAACCCTGTGCTGCCGCAGCTTCCTTGGCCACCGCAATCAGGCGGGGGCTGTAGGCGGTAGACATGTCAGGGAACCGCACACCCAGCGCATTGTCATTCGGTCCAGTCAGCGGATTCCGTCCGGTGAGGTTCAGATGATCGGTAATCAGCATCAGATCGCCGGGTGTGAAGTCCGTATTCACGCCGCCAGCGGCATTGGTGACCAGCAGGCTGGCTACGCCCAGCTCCTTCATCACGCGAACCGGAAAAGCCGTCGTCTCCGGCCCATAGCCTTCATACATGTGGAAGCGGCCTTTCATCATCACTACACGGCGTCCCTCGATCATGCCGATCAGCAGTTCTCCCTCATGCCCTTCTACCGTGGACACAGGAAAATGCGGGATTTCATTATAGGGAATAACCACCTCATCGGTGATCAGATCCGCCAGGACGCCAAGGCCGGAGCCGAGAATCAGGCCAATCTCCGGGGCGACGGGACATTTATCTTTGATATAGACGGCTGCTTCCTGAATGTTGCTCTGGGTTACTACGTTCATGGTTATATTGCCTCCTAATGAGTTGTCAGAACTTCTTATCTGAACTCTATCGTACGAATTTACCTCGCAAGCATCGGCTTGATTACTTCAATTCCGCCAAAAAGCTTGTCCCGTACTGCGGCGCCTTCGCCCCGAAGTTGTCGGCAATCGTTGCAGCGACATCGGAGAAGGTCCGGCGGATGCCCAGGCTGTCCGGATGCTTGAATCTTGGGCTATAGACCAGCAGCGGCACATATTCACGCGTATGATCCGTTCCGCTGTGGATCGGATCGTTCCCATGGTCTGCCGAGATGATCAGGAGATCGTCCTCCGTCAGTGTGGAGAGCAGCTCCGGCAGCGCCTGGTCAAACACCTCCAGTGCGTGTCCGTAACCCTCGGGATCGCGGCGGTGGCCGTACAGGGAATCGAAGTCAACCAGATTGGTGAATAAAAAGCCGTCAAACGGCTTGCGCAGCTCCGCAATCGTAGTTTCGATACCATGCTCATTGCTTTTGGTCGGGTAGGCTGCCGTAACCCCTTCACCCGTAAAAATATCGTTAATCTTGCCGACGGCAATCACGTCCTTGCCGATATCCTTCAGCGCGTTCATTACCGTTGGCTCCGGCGGCTTCACGGCGTAGTCATGACGGTTCGGCGTCCGTACGAATTTCCCCGGTTCACCGATATAAGGGCGGGCGATCACGCGGCCTACTGAAAATTCGGGAGCCATTGTCAGCTCGCGGGCGATTGTGCAGGCGCGGTACAGCTCTTCCAGCGGGATAATATCTTCATGCGCGGCAAGCTGGAACACACTGTCTGCGGAGGTATATACAATCCAGGCGCCCGTCTTCATCTGTTCCTCGCCGTACTCCACCAGAATCTCGGTGCCGGAGGCCGGCTTGTTGCCGATGACCTTGCGGCCGGTAGCCGCTTCAAATTTCTCGATCAGTTCGGCCGGGAAGCCGTCCGGGTAGGTATTGAAGGGAATCTCAATTTTGAGTCCCATCAGCTCCCAGTGGCCGGTCATCGTATCCTTGCCAACGGAAACCTCCTGCATTTTACCGTAATATCCGGTTGGGGCAGGCACGGGGGCAAGCGGCGGCAGCGGTGCGATATTCGCAAGGCCGAGCTGCTGCAGATTAGGAAGCTTTAGACCCGGCACGCGCTCCAAAATATGGCCCAGGGTATGGGCCCCTTTATCTCCAAAACCTTCAGCATCCGGCGCTTCACCGATACCTACACTGTCCAGTACAATAAATCCGATTCGTTTAAATGAGGACATTGCCGTCTTCACTCCTTTGATAGTATGCAAGTCTTTGGGGCACAGCTCAAACAAGAGAGCTCCACCAAGTGGAGCCTTAGGTTTCAGTATGATTCCATCATAGCGATCTTACTCACAAAAAGCATCTTTTGCCTGCCGCTAAGCATAAATAGGGCTGCGGTAAGCTCCTATCCGGCCATTAATACCGGCTATCTCGCCCGAGGATGATGGCTCTCATAGACTTCCTTCATATTCTTGCGGGCAATTCCGCTATAAATCTGGGTAGTCGAAATGTCGGAATGCCCAAGCATCTGCTGCACGGAACGCAGATCCGCTCCACCCTCCAGCAGGTGTGCCGCAAACGAATGTCTTAAGGTATGCGGTGTAATATCCTGCTCAATCTGGGCTTCCCGGGCGTATTTCTTAATAATCTTCCAGAACCCCTGGCGGGTCAGCCTTCCGCCCAGACTGTTCAGGAACAAGGCCGGTTCACTCAGATTGCCTCGCAGCAGCTTGTCCCGCATGCCCGTGGTATACTGGGCTACACTTTCAGCGGCCATCGCGCCAATGGGAACGATCCGCTCCTTGCCGGAAGCCCCGGTGCAGCGGACATACTTCATTTCCGTATGCACATCCTCCACGTTCAGCGAGATCAGCTCGGAGACACGGATGCCCGTAGCATAGAGCAGCTCCAGCATCGCCTTATCGCGCCTGCCCTGGGGAGTGTCGTCGCCCGGTGCGTTCAGCAGCCGGTCCATCTCTTCCACACTCAGCACCATAGGCGGCTTGCTGCTTGGTTTGATTTTGTCCATATCCAGCGTCGGGTCCTGCCCGATCAAGCGTTCCCTCAGCAAATAATGAAAAAAAGCCCGGAGCGACACCGTATTACGGTTCACGGTTGCGGCTGCGCGCCCGGCTCCGCGCTGTGCCGCGAGATAGAGCATAATATGTGATCTTTTGATGTCTTCCGGAGAGGACAACCCCCGCTCATCGGCAAAATCCATAAACTGCGAGATATCCCGTCCGTAGGACTCAAGTGTGCTTGGCGATAAGCCTTTGTCCTCGGACAAATACTGCATAAACGGCTGCAAATGTGACCTCATCAATCCACGCTCCTGTCAGACTCAGGCTGCTCTCAGCATTCTGCTGCTATTTGATAGGGGGCCCAGGGCGGCTATGTAAAAGCAGGCCATGCCGGGCCCCGTCTTAGCATTTTCGACGGACCCACAACCATTTCCTGCTTGCGGCACATTCCTTACTCTCCGTACCAGTAATAAAACCGCAGCCTCTCTCCGGCACTCAGCCCTTCGGGGGAATGCGGAACCTCCCGGAATGCCCGGATGGCTGTGCCTTCGGGGATTTCGCTCTGTTCATAAGGATTAATCCAACTGCTGATCCAGCTCATCGCATAATAAGCAAGACAGCTCAAGGCCACCAGCATTGTCATAAAATACAGCCGGCGCATGGTTTTGGGCACTGAGACGATCATGGGGATTCCTCCTAAAAATAGTGACTCGTCCTACACTGTATGCGCCGGCGGCTTCTATTATGTATGAAGACTAACTGAATCATTTAAAAAGCCCCCTCCGGTAACCGTACCGGGGAGAGCTTATGCGGTAAATCCTCATCTATACAAGATGAACTTCTATATAAGCTTATTCGGAAGGATTGCTGTCTGTGTTGTTCTTGTCCTTGCAGCGGTAGCAAATTCCGTGAAAATCAAGTCTATGATCAAGTACGGTAAAATTAAATTCCTTCTCAAGCCGTTCTTCCAGCGGCCCCAGCCAATCCTCGCGGATCTCATCCATCGTGCCGCATTGCACGCAGATCAAATGGTGATGATGATGTTTCGCTGTATCTGTCCGCAGATCGTAACGGGCCACGCCGTCTCCGAAATTGATCTTCTCCACGACATGAAGCTCGCTGAGCAGCTCCAAGGTACGATAGACAGTGGCAAGACCGATCTCCGGAGCCTTCTCCTTCACCAGCATGAAAACATCTTCTGCGCTTAAATGATCTTCCTCATTCTCCAGCAGTACTCTTAACGTTGCTTCCCGTTGGGGTGTGAGCTTATATCCTTGGGATTGTAGCTGTTGCTTAATCTTATCTATCCGGGCTTCCATTGTCTGCCTCCCCCTTGGAAAATTACCGCACCGGGCTTCAAATCACTTCTTCCATTATAGGGTGAGTGCCTTTGAGAAGTCAAACGCTTTTGGAGCAGGGCGGTCAGCAGAACCGGAGGAGCAAGCGAATGCAGCAGCAGGTCCTTTCTTTGGCACATTTCCCCTTATGTAAGCTGATTTCCAATTTCCAATATGACGGATTGCAGCGTTCCTTTTTTCTTAGCCTTTGGAAACCAGCATGGGTGTAACCCAGCGCATCATGGTCGGGGTCACCCAGGCCTCGAAGCCGGAAATCCCCAGCACAAGCACTGCCAGTCCAAAAGATAACACCGTGTACATGACAAAAGGACGGGCAACCGGAGATCGCAGCTGGCCCAGCACCTGGCTGCGGATCATCAGCAGGGAAAAGGCAATCGCTGCCGCGCTGCCTACCAGGAGCACCGGGATCAGCACGAGATTATGCGGCGCAACCGAGACCAGCGCGAACAGCATGCCGTGCCAGGAATATTCGCTGACCATGCAGCCGACGGTGAAGCCGATCAGCACGCCTTTGAGGAAATCGAGGATCAGAATGCCCGGCAGGCCAATCACGGACAGTCCCAGAATCCAAATCAGGCCGATCCATTTCAGATTCAGCGCAGCAATATCCCAATAGGAGTCCGGCGCTGCTGGCAGTCCCTGCTGATCCACCGTGACAAAGAAATTCCCCAGGTAATCTCCAAGTTCCTGCTGCTGATCCAGCGTCAGCGCACTTACGATCAAGGCCCCGAAAACGACCCCAACCAAAAACAATACCGCGACAAAAATATAAAGAGGCGTTTGTTCCTTCATCATCAGCCGCAAACTGCGCATCGGGACGTTCTCCTTTCCGGTCATATGTTACACCATATGAGAAAACGCCCCGCTCTATGACTTGTCCTTGCGCACTACCTTGCCATAAGTCCCGCCGCCGCCGGAGGACAGCTCCAGCGTGCCGGAACGGGCTTTTACAATATGCGCGGCCAGCTCTGCTCCGGCGACAGCAGCCAGCTCTTCCTCACCGGCAGCGTGCAGGATTCTCATCTCCGTGCCAAAAGCCGCCAGCAGCGCCTCCAGCTTACGCTTGCCAAGCCCCGGAATAAATTCCAGCGGCACCTGGTAGTGATACGGTGGCCGATGCGCCGGGATCAGAGGCTGCCCGCGGTCGGCGATGGCCAGAATCCGGTCGAATACACCCTGGACCAGCTTCTGGCTGCCGCAATACGGGCAGCGCTCCGACGTAGCATACGCTTCATCGACTATGCTGCCGCAGCCCGCACAATAGGTGCGGTGATATTTGCCCAGCCGGGGATTCAGCCCAAAGTTGCCGCTGACCCTGCGTCCTTCCTGCCTCGCGAGGGCGAGCTTCAGCTCATTGAACGAAGGTTTTTCCATTTCGATTACATTATACTCACGGCCGATCTTGCCAAGGGAATGGGCATCCGAGTTCGTCAGGAAGGGTAAAGGATCAAGCTCTGAGATATACCCGGCCATTTCAGAATCGGCGCTCAGCCCAAGCTCCACTGCAGCGATCCGCTCCAGGTCAAACAGCTCGGCCATCCGCTCGGCTGTACAGCCGTACAGTCCTTTATGCGGCGTAAAAATATGTGCCGGAATTAGAATGCCGCCCCGGCCGCAGATCTCATCCTGCAGGTCCCGGGCCGGAACATACAGCCGCTGGGAACTCAGATTAAGGTTCCGCATATGCTTGCCCATCCAGCTGCTGAAATCCTCCATGGCTGCAAGGTCCGGCAGGAAGGCCAGGACATGGCACTCTTTTCGCCCAGGCTCGCGGATTTCAATTTCCGTCCCCAGCACAATGGTCGTTCCCTGGTAGGCAATACCGCCGCCTTCCGCTTCGCTCATCTCGCCGGAGGCGAGCAGTGCGCGGATATCCGCCAGCACTCCCGGCGCATGGCTGTCGATGATGCCGATCAGCTCCATCCCCTTGCGCTGCGCAGCTTCCTTGGCGATTCCGGCGAAGGTAAGGCTGCTGCTGCCGCTGATTTTGACAGCTTGTCCTGCCGATGTCCGCCCGATATGCACATGCAGGTCGCAATAATAACTCCGCAGCTTAGCCCCTAGTGCCATTGGCCTGTAAGCGTATATAGGTGCCAGGCGTAGACCGCCATCATTGTTTTGGCATCGGCTATGCGTCCATCCGCAATGTATTGATACGCTTCCTCCAGTGTAAGCTCGGAAACCTCCAGAAACTCATCCTCGTCCAGCGCCATATCCCCAGGCTGGGCATTATCCGTCACATATAAGTGAATGATTTCATCCGCAAAGCCGGGTGAGGTATAAAAGGACTTCAGCAGCTTCAGCTCCCCGCTGTGAAAACCGGTCTCTTCCTGAAGCTCGCGCCCGGCCGCAGCCAGCGGGTCTTCGCCTGGATCCAGCTTGCCTGCGGGGATCTCCACTTCCGTGCGGTGCATCGGCTGGCGGTACTGCTCAACGACCAGCATCTTGCCCTGGTTCAGCGCCAATACGGCTACAGCCCCCGGATGCTTCACGACCTCGCGCGTTGCCGTATTGCCGTCAGGCAGCTTGACCGTATCCACCTGCAGCGAAATGATTTTGCCTTCGAAAATCGGCTTAGTGGACAAGGTTTCTTCGTCCAGTGCGGGGTTGCGGTTAATTTCATCTTTTTTCATAGGTTTATGGTCTCCTTTAGCTTCGGTATGCATAGGGTGTATTATAGCAAACTTAAGAGGAAAGAAGGAATGCAGGCATGAATGATATCCTTGTCCGTACAAGCTCATCCGCCGTCACAATGGTAGGTAAACCGGAACAAATAAGGGCCGTCATGGCCGGGTGGATCAAGCAATATGGGCGTGATATGCCTCTGGCCTACATCCTTATGCTGCACTCTGAACCGCGGAACAGCGCCTCCAAAGCCGGATAGTCTCCCGCTTGGCAGCCGCCCTGATATGCATCAGGCCGCGTAAACACAAGGAGCTGTTCCCGGGGATCTACCGGAGACAGCTCCTTCATGCATTTCACAGCAGCAGCCAATGCTGCCGCCAGCGGGGGTTAGCCTTTTACACTTTCTTTTACAATAGCTACAACGAGTTCGGCTACCTTGGCGATATCCCCGGCTTTGATCCGCTCTTTGGTAGTATGAATATTTTCATAGCCGACTGCCAGATTTACCGTTGGCACCTTCAATCCGTTGAACACGTTGGCATCGCTGCCGCCGCCGGACGGGAATTGCCGTGGGGTCAGCCCCATAGAGGTAATCGCACGTTCCGCCAGCTGCACCACAGGATCGTGCTCATTGAAGCTGAATGCCGGATAGATGATCTCACTGCGGAATTCGCTCTCTGCGCCGTATTCACGGGCCGTAGTCTCCAGCGCTTCACGCATGGAAGCGATCTGCAGCTCTACCTTCTCCTGCACAATGCTCCGCGCTTCCGCATCCAGCTGCACATGGTCACAGACCACATTCGTCGGGCCGCCGCCGGCAAATTTGCCGATATTGGCTGTTGTTTCATTGTCGATGCGTCCAAGCTTCATCGCCGAAATCGCCTTGCTGGCGACTTGAATGGCGCTGATTCCATCTTCGGGATTGACACCGGCATGAGCGGATTTGCCAAAAATCTGCATCGTCACCTTCGCCTGGGCGGGCGCTGCTACAGCAATGGCTCCAACTTCGCCGTTGGAATCCAGCGCAAAGCCAAACTCAGCATCCAGGTGGGACGGGTCCATGTTCCGGGCACCCAGCAGCCCCGACTCTTCTCCTGCGGTAATGACAAACTGAATTTGTCCGTGCGCCAGCTTCTGCTCCTGAATGACACGGATGGCTTCGAACAGGGCTGCAAGGCCGGCCTTGTCATCCGAGCCGAGAATCGTGCTGCCGTCGCTGGTAATCCAGCCGTCTTCACCAAGGGAAGGCTGAATATTTTTGCCGGGAACAACGGTGTCCATATGGCAGGTGAACAGCAGCTTGGGTGCAGCCGTTCCTTCCTCGGCAGGCCAGGTCACGAACAGATTGCCCGCCCCGTGTCCTGTGCGCTCCTTGGAATCATCTTCAATAGCGGTAAGGCCCAGGGCGCTGAATTTTTCAATTAGCACGTCGGCAATCTGCCGTTCGTTCCCTGTTTCACTGTCTACACGGACAAGCTCCATGAATTCCTGAATCAAGCGTTCTTGTGAGATCATCGGACTTCCCTCTCTTTCACGGATACGTTACAATGATAGTATTGCGCTAAACATTTCATATGCTTTTAACTTACACTAATTCCAAAGGAGTCACTCATGCAACGTCAAAAATGGTTCCGCATCGTTATCTATGTTATGCTGCTCGCCATGATCGCCTCTACCGTGCTCTTCGTCCTGGAGCCTTTTCTGGCCGGTTAATTGCCGCCTCGGCCCGTTATTAATAGCGTCCGGATACTCCGGGCGCTATTTGACTTGACCGCACTTGTCTGTACGCGTCTTAATCGGTCTGCAGCATATCCGTCGGTTCCACAGCAGCCGCTGCTTTATAAGGAAAATGCTTAAGAAAACAAGGCACCAGCTCCCTGGCTACTTCCCCCAGCTCAAAGGAACGCCCGGCACATTCCTCCAGCGAGGTAACGCCGTACTCGGCAATCCCGCAGGGAATAATCCCCTGGAATCCCTGTTCTCCGATCCCTGCGGTGACATTGAACGCGAACCCGTGGCTGGTGATGAAACCTCTGCGGTGTTTGCTCTTGTTGAATTTGACCCCGATCGCGCAGATTTTCTGATCCCCGACCCATACTCCGGTATACTCCGGCTTCCGGCTCCCCTCAATGCCATAGCTTGCCAAAAAATCAATGATGACAGCTTCCAGCCGCCGCAGATAGCCATGCAAATCCACCTTGCCGTCCATCCCCAGCTTCAGCAGCGGGTAGCCAACCAATTGACCGGGCCCATGATATGTAATATCTCCTCCCCGGTCAATTTCAAACAGCGCGATGCCTTTTTCCTTAAGCTGCCCGGCGCTGAGAAGCAGATGTTCGGGATGATGCTGCGAGCCGATGGTATAGGTCGGAGGATGCTGCAAAAGAATCAGCCGCTCCGGCCCTGTTCCGGCATCAATCGCCTGAACCGCAGCCTTTTGCAGCTCCCAGGCTGCTCCATATTCAATGAGAGGCAGATATGAAACTTCCAATAAGCTTAGTTCTGTGCTGCTCATGCTCTCAGGTCCCCTTTGGATTACAGTCTCCTGTTACAGGGTTATACCATTCCTTAATACAACTTCGTGTCCGGCGTATAGCCTTCCACATTATCCTTGATGCGCTGCAAAAAGCGTCCGCAAATCACGCCGTCCAGAATCCGGTGGTCCAGCGACAGGCAGATATTGGCCATGGAACGCACGGCGATCATATCGTTGATGACTACAGGCTTTTTGACGATGGATTCAAAGGTCAGAATGGCGGCCTGCGGATAGTTGATAATCGGGTAAGACAGAATTGAGCCAAAAGAACCGGTGTTATTGACTGTAAAGGTTCCGCCCTGCATATCCTCCAGGCGCAGCTTGCCTTCGCGGGTCTTCATCGCCAGTTCATCGATTTCACGGGCAAGCCCCGCGACATTCTTCTGGTCAGCCTTTTTGATGACCGGCGTCATAACGGAATCCTCGGTGCCGACGGCCAGCGAGATGTTAATGTCGCGTTTGACGATGATTTTGTCCACGGCCCAGACGGAGTTCATAATCGGATAATCCTTAATGGCACTGACGACAGCCTTCATCAGAAAAGCCAGATAAGTCAGGTTAATGCCTTCCTTGCGCTTGAACTCATCCTTCAGCTTATTGCGCAGGATAACCAGATTGGTCACATCAACTTCGATCATCGTCCAGGCATGCGGAATCTCCGAGACACTCTGGCGCATTCTTGTCGCAATGGTGTTGCGGATCGGCGTAACATCAATCAGATATTCCGAGCTGCTGCCCCGTCCGCCCTCTACTTCTATTGTAGGGATACGCGGAGTTTCGCTGAGGTGCAGGCCGGATTGGCGAACCGGCTCCAGCGCTTCCTGCACTTCTTCCTGAATCACCTGGAAAGCAGGCTGCTGCAAAGCTTCCGGTGCCTGCTGTCCGGCAGATGCCGGAACAGGTGCAGCGGTAGCCACCGCTGCTGCTGCGCCGCCGTTATCCAGGAACGTCAGCACGTCCTTGCGTGTGATGCGGCCGCCCAGACCGGTCCCCGGCACAGCCGTAAGCTCGATGCCATGCTCCGCGGCAAGCGTCTGCACCGCCGGGGAATACCGCGAGCGCATCGGTGCCGATGCGTCAAAAGCAGCGGCAGGCGCCGCCGGTCTGCCCGCTGCCGGAGCCGGGCTTGGCGCAGCCGGGCGGGACGCAGCCGGGCGGGACGCAGCCGGGCGGGACGCAGCCGGGCGGGACGCAGCCGGGCGGGACGCAGCCGGGCGGGACGCAGCCGGGCGGGACGCAGCCGGGCGGGACGCAGCCGGGCGGGACGAGTCCTGCGCCGCAGGCGCAGTACCCGCCGCAGGCGCGCCTGCGGCGGGTACTGCCGGTGCGCTTGGCGCGGCCGGAGCTGCTACCGCAATGCGGGCGATCACTTCGCCCACGCTGACGGTCTGGCCTTCTTCGGCCAGCAGCTCTACCAGCGTGCCGTCCACCGTGGCCGGCAGCTCCGCATTGACTTTATCCGTAATCAGATCACAGAGCGGTTCGTACTGCTCGATGGAATCTCCGGGCTGCTTCAGCCATTTCCCGATCGTTGCCGACACCAGCGACTCTGCCAGCTGCGGCATGATCACATCGGTCAGCTTTGTGTTGTCAGACATAATGTCACTCCTTAAAGTTTTGTAAGCGATGCTTACTATCTATATAAGTTGAACTGGAGAACTTGCCCCCTTGCAAAATGCAATGAAGCTCATCAGGAACATGAAGCTAAGTGGAAAAAGTAAAACTAATTTCGCCGAAATCCTGGCGACAGAAGGTTTTAGTTGGATTTTGTACACCTAATTCAGGCATTTTCATCTCACATGGCCTCTTTCAGCCGGATTAGTGGTACTTTTTCCCACATAGGCTTCTCCATAAGCCGAACGCGTTCGATTAGTGATACTTTTTCCACTATATAACTTGAACTTAACAAACTTGAACTTAACAAATACGAAGGGGAGCAAGTACGCCCACCCATCCGGCGCGAATCTCTTTCCAAAACCTCTTTCCAAGCAGGTCAACCCGCATTCTATCCTGCACATTCATTTTCACGCTCATATTTGCATCCCTCTAGGGTGCAGTGCGGCGGCATGAAGGTTCTATTGCACTTTATGCAGCAGCTGACCCTTAAATCGGCCAAAAAGCTCAATCTATTACACTTTGTACACTAGAATTCCAGAAGAAGCGGTTTTTGACTCCAAATCCAGAAATCTGTTGCACGAAATACAGCAGAATGCGGTTTGACGCAGAACAATCAGCATTCTATCCTGAAATAACAATGTCCGATTCATACGACATTGTTATGGAAGCCTCGAATTTGGCGAAGCTAAATTGAGGGCCTTCTCCGAGATTTCATCGTCTGAACTGCCGCCAATGGGCGGCATGAATGTCTATTGCACGAAGTGCAATCATGCCAAAAATCTACTTACCACAATAAAGATTACAGAGCTTCAAGTTCAAACTATACAACAATGAGCGGCCTTATAACGATGAGCTGCCCTTCAATTTCTCAAATTCAATCTATCTGGAACGAACGATCAATACTGCGCCAGGCGCAGCATTTCGGCTTTCACTTTATCTTTGCTCAGCATAAAAAACTTCTCCATCGGCGGGCTGATCGGCATCGCCGGCACATCGGGGCCACAGAGGCGGAAGATCGGCGCATCCAGCTCGAACAGGCAGTGTTCGGCGATGATCGCCGCCACTTCGCCGCCGATGCCCCCGGTCTTGTTGTCCTCGTGGACAATCAGCACCTTGCCGGTCTGGCGGGCGGCGGCAATAATGGCCTCGCGGTCCAGCGGCTGCAGGGTGCGCAGATCAAGGATATGCGCGGTAATGCCTTCCTCGCGCTCCAGCTCCTCCGCCGCCTGCATCGCAAAATGCAGCGGCAGACTATACCCGATCACGGTAATATCGCTGCCTTCCCGCAGCAGGTTCGCTTCACCGATAGGAACCGTGTAATCTCCTTCCGGCACATCCTCCTTGATCAGCTTATAGCACTTCTTGTTCTCGAAGAACAGGACCGGATCAGGGTCACGCACGGCCGCCTTCAGCAGCCCCTTGGCATCATAGGCCGAATACGGGGCTACAATCTTCAGTCCCGGTGTGCCAAAGAAAATGGATTCCGGGCACTGGGAGTGGTACAGCCCGCCGAAAATCCCTCCGCCGATCGGCGCGCGGATCACTACCGGACAGCTCCAGTCGTTATTGGAGCGGTAGCGGATTTTGGCGGCTTCGCTGATGATCTGGTTGGTCGCCGGAAGCATAAAATCGGAATACTGCATTTCAGCAATCGGCTTCATGCCGTACATGGCTGCACCGATAGCCACTCCGGCAATCGCGGACTCCGCCAGCGGCGTATCCATTACGCGCTCCTCTCCGAACTGCTCCTGCAGCCCTTTGGTGGTGGTGAAGACACCGCCCTTGACACCAACGTCCTCACCCAGCACGAACACCGATTCATCGCGCTCCATCTCTTCCTTCATTGCCAGCCGGATGGCATCGATATATTCCATAATCGCCATGGGTTAGGCTCCTCCCTTAAGGTCAGATTCGCTGTACACATGCAGCAGCGTATCTTCCGGTTTCGGAAACGGCGCATTCTCAGCGTATTCAATCGCAGCCTTGAGCTCCAGATTGTATTCTGCAGCCAGATCGCTCTCCTGCTCATCGCTCCACAATCCGAGTTCAGTCAGATAGCTGCGGAAGGCGGCAATGCCGTCGTTTGCCCAATTGGCATCCACTTCTTCCTTCGTCCGGTACGCCAGATCATTGTCCGACGTAGAGTGCGGGGACAGGCGGTACATCATCGCTTCAATCAGGGTCGGCCCTTCTCCGGCAAGCGCACGCTCACGCGCTTCCTTCACCACGCGGTATACCTCCAGCGGATCATTGCCGTCCACCCGGACCCCCGGGAAGCCATAGCCCAACGCACGGTCACTGACTTTACCGCCAAGCTGTTTGTGGGCAGGTACAGAAATCGCGTATTGGTTGTTCTGGCAAAAAATGATGACCGGCAGCTTATTCACACCGGCGAAATTGCACGCTTCATGGAAATCCCCCTGGTTGCTGGAGCCTTCCCCGAAGGTGACAAAGGAAACAAATTTCTTCTTCTGCATTTTGGCTGCCAGGGCAAAACCCACCGCATGCGGCACCTGTGTCGTCACCGGACTGGACCCGGTCACAATCCGCAGGCGTTTGCTGCCGAAATGGCCCGGCATCTGCCGCCCGCCGCTGTTGGGGTCCTCCGCCTTGGCGAATACCGAGAGCATCAGCTCACGCGTAGTCATGCCCACGGACAGCACAAACGCATAGTCGCGGTAGTATGGCAAAAAATAATCGTTCTCCCGGTCAAGCGCAAATGCAGCGGCGACCTGAGCTGCCTCCTGCCCGATGCCCGAGACATGGAAATTGATCTTCCCGGCCCGCTGCAGCAGCAGGCTGCGCTCATCGTATTTCCGCCCGAGCTGCATGGTTCTGTACATATCGATGACCTGGCCGTCACTAAGTCCAAGCGGCTTGTGTCTGTTAATGGTTTCTACAGTACCTTGCGATTCCATATGAGGTACCTCCTAAAAGTTTTGTCAGCATACGCTTCCTTGATCCACTTCATACAAAACTTGCTTCGGAAGCATATTCTTGTGTTGGCTTAAAAAGCGATGCTTCCTGGATAAACTCCGCACTTGCACTGAAAAACATACATTAAGCCTAATCTATGCCCTGATCCTATAACCAGGTACTAAATTTGGTTCCAGTCTATTATAATCCCTTTCCCATGAAAAAGAAAAGCCACGAAAATCCGGTATGCAGCTGTTTTGACGCCTACGGCGCCTTCAGCTCCGTCCGGCATTCCCGTGGAGGCTTTCATCGTGAACTAGAATCCGATTGCTCTTCCATCCACGGCGAGCATCGCTTCGCCGATGATCTCGGAGAGCGTCGGATGGGCATGAACCGCTTCCCCGATCTCCCAAGGGGTGGCATCCAGCAATTGTGCCAGCGCCGCTTCCCCGATCAGATCCGTAACATGGGGGCCGATCATCTGCACACCGAGAATATCGCCGCTGCTGCGGTCGGCAACGACCTTGACGAATCCGTCTTTCATCCCGTAGACAATCGCTTTGCCAATGGCTGAAAAAGGAAATTTGCCTGTAACCACATCCGCTCCAAGCGCTCTGGCCTCTTTTTCGGTGTATCCCACACTCGCCACCTCCGGCCGGGTATACACACAGCGCGGCACCAGATGCGGGTGGTACGGATGAAGCGTCTCACCTGCCAGATGGTCCACCGCCCGGATGCCTTCGTGGCTTGCGGCATGGGCCAGCTGCAGCCCGCCGATGCAATCGCCAATTGCGTAGATATGCGGCTCGTTGGTCTGCATATTGTCATTGACTTCAATAACACCTTTGCCAAAATGAATATCGGTATTCTCCAGCCCGATGTTCTCTATGTTGGCTACTCTGCCTACGGATACCAGCAGTTTTTCGGCAGACAGGCTCTGCGTCTGTTCGCCCTTGCGGGCTTCAATGGTGACTTCCGATTCCGTAATCACACAGGTTTCGGCATCAACAGCGGTCCCTGTCAGGACTTTGACGCCGCGTTTCTTCAGCAGCCGCAGCAGCTCGCGGGCAATCTCCTCATCCTCAAGCGGCAGCAGCTGGCCGGCGGCTTCTACCACAGTGACCTCTACGCCGAAATCCGCCAGCATCGAGGCCCATTCCACACCAATGACTCCGCCGCCGACAATAATAATGGAAGCGGGAAGCTCTTCCAGCGTCAGGGCTTCCTCGCTGCTCAGAATCACCTTGCCATCCGGCTTGAGGCCGGGCAGCACACGCGGACGCGAGCCGGTTGCTACGATGAGATTGCCGGAAACGACAGTCTCCATCTCGCCGTTCTCCAGCTCCACAGCCACCGCGCCGCTGCGCGGAGAGAAAATCGAAGGACCAATAATCCGTCCTTTTCCCTTCAGCACCTGAATTTTATTCTTGCGCATCAGAAATTGCACGCCCTGATGCAGCTGCTCGACTACAGCCTCCTTGCGGGCCTGCACCTTCGGGAACACCAGCTGTACACCTGCAGTTTCAATGCCGTAACTCTCGCTCTCTTGTATTTCAGCGTATACCTCGGCACTGCGCAGCAGCGATTTGCTGGGAATGCAGCCGCGGTGCAGACAGGTTCCGCCCAGTTTGTCCATTTCAATGACCACGACAGACTTTCCGAGCTGGGCAGCGCGGATCGCCGCCACATAACCTCCGGTCCCTCCGCCAAGGATGGCTACGTCGCATGAAATCGTCATATATGTATCCTCCAGTCGTGACTCTAGTCTGAATTAACCTATTACATTGTACTCTCTTTTATGTGCATAACAAAACTTACAAACGTCATATATCCATGGACTTTTCCCCATTGAAGCGTTATCATAGGGGTGAATTCAAAGGGATGATGGATAAGGGGGACACTCATGAAACTGTTGACCACACGCTTTATTGCCATCCTGATTCTGGTTGTGCCCGGCCTCCTGGCGATGAAAGGCTTCCTGATGATGAAAGATGATATCTTCAACTATATTTCCATGCATGGAGACGATACGGCCACCCCTGTTTTTGCTTGGCTGCACTTTGGCGGAGGGCTGCTCCTGTTCCTGGCCGGTATGAGTTTTCTTGGCGGCTGGATTCTGACCCGTGACCGGAAGCGCAATTATGTGGGCCCCAGATTCAGGGAGAAGCAAAAGACGCAGCACCCCCCCTCGCCGGATGCCACCAGCTAATCCGATAAACTCCGGCGGGTAGGTTTTAATCGCTCCACCTTTCAACCAGAAACGGCTGCGCAGTCCTTCACCGGGCAACGTAGCCGTTTTGGATTTCAGTGTCGTGTCACCTCGAGAACTATTTCCGAATCCTTCGGCCAGTTCAAGTGGAAAAAGGATAACTAATTTGCCTCATTCCCACTATTCACCTCATGCGAGGTGGAAAAAGGGAAACTAATTCAGCCCATTTCACTCCCGACGGAGGAATACGGCCCGATTAAGTTTCCTTTTTCCACTCCAATCTCACAATTTGCTGATTTCGGGAGAAATAAGCTCCCTTTTCCCACTAGCTACCCTCACCGGCTTATGTCTAAAAAGGCAACCTCGAGGACATTCGGGGCTGCCTTTACTAATTCTATCCTGCCGCTGAATCCGATGAACCCCGCACCAGTTCACTGTACAATCCGCCCTCCTGCAGCAGCTCTTCATGTGACCCCTGCTGCAGCAGCCGTCCGCCCTGGAGCACCAGAATGCGGTCTGCCGCGCGGATGGTGCCCAGCCGGTGGGCGATTACGAAGCTGGTCCGGCCTTTCATCAGCGCCTGCAGCCCCTCCTGAATCTTGATCTCTGTCACGGTATCGATGCTGCTGGTCGCTTCATCCAGCACCAGCATGGACGGATTGGCGAGAATCGCCCGCGCGATGGCCAGCAGCTGCTTCTGCCCCTGGCTGATGCCGCTGCCGTCAACCGACAGCATCCGCTCGTAGCCGCCTTTCATCCGCATAATAAAAGAATGGGCGTTGGCCAGCTTCGCCGCCGCCTCCACTTCCCCGTCGCTGGCATCCAGCCGGCCGTAGCGGATATTGTCGCGGATCGTTCCCTTGAACAGGAACGAATCCTGCAGCACAAAGGCCATATGGCTGCGCAGGCTTTCCCGGCGGATCGAAGACAGCTCCCTGCCATCCAGCGTAATGCTGCCTTTGTCAGGGTCATAGAAGCGGGACAGCAGCCCGATCAGGGTGGTTTTGCCTGCCCCGGTAGGCCCGACCAGCGCGATCATCTCGCCGGGCTTAGCCTCAAAGCTGATATCCTGCAGCGTGTCCGCCCCGCCGTCATAGGAGAAGGACACCCCGGAGAACTTCACCGTGCCTTCCACATGATCCAACGATACGGCAGCCCCTTCATCCTTCGCCTCTGCTCCCTCATCCAGCACCTCGAACACCCGCTCCGCACCGGCAATCGCCGACAGCAGCGTGTTCCACTGGTTCGCGAGATCATTCAGCGGCCGTGTGAACTGGCGTGTATATTCTACGAATGCGATAATGACACCTACCGTGACCAATCCCCGGATGGCCAGCAGACCGCCGACACCGGCAACTATCGCAAAGCTGAGATTGTTCAGGCCGTTCATCAGCTTCGGGATGAAGCCGGAGATGGCCTGGGCCCAGTAGCCCGACAGCATGATCCGCGCATTGCGCTCCCGGAAGCCGCTGATTACCCGTTCCTTCTGTGAAAAAGCCTTGATGATCCGCTGGCCGGACAACGTTTCCTCAATGAAGCCGTTCAGTTCCCCCATGTTGCGCTGGCGCTCCTTGAACAGCGGGCCCGTCCGCCGCGTAATCCAGCGCATGCCGAGGATCATCAGCGGGACCACAATGAAGGTCAGCAGCGTGAGCAGCGGGCTGAGCCACAGCATCACCCCCACGGTGCCCAGCAGAGTCAGCACACTGGAGAAAATCTGGATCGCCGAGCTGTTCAGCGTAGAACTGATATTCTCAATATCATTGGTCAGACGGCTCATAATTTCACCTTGCTGCCTGCGGTTGAAGAACGGAATCGGCAGCCGGTGAAGGTGCGCAAACAGGTCCGTACGCATCCGGTATACCGTCTCCTGGGCAATTTCAATCATCCAGATGTTCTGCAGCCAGGAAGTCAGCGAATTCAGCAAATAGACAACAGCAAGCGTAATCAGGAAGATTCCCCAGGTTCTGCCCCCGTCCCTCTCCAGATAATGGTCCACTGCCCTGCTGATCAGATAAGGTCCGAGCAGTGCAAGCCCGGAGCTGAGAAGCACCATGACCAGCACCAGAACCAGCTTCGCCTTGCGTTTCGCCAGATAACTCCAGATTCTGCGGAGCGTGGCGGACCAGTCCTTGGCCGTAGCCTTCGGCTTGCGCCCTCGCGGCGACCCGAAGCTTGCCGCGTCTCCAAGCCCTACATTCAGCTTCGGATGGCGAAAAGGCTCAAGTAATGCTTTGAACATGCTGCACCCCCTCCCTGTGCTGAGATTCATTGATTTTCCGGTACAGCTCCGAACGGTCCATCAGCTCTTCATGTGTGCCCTGTGCAATCAGTCTGCCCTCGTCCAGCAGCAGGATAAGGTCGGCGGATACGGTCGAACTGATTTTTTGCGTGATTAGAAAGTAGTGCAGGACATCCCCTTCAGCTCCGCCAGCAGCCGGCTTTCGGTAACCGCATCCAGTGCGCTGGTGCTGTCATCCAGTATCAGAACAGCAGGCTTTCTTACCAGCGCTCTGGCTATCGTCAGCCGCTGCTTCTGTCCACCGGACAGATTGACTCCCCGCTGTCCCAGCATGGTATCGTAGCCATTCGGCAGCTTTTTGACCGTCTCATGAATTTGCGCGGCCATGGCCGCCTGTTCAATCTCGTCCTGAGTCGCCTGCGGATTGCCCCAGGCAATATTCTCCCTTACAGAGCCGGTAAACAGCAGAACCTCTTGAGGCACATATCCAATAGCTCCGCGCAGCCTGGATATTTCCACTTCCGCGCTTGATGCTCCGTCGATCAGGATAACTCCGCCGCTCTGCTCATACAGACGGGGAATCAGTCCCACCAGCGAGGATTTGCCTGACCCGGTTGCCCCCATAATCGCTACCCGTTCTCCGGGCTGCACCGTAAAGGTAATATCCTCCAGCACGGCAATATCACTCTGCGGATAACGGAAGCTGACCTGCCGAAATTCAACCTTACCCCGGATTGGAGCAATCTCCCTTGCAGTAACCGCTGCCATTTCCTTGGCTTCCAGTTCATCTGCCGACATCACTTCCTGAATCCGCTGCGAGGAAGCCCTGGCCCGGGAAAAGGTCGCCATAATCCAGGACAACGCCGACAAAGCGCCAATCGTACGCAGGGAATAGTTAATGACGGCGACCGTCTGCCCTAGAGTGGCCTCCCCGGTCGATATTTCGATCCGCCCAAACCACAGCACCAGCATAATCCCGGCATTTACAATCAGCATAATAAGCGGGGCCGAGGTTTCTGTGAGCCGCAAGGCTGCGACCGTGGACTTCATCAGCTCCCCGCTGAATGCGGCGAACCGGGCAATCTCATGGTTCATGCGTACAAACACCCGGATCAGCCGGATGCCGGTGAGATTCTCCTGAATCACACTGTTGACTCCATCCAGCCGGTTCTGCACACTGCGGAATAACACCGATGCCTTTTTCATCACCCAGAGCAGAAAGGCAATAAGTACCGGAAGGGTCAGCGCCAGCAGCAGCCCCAGCTTCACCTGTACAACCAGCGCCATAACCACGCTGCCCGCTACAACGAGCGGCACACGGGTCATAAAACGGAGCCCCATGAAGATCGTATCCTGCAGCTGGGACACATCCGCAGTAAGGCGGGTGATTAAGGAAGAGGTCGGAAAGCGGCTGAACACGGCATAGGTGAAGGACTGGACCTTTTCATACAACTGATCCCGCAGATCATAAGCAAACCCCTGGCTCGCATGGGACGCAAAAAAAGAGCTCAGCACGCCCGCAATAAACGCCAGAACCGCGCTTACCACCAGCACACCGCCCCACAGCCAGACGATCCGATTGTCTTGTGCCCTGATTCCGTCATCAATAATCCTGGAAATCAGCAGGGGCTGGGACAGCTCCACCGCCAGTTCGATCACCATCATCAGAAGTGCAGCGATTGCTGCAACCCTATAGGTTTTGAGATAGGAAAAAATGATGTTCATCGGCGTTACCCCATTTGTCTATTCGTAGAGCGCATCCCGCAAGCGGGTTGACATCGTGGATTGTCCCTTCAAAATTACCCGGCGCAGCGCCTTGTTGCTGCGGTTCAGCTCCGCCATTTCGTCCAGCATTTCCATCAGCAGGCTGAGTGTTTCCGCAGTCAGCTCCCCTTTTTCCTGCAGAGCCGCTATTTTTTCTGTGTAGTCTTCCATCTTGTCCGTCAACTGTAAGCCTTCTTTCTGTAAACGTTCTCCTGTATAAATACACATTACCGCGTTAATTATAACATTCTTTATCTCTTACCCGAAATGTTTACTGGCTAGTTTTACTGAGATTATGCTACTCTAATAAAGTCGCATTTTTCGGATAAGAACTCATCAGGCTGATTAACGAAAGGATAGATGGACGTGGCACAGTTGTTTTTCAAATACGGGGCAATGAACAGCGGCAAATCCATTGAGATACTCAAGGTTGCGCATAATTACGAGGAGCAGGGCAAGTCCGTGCTTATTTTTACTCCATCCATTGACAACCGGGACGAAGTGGGCTACATCTCCTCCCGTATCGGGCTGCGCAAGCAGGCCATCCCTATTGACGAGAATACGGATATATACAGCATTGTCAGCAGCAACCTGCCGAAGCCCCACTGTGTGCTGATTGATGAATGCCAATTCTTAAGCAAGGACTGCATCCTCCAGCTGGTGCGGATCGTCGACGAGCTGAACATTCCGGTTATGGCCTTCGGGCTCAAAAACGATTTCCAGAACAATCTGTTCGAAGGCAGCAAATATATGCTGATCTACGCAGACAAAATTGAAGAAATGAAAACGATCTGCTGGTTCTGCGAACGGAAAGCCACCATGGCGCTCCGCGTAGAGAACGGCAAGCCCGTCTACAGCGGCAAACAAATCCAGATCGGCGGCAATGAAGCCTACTACCCGGTATGCCGCAAATGCCATAAGAATCCGCCGCTCTAAAAGAGAGGCCGCAGTACCGGCTGAAGCAATCCCACTGCTCCTGCACGGTCAACCACGGATTCGGCCACAAAAAAGCACACATTGCGGAATTGTAAATTGCGCGCTAATGTGTGCTTTTTGCTTTTCTAATGAATCACCTGCGCTGCACGGTGCTCATCTTCCTTGCGCACGTAGAGATCATGCTGAACAGTAGCTTTTCCGCCATATTGGGCACGCTGGCCCAGGGCTTTCATGCCCCCGTTGATTTTGGAACGGTGAGGAATCCCTGCGGCACTTAGGCGGCCCTTTATTTTGAAATACTGAGTCTGATCAAAAGTCGTGTACACCAGTGTGCGTTCTCTAGGAATGAAGAAATGCAGTATACCCTTCAATAAGCCCATCCGCAGACCTCCCTCATTACCAAAAGTCCCCATAATCGCGAAGCACGGCAAAAAGCTACTTCAAATACCGCTCCTTCAGGACACCCAGATGATGCAGCTCATGTCCAATAATTACACAGGCTATGGCTCTGGCAGAAATCGGATTACCGCTGGCCGTCCCCATCCGGGTCCATGCCTCCTCGGGCAGACTCTCCAGCAGCGCAATTGTAGATTGGCGTACCAGCTTATAATGCCGCACCATTTCACTGAGCGTAAACCGCTCGAACTCTCCTGCCGCCGCGAGTCATTTTCCTCATACCCGGGCAGCGGAGCTTTCTCCCCTCTGGCAATTGCGAGCAACCGGTAGGACATAATGCGGTCATTGTCAGTCAGGTGTCCGAGCAGCTGCTTGATGCTCCATTTGCCTTCTGCATAGCGGTAGCAGCCCTGTTCCTCGCTCAGCCCGTCCAACAGATCATACATCAGACGGGATTGTTCCCTAAGCACAGCCGCAAGCTCCCCTTCAGGGGGGACCAAAGAAATGTAACGGGCCGGAAATTCACTGTATTCTCCTGGTTGTGGACGCTGGTTCATAAGACTGCCCCTCTCAAACTATTTTTCAAAAAATTGCCGAATAGTGTAAAATGCTGTTGTTGTATTTTAGTACATTATGTATAATATTTGCAAGAATACAAGTTGAGTGATCCTGAACATCGGGAGTGTAAGCATGCTGGAATTTGTACTGTTTATGGTGTTTTCGGTACTGGAGACCTATGCCATGTTTTATTTGGCTTTCAAGGTATTCAAAATTGACATCTATTTCAAAGAAATTCTATTTGCCAGCCTGCTAATGGGATTTATATCGTATGTACTTCGCTACGATTATTGGATTAATATTAACTGATGTTGTAATTCAGTATTTGTTAACCTTTTTCTTTTTGTGGCTGATGTTTAGAATTCAGATTTTCTATTCTGCTATCATGAACGGACTAACCTACCTTTCCTACATGTTAATTCAATCCACTTGCTATTTTATACTGAGCTTAACAGGAATGTATTCTTTGACATACCCCTTTACTTCAGTTGGTGTCTACATATTACAGATCATCTCTGCAACCTCTGCAATTTTAATTGGTTCATTTGTCGGCAAAAGAAGATTAGGTTTTGATTTCGTTCCGGACAAACAAAATGAAAAAGTACAAATTAGATTGCGTGAAATAAAAATCTTCGCATTAAGCATACCGTCTATTTTCATAGTTTTATTTATGATAATACTAACCAAGCATTATTCACGGTTTTTCTTTCTAATGCCTCTGGCATATGGTATTCCATTATATATTTACTTATTTTTATCTTTTAAAAAGGATCGAAGTGATAATGAACTTTTTAGCAAATAGAATTGCTGTTGCGATCAAAAATGCTAATTCGGAGGATACCTACTCTATCGAGATCATGCAATATTCATTAAACATTATCTTAAATACTTGTTTTATCATACTAGCAACCGCACTTATAGGCATAGTAACCGGACATTTTTCAGAATCTCTCATTTTTCTTTTCAGTTTCTCGTTACTTCGTTTATCCTCTGGCGGCTTTCATTTAAAAACAGCTACAGCCTGCAATATCGTTACGATTTTTTTAAGCACAGCTTCTCCATTCCTAAGCATTTTTTCTGAACAATACTTTTGGTTTTTGAGCGGGATCAGCTTTTTGATTATAGTCGTGTTTGCACCGAACCCTGACAAAAATGCCAGAATCCCACTTAAAATATACCCTGCATTAAAATTAATATCCATCATTCTAGCAGGTTCGAATTTTTTAATTCATTCTTCTGTAGTTGGGTTGGCTTTTTTTGTCCAATCCTTAACAGTAATAAAACAAAAAAAGGAGGTAATAACATGAAAAAGTCACTTGCTAAATATACTTCCTCTGCACTTGCAGCATCAGCAAGATTCTTCGTTTCAATCATGAAACCAGCCTTTCATAGCCCAGAAGCACCAAAAGAATTGCGGAAGTAATTAAAGGATGGGGAGAACATGCGAGTCTTGCTAAACGACGGTTCCTCCCGGGATATTGGGGAAGAAGATATATTGTATTTCTCCAGTTATAAGAATACAATATTCGTCCATACCAAAGAAGGCGAGTTTGTTCTCCCTACCACGCTTTCCGATCTCTTTGCTGCTTATAAGTGCAAAAACTTCGAACGCCTGGACCGCAGCAATGTAGTCAGTCTCAACCAAGTTGAAAGTTACGATTCCGAACGTAAAATTGTTACGTTTCAGGAGGGAGAACAATTCGCTACAGTATCAGAACCTAATGAAACCAGGCTCAGAAGATATTTAGCCTCAAGGGAAGACACCTCCGAATCCTAACTTTTAGCCAAAAAACAACCATCCCATGCCTTACGGCTAACGGGTGGTTGTTTTTATTTTAATCCATTATATAGTAAATAAGTATTATCCCATATGTTGCCTTTCTTGTAAAGAATATTTCACCCGGCGAATGACAGGAGACGGGTTACCTTCCAAATGGTACCATTTAAATAGATTTGTAGTATAATAACACCTACTAAATAACCGATGGAGGAATCTAATGGATTATTACTTTCATCCTTCTCCGCGCCCCTCATCCTTAGAACTATTGTCTGACGAACAATTGTTGAACATCTACGATCTGGCGGTGGAGGCTAAAGCTTCAGCCGATTTCATTGAGATTATTCAAAGCGTTCTGACCGAGAGAAACATAAGCAGTCCTACCCATTCTGAGGATTGATCTCGTTATTATTCCCACATTTCAACATATAAACTGTTCTTTTGCAATGTCTCTTCTGCAACCAAAATAAAGAAGCCACCTCCACCCTACAGGGAGGTTGGGCTTCTTATTTTTGTTCATTGTTGATTAGCGTGTTGCCCGCCGCTTATTTCACGGGAAGAGTAATTACGGAAATGTGGCCGCTGGAAGAAAAGATTGCAAACGAAGCCTCCCGCGTCGTTGTATCCAACCCGATGAAATGGGCCTCATGTCCGGAGGCTGGCGGTGCCGGCTGGTTAGACAGAATGCTTTTTCCAGTCAAATCATAGAGCGACCAGAAATGGGCAGACTCATCCTTAACATAGAGCTGTGAACCAAAAAGCTCACTTTTCCAGCCGGAAGCTGTGTCGTATTTTTCCTCAAACTTGTTGTTCAGTATTACCCTGCCTTCACCCGCAGGCACAATACTGATGCCATCCGTGTCCAAAACTGTGTAAGGAAGATTTACATCAGTCGCTGCTGCGGAAACTGCTGAAGACAGGATCAGAGTTAACAATGATAACACCGTCAAAACTTTGAGTATACGCATCCTTTTCTCCTTCTTCACCGGAAACAGGACAAATGAAGGACTACTCGATGAACTCCGTTTTGAACACATTCTCCAGTTTGCCGCCCAGTCTTTTTTTGAGGGGAACCTTGATGTCCCGGCTCAGTTCCTTAAAAAAAGTATCCACATCACAATTCACATTCTGCGCCATCGCAACAAGGGTTCCGTCATTCACGATATTCTGGTTCACTTCAAGCGGGATATCCACTTCAATGTCGTATTTCTTGGTCAATGTTTTAATATACCTAGCGAAAATTTCCAGAAGTTCTTCGTTGTTGAAATTCTCAATTGCGGCTTTGCCTTTGGCGGTAAATTTGATGTTCACTCTCATTGTAGATTTCCCCTTTTCTGTCATACCATTTTGTTGTTCGTGTATGGATCAAGATGAATAGATGGCTGTAAAAAAGGGCAACATTATTCTCTGCCTTCAAATGTATCGTTCCGTACATCGCTAAGGTTATATTTCTCAATTTTTCCTATTACCATTCCTGCCCCGTATTCCTCTGCTGAAAAAACGATTACCCGTTCATACCAAAGGAAACATAGGAGGTTTCTTTGCCTTGCTTCGCCCGGAACGCCTTCAGCTTGTTGAATCCCGTTCCGTAGATGTAGTCCTGTTACATCATAACACAACAAAATAAATTGTGTTTCAATATAACAATTAATACCGGAAATAGTTTGGTGTACGCTGGCCGAATGACTTATTTTTCCTTACGATGACCAGCCACAAGGCCATGTCTCATTCCAGAGGCCGCATCCACCGGAGCAACATCGGATCAGGCTGCCGGTACAGGCTCCGCTTCAGCTGCGATTGATATTCGGGTGTAAGCGGAGTGGCTACTGCATGTTCAGGCCCAAATTGCCACATACGAAAATACCGCTACGGCTGGAGCAATACTTCCGGCGTTGTAGCGGTTTTTATGTTCTCAGAGCAACTGTAGCATTTCCACCTCAAACTTCCCTTCTTCCGTTCTTACTACAAACAATTCGTTAAATCCCTCAGCATAGGAAGGCATCTGCAGCCTATTCATGGTGGTTTTAATACCGGTCACCGGCACCTTTTCTTTACCGGTTCTCTTCTCATTTCTGGCAAGCGACAGTTCAAAATCAGGTTCGAAGTAATAACCGATGACCTTAAATTTATGTTTTTTAGCCAGATCGATATACCTGCGCCTGTCCTCCAGGGTAGGATTCGTATTATCCACCACGAACGGCTGTACCGCTGCCAGCGAAGCCGCCAGGAACAGATCCTCCCGATGCCTTGTCCTCAGCATATCCAGGTTAATGCGCATATGCGTTTTAAAGAAGCTCTGCTGATAAAATGTCGTCTTCCCCGAGCCCTGTATTCCAATAAAAATTACACATTCCACCTTACTCATCCTTTTGCAGATAGACTTATTGATTAATGTTCGCAGTTCTCTCAAAAAACGATTTCATCACCTGTTTCAATCTTCTTAAATGGGTGGCTATATCGTCTAAACCTAAATTGAAGTTCGGATATATCGTCAGGTAATGGTGGGGATATTACGTATTTATAAGATGCATGATCAGACCTGCTTCCACCATTAATCATTCGGCAGTCATATTGTTCGTCAATATATAGCTCGAAATGGTTATGTTCATGAACATAGGATTGAGCCTCCGGTTCGATGTCCCAATCTATATTAAGCGTTAGTACACTTGCATTGGTGTATTATCGCATTGAGGTCAATGTATAGTATCGCTCACCTTTTTCAACTGACTTTAGGACTGCAACATGTTTTCTGAATCCAGAGGGTTCAACCATGGGCCTAAAATATTCTTCGTTTAACATAGTTCCAAATAACGATTTCAATAAATCCTCATAGAGCATAATTAATCTCCTCATACATTTTATAATTAATATCCTCATTTCATATTAACATATAATGGATTTTGGACCTTATTGGATAATTCCAAATTCTCCCCCTACACTTCCACTATCACAAAAAACAGACCCCCGGACAGTGAAGCCCGGCGGTCTGCTTGCGTTACAAGCTTATACGTGGAGCAGGAGAATCATTTCTGCAATTTGTCCAAAAGGTTCAGCAGCATCTGCGCGCTTTCAGCGCGGGTGCCCTGCTCTTGCGGCGCAAACTGCTCTTGGCCGCGCCCTTGCATAAGTCCTAGCGCGCTCGCTTCGCCAATGGCTTGGCGGGCCCACTCCGGCGCTTGACTGATGTCGGTGAAAGCGGCAGCCTGAGCATCTGCCGCCGCCCCGCTGCGCGCCGCGTAGCCGTAGGCGCGAACCAGCATCGCCGCCATCTCCTGGCGCGAGATGGCTTCATCCGGCGCGAACTTCGCCGCCGACTGGCCGATGGCAATCCCTGCCTGGACAGCCAGGCCGACCGGACCGGCATACCACTTGTCGGCGCGGACATCCGCGAATGCGGAGGATGCCTGGCCGCTCAGCCCCAGCGCCCGGACCAGCATCGCGGTGAACTCGGCGCGGGTAATAGCCCGGCTGGGCTCGTACCGCCCGGCCGAAGTTCCCTGCACCAGTTGTTTGGCGGCCAACTGCTTCACGGCTTTTACCGCCCAATGGCTCGCCGGGAGGTCGGCAAAGGTCTTGTCATATTGCAATACGGCATATTTGCTGAAATGGCTGACGGCTGCAGCCCATTTGCCGTCCACCCATTGCCCGCCGGCATATTCCAGCCTGCCGTCATCGCTGAGATAATACAGACCCAGCAGGCTTCTGTCGACATTTGCATTTACTTCGTAAGCAATCGTGACCGGCTGTGAGAATTGCCCAAGCCCGAATGACCGGCCTTGTTCTGTTACGATGCTGAGCGACCATTCCCGCACAACGCCAACGGCCTGAAGCTCGGCTCCCGCCAGGCTACCGGCACGGGCCAGCAGGCTGCTGGCGGCTGCCGCTGGAACAGCTGCCGCTTTCAGTGAAATTTTGCTGCCTGCAAGAGCCCCGTCACCGGCTTTGCCGCGTAGCTCCGCCAATACAGCAGACGAAATGGTGATGCTCACATTAGCGGCATTTACTGTTAGCGATGCCTGCCCCAGCAGCTCCGCCGCATTCCCTGGAAGCTGGAGCTCTTCCAGTTCACCGTCAACGGTAATGGCAACCCCGCTGCTTGCGTTCTGGCTGCCGGTTAACTGGGCCGCCGTCAGGCTTACAACGCCCGGCGCCGCCGATGCTGCCGGTGTTGCCGCTGCCGCAGCTTGCGCCGTCGGCGCTGCCGTTCCTACAGGCTGCCCTCCCGATGGCGGGGAGGTTGGCTCCGGTGTAGGAGCTGGACTCGTTGTCGGCTGCGGCGTCGGCTCCGTAGTAGGACCCGGCTCGTCTGCTGTTACCTTCAGCACATACTCCGCGCCCATAGCGCCGTACTCTGCGCGAATCGTTGCCGTTCCTTCGCTCATAGCGTGAATTTCACCGCTCTCGTCAATTACAGCCACCGTCTGATCCGAAGTGCTGTAAACAACACCTTCAGTCAATTCCGCCGTGCTGCCGTCACTGTAAACGGCATGGACCACAGCCGTTCCGCTGCTTCCCGGCCGGAGTGTATCCGGCCCCTTGATAGCAATGCCTGTCATGACGGCTTCACCGCCCTGCGTTACAGTCAGATCATAATGTGCGGTCAAGTCGCGGTAGGTTACCGAAATAACCGTTGCGCCTTGGCTTAACGCCTGCACCGTCCCTTGATCGTCGATGGACGCAACGGCCGGATTCAGACTGGAATAGCGCAGACCTTCCGTAATGAATGACCGTTTGCCTGAAGCATACACAGCTTCTGTCACTGTCCGGTCGCTTTGGCCCGCCTGAAGCACGCCCTTGCCCTGCAAAGCGAGGGACTGCAGCTGATCTACCGTGATTGTACTTTCCGCATAAATCGCCGGATATCCGTCCACTGTCGCCCTCACTTTGGCTGTTCCCGCCTGCACCGCAGTGACCAGCCCGTACGTGTCAACCGTTACGGAATTTTGCGGAGCTGCTGAAACGACGGACCAGTTCACCTTCTTGGTACTGGCGTCGTCGGGGTGCACCGCAGCCTGAAGCTGTATACTTTGCCCAGGCTCCATATCCACCGCAGTACGATCCAGTGTCACCGATTCCGGAGGCGCTTTGGCAATGACCAGACGGTCGATTTCGGCACCGGCCACCGTTCTGGCGACAACAGTCAGCTCACGGTCCTTAATCTCAACTGCAGTAAAAATCTGCTCGTCTTCATCGTAGATTTTTTCCTGCCAGAAACGCTCGGTCAACGCATAGAACTTCGGCCCGGAAGAGCCGCCGATGACATAACGGGTTCCCTGGCCTTCGGACACCTGCTTGCCGTCTTTCATCGGGAAGGTCCGCAAATAAATATGGTCATGCCCGTTCATCACTAGGTCGACATTGTGCTTGTCAAAGACTGGCACCCAGGTTGCCTGCACGCGTTCATTGGAATAGATGCTGCCATACGGCCCCTGGTGGAAAAAGACAACGGTCCACTTCTTGTCACTGGCCGTCAAATCGCGGTCCAGCCACTCCGCCTGTTCGGTCATTTCGGCTGCTCCGTGCTCGGTATTCATCACGACAAAATGCGTATCTTGGAGATCAAAGGAATAATTGCTGCCCTTGACGCTGTCCGCCCCATTCTGCGGATTGTTGAACTGGGCCAGGTAGTCGCCGTCGCCGTTGGTGCCCATCACTTCATGGTTCCCGATAATGGGCACCAGCGTCGTGTTCAGCAGTTGCGGCTGCGCGGCTTCAAACCACCAGTTCCACTGCTCCTGCTCAAAGCCTTTGTCCACCATATCACCGGCATGGACGAGCATCTCAGCATCCGGCATATATTCGAACGCTTTCTGGAGGGTGGTACCCCACAGCCCAAAGCCTGCTTTGCTATCCGCCTGGGAGTCACCGATGAACAGGAACCTGGTGGACTCACGCCCGCCGCCGTCCGTTGTAAAGGCGCCTTGGCTGCTAACATTGCCTATTCCGTCACCAACACGGTAAACATACTTCGTTCCTGGCGCAAGGCCGGTGGCCTCTGCCTTATGGACGCGCATAGTCCCGTCATTGTTGGTGTTGTAAATGTAGCTGCTGCCTTCAATCCGCAGTCCCTTGCCCTCTTCAAAACCTGTGAATTCCGCCTGCTTGATCAGTTCAACGACGCTGTCCATGGTATTCGGATCTGTCTGCCAGGTGAACTGGCGGGAGGTCGCGGTGTCCGCGCCCATCGTAACATTCACGTTGCGCGGTGCAGCAGTTCCGTCATATGGAGCCACCTTAAAGGTCATTACTGGACTGTAAAGACCGTCTTTTACCGCCTGCACCCTAAAGGTTCCTTCCGTCATGGTTGCCGCTCCTGTAATCAGCGTACCGCTGCCATCCGAAACAGCCTCTGCGGCGGTTCCGTTAATCAGCAGACTGGCTCCCTGCACGGCGGCACCGGACTCAGCTTCATTTACAGTAAAAGCCGCTTCATACCCTTTGGCGATATTATAATGGTTCCAGTTCAGCTTTAAACTGGTTTTGACGGATGCGGCAACAGGTTCCCCGATAAAGCTGATCGGCTGGCCGCTGCCTTCCGTCGAGATGACGGAGCCGGACGTATTTTCAATGACCAGCGCCTTTGAAACTTCATTCGCCGTCTGCTCCAGGGTGTACGGGCCGACATAGTCACCCCTTACGGTATAGCGGATCTGCCCGATCAGGTCGGAAGCGTCCAGCCTGGCCTCGTTCATGCGGCTCAGATTCAGGCGCACGGTGCCCCGCCCCGCATCAATGACCGGCTCAATCTGTTCCTCTGACAGCTTGCTGCCCCGGATGACCTGCAAATTCGTTACAGCCGCAGGGTCAAAAGCAAACCCGATATGGCCCTCCTTCAGCTTATCCGCATTCTCAGCCTTAATGTCCAGCGTATAGGTTCCGCCTGCAAACAAAACGTCCGGGGCCTGGTACACATAATACGGCGAACCCAGGTTCACCATGAAATACCATTCCTTAATCGTCTGGTTGCCGCTCATATCGCGGATAGCCAGCTTTACCTTGTGCCGTCCTTCAGCAAGAGCCGTCTTCGGTTTGTACGTAATTTGCCCTTTGGGCGGGTAAAATCCATGCTCGACTAGCTGATCGTCCACGTACAGCCGGGTTTTACCCGGATCAATCAGCGTGGTGCCGGGATGGGCGACCGGATCGTAGCCTTCGTCCTCACCGTTCATGGAAAGGGTCGGCGCTGCCGTTTTCACGATCTCCCCAGCCGCAGGGTACTCATTTTTAATTACAGGAGGAGCCATGTCTTCATTTAATGGGCCATATACCGCACGGATGTCGTCCACATAAATGGCGCCGGCGGTTTTATTCAGGTTGCTTGTCTCCATATAGCGGACAGGCAGGTCCATGGTCAGCGGTGTTATTTTCCCCTTCGGAACAGAGGCTTCAACGTATTTCCAACCCTTCCAGTCCACCCCTTGCACCTGATCGGTAAAATCGACTGCGAACGCCTTGTTGTCGGCATCACGCATCTGTCCGCGGAGCCAGTGCTTTTGCCCGTCCCCGTAGATCCACATGCCTATTTTCTCCGGATAGCCGGGAACTTGAATGCGGTTCGCAACCGAGCTTGCCCCGGCATATGCTCCGGAAGTACCTGTAGTGTTAACAAAATCATATTCCAGCTTGAGCGCCTTATCACCACCACGGATATAATCCTGGTCCGTTACTTCCGAGATAGCCACGCTATTGGCTTTTGCGCTGGAGGCAGCATATTTGCCGATTCCCGCTTCAAAATCCTCCAGCACAACCGGAGGCAGGCCTACATTCACTTCGAAGGAAGCCTCAACGGTGCCGTATTGGACGATAATTTTGCCGTTTTGGCCATTCTCGCTGGTTGCCTTGAATACGCCATTCTCATCCACCGTTCCGATATTGCCTTCCACACTCCATTTAAAGCTGTGGTTATCCGCCTGGATGACCTGCCCGTTCCGCAATGCCTTTACCGTCAGCTTCGCTGTCGCTCCGGAGGTGTAGGTCTTGATAAGGTCAGGGAATTTCAACCCGGTCAGCTCGTCTACTACTTCAATATCGCCGCTGCCTTGGACAGCCCCGGCTGCTGCGCTGATCTTGCCGGAGGCTGCAGCCGTACCGGCCGTAAAGACTCCTTTCTCGTCGATGCTCCCGAGGCCCGGATCAACCTGCCAATTCAGCGCTCCCGGAATTGGAGCCGGGTGCCCGTTAGCATCCATTCCCGCCGCCGTAAAGGTGAAGCTGGAGCCTTGCAAAATCCGCTCTGCACTTGGCTGAACAGCCAGTTTGGACGCCGTGTTCAGCTCGGGCGCCGCATTGACCAGCAGCAGGCCGTTGCCGGTCTTGCGTTCATATCCGTCGGAGCCCTGATTCAGCATTTTTACACCACTAGTTCCGGGCATTCTGGCTACGAAAGTGGAGGAACCGCCGCCATCCAGATTCATGGCGTTGACTACGCCAAGATCCTTGAGGATTGCGGCCAATTCTTCCGTCTCGACACCTTCACTGAACCCCGGCGCTCTGCCGTCGATTTCGAACAGCACGATGCTCCCGTCCGCCTTCGTTCCAATGGCTGTGCGGGGATGGACCCCCTCAGGTCCGACACCGGTCTGCACCTCACCATCCTTCACCAGCGGTCCCGTGCCGCCGATAATAAGGGCAGCCTCGCTCCATTCACCGTCCAGGGCAAAGGAAGCCGTGATCTCATCTCCGGGCGCAAGTCCTGCCAGAAGCGGCCGCGATGCACCGCTTGCAGACAGCACCACTGTGCCTGGAGCCAGCGGCGTATCGCCCTGGCTGCTGCGAATTTCGGACACCTTGAGCTTCAGTGTCTGGCCGCTCTTCACTTCACCGGAAATGACATCCAATACCACCTCGTCGCCATCGTTGGCCGATTTCGTGCTGGTATTGTAATTCTCCGTATACAGCACAAGCTGATCACTATTCCGGTAGCGGTTGATGCTGGTCAAATTGCTGGTTTTCCCGCCGATCGTAACGGTTTTGGTCAGCTTCGGTGTGCCGTAGAGGGAGCTGCCGTCTGCCTTTACACCGAAAGAATAGGTCGATCCGCTGTTCAAAATAACACCGTTGTCCATAAACATGCCGTTCGGCACACCGGTGGCAAAGCCGGAGATTTCATAGAAATCGCCGTTGATGCCGGCAATAACGCGGCTTCCGGGCGCATCGGCATAAGCCGCCATCTCGGTCACGGCTTTCATACCGTACACCTTGCCGCTCTTCGTTCCGGCCCGCAGCTTCAAATTGGCACTCGCCGGATTGAATTCCACGGTATGTATCTTTTGCGGCCCCCGTTCATTCTGTAAATCCATCCATGTGTACACGGCCCCCGGCGCAAGCTCTGTCTTGCGCGCATCAATGACCTTGCCGTATTCCGGCGCCGTCTGATCAGCAAACGCCGCTCCTGCAGGCAGCGCAGGCTGAAGTAATGAAAGAAATAACAGAAAAATGATTGCCGCAGTAATCTGTCGAAAATGCCTTTTCACTTTGCAGAATCCTCCCTAAGATTGTCGTTTTTTGTATAAATATAGACAATACAATAGGGTACATCATATCTGCCAAGCATAAAGGGATGATAAATTCTTGTGCGGTTTATTGTTAAACAAGGGTTTTACAGCAGAATTACCGGAAATCCGATTCATGAAGCAGTCATAAAGCTTCTGGAAGTCAATCGTAAATACTGTCATTTACAATTTCCTTTCATAAAAACAACGCAAATAAGAGCGGAAAAAAATGCCATTCATCTACAAAATATGATATAATTGCTGAAGCAATAGAATAGGCTTGCAAGGGCGGTCGGCTGAGCCTCTCGGAAGGGAGGTGATGCGCGTGAGCGTTTATGAAACACTGGTACTCATGATTGCGTTCGCAACATTAGTCGTCCATGTCATAAATAGCAATAAACGCAAATAAGACCGCCCCTGCCAAAAGGATGCGGTCTTATTTGCCAATTTCTTAATCATTACGCCTGTCGCCCTTAAAAGCGGCTATTGCTCGGGAGTCGTGTTCACAGCACGACTCCTTTGACTTATAGTATACAGCATTTAAACGTGCTTTAAAACCTCTTTCATTACTATTTTTACTTCTATAGCTCCAAGTCATCATCTTCAGTCACATCATTTTTACTTAACATCCTGGCTGCATCCTTAGCATATCCTTTCTTATTCATATATTTCGGAAATCACAAAAAAATCCACCTCCTGATTTGCCAAATTACTCGACCAATCAAGTGGCGGATCTATACTTATTTTCACAATTTAATAGTTGACTCTGACCCAAAAATTCTCATGTAAAATCAAGAAATTTTATACTATTCAAACAATAACCACATAGAAGATACATTAGGAGAAATTATTCTTCCATCCCAAGGACCAGTAATCCCTAACTCCTTTGGTGTAATTTTTTGATAGCCACCTTCCATACCTTGTATCTCAATATTGTATTGTTCATCAATTGATATAATAGCAGATAAAGGTTCACTATGTAAGACAATATCTTTTATAAATGGATATTTTTCGTGAATTTCACTGGAATAGCAAAAATGTTCAAATTCTGGACCAAACCATTTATAAGATATTGAGTTAAGGGTAAAATAATAATTTTTGTTAATTTTTTCTATTGAATCTGTATGGTCGTGACCATTAACACAAAGTAATATTTTCTTACCATTAGCTGTTGCTTGATTAATGATACTTTGTACTTCTTCTCGGTTTGATACACCACGTTTTCTAAAGCTGTTTTCTAAGCTGTGATGCGAAAATATAACTATAGGTAGCAAGCTTTCTGAAATTTCTCGCTGTAGCCAAATTAATTCAAAATCAGGTATTGATGGATATATACCATCTGTTACTTCATAATTACGCTTATGATATACTTCAAATTCATTACCGTATCGAATAAAAGCTGCATCAAGCACTATAAACTTTATATTTCCACATTCAAATGAATAGTATGAGTGTTCCATACCAAGCCAATTTATAACATCTTTTTTAGTATACAGGTCAGTATCATGATTGCCTATTACGTGGTAATGTGGCTTTTCAAAATCATTAAATATTGATAGCAATTCTTCATTCTTATGGCACGGATGACAGAAATCCCCAAGCTCAATTATAAAATCTACCTCTGCTTCACGTGCCCTTGTTATAAAACTATTTAATCTTTCTAACCCATCTGGAATAACATCATGATGTAAATCTGTAAAAAGTGCAAACTTTATACTGCCCATTAGATTACCTACCTCCTTTAAATATTCAGATTACATAAGTAATTTTTACTTCGCTATTTAAAACGATTAAGACATCTTAAATACTACTCAAGTCAATAATAATTTTATTGCAATTATTACGGCTCAAAACCAAAATTAGCGGTTGAAAATTGAAAGAGAGAAAACCCGTAGTTAGAAATGGAAAAACATCTGTAAATCCTGTAATGTTGAAAGTCCTACCAAACAACATGAAAAGGATATGACAGATGCCACTCCAGTATATCAACGAACTGCTCGGATTACCAGAGTTACAACTTCAACGTGTTCTCTCCATCAATGAAGCGGAAGTGCATTTGGAAGCCTCACCGGTGGCGTATAAACAGCCTTGTCCCCTCTGCAACTCCGAACAATCCGTGAAGCGGGATGGCCGCAATAAATCGCGTCAGATTCGTCATATCCAGTCGCCTCCATTCAAGATGTAATATTTCGCAAAATTGTTTCTCAATAGATGTGGATGGACATGAACTCCAACCTTTTCACCAGCCTGACGTAAAGCTCGTTCATAGTTACGAACTTCAAGCTGTTACCTTTAGTGATGGGAAACATAAACGGACTTTCAGAATATCTGTCTTTGTAGCGTAACCATGACTTTAATTCGTTTGCAGTTTTAAAGGAGAAATAAACGAAACGTTCTTGTTAATTTTTCGCATTTATCACATCGATACTCTTGTGTTGGAAATCAATATTCTCAGGTAATATACTCAGACATTCACCAATACGCATGCCAGTATCAAGAAGAAGTCTAGTAATCACAGGGTTCCTGTAACGATGAAATGTACTGGATTCAAAGTAATTGAAAATACCCTTAAGTTGATTGGGCAACAATGTTTGCTTTAGCTTGCGTTCAACTTTAGGGTTCTCTATATTCTCCATAGGATTTTTGTTTATTTCCTTCTCGACTTGATAAAGGTAATTGAAGAAGACTTTGATATTTCGGACGTAATTAGAGATTGTGGTTGTTGAGATTTCTGATTTGTAGTCTTTTCTGCCTTCTGGGTTGTTGCTATGTTTTAAACTCGATGCAGCAACACCTGTGTATTTTCTCCGCTCTCGCAGGTATTTAATGTAGTGCCTCATATGCCCTGTTTGAACTTTTTTGACTTCTTCAATTTGAAATTCACTTTTGAGATATAGCATAAAAAGCTTCAGCGTCTGTTCGTAACTCGCAAGTGTTTTCCGTGACAAATTCTTGGAAGAACAATAAAGCATGAAGTTGTCTAATTGAAATTGAATGTCTGTCATAATAAAAAATACCGCCCTTCATTAGGTTTTTGGCAAACCCAATAAACAACGGTATTAGTACATTTATCATATAGAAGTTAGTTGGCTTCAAGCGGCTAATTTCGGATGTTTACCGCCATACTCGTTCTTACTGCAAACTATTTCCAATCCCCTTACAACCCTTCACGTATCCTGATCCTTACCCTTTCAAGACACCTTATGCTCAATCCGCAGCTTGTCGGCGACCATGGCAATAAATTCGGAGTTAGTTGGCTTGGATTTGGAGATATTAATCGTATAGCCGAACAGGTGGCTGATGCTGTCGATATTGCCACGGGTCCAGGCGACCTCGATAGCGTGGCGGATAGCCCGCTCTACACGAGATGGCGTTGTCTTGAATTTCTCAGCGATGGCCGGATACAGGGTCTTGGTGATGGCGCCCAGAATCTCGATATTGTTGTACACCATGGTAATGGCTTCACGCAGATACTGATAGCCCTTGATATGTGCAGGTACACCGATTTCATGAATGATGGACGTGATGTTGGCATCGAGGTTTTTGCCCTTGGACAGCGGCACCACATTGTTCGATCTGGACCCCGTATAATTGGACATGCTCGATGAAGTGCTCATACTGCCCTGTGTTCCGACGAGCTGACGCACACGGTTGGCAAGAACCTCCATATCGAACGGCTTCAAAATATAATAAGAGGCGCCAAGCTGTACAGCACGCTGAGTGATGTTCTCCTGACCAAAGGCGGTCAGCATGATGATCTTGGGTTCAGGCTTCAGATCCATATCGCGGAGTCGCTCCAGGACACCTAAACCGTCCAGGTGCGGCATTATGATATCAAGAATAAGTACATCGGGAATTTTGCGGGCTTCGCTCAGCATTTGAAGCACTTCTTCCCCATTGTAGGCGATGCCCGTTACTGTCATATCTTCTTGTTCCGTAATGTACTCGGCAAGCAAATTCGTAAACTCCCTGTTGTCATCGGCCAACAACACTTCAATATTCTGCACTGGCTGCTTCCTCCTTATTTATATCTGCTATTCGAAAATAATCATTTATCTTCGCTCCCTTACAGTTTCGACATGCCTGTTCAATATCCTTCTGTCGAAAATTATTTTTCTTTATTTTTTTTCGGTGTTGGATTATAATTAAATATTTTATTTCAAGGTTCGATGTTTCTCGTTATGCTTCGACAAAAAATCTTAAGGCTAAACCGCCTTAAGATTATAGGGAAGAGTATTCTCCAGCTGCACTACACCGGAATCCTTGAGCATCCATTCGATAAAACAGCCATACCCGGACTTCGGATCATTGACGAATACATGGGTTACCGCACCGATCAAACGGCCGTTCTGAACAATCGGACTGCCGCTCATGCCTTGGACAATGCCGCCGGTCTTATCGATCAGACGGGGGTCCGTAATACGCAGCACCATCCCTTTGGTCGCCGGAGTCTCCTGATGCGCTACATGAATAATGTCTACGTTGAAACGTTCTACCCGCTGTCCATCGACGACCGTCAGTATTTGCGCCGGCCCTTCCTTCACTTCATCGCTCATGGCAACCGGAATCGGCTCCTGGTACAGGCTGTGATCCGGGTTGCGGGTCATTTTGCCGAAGATCCCGAAATCCGTGTTGCTCTCCACATTCCCCAGAACCTGGCTCTCTTTATAAAAGGTTGCCCGCTTCTCGCCGGGATCGCCATCCTGGCTTTTGGAAATGGAGGTTACGCTGGATTGCACGATGTGTCCACTGCCGACAACTATGGGTGTACCGGTGTTCATGTCTGTGATCACATGACCAAGCGCGCCATATACTCCCTGCTCCGGCGCATAAAAGGTTAAAGTGCCTACACCCGCCGCAGAATCGCGGATATACAGCCCTAGCCGCCATACTTTGTCATTGCGGTCGTAGGCCGGCGTCAGCTTGGCTATATGCTCTTTGCCGCCGCGTTTGAACATAATGGTCAGCGGTTCGCGGGCCCGGCCTGCACGCTCCACCAGCTTCGCCACCTTGGAGACCTCGTCCAGCTTCACTCCATCGATGGAGATCATCAAATCCCCGGGCAGAAGTCCGCTGTTCTCTCCGGGTGAAAGCTTGGACTGCTGTGATACTTCAATCAGATGATGGCCAACAACAAGCACGCCTGCGGACTTCACTTTCACACCAATCGTCTGTCCCCCCGGTATTACCTTAAGGTCCCGGTTTTCTCCCTGAACGGCCTGGTCAAGCGGGTTATCCTGAGGCGAGGCATAGCTCTGGGAAGGTCCCGTTATGCCTGATAAGCTGAGAAAAAAGGCGAATAAAAGGCCGGGCATTAACTTCCTGAGGTTCGGCTTCAATGGCTGTCACGCTCCCTTTTGCTTCTTTCGCTTGACGAAAAAGGTGGTCGCCAATTGCGTACCTATAAGATAACCTTGCCCCCAGGCTTTTATTACTGTTAATCATTGTTCCGCTTACCCTGCAGCCGCCTTGCTGGCCTCGGCCAGACCGAGCATTTCCTGTGCGTGGTGCAAGGTTTTTTCGGTTATTTCCACACCGCCCAGCATCCGGGCCAGCTCCATCACCCGGCCTTCGGCTGTCAGTGACTCCACTTCAGTCATCGTTCGCCCGTCTTCAACCTTTTTGCGGATAAGGTACTGGTGATCAGCCATACAGGCTACCTGCGGCAGATGGGTAATGGAGAACACCTGACAGGTCGACGACAGCTTGTACAGCTTGTCTGCAATCGACTGGGCGGCCCGTCCGCTGACACCCGTATCCACCTCATCAAAGATCAGAACAGGGATCGCGTCATGTCTGGCAAAAATGCTCTTCATCGCCAGCATAATCCGCGCCAGCTCGCCGCCGGAGGCAATTTTGCTTAAAGGACGCAGCGGCTCACCGGGATTGGGGGAGATCATGAACTCCGCACTGTCGATTCCCTGCCGGGTCAGCCGGTATCGGCGGTCCTGGTACTCAACGCCGCGCGGGTCCTCCAGGATGTCCATCTTAACCTGAAGCGAGGTCCGTTCCATCTGCAGGTCCTTCAGCTCACCCTCTACCTGAGCGGCCAGATCAGCCGCACACCGCCGCCGGGCCTGGCTCAGCGCTTCTGCCGCTTCCATGAGAATGCTAAGCAGACCATCGCGTTTCACCGTCAGCTTCTCAATATATTCATCCTTATTCTCCAGCAAGTCCGTCTCATGGCTGATTTGTTCATAATAGGCAAGTATCTGCTCTACACTGTCGCCGTATTTGCGCCGGAGCCCGGAGATCAGGTCCAGGCGGTTCTCAATATCCTCCAGCCTGGCCGGGTTGAATTCAATCTCCTCGCGGTAATCGCGAAGCTGAAAGGCGGCATCCTCCAGCTGGTAATACGAGGACTGAAGCTGGTCGAGCACGCTTTTGAGACCCTTTTCGTCATATCGCACCGCATCCTCCAGCCGGGAAATCACATTGCCGATGGATTCCAGCCCCTGTCTGTCATACAGCAGCTCGTAGGCGCCGGATACCGAATCCATCATTTTCTCGCTGTGGGATAGTTTGACCCTTTCTTCGGCAAGTAATTCATCTTCGCCCGGTTTTAGTCCTGCGGAAGAAATTTCCTCCAGCTGAAAACGGTATAAATCCAGCATCTGATAAGCCTTCTGGCTGGTTTCCTGCAGCTCGCGGAGCTCTTTTTCCACCTTGGCAAAGGCGGTGTATTTCTCTTGATAATCGGCCTTGAGCGGACCAATCACAGCTTCGCCGTACGTATCCAGCAAGCCCAGATGACGCTCAGCCTTCAGCAGATTCTGATGCTCATGCTGACCATGTATATTGACCAGCTGCTCACCGATTTCCCGCAGCATGCTGAGATTGACCATTTGCCCGTTGACGCGCGACGTGCTTTTGCCCTGGGAGGTGATCTCACGGCGGATAATCAGATGCTCCTCCGGCTGCGCCGTAATGCCCAGACGCTCCAGCGTTTCCCATACGGGATGTGCGGCCGGCAGGCTGAACAGCGCTTCCATCTCGGCTTTGTCCGTACCGTAGCGGATGGAATCTGCTGAGCCCCGGCCTCCGACAACCAGCCCAAGAGCATCTATAATAATCGATTTGCCTGCACCAGTTTCCCCTGTAAGCACATGAAAACCGGGATAAAAATGCACCTCCACCGCTTCAACCACGGCAAGATTGCGGATCGATAACGTTTCTAACACGGATACAGCACCCCCGAAAAGATGATTGCTTAGAAATCTATGCTCTAGGATATATATCCCATAATTTGCGAAATGACGTCATGGCTGTCTTCCGGCTGCCGGCAGATAATCAGGATCGTATCGTCACCGGAAATGGTGCCCATAATCTGCGGCCAATCAATATTGTCGATCAGCGCGGCTACAGAGTTGGCTGTCCCCGGGAGACATTTCATGACCACGAGGTTGCCGGAGGAGTCGATATGCACAAAATTGTCCACCAGCACACGCTTCAGCTTCTGCGTCGGATTGTAACGCTGATCTGTCGGAAGGGAATATTTATATCTGCCATCGTCCATGGGAACCTTAATAAGTAAAAGCTCTTTAATATCCCGCGACACGGTGGCCTGGGTGACCTGAAAACCAGCCTCGCGCAGCGCCTCGACCAAATCATCCTGTGTCTCGATTTCCTGCTGTGTAATGATTTCACGTATCTTAATGTGCCTGTGTCCTTTCATTGTTGCCTCCCAAATTTATGAGTATATTGCTTAAGTAGATTCCCCGTCGTCCTTGCCCAGCCGGATCTCATGAATGGCAGACGTGACGGTGTTGACATACAGCACTCCGCTGCATTCCGGATAGATCAGCAAATAGGGCAGAAGTGAATCCCGGAGGCTGCTGCCGGTGAATTCCAGCGTTTTGCGCGGGCGGGAGAGAATCACCAGATAGAACGAGTCCTCTTCCTTGCTCGCAACATAATCGATGAACAGCCTGCTGTACATGGAAGCCCCATTGACTGTAAAAGACAACGGAATCTTCAGCTTGCCGCCGATCACCTCATAACCTGCCTCTTCCAGCAAATCGATGGAGGGATGAGGCAAAATGTCTTTATTGAGCGGCAGCTTGTCCTTAATGAACGAACGCGGGGAGCTTTGCAGCCATATGTAAATCCGGTAAATGACAAATATTGCGACTGCCAGTCCAATTAACGCCATAACGGCCTTATCAGAGCTCGCCAATTCCATCACCTCGGTGAATAATTCGCGCGAGGCCCCTTGAAATCCTGCTTCTGCCGCCGAATCCAGCCAAATCTGACCGTTACGGACGGCTACTGGAGGAAGTTAAGGATAGACTAACTTATTCCTTGTGATTTTGCAAAAAAGAACGCAAACCATATATGAACTGCCCTCATCCTTATTTCCAGTCACAAAACCACCCTGGCAGGTGAACAAGGTCTTGGTCTTGGAGGTTACGAAGTCCGCATTTGTTGTACAACATGCAGGATTTTCGTCCATTTGGTGAAGTCAGGCCCACAATTGTTGTACAATGTGCAAGATCTTTGTCCATTTAGCTTGTTTAGGACACAGATTGTTGTATAACTCACAAGATGTTCAAACATCCGGCCTGCTTAGGACACACATTGTTGTATCCCGTGCAATTTACAATGGTTAACACCTCAGAAGAACCCAAGCTTCTTTTTTATGCTTAATTTCCAGGTTATCCACATTTTTTTGTATTGTATAATTTCCTATTCAGTCAAAAAGAAACTCATCGTTTCGATGAGTTTCCAGGGGTACTGACTTTAAAGGTCGCTGCCGCTTCTTGAATCACGGTATCGGCGAGCGCCGCGAAATCTTCGGGCTTATTCTTATCTGGGGATAGCTCTGTCCGGGATGCACCGGTCTCCGCAGTGTCGGGAAGCAGCTTCCAGTGCGCCAAAAACTCTATGTTCCCTTCACCCCCGGTAATCGGGGAAAAGGTTAAACCTTCCAGCCGGTAGCCCAGCCCGGAAGCCATGCCGAGCACACCCATCAGCACCTCTTTGTGGACAGCAGGCTCACGGACCACTCCGGACTTTCCTACCTTTTCCCGCCCGGCTTCGAACTGCGGCTTGATAAGGGCAGCGATATCGGCGGGACGTTCAAGCAGTGCGATAAGCGGCGGCAAAATAATCTTCAATGAAATAAAAGACACATCAATGCTGGCAAAATCGGGAACCGGACCTTGCAGGTCCGGCGGGGTCATATAACGGAAATTCGTCTGTTCCATTACGCTTACCCGCTCATCATTGCGCAGTCTCCAGTCCAGCTGGTTGTAGCCGACATCAATCGCATAGACATGGCTCGCCCCGTTCTGGAGGGCGCAATCGGTGAAGCCTCCTGTAGAAGAGCCGATATCGAGCATCACGCGCCCGTTCAGATCAATGCCGAACTGCCGCAGCGCCTTTTCCAGCTTCAGGCCGCCCCGGCTGACATAAGGGTGCACAGCTCCTTTTACTCTCAAAACCGCGCTGCGCGGTACCTTCATGCCTGCCTTCTCAATCCGTTCCTCATCCGCAAGCACCAGTCCGGCCATAATGGCGGCCTTGGCCTTCTCGCGGCTCGCAAAAAAACCTTGTTCCACTAACAGCACATCAATCCGTTCCTTAGGGTGTTCCATGGTCATCTCCCGGTTATTCTTAGGGTTCCTGCTTCGACTATCCTGTTCAGGAGGTTGAAGTCGTCTTGTAGGCAAAAGCGCTCGATGCCTTCATCGCTTTGACACGGCTGATTACCGCTTCAACGGTCAGCCCGGTTTGCTGGCGCTGCTCTTTGATCGAGCCATGCTCCACAAAGATATCCGGCACGCCCATCAAATGGACCCGGGCATCATAAATTTCATGCTCCGCATAAAATTCAAGCACGGCGCTGCCCAAACTTCCCGCCTCGCAGGCTTCCTCCATCACAATCATCCCTGTTCCCGCATGGGCCAGGTCCAGCAGCATGGAGCTGTCCAGCGGCTTCAGGAACCGGGCGTTGACAACCCCCAGCTGAATGCCTTCACGTCTCAGCAGCTCCGCCGCTTCCTCCGCCACCTGTACCATCGGCCCGCAGGCCAGCACCGCGTAGTCATCGCCTGGACGCAGCCGCTCCCAGGTGCCTATCGGCAGCGGCTTCAGCTCGGCGTCCAGCGCCACGCCAGTACCGTCAATACGCGGATACCGGTAGGCAATCGGACCGTCATTATATTCAAGCGCCGTCTTCATCATGTGGCGCAGCTCATTCTCATCCTTGGGCATCATCATCACCATATTCGGGATGTGGCGCATAAAGGCGATATCGTATACCCCTTGATGTGTTTCACCGTCAGCCCCCACAAAGCCTGCACGGTCGATGGCGAACATGACATTGGCGTTGTGGCGGCAAATGTCATGCACAATCTGATCGTATGCCCTCTGCATAAAGGTGGAGTAGACGGCATAAACCGGCTTCATCCCCTCCATGGCCAGCGCTGCGCAGAGCGTTGCCGCATGCTGCTCGGCAATGCCGACATCAATCATCCGGTCGGGAAACTCCTTGGCGAACGGGAACAAGCCCGATCCGCCCGGCATTGCCGGTGTAACGGCGATCAGCCGTTTGTCCTCTCGGCCCAGCTCAATCAGCGTCTCCCCGAACACTTCGGTGTACATCGGATTGCCGACAGCCTTCAGAGACTGGCCGGACTCAATTTTGTATGGCGAAATGGCGTGTGACTTATAAAAATCGGTTTCAGCCGGTTTATACCCTTTGCCCTTGGTAGTCAGAACATGCACCAATACAGGTCCGGATACGTTATCCGCCTGATGGAAGGTATCGATCAGCTTCTCTACGTCATGGCCGTCAACCGGACCCAGGTAAGTAAAGCCAAGCTCTTCGAACAGCACGCCGGGCACCATCATGTATTTGAGGCTGTCCTTTACATTCTGGGCTGTCTTGGCGAGTCTTCCGCCGATGGCCGGAATTTTCTTGAGAAGTCCTTCCACTTCATCCTTGGCGCGCAGATAATGGCGGTCTGAACGGATTTTGCTCAGATAATTATGCATTGCCCCTACGTTCGGAGCGATGGACATTTCGTTGTCATTCAGGATAACCATCAGCTTGCGGCGTTCATGGCCGATATGGTTAAGCGCTTCAAACGCCATCCCGCCGGTAAGCGCCCCGTCCCCGATTACTGCGATAACCTTGTTGTCCTCGCCCTTCAGGTCACGGGCCATCGCCATTCCCATGGCCGCAGACAGGGAGGTGCTGCTGTGTCCGGCTTCCCAGACATCATGCTCGCTCTCTGCCCGCTTCACAAAACCGCACAACCCGTCTTTCTTGCGCAGCGTGTCAAAACGGTCCTGGCGGCCGGTAAGGATCTTATGGACATATGCCTGATGCCCTACGTCGTATATCATTTTGTCCCGGGGACTGTCATAACAGTAGTGCAGGGCCAGCGTGAGCTCCACTACCCCCAGATTAGAGCCAAGGTGCCCGCCGGTTGCAGTAAGCTTCTCGATCAGAAACCGGCGGATTTCCTCCGCAAGGGTAGCCAGCTCCTCAACTGACAAAGCTTTAAGTTGCTGAGGATCATTTATTTGTGGAAGCAGCACGAGTATTCCCCGCTTTCCTAGATGTTGTAAAATATATATAAACCCCATTATAACACAAACGAAACGGCTGTCGAAACACAGCCGCTCCGGAATTTGCTCTAATGATCGCGCTTCATAAGGTAGTCCGCAATGTCCAAGAGACGCGTATTGTCCTGAAAACCGCCTTCAAGGACAGCGCTGCGGGCGGCTTCCGTCAGCCGCTTCACCTCATCGCGGGAAGCGTCCAGGCCGATAAAATACGGGTAGGTGACCTTCTGCTGTTTGAGGTCGCTGCCTGTTTTTTTGCCGAGCTTGCCCTCGTCCCCGACCAGATCCAGGATATCATCCTGAATCTGAAAGGCCAGGCCGATATGCGTGCCGAAATCGCGCAGCGCTTCCAGCTGCCTGCTGTCCGCCCCGGCAATGCGTCCCCCGGCCGTCAGGGAAAAGACAATCAGATCCCCTGTCTTGTGGCGGTGGATGTATTGAAGCTGCTCCAGGCTGGTAAGGCCCTGCTCGCCTTCCATATCGGCGATTTGCCCGCCGACCATCCCTCTCGGGCCTGCCATTTCCGCCAGGTCCTCCACAACGGAAAGCGCGTGTTCTGCGGGCACGCCATGCTTCCGCGAAGCCTGCACAACACTGTAGAACGCATGGGTGAGCAGCGCATCTCCGGCCAGTATGGCCGTAGCCTCGCCGTAAACCTTGTGATTGGTAAGTTTGCCGCGCCGGTAATCATCATTGTCCATAGCGGGCAGATCGTCGTGGATCAGCGAGTAGGTATGTACCATCTCAATGGCAGCGGCTACAGGCAGCGCTGCCTGGCGGCTGCCGCCCAGCGCCTCGCAGGCGGCGATGACGAGCAGCGGACGCAGACGTTTGCCGCCCGCCTGCAGCGAGTAGTTCATCGCGTCCTTAAGATTGCCGGGTACGCTCCACTCTCCGGGCAAGGCCGCCTCCAGCTCGCTCATCACCAGGCTGCTGATCTCGGCTATATATTCCTTCAGCGGCTGCCGCAAGGATGTCCCCGCGGGCTCCGCTTCCTGCTTCGGCTCAAACGGGCTCATCGCTGTCACCTTCCAGCCGGGCACCGAACGGTTTCTTGCGCAGCTCGCCGTCCATCTCGGTGATCATTTCGATTTTGCGTTCCACCTGCTCCAGCTTGTTCCCGCACAGCTGCGACAGCTTCATGCCCTGCTGAAATAAATCGATTGCCTTCTCCAGGGGAACGTCGCCGTGCTCCAGCTCCCGCACGATTTCTTCCAGCCGCTCCATCGCTCCCTCAAAATCCAGTTCCAATTCAGCTTCCTTCGCCATTCGTTATGCCATCCTCCTTCATTCCCCACACCTGGCAGCTTAGCTGTCCGTCATTCAGCTTGATGTTGACCACATCGCCAAGCTCAACTTCCTTCAGCGATTTGATTAAATGCTCTTCCTTCTCATCGTAGACGAGGCTGTAGCCCCGCGACATCACCTTCAGCGGGCTGAGCGCATCGAGATGGCGCAGCTCGGCGGCGAAGCGCGAGCGCTTCTCCTGCAGGCGCACCTGCATGGCACCCGCGAGTTCGCGGGTGAGGCTCTCGGTGCGCCGCCGCGCAGCGCTGACACTCGCCTGCGGGTGGAAGCGCTGCAGGCTGTGGTGCAGCACGGCCCGCTGCTCGCGCGCGCGGCCGTGCCGGTCCCTCGCTGCGCGGAGCAGCCCGGCGCGCAGCATGTCCAGCCGCTGCGCGTGCTGGGCCAGCTGGCGGCGCGGGCCGACCAGCGCCAGCGAGCGCTGCAGCGAGGCGAGGCGCTCGCCGCCGCGCTGCGAGCGGCGCAGCAGCCCTTGGCGCAGGCGCTGCTGCGCCGTGCGGAGCTGCGCCGCCAGCTCGGCGGCGTGCGGCACCGCCAGCTCGGCCGCCGCCGTCGGGGTCGCCGCCCGAAGATCGGCGGCGAAGTCGGCGATCGTGAAGTCGGTCTCGTGGCCCACGGCCGAGATGACCGGGATGCCGGAGGCCGCGATCGCCCGGGCGACGGCCTCCTCGTTGAAGGCCCACAGCTCCTCCAGGGAGCCGCCCCCGCGGCCGACGATGAGCACATCGGCTTCGCCCATCGCGTTCAGATTCTGAATGGCCTTCACAATGGACGGCCCTGCCCCCTTGCCCTGCACGAGGACAGGATAGAGCACCACCGCCACCTGCGGAAACCGCCGCTGCAGCGTGATGATAATGTCCCGCACAGCCGCGCCGGTCGGGGAGGTTATGACCCCGATGCAGCGCGGGAACCGCGGAAGCGGCCGCTTGCGTGCCGCCGCGAACAGCCCCTCCAGCTCCAGCTTGTTCTTCAGCTGTTCATATGCCAGGTACAGGCTGCCGATCCCGTCAGGCTGCATATGCATAGCATAGAACTGATACTGCCCGTCCCGCTCGTAGACAGTCACATTGCCTCTGGCGATGACCTTCGTCCCTTCCTTCGGAACAAAAGGCAGCCGCTGGTTATGCGATGCGAACATGATTGACTTGATCCGGCTGCTCTCATCCTTCAGTGTGAAATACATATGACCGCTGCCATGGTGGGTGAAATTCGAGATTTCCCCGCGGACCCATACATCGGAGAGCACCACATCGGAATCCAGCTTCATGCGGATATAACGGTTAAGCTCCTTTATCGAGTAGACCTGCCGTTCCGGTGCCATGAATGCGGCCTATTCCTGATCCAGGCCGCGGCGGCGCTTAGCCGCAGTCAGCGTGTTGGCCATCAGCATGGTTATGGTCATTGGTCCGACGCCGCCCGGTACCGGAGTGATATAGCCGGCAACTTCCTTCGCACTTTCATAATCCACGTCCCCGGCCAGCTTGCCGTTATCCAGGCGGTTCATCCCGACATCGATCACCACCGCGCCCGGCTTTACAAAAGAGCCGTCAATAAAGTTGGCCCGGCCGATCGCCACCACGAGAATATCCGCCTGGCGGCTAAGCTCGGCGATATTTGCGGTGCGTGAGTGACACATGGTCACTGTTGCATTCTCGCGCTGGAGCAGCAGGGATACCGGTTTGCCGACAATGTTGCTGCGTCCGATAACGACCGCGTGCTTGCCGGACATTCCGGTGCCTGTGCGTTTGATCAGCTCGATCACACCTGCAGGCGTGCAGGGCAGAAGACTGTCATCCCCGATGACCAGATTCCCCACATTGATCGGATGGAAGCCGTCCACATCTTTTTCTACAGCAATGGCATTAATGACAGCCTTCTCGTCAATGTGCTCCGGAAGCGGAAGCTGAACCAGTATTCCATCAATCTCATCCCGGCGGTTCAGCTCGGCCACCAGCGCCAGCAAATCCTCCTGGCTAGTTGCCGCGTCCAGTCTGTGCACTTCTGAATGGAACCCAAGCTCAGTACTGGACTTCTCTTTGTTGCGCACATAGACCTGGGAAGCCGGATCTTCACCGACCAGCACAACAGCAAGCCCGGGCTTTACACCCCGTTCGGCCAGTTGGGCAACTTCCCGGGCAATGCCCGTACGAATTTCGTCAGATACTTGTTTACCGCTGATGATTGCTGCTGTCATGTAATTCTCTCCCCTTTATCTGTTTTGAAATTTGGACTGAAGTTGGCACATCATGTCTGGATCAGGCAAAAAACAAACGTCAACAGCTCTGCTACAGTTCGGTCTTAAGCGTATCGATCTCCTGAATCATCTTGCCCAGCACACCGTTAACGAATTTGCCGGAATCTTCAGTGCCGAAATGTTTGGCCAGATCGATGGCTTCATTGACAGCAACCTTGGCAGGCACGTCATCCGCGAAGACCATCTCGAAGGTGGCCAAACGGAGAATCTGGCGGTCCACCCGGGAAAGACGGCTCATCTGCCAGCCCTTCAGGTAATGCTCCAGCATATCGTCAATCGCCATCTTATGCTCCCACACGCCGTTGACATGCCCGACTACATAAGCCTTCAGCTCGACTTCGTCTGTAATCACATGTTCGGATTCATTCTCTTCTGCCGCTTCGGCAATCAGCATCTCTACCGCATCCGCGCTTTCCACATCATTCATTTCCATCTGATACAGGCTTTGGACAATAATTTCTCTTGCTAAACGTCTTTTCATGTGTTTCCTCCTACAATCTTATCTCGCATACTTTATTAAATGTTTCATTGTTTCTTATGATCAGGCAGAAGCGGCTAATTGTATTTCATGCAATTATTTTCAGCTTAAAGGAGCAAGTTCTATCCCCAATTGTATTCCGTACATTTAAAAATCAGAAAAAAGTTTATTTACTGAACATTTGTTCATTAAAGTAGGGGCTCTATCGCATTTTGGCAGCGTGGAGAACCCGCAATTCAGGTTTGTTCACTCAGAAGTGAAGGTTTCAGAACCCCGTACAACATAGCGGACAGCAGCGAAAAAAAACCGCGCAGCCCTTCTTCCGGCATCAGGAAACTCATACGTATGGGTTCCAGGCTCCGGGAGAAAAGCTATCGCGGTTCATTTGAAGGGACGCCAGCGCCCGGACAGCCGCTGGACCAGCTCCTGCCACTGGAACAGCGGCGGCTGGGCGGTATCCTTTCTTTGGCCAAGCGTATATCCTATGAACACAACCAGTGCAAAGAACAGCATATCCCAAAAACCGCTAATCAGATAAATCAACCCGAGAACGACACCGAAGGTGACCCCGGCAATCCTACCTCCGTGACTTTCCCATACTGCTTTCCAGAACATAAGGGAAACTCACCTCTATTCCACTCGACTTTTGAAGCTTGGAGACTGTGTGAGGTTAGCAATGTATACAGACACGTCCGCTACAGGAATTCCGGTCGTTTCCTGCACAAATTCATGCACCTGGCGCTGAACCTCGGTTGTCAGCAGCGGCAGGGAATGCTCCCCGTCGACAACGGCGCGGATCATAATCTCAAGGCCCGCCTGGGAGACGCGGATGCGCGACTTGAGATCCCGGATGCCTTTGACTTTGCCGGCAGCCTTCAGGCTCAGATTCTCAATCGTTTCCATGGAGATTTGAATGTCTCCATATTCTGTCCGCTGATCGACCGAAGGCAGGGAAGCACGGTCACGGCGCAGCGAAATGTAGAAGAAACGGATGCTGAGCAGGAACAGAATAACGGCCACAGCGATTGCAGCTATATATGCCTCTGGTCTGTCCAGCGCTTCATAGGAGTCCGGAATGGCACCGCTTAACAGGAGGATGGCAATTACAGATAATATTCCGATGCATAAGCTGTAGAGGAACAGCAAAAGCCTGTCCAAAATTTTGGCCACGAGTCACATAACCTCCTTAAATTAGAGTAAACCCTCGACGGTGCTGTCGGGGGTTTATGGATGAACTGCTTCCTTATTTCACGCGGAGAACCGCATCCGTCTCTTCGGTCTTCTCTGCAGTATTGTTGCTGCGGAACTGCACATCATGGATATGCACATTCACTTCAACAACGGTCAAGCCTGTCATCGTTTCGATGGAACGCTTCACGTTGCGCTGAATTTCAGCCGCCACTTCCGGGAGACGGTTGCCGTATTCGATGATCACAGACACATCCACCGCTGCCTCGCGTTGTCCAACCTCTACCTTTACGCCTTTGGACAGGTTCTTGCGGCCAAGAAGCTCAACGATGCCGCCGGCGAAACCGCCGCTCATGCCTGCCACGCCCTTAACCTCCACGGTTGCCAAACCTGCGATAACCTCAATCACTTCAGGAGCGATCTGGATTTCACCGATTTCCGTACGTTCATATTCTGTCGGCAATGTACTCATTGTGGTCCTCACACCTTTCAAAGAAAAAGTTGTTCAATAATCCAAGCGCAAAGCACGTCTCTTATTAAACATACTATATCATTTGGCGAACTTTATGACAAACAAAGCAAAGCCGTCCTAAATTTCATACTCTTCCAGGAATTTGATGTCAAAATTGCCATCCAAAAACACCGGATGCTCCAGCAATTTCTGGTGGAATGAAATCGTGGTATGTATGCCCTCTACAGCAAATTCGGAGAGCGCCCGCTTCATCTTGGCGATAGCTTCCCGGCGGGTAGGAGCCCATACAATCAGCTTGGCAATCATGGAGTCATAAAAAGGAGAGATCGTGTACCCCGGATATGCCGCACTGTCCACCCGCACCCCGAGTCCTCCCGGCGGCAGATAAAAGCCGATTTTGCCCGGTGAAGGCATGAAATTCCGCTCCGGATCCTCCGCATTGATGCGGCATTCAATGGACCAGCCGTTGATCTTGATGTCTTCCTGGGTAAACGACAACGGATTGCCCTCCGCCACGGAAATCATTTCTTTGATCAGGTCAACGCCGGTGACCATCTCCGTTACCGGATGCTCGACCTGAATCCGGGTATTCATTTCCATGAAATAAAATTGACCGTCCGGTCCCAGCAAAAATTCAAGCGTCCCTGCGCCGGAATAGTTCACAGCCTGCGCGGCACGGACGGCAGCCTGGCCCATGGCTTCGCGGATTTCCGGGGTCAGCACGGAGCAGGGTGCTTCTTCAATAAGCTTCTGGCGGCGGCGCTGCACAGAGCAGTCCCGTTCCCCCAGATGAACCACATTGCCGTGATTGTCGGCAATAATCTGGATCTCCACATGCTTCATGCCGGTCAGGAATTTCTCCAGGTATACCCCGGCATTGCCGAAGGCTTTTTGCGCCTCCTGCTGGGCAGCGGTAATCTGCTTCACCAGGGATTCCTCATCCTCAGCAATGCGGATTCCCTTGCCTCCGCCGCCTGCGGTAGCCTTGACGATGATCGGGTAGCCGATATCGCGGCCCAGCATGACAGCCTCCTCCACATCGCCCACAAGCCCGTCAGAGCCTGGAATGATCGGGACCCCGGCCCTCTTCATCGTTTCCTTAGCCACAGCCTTGTCACCCATCCGGGTGATGGCCTCAGGCGATGGCCCGATAAAGGTGATGTTGCAGGATTCGCAGATCTCCGCGAAATCCGCATTCTCAGCCAAAAATCCGTAGCCGGGATGCACGGCATCGCATTCGGTTAAAGTGGCCACGCTCATAATATTGGTAAAGTTCAGATAGCTGTCCTTGGACGGCATCGGGCCGATGCAATACGCTTCATCAGCCAGCCGGACATGCAGTGAATCCCGGTCAGGCTCCGAGTATACCGCAACGGTGGATATCCCCAGTTCACGGCAGGCTCTGATAATGCGGACTGCAATTTCGCCGCGGTTGGCAATCAACACTTTTTGAATGTTCATGCGTTTCCTCCCAAAGTTTTAGGAAGCTTGCTAGCTCCTCATCTCATGATTCTCGCGGCTGTTATTCCGGTTTCACCAGAAACAGCGGCTGGCCGTACTCCACAAGCTGTCCATTCTCTGCAAGGACGGAGACGATTTCGCCTCTCACTTCCGCTTCCAGCTCATTCATCAGCTTCATCGCTTCAATGATGCAGACCGTTGACTTCTCGCTGACCCGGTCCCCTACATTGACAAAGGAAGGGGTTTCCGGAGAAGCGGCACTATAGAAGGTCCCAACCATGGGAGAAACAATTTTATGCAATGCGCCTTCAGGGGACGCCGGCTGCTGCGGGGCTGCCGGAATTTCGGTAACAACCACCGGTGCAGCATGCTGCTGCGGGGTTTGCGGCTGCGGGGCTGGCGTAAAGGGATAGGCATAAGGAGTCGCCTGAATTGCCATACCGTCAGCCTCGGCGCGATCCGGTTTCCGGATAGCCAGCTTCATTCCTTCGCTTTCAATCTCCAGTTCATGTACGGAGGAGGTTTGGTCCAGCAATTTAATCAATTCCTTAATCTCGCTTAACTTGAACATTTAATAGTTCACTCCTTCAGCTTTCTCTCGAAGCCACAAGCAAAAAAGGCTTCTCCGTTCTTCTCAGGAAGCGTATCCCAGATAACTTTATGTATTATATCATAAACGCTGGAAATGGAAAGAGCCCGGGACAACCCGAGCTCTTTCGGCAATTTCTGCTATTTTTTTTAACGGGAATATTATTGCTGGGAAACATATTGAACTCTGATCTTATCCTGAGTAACGCTGAGTTCCTTCATGACGAGGTCCACGATGCCGACCGCCTGCTTCACATCCAGCTTATCGCTGAGGACAACAACGGTATAGGTTTCGCCGGCTTCCTCTTTCACAATCGCTTCACCGTACTTTTGCTGCAACTGCTCTTCGATGCCTGTGATTTTGGATTCCTTTTCCTCCAGCTTGCTCAGCTGCTCTTTGGCTGTTGCATTCTCGGCAGGAGTCTTATCCATGTCATTGATTAATGCGAGCAGATCATTCTGGTCTTTCAGGTTCTTCTGCTCACGTTCATAGAGATAGTTGGTGAACAGGCTGCTGGCCGATACACTCTGTGATGCGACTTCATCCAGAATGGCGGCGTCGTCTTTGGCCGGCGTTTTTTCTGTGTTGGCTGCTGCGGTGTCTTTATCCGCCTTCGTGTTGTCTTTGGCTGGTTTGGACGCATCTGCAGTTTGGTCTGTACCGCTGCCGGTTTCTGCTGTAACCGCATCGGCTGCGGCATCGCCGGTACCGGCGGCTGAGCTGTCATCGCTTGTACCTGCAGCGGCAGACTTGTCTTCTGTTGCAGCTTTTTTATCGTCTGTTCCTGCCTTGCCATTGTCGCTGTCAGCTGTAACGGCAGCTGCGCTGCTGTCCTCATTCACAGCGGCTTTGCCGGAGTCCTTGGCAATGTCTTGTGCAGATACTTCGTTAATGACAAGACCGCTGTCCAGAGCAGGGGATTGCGCCCCGTCGGCTCCGCTTTTCATATTGTCCACCTGAACGCTGCCCGCTGTTTCCTTGGGAATGGACGCTCCGGAATCTTCCGTAAACAAATAGTAAGCGGAAAGGACCACCATCAAGCTGAGCATGGAAACCAACCAAATCGTTTGTCTTTTGCCCTTCATTCTGAATTCCTCCTAAAGTTTTATTACATACCCTTCGTTAAAAAATGAATCTGAACCGGCTATTCCTGCTTGCGTGGAACGACGGAAATGCGGTAGTCCGGCACGTTCAAGCCTTTTTCGACCGCTTCCTCAATCAGCCCCCGGACGATTTTGTTCTCCGCCCCTTTGGCGACAACCAGCACGCCGCGCACCTGCGGTTTGATCCGCTTGGTGATAATCGGGGTTTCATCGCCCGACTGGCTGTAGGTAACGATTTCACCATCCCTTGTGTACTGTGTGGTATGACGCTTGCCGCCGCTGGCATCGGTTTCTTCGCTCTGCTGCTGGGAGTCGTTCATATTGCGCTGCACAACGATTTCCTCTGTAGAATCCACTGTGACCATGATATCCACCGTGCCGACACCGACGATTTTCTCCAGAATCTCTTTGGTCCGGTCTTCCAGCGCCTGCTCAATGCTGTCAAAAGAATTGGGGGCTGCTTCATTTCCCTGCTGCAGCGTCGCCTGCGAGCTTTCCGCCGCCGGCGGCTCACGCCCCGTATTCTCGCTGTCCAGCTTCTTCACATTCACAAAGGAGTTGAACAGCATGATCGCTGCACCGAGCAGCCCGAGTATGATCAGCCAGCGGAAGGTATGACTCCGCTTCGGACTGCCCGAGCCTCCGCCCCCGGCCCATTGCTCCAGCTTTTTCAGCCAGTTGCCCATCTCTTATCCCTCCTGCCGTTTTGAATTGGTTTCCTTCTGTATTTCTATAATTTCTCTGCGCCGGCACCGCTGCTCTGTAAATGAATGATTTCCCGGGTCAGATTCCAGTTCTGCTCCAGCAGCTTGATAACCGACTCTACATCCTCTTGGTCTGCTCCTTTTCCGGCAGCGGACCTGCTGCCACCGGGTGTTTCGGGCGGAGCTGCCGCTGTTCCGGCTGCTGCCGCAGCCTCTTCCTTGCCGGTACCCAGGCTAACCTGCACCGGTTCCACAGGTGTAATTACAATCGGCTCCGAAGCCGGGCCGGCGGCTGTCCCCGCCGCCATACTGCCCCCGCTGCTGCCTGCTCCTGCAGCCGGGACAGCTGCCGGGAGGGCAACCGTCACCGAGGTAATCACAGGCACTGCCTCGTCCCCAGGGCTGCCGGAGGCACTACCCATGCCCAGCTTCACTGTAACCCTGGCTCCCTGCAGACCGGTGCTGCCGGCAATCTGGTCGCGCATCTGTCCGGCCACCTCTTCCGCAGCGAGCTTCAGGCTCTGCTCCTGCGCCCCGGCGGCCAGCATCCGGCCGTCTGCCAGAATCTTCTCCAGAGAGCCGGCCCCTTTGCCTGCTCCTGTCAGCACGCCGCCCTGCTGCTCCTGCTGATTCATAGCCAGGCTAAGCGCACCGGTCGCGTCGCCCTTCAGCATAGATACGATCGGGCTTAGCAGGGTCAGCAGGACCAGCAGGCTGAGCACCAGCCGGGCATACCGCTCCATGGATTTGCTCGGCAGCAGCATCTCTACAAAAGCGGCAAGCAGCACCACCAGAATGAGCTCCCGCAGCCAATCCCCCAACCAGGTCATCGCTTGCCTCCTAAAAGTTTGTATTGCACCGCTTCCTGCAGCGTCTTCGTACAAATCCGCACCGGAAGCATAAGCGCCTTACCTCATCATGACGGTGACGTTACCGGCGGTCAGCATGATCGTGACGGCCAGGAAGAACATCAATGATACGGCGGCCAGGGCCGCGAAGACGTAGATCATGCTTTTGCCGATCGTCTGCAGACAGACTACAATCGGTGTCTCGCCCAGGGGCTGCATGACGGCGGCAGCCACGTTGTAGATCAGGGCAAGCACGAGTATTTTTATCGCCGGAAACGCGCAGAGGAACAAGATGATAATGACACCCGAAAGCCCGATGGCGTTCTTCACCAGGAGCGATGCCGAAATCACCGTATCCGTGGCATCCGCGAACATTTTCCCGATCACCGGGACGAAGTTTCCTGTAATGTATTTGGCAGCGCGGAGGGTCACTCCGTCCGTCACTGAGCTGGTTATTCCCCTGACAGAGATCACGCCGAGGAACACAGTCAGCAGCACGCCCAGCATTCCGGCACCCACATTCCGCAGCAGATTGGCCAGTTGGGTCAGCTTGTATTTATCCGACATGGCGCTCACCAGATGCAGCACCGCCGAGAAGAAGAACAGCGGGAAAACCACAGTATGAATGAGCGTGCTCACCGTATGGATCATGAACACAATCAGCGGATGGGTGACGGAGACCGTTACGATATTCCCCATGGAAGCCAGCAAGGCGAACAGCAGCGGAATCATCGCCATCATGAAGTCGGTCATGCGGTCGATGGCATCCTTGGCATAGCCAATGGCTACATTGAAACTGTTGACGGCAATGACCAGTACGACCATGTAACAGAGCATATAGGCGATTTTACTGACGGATTTCCGTTCAAAAGCGGTCTGCAGCGTCTCCAGAATCATGCTGAGCACACTGATCATCACAATCGTTACCAGCAGCTTGCCGTTGAACATCACCTCATGCCACATAAAAGAAGTGAGTCCCTTCAACACACTTTTGAAGCTGAGGCCATCCTCGCCCGGCAGCAGCATATCCATCAGCGACGGGGTTTTGCCTTCGGGAAAAAATCCGCCATAGTCCTTCATCAGCTTATTCCAGTACGATTCCACTTCGCCTGTAGGCAGATTCTGCACCTGCCCCTTCACCCAATGGTCTACCGCAGAAGATGAACCTCCCTGGGGAGCAGACTGCGGCGGCGGCGACGGAGAGGGGAGTGCTCCGGCGGCGAAGGCGGTTCCTGAACACCACAGCAGCAGCAGGGCGGGCAGGAGCAGCAGAATGATTTTTAATTTTGGTGGCCGAAAAACACCGCGCGTCCGCATACCCTTCCCCCGCCCCGCTTCTAACTTCCCCTCATACCCCAATGCTTGTCAGGTTGGCAGCAGCTTCATCACCGTCTCGATAATAATGCTGATAATCGGCACGGCCAGCACCATGATCAGCACCTTGCCGGCCAGCTCAATTTTGGAAGCAATCGATTCCTGTCCGGCATCGCGCACGATCTGCGCCCCGAACTCTGCGATATAGGAAATTCCGATAATTTTGAACACCGTTTTGATATAGATCATTTCCATGCCCGAGGACTCGGCCACCCGCTCCAGCGTCCCCAGAATCGTTCCGATCTTGCCGATCAGGAACAGGAAGATCAGAATGCCTGCGGCCGTGGTCAGCAGGAAGGCAAACATCGGCTTTTGTTCCTTCAGTACGAGTATCAGGACCGTCGACAAGAGCCCAATTCCCACCACTTGAATGATTTCCATAGCCTTGGCCTATTGAAAAAGAAAAATCGTTTTGATTTCCTGGAGCAGGCCGTCCAGCATGCGGATGACCATAAACAGCACGATGATAAAGCCGACAATCGTTACCCAGTGGGCGATGTCTTCCTTGCCCATCTGTTTAAGCACCGTGTGGATCATGGCGATAATAATGCCGATGCCGGCAATCTGGAAGATCGCGTTGACTTCAATATTCATTCCTGGCACCTCGCTAAAAGATCAATATGACGATCAATGCTCCAAGCAGCAGACCCAGGCTTTTGCTCATTTTTTCATATTTGCCCTGATCTTCTCTGGCCGCTGTCTCCTCCTGCTTCAACTGCTGCAAAGCCAGCGCGATGTGAGTGCTCTGATTCGAACGGTCGCTGGTACCCAGCGTGCAGCTGAGCTGCCGGAGTATTTCCTTCTCCGTCCCTTTCAGGGAAGCCGTCTTCCAGTGCTCTTCCATGGCCTTCGAAATGGCATCTTCGGCGCTGCGGTCCAGCGGCGGGCTCATCTCATCGGCCGCTGTGGTGAAAAAAGCCTTCAGCGGCTCCTTCGACTGCATCCCGATCCGGCGCAGCGCTTCCGGCAGCGGGGTGTAGCCGTACTGGATCTCCGTCTCCAGCCGCTGCAGGGCGGCGATCAGGCCTCTGATGTGCCTGGGCCTGTCAGCATACTGGGCGGCCCGCTTGAACCCGGCCAGCGTGCCTGCCAGGACGATCAGCACCGCTCCGAAGAGCTTAAGCATGGCGTTCACCGCCCTGCCGGCCTTCAGGAGCCACCAGCAGCAGACTGCGTCTCTGCCCGTCCAATATGCGGAAGGACAGCCCCGCCTCTGTCCGGTGGAGGATCACATAGCGCTCAAACATCCGGTGCTCCAGCAGTCCGCCGAGTCCGGGCCGCCGGGCCAGCTCGGACACTTCCTTGCCGTGCGCCGAAGCAACAACCGTGATGCCGGCGTGCAGCGCTTCAGTGACGGCTTCGGCATCCTCCGGCCGGCCGATCTCATCGGCGATCAGCACATCGGGCGAGAGGGAGCGGATCATCATCATCAAGCCCTCCGCTTTGGGACACCCGTCGAGGATGTCTGTCCGGGGGCCGACATCAAAAGCGGGAATCCCGCGGCGGCTGCCGGCGATTTCGGAGCGCTCATCGACGATGCCGACCTTCAGGCCCGGACGGCTGCCCTCGCGCCCGCTTCTTGTGCCCGCCGAGATCTGCCGGGCAAGATCGCGCAGCAGGGTGGTTTTGCCGTGCTGCGGAGGCGAGAGCACCAGCGTATGCATAATCCGCTGCCGCCCCTTGTCGAGCAGGTACGGCAGCACACCGTCGGCGATGCCCGGCAGCTCACGGGCGATCCGCACATTGAAGCCGGTGATGTCGCGCAGATGCTCCACGCCCCCGCCGCTCAGCACGGTCCGGCCCGCAAGGCCAATCCTGTGCCCGCCGGGGATCGTAATGAACCCCTTGCGAAGCTCTTCTTCCATCGTATAGAGCGAATGATTGCTGATCAGGTCCAGCAGCCGGTGCGTATCCTCCCGTTCAGGCTTGTACGCTTCTTCGGGACTCAGCGTCAGGCTGCCGCTAACACCGAGAAAATGGTATTTGCCTCCGGAATAATTAATCTCCAGCGGGCGGCCTTCGCGGATACGAATCTCTTCCACCTTGCCGAGCAGGGGAGCGGGCAAGCCTCCCAGCAGTGCTCTTATTCGTTCAGGAAACAACAGCAGCCAGTCATTAACCATACAGAGTACCCCCAAGCTGTCCTCTACTTAAATAGCTTTAATCCATACTTATGCTTGTACGCGTGCATTATGACTATCATCTATCATTTTTTTAGAATCCCGATTAAGAGAAAAGCCACCCCGCAGCCAATCCAGCCCAGCTTGCCCCACGACAGATCCTGTGCCATCCCCGTCAGCCCCACCGCTGTGGTTAGAATCAGAATCGTCGGCCCGACAAGAGCCAATCCGGAGTTGACTGCCAGCGCCTTATCCACCTGGTTCAGCTTCAGCATAATCAGCGCCGCCGCTATTTCCACACTCCCCGACAGCAGCCGCAGCGCCGCCATCCAGCTCACATACTTGTCCAATCCGCTTCACTCCTTTTACAAATCTATTGCCGGGAATCCCGTAATTTTCTTGCTGTTATCCATGGATATGCGGGACGGGCCCACTTTAGACAGAAGAAATAAGCGAATATACCAAGTAGAAGTGTGAAAGAAATCATAGTGAACCCCTCTATAAAAAAATATCATCGGTATGATAAAATATATTTTGCGCATTTTGAACAGATTGATCTGGAAAATATAAGTGCAGGCTCTTGGTTAAACTATGGGCTCCTTATCTTTTCAGGCACCATCCTAAAATGCAGATACAGACATCCGAAGAAGAGGGGATTTATGTCATGCAAGTTCGTAATGTTGTAATGCCGCTCGTTTCAGGGCCGGTTGCCAAGCAAGTGAAAGAAGTCGCCATCATTATTTTCTCGGCCTTTCTGGTCGCGAGCGGGCTGCGCCTGTTCCTCATTCCGCACCAGCTGCTCAGCGGCGGGGTTGCGGGAGCAGCATCCGTCATCGGTTACCTGACCAATCCGAAGTACATTTCGCTGTATTATTTTGCTATTAATCTGCCTATCCTGATCTGGGGTTTTGTAGCCGTGGGCAAAAAATACATCTTCTATAGCCTGCTGTCAGTCGTATCCACCACCTGGTTCCTGACCGTTATTCCGCTGATCAAGCTGACCAAGGACCCGATTCTGGCCAGTATTTTCGGGGGAGTCATCATCGCCGGCGGGGTGGGCTTCTCTCTTCGGGCCGGGGGCTCCTCCGGGGGATTCGATATTCTGGGCTCCATCATTACGCGCAAGCGCGACATTCCGATGGGCACCGTTCTGTTTGTGCTGGATGGGCTGGTCATTCTGAGCCTGGGCTTCTTCAAAAGCTGGGACTCCGCCCTCTACGCCATGCTCTGTATCTTCGTCAAAAGCCGTGTGGTCGATATGATCCATATCCGCCACATTAAGCTGACCTGCTTCATTATCACCAAGGAGCGGGAAAAGATGCTGAGCCGCCTCACCTGCCTGCCCCACGGCATCACTGTAGTTAATGCGGAAGGCGGGTACAGCCACGAAGGGAACACCATGCTCATGACCGTAACCACCCGTTACGAGCTGGCCGAGCTGCGCAAAACGATCCTCGAAACCGACCCCAAATCGTTCGTCAACGTGCTGGAGACGGTGGAGATTGTCGGCCGGTTCAGACGGCTGGGGTAGTATTAGCACAAAGCTCCCAAACCCATATTCATACCCAAGCAGTCCCATCCTCTGCGGTAAGCGGAGGATGGGACTGTTTTGTTTTGTGGAGATCTTGGAAGCCTCAGAGGCTTTAAGCAATGCAGGAGGATTGGGCTCCATCCGCGGACTGGAGCGGACAGAGGAGCCCTTATTTTGCCAAAAATCTTACTTTTTCAGCAGTTACGGACTCAGGAGCCTTTATATCGTTCGATGGAGCCCGGAATAAAGGGGAAAGGGACAAATAAAGGCATCTCAGTCCGTTAGTCCTGCGGAATAGACGAATCTTCTATCCATAACGGCTTTCCTGTCCGCAACGGCTGCGGATAGATCGTGAAGGAATAGGGCGATCCGTCTTCAGCATGCCCCCGTTGATTTTGGAGTGGTTGGGAATTCCTGCGGCCGTAAGCCCCATTTTGTTACTCACCCACCAGGGTGATTTTGTTCTATCAAGCTATTGAGACGTTCCTAAGATACCACGCTAGAAAAGAGCAAACCAAAAGAAACTATGGCCCGCTTTAATGGGTATAATCAGGACAGCGAGTTCACGAATTCTTAAAACATAGGGGGTTTGAGATTTGAAGATCCATAGAATAGATCATGCGGGTGTAGTCGTTAATGATCTCTCTGCTGCTAAAGCGTTTTTTCTCGATTTTGGCCTTGAGGTGCAAGGGGAATGGGAATCGGAAGGAGAGGGGATAGAGCTAATCCAATATATTTCGCCGTCAGATGAGCGAGAGATTCAGTTGCCTTTTGCAAATACCCCGGGAATCCGGCATCTGGCATTTGTTGTGGAAGACATTGAAGCCATTGTTGCCAGCCTTCATTCCATATTTCCCGCAAAAAATGTCCCGCTACCATTAGGCAGCGGGACATTTCAGTTAAGGCAAGCTGTAAGGCGGGGCCGAAGCCTTCCGGCTTTTAGCGGCGGTCCTTCGGGCCTCCGACAAACGCCTGCTCTTCTGTATCCAGATTGTAGGCGGTGTGAAGCGCCTGGATAATCTTTTGCAGATTGCCGGATTCAATTACGCATGACACTTTGATCTCGGAAGTGCTGACCATCTTGACGCTCACGCCTTCCTTGGAGATCACATCGAACATTTGCGCCGCTACACCGGGATGGCTGACCATACCCGCGCCGACAATCGATACCTTGACCAGATTATCCTCGGAGGTGACTTCGCGGTAAGGAAGCTCGCTGTGAAGCCCCTCGATAACCTTTTTGGCATGCGCCAGCTCGCTCAGTGCAACGGTGAAGGAGAAGTCGGCCTTCTCGTTCTGCACACCGCTCTGCACGATGATATCGACGTCCACACCCTCCTCGGCCAGCTTGCCGAATACCTGTGCGAGAACTCCCGGCACATCCGGCACCCCGAGAATACTGATCCGCGCCACGTTTTTGTCATATGCAATTCCGCTAACTACCACACCCTGCTCCATGCTTGCTTCCTCCTTCACAACAGTACCTTCATTATGATTAAAGCTTGATCTGACGACCAGCTTCACCTGATATCGTTTGGCGTATTCCACAGCCCGCGGATGCAGCACAGCTGCCCCGAGATTAGCCAGCTCCAGCATTTCATCATAGGAGATTTCATTCAGCTTGCGCGCTGTCTTCACGATACGCGGGTCCGTGGAATAGATGCCGTCCACGTCCGTATAGATTTCGCAGACATCCGCTTGGATGGCTGCAGCCAGTGCTACGGCTGTAGTGTCCGAGCCGCCGCGCCCCAGTGTGGTAATCTCCCCGTCCACGGTCATCCCCTGAAAACCGGCTACGATCACAATCTGCCCGCGCTCCAGCGACTCCAGAACCCGGCGGGGATCGATTTCATTGATTCGTGCCCGGCCATGCGTCTCATCGGTCCGGAATCCGGCCTGCCAGCCGGTATAAGATACAGCGCTGCGGCCAATCCCACTCAGGGCGATGGACAAAAGCGCAACGGAGATCTGCTCCCCGGTTGTCATCAGCATATCCATTTCGCGTGCAGGCGGCTGCCCGTTCAACTGTTTGGCCTGATCGATCAATTCATCCGTGGTATCTCCCATGGCGGATACAACCACAACACAGCGGTGACCCTCATCCTGCTTATCTGCGATGCGCCCCGCAACACGTTTCATTCGTTCAATGTCGCCGACGGAGCTGCCTCCGAATTTCATGACATAAAGTGACAAAGTCCATTTCACTCCCTATTTCGGTCTATGTAACAGCTTATAATTTGGTCTCGTGCTTTAAACCAGTATAATACGAAAAACACCTCATGCGTTAATAGTTTCACAAAAAAATCCGCTTATTTTCTGAACACCAATTTTTCCCTGTCCAGAACCTTCCATGAATCCTGAGCAAGTGGAAAAGGTTAACTAAATCGCATAAGCACCATGTGCTCCACAAAATAAATGGAATAAGGCCAACTAATCCGTTCTCACACCATGTGCTCCACAGAATAGGTGGAAAAAAGACAACTAATCCGTTCTCGTACCGTGTGCTCCATAGGATAGGTGGAAAAAGGACAACTAATTCAGCACATTCCGCCCCTGACGGAGTAATTTCGCCCAATTAAGTTTACTTTTTCCACTTAAGTCTTACGATTGCTGCCTTCTGAGGAAAATTAGGTTCCCTTTTTCCAACTATATAGACTGGCCTTGAAATCCGTAGTCTTCATGCGGGACAACCATAGTGGATTTTTTTGAATGACTGCACTTTGTGCAACAGAATACTTCTGATTCTGCGTTGAATCGCCTTCTGCTGTATTTCGTGCAACAGATTTTCGGATATCGCGTCCAAAACAGCTTTTTCAAGGGAATCTAATGTACAGAGTGCAATAGATGGAGCTTTTCGACTGATTTATGGGTTATTCTGCTGCAGAGAATGCAATAGACATTCTTTGCCGCCCATTGGCGGCACTTCAGACGATGCAATCTCGGAGAAGGCCCTCAATTTGGCTTCACCAAATTCGAGGCTTCCATAACCATGTCGTATGAATCGGACATCGTTATTTCAGGATAGAATGTGAATTCTGACCTGATTAGAAAGAGACTCGCATCGCACCCGCATCGGCAATCCGCATCTGGATGGGCCTGCTTGCTTCCATTCATAATTTCCCAAAACTAAAAAACCCCCGCCGCAAACGCGGGGAGGCTGAAAATATCACTTCGCTTGACAATCTACGCGCGGGAGATGTATTTGCCTTCGCGGGTATCGATCAGCAGAACGTCGTTCTCGTTGATGAAGAGCGGAACTTGTACTGTGAGGCCTGTTTCCAGCGTTGCCGCTTTGGTTGCGCCCTGGGCCGTGTTGCCTTTAACGCCCGGCTCGGTTTCCGTAACCTTCAGCTCTACGCTGGTCGGCAGGTTGATCCCGAGGATTTCACCCTGGTAGCTGACGATATTCACGGTCATGTTCTCTTTCAGGAAGTTAAGCTCCCATTCCAATTGCTTGGCGGACAACTCAAACTGATCGTAGGTTTCGTTGTCCATGAATACATGGTCCGATCCGCTTGCATACAAATATTGCACACCACGGTTTTCGATGATGGCGCGGCCGATCGTTTCACCGGCACGGAAGGTGCGCTCAACAGTGTTGCCGTTGCGCAGGTTCTTCAGCTTGGAGCGCACGAATGCGGCACCTTTACCCGGCTTAACATGCTGGAAATCGAGGACGGTAAAAATATCCCCATCCACCTCTACGGTCAAGCCTGTTTTGAAATCGTTAACTGAAATCACTAAAAATCCCTCCTGGAATCAATTTACCTGTTTACCTGATTATTAACACCTTACAATACTAAATAATCCTTTGAAGAATGGGTCAGCAGCTTCATGCCGCTTTCGGTGATCACGATATCATCTTCGATCCGCACCCCGCCCAGACCCGGCAAATAAATGCCTGGCTCCACAGTTACAACCATACCCGGTTCCATAATTTCATCCGCCAGCTTGGACAACCGCGGGTTTTCATGAACTTCCATACCCAGACCGTGTCCTGTGCTGTGTCCGAAATATTCACCGTAGCCGTAACGGGTGATGATGTCGCGCGCCAGAGCGTCGCATTCCCTTCCGGTCATGCCCGGCTTGATATTGGCCAGCGTGTGAAGCTGCGCTTCAAGCACAATATCGTAAATTTCTTTGAGCTTGGGGTCCGGAGAGCCCAAAGCGATCGTACGTGTTACATCCGAGCAGTAGCCATCCAACAGCGCACCGAAATCGAAGGTCACGAATTCGTTGTTCTGAATGACCTTGCTGCTTGCCACGCCATGCGGCATCGCTGATCGTTCACCGGAAGCCACAATCGTATCGAACGAAGATGAGGTTGCGCCGTGGGTGCGCATGTAGAATTCCATTTCCAGATCCACGTCACGTTCGGTCATGCCGGGCTTGATCACATTCAGGATGTGGCTGAACGTGGCATCCGCCAGATCCGCAGCACGCTGCATCACTGCAAGTTCGCCTTCATCCTTGAACGCCCGCAGATTCTCAACAGCCTTGGAGACCGGCACCAGCACCGCAGGCTGCAGTGCAGCCGCATATGTACTGTAAGCACTGAAAGTCACATCATCCTGTTCGAAGCCGATGCGGACATTCGCGCCCTGCAGCAGCTCGCGGACCGTCTCAATAAATTTCGGACCATGCTGTACCACCTTCAGGCCTGTAACCTGTTCCGCCGCTTGTGTCATATACCTGAAGTCAGTCAGCAGATAGCTGTCATCGCCGGTGATCAGCACATAACCGGAAGAACCGGTGAATCCGCTTAAATAGCGGCGGTTAATGCCGCTGGTTATTAAGATCGCATCCAATCCCTGTTCCTGCAAAACCTTGCGCAGCTTGGAGACACGCTTGTTGCCCATTTTCATTCTCCTCTCGAAATAGCCACATTGTATTTTAACATAGGGTCATGCCCTTGAGAAGTTTTTTCGGGCTGTCAGGCAAGCTTTGTCTGCTGTTCGCGTTTCCGTTCATCTGTGTATTCCATTGCCGCCGTATATCCGATGAATAATCCCCAGAGCAAAAAGATGCAAAATTCACTGACCACAGAGTTCCACGGCAGCCTGAACATCTTCTGCTGCAGGAATTGCCAGGATCCGGCAAGGAAGATCGCCGACCAGCACAGCATCCCGAAGATCATCCCCGGCCATGGCCCCTTCAGCTTGCGCAAGATCAGCACATACAGCAGGGACGCTACCACCGAAAAAGCAATAAAACATAAATATCCTAACAGATGACCCGCCGGTGTCATCAGGAACTCATGCTTAAAAAAGGGCTCGGCCAGAAATCCGGGGATTACCTTGGTAAAACGCAGGGTATAGATCAGCCAGCGTACCCCACCCCAGATGAATCCGGCGAAAAAGCCCAGCTCTATGCTGAAAAGAAAGGGGTTCGTATGTTCCGATTTTTGCTTATGGGATTTGCTCATTATGCTGCCTCTCTTTCAATGGATTGGAATTGCCTGCCGGCTCTCTCCTCCCAGTTCCTAGTATGTACAGTAAAAGGCAATCCAACTAGCAATGTCGCCATAAATTAGTTACAATGTATTATATAAACCACATTAAAACACGGGAAGGTGAATTGGTTGTCCCAAGAAACTCCAAGTTACGGCGGCCAAGCCGTCATTGAAGGCGTTATGTTCGGCGGCAAGCATATCAACGTAACTGCCGTAAGAAGGAAGAACGGGGAAATTACATTTTTGGAGGTGCCGAGAAGCGATAAGAGCTGGGTCGTAAAACTGCGCAGGATACCGCTTCTTCGCGGCCTTGTCAGTATTATAGATTCCAGCGCCAAAGGCTCGAAGCACCTGAATTATTCGGCGGAATCCTATGCCGAGGATGAGACGGAGCCGGAGGATCAGGCTAAGCAGCAGGAGAAAGCCAAGAAAAAGGAAGAGGGCTGGAGCCTGGGGATGATTTTTGGCGTAGCGATCATGGGGATTTTATCTTTCCTTTTCGGCAAGCTGATCTTTACCCTTGTTCCCGTCTTTGTTGAAAATTTTCTGTTCAAGAATGCATTTGATAACTACATTTTGCACAACCTCGTAGAAGGAGGAATTAAGCTGGTTCTGCTGCTCGTCTATCTGTGGGCTATCTCCCAGACCCCTGTAGTGAAGCGGCTGTTCCAGTACCATGGCGCCGAACACAAGGTCATCAGCGCATTTGAAGCCGGTGAAGAGCTGACAGTAGCGAACGTGCAGAAGTACAGCCGTCTGCATTACCGCTGCGGAAGCAGCTTCATGATGCTGACGATTATCCTTGGCGTCATTATCTATTCGGTGTTCCCTTGGGATAACCTGGTTGAACGTGTAGTGCAGCGGATTGTGCTGCTGCCTGTCGTAATCGGTATCTCCTTTGAGGTTCTGAAAGGAACCAATGCCGTAAGAGACATTCCGGGACTGAAGTACCTGGGCTACCCCGGACTGTGGCTGCAGCTGCTGACAACCAAGGAGCCCAAGGATGAAATGGTCGAAGTCTCCATCGCCTCATTTAACCGGATGCGGGAGCTGGATGCCGCAATCGAAGCAGGGGCATATACTGAAGCAAGTGTGTCAGGCGGAATATTGGATCCTGCGAAAGGATGAGTGGTCTATGATCAAGCATGCTTTGATTTTTTGGATAAGTGTAGCGCTGGCGGTACTGGGTTTGGTTACGCGGTTTATGCTGGTGGGCTTCGGGGCATTGACGTCTTTGATTATTCCGCTTTTGCTTTTAGGAATTGTGTTTTACGCGAACCGGTCTTTCAAGGCCGGCTATGGCCGGGGTTCAGGCAGATCCCAAACGAAAGTCATCCCTTCCCAAAAAACCATGGCCAAAGTCGCAGGCCTGCGCAAAACGCAGCCGGCAGCTCCCGGCAAACGCAAAACCTATCCGTTTCAGGTGATCGAAGGCAGCAAAGGCAAAAACGATGAGCAGCTGCCCAAATATCATTAAAAAAACCTTCCCGCGCTGCAATACGCGGGAAGGCTTTTTTATGCAAATGGACTTAGAAAATCGTAGGCTTCGGAAGCGGCCGCCAATTTGCGAAAAACGCCTCCCCCGCCTTGTATCCGGCCGCATACAGCTCGTCACTTCTCTCCGGCGCGAGATTGAACTCCGTCATCGCGATGCCCAAGGTGGGAATCTTAACCGTCCGGATAAATTTCTCCGTTTCAATATACCGTTCATCATGGGCAGACAGCATGGTGCCCACCATAGCCTGCAGCATGCTGAAAGGACCGGTAATCCTGTGCGGCTGCGGTTCGGTTTTGCCGATCATCTGATACCCGACCGTGGGGATTCTGCGGCCCGGGCTTTTGAAGCCCTCCTCCTTCTCGTCGAACAGCCACAACGGAAAATTGCTTAACAAGCCGCCATCGACCATATAGACAAACTGCTCAGCAAAAGACTTTCCTTTAGCCGCTTCATTGCTCAGCCGCAGCATCACCGGATCAAAAAAATACGGGATGCTGCAGCTCATCCGCACCGCTTTGGCCACCTCGAAGCCGTCCGGGGAGATCCCATACAGCTTCAAGTCGTCAGGCAGCACAACCAGACGGCCGTTCGTAATATCGGAGGCGATAATGGACAGCTTGCCGCGGGGCAGATCTCCAAAGGTGACAAGCCCTTTTTCTTTCAAAATCCCGCGTATCCACGACTCCAGTGCCTCCCCGGAATACAGCCCTTTTTTGATCAGCACCCGAAAGGCCGGTCCCACATAAGCCGTATTATAGAGAAAGCCCCTTTTTAGAAAGGAGGTAAAAGCGGTGGCCTGGATAATCCTGCTCATGTCTTCACCGTCATACCCCGCCGCAAGCAGCGAAGCGATGATCGAGCCCGAAGAGGTTCCGGCCACCCGCTTAAACACCGCCCCCGCCTGCTCTGATGCCTGAACCGCGCCCGCGAGCGAGATCCCCTTCACACCCCCGCCTTCAAATACGGCATTGATCTCCATAGACAGTCATCCCCCGTTCCATAGACCTAATGCTTATCTATGAGCACGGGGGAAATTTCATGACTTGAAATAAAAGGTCAGCAGGCTGGCGAGTCCAAAAGGATCGCGGCTTACAATATCGTTCGCTCTGAACATAATGCTGCCGGCTACTTCATTGTATTTCTCATTATATTTTAACTGGTTGATAATCTGTTCGCCGCTTTGCCACTCAGCGCTTTTGTCGGTTCCTACTTTGTAGGTGGCCTGTCCTATGTAGAGCTTGACTCCGGTACCCTTCACCTCGTTCACCCACCAGTCCACGAGCTTGTCGTACCGTGCCGCATTGAAGGAGAGGCTCCAATAAATCTGCGGGGCAATATAGTCGATCCAGCCGCTGCGTATCCAGGTCCGCGTATCGGCGTACATGTCGTCATAGGCAGATACCCCTGCCGTGGTATCGGAACCCGTGCTGTCCGCCTTCTTGTTGCGCCAGACGCCAAACGGGCTGACACCGAAGGAGACATCCGATTTCACGCCATGAATGGACTGGCCGAGCCGGCTGATGAAATCATTGATATTGTCCCGCCGCCAATCCCCCTTGGAGCTGATGGACTTGGAATTATAGGTCTTGAACGCCTCATCATCGGCAAAAGATCCGGATGGATAGAAATAATCATCCAGATGGACCCCGTCAATGTCATAGCCCTTCACTACTTCCATTACGGTATCGATGATATGCTGGCGGGCTTCCGGAATGCCCGGATTAATATAGAGCTTGCTGTCCGCTTTGACGATCCATTCCGGATGGGCTTTTGCCACATGATTGCCCGCCAGATTGGCCGTGTTGGCATCTGTTGTCGCACGGAACGGATTGAACCAGGCATGGAACTGCATGCCCCTGCTGTGAGCGGCACTGATCATAAATTCCAGCGGATCATAACCCGGATTCTTGCCCTGCGAGCCGGTCAATACCTTGGACCAGGGAACAAGCACCGAGGGATACAGGCTGTCTCCGGAGGGTCTGACCTGCACGAATACGGCATTGAAGCCGGTTTTTTGCAGCTTGTCGAGCAATGTGTTGAATTCCTGCTTCTGCTTGGCCTCATTGCCCGCTGAGGAAGTAGAAGGCCAGTCCAGATTGAACACGGTTGAGATCCAGGCGCCCTTCATTTCTTTCGGGGCCTTCGCTCCCGGAACCGATGGAACTGTCGGTACAGGAACTGTTGGTGTCGGCACGTTCGGCGTTGGCACGTTAGGTGTCGGCACAGGGGTTGGTGACGGCACGCTTGTCGGTGCAGGCACTACCGGCGCGGACGGTCCGACAATCTCCGTATTTGAATACAGCGCAATGTGTTTGGTTGCCTGATTCCAGACGACCTGCAGCCCAAGCTGCTCACTTACAAAACGCAACGGCACTGTCACCCGGCCCTGCACAATCTGCACAGAGGTATCCAAGGCTACCGGTGTTCCCCCTACATCGGCTGTCTTTTTGCCGCTGGTGAGCTTCAGCACATTCTCCCCTTTGCTGATCGTAGCAGTCTTATTGCTCTGATTCCACTCGACCGCTGCACCCAGCCCTTTGCTGACTACACCTACAGGCACCATAGTCACACCTGAAGCGGTAATAAACGGCGGCACATCACTGCTCAAGGCCTCGCCGTCCAGCTCAATGGTTATCGGTATCGCCGTCGCCCGAACGCCGGTCATACCGAGCGGGAGACATAACAGCAGCACCAATAACCCTAACATCCATTTACGGTAATTCATAATTCCTCCCCGGTATACAGTAAAATTTTGCGCGGACACCAAAAAACGGCCTTCTCGTCCTTATCAAAAGGGAGACGGCCGTTTCTCTTGCCAAACGGAGTCCTGAAACAAAAAAGAACGATACCGTTATGACGTAAAAAAACTGGAAAGGTTGCGGTAATCACACAAAAACAACATCATTTATGAGTCGCTGACCAGTTCAAGATGAATATCGTATAAGGTCTGCAGACGCGCTTCATCACGGCGAAAATACTCCACCAGCGTCTCAATGCGCGTAATGGAGTCCCAGCTCAAATGATGCTCGATTCCTTCCACATCCTTATAAATATGCTCCTGCTGGACTCCGATCAGGCCGAGGAATTCCTCCAGCAGCTGGTGGCGGTCAACGAGACGTTTTCCCACTTTTTTCCCTTTGCTTGTTAGGACAAGCCCACGATATTTCTCATAGATGAGATATTCGTCCTTATCCAGTTTTTGGATCATCTTGGTCACAGAGGAGGGGTGGACTTCCAGTCCCTCGGCAATATCCGAGACCCGCGCATAACCCTTCTCGTCGATGAGCTTGTATATGCGCTCCAAATAATCCTCCATGCTGGGTGTTGGCATTCAACTTTACCTCTTTTCTATAATGAGCGTGGCGCCGGGGCGGACCTTGCTCTAACAATGATACATGTTTCTGCCGCTCCTTGGCAAGTCCTGCGGCACAGTTCCCACAGCGCCTAGCGATGTTTTCCATGGTTTTCACCGGCCCGATCTCGGCACAATAGCCATATCCTCATTCATAAGGAGCGTGAATTCATGACCACGGCAATAACCGAACGCCCCTCCGCCAAAAAACACCGCAGGCCCACCGGCCTGTTTATTCCTGAACTTGTTTTTTTGAGCCGGAGGCGCTGAAATATCCCAAAGGTGAGCGGATCATGGAATGGGTCAAAGCGCAGAATATCCCTTACCGCATGACTACTTCACACAACCGGATTACCAATCTGCCGGGAGAAACAGAGCTGGAGCAATATAAAATTGCCAAACGGACCCTTGTGGTGGGCATCCGCAAAACCTTGACCTTTGACCAGTCCAAGCCCTCTGCTGACTATGCCATTCCGATTGCCACCGGCTGCATGGGCCACTGCCATTACTGCTACCTGCAGACAACCCTTGGCGCCAAACCGTATATCCGTGTGTATGTCAATACAGGCGATGTGATCGACGCGGCCAAAAAATATATCGAAGAACGCGCGCCGGAGATCACTTCCTTTGAAGCGGCGTGCACCTCCGATCCGCTGGGACTGGAGCATATCACCGGTTCTCTGGCCGAGCTGATTACCTTCATTGCGGACGAGCCGCTGGGGCGGCTGCGTTTTGTCACCAAATACCAGCATGTTGAGCCGCTGCTCCGCCTGAAGCATAACGGCCACACCCGAATCCGGTTCAGTGTGAACGCCGATTACGTGATCCGGAATTTCGAGCCGGCGACCGCACGCTTCGAGGAACGGATTGAAGCTGCCGAACAAATCGCCCGGGCCGGGTACCCGCTTGGCTTCATCATCGCCCCGATCATCTGGCATGAGGGCTGGCAGGAAGGGTACGCCGGGCTGCTGGCGAAGCTGGCCCAGGCGCTGCCGCCGGAAGCGGGCAAAGGCCTTACTTTTGAAATGATTCAGCACCGGTTCACCAAGACGGCCAAAACCGTCATCGAGAAACGTTATCCGAAATCCAAACTGGAAATGGACATCGAGAAGCGTAAAAAGAAATGGGGCCGCTGGGGCCAGCACAAATACGTCTATCCCGATGAACAGCAAACCGCCCTGCGGGAATTCATCACAGAGCGGATTTTTGAACATTTCCCGCAAGCGGGAATTGATTATTTTACCTGATTGGAAGGCGGTCATTGGGTTCAGCAGTTAGAACTTCAGCCAATCCGGCGTAATTCCCTGCAGCCATATGGTGATGCGGAACATCTGATCCGTAAACAGCAGGAGTCCCATGAAAATCATCAGTCCGCCGCCCACCTTCATCAGCAGATTGGAATATTTGAGGATGCGCCGCGCTCCGCCGAGGAAGAAGGCCAGCACGAAGAAGGGCAGCGCAAAGCCGATGCAATAGGCCGTAATCAGCGTAAACCAGGCCCCTTGGTCGCTGGCCGACAGCGCAATGATTGGAGTCAGGATCGGGCCAATGCATGGAGACCAGCCTGCTGAGAAGCCGATGCCGAGAATGAACGAGCCCAGATAGCCTGCCGGCTTCCATCGCAGATTGAGTTTGTGTTCACGGAGCAGAAACTTGGGTTGAAAAATCCCCAGCAGGAACAGCCCCATCGCCATCACAAGAATGGCAGACAATTGCCGGATTAAATCCCGCTGCTCCTGAAATACTTCTCCAAACAGCCCGGCTCCGAAGCCGATGGTATAGAACACTGCCGACAACCCAAGAATAAAGGCCAGCGTATGGCTGATGGTCCGGAACCGGGCCTTTCGGGTATTGCTTCCGGCCTTTAATTCCTGAACGGACAGACCGGTGATATAGCTCAGATAGGAAGGGTACAGCGGCAGACAGCAGGGCGATATGAAAGACGCCACACCGGCAGCAAAAGCAATTCCTGCATTCAGATTAGACAAAGTGGCTTCTCTCCTTCCGGGCTTAAGGGTCACTTCGTTATGGGCAGAAAAGCAGAACACTTTCACGAACTTCTTACGCTGGCAGACCTTTTTTACCGATCAGTGTCAAGAACAAAAATGCGATCAGCAGGAGAACAATCGTGGCGCCAGGGGCCAGATTCCAAATTCCTGCCACCACCAGCCCGCCAACCACCGCAATCTCTGCAATGATGACGGACAGCATCACCGAAGACTTGAAGCTGCGCGACAGCAGCAGACTGATTGCCACGGGAATAGTCAGCAGCGCCGACACCAGCAGCGAGCCGACGATCTTGATCGCCGTGCTGATCACAAGCGCCGTCAGCACTGTAATCAGCATATTCAGCAGCTTCACGGGCAGCCCGCTCACGCTGGCTGCATCCTCCTCAAAGCTGAGCAGAAAAAATTCTTTGAAAAACAGGGTTACCACGACCACCACCGCCAGCGTAACGATCCCCACGACGATGAGATCGGTGTTGTCGAGCGTATAAATGCTGCCGAACAAGTAGCTCATCACATCCGCATTATACCCTTTGCCCAAGGTAAAAAAAAGCGAGGCCAGCGCTACCCCGCCCGACATAATGATGGCGATCGACAGCTCGGCATAGCTTTTGTACGCCTTGCGCAGCTTCTCGATCGCGAAGGACGCCACGACCGCAAAGATCAGCCCCGCTCCCAGCGGATAAAAGCCGGTCAAAAAGCCGAGCGCTACCCCGGCAATCGTCACATGCGCCAGCGTATCGCCGATCATGGACAGGCGGCGCAGGACCAGAAACACGCCGATGAGCGGCGCAGTAATCCCGATCATCAGCCCGCCCGCAAGCGCCCGCTGAAAAAAATCACTGAATAGAATTTCCAAAATTTCAATCTCCTTTATATTCGATCCCTCCCAAACCCTCCCTTCCAAGGGAGGGCCCAAGGGCTCCGCCCTCTGGACACCCGGCAAGGGCAACTTGCGTGAGAGAATCGGTAGATGGTGCTTAGAGACGGGGATGAAGGATCGCTTTCCGTCCCTTCGGGACACGCTTAACGGACGCGGGATCTAGGTACTGATATCACAAACCCAAACCGGACTCTTACCAGCCCACCATACGCTTAACGGATGCGGGATCTAGATACTACTGATACAAACCCCTGCTTTATCGTATGACTAACTATATATCGTCTTTGCGTCATTAAATAATTGCGTTTTTGCGTAAACTCCTTTTCGCATCAAACGTTATAACTGTATTTGCTGCAACTATTTGATATATAAAAGGTTGTTTGGAGGTTTTAAATGTACTTCGTACACTAAGAAGCGGGCTAACCCGGCGTTTGATCAACATTAAGCATATATAAGTGTACGAAGTGCAATTAGCTCCTTATACGCACGAAAAAGTTAGTTTTTAACTGCACAAAGTACAACTAAACTAACCTTAGCATGCAATTATTAATCCCCTGCGCAAATTAACTATATAGAGTGAACTTAAGTGACGCCCCCTGTCAACACAGGGATTCGTCGGGGCGCATACCTGATTCTTAAGTTCAGCTTATACAGAGTCAGATTATGAGATTGTATGCTGCAGGTTGTCTACGGCGCAATCCTGGGCGTCATGGGAATGGCGGCAGTAAAAATTGATTTTGCCGTTCTTTTGCACCGACTCCTCGCCCAGATAGTTCTTGATCATGTCAATGTCATGCGACACCATCAGGAACGTCATGTGGTGATGCGCATGCATATGCATAATCAATTCGAAGAACCCTGCCTGCGTCTCGGCATCAATGCCGACCGTAGGTTCGTCCAAAATCAGCAGATCGGGATGATTGATCAGCGCCCGGGCCAGAAAGACGCGCTGCTGCTGGCCGCCGGACAGCTGGCCGACTCTTTTATCCGCTATATCCTGTATCCGCATCACTTCCAGCGCATCGTCGCATTTCTGCTGCTGTGCTTTGGATACTCTGCGGATCAGATTTTTGTTATTGTATAATCCGGACATCACGACCTCACGCACAGTTGCCGGAAACAATGGGTTAAACGCGTTTTTCTGCGGCACATAGCCAATCCGCTCCCAGTCCTTGAACTTTTTGACCGATTGTCCGAACAGCTTGATTTCGCCGCTGGTTGCGGGGAGCAAACCGACGATCATTTTCAGAAGAGTGGTTTTACCTGCCCCGTTGGAGCCGATAATGCCGAGGAAATCCCGTTCCTTCACCGTATAGCTGAGTTCCGTTATTACCTTCTGTTCGCCGTAGGAGAAGGATAGGTCCTGTATTTCGATCATATGCTGATGGCAGTCCAGGGATACCGGTTGCATGTGAGTACCGCCTTTCACTTATACTTTCTACTTATACTTTCCTTATTATTGTAAGGCCAGAATCAGATTTTGCAAATTTTTCTCCATCAGGGTGAAATAATTGTCCCCATTCTTCTCCTGTGCTTCTGTCAGCCCTTCTACCGGATTAAGCACCATGGTGGATACCCCGGCTTCAGCCGCAAGAGTTTTGGCCAGTTTGTCCGATACCAGCTCTTCGAAGAAAATATAGCGGATGCCTTCCTTCTTCACCAGATCGGCAAGCTTCAGCAGGTCCTGGCTGCGCGGTTCCGCATCGGCGGACAGTCCCATAATGGCATGCTGGGTCAACCCGTAATCACGGGCCAAATAAGCAAAAGCCTGGTGGGATACCACAATCTCATGATTAGGCAGCTTGGCAAGTTCTGTTGCAAATTTACTGTCCAGCGCCTTCAGACGCTCCGCAAGCTTGTTGTAACGCTCTTCGTAACCATCCTTATGCGCAGGGTCAACAGACTGCAGGCTTTCTTTTATATTCTCCGCCATAATAAGCGCTGATCTGGGGCTTACCCAGGTGTGGGGGTCGGTATGCAGAGTGTCTGTGTGGCCTTCTGCTTCTGCTTCCCCTTCTCCACCATGATCATGCCCGTCTTCCTCGTCAGTCATGATATAATCAACACCTTTGCTGACCTCCACCGCTTTGGCTTCGCTGTCCGCATCCAGGCTCTTCAGGAAATTCGGCACCCAGCCTTCCAGCCCCGCTCCATTGTACAGGAACAGCTGAGCTTTGGAGGTATTGATAATATCCTGGCTGCGCGGTGTCCAATCATGCGGCTCTACACCTACCGGCAGCAGATTGATGGCATGGATATCCTCCCCGCCAATCTCGCTGGCAAATTCATATATAGGATAAAAAGTAGTAATTACGTTGACTTTACCTTCCACGATACTTCCGCTGCTCTTCGGACCACAGGCTGCAAGCAGCAAAAATACCAGCAAAGTCAGCGTAAGCAGCACGCCCCTGTGCAGGCTCTTGGTTAACATTGGATTGATCGACTCCTCAAATCGTAAATTTTACTATTTGAATTATAATAGTAATAGTTACGATAAGTCAACAAGCCCACTACAACCTAAACAATAAAAAAAGGACAACTGCGCCATTTTCGCAGGTTGTCCCTTTCTGTAAGCCAAGGCCGGATCAGTCCCGGCCTACTTCACAATCGCGCCGTTCGGCATGCTGTCCGGCACGGTGGCAATGGTCAGCTGGTCGCCTTTGGAGGCGGCCAGGATCATGCCCTGCGACAGCTCGCCGCGCAGCTTCACCGGCTTCAGGTTCACAATGCAGATCACCTTGCGTCCCACCAGGTCCTCCGGTGTGTAGAACTTGGCAATGCCGGAGACCACCTGGCGCTGCTCATAGCCCAGATCCAGCTGCAGCTTCAGCAGCTTATCCGCCTTCTTCACCGGTTCGGCCGCGATAACCTGGGCCACCCGCAGCTCCGCTTTGGCGAAATCGTCGATGCCGATTTCTTCCTTGTGCTCCTCCTCCGGCCCGGCTGCTGCGGCTGGTGCGGCTCCGGCTTCAGGAGCCGGCTCCGCCTCCGCTGCCGCCGGTTTACCGGCGCCCATCGCTTCGGCGATGTAGGCCACTTCCTGCGCCACATCCAGGCGCGGGAAGATCGGATCGCCTTTTGCAAGCTTCGTGCCGGCCGGAATCAGGCCGAAGGACTTGCCGCTGTCCCAGGTGGTCAGCTCACCCGGCTCAATACCGAGCTGCTGCCAGATTTTGGCCGGTGCCTCGGTCAGGAACGGCTGCAGCAGAATGGATGCGGTGCGCAGCCCTTCCACGAGATGTCTCATCACAGAAGCCAGCTCGCCATTACGGCTCTCGTCCTTCGCGAGCACCCAAGGCTGAGTCTCATCGATATATTTATTCGTCCGGCTGATGAACGCGCCAATCGCTGTGAGCGCTACAGAGAACTCCATTTTTTCCATAGCTTCTTCCACTTTGGCATATGTGCTCTTAGCCGCTGCCTCAAGCTCACCGTCAACAGCAGTCACATTGCCCGCGTAGGCCGGAAGCACACCAGCGAAATACTTTTCCACCATGGCCCCCGTGCGGTTCAGCAGGTTTCCAAGGTCATTTGCGAGGTCATAGTTGACACGGTCGACAAAGCTCTCCGGGGTGAAGGTGCCATCCGAGCCGAACGGAACCTCGCGCAGGAGATAGTAGCGCAGCGCATCCAGGCCATAGCGGTCGATCAGGGTTACGGGGTCCACGACATTGCCCTTGGATTTGGACATTTTGCCGTCCTTCATCAGCAGCCAGCCATGCGCAAACACCTTTTTCGGCAGCGGTTCGCCAAGCGCCATCAGAATGATCGGCCAATAAATCGTATGGAAACGGACAATTTCCTTACTCATAATATGAACATCCGCAGGCCAGAATTTATCGTACAGGCTGCGGTCCCCGGAGCCATAGCCCAGGGCTGTGATATAATTGGTCAGGGCATCGATCCATACATAGACCACATGCTTGTCATCGCCTTTGACCTTAACGCCCCAATCAAACGTTGTCCGGGAGACGGCCAGATCCTCCAGCCCCGGCTTGATGAAATTGTTGATCATTTCATTTTTGCGCGATTCCGGTTGAATAAAATCCGGGTTCTCCTCATAATACGCCAGCAGCCTGTCCACATATTTGCTCATCCGGAAGAAATAGCTTTCCTCCTTCACCAGCTGGACGGGATGGCCGCTATCCGGGCTTTTGCCCCCGATCACCTTGCCGTCCGCATCACGCTCGATATCCACCAATTGAGTTTCTGTGTAAAAGGTTTCATCCGAGATACAGTACCAGCCCTCATATTCCCCCTTGTAAATATCGCCCTGCTTCAGCAGCCGGTCAAAAATATCCGCCACCACCTGTTTATGGCGCTCCTCCGTGGTACGGATAAAATCGTCATTAGAGATGTCCAGCTTGCGCCACAGCTCCTTGATTCCCACCACGATGTCGTCGACGAACGCCTGCGGCGTCTTGCCGGCCTTTGCTGCCTTCTCTTCAATCTTCTGCCCATGCTCATCGGTACCGGTCAGATAACGGACTTCATAGCCGCGCAGCCGCTTGTAGCGGGCCATAGCATCCCCGGCCACCGTCGAGTAGGCATGGCCGATATGCAGCTTGTCGCTCGGATAATAGATCGGGGTTGTCAGATAAAATGTTTTCTTGTCGCTCATTTCCTGGTCATCCTTTCGTCTTGGCAAACACAAAAAACTCCCGCCCCGATATGGGGCGAGAGATTACTCACGCGATACCACCCAAAATTCCCCGGCTCCTCACAGAGCACAGGCTTCGCCAGTTCCCGCCTGGGAACTGTCCATTAACGCTGGATCACGCCGTAGCCTTACGCATCCGCCCTTGCACGGCCTGCCGCTCGCCTACAGTTCCTCCCGGACCATATTCGACCTGGCGTACCATACCGGTTCCCAGCGCTTCCGGCTCTCTGTAATGGTCGTCCTGATCTACTTATCCGTTCTTTGGAAATCATCGTATTATTCAAAATATACCCATGTGCAGGCTTCATGTCAAGTTGGCTTGACTGATTCATCCCCCGATAACCGTTCATCCCGCGGCGGCACCGGATCAAGCCCTCCGGGATGAAAGGGATGGCATCTGGCGATCCGCTTGGCGGCAAGCCATGAGCCCTTTACCGGACCATGGACCTCGATCGCCTCCAGAGCATAGGCTGAGCACGTGGGATAGAACCGGCAGGTTGCCGGTTTGATGGGGAGATATACTTGCGGTATACACGGATTGGCGCCTGAATGGCTCTGCGTCCCGCACTCATGTCAGTGGCCTTCTTTGCCGTGTGCCGCCAGGGCTGTCTCTTCTTCACGGTGCTGTTCACATTCCTTGCAGTAGCCGAACACCTCGAATTTATGCTTAACCACCCGGAACTGGTCGGGCGTATCCGTCAGATTCATCGGGCAGAAATGAATCGGGTAAGTCTTCATGCATTGAAGACAAATCATATGGTGATGGTGATGATCCTGATTACAGCTGCCTTTGAACTTCACCCCGTCCTCAAACACCACTTGCTCCAAAACTCCCAGCTCCTCCATCACCCGCAGATTGCGGTATACGGTATCGAAGCTGAGTCCGCTGTATTTGCGGCCCATATGCTCATATACATCCTTGGCGGATAAATATCCCGTATTCTCGCCGAATAGCTTGGCAAGCGTTTTGCGCTGATCGGTGATTCGCAGTCCCTGCCCCGACATGGCTTCCAGTATTTGATCTGTCGACAGCATTCGCTCATCTCCCATAACATGGTCTTTGTGTTGCACTCTCTTTATAATGCCCCAAAACCAAAGCCCCGTCAATGAAGCCGCGCTTACCGGCAGCAAAAGGCCCGCCAGCCATTCCCCATAGGAAGTGCTGACGGGCCTGTTAGTGAAGCCGCCGGCTTATTTAGGAGCCGGAATCGGTGTGAAGACAAGGTTCACCGGAAGATTGCTGCCGGAAGCAACCGAGAATACGATATCCACCGGACCTTCGTAGTTCCCCGAGCGGTAGACCACGGCATTCATATCGGAACTGGCCAAGTTTCCTTTGTTCGGCAGATTGACAATCGTACCGTTGACCATCAGCGAGCCCAGATAATTGCCTCCGCGCGGATTGAACGTAATCAGCGTATTCTTAGCGACACTCTCAAGCCTGATTTTGTAGAGTACACCGAAGTTACCTGCGTTTGAAGCCTCAGTTCCGCTCATCGGATCGGTACCAATCAGATTCTTGTCTTTGTCGTTGTCGCCAAGCACCAGCTTGGATTGTGTGGCCCCAACCTGATCGAACACACTGATGATGCGGGTCGAATCCGGGTAGGTTCCCCGGTTGTGCACCCCATCACGGTCCAGCAGAGGAAGCGTTGACAGCAGCGCTACCGGATCTTTACTCTGCTCAACCATCACAACATCATACTGCACAGCTAAATCACTGAACAGATCCGCGCTCAGCGAGAGCACTTCACCGGGCTTCATGGCGATTTTGCTCACGTCAGTCATAATGGGAATACTCTGTCCCGGCTGAAGCGTGATGGTTCCATAGCTGGAGTTGGTGAGCATGGAATTAAAATATTTCTGGATCGAAATTTTACCTGTATATTCCGGCGACAAGGCCGGACCGGCAATCCCCAGGTACTGGGTGGTAATCGTCGTTGGATACAGATTGCGGTTCGTTGCAATAACATACAGCTTTTGTCTTGTAGACATATTGTTCATGTGATGGACCAGAAAACGGGTGGAGCCAAGTGCAGTTTCGCGGTACAGCACGCCCTCGGCGTTGACCGTTTCCGGACTGTTGCTGCGAATCAGCATATAAGGCTCGGAAGATAAATTGTACGTCAGGTTAGGCAGTCCCGGAATCATTCCGCCGTCCATAGAGATAATGTCTCCCGGAACAGTGAACAGCTTCGCTACCTCATCCTGGGTATACATTTGTTCGCTTGTAATATTGATGGTTTTTTCGAACGTGCTGCTCAATCCATGTTTGTCTGTCACTTTGAGCTGAAGCGAAACAGGTCCCGGATTAAAATAAGCCAGTGCGCGGTTCGTCCATTCAACCGTCAGCTCTTCTCCTTCAGGGTCCGTACTAAGGTCGGTAAGGGTAACCGGCTCACCCATTTTGTATTCATCTTTATCCGTTGAGAAATTCGCCACTGGCGGCTGGTTCGGCTGCAGCACTTGAATGGTCGCGGAATACGGATCACTCCATAGTCCGGCTGCATCCTGGACCGAATAAGTGATTGTATAAAAGCCCGGCTGATCGTACATGTCTTTTTTATTTTCATTCCAAAGCTCTTGTACAATGGCAGTGCCGTTTGGTGATGAGTTTTTGGTTACAAAAGTCACCGGTGTTACTCCGGCGTAGATTTCTGCAGGCTGTACCGTAAAGGAAGCCGTTGGCTTTGTGTTCAGCTCAAGAATGACACGTTTTCCCACATTATCTACAGAATATTTTAATGAAAGGGCTTTGGTAATCGAGGTCAGAGGAATCATGAACGTGCCCTTGAACTGGTATGCAGGCCCTTTCATGGTCTCCTTGCTGCCATTTACCGTATAAATCTTGCTGTCCGTCTTAAAGCGCATGATGCTGTCGCCCTTGGTTACAATAACTTCCTTTGTTTTGTAATCATAGGTATATTTCACCTTAACCATATCCACCATGGCACGGATCGAAACATAGGACACCCCATTTTTGACGGCCATTGGCTGGTTGGCCAAATACTCTTTGCCGTTCATGTACATTTTGTTGCTGTTCATCATGAGGATGAGCTGGTTTGCTCCTGCAGCAGGGATAATCTGTCCTCCGGTGGCAAGCGGTGCAACCAGGCCAGGAGCTTCAGTAGGCAGCGCCGACGCTCCAGGGAGCGGGGTCATTGCCGGATCCGGGTTGCAGCCGGCAGTGCAGAACTAGTCGGCACCGGTGTCGCATTAGGTAAAGAAGTAGTTACCGGTGCCGTTGTTGGTATAGATGTTGGTACCGGCGTAGGCGTAGGCGTTGCACTGCCCGGTGACACCAGCGGGGGCAGCGGATCTGTTGATTCAGGCATTAGAGTCGCCGCAGGCGTCGGGGTAGCCTCGGCCGCTTGAACTACTGTGCCGGATATAGTTGTAGTGCTTACAGGGGCGGCAAAAGCCGGCACTGCCGCTGCAACCTGCGATACAGCCAGGATTGCAACTAAAGATAATTTTTTCAAATTCATGGTATAACTCCTTCTGCTCCCATTTGTGTTATATAAGGAAATTAAGACTTTCTGTGCACGCCTTATATTCCCGCAAAAACACAGCATCCAAACGGATCAGCCGCTGCGGTTTTTGCCACGTTCATTTTACAAAACATAGTATTAGACGCATGACACCCCAAAAAGTTTCATTAAATATTAAGAAAAGATCAAAAATAATTACCATTTTTTTCACAAAAACAAGGACATACACCTACTGGATTCATTTTTGCCCTCCCGCTCTTATTATCGCCGATTGCCCATTTCATTCTCACGGTTTTCTTTTTTTCTCCATACAAAAGAGACGCTTACCATTGGGAACAAGGTAAGCGTCTCTTTTCGTGCATTTCCTGTATATTTGCATAGCTTATAGGGCGATTAGTTATGGACTTCAGACCTTTTCCCCGTCCACATAGCCTCCATTTGCTCAAGCGATCTGCCCTTCGTTTCAGGAACGGCCCGCCAAATAAACAGAAGAGAGAACAAAGAGGCAATCCCGAAAATCCAGAAGGTATTAGCAGGACCCGCCGAACTCAGCAATGGCGGGAAAAGCTGGGATACCAGATAATCGCCGGCCCATAGGGCCATCGAAGCGATTGCGACCGCTTTGCCCCGGATGCGGTTCGGAAAAATCTCCGACAGCATCACCCATACAACCGGTCCAAGCGATATGGCGAAAGAGGCGACATAAATCAGAATCAAGATCAACACGAGCGGCCCCGTAGTCAAGTCCATTTGAAAAGCAGCTCCGATAATCGCCAGACAGAGGGTCATTAATGAGGTTCCGGTCAGAAGCAGCGCTTTCCTGCCCACCTTGTCGATGAGCCATACCGAAATAATGGTGAACAGCACATTGATCAGTCCAATCCAGATGGTCTGTGTCAGAGAAGCATCCGTACCGAGTCCCATTCCTTTGAATATTTCGGGGGCATAGTACAAAATGGCGTTGATGCCGGTAATATGCTGCATTACGGCGAGCATGACACCGATGAAGAGTGCACTCCGGATGCCGGGAGTGAACAATTGCTTGAACGAATCGCTTTCATTATTGAACGACTCCTTGATATCGAGAACTTCCTGCTTAGCGGCTTCTTCCCCATGGATTTTCACCAGAATCGGCAGCGCTTCATAGGGCCGGTTCCGTTTGATGAGCCATCTGGGACTCTCAGGTATGAACAGCATGAGGATCATGAACAACAGTCCCGGAACGGCCCCCACTCCGAACATCCAGCGCCAAGCGGTAGAAACATCCCAAGCTTCGTCTCCCATACCGACAATCCACAGATTCAAAAAGTAAACCAGGAATATGCCCGAGACGATAGCCAACTGGTTCAGAGCAACCAGACGTCCCCGGTATTTGGCAGGGGCGATTTCCGCATTATAGACAGGGCAGATGGTGGAAGTAATCCCAATGCCGATGCCGCCGATCATGCGGGCGATAATATACCCTGTAAAAGTATCCTGTACCGCCGAGCCCACCGAACCGAGAATGAACAGAATGGCTGCGGCTAACAGCACCTTCTTTCTTCCAAATCGTTCACTCATATACCCTGAAAGCGCAGCACCTGTTACACTTCCCACAATCAAGCTGGATACCGCCCATCCCACTTGAAATTCGCTGAGTGCAAAATGCTGCTGCAGCAGACCGACCGCCCCCGAGACGACCGCAATATCAAAGCCGAACAAGATGCCTCCAAGCGCCGCAACAATCGATACCAGCGTAACAAAAAGCATATTGGGCTTCTCATTTTTAAGCGCTTTCGTCTGAGATATCTCTTTATTAATAACAATAGCCATTTCCGTTACTCCCTTCCATGTATCTATCTCTAACCCTTCAAGATAGTTCCTGTGAAGAAGTATAGCACGCGTTTTGCCTGCGGAAGCCGGCTATCGTCTTCACTAAATGGGCGATTATAAGCACTATCTTGACCTTGAGCCGGGAACGGAAGAGGGCTGTGAGGAGACTAGCATTTTTTTGACTGTATACCTCAAAAAAATCCATGCCGGGGATCCGGCATGGAACTTCAAAGGACTATTGCTGCTTCCCCCGGAACTCGGTGGGCGAAACGCCGGTTATCTTTTTGAAGACGCGGCTAAAATAATTGGGGTCCTTGTAACCCGCTTCAAAGCTGACCTCCTTCAGGCTCAGCCGGCCTTCGCCAATAAGCGAGATGGCTTTGTCAATCCGCAGCCGGGTTACGAAATCTATGAACGTTTCTCCGTATTCCTGTTTAAATATTTTGCTGAAGTAGTGGGGATTCAAATGGACGTAATCGGCGACCTCCTCCAGCGAAATATCGTCCGTGTAACGTTCCTCGATATATTTTTTGGCCCTGCCCAGCACCGTCAAAGTCTGCTCCTCCCGCTGCTCGCGAATCCGATGAAGTGCCGAAATGACGTAGGACTGCTGGGGAGCGGTGCTTATAGGCCCAGGGTCATGCGGTGAGCCTATCCGCTTCAGCTCTTCAAAGTGACTATAAGCTTCTCCGTTTTCCTGCAGCGTTGAAGCAAATACCGCTTCGAAATATGACTCGCGGAACCCCTCCTCTCCTCTTCGCAGCGATCCGATCCCGACGGCAGCCTGAATTCCCGTCTGCTGGGAGGCAAGCTCGAAAAGCTGCCTGGCAATCTCTTTATTCCTTTCACGCCAGTCGTTCTCACCCATGGAGAGAGGCTTCCGTACAAAAATGACGAGGTGATGGTCGATCAAGGAGCTTACAATGCTGGCAGAGCTATGGATTTTGACAAAGCTGCGGAAATGGTCGTAAATCTTCTTCTTCTCCTGCAAGGAGGGGTGCCCCTCGAAGGCCACAACGATGGCGCTTCCCTGATCAAGCGGGAAATCGAGCCACTCCGACAGCTGGGATGCGGTGGAATCCGCCGTCTGGTCAACCATTAATATCAATGCCAGTTCATTTTCAACGAGAGGCAGCAATTGGGACATTTTGTGGCGGAGCTCCAGCTCCTCGGCGCGCAGCTGCTTCTCCCGCTCGATCTCGGAGATCAATCTTTTCAGCGTGCCGATAATCTGTTCACGTTTGGCAGGCTTCAAAATATATTCCTTCGCCCCCAGAGAGAGCGCCTCCTGGGCATAAGCAAAATAATCATAGGCGGTAACAAGCACGAACCGGGTATCCGGCAGCCGCTCCTTCAGCTCGCGAAGCGCCTCCAGTCCGCCGATTCCAGGCATATTGATGTCCAGAATGACGATGTGGGGGCGATGCTCCTCCGCGCATTCGATTGCCTTGCGTCCGTTGCCGGCATGAATGAAGCGGAATATCCCCGGCATGGACCGCTCCACGGTTAATTCCAGCCCCTCTCTTTCCAAGGGCTCATCATCCGCGATCAGAAGCCTGTACATAAATTTTACTCACCTCCCTTTCCTGCAGGAATTCTAATGGTTATCGTTGTTCCTTGACCAAGCCTGCTGTGGATTCGGACCAAATTCTCCTCTCCAAAAAACAGTTGAAGCCGTTTCAATACATTCCGCGTACCGAGTCCGGTGGACTTGCCGCTCTCAGCTCCGGCTTCCAGCCGCAAGATGGACTGCAAAGTCTCCTCAGGCATCCCGATCCCGTTGTCCGAAATCTCTATCCACACCTCGCCGCCGGTTCTCCGAAGCACCAGGCTGATAACAGCTCCACTCTCCATATTGGCTACACCGTGCAGAAAAGCATTCTCGACAATTGGCTGAAGCGTCAGAGCCGGTATCTCCTCCTGCAATACAGACGGATCGAAATCCAGTTCAAACCGGATGCGTTCCCGAAAGCGCGCCTGCTGGATCGCGGCATATTCCTGGATATGGGCAATTTCGTCCTGCAGTGTAACAGGCTTGTCCAGCTTCTGCAGGCTGTATCTGAGCAGATTCGACATTGAGACGATCAAATCGCTTGTCCTATCGGCTCCTTCCAGCAGTGCCAGTCTGGAGAGCACATTAAGAGTGTTGAACAAAAAATGGGGATTGATTTGGCTCTGGAGAGCCTGAAGCTCCAGTTCCTTCACAAGACGCTGCATTTCCAGGCTCTTTTTGTCCCGTTCAATGAGAACGCTGAGGTCAGCCGACATTTGCTGGATAGCATTCGAGAGGATGCCGAGTTCGTCATCCCTGCTTGGCTGGGGGCCGATGTCCAGATTTCCTGTAGCGATTTGCTTGGCCAGACCGACCAATCTGCCGACAGGCCCCGTAATGCTGCGCGAGGCCCAGACCGCGAGCAGCACCCCCATAAGCGCATTCATCCCGAATAATGCCGCACCCAGCCGGTTCATCCGATCGTTCTCCTCCCGGATATTCTGGATGATCGGTCGGTAAAACGCCAGCTCTGCATCGACCAGCTGCTGACCTTCCTCACGGATATAACCGACGATCTTCTCAGCTTCCGCATAATGCTCAAAGGCGATCTGAGGGTCTTCCGAGGCGGAAGCTTGGATGGCAGCCTGCTTTTGTTCAAGAAAGCTGGCGGTCATACTGATGTAATCCTCCAGTGTGAACGAAACGTCAGTCTGCCCGCCTTCCTGTTTGATTTCGCCACTCAACCGCTCCAACTGGCCGCCTGCAGATTTCATCTCCGCTTGATCTATTCGCGGATCAAGCAGAAAGGCATACAGAAGCTTTAGATTAGTATCCGCCCATTCGGTGCTCTGCTCGATAAGAAGAATCCGGCCCAGCATTTCATCGTAACTCCGCTGAACAACCTTTCCACTTTGGAACACAAAAAATGCAATGGTGTTGGCCAGTACCACAAGGAGGGGGATACCAATCAGCAGCTTGGCTCGAATCGTCATTCCGTACCTCCTCCATCATCCGGGTTCAGAGACTCCTTCGTGATTACATAGGTTTTGGTATACGTCAAGGTGGGAGGGGGGCTTCCGCTGAAATAATCATGGAGCTGTTCAATGGCCTGCTCCCCCATCTCAACGGGCTGCTGCACAACAGCTGATTCGATCTTCGATTGGCGGATGGCATCCACCGTTTCTTCCATATCGTCAAATGCAAAAATATGCAGTCCGGTTGCACCAAGCCGCTCTTTGGCCTCCAGGAATCCCAGGCCGTCCATGGAACTGAACCCGACCATGAAGCGGATATTCGGACTCTGGATAAGCATCTTCTGCGCCTGCTGCGCAGCCTGAAGCCGCGAAATGTCTGAAGCTCTGATTTCCACGATTTGAAGTCCGGGATAGCGTCCGATAACAGAGCGGAATCCGGCTAGTCTAAGCCGCTGGTTCTCGGCCTGCTCATTGCTGATCAGCACTCCGATGTCGCCCCGCTCACCGGAGGCCTGCACCACAAGCTCTCCCATTTGTCTCCCGGCCCGCTCGTTATCCGTTCCGACGTAAGCCACTCTTTCGGATTCCGGTTCATCCGTATCCACCGTGATGACAGGGATGCCAAGACCCGCAGCCTTGTCGATCAGCCGGCGGTAATCCGGATTGTTAAGGCCCTGAATCAGAATGGCGTCGGGTTTGCTTGCAATTGTCTTGTCCAGCAGCTTGATCTGCTCGGCCGGATTGATGCGGTCCGGGCCGATATAATCCAGCCGCATGGCGTAGGAGGCGGCAGCTTTGCGGGCGCCCTGTTCAATAGACCGCCAGAAATAATTGTCCAGCTCCTGGGAAATCAGCACAACCTTTGGACCGGATACTGCGGCACTCGGCGAAGCCGCCTTCAGCGGCTCGACCAATCGATGAATCTGGAGAAAGGACAGGGTGAATTGAGCCAGCAGCCAGGCGAACAGCAGAAAGAGTGGGATAAGAGCAAAGATCCATTTACGGTTTGACATGCCTGCGCTCCTTTTATCCGGTTATTATAAGATTGGTATAACTCATTATACACGAAGATATCCATCGGTTCGCGAATCATAGGGGCGCAAGAAGAAGCCACCACCTCAAAGGAGCTATGCCCTTAAAAGTGATGGCTTGTTTAGTTATATACGTGTCGCACTGCGTCATACTCACCGTATTCCCGGTACTTTATGCTGATCGCGGTATTCTTTAGGAGTCATTCCCGTCTGCTTCTGGAACACTTTTGTAAAATACCGGCGCTCCTGATAACCCACACCCGTGCTGATTGCCGCAATGCTCTTGTCGCTGCTGGCCAGCATGAACTTCGCCGCCTCCATCCGCTGGAGAGTAACATACTCCACAAAGGTCATGGCAAACCGGTTCTTGAACAGCAGGCAAAAATAACTGCTGCTGATCCCGATCTTATGTGCCACTTCCTCAATCCCGAGATCAAAACTCAGCCGCTCCGAAATATATTGGGCCGCCTGGTTCATCAGCTGATCCGGCGTTTTTTTGGCTGAGTCCTCTGCCGGGGTAAGTTCCTGAAACAGGGGAATACTGTTATAGAGCTTATCCTTGTACTGTTTGCTGCGGATGCGTGTGCCGATTTCCCGCACCTTGTTGCCCAGCTCCTCATAATGAATCGGCTTGCAGATATATTCCTTCACGCCCAGCCGGATGGCTTCCCGCGCGTAATCGAATTCCTGATAGCCGCTGAGCAGCAGAACCTCGCTGTCCAGCCCCATCTCGCGCAGCTTGCCTACGAAGGTTAATCCGTCCATGACAGGCATGCGGATATCGCACAGCACAAGATCCGGGGCCTGTTCCTCGGCAATGCGCAGTGCCTCCATGCCGCTGCGGGCCATGCCGTATATCTCCATCCCCATCTCCTGCCATGGCAGCACGCGCCGCAGATTGCCCAGAATCGGGGCTTCATCGTCAACCAATAATACTTTTAGCATAATGATCTTCCCCCTGCCCGTATTTAGGGATGACGCATTGGATGATAGTGCCTTCCCCTGGACTTGCGCAGATAAAAATCCCATATCTGTCGCCATATTCAATCCGGATGCGGTCAGCTACGCTGCGGACGCCGAGCCCGCGCCGCTCCAGATGAATGCCGTGCCCTGTTATGTCCCCGGAGTTCCGTTCGGCTGACTCCCCGGATTCACCCACCATGTACTGGAACATCCCGAGCTGGGCTGAAGTCATCCCGATTCCATTATCCTGGATTTGCAGAATCAGATTCCCGCGGTTCTCCCAGCCCTTTATCCTAACCAGGCCCTTGTAGTCAATGCCTTCGAAACCATGCTGGATACTGTTCTCGACGAGCGGCTGGAGAGTCAGCTTAAGGATTCCGCAGCCCATCAGCTCCTGGGGAATCTCAATCTCATAATCGAATACATCCTCGAAGCGGAATTTCTGGATATCCAGATAATTGCGCAGATGTGTGACTTCCTCTTCCAGCGTAATTTCATCCCTGTCCTGAATGCTGATCCGCAGAATACTGGCTAATCTGTAGACCATCTCGCTGACCTTGCGCCCTTCATTCTGCACGGCGAGCACATTGATCGACTCTAACGTGTTGAACAGAAAATGCGGTTTGATCTGTGCCTGCAGCACCCGCATTTCAGCCTGGTTTTTGCGCCGCTGCTCCACATGGACCCGATTGAACAAACTGTTGATTTTGTCCATCAGATCATTGAAGCCTTTGGCAAGCAGGGTCATTTCGTCGCTGCCCCTCTCTTCCACGCGCGTAGTGAGATCCCCATCCTCAACCCGGCGCATAAAACGGACAATCACAGCAATGCCGCCTGTAATCCGGTTCATAAAAAACAGGTTGAAGATCACTGCACCCAGCAGGCACAGGAAAATCACAACCACGAACCAGCGGGCAAACACAGTCACCTCACGGGACAACGAATCCCACGAAGTCACAGAGACCAGGCTCCAGGGATAGTCCTTAAGATGATAGACCGAGAGGATGCTCTTCTCCCCGGCGAATTCTGTTTTGAAGCTTTGGAATCCTTTTTGAAAGGCGAACTTCTTATTCGTAAATGAACGGAAGTCCTGTCCGTCCAGCTTGCGGTCCGGGTCGAACAGAATCATTCCGTCATCATTGACCAGCATAAAGGAAACCTTCTGGCCGCTGTCCCCGATTTTCAGATTGCGGAAGATCGATTCGAACTCCCAGTTCTTGATCTGCACCACCAGAATGCCGATATTCTGAAAAAAACTGAGCTCCTTCACCAGACGGATCTGTGTAAATACAGGCTCCGTTCCCGTCAGTTCCGGATATTCATGCGGTGCGAGCCATTTGGGCACACCATTAAGCTCCATAACTTCCTGGTACAGCTCACTTCCCTTGAACTTGTCATAGGGCAGCGTCCGGAAATTCTCCTTATTGAACACCGAGACGATCTCCGAGCTGCCTTTTCCATTAAAATTGTAAAGAAAAGCGTAGCTGATCGAAGGATGATTGTACAGCAGACTGCGGAAATTGCGCTGGCTGGCGTTCAGGCTGAGCTGCTCGGCATCCGTTAAATCCTGTTTGGACGGGTCCTCTGCGCTAAGGGCCATATGAAATACAGAGGTGGCAATTCCGTTGTCTGTGACATTGTCCATGTCCTTGAAGACGCTGGAAATACTATAGCTGATCGCTTTCAGCGAATATTCGGATTGCTGGCTGTACTTCTTTTCAATAGAATTATAAGTCACAAAAAACATAATCATGCCAAGAATAAACAGAGGAATGATAATCAGGCCCAGAAACGCCGTAAACAACCTGTAGCGCAAATTCATCGGCTAATGCCCCTGACTGTGAATAGGATTATCCTTTTACGCTGCCCGCTGTAACCCCTTCAATAATCTTCTCCTGCAAAATGGCGTAAATAATCACGACCGGAAGCACACTGTAGACAATGCCTGCGGACATCTGCGCGTAGTTCATCTGATACTGATCACGGAATTGGACCATTCCCACCGGGAGCGTGCGCAGCTCGTCATTCGAAAGAAAATAATTGGCCAGCAAAAACTCATTCCAATTTCCCAGGAAATTAACAATGAATACTGTAACCATGGCGGGAACCGTCAAAGGTACAATAATTCTAGCAAAGATACCCGGTGCCTTCAAGCCATCCACAACCGCCGCTTCCTCAATTTCACTGGGCAAAGAACGCATAAACGCCGCCAAAATAATAATCGTAAACGGAATGGCATTGGCAATATAAGGGATGATCAGCGCCCAGTGCGTATTCAGGATATGCAGCTTGCGCACAATCGTATAAATCGGAAGCATCAACGCATTGTTTGGGATCAGCATTCCTATCAGAACCAGCGAGAAAAGAATTTTATTCCACTTGCCCTGACGCATCCGCGTAACTGCAAAGGCGAACATCGAAGCCAGCAGAATGGATACCACCGAAGATAATATCGAAATGTATAAGCTGTTAAAAAAGTACGTGCTGATCTTGGCATTTACCCAGGCTTCAACATAATTGTTAAACACAAATTCCTTCGGGATGCCAAACGGGTTCAGCGCTATCGCATTATTGTCCTTCTTAACGGAAGAGAATAAGACAAACAGGAACGGAAACAGCACAACTACGAGATAACCCAGCAATGCGGCATGAGGAATGCCTTTTTTCAATGAGCGCACCATTAGTATTCAATCCTTTCATTACGCCGGGCGAACAGCAGCTGGTACAGCACCGTGACCACAAGCGTGAATATAAAGATCAGAACGGCTATGGCGTTCCCGTATCCGTATTTGAAGTTGGTAATTGCGTATTTAATCATATAGGTGGCCATTACCTCAGTTGAGCCTGCCGGTCCGCCCTTCGTCATAACAATCACGATATCCGCAGCCTTCATGGCACCGGCGATGGACAGCATAATCACAACGGAAATGATCGGCACGATGAGCGGCAAAGTGATGCGTGTAGCCCGCTGGAAGCGCGAAGCGCCGTCAATGGCTGCAGCCTCATCCAATTCTCCGGGGATGGACAGAATCGCTGCCAGCACCATTACAATATAGAATCCGGTCCACTGCCAGGCATTGGTGATCAGAATGGACAGCATAGCGAACCTTTCATCCGACAGCCAATATACCGGTTCGATTCCCACGATCCCCAGCACTTTATTGAATAATCCGATATTGGGCTCATAGATGAATCCCCACAGAATGCCAATAACCGCTGTAGACATAATGGAAGGCATGAACACTGCTGTTTTATAGAGTCCCTTCAGCTTTTTGACATTCGCAATCAGCAGCGAGAACAACACAATCAGGGGAACCTGAATGAATACAGAGAATAAAATAAACCAGCCGTTATTCTTGACCGAAACCCAGAAACGGTCATCGCCAAAGGCTTTTTCAAAGTTGCTCAGCCCTGTAAATTTAACGGTATCTGATACACCGTTCCAACTGGTCAGGCTGTAGTAAAGCGAGCTGAAAATCGGATAAATAAAAAATATCAAAAACAGGAGTAATGCAGGCAATATAAACAAAGTGAACACCAGTGGATTTCTGAGTGATTTGTTCATGTCTTTCCTCCGATTGCTTGAGAATCAGGGTGCTGGTTAGATCTGATAAAAATGTACCCTGGAGCAAGCACCAGGGTACATTCCGTGTACCGTTCCTTATTCCACTGCCGCGTTGGCTTCTTCTTGGACTTTTTGCAGAGCCTCGCCCATTTTTTCAGGGGTCGTCTGTCCGCCGATCAGCTTTTGAATCTGAATATTGCTGATTTCAGTAGTCACATCCGCCTGTACCAGCGAGTCGAAGGCCGGGAATGAAGATTCGGAGTTGTTCAGCACAGCCACAATTTCACTCATCAAATCGTCGGTAATATTTTTATTCAGTACAGCCTGATCAATCTTCATGGCAGGCAGCACGCCATCTTCAACCAATCCGCGAATCTGCATTTCCTCATTGTACATATTCTTAATGAAAGACTTCACTGCCGCAAGCTGGCGTTCATCCTCACCTGCAGAAGCCGAGAAGCCATATCCATTGTTCACGTCGCGCATCAAGGCTGTCTGATCGCCAACCCCTCCGTCCACTGGCGGGATATTGAAGAAGCCAACCTTGCCGATCAGGCCTTCGCCGGATTGGCCTGCCTTGAATACGGAGGACTTCCAGGTGCCGTCATACATTAGAATCGCTTCGCCGCTGGTGAACTGGGTAGTGTACTCAGCATATTCGAAGCCAAGCTCGCCTTTTTTGAAGTAGCCTTTGTCTTCCCATTCCTTATACTTGGCAAAACCTTTCACCACATTCGGATCACTCCATTTGGCTTCTCCGGTGGCGAATTTTGCCGTCACATCCGGCCCGGCATAACGCGACCAGAGATGGTTAGCCAGCATCAAAGGCACCCAGCCTGCTTTGGAGGCTCCGGCCAGCGGCACTTTGCCGTCAGCTTTGATATCTGCAAGCTGCTGTTCCAATTCCGCAAAGGTTGTAGGCGCCTTCCAGCCTTTGCTGGTGTAGTATTCTTTATTATAGAAGAAACCTTCACCGGAGCCGCCGATCGGCAGTCCGTAGATCTTACCTTCGTACGTAAACGGATCAAGATTGGAGAACTTGTCTTTGATGCCCAGCTCTTCCAGAATCGGTGTCAGATCAAGCAATTTGCCTTCCTTGGCGTATATTTTGGAGTCGGGGCTGCCGAAGAGGTCAAAAATCTCCGGAGGGTTGCCGGCCGCCATTTCACCGCGCAGCTTCTCCTTACGGTTGACATCCGAGTCCACACCGTCCAGCTTAAAAGTGAGTCCAGGGACTTCGGCCTGCACTTTCCCTACAACATCCTCCAGGATCGCGAGCCGCTTCTGTTTGTCGGCCCCCACCTGCGTATGACGAATGGTCATTTCAAAAGGCTCGCTGCTGGCCGGTTCTTCCGTAGCAGGCGCATTCGTAGCATTCCCGGCGTTAGCCCCCTTCGTTGCGGCTGCCTCACCGTTATTGTCTTTGGAATTGCTGCCGCCGCAGCCAGCCAATACTGCAGAGCTTACGAACAGCAGGGACAAGAGCAATGTTACACTTTTCTTCATTGGGGTGACCCTCCCTATATGTTGATTTCCCTTACATCTCTTATTATAGAAAACAAGGTTTGTTACCGTAAGGTTAAGATTCATCCACAGCAGGGATAAAAACCTCTAATGTAAGCGGCACCATATTGATTGTCTATCTCCCTATGTCATATAACCTAACTCCTTATTACTGCAAAAAACCGTCCCAACAGTTGTTTCACTATTGGAACGGCTTGGATAAGGCAAGCAGCTTAGACCAATGCAGTTTGCTTGCGGCCTTCTTCAATCAGCCGGTAGGCGCGCTGCACTTCTTCTTCGGTTGGGGAAGGGACACCTTCAAGCTCATAAGGTCTTCCGAGCACTTCCCATTTATAGATACCCATTTGATGATAAGGAAGGATTTCGAACTTTTCCACGCCGTTCAGTGTGCCAATGAAGCGTCCCAGGTTCAGCAGGTCCTCTTCACGGTTATGAATGCCGGGCACATATACATGGCGAATCCACATCTTGCGGTTATGATCAGACAGCCACCGGGCCAGCTTCAGCGTACGCTCATTGGATTTACCGGTAAGCTTGATATGCGCTTCATCATCAATGTGCTTCAGATCAAGCAGCACCAGATCTGTCAGTTCAAGCAGATCATTGATTTTGTCGCCTTCATTATAACCATTGGTGTCGAGTGTAGTATGCAGGTTCCAGCGTTTCTTCACTTCGGTAAACAGCTGTTTTACAAAATGCGCCTGCAGGGTTGGTTCACCGCCTGAAACCGTCAGACCGCCACCGGACGAACGGTAATAATTCAGATAAGGCTCAATTTCAGCAAGGACATCTTCAATACTCATTTCTCTGCCTTCATTCAAACCCCAGGTATCAGGATTATGGCAGTATTGGCATTTCAAGAGACAGCCCTGCATGAACAAAACAAAACGAATACCTGGTCCGTCAACGGTTCCAAAGGTTTCTAAGGAATGTATATGTCCGTTAGCCATATGAGGTCATCCTTTCGGAAACTTAAAATTTTAATCAATTTTAAACAAGATATTACCGCCCTTGACTCAAGGGCGGTATCACCTTGCAGCTATTTCACTGTATACCTAGAACCCAAGCTACCGCTTGTGTATTACATTGCACCGTGGAATGTACGGTTGATAACATCCATTTGTTGTTCACGAGTCAGCTTGATGAAGTTAACAGCATAACCGGAAACGCGGATGGTCAATTGTGGATAGTTCTCTGGGTGTTCCATAGCATCCAGCAATTGTTCGCGGGCAAATACGTTAACATTCAGGTGGTGACCTTTGCTTGCAAAGTATCCGTCAAGCATCGATACCAGGTTGGATTTACGTCCTTCTTCTTCTTTACCCAGAGCTTTTGGCACGATGGAGAAGGTGTTGGAGATACCATCCAAGCTATCTTCGTACGGCAGTTTGGCAACGGAGCTCAGGGAAGCCAAAGCGCCTTTCTTATCGCGTCCGTGCATTGGGTTCGCACCTGGAGCGAATGGTTCGCCTTTTTTACGTCCATCAGGAGTAGTACCAGTTTTCTTACCATATACTACGTTGGAAGTAATGGTCAGGATCGATTGAGTCGGCAGCGCATCACGGTAAGCGTGGTGCTTGCGGATCATCGTCATGAACGATTCAACCAGTTCTACTGCAATGCTGTCGACGGCATCGTCATTGTTACCATAGCAAGGGAATTCGCCTTCAGTTTCGAAGTCTACCGCGATGCCTTGTTCGTTGCGGATTACTTTTACCTTAGCGTGTTTGATGGCGCTCAGAGAGTCAGCTGCCACAGACAGACCAGCAATACCGCAAGCCATAGTCCGCAGAATATCGCGGTCATGCAGAGCCATTTCGATACGTTCGTAAGAATATTTATCGTGCATGTAGTGGATAACATTCAGCGTGTTCATGTAAGTCTTAGCCAGCCACTCCATCATTGGTTTGAAGCGTTTCATTACTTCATCGTAGTCGAGATATTCGGAAGTGATGGCCGGATACTCAGGACCTACCTGCACGCCGGATTTTTCATCCACACCGCCGTTGATTGCATACAGCAGAGCTTTGGCCAGGTTGGCGCGTGCTCCGAAGAATTGCATTTGTTTACCGATACGCATTGCGGATACGCAGCATGCAATACCATAGTCGTCACCGTAGATCGGACGCATCAAATCGTCATTTTCATATTGAATTGAGCTGGTTTCGATGGAAACCTTAGCACAGTATTTTTTGAAGCCTTCAGGCAATTTTTCCGACCACAGTACAGTCAGGTTTGGCTCTGGAGCTGGTCCCAGATTGTACAGGGTGTGAAGGAAGCGGAAGCTGTTCTTGGTAACGCGTGTTGTTCCGTCTACAGACATACCGCCGATGGATTCAGTAACCCATGTAGGGTCTCCACTGAACAATTCGTTATAGTCAGGAGTACGCAGGAACTTCACAATACGCAGTTTCATGATGAAGTGGTCAGCCAGTTCTTGTGCTTGTTCTTCAGTCAAAGTGCCTTCTGCAAGGTCACGTTCTACATAGATATCAAGGAAAGAGGATACACGTCCAAGGGACATTGCCGCACCGTTCTGTTCCTTAATAGCTGCGAGGTAACCGAAGTATACCCACTGGAAAGCTTCTTTGGCGTTGTTAGCAGGCTTGGAGATATCCATTCCATGCATTTGAGCCATTTGTTTCAGTTCGCCGAGTGCACGAATCTGTTCGGAAAGTTCTTCACGAAGACGGATAACGCTATCGGTCATGGAATCCACTTCAAGATTCGCAAGATCTTGTTTCTTTTCTTTGATCAGGAAGTCAACGCCGTAAAGAGCTACGCGACGGTAGTCACCGATGATACGGCCGCGGCCATAAGCATCCGGAAGACCTGTGATGATACCGGCTTTACGAACAGCTCTCATTTCAGAAGTATATGCATCAAATACGCCTTGGTTATGCGTTTTGCGGATGTTCGTGAACATGTCAACAATGCCTTGCGGAAGTTCGAAGCCATAAGCTTTGGTGGCATCGATCATCATCTTGATTCCGCCAAACGGTTGAATGGAACGTTTGAAAGGCGCATCAGTCTGAACGCCGACAATTTGTTCCTTGTCTTTGTCAATGTAGCCAGGTTGGTGGGATACGATCGTGGATACTGTGTTAACATCCACATCCAGTACACCGCCATTAGCAATTTCCTGCTTGGTCATTTCGGAAATAATCTTCCAAAGTTCAGTAGTGTTGTTAGTAGGGCCTGCAAGGAAGTCTTCCTTGCCAAGATAAGGTTTGATGTTCTTTTCGATAAAATCATTCACATTTACTTTTCTGGACCATTTTCCTTTTACAAAACCGCGCCATCCAGCCTTAACTTCTTGTACATCTTTTTCAATCACCGACATGCTAAATCCCTCCATTTATATTTATTATATTTGTAGAGATCGCGGGCTTGAAGGTTAATCCCGTGTCTCGTGATCCCATAAAAGATCATATTGTTATAAAATTCACAATTATATCTTCATATCCGGGACCGTTGTTTATATAAACATTTTAGTTTATTTTCTGAAAAAGGACTGTGACAAATATCACTATTTCGGTGATATTTGTCACTTCCATCCAGTCCCATATTAACCTTTAACCTTATTTTTTGCCATACAACCGTTAATTAGTTGTCGAATCTGCCGTAGAAAGCATTGCGGTATACATCAGCAAGTTCGGAAACCAGCGGGAGTTTAGGGTTGGCAGTTGTACATTGGTCTTCAAATGCACGGTCAGCCAGATAATCTACACGGGATTCGAAATCCTTAGGATCGAAACCAAGTGCCTGGAACGACTCTTCGATGCCGAGTTTTTTGTTCATGTCGCGGATAGCGTTGATCAGGCTTGTTACGCCTTCTTCAGTGGTGCGGGCTGGCAATCCCAGAATGCGGGCGATTTCGGCATAACGTTCGTCAGCTACAAAGTGTGAATATTTCAGGGAACGAAGCGAACTTCGTAGGTTTCTTAGCGTTGTAGCGGATGACATGCGGCATCAGAATGGCATTTGTGCGGCCATGGGCAGTGTGGTACTGTCCGCCCCATTTGTGCGCCAAGCTGTGGTTGATGCCCAGGAATGCGTTGGCAAAAGCCATACCAGCCAGCGTAGATGCGTTGTGCATTTTTTCGCGGGCAAGCTTGTCGCCTTGCAGTGCCGATTTTTCAAGATATTGGAATACCAGTTGGATAGCTTTGATAGCCAGACCATCCGTATAGTCGCTTGCCATAACCGAAACGTAAGCTTCGATGGCATGTGTCAGAACGTCCATACCTGTATCGGCAACAGCTGTTTTTGGCAGGCTGTATACAAACTCAGGATCGATGATCGCTACGTCTGGAGTCAGCTCGTAGTCAGCCAATGGGTATTTCGTATTGTTGGCAGTAGTTTTGTCAGTAATAACCGCGAAAGATGTTACTTCAGAACCTGTACCCGAAGTAGTTGGAATTGCTACGAATTTCGCTTTGTTTCCAAGCTTAGGGAATTTGTATACACGTTTGCGGATATCCATGAACTTCTGTTTCAGACCGTTAAAGTCAGCGTCCGGATGTTCGTAGAACAGCCACATGCCTTTGGCAGCATCCATTGGGGAACCGCCGCCGAGTGCGATGATGCAGTCCGGCTGGAATCTGTTCATCATAGCTGTACCTTTTTCTACAGTTGTGGTCGACGGGTCCGGTTCAACTTCCGAGAACACTTCGATCGCTACTGGAGTCTGGCGTTGCCGCAGGTAGTGCTCAACTCTTTCTACATAACCCAGTTTAACCATCATTGGGTCAGTGATAATAGCTACGCGTGTGATATCAGGCATTTTGGCCAGGTACTGAGTGGCACCTTTTTCGAAGTAAATCTTGTCAGGTACTTTAAACCATTGCATATTCACGGTACGACGGTTCACCCTTTTCACGTTGATCAGATTGACGGCAGTTACGTTCTGCGATACAGAGTTGCGGCCGTAAGATCCGCAGCCCAGAGTCAGTGAAGGGATATTCGTATTGTAGATATCGCCGATTGCGCCATGTGTGGAAGGCGAGTTGACGAGAATACGTCCGGTCTGCAGACGGTTCGAGAACTTCATGATCACTTCTTCGTTATGGGAGTGGATGGCCGAGCTGTGGCCCATACCGCCAAATTCAACAACCTGTGCCGCGCGTTCGATACCCTGGTCAGCATTTTTAACCTTGTAGCAAGCCAGAACCGGGCTCAATTTCTCAGCGGACAGCGGATATTTGGTGCCTACGCCTTCAAGCTCTGCTACCAGGATCTTAGTGCCGGCAGGAACCTGAATTCCGCACATTTCAGCGATTTTCACTGCAGATTGACCTACGATTGCAGGGTTTACAGCGCATTTTTCCACGTTCATTGCGCCGCTTGTCAGCTTGGCAGCTTCTTCTTTATTTACAAAGTAGCAGCCGTTGGCGATCATTTTCTTCTTCACTTGATCGAAGATCGCTTCTTCAATGATAACTGCCTGCTCGGAAGCGCAGATCATACCATTGTCGAATGTTTTGGAAAGGATGATGTCCGTTACGGCCTGATCGATATCGGCGCTCTTCTCAATGAAGGCAGGCACGTTACCAGGGCCTACGCCAAGAGCCGGTTTGCCGCAGCTGTAAGCTGCCTTAACCATTGCCGAACCGCCTGTTGCCAGGATCAGCGCAACGTCCGGATTGTTCATAAGTGCGTTTGTTTTGTCCATCGTAGGCAGCTCGATCCACTGGATGCAGTTCTCAGGAGCGCCGGCTTTTACGGCTGCGTCATGGAGAATTTTGGCTGCTGCGGCACTACACTCTTGCGCGGATGGATGGAACCCGAATATAATAGGATTACGTGTCTTAGCGGCGATCAGTGCCTTAAACATCGTGGTGGATGTTGGATTTGTTACCGGTGTGATACCCATAACGATTCCGACCGGTTCGGCAATTTTTTGGAAACTGTCATATTGATTGTCTTCTACTACGCCTACTGTCTTGTCATACTTAATGCCGTGCCAGATATATTCTGTTGCGAAGATGTTCTTCGTGATTTTGTCTTCATAAACGCCGCGGCCTGTTTCTTCTACGGCGAGCTTTGCCAGGTACATGTGCTTGTCGAGTCCTGCCAGAGCCATTGCATGAACGATTGTGTTAACCTGCTCTTGATCCAGCTGCATGTAAGCTTCTTGAGCTTTCTTTGCTTTATCCACCAAAGTCTGAATATACTCTTCAGCAGTGGTTTGTTTCACTTGGGCGGCGACTTCGTTCTTAACTGCCATCTCCCTCGTCCTCCTGTCAATTTTTAGGTTGTTTTTCTCTACACATTCATCTTATCACATCGCATCAGGGTTGTATAGTGAAATCTTTCACAAAGTATAAAGTTTTTTTTGATTTGTTTTCAAAGCGCTTTCATTCGCTCTTAATCAGGATTATGTTCCATTTTATGTATGTTTTCTCCGTTCTTTTTGTCTTTTTTGCGAACGTGAATTTTTTCACTTGACATATTCCCACCTCAAATAGCTTTTTCGTTTTTGGACACACGCCCACTGCGATGTTCCCGAATCCCTGTCTAAAATGGAAAAAGACCGGAAATTTTCCCGGCCTTCTTCTCAACTATTTGGTTGTCTTCACGGACTACTCTTTCTACGCACTACTCAACCTTAATCGTATCAAAAAACTTTTCCTGTACGGTTTTGGCTGCGGCGTCAAGCTGGGCTTTGGAGTCCGTACCTTTTTTGGAGAAAAGCTCCTGAATCACATTGGACATCGTTGCATAGTAATCCTGTGTATTGTATTGCGCCTCCGGCTTGCCATCCAGCAGCGCCATAATATCCGGGTTGTATTGATAGACAATATCGTACTTGTCATAGATAGCTTTGGTTTTCTTGCCAAAATCAGAATCGGCGGCATAGTAGTCCAGAAGCGGCGGGATGAAGTATTTGCCGTCCGCTTTGCGCTGCTGCAGAATCGCATCCAGTGCTTCCAGGCCTTTGTCGGAGAAGTAATCAAAAGTGACATAGCGGAAAGCCATCTCCTGCTCGTCCGGGGTGGCGTTCGGGTTGATGACCAGATAGTCGCCGCCGAGTACGCCCGTGTGCTTGCCGCCCTTTTCCGCAGCAGGCATTGGATAAGTGAGCACATCCTCCGGTTTCAAGCCGCCCTGGTTCAGGGCTTGCTCAATCACACCGTCGGAACCGGCCATGACCATCGCTGTGCGTCCTTGCTGGAATGCGCCTACAGCGTCGCCCCAGCCCAGTGCCCAGTCCTGAGGAATGGCATTGGCTTCCCATCTCAGCTTCTTATAGAAATCCAGCGCCTTCACACCCGCCTCGGAGTTAAAGGTTGCTACCACTTTGCTGCCGTCAACCTTCTGGATCTCCCCGCCGGCTTCGAACAGGAAGTTGGTCCAGTTCCAGCCCGCTTCATTGCCTTTGCCCATCGGAGCGATACCGGAGATGCCTTTTTTGGCGTCGGCCGCTCCTTTGGCGGTGTTCAGCATATCCTCCCAGGTCCAGTCCATGGGCGGAACAGCTACACCTTTGTCATCCAGCATTTTTTTGTTAAGCATCGTTGTGGTGACATAGCCTTTTTGGGTGATGCCATATACCTTGCCGTCAATGATGAACTGGTTTTGCAGGACGGGATTGATCTGGTCCTTGTACTCATATTTGTTCCACAGATCGGTGATGTCCGCCACCCAGCCCTTTTCGACGAGGAATTTTGCTTCCGTGGCGTACGTATTGAAGAAGGTCGGGGCTTCATTGGCAGCCATTTTCACACCGATTTCACTAACGTTGTACTGCCAGTCATCTTTGACGATCTCTACATTCGGGTATTCCTCCTGGAAACGCTTGATCTTATCATCTTCCTGCGCCCGCACTTCCGTCAGGTCCGGTGTAGGATAATGGATCTTAATGGTGACCTTGCGGTCTTTGATATCATCTGCCGGCGCATTGGTGGCTGCACTGTTGTCTGCAGCTTTGTCCGTGGCGGCCGGTGATGCTTCTCCCCCTCTGTTCCCTTGGCGCTATTGTTGTTATTGTTGCCGCTGCACGCGGATAACAACGATCCTGTCACCAGGAGACAGGCTAGAACGCTGGAAAATTTACGCATTGAAACTCCCCTTTTCCATTCATAGTTAGCTTACAGATTTATCTTAAGAGAGAACCCGTGTCCGCACGAGGTGCATTTATATTCCTTTCATGTGCAGGTTTACGATCTGCGGTTCAAACGCACACCCCCTCACTACCCCTTCACTGCCGACAAAGCCACACCGCGCATAATAAATTTCTGGAACAGCAGGAACACCAGAATCGGCGGCAGAGAAACCAGAAAGAGAATGGCAAATTTGATATTGGTGTTGAGCGCCTTAACGGCGATTACATATTTATAGATCGCTGTGGCGAGAGTGTATTTATCCTCACTGTGCATGACAAGGGACGGCCAGAACCAGTCATTCCAGGCGGTTGAGAAAATAAAGATCGCCAGTGTGGCAAAAATGGGAATGGACAGCGGCACAGCTATCGAAAAAAAGCTGCGCGGCTCCGAGGCCCCGTCAATCCGCGCGGCTTCAAAAATCTCCGGATGGATTCCGTCAAAAAAGTTCTTCAGAAGCAGGAAGTAAAACGTATTCGCTCCCGCCGGCAGCCAGAATGCCGCATACTGGTTCAGCAGTCCAAGCTCCTTCAGATTGACGAAGTTCGGAATCATATAGCTGGTCGCCGGGATAAACAAAGTCATCAGGAAGAAAAAATAAAACACCTTGCGGTAAGGCACGTTCATCCGGGAAATGCTGAAGGAAGCAAGGCCAAGTACAATAAGAGTCACAACCATATTCCCCACGAAAATATAGAGTGTGTTCCTGAGGAACACCAGCAGATCGATATAGTTCAGCGCATCCTTCAAATTGCCGAAATGCCACTCCTGCGGAAAAAAATGCGGCGGAAAGGAATTGACCTCCGTGTTGGATTTAAGACCGTTGAACATCGTCATCAGGATCGGATAGAGCATGGTAAAGACCATGACCAGGATGAAGAACACCATAATCCCGTAGACGATTTTGTTGCTTGTTTTTTTCAGATCATGTTCGGAGAGAATGCCTCTGTCTGCACTCTTCATGCTAGTTGTCCTCCTTGTTCAGCTTGAACTGCACAATGCCCAAACCGCCGAGAACAATGAACATCAGCATGCCAAGCGCCGTCGCCGTTCCATAATCCAGCCGGGTAAACGCATATTTCACAATCAGCAGCGCGTAGGTCAGCGTGGTATTGTTCGGGCCTCCATCCAGCAAAGCAAGCTGTGACTGGTAACCCTGGGAGGTGGCAATAATCTGCAGAATCAGCATCAGGACAATCAGATTGCGCAAAGAGGGCAGTGTGATATGGCGGATACGGGCCCACACCCCGGCACCGTCAATTTCAGCGGCTTCGTACCAATCGCGGGGAATACTGAGCACAGCTGCCAGATAAATGAGCATCCCCGAGCCGAACTGCTGCCAGGTTTCCATAAAAACAAGCGAGATCATCGACCACCTGCTGTCCGTAAGAAAAGGGATTTGATCCGCTCCCATTGTCCCGAGCAGCGCATTGATGGGTCCGACCGGATCGTACAGCCATCTCCACAGGCCATACAGTACGACAGCCGGCAGTACAAACGGCAGATAAGCCGCCACACGGACAAAGCCGCCGAATTTCCGCAGCTCGGAAATGGCGATGGCAAAGGCAATCGGCACCCAAAAGCCGATCACCAGGCAGAGCACCATGTAGTACAGGGTATTTTTGACAGCAATCCATACATCCGGGTCCGTAAGCGCTCTGGCATAATTATCGAGGCCGGCAAAGGTATTGCCCTTTACAAAGTCCACGGTATAGAAGCTGTACATAAACCCTTTAAAAATTGGAACCCACATAAACAATACAAAAATAATAATGGCGGGTACGAGAAACATATATCCCCAAAAGTTTTTTTTCCAGCGGTTCTGTTTGTGCGGTTTGCGCTCAAGCTTCGCCGGCATCGTCTCGTGGATTGAAGCGGTTTGGTTCATCTGGCTCCCTCATTCCTTTTGTCTTTCAGCACTTGCACCAAGCGCTGCCTGCATTAATTGTAGAAAAGGAGCTGAAGCCTGAACATGTCTATATCTACCGCAATCGTAAGCGTTCTTACTTCTTCAGTTCGCTGGGGCTGATGCCGTAATATTTTTTGAAAATCTTGCTGAAATGCTCCGGGGACTCATAGCCCACCCTCTCCGCAATCTCGTAACGGCGCAGGTCGGTATGCAGAAGCATCTCGCGGCTATCCTCCATTCGCAGCTTGATGACATATTCCCACAGGTTGTGGCCTGTGTTTTTTTTGAACAGATAGCTCAGGTAGTTGGGGCTGACGTGATTTTTTTTGGCCACCTCATGGATCGTCAAGCCCTTCTGGGCATAGTTCTCGTCGATATACTCTTTAGCCTTCTGCACAATCAGGTTGCTGTGCGTATGCAGCTCCTCGGCCGAAGGATCGGCGGCATAGCTGCTCCAGTTGAAATCACCGTAGTAGAACACATAGTAATCGGAATGCTCCTTGTTCCACTGAATGGCCTTCGAGGCCTGCCGGTTCAGCACATCCATGAAGGACAGGCCCTTGAGGATCTGGCTGATGCCAATTACGGCATTCAGATGCAGATACTTATGGATATTTAAATGCAGACTGCGGCCCAGCACATCCAGCCGGTTGATCTGGCCCCCCGCCGATTCCTCATAGGTCTTCTCATCCCATTGGATCACAACGGTGATCTCCTCCTCCGGAGAATAAAAAGCCACCGTGCTCCACTCCTGGTCCAGCAGCTCTTTGGCAATGTTAAGCGCGGCATAACGCAGCAGCTCCCGGCCGCGGGAGGTGTATTTTTTCTCCCCGTCTTCTTCCGGCAGCGGCAGTTTGATCTTGATTACGGAGAAAAAAGGCCCCTGCAGCTTCAGCTCATCCAGCTTCCGCAGCTTCTGCTCATCGCCCAGCACAGAGTCAGGCTCTTCAATGAGCGCGTTCAGCAGCCAGCTGTATTCGGGCAGCGGCTCCTCCAGGCGGAAGCTCTCGCCAATCCCTGCCATGAAGGTCTCCAGCTCCGGGGAGGGTTTGTCCATTTTGAGCAGCACATTCCGTACCGAATCGAGAAAATGCTCGCTGTTCAGCGGCTTGATCAGATAATCCTTCGCCCCCAGCCGGACGGCCATCTGGGCATATTGGAACGTCTCGTGGGCGGAGATGACAATGGTCTGCACCCACGGTTTGGCCAGCTTGGCGTGCTGCATCAGCTCAATGCCGCTCATGGCCCCCATCTGGATATCCGTCACCAGCAGATCAACCTCCTCCATGCGGATACAATCCAAGGCTTCAAAGCCGCTGTTTGCGGTATAAATATGGCCAATCTCCAGTCCCGAGGAAGCCAGCAGGCTGCCCAGTCCCTTACAAATCAGCGGCTCATCGTCTACAACCAGTACATTAAACATCTAAGAGGCCACCTTTCTATTGTTGATTCTCCGACTTGGGAAGTTTAACCGTGACGACTGTCCCTCCACCCTGGCGGGGAGCGTAGCTGATTCCATATCGGGAGCCAAAATGCAAGTGGACCCGCTGATTGATATTGCGGATGCCGTAGCCGCCGGCCGGACTCGGGCTCTCATCATTTAAGATCTGCTCAATGGCCCTGTAATCCACCGGCTTGTAGCCGTTATCCGCTATGGTAATCAGAATTGTGTCCTCCTGAAGAACTGAAGTGATGAGGATTTCCCCGTCTTCAGCCATATTTTTGACACCATGGATGATGGCATTTTCGATCAGGGGCTGGAGGGTGATCTTGGGAATGAGATTCGTTTTGGTCTCCGGGGCGATGTTCCAGATGACCGTGAATACATAGTCATACCGGTGCTGCTGCAGCTTGATATAGGCACTGGCATGCTCCAGCTCCTCCTCCAGCGTAATCAGCTCCCGGCCCCGGCTTAAGCTGATCTTCATCAGCTTCGATAGTTCCTTGATCATTTCCGCGGATTCGATATTGCCTTCCAGCGAGCTTTTCCAATAAATGCTCTCCAGAGTGTTATAGAGCAGATGCGGATTGATCTGCTGATAAAGCAGCTGCAGTTGGGATTCCTTCTGCTTCAGCTCCATCTGGTATTTATACATGATAAGACTATTCAGCCTGCGGGCCATATCGTAAGTAGAAGCGATCAGTACACTGACTTCATCATTGGTCCCTCTCTGCGGGGTCTCGGGAACACGGTTGCCCGGCTCGTATTTGCGCACAAAAAAAGCCAGCTTCTGCAGTGGAGTCATGAGCGAACGCCAGAAATAAGTAATGATGATCAGCCCGAAGAGCGCGTAAGCAACCGTTATGTATTGAATCACCCGCTTCATTTCCTTCTGCTGCTGGAGCAGCGCTTTGACCGGGACCTTGTAGACCAGCTTCTGGGCAAAGGCATGGTTGTTGTTCACCACATAGATGAAGTCATCCGTGATAATGTCCTCGGTTCCTTCGGGATCACCGGCCTCAGCCCCCTCCGGCAGGCCAATAACCTCTCCAGTCGCATTGGTGGTCGAAGCCAGTACCCGGTTGTTCATATCGGTCAAATAGATTTCGCCTTCCGGCAGGGAAATGGATTTCAGCGATTCGCCGATTTTGGACTCCATCTTGGTGACCACCAGCACGCCGATGGTTCCTGCCCCCCTGTAAATGCTGTTGACCGCCCGGACGTAAGTCAGTGTCTTGAGATTCTCGGCCTGCGGGCTAAGCTTCTCTGCGAACATTAAATACCCTCTGCCTTTCTGCTGCACGACCTGGTCAAACCAGTAGGGCTTCTCACCTGTGGAGAAAAAATACACGCCCGCCTTCTTCACCTGAGGAAAATTGGGAGCAAAAAAATAATAATTGTCGGGGTCGTACACGTACAGCGAGTAATAAATCCCGTCGCCCCGTCCGGCGCCCTGCGAGTAGCTGCCCAGCAGTTTTTCAATGGTTTCATAGCGTTCCACCCGCTCCATCACAGGCTCGCCGCCGCTGACATGCAGCTGCTGCAGAATCGGATTCTGAATCACGGTGGTGGTAATCTTGTTCACTGTATCAATGTCTCGATTGATAATCGCAAAGTTCTGCTTGTTCAGCTCCACATAGGCATTGGTGACATGGCGCTTCAAAATTTCCTCCGCTTTGTAGTTGCCATAGCTGTTCAGGATCAGTATGGGCGAGATCATTATCAGAAACAGCAGAATCAGCTGCTGCTTGACGTTCAGCCTGACGATGGGCTTGATAAAACCAGACAACATCTGGATACACCTCCAGTTTTAATAATATAGCAAACAGATAAGCGCTTACATAGGTTTATTTCAATGGAAATGATGTTCAGTTATATGTATTTTTTCAGTTAGCAGCGGATTGAAGAGGCAAAGGGGAGTCACTAATTTGCTCGAAGCCCCTATTCACCGCTGGCGAAGTGGAAAAAGGGTAACTAATTCAGCTCATTTTGCTACTTATGAGGGAGTAGAGCCAAATTAAGTTCCTTTTTCCACTTAAACATCATAATTGTTAATTTTGGGATGAAATAAGTTTCCTTTTTCCAACTATTTAGATTGAACTTGAAAAATTAAGAAAAAGGGGAAAAGTGGTGGAGGAGAAGTTTGGAACTGTAGGAGCGGTAGCGTCCGCCTTTGTCTGCGGATTTCCACCGCGAACAGCGGTTTGCAATCAAGAAATCTGCAGACAACAGCGGCCGGAAGTCCAAACATTCTCTGGAGTCACGGCCAATCCCAAAATCGAAAAATCTCGAGTTTAGTTTATATAGCATTGCTCAGCTACTTCTTCAACAGGCGCTACTTAGAAAAAACTATTAAATTCGACTGAGAACAAAAACGGCTGTGCCGTCCTCCACAGGACAGCGCAGCCGTCTTTGTTCTAGCGTTTACCTCGAGAACGATTCCCCGTGAATCCTACGGCAACTCTTTAAGTGGAAAAAGGTTACCTAATTTGCCGGAGTACCCTATCCTCGGGCAGATGAAGTGGAAAAAGGGACACTAATTCAGCCCATTTCGCCATTGGACAAGAGATGTACCCCAATTAAGTTTACTTTTTCCACTTAAATTTCAGGATTTCTTAATTTTCGGAAAAATAAGTTCCCTTTTTCCAACTAACACCTGCGAAGCCGGTAAAGACGGATCGCCCTATTCCTTCGCGATCGATCCGCAGCCGTTACGGACAGGAAAGCCGTTATTGATAGAAGATTCGGCTATTCAGCAGGTTAACGGACAGAGATGCCCTTATTTGTCCCTCTCCCCTTTATTCCAGGCTCCATCGAACGATATAACGGCTCCTGAGTTCGTAACTGCTGAAAAAGTAAGATTTTTGGCAAAATAAGGGCTCCTCTGTCACTAGCGTTGCATAAAAGCTCCCACAACATTTGATTTAGATAAATTAACTATATTTGTGAAATTTTATTTTATTTTCATGGGCATAAACTGAAAAATCCCCTATTGTAAAGATGTAGGTCGTTATCCAACCCCAACTTTACAAAAGGAGACTCACCATGGATAACATACCTAAAATGACCGTCATTCGTCAATGCCTTTCTTTATTGCCTACCTTGTCCCCCACTTGCGTCCCTTTGGACTATGGGGTAAAAAAGCTGCGTACCCTCGCACTATTGCAGCTTTCGGTAACCGCTCATCTTTTGCGCTGGGAATCCTACCGCGAGTATGCGTGGCAGCTCGACGCTTCCCCTGATCTGCAGGAACTCCTAGGGCTTCCAAGCATTAGTGCTTCACAGGTCAGCCGGCGGATGAATCAGTTGCCTACGGCCTTGCTGGAACATCTGTTTTATGCCCTAACCCATCTTATCAAAAACCTGTCCCGTCCTGCCTCGAGCGGGCTGCTTCAGCGAGTCGGGCGGTTACTTCTTGTGGATGCCAGTTGCTTGAAACTTCCTGCCTTTTTGTCTGACTGGGCCCGGGTGACGCGGGACCGCTGCGGCGTTAAAATTCATGTCTCGTACGCGGTGACTTCCCCGGAACATACCTTCGTTCAGCACATGGTGCCTTCCACGGGGAATGTGAGTGACTACGAAGGATCGGATCTGTTGCTGCACGAGGAAGAGGTCACCTATGTCCTGGATCGCGGGTACGTATGCTACGAGCGGATGGACCGCTGGATTGAAGGTGGGCTGAATTTTGTGATGCGCATCGCCGACCACCATCAAGCCAATGTGCTCCACGAGCACCCCGTTCCGGAAGGAAGCCGCATCCTGCGGGACGCCACCGTCCAAATGGGGAGCGGATATACGGCGATGGAGCAACGCGTTCGTCTCGTCGAATTTACGGATGAAAAGGGACGATTGTACCGAATTGTGACCACGCAATGGGAGGCCTCCGCCGAAGATATCGCAGAGATATACAAGCACCGGTGGCTGATCGAACTCTTTTTTAAGTGGCTGAAGCAGCATCTGCGGTTGGTTCGCTTGCAAAGTACCCAGCCGCAGGGAATCTGAAATCATTTGTACCTCTCTCTGATTGCCCATGCGCTGACACTGTACATTCGTTACACGCAAGCGCCGGAGAAAACAGAATGGGAAGTCCTCAAACGATTGCGAATTCATGCGGCCAAAGAGCACACGTGGGAAGAATTCATCCAGGAGCTCAACCGAAGGCCGACCCGAACGTCCAAAGGACGAAGAAAGACCGGGGCGAAGCGCAGAACACCGACACTCGACCATCCAGTAGCCTACACCAAAGCAGTCAACGAAAAACGGATCGTGGATCGGAAGCAGAAAAAAGCGGGTATCGAGCAGAACAAGAACAACAAATAAAGAGTGTTATGGAATAATATGGATGACAATGACCTAAGCTTAAGAAAGGTCGTTCATTTTCTTCTTGACTGAATATATTGTGAAAATAATCACTAAATTCAATTGTCATTGCGGTTAATGTCAGTGTTTATGCAACGCTAGTGCTCCTCTGTCCGCTTCAGTCCCCGGATGGAGCCCAATCCTTCTGCATCGTTTATATCCTGTGAGACTTCCAAGATATCCACATTTTTTTACACTGTATAATTTCCTATGCAACAAGTGGAAACGGCTACGCCGTCCTTATTAGGACGGTAGCCGTTTCAGCGAGAAATAGAAGGATAATTTATAGCGTAAAGCATATAAATTATATTTCAAAAAAAGGAACTGTCATTAGACAGTCCCCTTGCATGATCATCTAGGAACGATGATGTTTCGAATATTCTTTAGAAAAGACTTTCACCTACTTCGTATAGCCGTTTAACGCCAGCCAGGACGCGCAGGCCTCAGTCCAGCTCCGGGTGTGCGGCTCCCCGCCGGCCAGGCCAAGCCCATGCTGGCCATGAGCATACACGTGAAGATCAAACGGAATGCGGTGACGGCTTAACGCAGCAGCAAATTGCAGGCTGTTCTCCACAGGTACCGCTCCGTCATCCGAAGTATGCCACAGGAAGGCAGGCGGGGTAGCTGCCGTAACCTGAAGCTCGCTGCTGAGACGTTTCACCAGCTCCGGATCGGGGTCGGTCCCCAGCTGATTCTCCCTGGAGCCCTGATGGGTCACTCCTTCAGCCATGGATATTACCGGATAACATAGAATCAACAAATCCGGACGGCAGGACTTCCGTTCCAAAGGTTCTGAAGCTTCTTCATCACCCGCATCGAACAGAACGCCGGCAGCAGAAGCTAAATGTCCGCCTGCCGAAAATCCCAGGATTCCCAGTCTGTCAGGATCTACCCCATACTCTTCAGCGCGGTAACGGATCGTGCGGAGCGCACGCTGTGCATCCCGCAGCGCATGGGGGTATCCATAAGGCGCTACGCGGTATCGCAGCACAAAAGCCGAGATTCCCAGTGTATTCAGCCATTCAGCCACCGGTCCTCCTTCGTGGTCTGCACGCATGCCATACCCGCCGCCCGGACAGACAAGCACAGCGGCGTTCTTGTCGCCTTCCACCAGATAAGGCGTAATCGCCGGGCAATCCTCATCGCTTGTTCCCAGTGCGCCAGGCGCCCCTTCCGGCCATAACAACATTGTCTTCATGTTCATCCCTCAAGCTTTCTTCCATTGGATAGAATTATTTCATACAGGAAATCGCTTTCTTTCCCTGCAATAAGTCTACCAAGGTCCTACAATTCATGCAATCCGGTTATGACGACATCGGCTTCCGCCAGCATTTCCCGCTTGCCGATGCCAACCACCCGCATCCCTGCCGCTCTGGCGGCGGCAACCCCCGCTTCCGCATCCTCAAAAACCACACAATCCGCAGGCTGCAGCCCAAGCCTGCGGCAGGCGGTCTGAAAGACCTCGGGGTCCGGTTTGGCGCGGGATACGGTGTTGCCGTCAACAACCGCATCGAACAGCCCGGTTATCTTCAGCTTATCCAGGATGAATACGGCGTTTTTGCTGGCAGAGCCCAGAGCAATGCCTATCCCCCGCTCCTTAAGCCTGCCGAGATATTCGCGGACGCCCGGCAGCAGCTCCGAATCATCCAGGCGCGAGATATAGTCTACATATCGCCGATTCTTCCGTTCGGCCATTGCCGCCTTCTCCGCTTCATCGAATTCCAGGCCGCCGATCTCCAGCAGAATATCAAGTGATCTCATACGGCTGACCCCCTTCAGCCTTTCGTTATGCGCCTCCGTGAATTCGAACCCGAGGTCTGCGGCAAGCGAGCGCCAGGCCAGATAATGATATTTGGCCGTGTTTACAATTACACCGTCCAAATCAAAGATTGCACCCTTCATATGCTCCATCATGTATATTCTATCCTCTCCATGTAAATAAACTTTCTGGCTTTTATCAATTTTCTGCCGCTGCCGGTTCCGCCAAGCGCAGCCGCAGCTCTGCACCTGGTCCGCACAGCTCAGCCGGGCCGCCGAATCCGGCAAAAGCCAGAGCCTCACGGTTGCCCGCTGCCGCTGTAATCACGATTTCATCACGAGTGACACGCAGGCTGTATTGACCTCCGCGCAGTGTAACCGGCAGTTCGACCGACTGCCAATGCTTGGGCAGCGCCGGCTTCAGGCAGACGGTAGCTCCGTCGAACTGCACCCCGCGAAGCCAAGCACCGCGGCCATCCACGCCCCGCCATTCGCTGCCGGATGCGTGCCTCCGATATAGAGATCCCCCACATATTGCTTCGATTCTCCGGTAAGATCAACAGTAGCCGTCCGCATAAAATATGGATAACCCCAATCCGGCGAGCCGATCTCAGCCGCCACCAGCGCGTAGATGCATGGGCTAAGGCTGGAGCCATGCTCGGTGCGCGGTTCATAGAACTCCCAGTTCGCCTGCTTCACTTCCTTAGTAAAAGCTGATTTGAACAGGTTCAGCATCAGCACAACATCCGCCTGCTTCAGGATTCTGGTGGTGGTGGCGAGCCCGTTGCCACCGCCCCAATATTCGTTTTTGTTAATCACCCGTGACCTCAGCTCCGTCAAAGTGACCTCTTCGAGCTGGAAATAACGGTCAAATTGTTCAATCAGGAGCGTATCCGGGTCCGGCTGGGGAAGATACAGCCCCTCCAGCAGCGTCCGGAATTCTGTCAGGAACGGGCCTCCTGTAAATTGCCTATGCAATTCGCGGTAAGCTTCCGGGTACCTGCCCTCCAGCAATTCTGCACTGCGCAGGGCAATTTCCAGGGTTTCTTTCACCAAGGCATTAGTAAATGCGTTATTGTTCACACGCTCGTGATATTCATCCGGACCGGTAACATCCAGAATCTCATAGCGCTCTTTTACCGGATTGTAATAGGCATACGAATAGAAAAACCGCGCACACTCCCAAATAACCTCGGCCCCGCCGTCCAGCAGCAGGCTGTCGTCACCTGTAAACTGAATGTACTGCCAAATTCCATGCACCACATCGGCACTGATATGGACCTGCTTATCACGGAAATACGTCCGTATAGGGCGGCCCGTAAAGACATCATTCACATTGAAAAGAGTGCAGGCATCATCACCCGAATCCTGACTCTCCCAGGCATAGAACGCCCCAAGATATCCGTACTCAGCCGCTTTGCGCCGCGCGCCATCCAGCGTGTGAATCCGGTACATCATCAGATTGCGGGCAACTCCGGGATCACTGTGGAGAAAAAAGGCAGCATGAACATTTCTGTATCCCAGAATACCGCGCCTTTGTAGACCTGGCCGGATAAGCCCCGTGCCGGGATGGACACCTTCTCCGACGCCGTAGGCGCGATAATCATCAGCTGATACATGCTGTATCTGAGCGCTAACTGTGCGGCAGCGTCACCTTCAATGAGGCAATCGCAGCGGGACCAGCGTTCCTCCCACGCTCTTCGGTGAGCCTGCAGCAGTTCCCGGTACCCTTTCTCTGCTGCCGCCTGAACCGCTTGCTCTGCCAATTCCTCCGGAGCACCTTCCATGTCCAGACCGGTATATACGGCTGCATATTTGAACCATTCATAGATCTCTCCAGCCTTGGCATCAAAAGTAACCCTCCGCAGGGCTCCAGCCTTGGAGAGCTTCAGCCTGCCAAATCCGAACACTGACAGCTCAGCTGCAGCAACCGGAAGCTGGAGCTCCCCCGTGGCCGCAGAAGCCAGCAGCACCCCATCCTTGAACACTTCCTCCTTATCCTGCAGATGGGGGCCGTTAATATCCCACACTTCACTGTCGATGCCCGTCTCAATCGTGATCCGGCAGTCCGCTGTACACTTCACAGTCTGCCTGCTGGCCAGCACATGCAGCTCAGCCATACTGGCAAAACGTTCAGCCGTGTAGATCAGCTCGCCGCCCTCCGGGATGCGGTAAACCGTCTCTCTCCGGTGAACCGCACTGCGGATATCCAGCTCCTGCTTGTGATCCAGCGGTTCAGTCTCCAGAACACTGAGGCGCTGTCCGTTGCAGACCAATGCCGTGTACAACCCGTTGGGAGCATTAACCGGCTCCCGCCACCGCTCTCCGGCCTGATCGTACACGCCCGCGAGCGTCACCGCAGCCAGCTGATCCCTGCCGAACTCCTCCAGGGTGCCGCGATAGCCCATATAGCCATTTCCCGTCATGTATTTGTTGCCGTTGGTTATGATCCGGGCCTTGTCAAAACTTGAATCGCGAACGGTCCAGCTCATCATGCCAGCATCCCTTCGCCCAGCGGAAGCACTGTGCCTGCGGCATCCACCATAATCTGCTGTCCATATACCAGAATGCTGGCTGTTCCGCCTCGTAGAGCTTTGAACCTTACATGCTCACTGTCCACTGTAATGCCCAGCAGCACCCCTTCATACATCACCTGGAAGCTGTAAGAGGTCCAGCGCTGCGGCAGCGTCGGACGGAAGGAGAGACGTTCACCGTCTGAACGCATGCCGCCGAAGCCGTACACGATATTCATCCAGACCGCAGCAATCGAAGTGGTATGCAGGCCTTCGCGGGTGTTCCGGTTGTAATTGTCCAGATCAAGCCGGGTCGCAAACTCGAAGAATTGATAAGCCTCCTCTTCTTTGCCGATCTCACAGGCCAGAATAGAGTGGATCGACGGCGAAAGCGAGGATTCATGAATGCATCTCGGCTCGTAAAATTCGTAATTGGCCCGTTTGGCTTCCCGGGAGAATTCTCCATTATATAAGAACATAAACATCAGCACATCGGGCTGCTTGATCATGTCATAGCGGTACAGCCGGTCGTAGGACCAGTTGGAATACAGCGGGAAATCCGTCACAGGTATGGAATGAATATCGATGTGCGGCAGATCAAAATAACCGTCATGCTCCTCGTACACCCCGCTGTCCGGGTCAAGCGGTATCCGCATATGCTCTGCCTTGCTGCTCCAATCGGTTAATTCTTCTGTCCGGAGCCCTGTCTTCCTGATAAGTTCAGCATAGGCATCCGGCACCTGTATCTCCATCCCGGCAAGCGTCTCCAGCGTAAATTCGAACATTTTCTTCGCCATAAGATTAATGTAGCAGTTATTATTCACCATCAGCTGGAATTCGTCAGGACCCATCACGCCAAAATAACCATATTCCCCGCTGCGCTGCCCCCACTGTCCGCGGGTGGCGTAGAACCGGCTGATCTGAATCAGCATCTCAGCACCTTTGCTGTACAGGAAATCCCTGTCGCCTGTGTTCTTCACATAATGCCAGATGCCGTAGGAGACCGCCGTGCCGACATGAAGCTGGAGGTTGGAGTGCTGCCACAGGTCGCAGCTTTCGGTTCCGTCTATCGTGGCAATCGGGTAGCAAGCCCCCTCGCAGTCCACCTCCTTCGCGCGGTCCATTGCCTCCGGCAGCGTTTTGTAGCGGAATTCCAGCAGGCTTTTAGCCGCTTTGGGGTTGTTGAACATATAGAACGGCAGACAATACGATTCCGTGTCCCAGAAAGCCAGCCCCCGGTAGGCTTCACCTGTCAGCCCTTTGGCTCCGATATTATAGCCGGGATGATCGCCATGATACGTCTGATAGAGCTGAAAAATACAGAAACGGATGCCCTGCTGATTCTCGGGATCACCTTCAATACGGATGTCGCTCGTCTCCCATATTCCGCTCCAATAGGCGGATTGATCCGCGAACACCTCAGCATCATTGCGTTTGGAGGCAGCTGCCGCCAGCTCCAGCCCTTTAGTCCAGAGCGCATCCTCATGAAGGTAAGCCTCCTGATCTCTGCAATGGACAGCAAGCTTTGTATAAGAATCCTTTGTGCCTTGGGTTAATTGCAGCCTAAAGGCCTGCCCGATAAAACGGTCGCGTTCTACCTTTGCCGGCTGCAGTTCCTGGGAGGATTGCAGAACAAAGCCGGAAAACAGCTTATTGCCTGTGTTCAAGGTGCTCGCCATAATGGCTGTAATACCGTCTTGTACGCCGCAACGCAGACTTCTCCACATGCTCTGTCCGCGTTCCTCATGGATGCTGCCAAAATCAAGTCCGGTGCATATCTCCACAGCTCCTGAGAAATTCAGCGGCTCGAACACAACCTGCTGCAGGCCCAGATGGGAATCCGTCATGCTGACCAGCCGTGTAAATGTGAGCTTCAGCTTCTTGCCGCTCCCCAGCAGCCAAATGAATTGGCGGCTATAGGTGCCTGTGCGGAAATCCAGTCTGCGGCTGTAATCCGATATCCGGCTGTGGGCCAGATCCAGCTGCTCCCCCTCTACCGTAAGGCGTGTATGCAGCCAGTCCACCGCATTTACCATGTAGCGCAGCGAACGGATCATTCCCTTGTAATGATTGCCGATCTCCAACTGCTCATGAAGGCCATTGAAGTAGCTGCCCGGCAGGGAATCACCGCTGTAGCCCTCCTCGGCATAGCCGCGCACTCCCATATACTCGTTGCCTACGGAAAAAATCGATTCCGAGGTCCGGTTCCGCAATGGATCGAAGCCCTCCTCGATAACCGCCCAGGGATCAACCTTCAGATATTTGTCTGCTACTTTTGCCATGAATGAACTCTCCTTCTCCCGAGTTGTGTCCTCCGGCTTCATGAATTAGAAACCGCAGGACGCTCACTTCCAGCGTAGCTCTCAGAAGAAAGAAGGCCAATGTCAGCCGATAACAGAGTTATGTGCATTTTTACGGAGTTGAAAGAAATCAACAGATTGCGTTATGCTAGAAAAGACTTTGTCCCCGATTAAGGCCAAAATCATATTAAATCTCACACCTTTGAAGTGAAAATTATCACAATGTTAAAAATTCGACACTTTTTCGAGAAAATATTCACCCATAAAGAGGAATTTCAATGTATAATTAATTTAAAATTTACTGAAAAACTGAGGGAATAAAGGGGATGTCGATTATGATAAAGGAACATTATAATGTTATCGAAGCCCACGGAAATACAAACTGTTTCTCCGAACAGAACTTTAACCGGCTTCTGGTCACAATGAAAGAGCGTATGGTGCCAGAGGGCTCTCACCTGTTTTGGGAGGGTGACTACTCGGATAAATTGTTTTATATCAAACGTGGACGTGTGAAATTAACCAAATCTACCGACGAAGGCAAAGAACTCATTCTGTATATGTATCAGGCAGGCGACATGGTAGGTCAGGCAGACCCGTTCTTCAGCACCAAGCACAGCTTTACCGCCGAAGTGATTGAGGAAAGTGAAGTTGGCGTTATCGAGCAGAAGGATCTGGAGATTCTGATCTGCCAGCATTGTGATTTTGCTATTGACTTTATGAAATGGATGGGTATCCATCACCGTCTCACCCAGACAAAATTCCGTGATCTGATGATGTACGGCAAGCCCGGCGCACTCTGCTCCACGCTGATCCGTCTGGGCAATACCTATGGGGAGAAGTCCGGGGACAGCATTCTGATCAACAAAAAAATTACGCATACGGATCTCTCCAACATGATCGGTGCTACCCGTGAGAGCGTCAACCGGATGCTGAGCGATCTGCGTAAAAAAGATGCTGTGGAATATGAGAACGGCATGATCGTCATCAAGGATCTTTCGATGCTTCAGGACATCTGCCACTGTGAATTATGTCCGAACGAAATTTGCCGCATTTAATTTCCTAATACTAATACCCTCTATTCTCCTCAATGAATCATATATGACCCGGAATTATTGCATAAACTAATAGAGTGGTCAAAGGCGCCTTGTCCGGCGTCTTTTTTTATGTAATCACCACGGAGCCGCCCCTGCCCTTCCTTCAATAACTGGACAAGTTTTCAACAGCGCTCATGCCAAAAAAGCCCTGCGGTCATTCGACCACAGGGCTCTGCAAAGAGTTAGCTTACTTGTTTTTTGGTTCCGGTGATAACGCCTGGCCGTGCGGCCCGCACCGGGGAAATCAGCCAATAGGCCATGCCGACAAATACGCCCCCGCCAACAATATTGCCTAAGGTCACAGGAATCATATTATGAAACCACCCGGCCAGACTGACCGTTTCGGGATGGTTTGGCAGCAGCACCGCTACGCTCAGCAGCGTCATATTGGCCACACTGTGCTCATAACCGCTCGCGATGAAGGCAAACAGACACCACCAGATCAGCACCAGCTTAGCGGTTTCGCTTTTGGCGCGCGAGGCCATCCATAGTGCCAGGCAGACCAGCCAGTTACAGAGAATACCGCGGAAGAACAGCTCAGAGAAGGGCAGACTCATTTTTTTGGCGGCTGCGGTGAAGATCAGATGTTCCGCCGGAGCAGCGCTGAACAATCCAGTGCCCCGGATCAGCAGAGCCAGAACCACGGCTCCGGCTACATTCCCGATAAAGACGATGATCCAGTTCTTCACTGTATCCCACACACTGGTCCGGCCGGCAAGGGTGCTTACGGTGAAAAACATATTGTTTCCGGTGAACAGCTCCGAGCCGGCGAAGACCACCAGCGTGAGGGCAATCCCGAAGGACGTCCCCATAATCAGCGGCTGAAAAGGGGATTTGACCGCCGCCAGCGGTGCTCCCAGCGAAAAAATCAGAATAATACCAATACCTACATAAGCTCCGGCCAACAATGCGGCAAGAAAATACTTCGGCAGACTTTCATTCATTTTGTCACGTTTGGCTGCTGCCGTCTCTACGATATTTTCCACACTTTGCGTAAACACCCGTCCACCCCGCCATTCCTCATTAAAATAGATGATGCCAGCCTACAAGCAGACCTTTACACGATCTCCGTCCAGCTCTACCGGGTATACCTTCACCTTGCCGTGATCCGGGGCCTGCACTTCGCCGCTGCGCAGATCGATCTTCCAGTCATACAGCGGATCATACAGATAGCTGCCGGAGACGATACCCTCAGCCAGCGGACCGCCTTTTGGATGCGGACTGCGGTTCTCTATGGCATGAATATCTCCGTCAGAGGTGCGGAATATTGCCAGCTCCACCCCACCCGCAACGACAACCCGCCCAATCTGCAGCAGGAAGTCCTGCGTCTTGCCTACAGCATATTCTTGTGTCGCAGTTTTCATCGTGCTCTCTCCTCCTCAAGTCGGTATAGGTCAGACTCTGGTCTGTTCAAACAATGCGGTACGCGTCTCTTGGTCATCCAGCATTTTTTTCCACGGATCCGAAACCTGTGCCAGGGCAAAATCAATCCGGGCCGCCAGCTCCTTGCGGTTGTCTTCGTTGTCCAGAATCACCCGCTGGATCTGCTCAAGCCCGATGCGTTCCACCCACTCGGAGGTCCGCTCCAGATAATTGCCGGTCTCACGGTAATACTGCATGACTGCGGAGCAGACCTCAATCAGCTCTTCATCGGTTTTCACTTTGCAGAAGGAATCAGCGATCCGCGGCTTGATTCCGCCGTTACCGCCAATAAAGATCTCCCAGCCGCCATCGTTGCCGACGATGCCGATATCCTTCAGTGCAGGATTCCGCACAGTTGCGCGGGCAGCCGTTAACCGCCATCTTGAACTTGGCCGGAAAATCAAGACGCTCGTATTTGCGCTCAAGCAATGCCCCCATACCCATGGAATCCTGAGTGCCGAACCGGCAGAACTGGGAACCTACACAGGTTTTTACGGTACGGAGCGATTTCGCATAGGCATAACCCGATGGCATATCAAGCTCTTCCCATACTTTAGGCACATCCTCTTTTTTGACTCCAATCAGGTCCAGGCGCTGTCCGCCGGTTACCTTCACCACTTTTACATCATATTTCAAGGAGACATCAGCAATCCGCTTCAAATCCTCCGGTGTAGTAACCCCGCCATACATGCGCGGCACAACCGTAAAGGTGCCATCCTTCTGAATATTCGCACTCATCCGTTCATTGACGAAGCGCGATTCCTTCTCATCCTCATGCGTATCCGGGTAGAGCATACCCAGATAATAGTTCACGGCCGGACGGCATTTCGAGCAGCCCTCAGCTTGCTTCCAGCCCAGCACATTCATGACCTCTTTGGTCGTTTTCAGGCCTTTCGCGGTGATTTCGGCCACAATTTCATCCCGGCTCAAGGTGGTGCAGCCGCAGATTCCCTGCTTGGCGCCCTGCTGGAAGCTGTCTCCAAGGACAAACTGCAGGATCTGCTCAACGACCGGCTTGCAGCCGCCGCAGGAGCGGGTAGCTCCGGTGCAGGCCTTGATCTCATCCACAGTCGTGAAGCCATTCTCCGTAACGGCATCGACAATGGCCTTTTTGGTCACGCCGTTGCAGCCGCAGACAATCTCTTCATCTGCCATCGTCTCTACCGACAAGCCCTTCTTCGCTCCGCCTCCGCCGCAGCAGCCGGTGCCCATAACCTCGCTGTAAATCTCGTCGGTCATCTCCGCACCCTGCTTCACCAGCTTTTGCAGATTCGCCGATTCCGTGACATCACCGAACAGCACTGCACCGACGATAATATTATTTTTGAGCAAAATCTTCTTGTAGGTCCGCTTCCATTCATCCTTGGCCGAAATGACCGTATGCTCAGCGGTTTCCGTGAATTCACCGGCAGAGAAAACATCCACTCCGGAGATTTTCAGCTTGGTGGCTACAACCGATCCTTCATAAGGCTGAGTCGGTACGCCGCAGAGATGCTTCGCAAGCACACTTCCCTGCTCGAACAGCGGTGCTACCAGACCGTAGCAGATGCCTCTGTGTTCTGTACATTCGCCAACGGAATATACACCCGGGACCGAGGTTTGCAGATAATCATCAACGACAATCCCGCGGTTAACCGTAATGCCGCTCTCTCTGGCCAGCTGCGTATTCGGCTTAATCCCAACGGCCATAACGACAAAATCCGCTGCCAGCTCCGTTCCGTCACTGAAACGCAGTCCGTTGACACGTTCGTCCCCGGTCAGTTCAACCGTCTGTTTGCCCATGGCAAATTTCACGCCCTGGCGCGTAAGCTCCGCCTGAAGCATAGCGGAGGCATTGTGATCCAGCTGCCGTTCCATCAGATCCTCCAGCAGATGTACGACCGTAACATCCATGCCGAGGTTCACAAGCCCTTTGGCTGCTTCCAGTCCGAGCAGTCCGCCGCCGATCACTGCCGCCGTGCGGTACTGCTTGGCTGCGGCAATCATAGCATCGCAATCGGCAATATCGCGGAAGCCCACTACCCCTTCCTTGTCACTGCCCGGTACAGGCAGAATGAACGAATTCGAGCCTGTAGCAATGATGGCCTTGTCAAAAGGAACCGACATCCCGTTATCTGTGATAATCTGCCGTGCCGCTTCATCGATTCGGACCACGGTCGTTCCTGTGTGCAGCGTAATATTGTGATCCGCATACCACTGGCGGTCATTCAGCACGATTTCTTCTATGGTTTTACTTCCTTCAAGCACGTAGGACAGCATTATCCGATTGTAATTGGGATGCGGCTCGCTGCCGAATACAGTAATATCATAAGCGCCGCCAAGCTTCAAAATCTGCTCTACCGTCCCGACACCTGCCATACCGTTACCAATGAGTACTAGCTTTTCTCTCTCCACTGTCATTGTTGTGCCCCTCCTCAAACCATCTGCATTTCATCACAATACATCTGATAGTGAAATTATACTGTTGATTTTCGAATAGACTTTGTGATTGCAATCACATTAAATGTGAAGACTTTCACATAATTTCAGTGAGTTAACCATTAGCCTTTTTGGACAAAAAACACCAGATTCCCGAGCATATAAGCAAAAGAAATCTGGTGTTATACTCTTCCACTAACGCAGCACAAGTGCTACCTCCAAGGTATCCTGGGGCCTAAGCTTCATATCGGTTCCACTGTCCAGCAGCTGCTTGCCGTTGACCTTCAGTGTCCATGCCTCATTGCTGAGCGGCTTGTAATCCATAATGCTGATCACTGTCTTATTGTCCTCGGCCAGTAGAACCATACCGCTGCTCTTCAGCACACCCCGGACGGACAGATCCTCGGAATACGGCAGCACATACGAATGAGTCATTTCCGGCTGCTCGCTTCCGCCGTTCACGGTAAAAATGACCGGCTGCTGCTCGGCCCCGGCTGCCGCGGGTTCTGCCGCAATAAGGATGCTGTCGCTGCGGTCAACGCCGCTGTTCCAATCTAATATTCTTTTGCCGTTCAATTGTATTTCCCAAATCCACTCGGGGCTCAGGGATACTTTGTTGACCGTCAAGAGACTGTCCCCGTCATCCGCCAATGTGGCTACCCCACTCTTCTTAAGCAGTTCAATCAGCGGCATGCCATCCTTATAAGCCTCGCTTATCTGTCCCCCGGAGCTTCCGGCCAGCTCGCTGTCACCGACACGCACCGAAAATGCAGGTCCTGCATTCCCGGCTCCGCCGTTGTTCCCTTCGTTCTGGGCGTCAAGAACCGAAGAGCAGCCGCCCGTTACTGCGATTATTAATATTCCCAGCCAAATGCGCCACACCCATTTCGCGGACATTTCCGGCACCGCCTTCTTCTTGCCCGCTCTCAGTCTCCGCTGCTGCTCAGGCATGTCTTGATGAAATACATAGTCTTTTTAAGAATAACGTAATCGGGTGCCATTCTCAATTCTTCCTGCCCCATTGCTATAAAAAAAGTCCCCGAAGGGACTCGTGAAACTGCTCAAGCTTCTATTGGTAACGCAGGAACAGGATATTATTCTCCAGATGGACATGCTCAAAGGTCATTCCCTCCAGCTCTTCAAGCCGGGCATAGGTGAGACGGTAAGTCGTGCAGGCATGCTCCGGCGGTGTGTAATCATTGGTAACTCTCCGCAGCTCGCGCAAAATATCGCCCGCCCCGTCATGCTCCGCTTCCAGCGTACGCAGAAGTCCACGCAGCTCGGTCAGGCTGTCCTCTGTAGGATTTTTCTCATAAGCCAGCATTTTGGGAAACTCGCTTTCTTCTTCCTTGGCCGTATGCTCCAGCAATTCCTCCCGCAGCGTATGGAACAGCCGGTACATTTCCGCCAAATGCGGGGAGTCCTCGCCGTGTACCCGGAAGACCTTGGTCACATTCTGGGCAATCAGCGGCAGCTCCTCGCGCAAATATCTGTGATGCTTATTGATAATGAAGTCGACCAGCTCTTCTGATGAAGCTTCGTTCCAGGCCGTATCTTCTTCCAGCACCGGATGCTCGGCCAGCAGCTTGTTCAGATCCTGGAGCACTGCTCCTGTATCAAGCCCTTTTTCTGTTGCAGCCTCTGCCAGAGGTTTTGCGCCTCCGCAGCAGAAATCAATCCGCTGTGCCTTGAAATAATCCGCCGCTTTGGGGAATTGAAGGACGATATCCCTTACCATGGCTTCACCGGAAAAATGGACGGAACCTTCCGTCACTGTATTGTTCAATTGTTTGGCCGTCATGCTGGCCCCTCCCTTACGTTGTTGGTTTATATAGAGTGAACTTAAGATATTTACATTAGGGACTTCGTCGGGACTACGGAGAATGTTTGGACTTCCGGCCGCTGTTGTCTGCAGATTTCTTGATTTGTACCGCTGTTCGCGGTTGAAATCCGCAGACAAAGGCGGACGCTACCGCTCCTACAGTTCCAAACTTCCCCTCCATCCCTTTTCCCTTTTGTTACTTTTTCAAGTTCGCTTTATATAGGTTTTCTTTTACCCTCTTACCTTAACGCGGGCAGGGTTGGCGGCTTGTGATTGTACGCACTAAATATAAAAAATTTTAATGAACGTCAGGATCTCAAGCATAGTTTAGGAAGTTTAGTTCAACGATGACCCTCTCTACATCTGCATATGTAAAATATATTTGACATTAAGAATGATATATATTACATTTTAGACGAGGTGAAGGAATGGGGAAAAATTTAAGGCTGAAGGCCTCCAGAGCGGCAAAAGATATGTCGCAGAAGCAGCTGGCAGACGCTGTGGGAGTGACAAGACAGACGATTATTGCCATCGAGAACGGTGACTACAATCCCACGATCAGGTTGTGTATTGAGATTTGCTTAACCTTAGGGAAGACGCTGGATGAACTTTTTTGGGAGGGTGATGAGCATGGGGAGAACTAATCTGGACGAAAGACAACTGCAAAACAAGCACAAGGCGGGGAATCAGGCGTTTATCCTGCTGGCCTTCCTGCTGCTTGCGGATATGGGTCTGCAAAATTACGGAATTCACTGGCTCGAATATCCCCTGAGCAACTACATTATTTTTCTTATCGGTGTGGGTTCTTACCTGGTACGGATTATCTGGAACGGTTCCTATGTAGGGCCGGGCAGCGGGAATCTGACGGCTAATGGCCGAAGCTTATTGGGTGCAGTTCTGGCCATTCTTGTCGCGTTATGCGTCATCACCGCCGCCTGGATGGGCTCATCCGGAAAAACCTCTGGCGGCACCGGCGCCGGGCCGGTCATTCTGATGATTTCTACAGCTGTCGGACTGGTCATCCTGGGTACGGTGTTCTGGATCAGAAGAAGAAACAACCGGGAAGAAGCATAGTTTTACGATTGTGTTCCTAAACACAACAAATACACACGAAATGCATACAAGTGGAAACGGCTACGCCGTCCTTTTAAAGGACGGGGAGTTTCAGCGAGAAATAGAAGGATAATTTATAGCGTGAAAAATATAAATTCTTATATTTTCAAAAAAACACCCCTTAATCGAGGTGTTTTTATTACGATATCCCCTTATTCATTGCTCTATTTCACATTTGCCCGCATATACGTCCGCTTGCCCTGAGCATCCTTCAAATATGGTCCCAGCCCGGCAAAACGCGAGTGGTCGACATAGACGCCAGTCATCCAGCGGCCTTCGGTCAGGCCTCCGTTCCACTGCAGCACCAGATCGGGAGCAGCGATCCACTCCTGATACACCCGGATGTTCGATTCCTGATATTCTTTGCAGCGCTTGCCGTTTTCAGTCAGACGCTGTTTGCTCAGATAGGTAGGTACGAAGTATGTGGAAATCGTGTCCAGATCGGCCTCCTCCAAAAAAGCTTCCTCACCCAAATAGGGCTGGAAGAGCACTGTATTTTCATACATCGACCAAATCACTGCCTGCAGCACCATGCTCTGCCGGATGCCATTATGATAGGTGAATCTGCGCTGCTGTCCGGAGGATGGAAACGCCGGACCCGCCGAAGGCTCCAGGCAATGGCGCTCACAACCGATGCATTTCCAGCCCGCCTCGCTCTGAATCCATTTTTGAAAAACACTGCCGCTATCGTTATCGCCTTTATATAAGGAAGAGATAATCTCATAAGGTACCCCGATCCAGTCATTCCACAAGGAATCGGGAAGGTGGCTGTGAAGCATGAACAGCACTTTGTCGTAAATTAGCTGCACCCTGATTGAAGCACTCTCCAGTTCGGCAACGTCTTTTTTTCCATAGGTTATTTCCCGGGAAAACAAGGTGGTTGTCATCTTCCTCGCCTCCTAAAAGTTTGGTTGGCATTACTCCCTGATTTAGCTTCGTACAAAACTTACTTCAAAAGCATATGCTTAGTTTGGTTGGCAGTCTGAATAAAACATACTTTTTATGTCAGCGTTGCCATATTAAACCTATACCCAATTATCACACAGTTATGTGCCATACGACAGAGTAAGGCAGCAACTTTTTTCTATTATATTATATTCTGACATGTTATGTGCATTTTTATTTTACGCTGTTTGCAAAAAGCCCCTCTTTCCATCCGGAAGGGGGGCTATCCACAGGACATTTAAGCGGGTGCTATTCGACCCAGCTCTCCGCCCAAGACTGAATCTGCTGCATAACCGGCTCAAGCGCACGGCCTTTGGCTGTCAGTTCATACTCGATGCGTACGGGTGTTTCCGGGTACACATGGCGTACCAGAATTCCTTCACACTCCAGGTCCTTCATTCGTTCGGACAACATCTTATCGCTCATCGACGGGATTAGACCCGAAATATCCTTAAACCGTTTGGGTCCGCTCATCAATGTCTGAATAATAAGTCCATTCCAACGTTTACCTAAGAAGGAGAAGGCCGATTCGAATCGAGGGCACATCGTCAATTGATGTTCTTCCATTATTCTCACCTCTCACTTTCGAAACTTACTATAAGTTAGTATATATAATTTTAACACATTTATAACACAATGAACATCGTTTGGCAAAAAAAAGTTCAACCCTCTGAGTCTTGCCGCGTTTTCCTCCCCGCTATTGCCTCAGACACAACGTATGCGAGGTCATCATTGCTGTACAGGGACAATACCCCAAGCACGGTATCGTCGGAAATAAACCCCGCTTCTTCAATGGGGACAGTCAATGACAGCGCATGGCTCAGCGCCGCATTTCCTTCCTGCTGCGGATAGGCCTCAAGATACAGTGTATGCGGGTCCAGCTTGTTGTTCACACACCACTGGGCAAAAACCAGGATCATCATTTCCTCATCCCGCTTGTAGCTCTCGATAATTTGTTCTTCCCTTGATTTGCGGTAATCATCCATGTTGTTTCCTCCTTTCTGCTCCATCATCAATCGGCTAATTTCGCCGCCAGCTCATGGCTGGACAAGACGGCTGAAGCGGATATGCCGCACTGCAATGGTGTGTCTATACTGCTCAAAAAATGATTCACCGCGCCGCTGAAGCCCCTGCGTTCAAGCACGGTATCCCAGCTCCCGAAATGCTGTATACGCGGCAGTGAACCTGTTTCGTACAGCGTTGCCCGTTCCATATCCGCAACCTCTGCAGACCTGCCATTACCGTGCAGCTCCAGCTTCTCCAGGTCTGCACCCGCATCCCGTACCATGCTGTACATACCGGTCGTCCCCTGGCTCCAGCCCAGCATCCCGGAAGATTGCAGCATCCGGCCTGCATCGTCAGCTTTCAGACTGCTGTGCAGCAGCTCGGCATCTTCCCCGCATAACCAGAGCAGCAGATCCAGGATATGGATCAGGTCGTCATGGATAGTCTCACGGCTGCTGCCGGATTGCAGCCTGGTCCGGTGCTTGAACGCCTGGCAGGCGCTGATGCCGCCTGTTGTGTCCAGCCAGGCTTTGGCAGCCGTATACATGGGCGCGAAGCGGCGGTTGAAGCCCACACCCAGCAGCAGCCCCTTCTCTTCAGCGAAGCCGGCCATCCGGCGGGATTCTTCCAGATCATAGGACAGCGGCTTGTCCACATATACCGGTATTCCATGATTTAGACATTTCATAACAATATCATAATGTGTGGGGGTTGGGCTATGCACAAATACTGCATCCGGCCCCCAGGACAGCAGCTCCTTCAGATCTGTAGTGCCTCTGGGAAAACGGTAAGAATGGACAACCCCCTGCACAGTGGACGGCGAATGGCTGAGCACCCCCACCACCTCTACCTGATCATGGCGGGAAAGGAGCGGCAGATAAACTTTGCGGGCAATGTCGCCAAGGCCGACTATCGCCACCTTTGTGCGTCCGGTAATTTTCATTAGCATATCTCCCTTGACTGTGTGGCAGTTCCTTTTCCTTTTAGACGTATTATACCGTGACAAGTCGCGGCAACAAATGATCTTTGCTTCATTAAAAGCTTTTTTTTCAGTATGATGAGATGAATGAGGGATAGAAAGGGCATAGTAGAATGAGAAAATGGCTGACGGTACTGCTGTATGTTTCGGGGATTTTCCTCGCGTTTATCTACAGGTATGATATCCTGGCCTGGCTGCGCCAGGACCACAATGCGCTTCTGGGTCTCAGTGCCGCCGCTTTACTGGCGCTGTTCCCTGTGGTGCCTTACAAGCTGATCATCGGGATATACGGTTATGCCTATGGAAGTCTGACCGCTGCGCTGATCTGCTGGAGTGCCTCCACCCTGGCCGGGGCGGTTATCTATGGTGTTGTTAAATACATGTTCAAGGAAAAAGCCGGGAAGTATCTGACTTCTGTGCCTGCCCTGGGCAAATTCACTTCAGCCGTGCAGCGGAGGCCGTTTGCCGCCGTGGTCCTGGCCCGGCTGGTTCCTGTCATCCCGCAGATGGGGGTTAACATCTACGCGGGGGCTGCCGGTTTACCCTTTTGGAGCTATCTCGCCGCATCCGGACTCGGCAAAATCCCCGGCATCGCCTTATATGCTTTTCTTGGAGGCCAGCTCTTCGACCATCCACGGAGCGGGCTGATGGCGGTCATGGTCTATGTGGTTGTACTCGCTCTGGCTGTATTCGCGCTCCGCCCGCGGTCGCTTTGGACCAAGGAATGACTAAGCAGGCAGGAATGGCGGTCCGCTGGCAGGCTGTGCCTTTTTGTTTTATACTTACATTGTGATCTATTTAATTGCAATCTATGAATGGAGGGATATTCATGAGTGATATTCAAGCTGACAATATAAGCGGTAAAACAGAAAAAGCCACATTTGCCGGGGGCTGCTTCTGGTGCATGGTATCTCCTTTTGAAGAACTGCCGGGGATTGTGGAGGTTGTATCCGGGTATACCGGCGGACATACTGTTAACCCGACCTATGAGGAGGTCTGCTCAGAAACTACGGGTCATGTGGAAGCGGTGCAGATCACCTTTCAACCCGATATTTTCCCATATACCAAGCTGCTGGAGCTGTTCTGGCAGCAGATTGACCCTACCGACGCCGGCGGGCAATTCTATGACCGCGGAACTTCATACGGCACCGCTATCTTTACCCACTCCGAAGAGCAGCGGCAGCAGGCGGAAGCCTCTAAGGCGGCGCTGCAGGCCAGCGGACGTTTCTCCGCTCCGATTGTGACGCCCATTCTGCCGGCCAAGCCGTTTTACCGGGCGGAAGAGTACCACCAGGGTTACCATCACAAGAATCCCGGCCACTATAAACGCTACCGCCAAGGCTCCGGCCGGGACGCCTTTATTGAGAGCCATTGGAAGCACAAAGAGGATAAAGCAAGTTTGAAGGAGCGCCTGACGCCGCTGCAATATGAAGTCACGCAAAACAACGCGACCGAATCCCCTTTCCGCAATGAATTCTGGGATCATCACGGGGAAGGCATCTATGTAGATATTGTATCCGGGGAGCCTCTGTTCAGCTCACAGGACAAATTCGATTCCGGCTGCGGCTGGCCCAGCTTCACCCGGCCGATCCGCGACTATTCGGTCAAAGAAAAACGGATCTCAGCCATCTGATGATCCGCACCGAAGTCCGCAGCAAAACAGCCGATTCCCATCTCGGGCATGTCTTCAACGACGGTCCCGGCCCGAACGGCCTGCGTTACTGCATTAATTCAGCGGCATTGCGTTTTGTACCAAAAGAAGATCTGGAAAAGGAAGGATACGGCGAGTACCGCGCGCTGTTCCAGCATGCGTAACTCAGCCGGCGTGATACCGTGCAGCTGCATGTCAATCTGACATAACGGCTGCACGGTACTTCACTAACAAGCACAAAGCCCCCAACCCGCGAACCGCGGTGTCGGAGGCTTTTTTACATTACAACCATAAACTCATTCCCGGAGAACCCGCCGGTCTTGGTACAAATCCGAACTGCTCGTAATTACTCCGGCTTTTTATTGTCAAGCTCTCCTTCAACCTGCGCAGGCGCAGGCCGTTCATCCGGTTTTTGCGGCAGCGGCTGCTTCGGCTCCCGGTTGGCCATCTGCATACGATCTGCCCTTCCGCGATCCCGCGGCTTGGCTTTTCTGCGGAACCAGAGCACAATCAACACCACAATCGCAGCTATAATCAATACCGGGAACGCGGCTGCCAGAAATATAAAGATCCACTGAAACATTACGGACAGCGCATGCAGACTGCCCTGAAGCGCCTCCGAAGCCCGGTTCATCAGCGGGCCTTGCTCTTTGGTTTTTGTAAGATTCAAGCTTTCACCGGTCTGATACAAGCGAAGCTCAACCGTTGAAAAAGAGACATTCTGGTCAATGTAGCGCATTCTGCCCTTGATCGTCTCAATCTCTTCCTGAATGGCGCCGAGCTGGTTCGCAAACGCTACAAGGTCGGCGGATTTGGTTGCCTTTTTCATAAACTCGATGTATTGGCTCTCCATCAGCTGCTTGGCTTTGAGGCGCGACTCCAAATCCACATATTCCTCTGAAACATCCTGACCCTGAATCTGACGCTGAAGCTTTTCGTTTTTGATTTTTTCCAGGCTGCTCAGAAAGGAAGAAAACCCCGACGCCGGCACCTTAAGAATAAAGGTTCCGCCCCGCTCATACTCGGATGTACTCTCCGAAAATTCAATAATATAGCCATTTGCAAGGGTCACCATATTCCGGACCTCTGTCTGCGCCGCAGCGTAATCCTTCACTTCCATGGTGAGATTGGCGTGATAGATCAGTTTTTTGTTCAGTCCTGCCACAACGTCGCTTCCTGTAAAACCAGCCGTTCCCTTTGACGTCTGTGCTGCGTCCGTGCTGCCGACTGCTGAATTTCCGCCACCGCCCTTGGTCCCTTCAGCGGCAGGCGCCTCAGCTTTAGAGGTCATAGACTGCTCTGCAACGTCTGCTGAAGCATTCTGCGCCGCACCGCCGTCTACGCTTGCCTCCGTACTGGCCGTATCCGCCTTCATAAGCGAATTCCCCGCAGCATCGTTGTTTCCTCCAGACCCGCACCCTGCCACAACCACAGCAAACATCAGTAACCCCAATAGATAATACAGATAATGCAGACCCCTTTTTTGCATCCTCATTCCTCCAAAAGTGTAGTGGAAACTCCGCTTCTTTTGTGCAGATTGCTGACGCAGTAAGCTTTTTGTCTCTAGGCTTTCCGCGTTATACTCTTTGACGTTCCAAAAGCTGGAAGGTTGCAGTCAAGCGGTAATTTTTCCAGTCCGGCAGTCCCGGTTCCCCCCGTTTGCGGGCGTTTGCCTTATTTGCTAAAATGAAGGTGTCTGTGAAGACGAGAAACACCAATAACCCTATATTCGCAAGGAATAAGGGTTAGGTTCTGCCCGGACAAGCTCCACCTTGCCGGCCAGATCATGCTTCATTCGGCTGCTGCCATTCCACGACAAGGGGAGGTGAAACCCTCATGGCAAAAGACGTACAATGCGCAGTGAATTCCTGCACCTACTGGGCGGAGGAAAACAAATGCAATGCCGAATCTATCTTTGTTGCTTACCACAGCTCAAAACAGCCTTCAAATGCTGAGGAAACAGACTGCAAAACCTTTGAAAGAAAATAAGTCAAGGTTGGAAGGGACCCTCCACGGTCCCTTCTTGCTTATTCCCATTCTAGCAAGATTGAGAATGATTATCAAGCGTTATTCTCCCGCACATTTGCCGCCGCCAGCACCATGTTGCGCAGCGCCGCTTCCGTCTCCTCCCAGCCCCGTGTCTTCAGTCCGCAGTCCGGGTTAATCCAGAATTGTCCGGCATCCAGCACACGCAGGGCGCGCTCAATATTGTGAGTCATCTCCTCGACCTCCGGGACACGGGGGCTGTGAATATCATAGACGCCCAGACCAATGCCTTTATCATAGTCATCATCTTCAAAAGCGGCGATCAGCTCCCCATGGCTGCGCGAGGTTTCAATAGAGATGACATCGGCATCCATGGCCGAAATGGCTCCGATCATATCGTTGAACTCGCTGTAGCACATATGGGTATGGACCTGCGTGGTATCCTTCACATGATTGGTAGCTACCCGGAAGGACCGCACCGCCCAATTGAGGTAATGCTCATGGTCCTCCGCCTTCAGCGGCAGCCCTTCCCGGATCGCCGGCTCATCCACCTGGATCATCTCGATGCCGGCATCCTCCAGCGCCTGCACTTCATGGCGGAGGGCAAGGGCTATTTGCTTGGCGACCTCTTCCCGGCTGAGATCATCGCGGACGAATGACCAGTTCAGAATCGTTACCGGTCCGGTCAGCATCCCTTTTACCGGGAGCCTCGTCAGCGACTGGGCATAGACGCTCTCCTTGACGGTCATGGGCTGAATAAAAGCGACATCCGCATAGATGACCGGAGGCTTCACACAGCGGGAGCCGTAGGACTGCACCCATCCATTCTGGGTGAACAGATAACCGGCCAGCTTCTCGCCGAAGAACTCGACCATGTCTGTCCGCTCGAACTCCCCGTGGACCAGCACATCCAGGCCCAGCTCCTCCTGAAAGGTAATCGCCTCCGCGATTTGGCGGCGGACGAACGTGTCATAGCGCTCTTCATTCCATACGCCTTTGCGCCATTTGAGACGCGCCTGCCGCACCTCTGCCGTCTGCGGAAAGCTGCCGATGGTTGTCGTTGGCAGCAGCGGCAGCTTCCACTTCGCCTGCTGCAGCTTCACGCGCTCTGCAAAAGGCAGGCTGCGGCTGTCCGGAAGCGCGTCCAGCCGGCGGACCTGCTCCGCTACATCCTGGCGCCCGCGTTCAGGAAGAGCGCGGAATGCGGCCAGCGCTTCACGGCTCTCCGCAAGCTGAGCCGCGGCGTTACCGTTCCCGCCGCCGGCAGCTGCGGCGAGCAGCCCAAGCTCTGCCAGCTTCTCGTCAGCGAAGGCCAGCGCCTGCTTCACGGCAGGCTTCAGCTTGCCTTCGCTCTGCACGGTTACCGGCACGTGCAGCAGACTTGAGGACGGCTGGAGAATCAGCCGGTCCAGCGGGACATGTGCCGCCAGCTTCTGGATCAGGCCGAGCTTGGCATCAGGGTCGGCGCGCCAGATGCTGCGCCCGTCAATAATGCCCGCACCCAGCAGCTTACCGGCCGGCCAGCCAAGGCGCTCAATCGCTTCCAGGTTGGCGCCGCCATCATGGACGAAGTCGAGGCCAATGGCCTGTACCGGCAGCTCCAGCAAGGCTTCCAGCGGTTCGGCCGCTTCAAAGTACGTCTGCAGGATCAATTTCAGCCCAGGCACCGCAGCGGAAATCCCGTTATAAATATTCTTCAGCAGCGCAATCTCTTCCGGAGTCAGCCCGGTAACAACCGCCGGTTCATCGATCTGCACCCAGGCAACGCCTTCCTGCTCCAGCTCCTGCAGGAGCTGAATATAAACCGGCAGGAACCGTGCGGCAACTTCTCCGATTTCCGCTGCCGGAAATCCCTTAGACAGCTTCAGGAAGGTATAAAGCCCGACTATAACCGGCTTGCCTTCAATGCCGGCCTGCGTTTTGGCGAAGCGGTAGGCGGCCAGCGGTTTGTTCTCTGTAAGCTGCGGGGTAAGGCTGCCGATTTCCGGTACAATGTAGTGGTAGTTGGTGTTGAACCATTTGGTCATCTCGCAGGCCGGGGCGGATGCGTTGCCGCGGGCCATGGCGAAATACAGATCGAGCGGAACGGCCCCGCCGTTATAAGCATACCGCTGTGGAATAATGCCGAACATTACAGCGGTATCCAGCACATGATCGTAGAAGGTAAAATCATTTACCGGAATCAGATCAATGCCGGCCTTCTGCTGCGACTGCAGATGCTGAAGCTGAATTCCGGCCATTTGGGCAAGGAAATCCTGCTCATCTATTTTGCCGGACCAGTAGGCCTCCAGCGTTTTTTTCCACTCGCGGTTTTTACCGATTCTCGGGTACCCCAGATTGCTGGTTGTAATCTTGTTTGTCATGATATTCTGCTCCTCATCTATCCCTTTTTGTTCGATCCAATCCAAAGTGTTCTGTACTTCAGCCCTTAATCTGATGCCATCATACTGTACCCCTTTCGCCATCCGCAACAGATTCCGGCGTCCCGGCGTTATACACATTGGCTATAGCAAAACAGAAACCGGCAGAAAATCGCCCTTCAACCTGGATAGATACCCGCGCCAAAATCCCCCGCAAAGTGCTGCCTTTGCATGGATGCTGATTCAGCTACTTTGCGGGGACCCCGATACAGACTTGTACAAAAAAGGCGGCACCCTTCGATAAGGGCCCGCCTTTTTGCTCTTTTCTATTCTAGAACCATAAGAAGTAAACCACCGCAGCCAGAATAATCCGGTAGATGGCGAACGGCATCAGCTTGATCCGGTTGATCAGCTTCAGGAAGAAGCGCATGGACAGCAGCGCGAACAGAAAAGCGCTGATGAACCCGGCAATGAAGAACGGCAAGGCATCCAGCGTGAAATACTGCCAGTTCTTCAGCAGTGAAATCAGGCTGGCTCCGGCCATGATCGGCACCGCCATGATAAAGGTGAAATCGGCAGCAGCCCGGTGGCTCATGCCCAGCAGAACGCCGCCGGAGATCGTTGATCCGGACCGCGAGAAGCCCGGCCAGAGCGACAAGCACTGGATCAGTCCTACCGATAGCGCCTGTCTATATGTAATTTGATCAACACTCTCTGTTTTGATCTTTTTGGGGCGAACAGGTCCGCACAGATCATCAGAATAGCTCCAACGACCAGGCCGATCAGCACCGTAGCCGTCGAGAATAAGTGTTCATCAATATAATCCTCGAACAGAAATCCCAGCACTCCGGCAGGAATGAGTCCTACAATGACCTGCGCCAGCTTCAGCCGCCCCGTAGTTTCCACTGCGGGCTGGCCTTCCGGCACCGCGGTCAGCTCCTTGCGGCTGAAGCGCTTCAGGCCCAGCAGATCGATGAACCGGTTGCGGAAGATCACCACCACGGCCAGAATTGAACCCAGCTGGATCACTACCTTGAACGTGTTCGCGGCGTATTTTCCGAGAAATTCCTGCGATTTCAGCCACATATCGTCGACAATAATCATATGGCCGGTGGAGGATACCGGAGCAAATTCGGTCAACCCTTCTACAATTCCGAGAATGATAGCTTTAATAATCGTTAACAGTTCCATGAATTCTCCTCCTAAAAGTGTGGATCTATGAAATCGCTGCGTACAAAACTCCCTTCGGAAGCATTAACTTGACCCGTGTCTGCTAGCCGCGGGCTTTGCCTGCGGTATGGCGTTTGCGAAGGTACAGCAGGCCCAGCACGAGAATTCCTCCGGCAAGCAGAATATATACAATACTGGAATATGTGCCGATATAACCTCCAATATCCTCCCACGACTCGCCGAGTGCAGCCCCCAGAAGGATCAGAAGCGTATTCCAGCCCAGCGTGCCGATCGTCGTAAACAGCATGAAGAGTCCAAACTTCATTCCCGACATGCCTGCCGGAATCGAGATCAGGCTGCGCACCAGCGGCACCATCCGGCAGAACAGCACGGTCCAGTAGCCGTATTTGTCAAACCAGGCATCCGCTTTGCGGATATCGCTTTTTTGATCCGGATCCATTTGCCATAACGGTCGACGATCCGCTCCATTCTGCTGACATCCAGCAGCCGGCCAATCCAGTACAGGATGGCTGCACCCAGCAGCGAACCTGCCGTTGAGGCGATCAGCACACCGGGAATGGTGAGCCCGGAAGTCGTGGTCATAAATCCGCCGAACGGCAGAATGACCTCCGATGGTATCGGCGGGAAAATATTTTCCAAAGCCAGCATCAGAAAAATTCCGGCATATCCGAACTGCTCCATGATATCTGTAATCCATGTTTTCATTCGTGTCCCTCCGTCTAGATAAGATTTTTCTTGAGGTTGCGCAAATAACGGCTGCGGATGAAGAAGAAGTACAGGGTCTGGGCAGCCAGATAACCGGTCAGTACGGCTCCGGTCTCGGCGGCGATGGATAGATAGAACATCCGCTGCAGCGCAATAAAAGCAAACAGGCTGTGCAGAACCGCCAGCAGCACCGGAACAAAAAACATAAGTGCCAGCTGCAGCGTGGCAATGCGGTCCAGCTCCCGGTCGGTCAGGCCCATTTTGGACAGGGTTGAATACTGCAGACGGTCATGATCCAGATCCACATAAAGGCGGAAATAGAGGAAGCTGCCCGCAGCAATGAAGAACACTGTCCCCACCAGCAGCGAAGCGAACAGCATCGTGCTGTACAGCGTGCGTTGAATTTCGAACAATGTGCCGCTGATCACGACAGCATAAGAAGACTTCGCTTCATAGGGTACTTTGCCTGTGGCGGCCAGCTCCGGGGCTACCCCTGCCGTCCGGGGAAAATCCTCCATATAAAATCCGGTATACCAGTCCTGGTGCACCGGGACAATTCCGCTGTACAGGCTGTCGCTGACCACCAGTCCGCTGAAGTCCCCGCCGCCTCTGCCGTCCAGCTCCGGAAGCAGATATTCGGCAATGGGCACATGCTGCGTATAGCCAATCTCCTGAATCCGGGTTCCCTGCTTGAGCGTGTAGGTTGCCTTGAACCGCGCAGCGGTCAGGCTGCGGTCACGCTGGGAACCAATCATCACCAGCCCTTCGTTCCCCGCAAGCGGCGGCTCATCTGAGCTGAAGCCTGCGTGCCGCAGGGCAAGCTTGTAATTGCTGTATGACATCAGCGGAAGCTGTTTCGTATGGTCAGGACCGGTCTGTGAGGCAATAGCCGCGTATTTCAGCGGAATCCGCAGGGTTTCGTAAGGCAGGCCCAGCCGTTCCAGCTCTGCGGTAATCCCCTGCAGGTCCCGCTTTTCCGAGGAAGCGTACCCGCCTCCCTTAGCCACATAACCGACAGCCGCAGGATAATCCAGCTTCAGCTCCCGTGACAAGGTGTGGATTGAGGCGAACACCCCGACTGAGGTGAAGGAGACCGCTGATACAATGGTGACCATAAAAAACATCCGCCCATTGTCCTTCCAGCGGTACGACAGTCCCGAGAATGTCAGGATGTGCGTATGCTTCCAGTAGAAGCGGCGGAGCTTCCGCAGCATCCCCACAATATACAGGCTGAGCTGTGTGTAAAAAAGATAAGTGCCGCAGATGGTTATCAGCACCACTGGAAACATCATGATCTCTATGGTAGCGGCTGTTGTTACAGCAGCCAGACCATAGCCGGCCAGCAGCAGCAGACCCGCTAATAGCGCAAGCCCGCCCGATACCTCCGGCTCTGCTTCCCCTCTGCCCCCGCCCCGGAACAAGCCGCGCGGCGATTCATTGCCGATGAAGGCAAAGGTCAGCAGGGAGATCAGCATGAACAGCAGGACAAAGCTGCAGATCGTCAGCACCGGCGCCTGCCAGGACAGGTGGAATTCCAGAGGTTCGATGCCCAGAAAGCCGGACCCGATCATCAGGAACAGCTTGCCCAGCAGCAGCCCCAGCAGTGTGCCGGTGAGGATGGCTGAACCGCCGATCATCATATTTTCCAGAAAAACCATCAGCTTCAGCTGCCGCTTGGTCATGCCGTGCATCAGCAGAATGCCGAATTCCAGCTTGCGCGATTGCAGGAAGGAGCCAACCGACACAAGGACGAACAGGGAGCAAAAGACATAAATGATCCCCTCGGCCGCCATCATCGTATCCGCTGCTGTTCCGAGAATCATATCCCGCGAAATTGCCGGATGGTAGATAAACAGCGCACAGAGAAAAAAGACCATGACCGAAAAAGCGCTGCTGACGAAATATGCGGCATATTTCCGTTTGTTCCGTGCTACATTCCTATAAGCGAACTGCCGGAAGGTCATGGCCCCCGCCTCCCAGCAGCGACAGCATGTCGATGATGTTCTGGAAGAAGGCTGCTCTGCTGCTGCCCCGGTACATCTCGCTGTGAAAGCGCCCGTCTTTGATAAAGATTACCCGGTGACAAAAGCTCGCAGCTACAGCGTCATGTGTGACCATAAGCACTGTCGTCCCTTCGGTGCTATTCACTTCTGCAAGCAGGTTCATGACTTCGCCGGCGGCTTTCGAGTCCAGGCTTCCTGTAGGCTCATCCGCCAAAATCAGCGAAGGCCGGTGGATCATTGCCCGGGCGATGGCCACCCGCTGCATCTGTCCGCCGGAAATTTCGTTGGTCCGCTTATCCAAAAGAGCACGGATGCCGAGCCGGTCCGCCACCTCCCCAAGCCGGTACTCCATTTCCTGCACTGTGAACCCGGCAAGCGTCAGCGGCAGCACAACATTCTCCTCCACGGTTAATGTGTCCAGCAGGTTGAAATGCTGGAAGACAAACCCCAGCTCTTTACGGCGGAACAGTGCCCTGTCCTTGCGCCCCAGCCCCCTGGGGTCCCGGCCATTGATCATAACTTCGCCTGAGGTCGGTTCATCGATGGTGGCGATCACGTTGAGCAGTGTCGTTTTGCCGCTGCCCGAGGGTCCCATGATGCCCACGAATTCCCCTTTCTCCACAGCAAAGCGGATATGGTTCAGGGCGTGAATCGAAACCTTGCCTTCATATATTTTGGATAAATTGTGGACGTCTAATATGGGCAAGTGCTTCCGCTCCTTCGTTTGCCTGGATTGCTTTTATTATATAAAACTGTAAACTGCAGCTGCCATTTCTGAAACTTACAGCCACCTTACAGTATTGTAAGCCGAAAATATCATGATCACGTTCAAGTGTCGAGGAAACAGGTTGACATCCCGCCGCAAAGCGCTTATATTACATGCATGAGCATACATTTATTCTTTTGGAGGAGAGATTAATCATGATGAAGGACCTATTCACCCCCTATGAGCTGCAGAATTTGAAGCTGAAGAACCGTGTCGTTATGCCTCCCATGTGCCAATACTCCGTTACCGATAAGGATGGCGTCGCCACGGATTGGCACTACAATCACTATGTAAGCCGCGCGGTCGGCGGTACAGGACTCATTATTATAGAAATGACCGATGTCGATCCGGATGGACGGATTACCGATTATGACCTTGGCATCTGGTCGGATGAGCACGTTCCAGCCCTGGCGAGAATCGTTGAGGCCTGCCACTTGTATGGCGCCAAGGTAGGCATCCAGATTGCCCACGCCGGACGTAAAGCCGAGGATGCTCCGCTGCCGGTGGCCCCTTCTGCCATTCCTTTTAGTGCCGAGTACAAAACCCCGCGTGAGCTGACCACTGAAGAAGTAAAGGCTATGGTTCAGAAATTCCAGGCTGGCGTCGAGCGGGCCGTTCAGGCCGGCTTCGATGTCATTGAGCTGCATGGAGCACACGGCTATCTGATCCACCAGTTCCATTCCCCTTTGACCAATAAACGGACAGATGAATATGGAAAGGACCTGACGCTGTTCGGCAGAGAAGTTATCCAGGCGGCCAAAAAAGTAATGCCGGAGGGAATGCCTCTAATTATGCGTATTTCCGCACAGGAATATGTGGAAGGCGGCTATGGCATCCGCGAGAGTCTGGAGATTGGCAGAGCCTATAAGGAAGCCGGAGCTGATATTTTTCATGTCAGCGCCGGCGGTGAAGGTGCTATTGCTGCTGAAGGCAAACCGGGAACTCACGCTGCCTATCAGGTTCCGCTGGCCCGTGCGTTCAAGCAGGAGCTGAATGTTCCGGTGATCGCTGTCGGACGCTTGGATGAGGCTGTGCTGGCTAACGCCGTTATCGGCAACGATGAGGCGGATCTGGTTGCTGTCGGCCGGGGCATGCTGAGAAATCCGTATTGGACGCTGGAAGCCGGTGTACAGCTGGGCAAAGACGCGGGTCTGCCGAAGCAGTATGAGCTTGGCTTCCCCCGTTCCCGGAGATAAGACTTACACCCGTAAGGTAAAGTTCTAAAGCCGTTTCTTATACAAAACGGGACCCGGGGTGTTATAATAGACAAAAATTTATTAGTCATCCTTTGGCATACATCCGGGAGAGGAATGGTTTAGATGAAAAATTCCCTTGAAGGCGGGCTGATCACCAGTTGGTTAAGCTTAACTCATATACAAATGAAGGTCGCGGGTGAACTGGAAGCGAAATTGCAGGAGAACTTCGGATGGTCGCTCAACGAATTCTATCTGATGTACTTCCTGTCCGAAGCGCCGGAGAAAAAGCTGCGCCTGCAGCAGCTGGAGTCGATGGTCGGGCTCAGCCAGAGTGCCGTGTCCAGACTGGTCAGCCGCTTTGAAGCGAAGGGCTGCGGAGCGCTGCAGCGGACGACCTGCGATGACGACCGCAGGAGCATCTACACCTCTCTAACCCCTATCGGACAAGAAAAGCTGGACCGTGCACAGGTGACGGTGAACGAGGTGCTTTTTGAAGCTTTTCCCCGTACGGAGGTTAAAGAGCTGCTGGAGGATATGCTGAGGCTGAAGCCGCAGCAGCAACCCTAAGCAAGCCTTGAGGATTACCCTGAATCAGCCTGCCCCTTATCCCTTAAGGAGGCAGGTTATTTTGTTTCCCGCTGCGTTCCCGTGAACTTCAGACAGGCTGCCGTGCATACTACAATAGAAAAGAACGCGGGGTGTATGCATGTTATTTTCAGTGATGCAGCTGTTGGGCGGTATTATTCTGTCATTGGGCTGGATTCCGTATGCAAGGAATGTGAGTTTTTTCATGCCTCAAAAAATAATCCGCAACGCCGTCCCCTGCCCCACCTCAGAGGAAATTTCCACCTGATGTCCCAGCTTGCCGCAGATCTGCTTCACCAGATACAGGCCCATCCCTGTGGATTCCTGGAAGCTGCGGCCGTTGACCCCGGTAAAATAAGCATCGAACACACGCGGCAAATCGCCGGGCGGAATCCCTACTCCCTCATCACGCACCTCCAGCACAGGTCTGCCCTGCTCCCCCGCGTATCCGTGAAAATGCACGAACCGTCCCTCCTCCACCGTATACCGCAGCGCATTGGTGATAAGCTGGGTCAGCACAAAAGACAGCCATTTCTCGTCCGAGGTAATGAACAGTCCGTTCTCTACCCTAATAGCCGGAAATACGCGTTTGCGGATAAACAGCCGTTTCTGCTCCGAGGTCACGCCCCGCACAATGGCTGCAAGCTCCAGCCGCTCGACATAAAAATCATGCTCAAAGGTATCCAGGCGGGCGGTGTAGAGGACGGTATCCAGCCCTTTTTTGAGCCGGTCCAGCTCATCCCCGATGGCCGTAAACGGAGGCCCGTCCTTGTCCTGGATGATGAGGTGGATGACCGACAGCGGGGTCTTCATGCCATGCACCCACTGGTTAATAAAATGAATATGCTCCTCCAGCTTGTGGCGGTAGCTGTGCAGATCATTCTGGTACAGGCGGAACTGGTGGGCCAGGACGACGCGCAGGCTCTCCGCCAGCGGAGAGCTCTGGGCAGGTCCGCCGGAATCATCCAGTGTAGCGGGCAGATTCAGCAGCCGTTCGTAAAAGGAACGGTTGGAGAAATAGCGGTAGGCCAGATAAGCCAGCAGCAGACAGGTGCTGAGCAGGCCCGCATACAGGCTTACGTTCATTCCGCTGCCCCCGTCCAGCCGGTAGACCAGGGTGATCATTAGGAGCTGGGCCAGGTAGATTACAATGAGAGGCGTCTGTTCACGCAAAAACAGCTTCATGCTAGGCCTCCTCCCAGTTCTCGCACAGCCTGTAGCCTTGACCCCGGACGGTCTGGAGCCCGTCCGCGATATCCAGCGCCGCCAGCTTTTTGCGCACCCGGGTCACGTACACATTCAGGGTGTTGTCATCGACAAAAGCCTGGTCATCCCAGATTTTCTCCAGCAGCCGGTCGCGGGTGACGACAGTGCCCGCTTTTTGCATCAGCTCGTCGAGAATTTTGGCTTCAGTGTGACTGAGGTCAATCTTCGCGCTGCCCCGCGACAGGACCAGACGTTCAACATCCAGCATCAGCCCCGCTACGGTCAGGCTGCGCTCCGTGCCTCCTCCGGCATAAGAGCCGTAGGCCCGGCGGAGATGGCTTTTGATTTTGGCGAGGGCAATCTCATAATCGAACGGCTTCGTGATGTAATCATCGGCTCCATTTTCAAGCGCCATCACCTGATCCATTTTGCCCTCACGGGCAGAGATGAACAGGATCGGGCAGGTGGAGAGACCGCGGATTTGGCGGCACCAGTAATACCCGTCGAATTTCGGCAGATTCACATCCAGCAGCACCAGATGGGGGGCAAACGACTCGAACTCCGCCCGCACCGCTTCAAAATCGTGAACCGCCTGCGTCTCATACCCGAATTTATGTAAATAATCCTGAAGCAGCATTACCAGTCCACGGTCGTCTTCGATAATAAAAATTTTGAACATATCAGGCCTCCGGTTTGCAGCATAAGCCCGTTTAGGGGTTTGCCCCATAATATATACAGTCCCTGGGTAGTAGTCAAATAAGGGGTATAGTTTTTACTATGATTTCTAGTATGATGGACTTAGTTGGGACTACGGAGAATGTTTGGACTTCCGGCCGCTGCCCCTCTGCAGATTTCTTGATTGTTACCGCTGTTCGCGGTGAAAATTCTGCTGTACAAACTGCAATAGAACAGATCTCAAACATTAATACTTAGCAGCTTTAACCCTAACCCTTTCAATTTTTCACTGGATAGGCGGTAACCTTACACCGCCTTAATTCACTCACGTCAGGAGGCGCTTTAAGATGAAACAGAACAAATACGATGACGCCGGCTTTTTTGCCAAATACAGCGCAATGCCCCGCTCCACCGGGGGACTGGAGGCTGCCGGAGAATGGAGCACCTTCCGCTCCCTGCTTCCCGATTTACACGGTAAAAGAGTACTGGATCTCGGCTGCGGCTTCGGCTGGCATTGCCGGTATGCCCGTGAGCAGCTTGCGGAATCTGTGGTCGGCATCGACCTGTCCGAAAATATGCTGGAGCGGGCCAGGGCGATAACAGATGATCCCGGGATCGAATACCGCCGGGGAGCGATTGAGGATATCCGGTTCGCTGCGGGCGAATTTGATGTGGTAATCAGCTCACTCGCCATCCACTATGTCGAACGGTTCGATCTGCTCTGCCGCGAGGTTCAGCATTGCTTGCGGCCGGGCGGCAGCTTTGTGCTCTCCGTAGAGCATCCCATCTACACTGCGCTCGCCGCGCAGGACTGGCACTACGGCCCGGATGGCGCGAAACTCCATTGGCCGCTGGACCATTATCATGATGAAGGCCCGCGCGAAGCCAGATTTCTTGAGGATGATGTGATTAAATATCACCGCAATATAGCGACCTATCTCAATACGCTGATCACCTCCGGCTTCACAGTCACCAAGCTCTCCGAGCTTCAGCCGACCCCCGAGATGCTGGAGCAGAACGCCTCCTGGCATGAGGAACTGCGCCGCCCCATGTTCCTGCTGCTCTCGGCAGTGCGAAATTAGCAGCGCTGCGGATGTGTTGCAGTTGCTGGTGTAGTTGCAGGTATAGGTGGAGGCATAGTTGCAAATGCAGTTTGCAGACATAGTTGCAAGCGCAGTTGCAGACATAGTTGCAAGCGCAGTTGCAGACGTAGTTGCAGACGTAGTTGCAGACGTAGTTGCAGACGTAGTTGCAGATATAGTTGCAGACATAGTTGCAGACGTAGTTGCAGACGTAGTTGCAGACGTAGTTGCAGATATAGTTGCAGACATAGTTGCAGAGCACTGGCGCAGGCACAAAGCACCTGCGCCGTCCTTCAGCTTCACTGGACCGTGCTGCCGTCTTTGATTTCAGTCTAACGTTACCTTGAGAACGACTCCGATGAATCTACGGCAACTCCAAGTGGAAGAAGGGGAACTCATTTGCCCTCAGTCGCCCACTTCTGGCCTAATCAAAGGTATTTATACCTCTCCTTTCACCCAACTTCCCTTCGCCGCTTCAACTTCAATCAATCCCAATCCTGTTGGCCTTTACATCGCCCAATCAGAGTGCTATGATACGAACATGACGTTAACGTTATATTTTATCTTGAAAGGGGGAATTCATGATGGACCGCATGCGCATCGGCGAGTTGACAGAGCGAGCAGGGGTTACCCAACGCACGGTCCGCTATTACGAGAGCATCGGACTGCTTCCTTCAGGCGAACGCGAAGGCAACGGTCATCACTACTACACGGAAGAGACGGTCGCCCGTCTGCGGAAGATTGATCAGTTGAAGAAGCTGGGCTTAAGCCTCGAGGAGATTCGGGACGTAATCGAGCTCTACTTCACGGACCCTAGCGGGGTGCAGCCGAAGCGGAAGGTTCTCGGCCTGCTGCGCCGGCATCTGGCAGACACGGACAAGAAGCTCGATGCACTGGGGCAGTTCCGAGACGATCTGCAATCCCACATCGAACGCTTCGAACAGTGGCTCGAGACCAATGACCGGGCCTAAAATTTTTTTATTCAAAACATGACGTTAACGTAATGTTTTTAATATTTTGAAGGAGGAATTATATTAATGAGCGAAAACATTGGATTTATCGGACTCGGCCTGCTCGGGCTGCCCATCGCAGCCAATCTGCTCCAAGCGCAGTACGCGCTGACCGTATATAACCGCACCGCGGACAAAGCAAAGCCGCTCGTTGCCCAAGGCGCGTTGCAGGCGGCCCGTCCCGCCGACGCCGTGACGGCTGGGGGCATCGTCGTCACCTTGGTGTGGGACGATGAAGCACTGGAAAGCGTCGTCGGAAGCGAGGATTTCCTGGAGCGGCTCGGGCCGGGCGGCATTCACGTGTCGATGAGCACGGTGTCGCCGGATACTGGCAGGAAACTGGCGGACTTGCATGCGCGGTACGGCTCCGTTTATGTCGAGGCGCCAGTCTTCGGGCGGCCCGAGGCGGCGGCGGCCAAGCAGCTGTGGATTCCCGTAGCGGGCCCGCGGGAAGCGAAGGAGCGGGTACGGCCAGTGCTGGAGGCGTTGGGAGCCAGAGGGATTTTTGACTTCGGCGAAGAAGCCGGTACGGCCGTGCTGGTCAAGCTGATCGGTAACTTCCTCATCGTCTCCGCCGGACGCTCGCTGGAGGAAGCACTGGGAATGGCCGAGCACGGCGGGCTCGATTCCAAAGCGGTGGTCAACATGCTTACGAGCACGCTGTTTCCTGCCCCCATCTATCAATCCTATGGCAAAATGATCGCCGAGAAGACGGCAAATATCTCCGAAAGCAAAATTCCGCAGAAGGATGTCGGCCTCTTTCTGGCGGCGGCGCACAACGCGCAGTTCCCCGCCCCGCTCGCCGGTCAGCTGCTTGATATGCTGGAGGGCGGAGACCGGAGCAGACCATAGCTTGAACTGAGTCGCAAAATAAGAAGGGGCTGTCCCAAGGTCACGACAATGACCTGAGGGACAACCCCGTTTTTTTCATTGTAAAACAAAATGAAACCGTTCTTTGGAAAATGGATGCGACGAGCAACCATCAGAAGGAGAGGAGGCTAATAAGGTGCAGACCGGAACAGAGAATTAATTCATTGTCAGCTACAGCTGACACCAACGACCATTGGCTACTCACCGCCTAAAGCCTCTCTGGCCACAGTATGAACGGCCTCAGCCGGAATAATCCTTGGTACCCGTAAACAGTCAGTTGTCGGCGTCACGCAAAGCAGCCCAATAATAGAGCCGGATGCTGCACTCGGCGCAAAGCATTTACCTGCCGTCCAGCAGATTGCCCAGGCCGCCGAGAATGCTGCCTTCTTCCTTGCGGCCGGAATTGCCTGCAGCCGACAGAATGCGGTCCGCCATCCGGCTGAACGGCAGCGACTGTACCCATACCTTGCCAGGCCCGCGCAAGGTGGCGAAGAACAGGCCTTCGCCGCCGAACAGCGCGGTTTTTACGCCTTTTACAAACTCAATGTCGTAATCTACCGATGAAGTCATCGCCACGAGACAGCCGGTATCGAGCTTAATCGTCTCGCCGGGCTGCAGGGTACGCTCCATAATATAGCCGCCGGAGTGGACGAAGGAAAGTCCGTCCCCTTCAAGCTTTTGCATAATGAAGCCTTCACCGCCGAAGAAGCCCGCGCCCAGCTTGCGCTGGAATTCAATCCCGATCGAGACGCCCTTGGCTGCACAGAGAAAAGAATCCTTCTGGCAGATGATTTTGCCGCCGTGCTGCTGAAGATCCAGGGGAATGATTTTGCCCGGATACGGGGCGGCGAAGGTTACACTTTTGCGGCCATAGGCTCCGCTGTGGGTGAAGACAGTCATGAACAGGCTCTCACCGGTCAGCAGGCGTTTGCCTGCGCCCATCAGCTTGCCCATCAGCCCGCCTCCGCGTGAGCCTGTGCCGTCGCCGAAGATTGTCTCCATGGAAATCTCCGGGTCCATCATCATGAAGCTGCCAGCCTCGGCAATCACGCTCTCGCCCGGATCAAGCTGGACCTCGACACACTGAATTTCCTCACCCATAATCACGTAATCAATCTCATGTGCGCTCAATAGTATTCCTCCTAAATTTTTGGTGAGCACTGCTTCATCAGCTTATTCTCACTTTGCTATGTAATCCTATGTCTGTACAGCTGAGATATATACGCGTCCCGTTCTCCGCTGGTTTCAGGATGACTCCAAAAATATTTTCACACCAAAACCTGCTACAAAAAAGGCCAGCCCGTTGTTCATTTGGCTGACCTTTTCGCTTATCCCTGAAACAGGGGCTGATTCTGAACTTGTCACATTACGGTGCCGTCGTGCGGCTTGCTTAGTGTGGGCTGAATGGTTGGTGCTTTGCCCAGCTTAGGTCTGCCAAGTGAGGTTGTAAACGTAATAACGTAGCCGGCTACGACTACTGCCATTACTGTGTACAGCGTTTCCTTGAGAGGCATGTAGAAAAGCGATAATGCCAGAACGATTACATCCATCAGGATAAATACGGTTCCTACCTTAATCCCCTTCCATTCACTGATCAGCAGCGACAAAATGTCGTCACCGCCGCTTGCCCCGCCGCCGCGCAGGACCATTCCTGCTCCTAGACCTGTCAGTACACCGGACAACAGCGCCGCGAGCGGCAGGTTATCCTGCAAATTGATCACCCATCCGGAATACCGTTCCATCAGACTGTAGAATACCGTGAAGGCTCCTACGGAGATGAAGGTGTTCAAGACGAACGCTCTCCCTTTGAAGATCATCGCAATTAAGAGTACTGGAATGTCTAAGATTAGAATTGTTAAAGAAGGCGAAATGCCTAGCACATATTTGCCAAGCAGCGATAAGCCTACGAATCCGCCCTCGGTCAAATGATTCTGATAATTAATGTGATAATAAGTAAATGCAAGCAGCAATGTTCCAGACAAAATGACTGTGAGTCGTAGCGGCATTCCCATGCCACTGTCTTGTTTCCTCATACAGGTCTCCCCTTATCGTATATGGCGGCTTAGACATCTGCCAAGCCTCTACGACGGGTCTGACCGGAGGAAGTGTTACTCCTTCGCATACAATACTCCCTTCCCTCGCAGAGGCGGCTAACGTCAATAAACAACGATTCGCGCACTTTCTACAGGGAAGCTAAGTATAAGACAGATCATAACGTTTCCAAATCGTCCTTTGGGGAATCGTCCTTCGGGGACACATGGTATCCTGATCCTTTCTCTAATTTGATGTGTTCTGAATAGATTATACCACGCGGAAGTGCCTCTCTAAACACTTTTCCATTAAAAAGCATAAAGAACACTGTAAATTTTCTGTCAACCCGGATTGCGCAGCAGACGGTTGACTGTCTCCCGCCGCACGCCAATCAGCTGCCCGATCTCCTCCTGTGTCAATAAATCCGTCAGCTCTGCGCCATGGGAATATTCAAGAAGCCAGCGTTTCAGCAAATCCAGCCGCTCTCCGGGAGTGCCGACCGTAAGGTGGTCCAGGCGGGTCTGCATGAAACGCACCTTCTCTTGAAGCAGCAAGGCGATCTCCATCACCTTATCCGGATCCTCGCGCAGCTCGCGGTACCATTCCGCTGCCGGGACAAGCTCCACTTCACTTTTCATCATTGCTACAGCCGTTCCATGCGCCTCCTTCGGTGAAATGAGTGAATGATGGGGGACAGTCTCCCCGGGGTACAAGAGATTGAATAGAACCATGTTCCCATTCTCATGCAGCCGGATTACCTTAAAGAGTCCGCTCTTCACCTGAAACAGATTCTGGCAGGCATCCCCTTGGCGGAACAGGACCTCTCCTTTGTGCAAAATCATCCCGCTCTCTCCTTTATATTCTCAGTATGTATTACTCTATTCTACAAAATGTAAAGAAACCCTGTACCAAATTGCAGGCAGGGCACGATTTAGTCAAATTTACCAGAAGTTGAGCCAAATTAAGCTAAACTTCACTCCTGCCCTTTTATTAGTTGTACGTCCGGCTTAATAGTGCGCTCTGCCGGTTCAATGCCGACTGGCCTATCCTTGCTGCTGCCGTTTCTCCAGCCAAGCCAGCAGTTCATCAGCACAATCCTCCGGCGGATGTTTGGCCGTGTACAGCGTAAGCTCGGGGCTGGCAGGAGCCTCATAAGGGTCGGAGATGCCGGTAAAAGAGGGAAGCTCGCCACGGCGGGCTTTGGCATATAAGCCTTTGACATCCCGTGCTTCGCAAATCTCCAGCGGACAATTCACATACACTTCTACGAATCCGGGCAGCTGCTGCCGGGCATAGCTGCGCATTTCGGCATAAGGACTGATCAGCGAGATCACCGTTATCACACCATGCCGGTTCAGCAGTTCCGCAACATAGACCGCCCGGCGGATGTTCTCGAAGCGGTCTTCCCGGCTGAATCCGAGTCTGCGTCCGATGCTGCGCCGCAGCTCATCCCCGTCCAGCCATTCCACAGCCTGCCCGGCTGCCCGCAGCCTGTCTGTAACCAGTGCGGCAACCGTAGATTTGCCGGCCCCGGACAGCCCCGTGAGCCAGAGGGTAATTCCCCGTTTGACACTCATTCTTTTCCCTCCCGTACCCCGCAGGGGATTCGTTCCAGCAGCCCGGCTCCGTACACCTGCTGCAGCTGCAGCTCAGGCATATGGATATAGCCGGTATAGCAGTCACAGACCTTCATGCGGCAGCTCCGTTCCGCCGATAAGCCTTCCAGCCCGTCCCGGTACAGGTTGCCGATAACTCTCCTGTCCTTATAGCAGCGTTTGACCTGGCCGGGACCTTGCACATAGAAGACACTGCTGCCTGCACCGCAGGCTTTGCCCAGGCTTTCGTAGTCCCTCGCATTGAGCATGAAATACGGATCTATGCTGCTGAGGAAGGCTATATCTTCTCCCGTATAGTAATTGGGCTTATCCTTGTAGGCATTCACCCACAAATAGACTTCTTCCGGCAGGGCTGCACGAAGGGACGCTATGGCCTCAAAGCTGCTTCGAATCCCGACGCTGCCCACACTGAGTGGAATGCCCTGCTCATACACAGCCATACATTGAGCAAGAAACCGCTGCTCCGTGACCTGACCCGGATGGTAGGTTGCCCAGAAGGCGGCCTTGTGCGGGTTCAGCCGGGCAGTGAAATCAAGCCCGGCCGACAGATTGGTCTGAATGGCCACCTTGTCGATATGGTTCAGATTGGCGAGCGTGATCATGGCCTCTTTGTACCAGCGGTGAATCAGCGCCTCGCCGTAAGGATTGAAGAAGATAGACAGGCGATGACCTTCGGCTCCCTGGGCGGAAGCCCAGCTTACAAACGCCTCCAGCTCCTCGCGGTCCTTGGCAAGGCGCTCCGCACTGTCTCTGGTTTTGCCAAAGGGACAATAGGGGCAATCATAGTTGCAGGAGGTGAGTGCACCCCGGTAGTAAAGAACAGCTCTCATGGCAAAACAAACCTTTCCATCTGTTCCCTGATTTCGCCTGAAATAAACCAGTCGCCGATTGAATCAGAGTAGCCGAGGCCTTCCGGGGTTAAGCGCAATCTGCCTTCTTCTTCCCTGCCCAGGCCGCTCTCCAGCAGCAGCCCCAGCTCCGGGTGATCCCTCCATAGAGAAGATCCAAACCGCCCGCTGTAGTCCGCCAGCTTCAGTCCTTCGCTGTGCAGAACCGCCTTCAGAATATACCGCCGCTTCTGCTCTTCCAGGCTTAGCACAATGCCATAATCTGCCGTGTCGAAGCGTTCTGCCGCAACGTAATCGGCGATAATGCTCTCCGTTGCCTTGCGGCTGACCCCGTAACGGGACGCATAATGCACATTCCGGGTATAGGATCTGGCTCCGCAGCCCAAGCCCACCATTCCTTCCTCCTGGCAGCTGTAATCTATGATTGATTTGTGCGTTCCGGCGGTTGCCCTGGCAAAGCGGCGCATGGAATATTGAGTGTAGCCATGCTCTGCCAAAAGCTGTTGCGCAGCCTTATAACATTCATGACGGATGTCCGGCTGGCGCCGGATATCCTCTGGCTTCACGATCGTATGATCACGCGTATACAGCGGATAAATAAAAATTTCCTCCGGCTCATGGTTAACCGCCTGCTCCAGGGAATACAGCCAGGAGTCTACAGTCTGACCCGGGAGACCGTAGATCAGATCCAGATTCAGAATAGGAAAATCATACAGCTTCAGCAGCTCCAGCGCCCGGTATACCTCATCGGGATTCTGCGGGCGGTAAATGGCTGCCGACTCGGCAGCGACAAAGCTCTGGATGCCCATGCTGACCCGGTCCACGGTATGCTCCTTCAGGATATTCAGCTTTTCCTCTGTCAGCGTCTCGGGAGAGGTTTCTACCGAGATCGAGGCCGAGGCCGGGTCCAAACCCATGATATCCTCAGCAATCCGGAACAGCCTGCGGAGCTGTGCTGGAGCAAGCAAGCTCGGGGTGCCGCCCCCGATGGCGAACCTTGCAAACGGCTTGCCGCCGGTGAATGCTGCCCACTGCCTAGCCTGGCGCTCCAAGGCATCCACATACACGGTATGCACCTCCGCCCGCTTGTCAGGCAGGGTGAACAGGTTGCAGAAGCCGCAGCGCGCGCCGCAAAAGGGAATATGCATATACAGAAAAAAGCTCTCCGCAGGCTCCTCCCGCCAGAGCGGCTCCAGCGGAACCGGCGGATTAAGGTCGCGGTAAGCGGTTTTGTGCGGATAGGAATATAAATAATTGCGGTAAGGATCAGCGGTAATGTGTTCTCTCCACTGCGTAACGTCCTCCGAAGGGAATGGTGTTCTTCCGTCATCGCGGAGATGCAGGGGAGGCTGTGTTGACGTCATACGGTCTCCATCCTTTCGGTAAAATCGGGTGAATGGCTATAGGAAAAACTCCCGGTAAGGGACATTCCACACGGTTTCATGCGCCAGCCTGTGTCCATGGTAGCCATCTTCGCCGAAAGCCTCGCCATGATCTGAGAAAGCCAGGCAAAAAACCGGATTGCCGCGTTCACGAAAGGCCTCGAACAGCCGGCCCAGCTCGCCGTCGACATAACGCAGCGCAGCGCGCTGGGTGTCTATGGAATCTTTGCGGGCACCCGGCACAAAATAGTGATTCGGCCCGTGGATCGCCGAGACATTCAGAAACAGGAACAGCCTCTGATCCAGCGGGATGTCCTTCAGCAGCTTCAGGGCATGGTTCACCTGATGTTCTGTGGACCGGGGGTTCGTGACCCCGAACGTCATCCGCCAGTAGCTGTGCTGGAAATAGCCCGGCAGGACCCGGGCGAGCGGTACTTTTTTGCTGAAAAAATCACGCCCCCAATGCAAAGGGTCCGATAGCCGGCGGCGGCAAGCCCTGACACAACATCCGGCGTATCAAACAGCCAGGTGTCGGGATGGGTCTTCATCCCGGTGTTCCGCGAGTGGAACAGCCTCACATGCCGGGATTTGTCCGTGGTAGCCGGGGTAGGCAGAAAACCGCCGAAAAAGGCATGATGCGCGGCATAGGTGAAGCTGCCGGGGGTATGCCTTTTTTCCCAGGAACCGGTCCCGCACAGATTGGGGCAGTTCGCTTCCTCCAGAACCGCTGCATCATAGCGGAGCGTGTCGAGCGTAATCATCAGCAGATCGTGGCTGCCGACAACAGCATTCATGTCTGTCATAAGTGTCCTTCCTTTATGAGTTGCTTCAGTTCCCATTCATAGGTGCCAAATCCTTGATACTCTACGTCATAGAGCAGATCTCCAAAAGGATTGACATCCGCGGCATAGGTTAGTTGAGAGCCTGCGGATACCAGCACATCTATACCTGCAACCCTTGATCCGGGAAAAGCCGCCAGCGCCTGGACCGCCGTCTTCCGCACCTGTTCCTGAGTCTCCCCGGAAAGCCCGGCCGCTGCCGGGGACATCCGGCGGCTGCGCAGATGAAGATTGGTGATCGGTGTGGTGCTTACCCGGGCAATGGAGTGGCAGGCTTCGCCCAGTACCACCAGCTGGCGGATGTCAAGTGAAGCACCTCCTGCACCTGTTTTGGGAATCCATTGCTCGGCATATGCCCCATGGCGGCAGAGCCAGTTGATCAATCCGGCAATCGTTCGGCTGTCGGTATAACGCCGCAGCTTGCCGGAATTATAATAAATTGGGGGACGGGTAATATAATTCTCTACCCCCACGGTAGTCACCGCAATCTCTGCCCCTGTGGACGGGTTCACCTGGTAGGCAATGACACCGGAAGCAGCGGACCCGCAGGCCAGCTTAATAAAAACCCGGTGCATCCGCTGCCGGATCATCTGTTCACGGATGGAGCTGTAGTCTTCAAGTGTCTGCTCTGCGCTAAGCGGACGCGGAATTCTGACACCCGCAGCGGCCAGAAGCTGCTGGGTACGCCGTTTGTCGGTCATATCCGCAATATCCTGCGGATCATTCAGCCACCGCGAATCCGGCAGAAGGAGAGCCGCGTCCTTCCGAAGCCTGGCCAGCAGGCGGCAGTAGCCGCGAAACCACTGCGAAGGATGATGCAGCACACCGGGCATGTCCTGAAGCCTGCCGGCGGTTCTGCAGCTTAGCGGAAACGGATCAGGCCTCTGCCCAAAGGGATGCAGGGCATCACTGGAGTCTCCGGCATCCGGCGCTCCGAGCGTAATTAAGGCCCGCTCTACCTCAAAGCTGCCGCCTGGCGAGTCCAGCCGGAGCAGCGGCGCGGACGGTCCGGCGCAAGAGGCGGCTGTCCGCTGCGGGTACCCCTCCGCCTCCAGCAGCTCGGCCAGCGTCCGGCCAACCAGCAGGCCGGTATACGGCAGAATGACCGCCGGCGGCAGCTCCAGACGGCTTCTGGCCTGTTGAATTCCGCCAGTCCGCTTGTCGCCGGGAATGCCGATGACGATCAGCGGCCGGGTCTCCTTCATCACTCTGTAATAGAAGGGTACCGCCAGTCTTCGTCATCATCGGTGGTCTGGCGGTCGCTGACATCGGCAGGCAAGCCGCTGTCCTTCCAGCGCGCAAGCATTTCATCAGACATGTAGTGATGACTGAGGTTCAGCGCCTTCAAGCCTTTGATCCGCTCGCTGGCCAGAAGCACCTCCGCGCCTTCGTCACTAAGCGTTCCCAGGGATAAGTCTCAGTGTATCCAGCTGGTCCAGAATAGGGGCAGCAGCAACCGCTATGGCGATTTCATCCTGGATTTCGCTGTTTTTCAGGCCAAGGTATGTAAGCTTGGGGAATTTACCCGGCTCAATAAGCGGAATAAGATCTGCAAGGCTGCCGTCAAAACCATAATCCTCCACACCAAGGTACAGCTCCAGCTTGCGCAGATTTGGCAGCTCAGAAGCCGCGATTTGGGCCAGAACGGCTTTGCCCAGTCCCCCCGTTATAATAATTAGTTCTTCCAGCTTGTCATGCTGCAGTTTACTCAGGCTCAGCTCGTTCCCGCCCTGAATGGTCAGCGATTGAAGCTCCGGGAAAGCCGGCAGCAGCGGAGAAAGATCACTTTGCGTAATCCACGAAATCTCACATTCCTCATAGCCCATCTCGCCGATGAACAGCTTGCGGAGCGCCGGGAAGCTGGCGCTGTGTTTCACGAGCGCTTCTACAACCTCCTCCGAGCTGTTCTCATATGCCTGGCCCCAGTCTCCGATAACAAGGCTGCTCAGCGATGCAGCTTCGGGACTTGCGCTTAAGCTTTCAATCGCTGTTTCTATCCGCTGGCCATCCTCAAATTCATCGTACCCAATCGCAAGCTTTACTTCCGACATGAATAATCCCTCCCGGCAAATTTTGGCTATAAATCACCCTAACATCTTCGGGGACGGTTGGTCAAATGAATCCAAGTGCTGCCGGTGAAGCCGGCTCTGTCAAACCGGGAGACACTGGTTGTTAAGTACCTTTTCATTGAAAAGAGCATCTAGCTCCTTCTATTCCAGTCCGTGTATCGAAAAAGTAGAGAGAGAGTTTGAAACTTTAGTATAAGCTATGTTCTGTCCGGGCATTGTGCTGGTCACTGAGGTGAGATAATTGGGCGCAAACGGCACCTTCCCGCCTGAGCAGCAACCCGCGCAAAGAACGGTATTTCTGCAGTTGTTTCCAACACTTCTTTTACCTCTCATTCCACCCTGTAGCCCGAAAACACCATATTCAAAGGTACTTTTACCTCTCATTCCATCCTGTAGCTCAAATTCCACCCCGTAGCCCGAAAATGCCAAATTCGAAGGTAATTTTACCTCATTCACCAATATGCTCGTTGGTCGGGATGGTGTATAGGTAGTGTGTATGGGTAGAACGTGTTTCAAGCGTTTCATTAGCTGGCTTCGTCAGCTGTTTAGGTGGAAAAAGTATCACTAATTTGCTTAGGCATTCAATAACCCGGCAAGCTAAGTGGAAAAAGGCACACTAATTCAGCCTATTTCACCCCAGGTAAGGGTATATCACCGAAATAAGTTCCCTTTTTCCACTTAATCCTCGCGATTGTTGATTTCAGAGGAATTTAAGTTCCCTTTTTCCACTTAGCTGGCCACCGGGATCGCCTAACAACGGCATTTCCGCCGTTACTTCTACGTCTGGAGCGGAGAGACTCACTTCTTTCCCATAAAATCCCCCACAAAGTGGGACTTTTGCATGCAAGCTGATTCAGATACTTTGCGGAGGCCCTAATGTATGCTTTCTGATACTTTGCGGAGGCCCTAGTATGCTTTCTGACACTTTGCGGAGGCTCTAATGTATGCTTTCTGACACTTTGCGGGGCCTTAATGTATGCTTTCTGACATGTTAACAAAAAGGGCTGCCCTCACCCGCAGAATAAACTCTGCATAAAGATGACGATGGGCAGCCCCTTCAGATTCGATTATACTCAGCCGGTCTTGAGCGGCTTCTTCCAGAGGCCGAGTGTCAGACCGGAGATGACAGAGCCGATCAGCACGGCAAGGATGAACAGCAAGGCATTGCTGGAGAGCGCAGCCACGAAGATACCGCCATGCGGTGCGGGAACGTTGAGATTCCACAGCTGGGTCAGGCCGCCTGCAACGGCTGAACCTATGATACAGGAAGTCAGGACACGCAGCGGGTCGGCAGCGGCAAAGGGAATCGCCCCTTCGGTAATAAACGACAATCCCAGCACATAGTTGGTCAGGCCTGATTTGCGTTCCGTTTCGGTGAACTTATGCTTGAAGAACGTAGTAGCCAGTGCGATGGCCAGCGGAGGAACCATACCTCCGGCCATTACTGCCGCCATCATCAGTCCGTTGGTGTTGCCGCTGGAGGTAAATACGCCAATGGCAAACGTGTAAGCGGCTTTGTTGAACGGCCCTCCCATATCAATAGCCATCATTCCACCAAGAATCAATCCCAGCAGAACGGCGTTGCCGGTTCCCAGGTGGTTGAGTCCGTCGATCAGACCTTCATTAATCCAGCTGAACACCGGATCGAACAGGTAGAACATAATCCCGCCGGTAATCAGCAGGCTGAATACGGGATAGAGCAGGATCGGCTTCAGTCCGTCCAGTGTCTTGGGCAGACCGGCAAACGTTTTGCGGAGCAGGATAACCACATAACCGGCCAGGAATCCGGCAGCCAGACCGCCAAGGAAGCCGGCGTTGGAATTGAGGGCCATAAACCCGCCGACCATACCCGGCATCAGGGCCGGACGGTCACCGATGCTGAGCGCGATGAAGCCGGCCAGGATCGGAATGAGGAAGTGGAAGGCGCCATCGCCGCCGCCAATGGTCTGAAGCAGCTTGACGATCGGATTATCCACACTCGCCACCTGTTCAATCAGGAAGGAGATCGCCAGCAGGATCCCGCCGCCGACTACGAACGGCAGCATATGCGATATGCCGTTCATCAAATCTTTGTAGATTCTGCTGCCGATGCTGCCCGATTTGACTGCCGGAGCCTCATCGCCGCCGCGCCCTTCGCTGCGGTAGATCGGGGCTTCCCCCTTCACCGCTTTGGTGATCAGCTCTTCAGGCTTGCGGATACCGTCACTTACCGGTCTTTGCAGCACCGGCTTGCCGGCGAAGCGGGCCATCTCCACATTTTTGTCCGCAGCGATGATTACGCCGCTGGCCCGGGCGATTTCGTCCGCGGTCAGCACATTCTGGGCGCCTTCTGAACCATTCGTCTCGACACGGATATTGACGCCCATTTCCTTGGCTTTTTTCTTCAATGCATCTTCCGCCATAAAGGTATGGGCAATCCCTGTGGGACAAGCAGTTACGGCAACGACGAAGCTCTGGGAGGCCGGGTTGCCCACAATCACACGTCCGGGTGCCTCCTGTTTGGTTCCGCCGGCGTTAGCTGCTTCCTCTGCCTTCGCCTTAGCTTCAGCTTCAGCCTGTTTGGCATCAAACAAAGCCACCACCTCATCCGGTGTCCCAGCATTCATCAATGCTTCGATGAAGTCGCTTTCAATAAGCAGCCTCGACAACGCAGCCAATGTGCGCATGTGCATATTTCCCGCTCCCTCAGGTGCGGCAATCATGAAGAACAGCTTTGCAGGCTCTTCGTCCAGAGAGGCAAAGTCTACGCCCGCTGCGCTTTTGGCAAAAACAACGGTCGGTTCGTTGACAGCTCTGGTTTTGGCATGCGGCATGGCGATTCCCCCGCCGATACCGGTGCTGGACTGCGCTTCGCGTTCCAGAATCTTTTTCTTGAACAAAACGGGATCATTAATCCGGCCGCTCGCCGCAAGGCTGGCGATCAGTTCATCAATCGCCGCTTCCTTGGACACCGCCTGAAGATTCATGATCATCGTTTCTTTTACCAACAGATCAGTAATTTTCATTACAATCCACTCCCTTTAATCACAAGTGTGCTGCTTGACTTATAGCTGTTCAATCTGAATCTGGTTCTTAAGCTGCCCGATAAGCGCTCTGTCCGCGAGGTCATCCGAGAAGGCCGTTGCACTGCCTGAAGCCACGCCTGTTCGGAAGGCCTCCAGCACATCACCCGTAAGAGACAGTGTACCGACGAATCCGGCAATCATGGAGTCCCCCGCTCCTACCGAGTTCTTCACCTGACCCTTCGGTGCATTGGCATAGTACACACCCTGATCCGAAATGAAAAGCGCACCCTCACCTGCCATAGACACCAGAACATATCGCGCACCTGATTCCATCAATCTGCGGCCGTAGGTAATAATCTCATCTCTGGAGCCGATGCTCACACCGAACAGCTCTGCCAGCTCATGATGATTGGGCTTTACCAGCAGCGGCTCCTGAGCCAGCGCATCCTTCAAGGCCTGACCTGTTGTGTCGATTACAAACTCAGCCTTTTTGCTTTTGCATTCCGCAATCAGCCTGCTGTAGAAGCTTCCGCCCAGCGAAGGCGGAGCGCTTCCCGACAAAACCAGAATATCTCCGGCCTGCAGCGCTTCAAGCTTAGCCAGTAAAGCTTCCGCCTCCTCCTCGCGGATCACAGGTCCGGTTCCGTTAATTTCCGTTTCCTCAGCAGCCTTCAGCTTGATGTTAATCCGGGTGTCCTCGGCTACCGTTACGAAGTCACTGGAGATTTGCTCTTCATCCAGCCATTGCCCGATATATCTTCCGGTAAAGCCCCCCAGGAAGCCTGTTGCCGTATTGCGTACTCCAAGCTGGTTCAGCACACGGGAGACATTGATTCCTTTGCCACCGGGGAGCTTGAGATCGCGTTGCATCCGGTTTAAACCGCCGAGCGTCAAATCTTCAACTTCCACGATATAATCGATGGAAGGATTAAGCGTTACAGTATAGATCATGGTTATCCCTCTTTATTGTGGTATTCTGGCCCTCACACCAAGGTATAGTCGAGGTCCAGGCCTTCCAGCCCGCGAATGAAGCCTTCAGGTGCCCCTGTATCCAGAATGCAGTGATCGATTTCCTGCAGGTCAGCCACTTTGCAAAAAGACACCTGGCCGATCTTGCTGTGGTCAGCCAGCAGGACAGCCTGCTTGGCGACAGAAATCATTTTGCGTTTGGTAGCGGCTTCCAGCATATTCGGTGTGGTGATGCCTTCATGTATATCCAGCCCGTTCGTCCCGATAAAAGCTTTGTCTACCCGGACCATTTCCAGCGAACGCTCCGTCATCGGTCCGACAAAAGCAAGTGTATCCGGCCGCAGCATCCCTCCGGTGATTGAAACCTCGATATTGCGGCAATCCTTGAGCTCATTTAACGCAATCATGGAATTGGTGATGACCTTAAGGTTCGAGAACGTCTTCAATGCTCTGGCGATCTGCAGTGTTGTGGTTCCTCCATCCAGGAGGATGGCGTCGCCTTCCTGAATCATCTCCACAGCCTTGCGGGCGATCCGCTGCTTCTCTTCAAGAAACCGGTCGGCTTTGTCCGGAAACGCCGCTTCAAAATTCACACTCTGCAGCGAAACCGCTCCGCCGTGCGTGCGTTTCAGCAGCCGCGCTTCTTCAAGCTCCTTCAAATCACGGCGGACGGTGGATTCAGACACGCCCAGATCCTGGCTAAGCTCCTGTACGGACGCCCGGGTATGCCTTTCGACAAACTGGACGATGCTCCTTTTGCGTTCTTCTTCAAACATGGCGCCCACTCCTTGTGAACAGCGCAGAATAGGAAAACTACGGTTATGCTATCTATGAATCGATGATCAAAATGATCAAATTCACGCTTACTTTGTGATCATTATTGATCGTTTATGCTCATTTATGATTGTAACAGCGTTTACATCTGGTGTAAAGTGATTTTTCTTTGGCTTATTTTCTCTTCACGCAGCACAAATATACCCTGCCCCCCAAGGTTTGTTTGTCCGGCGCAATGAACCCCTTTTTTATGCAAAATATCAGGCTGCTCATTTCCGCTCATTTTTGCTCATTTCCCGTCCGGCTGTTTAGAAAAGCACTGCTCAGAAATATCCTCTCATTCGCCTATTCCTCCCGGCGCTGTTAGACATATTTTATATTACATATGGGAAAAAGCAGGTGAACAGGAGATGGCCTATAAAAACAATAACTTTAGATCCAGTAATAACGGGAATGGCGGCAATAAGAGCAATAGCACTAAGGACAGCAGCAGCACCCTCCCCGAAACCGAGGAACTGGATGCGGAAGACTATGCCATTATTGCAGCCGGACTGACAGCACTGGGCGACATCTTCGCCTTCTTATCTCTCGTGAAAGCCAAGCAGGTAACCAAAGAAACCGGGGGCCAGGCCGGCATAGATCCGCTTCTGTTCATACGATCGAGAAAAATAAAGCAGCGAAACGGAAAAACCGTCCACTGCTTTGATCTTCAGTTCATATGTGCTCAGGGAGAGGCTGGCGGAATGGCGTGATGCTGTTCAAACAAAGTGCTTATCGCTTGCTGGTTCTGCTTTTCCTCCAGGGTTACCATGACAATAATATGTTCCTTGCCGACATGGCGGGCGTAGATTTTCGCATCCTCCTGCGGAATTCCGATACTGATCAGGCTGACGGGAAGACCATCCCCTTCCAGATCCGCCCCCGCCAGCTTCCGGGCTGCCGGACCGGCCGCTACAGCTGTATCAGGCAGCATTTCCAGCCCGACTCCCAGCGCTTTGGCGGTTCCGAACAAGCCTTCATTCCCCTCGCCGGATTCTGTCCGGCCAATCCCCGTGTCGTGGCTGATCATCTTCAGCGTATTCTTTTGTTTCGTCACCACCGAGATCTGCTTCGGTTTGATTCCCTGTTCCCGGACAGCCTCAATCGCCAATGCAGCGTCGCTCGGATGTTCAAAAATCCCCACCACCAGTATCGTCATCTCTCATTCCTCCTGTTAAAGCGATATTAACCTCAGCTTCCCGCTGCTAACCAGAGTAATTACAAGTTCCAGACAAGCGATACCCTGAATCATTCTACCGGAATTCGGTTATAAAGATAGAATCGATACATATTGCTATAATTGAGAGATCAGGGGGTGCCGCTATGCTGCAAAGCAAGTATTTTAGGACATGTCTGGCCATTATCGCTTTTTTAACAATTCTGTATCTGGGCTCCAAAGTCGTTTTTCTGATCGCACCATTGGTAGCTATCTTCAATCTGCTGCTTGTGCCGATGATGCTGTCAGGCTTTATGTATTATTTGTTGCGTCCGCTCGTCAATTTCCTGGAGAGCAAGAAACTGAACCGCATGCTGTCCATTCTGCTGATCTATGTCGTGTTCATCGGATTGTTTGTCCTCTTCTGGGTGCTCGTCTGGCCAACGCTGCGCGAGCAAATCCAGAATTTTATCGACAATACTCCTTATCTTGTAGAGGGGATTCAGGAACAGTTCAATAAGCTGCAAAGCGACCCTTACTTTTCCCGCTTCTTCAAGGGGGATGCCGATCTGTCAGCACGAATATCGGGTTACTTGAGCGATGCCATCACCTGGGTGACCAATTCCATGTCCAATCTGATCGGTGTGGTATCAAGCATTGTAGTGGTCATTGCTACTCTGCCTATTATTCTCTACTACATGCTGAAGGATGGACATAAGCTCTCCCCATTCTGCTCAGCCTGGTGCCAAGAAAGTACCGCAAGGAAGGACAGGACATGCTGCAGGATATCGACAGTGCACTCAGCGGATTCATTGTTACAAGAGTGCTGCTGAACGTGGTGCTGGGGGCCATGCTCTATGTGGGCTTCCTGATTATCGGGCTTCCTTATTCCCTGATGCTTGCCATCATTTCTATCCCGCTTAATTTCATTCCGTATGTCGGCTCTCTGCTGGCTGCTGTTCCCGTTGTGATCGTGGGCTTTATTGAATCCCCTACGATGGCGATCTGGTCGGTGGTGGTTATAATCATCGCCCAGCAGATCCAGGATAATGTGCTTTCCCCGATTATTTACGGAAAATCGCTGGATGTGCATCCGCTGACCACTGTAGTGCTGGTGCTGGTGGGGGGCGATTTCTACGGGATCATCGGCGTGTTAATCGCGCTTCCGGTCTATATGATCCTCAAAATCATTTTCCTGCGGATTTACGAGATTATCATTGCTGAGCGTGTGGAAGAGGTTTCGGTTGTCAAGGAAGAGCAGCTTTGACCCGGGCCAGCCAGGTTTATTCTTACCAAAATAACCCCGCGACCGGAGCCTTTGGCATGGAAGCTGATTCAGTTCCTCTGCGGAGACCCTAAATTTTCTGGCAGGCTAAAAAGACGCAAGCCTCTCTCACGGAGAAGCCTGCGTCTTTTGGTGCTGGAACCGTTCAGCCCCGGAGGGAACGTACTACAAAGACATGGCTGCTTTTCAGCAGATTCTGTCCATCCTTCAGCGTAACGGAGCCCTTGGTATGAGAAGTAATTGTTGTATTGTAAGCAATCAGCTGATCGCCCTTCCAGACGGTTACTGCCGATTTGAAATAGATCGCATTGTCGAACTGCTGGCGTTCTCTCATGACGTATCCGACCGCATGCAGCGTCGGGGCCAGGGCTCTCTCCTTGGGGGCCAGAGCCTTGATGAATACAATGTCACGAAAAGGCACCGTGATTTCCTGATGGCCAATTACTGCCACCGAAGCCGCCGGGTCCCATTTGCGCAGAACACCCTTCATGATCGTGTAGGGTTCTTCGCCGCAGTACATAATAACGGGCCTGCCTACCCAATGCTTCATGGCCCCACCCCCTTTGCTGTGTCTGAGCTGACTATATATTCGGTATGGACCAATCTATTCCCTGTAAGCCATGCGACTCCAGATACTGGTTGGCCCGGGAAAACGGCCGGCTGCCCAGAAACCCCCTGTGCGCCGAGAATGGGCTGGGATGCGGAGACTGGATCACCAGGTGGCGGCTGCGGTCGACGTAGGCCCCTTTTTGCTGGGCATGGCTGCCCCACAGGATAAAAACCAGAGGCTCCTTCCGCTCATTCAGCTTTTCCATCACCGCATCGGTGAAAGTCTCCCAGCCCAGCCCTTTATGGGAGTTCGGCTGGCCTTCCCGGACGGTCAGTACAGCATTAAGCAGCAGAACCCCTTCCTCCGCCCAATGCAGCAGCGAGCCGTGGTTCGGAATAGAAACACCCATGTCATCATGCAGTTCTGTGTAGATATTGCGCAGGGAAGGCGGTATCCGCACTCCCGGTTTGACCGAGAAGCTGAGTCCATGTGCCTGTCCTGCTCCATGATAGGGGTCCTGCCCCAGAATAACTACCCGTGTGCTGTTGTATGGCGTCAGCTTAAGTGCCGAAAACAGTTCCTCCTTGGGCGGGTAGACCGTGTATTGCTTGTACTCCCGTGCCAGCGCATAACGCAGCTCCTGAAAATAGGACTTCTGCGTTTCTTCCTGCAGGATCTCATCCCAATCGTTGCCAAACATCTCCGTTCTCCTTCCGCTCCCATGCGTGTTATTCATTCATTACCTGTTATTACCCAAAATATAGCCGGCTCCCGGCAGATTATTTACGCCCGTAATCCGCCTTGATCTCTCCCCATTCCCTGGTTTGCCACTTCAGGATTTTGTTGGTATATGTATTCGTCTGCAGCCAGCGTTCCGCGCGGTCAATCAGCGTCCAGATTTCCTCTGTGGAAGCATCGCGCGGCAGTGTGGTGGCCACCTTCTTCTGCTTGACCCATTTCATGGCATTCACGGAATCGCTGTAGATCGTCCGGCTGCTGCCCTCTTTCTTCAGCAGGGCCAGCGCGTGGACAATCGCCAGGAACTCGCCAAGATTATTGGTGCCTTTGGAAATAGGTCCGCAGGAAAAAATAATGTCTCCGGTCTGCGTATCCACACCCTTATATTCCACAGGCCCGGGGTTGCCCCGCGTCCCCACATCCACGGAAATGCTGTCATACTCAATCTCTGCCGGGGCTGCTTCGGCTGTGCTGCGCTTATAGGAGCTTGCCGGTTTGCTTTTGCCAGCTCCGGCTGCGGCTGCTCCGCTTCCCCAATTGCCCTTCCAGCCAGCTTTGTAGGCGGCATCCGCTGCGGCCCTGGATTCATAGGATTTATATTTTGCACCCGTATAATGATCCGTCTGTGCCTGGCATTCCGCCCATGTTCCGTATACACCGGGCTTTTTGCCTTCCCAGACCACATAAAATTTCTGCTTAGCCATTGTGTACTCCCCCTTCCTCCCGCAATTGCAGCTCAAAAGAATATTGTAATCCAAACAGCGGCGAGTTTGAAGTCCAAAATAACGAAGCCTGAAGCCGCAGCATATCCGGCGGATAATAACCCGGCTTGGGGTTCATAATATCCCCATGGAAATTAGTCCAGCACCGCAAGTGTAGTATCGACAATTCTCTGCAGCTTGCTCCGGTCCGGGTTGATTTTGACCATGACCCGAAGCCCTACCAGCGCATTATGCAGGAATACCGCAAGGTCAGCCGCCCGGTGATGTTCAGCGATTTCTCCGCTCGCCTGCCCGCGGGTTACCAATTGCTCCAGCAGCCGCTCCGCATCGAGAAACGCATCGTTTACCCTGGAGATGGTCTCCGGGTCGTGATTGGCCAGTTCAACAGCCGAGTTCACAAGCAGACAGCCTGCGGGGTCCGTGTCCTGCTTATGGATGATCATATCGAACAGCCGGCGGATGGCTTCTTTGGCGGAATCCACGCCTTCTACGCGCCCTTCCATTCTGCTGGCGGTCATCTCTGCAAAACGTTCCATGGATTTTATATATAAAGAATGCTTGTCACCAAAAGTATCGTACATGCTCCGCTTGTGAATGCCCATACCGGCAACCAGATCCTGCATCGAGGTTTTCTCATAGCCCTGCTGCCAAAAAACATTCATCGCCTTGCCCAGCACGTTGTCGACATCAAATTCTTTGCTTCTAGCCATGATCATGCCCCTTTCTGCTTTTATTTTATCATTTATAGAACGTTCGGTAAATATTAACCAGAGGGAGGACATTCACATGAAAAAGCTTGCAGTCTTAGCGGCGATATTCGTTCTGACCCTGCTTGTCGGATGCGGAAGCTCAGCTAACAACAATAACACGGCAGGCACAAATACGCCGGCAAGCAACGGGAACACCGGCACTGCCACCGCTGCACCAGATGCTGTAACCTCGGCTTCCGTGGTTGACAACGGCGAGGATTTCAAAAAAGCGATCAGCAAGGAAGGCACCTGGATTGCCGCCACACTGAAGGATCTGAGCTTTACAGAGGATCTCGTCGTCGAAGGAGAATTCAGCAACAAAGGTAAACCGGCACGCAAAATCGCGCTGTACACGCAAGATGCGGATCACAATATCACCAACTCTTTTAGACTGACGGCTCCCAAAATTACGATCAAAAGTGAAAATACCCAGATCCAAGGCGGCACTTTTGTTGGTGATGTCTATGTGGAAGCGAACGGCTTCAAAGTGGTGAATGCCACCATTGAGGGCAATGTCTATTTCTCCGATGATAAATACCAGGCTACCTACAGTGCTTCGGACCAGGGGAAAGTAACCGGCGTAACCGAGGTCAAAAAATAATTACAACGCCACCGCGAAGGTGCTTCCTCATGGCTTAACTGCCGGGGGAGCACCTTCGCGGTTATGGGAGCTAACCAATTTACAAAGCTTCAACAATTATAGCCAGTATCTCTGCTCCATCCATACAAATTTGTGAATTTCCGGGTGTCTTTATGCTGTGAGAATGGATGTTGTTGGAAATCAAAATGTTTAGGAACAGGGGATTGCGTTTAAGTTAGGGCGGTAGGATACACACTTCTGCTGAAGCGCTAAGGAGGATGACTATTCAATGTTCCAACGCATGGATGAGATCATGATCGAGATTCCCGATGTCGAGAAGCCGGACCCTAATGCCGCAGCCGCCGTACAAGAACTGCTCGGAGGAAAATTCGGCGAGATGTCCACACTTAACAATTATCTCTATCAATCTTTTAACTTCCGTTCCAAAGACAAGCTGAAGCCCTTCTACGATCTGGTAATGAGTATAACGGCCGAAGAGCTGGGCCACGTCGAGCTGGTATCGCATGCGGTAAATAAATGCCTCAGAGGCTCGACAGCGTACAAGCAACCAGACTCTACCCCGCTGGATGCCGTAAAAGATGCCCGTCTGTCCTATCACTTCCTGGCCGGAGCCCAGGGGGCGATGCCGTTCGATTCCATGGGCAATCCATGGACCGGGGCCAACGTATTCAACAGCGGCAACCTGGTGGAGGATCTGCTGCATAACTTCTTCCTGGAATGCGGAGCAAGAACACACAAAATGAAGGTCTATGAAATGACCGATCATCCGGCTGCGCGTGCGGTAGTCGGTTTCCTGCTCGTCCGCGGCGGAGTCCATGTGGTGGCCTATGCCAAAGCGCTGGAGATTGCAACGGGCGTCAACGTAACCAAGCTCGTGCCCGTCCCTTCCCTCAGCAACAAGTCATTTACCGAAGCTGCCAAATATGAAGAAAAAGGGGTGCACACCAAGCTGTACACTTGGAGCGACAAAGATTTTAGCTCCATTGGCCAGATCTGGAAGGGCACCCATCCTGAAGACGGCCTTCCGCTGGAGGTGATTCAGGGAGTGCCCGAAGGCGTGCCTATCCCTGAAGCGCCAGAATCCAAGGAAGAGTTCGCACCGGGCATTTCCGCTGACGAATTCAAGGAAATTGCCAAACGCCTCAAGATGGCGGGGAATATACATGATTAGGCGGGCATGAGTCTAACGGTTAGTCTGATATGGGCTAGCAGAAGCAGCCTCGCAATTGATTAAAAGAACGGCACTTGTCCAGCTAGTAGAAACGGTTGCGCCGTCCTCCCGGGACAGCGCAGCCCGTCTTGGTCTTAGCTTTACCTGGAGAACGATTTCCCGTGAATCCTACAGCAACTCTTTAAGTGGAAAAAGGGACACTAATTTGCTGGAGTACCCTATCCTCGGGCAGATGAAGTGGCACTAATTTACTGGAGTACCCTATCCTCGGGCAGATGAAGTGGAAAAAGGGACACTAATTCAGCTCATTTCGCCATTTTTCAAGAAAAGTAGCCCAATTAGATTTACTTTTTCCACTTAAATCTCAAGATTACTTAATTTTCGGAAAAATAAGTTCCCTTTTTCCAACTAGTACCTGCGAAGATGCATGTAAGCAAGTGTTAGTTGGAATTAGGATATTTAGACCGCCCCCTCAGAACTCAGCCTTCGCCGCCCCAACAACAGTATTTCTGCCGTTGCTTGTTACAAATTCATAAATAAGGGGGTAAGCTTTGCTTCCCTAAAGCATATAAATTCTTATCTTTCTATATAGAGTGAACTTAAGATATTTACATTAGGGACTTCGTCGGGACTCCGGTGAATGTTTGGACTTCCGGCCGCTGCCCTTCTGCAGATTTCTTGATTATTCCCGCACTTCGCGGTGGAAATCCGCAGACAAAGGCGGACGCATTCGCTCCGTAAGTATCCAAACTTCCCCTCCACCCTTTTCCCTTTTGTTCGTTTTTCAAGTTCGCTTTATTTCGCTTTATATAGTAGAAACGGCTGCGCCGTCCTTAACTGGACAGCGCAGCCGTTTTGGGTTAAGGCAGCGGAACCCTGCAGTTTCCGCCCACCGAGCATTTCCGATTATTCATATCCGCCAACCGCTTCAGGAAGCGCCTGATATTCGGGCTTGCTCTGGACCAGCTTCACAATCTTATTCCGCAGTTCTTTGAGCTTCTTGGCATCCGGAGTGGTTTGGCAGTACTCTTCGCTCCAATGTAATGCCTTCTGCCCGCCATTGACCTGAATGATCCAGTATTCTTCGTCATAGGGGATCTGCCTGCAGCTTTTGTCCGCCATCTCCAGCTCCATACCACCCAGTACATTCATCTCAAGCATCTGCTGGTAAATCCCGCTCTTTTCAGCATCCGTCAGCCTGAGCTTTGCTGCAGCTGAACCCTTGGAAATCAAATCCTTCGTTACTGTACCCTTGAAGGTGTTGATCTCATTCTTAGCTGTTATCCCATAACGCACAGAAAATGGCAAAATCCTCCGGTATCTGTTCCGGCATAATAACAGCCTCCGCAGGCGGTTCAGCCTCCCGGGCGGGAGCAGAATGTTCTGTATCTTCACAGCCGGCAACTAAAATCACCAAAAACGGCAGCAGCATAACCGGATAAACCAGCAGTCTGTTCACGGTCAACCCTTCCCGCTTGGCTTTAGAATCGAGTAGACATTCGTATCATAGGATACGCCGCCCTGCACCATGTAGCCTCTCAGAAGCCCTTCCTGCTTAAAGCCCAGCTTCGCCAGCAGCCCGGCCGAGGCTTCGTTCGCAGTAAATACTACAGCGCCAATACGGTTCAGGTCCAACACCTCAAAGCCGTAAGCAATGACGCTGGATGCCGCCTCTGCCGCGTATCCCTTGCGCCAATGCCAGGGCTGCAGCTCGTAGCCAAGCTCTGCACGCTTGTGCTTTGGCGACCAGGCGTTGAAGCCAATGGTAAGTCTTGCCGTTTCCAGACAAGGGAACATTCTAACCAACTCCTTCTAGATTCGCAGCATAGCGGGGCAGCGGAGTCTATTCGTAATCATAGCTCCAAGTCTCCTTTGCGCTGCGGCTTTAGTATAAGCACTGCAGATGCGGCTTCCCGGCCGTTCACCAGCAGGGTGATCTTATGTTCCCCCGCATAATGGCGGCGGGTGGTCAGATCCGCCCAGCGGTGGGTCCGTTTTCCGGTTAGCCGGGTGCCTCCCGGAACCGTTTTATCCGAGAGCAGGAACAGCTTGCGCGAGGTTTTGCCCCCGGCTTTTACAAAATCAATTCCGTATTCTATACGTATACGGGCCTCCTTCCCCTCGCGGACGGCAAGGGCATAGGCCAGCTCACAGCTCCCGCCTATTGGCAGTTCCGCAGGCTCCACAGACAGGACGGCGCTGACGGCAAGCGGGGATTCATCCTTCTGGCCTGCATAACCAAAAAGTGCCATAATTTCAGGGTTCGCTTTGCGGATCAGCGTGCGGCAGCCATGCCGCACGATCCAGTCCGTGTGCGCATTCACGCCCTTCCAGCGCCGGACAATATCAATCACGACACCGGGGTGATCCTTGGCGATGTCATTGAGATTGTTCGCCACACTCTTGCGCACATATAGCGAAGAGTCTGCCTTCAGCTGCTCCAGCACCGGGAGCACCGGCGACGGGTCACGCTTGAACATGGGCAGCGCCTGGCCCCAGGGAAGGCGGGGCCGGCTGCCCTCGCTCGACAGCCGCCGCACATGCTCGTCCGGGTGCTGTGACCAGCGCAGCATCTGCGCCATCATCCGCTGCGGGTCCCGCAGCAGAAACGGCCGGACGGCAAATTCTGCCGACGATTTGGGCGTGAAGCGTTCCAGCGCCGACATCGACAGCTCCCAGTGCTCTTCGCTTCCTCCGAACACTTCAACGAAATCGGGGAAGATCAGGTATGGGAAGCCTACGCATTCTTTATCTATCGCAAACAGAATTTCCAGAGCATCCTCATACCGCCGGGGCAAAAATGTTCCCAGCGTCTCCGTAATCCGCCGCATCCGGCCCTTTAGCTCCAGTTCCTCCCAAGGCTCCTTCATCGCCGCAGTGACGAAACCCTCAGTATCAAACCCGCTATATACCGACTGCAGCTTCGTGCCGAAGCTGCGCAGAAATCCCTCATTGTACATTGCTTTTAACGGTTCCGCCATTTCTGTCTCCTCCTGCCGGTTACTGCCTGTGCAGTGTATTGCACTTCTGGTTACAAGTGTAGCCAGAACAGCGTAACATAAGTAACCGGACAGCTGAATGTCATATTTGGTCCGCAGGTGATTAAAGGCATCCCGGCACCTCTTTCCCCAATTTATAACCAATCCCATTTGTGAATGGACCTCCAGATTCCAGCCTTCAACTGGCGGTGTTACATCATAGCAGCCTGTGAATAATCAGTTCCAGCAATCGCAACGGTACCGCTTTTCAAATCCACAATGCGGCTTCGTGTGTCAGCATGTGAAATGTACAGCGGTTGCCCGTTTGCCATTATACAGTAGGATATAGGGATGGACACCCCGCAGTTCCGGTAGGAGCCGTCGGCATGGCTGGTTCCAATGATGGAGCATTGGTATTTCACAGCGATCCGCGCTGCCTCCTCCGTCCACAAGGCGAACTGTTCTTCACTGAACATTCCCACTCCAATCGGATGGGCGATGAAATCCAGGGTTCCAGCATGCCCTTCCAGCCCGTTCAACCCCTGCAAAATCTCCACACACAGCAGATAACCCATCCTGATAGCACCTGCCTCAATTACGGAAGGAGCATACAGCTCTCCTTGCATCGGTGACTTTGCCCGTTCCAATACAATCTCTCCGTCCGGACCGATCACCAGCGCTCTGTCTTGGCCGTTATCATTTTTGTAGCTGGTAATCATCAGCTTCCTATACTGCCCGGCAAGACTGCGGAGAGTCTGCACACTGCCGGTATCGGCTACATACCCTTCAGGGTAGAGCACTGCATCGCAATATTCGGACCACTGCTTAAGTTCTTGTTGCATCCTCAATAACCCTGACTCGTGGTTGGGTTGGGAGACCAGCAATCTCATTGGGATTCCTCCATACATTTACTTTCTGCCGCCTAAAATTCTTCAATTCAGCAGCGCTTCTATTTGTGCAAAATAAGTATAATCCGCCTTTGTCTGCAACAGGAAAGCGTCATTTTCACATATTTTGCAAATTAAATCTTGTTTTCAAAATGCAATGCCTGTCGTATTATAGATAAAAAGCTTTTGTAGACACCCGCGCTAAAGCGAACAACGGAGGAATGTCAGCCATGCCGCAGACACTTGTCAAAAATGTTGATTTTTTTGTCGCCGCCCTATCGCAGACCTATGTGTCAGCGCTGCAGCTCGACCCGGACGGAATGTATTCCCAGGTGGGCATCGGAATCGTCGAGAAATTTGCTGAAGACTATGTACGGCTCAAAAGGTTCGACGGCAGCGTCTCCCATTACGACCGGGAAATCACGAAATTCCAGCATAACAAAGCCTAATTCATCCCTAATTACATTCCGCTTTGAGTATAATTTCCCTGCTTACTCCAGATAAAAGGCTGCCAGCCCTTAGCATTACGGCACAGCCTTGACACCTTTCTCCCCTGCATGGTGGTTCAGTTCCGCCCATTTGGTTAATCGTTACATAAGATGGGCATTATGGACATATCCTGACTTTTGCAGGGCAGAAAGGAATGAGAGGCATGAGCGACAAAGCGGATTTCAGAGACGAACGAACCCCCGGATTCAGTCAGATTCCTGATGCCAGCATCAGGCCTGGACAGACCGCATCTACGGACAAGCTGGACGATATCGTCGGAGGTATTATGGATAATGTGCAGGAAACCCTGACCGGCGATTCCCCTAAGAACTCCGGCAAGAATCCGGCCGGGGAGAAAACCGGCGACAAGTAAAAAACATTCGAAAAGGGACTTGGGCCATTCTATCCTGAAATAACGATGTCCGATTCATACGACATGGTTATGGAAGCCTCGAATTTGGCGAAGCCGAATTGAGGGCCTTCTCCGAAATTTCATCGTCTGAAGTGCTGCCAATGGGCGGCATGAATATCTGTTGTATTTTGTACAGCAGATCATCCCTAAATAGTCCGAAAAACTGGATCTATTGCACTCTGTACAGGCAGAATCCTGTGTAAAGAGTGCTTTAGGCCAGAATTCCAGAAATCAATTGCAGAAAATACAATAGAATGCTATTTTTCACAGAAAACTGGCTATTCTGCTGCACAAAATGCAATCAACCTGCACGAGTTCACAAGCATAGCAAAAAAGCCGTACCCATATACAGACCTACCAGCCATACCAGGCGCGGGTAGGTTTTTTTGTGCTATAAGAAAGCGCCTCCAGAGGTGTCCGGTCCCATTGTGCCAAAGAAGACGCAGAAGCTTGAACGCTTTCAAAATTGTTCCATAATCATGCGTTCTCCTTCACACTCATTGCCCCGACACCGGCAAGCAAAAAATTATAAAGCCGGAGGCAGCATTCCGCCACAAAATTTTAACGTGTGCAATCTAATAATTCCTTGACTTGATATTGCCGAGGCCGTAAACTGAAATCGTTAACAATTCTATTTTTCCGGAGAGATATTATGATCACCATCAAAGACATTGCACGTGTCGCCGGCGTCTCCCATACCACCGTTTCCCGGGCGCTGAACGGCAGCCCGCTGATCAAGAAGGTCACCCGGGACAAAATAGAAAAAATCGCTGCAGAAATGAATTACGTCCCCAATTACAGCGCCAAGAGCCTGGTGACCAAAAGATCCTTCACCATTGGCCTGTTTTTTTCCAGCATTGAGCAAGGGACCTCGGCCAGCTTCCTGGTGGATGCCATCAAGGGAATCAGCCACATCCTGGATGAGAACTTCAACCTGACGGTCAACGGTATTGACGGCGTTCATAACTTTGGCAACATTCAGCCGCAGCGTTTTGACGGCATTCTGGTCATGAGCCAGAGCGACGAGGACAATGCCTTCATCTATCATGTAAAGAAGATGGGCATTCCACTGGTCGTGCTGAACCGCCAGCTTGAAGACCCCGGCATTATGAACGTGGTGGCAAATGACCGCGAAGGCGTGAAGGAAGCCATCGATTATGCCGTCCGCCAGGGACACCGGAAACTCGCTATTATCGAAGGCAAACCCGGCTTCAAGTCTTCGAGCGAGCGCAAGCAGGGTTTCATGGACAGCCTGATTGCCCATCGCCTTCCGCTGAACTCCGGTTATTTTGCGGCAGGTGATTACAGCATTGAGAGCGGTTATGCGGCTATGGCTGCCCTGCTCCAGCTGGAAGATCCGCCGACAGCCGTATTCTGCTCCAATGACGACATGGCAATTGGCGCGATGAATGCCTGCTACGCCCACAAGGCCGATGTTCCGGGGCAGATTTCCCTGCTTGGATTCGATGATATCATGTTCTCCCGGTATACGAATCCCGCCTTGACCACGGTCCGCAAACCGATAACAGAAATCAGCGAGCTTGGCACCAAAATGCTGGTCCAGCTGCTTCAGCAGCCGGAGGCCAAACCCCAGCAGCTGTTCGTGAACACATCGTTAGTCATACGCCAGACGGTAGCTGAATTACAGCAGCAATGAATCCGGCAAGTAGAAACGGGTACCGTCCTTTCCTTTTTAGGAGCCTATGCTTCTGAAGCCGCGATACAGAGTATCGCTTTCAGATACCCGTTTCAGCGAGAAATAGAAGGAACATTTATAGTGTGAAGCATATTAATTCTTATATTTTTAAAAAAAGAGCCTCTCTTTTTTTAAATAAAATGTTCACGTGTGCATTATTCCAATACCTTATAAAAGGAGATTATTGAACCTTATGACACAGCGTTTATCCAGAACCACTCAGCCCGGCCTGCCGCAATATCCAGAACGGATGATTCAATTTGGGGAAGGCAATTTCATGCGTGCCTTCGTAGACTGGCAGCTGCAGCAGATGAACCAACAAGGCCTGTTCAACGGAAGTGCGGCGGTCGTCGTGCCGATCGGCCAGGGACTCGGCGGCCTGATGGCCGAGCAGGATAATCTCTACACGGTGCTGCTGAACGGCATCATGCAGGAGCAGCCAGTCAATTCGCGCGAGATCATCACCAGTGTCAGCCGGGTGATCAACCCCTACAGCGACTATGAAGCGTATCTGGCCCTGGCCGAAAATGATGAGCTGGAGTTTATCACCTCCAATACGACCGAAGCAGGCATCGCCTATCAGCCGGAAGACCGTTTGGAGGATGCGCCTCCCTCAAGCTTTCCTGCCAAGCTGACCGCCCTTCTCTACAGACGGTTTGAGCTGGGCAAAAAAGGTTTCGTCATCATCCCCTGTGAGCTGATTGACCGCAATGGGGAAAAGCTGAAGGAAATTGTGCAGCAATACGCCGCAGCATGGAACCTGGGTGAAGCGTTCCTGCAGTGGCTGGATGCTGAGAACACCTTCTGCTGCAGTCTGGTTGACCGGATTGTTCCGGGTTATCCGCGCGACAAGGCCGCTGAGCTGGAAGCGGAGCTGGGCTACCTCGACAAGCTGATGGTAACCGCAGAGCCGTTCCTGTTCTGGGTCATTGAAGGTCCCGCGTGGCTGTCCGAGCGGCTTCCGCTAGCGAAAGCCGGACTTAACGTAGTCGTTACGGGTGACATGACCCTCTACCGCGAGCGCAAGGTTCATCTGCTGAATGGGCCGCATACGGCCATGGTTCCCCTCGCCATGATGGCAGGGCTCGAAACCGTGGAGGATGTGATGAACGATGAAACGTTCTACCGCTTTGTGCGCAGGCTTTTGGATGAAGAACTGATTCCGGTGCTGGATCTGCCGCAAGAAGAGCTTCTCTCTTACGCGGACGCTGTGCTGGAGCGCTTCAAAAACCCGTTCATCCGCCACGAGCTGGCCTCGATTTCACTGAACAGCATCTCCAAGTTTAAAACACGGCTTCTCCCTGTGCTCCTCCGGTATCAGCAGGAACGCGGCCAACTGCCGCCGCTGATTACACTGGCTTTTGCCGCGCTGCTGCTTAGCTACCGGGGTGACCGCGTGAAGCGTCAGGACAGTGCCGAGGTGCTGGCGGTTTTTGATCAGGCCTGGAGCCAGCCTTCCACCTTCGCTGCTTCAATTCTTAGAGAAGTCAGCCTGTGGGGCCGGGATCTGACACAGGTGCCGGGTCTTGCTGAAGCTGTTGACGCCCGGCTGCGCCAGCTCCAAAGCTCCGGCAGCCGTGCCGCACTACAGCAGTTGGTCCGTTCAGAAGTTTAATTCATCATTTTTTATAGGAGGGACAGCATGAAACGATTAATGAAAATGAATCCCCGGGATACAGTAGCCGTCGCGCTGCGTCCGATTGCCTCCGGTGAAGTACTCTCCTTTGAAGGGCTTAGTCTCACAGCCGCCCAGGATATTCCTCAGGGCCATAAAATCGCCTTAACCGGCTTCGCCGAGGGCGATGTCATTACCAAATACGGATACCCTATCGGGCATGCGGTGGGGAGATCCGGGCGGGTGACTGGATTCATACGCATAACATCAAAACCAATCTGTCCGGAGAAGAAGAATATGAATATCTTCCCGACCTGCATCCGGTCACCTATCCGAAACGCGGCCTGACCTTCCAGGGCTACCGCAGGGCGAACGGCAAGGTTGGCATCCGCAACGATCTGTTCATCATCCCTACAGTTGGCTGTGTGAACGGCATTGCCGAGCAGATGCTGCAGGAGTTCAAGGCAGAGCACCCCGACCTGGGCGGTTTCGACAACTTCACTGTGCTTAAGCACCCTTACGGCTGCTCGCAGCTCGGCGACGACCACCGCATGACCCGCAGTATCCTGCTGGATGCCGTAAACCACCCCAACGCCGGGGGCGTGCTTGTCTTCGGCCTGGGCTGCGAGAATAATATCGTCTCCGAATTCCGCAGCATGCTGGGCGACTACGACGGGAGCCGGGTCAAATTCCTAGTCGCCCAGGAGGTGGGCGATGAGGTGGAAGCCGGTCTGGCCCTGCTTGAAGAGCTGTACGAGGCCGCAAAAGATGATGTCCGCGAGCCCGTTCCGCTCAGCGAGCTGAACATCGGGCTGAAATGCGGCGGCTCCGATGGATTCTCCGGCATTACTGCGAATCCGCTGCTGGGCGCTTTTTCCGACTTCATTATCTCCCAAGGCGGAACCTCCGTGCTGACCGAGGTCCCAGAAATGTTCGGAGCGGAGAAGATGCTCATGGCACGTGCGGAGAACCGTGAGGTCTTTGAAGACATCGTTTCCCTGATCAATAACTTCAAGCAGTATTTCCTCTCATATGGTGAACCGGTGTACGAGAATCCTTCTCCCGGCAACAAGGCCGGAGGAATCAGCACGCTCGAAGACAAATCGCTGGGTTGTACGCAAAAAGCCGGCAGCTCGCCCGTTGTGGATGTGCTGGATTACGGGGTGAAGCTGCGCCGCAAAGGTCTCAGTCTCCTGCAAGCCCCGGGCAATGACCTGGTGGCGGCCTCCGCCCTCGCCGCTTCGGATTGCCAGCTTGTGCTTTTTACAACCGGCCGGGGAACACCGTTCGGCAGCTTTGTGCCTACGGTCAAGGTGGCGACCAACAATGACCTTTTTGCCAAAAAGGGCCACTGGATGGACTTCAATGCCGGACCGCTGCTGGAGCGTCCGATGGCCGATGTGCTGGAGGAATTTATCGCCTACATTATCGGTGTGGCCAGCGGCCAAAAAACACGCAACGAGCAGAACGAAGTGCGTGAGCTGGCGATTTTCAAAACCGGAGTTACGCTCTAATCCTAATCCAATCCAAGCAAAGGGAGAATTGCAATGTTTTTAAATGACGATTTTCTGTTGACCAGCGAAACGGCGCGCCTGCTCTTTCATAATCATGCCAAAACCATGCCGATCATCGATTACCATTGCCACCTCGACCCGAAGGAAATCTATGAAGACAAGGCCTTCCGCAACCTGACTGAAGCCTGGCTGGCCGGGGATCATTACAAATGGCGGCTGATGCGGGCCAACGGGATTCCGGAATCCCATATCACCGGAGAGGCTTCGGATTATGACAAATTCCTGGCCTGGGCCCGTACGCTCCCCAAGGCTGTCGGCAATCCGCTGTACAGCTGGACCCACCTGGAACTGCGCCGGTTCTTCGGGATTAACGAGACGCTGAATGTGGCTTCCGCCCCTGCCATCTGGGAGGAAGTGAACCGCAAGCTTGCGGAGCCTGCGTACACCCGGCGGAGCCTGATCCGGAATTCCAAGGTTAAAACCGTCTGCACCACCGATGATCCGTCGGATTCCCTGGAATATCACCGGCTGCTGAAGGCGTCGGAGCAGGACTTTCAGGTCTTCCCGACCTTCCGCCCCGATAAGGCGCTTAATATCGATGCCGATGGCTTCACCCCTTGGCTGACCCGGCTGGGGGAAGCTGCCGGAGTACCTGTAACCACGTATGCTGCGCTGGTTGAAGCCTTGCGGAGCCGTGTGGATTTTTTCCATCAGAACGGCTGCCGGCTGTCCGACCATGCGCTGGATGTGCTGCGTTATCAGGCGGCTGGCGAAGCTTCACAGCTGGAGCGGATTTTCACCAAACGTCTGGGAGGCGCGGTGTTGTCGCCGGAAGAGATTACAGTCTACCGGACAGAGCTGCTGTCGGAGCTGATTGGAATGTATCATGATAAAAACTGGACCATGCAGCTGCACCTGCACGCCTTCCGCAACAATAATACGCCGATGTTCCGGCGGCTGGGCCCGGATACCGGCTACGACGGAATTAACGACCTGTCTTTGGCTGAGGCGCTCTCGCAGCTGCTGGACCGGGCCGAATGCGGCAAAGGATTGCCGAAGACCATCCTCTATTCACTGAATCCGGGGGATTACCCTGCCCTGCTTGCGCTGATGGGCTGCTATCAAAAGGATACCGCAGGCAAGCTTCAGCTCGGCTCCGGCTGGTGGTATAACGATACCCGCGACGGGATGCGCCGCCAGCTGACCCTGCTGGCCGACAACAGCCTGCTGGGCAATTTTGTCGGCATGCTCACCGACTCGCGCAGCTTCCTCTCGTATACACGCCACGAGTATTTCCGGCGCGTGCTTTGTGAGCTGCTGGGCGAATTGGCCGAGCGCGGGGAAGCACCGGACGATCCGGCTCTGCTCGGACAGTTGGTCGAGGATATCGCCTACAACAATGCCGCCGGCTACTTCGGCTTTGAAGACCGCAGCGCAGCCAAGCTGCAGCACAGGTAGACAGAAGCGGGTACGCCGTCCATTTGAAGATAACCAAAGACGCAAAGCATCAGGAAAGGAAGTATATTATGCCTACGCTGTATATTGCCGGTGACTCCACCGCTGCCCAGAAAGGCGGAGGCGAAAAGCCGATGGCCGGCTGGGGTGAATTCCTTCAGGAGCATTTCAGCCCTAAGATTGCCGTAGACAACCGGGCGGTTAACGGTCGCAGCACCCGCTCCTTCCTGGCGGAAGGACGGCTTGAAGATATCGGCAAGGACTTCCGGTGCGGCGACTACCTGCTGATCCAGTTTGGACACAATGACCAGAAGGTAGAGGACCCAGCCCGTTATACCGACCCCGCTGCGGAGTACCGCCGGAATCTGCTCACGTTCATCGAATTCGCCCGCAGCCGCGGCGGATACCCTGTTCTGCTGACTTCGGTCAGCCGCCGCCGGTTCACTGCAGGCGGCGAACCTGACCCGCTCGCGGTCGGGCTGTACCCGGAAGCGGTGCGCGAGACCGCAGCGCAGACCGGCACGCCGCTGCTTGATATTTTTGCCTCCTCCCAGCAGTTGTACCGCGAGCTGGGAGTAGACGGCTCGCGGCAGCTGTTCATGCATCTGCCCGCAGGCGGGCATCCCAATTATCCGCAGGGCATCACGGATGACACGCATTTCTGCAAACAAGGCGCCGCCCGCGTGGCTGAACTGGTCGTGGAGGCGATCCCGCAGTCGGCAGAGCTGGCTGCCCTGCATGCACACTTGCGGGAGCCAGGGTTTAGAGCCGCAGAGAGCCTGCCGGCAACATAGGCTCCCGTGGACTCCGCGATACCTTCAAACGCCGCAAAAGGAGGCTTTTACCATGACTGCCCCGCTTCATTTAGGTGTACGCGCCCATGACTTTGGACGGCTGCCTTTGCCGGAGCTGACCACCAAGCTTAACATGTATCGTTTTTCGCATATTCAGCTCGCTGTACATAAATCCTTTCCCGAAAGTGTCCCTGCGCTGGCTGCATTAAGCCCGGGAACCGCTGCATATTTTGGCGAAGCCTTCCGCCAGGCAGGAGTCCGCATTGCCGTGCTCGGCTGCTATGTAAATATCGTCGATCCTGATCCCGCCAAAAGAAAGGCGGCTTTGAACGCATTCAGCACCCATCTTCGCCTGGCCCGCGATTTTGGCGCCAGCCTGGTCGGTACTGAAACGGGCAGTGTAGGCAACGGCTATACCCCGGAAAATTTTACGGAGGAAGCCTTCCAGCAGGTTGTGGTCTCAGTACAAGCTATGGTGGCAGAAGCGGAGCGATTCGGCGTAACGGTAGGCATTGAAGCAGGGATCAATCACCCGCTACATACCGCACAGCTGGCACACCGGCTGCTCTCGCTGATCCCCTCCAATAATCTGCAGATTATTCTCGACTGTGCAAATCTAATGACCGCAGACAATTACCGGCAGCAGGATGCCGTGATTGGGGAAGCGCTGGAGCTGCTAGGGGACCGGATTGCTGTCCTGCACCTGAAGGACTTCACGGTCAATGACGGGCAGATCGGGATTGTGCCTGTCGGCCAAGGGCTGCTTCACTTTGCTCCGCTGCTCCAATACATGAAATATAAGCGGCCGCATATTCAGGGCATTCTGGAGAGTACCCCCGAGGACTATATGCAGGGCAGCATCGATTTTCTGCAGCGGCTGTATGATGAAGTCTGACCTGCTGCAGGAAACTGGGGGCAGAAAGAAGCGATAGTTAAAAAACTGTGCCGCAGACCGCGCGAACCAACCCCGATTCACTGCGCCTAAGCGGCATAACAAACGGGCATCCCCTCACCTGCCGTGAGAATGGAATGCCCGTTGTTCATGCCTGTACCTAATTCTGCCGGCTTCTATGCTCCATACCTAACCGGAGAATTTCACAATATAGGTACTGATTTCATACGGCTTGACTTCACAGGTAACCGCCCCGCCGGGCTTAACTTCACCCACCGGCCGTTCCATCAGGTCACATTCCTGCCAGGAATGGACCGGATAATCACTGCTGAGCGTTACGATGCTGCGGGAGCCTGTATACTCATGCAGGCGGACGATGAAGCCTTCGCCATTTTCCGCCATTTTGAGAGCGTCAACGGCAATGCTGCCGCAGTCCGTCTTGATCAGCGATCTGCCGGCCCCGGCAGAATAACCGCCCTTGACCACACGCAGCGGATTATTCAGTGACCAAGCTTCCTGAACCGTGTTTGCTGCTACCCAGTCGCCTTTATGCGGCAGCAGGGCATAGGTGAACCGGTGCTCCCCCTGGTCCGCCTGCCAGTCAGGTTCTGTGGCCGACTTGATCAGTGACAGCCGCATCACATGATCCTTGATGTCATAGCCGTATTTGCAATCATTCAGCAGACTGACGCCATAGCCCCGCTCGGACAGATCGGCCCACTGATGGCCGACACTTTCGAACCGCGCATAATCCCAGCTTGTATTCCAGTGCGTCGGCCGCTTCACGTTCCCGAACTGGATGTCATAGGTAGCCTCTGTAGCCCGCACCGCTACCGGAAAAGCGGTCTTCAGCAGCTGATGCTGCTCATGCCAGTCGGCCAGCGTCTCAAAGTCAATCCGGGCGCTTCTGCTGTACACCTTGACCTTCTGGACAATGGAGGAGTCCATATACTGCCATGTGAATTCCAGCACCGCCGCAAGCGCGCCGCATTCCGTCAGCTTTACCGAGCGCAGGTCAGTGATTTCTCTCTTTTTTCCTGATAAAACAGGTCAATATCCCAGGCATCGTACATCTTCGGCTTATCCTCAAAAACCTGAAGCACGTTGCCGTTCTCGCCCGGAGCCAGCACCTCCCGCTGTTCCCGGCGGTCATAAATACGGCTCAGCTGCCCCGCATCGTTCCATTCCAGCACATAAAACGGTGTCGTAAGCCGGGAATCCTCCCATTCGAACGGAACCGGGGCGCCGGGTGTTAAGGAGTTGCCTTCCCGCGCCCCAATCTTGCCTGCGGCAGAACCGGCAGAATCAGCAGAACCCGCTGAATCCGCCTGAACCGCAAATGCTGCCGCAGTTCCGGCCTTTATGACTGTGCTGCCCAGCATCGGAACCGCCGGGACCTCGATCAGCCACTCCCCGCCAACACGCTGGGAAGATAACTGCCGGCTGTCCGCAGTGGTCCACACCATATCCTCACCTGCTGCTTCATAAGGAATAGCTGCCAGCTCTGTCCGCTCGTAGAAAGCTCCATTGAAGACTGTGTATTCAGTCTCACGCCGGAAACCGGCCCCTTCAGCCAACTGTTCGGCCTGCTCTTCTGCCAGCCCTTCTATCAGCTCTTCGGCCCGCCCTTCTGCCAGCTCTGCAGCCGCTGCCTCCGCCGCCGCGCTGCCGATCCGCTCCGCTTCCGCATATTCCAGTCTTGAATCCTCGTACACCTCGCGGATGGAGGAGCCAGGAATAATATCGTGGAACTGGTTGCGGAGGATGGTGTGCCAGCCTTCCAGCAGGAGCTGTGCCGGATAGCTGCTGAAGCTGCCCTTTTCCACAGCCAGGAGGACCTGCAGCCACTCCGCTTCACGGTACAGCAGCTCCAGCTTCCGGTTCATCCGCTTGTTGTAGGCCTGGCTGGTATACGTTCCCCGGTGGAACTCCAGGTACAACTCCCCGTCCCAGGTATGAACATACTGGTCAGTGCTGCGGACCGCCTCATTCAGGCGTTCAAAATACTCATCCGCCCGCCCCGTCCGGACCGCGGGAATCCCGGGCATCTTGTCAAGGCGCCGGCGCATTTCCAGCATTTCGCGGTTGACGCCTCCGCCGCCATCACCATATCCGTAGGAGAGCAGCAGCTCACGGTTCAGATTCTTATCCCGGTACTGATCCCAGATGCCCTGAACGGAGAAGGCTTCAATCAGGCCGTTGTAGGTATAATACCAGGCGCCGGAGCCAGGCCCTTCAGGCGTGGTGATAAAATGGGTCAGCACTTCACTGCCGTCAATGCCTCTCCAGCGAAACGTGTCATGCGGCATACGGTTATACTGGCTCCAGCTGATCTTGGTGGTCATGAACGTATCAATGCCTGATTTACGCAAAATCTGCGGCAGCGCCCAGCTGTAGCCAAAGACATCGGGGAGCCATAAATATTTGCAGTCCACGCCGAATTCCTCCCGGAAAAACTTGGTTCCGTACAAGATCTGGCGCACCAGCGATTCCCCGCTGGTCAGATTGCAGTCCGCCTCCAGCCACATTGCACCTCCGGCTTCCCAGCGGCCTTCTTCCACCCGCTTGCGGATTTCGGCATAGATTTCCGGGTAATCCTCTTTGATGTAAGCATACAGCTGCGGCTGGGTCTGCAAAAATATATATTCCGGGTACTGCTTCATCAGCCGAAGCACTGTGGAGAAGGAGCGGGCCGCTTTTTCCCGTGTATGGGTAAGCCGCCACAGCCAGGCAACATCGATATGGGTATGGCCGATTGCGGTTATGGTTACCGGAGGCTTCGCCTCAAGCAGCGCCAGCTGCTCCAGCAGCAGCGATTCAGCCTCCCGGACGGAATGGTAAAAGCCTGCGCTGCCCGGTTTCGACCAGTCCAGCTTGTTGAATGCCCGGTTGAGCGCCATCAGCAGCTCCTGCTTCTCCGGCTGCTGGTCTGCAAGCTGCTTGCAGGTGGACAGCACAGCACGGCCTGTATAATACAAATTATCCGCCGCCTCATCCAGCCAGGCCAGCTCTGACCGCATAATCCGGTGCTCCTGGGGAACCGGACGGCCCCCGCCCTCCAGTCCTGACCACAAGCGGAAGGTGAAGTCCAGCGCGCGGCCCGCCGCATCCTCCTCCAGAAAAACCTCCTGGTGGTTGGAATCCACCCCCTGATAAGGCTTGCCGTCAAGATACAGCAGCGACTCAAAGCCGCTGTTGTTGCCCCCGCCGGTCCGGCCGAAGTCAAAAAGCCCGACCACGCGTTTCCCCTTCCACTCCGCAGGCACTTCTATGGTGTTATGCAGCCAGAGGTACGCATCCCGGCCGGTCCAGTAATCCCCCAGCTGAAGCCTTGTATCTCCTTCGAGCTGCGGAGGGTACTTCCCGTTCGCTCCATCCTTATCCTCTACTGCCAGCCAGTCATTCAGCTTGACAACATCACGGTAACGATACCCTTCCAGTTCACGCAGCCGCGCCCCCAGCTTTTCCTCCGTCCAAAACATTTGCTTTTCCTCCTTTTATAACACGTGTTATATCCCGAAAAAAGCACGCTTACGCGCTTTCTCCCGCCCTTAAAACCGCGGGCAGCCATATTTTCCCGGCCGCTTCCGGTGCTGCTCCGCCTTCAATCTGCTTGAGCACACATCTTACTGCCTCTTCTCCCATACCCACATAGGGAATTTCAACACAGCTTAATGCCGGCAGGCTCAGACGGTGGCCCTGGATCGTGTTGTCCGCCGCCATCACCCGCAGCTCTTCGCCGATGCGCAGGCCCAGCTTATGGGCGGCCCGGTACAAATCCGGGACCCCGCTGGACCAGTTCACCAGCAGCGGCGGCGGCGGCTTGCTGATATCCGCCAGCTTCAGGAGCCATTCCTCCCAGTCCACCCGCCCTTCCCGCTCGGGAAGGCGGAAGAAAAGGGATTCATGCCCCGTTCGCTGCACCAGCGGATATAGGCGTCCCGGCGTGTCCGCTCCGCCCAGCTCCGGATGCTGCCATGATACACCTCAGCATATAGCGGAGTCTGGAGCTGCGGAGTTCCCGGCCGCAGCAAATAATCCAGAGCCAGTTCCACGCTGCCCTTGTAGTCGGCCAGCACAGAGCATACCCCCTCCGTCTCGGCATAGCCCTCCACGGATACATACGGAACCCCCGCCTCGCTGACCTTGGCGGCCCATGCTTCATCGCGGTAGCTGGTATTATCCAGCGTCACGATGCCGTCGATTTTCCGCTGGTGGTAGAGGTCCACCAGCTCACTCCTGGCTTCGCCGTCCGGCCGGTGGCCCGGCGAGCAGAGCAGAATGTGATAGCCGTGCGCCTCACATTCCCGCTGCATGCCCTCCAGCAGCCGCATGAACAGCGGGTGCCGTGTGTCGCCGAACGCGGCCAGACTCATGGTGCGGCCCGTCTTCATGCTTCGCGCCTGGGCGTCCACATGGTAGTTCAGCTCACGGATCGCGGCCAGCACGTTCTCCCGCGTCTCCCCGCTGACGCCGATGCCCGGCGTGCCATTCAGCACAGCAGAGACTACGCTGCGGGATACACCGGCCAGCTTGGCAACATCGTGGCTGGTCACTCTTTTTTTGTCCATATCAGCACCTCGGCAAAAGTATAACACGTGTTATTTTTGTTGTATACCTTTTTATGGAAATGAAGGCTCCGGTCTATTCAGCCCTTTCTACTTGTTATGGATACCCTATCATGGGTACAATTAATTAATAGCAGGTGTCATCATACAAAGGATAGGTGAAACAAATGCAGAATTTCGGATTCGCAAGAGTCGCTGCCGCATCCCCTGAACTGCGGGTTGCCGACTGCGAGTATAATGCAGCACAAATTATGGATGTAATCGGACAAGCGGATGAGAAGCAGGTGGAATACCTGGTGCTGCCGGAGCTGTCTATTACCGGTTATAGCTGCGCAGATTTATTCCTGCAGCCGGTGCTGCAGGAAGCCGCACTGGCAGCCTTGCAGAAGATCACCGCCGCTACCAAAGGGCGGAATCTCATCGTCATTGCCGGTCTGCCCATTTCGATAAAAAGCAGGCTGTTTAACTGCGCTGCCGTATTGCAGCAGGGTAAAATTCTGGGTCTTGTAGTGAAGACCTGCATTCCCGGCTATAGTGAGTTCTATGAGCCCCGCTGGTTCGCCGGAGCCGAAGAGCTGGAGATATCAGAGCTGCGGATTGGTGAAACGGCTGTGCCGGTCGGCAATGATCTGATCTTCACGAGTGAAGGCAGCGGCATCTCCTTCGGTGTGGAAATCTGCGAGGATCTCTGGGTTCCGGTTCCTCCGAGCAGCCTGCTCGCCCAGGCCGGAGCTGTCCTGCTGTTCAACCCCTCGGCCAGCAACGAGCTGGTAGGCAAAGCGGATTACCGCCGCCAGCTGGTCACCAGCCAATCCGCCTCCTGCGTGGCAGGTTATGTCTACGCCGGCTGCAATACCGGCGAATCGACAACGGATGTCGTGTTCGGCGGCCACTCGCTGATCGCCGAGAACGGGCAGATGCTCGCGGAATCCGAACGCTTCACCCATGAGAGCCGCATCATCATCGCTGATATCGATGTGCCGAGAATCCAGTATTCCCGCACGGTAATGGGCACCTTCCGGGCCGGCAAGGGCGGCCGCAACTACCGTGAGGTGCTCTATGCGGCACCGGGCGCCCTGCTTGAAGGACGGGAGCTGGTCCGCAGCATCGCCGTGAACCCGTTCGTTCCCGGCAATCCGCAGCAGCGCGACGACCGCTGCCGGGAGATTCTCTCCATCCAGACCTCCGGCCTGATGAAGCGCATCCGCCACATCGGCACCAGGCAGGCGGTGATCGGTATCTCCGGCGGCCTGGATTCCACGCTGGCGCTGCTCGTCGCCGTGCGGGCGATGGAGCTGCTCGGCCGTCCGGCCAGCGATGTGCTGGCGGTCACCATGCCGGGCTTCGGCACGACGAACCGCACCTACGACAACGCCGTCGGCCTGATCAAGGCGCTCGGCGCTTCGCTTAAGGTCGTGGACATCAAAGCCGCCTGCCTGCAGCATTTCGAGGATATCGGCCATGACAAGGATGTTCACGATCTGACCTATGAGAACGTTCAGGCCCGGGAACGCACGCAGATCCTGATGGATCTGGCCAACAAGAATGGCGGCATTGTGATCGGCACCGGCGATCTGTCGGAGCTTGCCCTTGGATGGTGTACCTATAACGGTGACCATATGTCTATGTACAGTGTCAACTCGGGGATTCCGAAGACGCTTATTCAATATGTCGTCGCCTGGTATGCCGATCACGAGGCCGACGAGACTGTGAACAAGCTGCTCTATGACATCATCGACACGGGAATCAGCCCCGAGCTTCTGCCGCCGTCCGCTACAGGCGAGATTGTCCAGCTTACCGAGAATATCCTCGGACCTTATGTAGTGCATGATTTCTTCCTGTACTACATGCTGCGGACAGGCGCTTCTCCCGCAAAAATGTTCTACCTTGCCCGGCATGCTTTTGGCGACGCCTACCCTAAGGAGCAGCTGGTGAGCTGGCTCCGGGTATTCGTGACCCGCTTCTTCACCCAGCAGTTCAAGCGCTCCTGCCTCCCGGACGGACCGAAGGTCGGAACGGTCAGCCTCTCGCCGCGCGGAGACTGGCGTATGCCGAGCGATGCTTCTGCAGCGCTTTGGCTGCGTGAGGTCGAGCAGCTGTAATCTTCAGCCCAGCCGCGGGATCACTAGAAAGTGCAGAACACAAACAGCAACGGCTGCGCCGTCCAATAAGGACAGCGCAGCCGTTGTGATGTAGTATGACTTTTGGATCGAGCCTCACTGGGACAGACGCCTTATTCAGGAATCCCGATGTGGACTTGGAGCATCGTAGGGAATCAAGTGGAAAAAGTGAACTTAATCCAAGACATCCGGCACCCAAACCATCGTTAGTTGGAAAAAGTACACTTAATCCGGCTGATTCGTGCCAGTACAGATAAATCTCCCTAAATTAGGTATACAAATTCCCACTAACACTGGCACAGGACGCTCTTACAGAAGATTTAGGTGGACTAATTCCACTTCACTCACCTACAGCGTTCCTTATCCGAACCTATTCATCAACAATCAACCTTTGCTCTTCTTAACAGGAGTAGGTTCAAAACAAAATCCTCCAGTTCCCTTCCAACGTTACCTCTGTTTTTCGCGGACCGGATACTCATAGACGTTGTTCAGCACAAGCACCTGGTCGCTGCCGAGCGGGGTATGAACCGTTACCGTCTCACCGGGCTCAGCCAGAAGCAGCGCCCTGCCCATAGGAGAGCAGAGTGAGATCGAGAACTCATCCAGACTGGATTCGCCGGGTATCACAATACGATACGCATCCGTCAGCGTTTCCGGGCCGATCCTCAGCGAAATCCAGGAGCCGATCAGCACCGCAGAGCGTGTAAGCTCATCGCCGGCTCCGGTCAAAATACGCTGCACACATGCCTGATACCTCTCAATCAAAGCACGGATCTCCGCACGGTCCGCAGGTGATTCCGTTGCCGTCCGTTCCAGAATGCCATAGGTATTCTCATCAAGATATACAAGCTGGCGCACCAGTTCCTCACGCAGGGAATCCGTAATCAGACTATGGTTCATAGTAGATTTCACCCGCCTTCTTCATCCGGTCTTGCTCGAAAACCTGCACTTGTCCTCTCATTTCGCTCATTCCTTCCGTATAGTAAAATAGATCCCGCTATGGGGATCTATCTATAACATATCATCTTTTGTCAGAAATACAAGGCCCATCCGCCTTTACCACCGCTGCCGCCTATTGATTACCGTTTACCGGCTTCTGCTCTGCTGTACATATTCAGCTCCTGCAGCCGGATCAGCACCTTGCCGAAGCGTCCTCCCTGCTGAACCTGCACCTTGCCGTCAGGATAAGTGCGGTGCACATATTCCGTAACGGTCCGGCGGGCCGCCTCATCTGCGGGCAGCTTATGATGCTTCAGCAGCATCAGCGTCTCCTCGACCGCCTCCTCGCTGGAGAGCTCGGTGGTTTTCATCTCGCGAGTGATCAGCGACTCAAACGAATAGCCCTTCAGATAGAGCAAGTGAGTCAAATAAGCCATATCCGAGCTTTTCGCAGGTAATGCCTGCCCGTTCAGCAAAGGAAGCACCTCATTCAGCAGACTGAACTCTCTGCCTCCTGCATTCAGGCTGATGTAGCAGTACTTGCGCGCACAGCTAAGCACACTCTCCACACTCTCCCAATCAACCACCACCGGAGACATGGACGCAAAGACAAGATCGAAGGCGCCCTTCCAGCCTTTGGCGTCAAGATCCACATGTTCGAACAAATCATGCACCAGCTCCACCTGCCCCGGACCGAACCTGGCGGTATTCTCTATGAACAGCCCGGCTAATGGATGGTTCGGCTCCACTGCGGTAACCTTCGCCCCTCTATCGGCAAAAGGGACCGTGAACCCGCCCGAAGCCGCGCCCACATCCAATACAGACAGTCCTTCAAAGTCGACCCCCTGGCCTTCAAGCCAGCCGATAATCCGCTCGCTTCTGCGTCTTCCCCCTTCACTGAACACTTCCTCATTAAACGACTTCGCTTTATGGTCAAAGGCGCGTGCCATGTCCATTCCCGACTGCTTGAACCTGTTGCCCATCGCTGCCGGGTCCTCCTTCCAGGCCTTTTCCCATACATCGGCACTAAATAAATCGTTTATCATTACAGCTCATCCCTTCCCGGATTTAATAATTTTCAAGCTTTTGCAGATTTAAAAGACTGTCTATATCTATAATCATGCCGCCAAAAACGGCGGATGATCAGTCCACCGTTATTTTTTCGGCAAGCTCGGACATCTTCTTGTTCTGCAGATACTGCTCCATCTGCCGCTCCGCTTCGACCATCTCCTGCTGAATCGGACACTTGCTGGAGTGGTTGAGCGTACAATCGAACAACGATGCCGTGCCTTCAATGGCATGAATGATGTCCAGAAAAGAAATCTCTTCCTGCCTGCGCTTCAGCCGGTATCCGCCGTTCGCACCGGATGCGGACTCGATGAGATCCGCCTTCACCAGCTTGGTCAGGATCTTCGACAGATATGTGGGAGATACCCCCTGCCGTTCCGCCAGCTGCTGTACGCCTATAGGCTTGTTCGGCGCAGCAGCCACCAGATAGAGCATGGTGTGCAGCGCATAGTTGGTTGCCTTTGAATACTTCATGAACATCCACCTCAATCAAAGACTTTATTAATCTATAATAGCGCTAAAGAAAGCAAAAAGCAAACGGAGACTTAAACAGCCGCCCGCTGCCGGAATCCGTCTGCTTCCTTCTTCGTTATCCCCGGTTCATTGCGAGCCCATTCTTATAAGAAAACTTATACTCCCCGGAGCCCAGTATTACTTTTACCTCATGCACCCGTTCTATTTCTGCAGTTCGGCATCCTTTTGCTGGAGCAGATCGGCGTATTCCGCTTTATATTGCTCCAGCTTGTCCTTCAGGTCGCCACTGTCAGGGTCTGCCTTCAGCTTGCTGCTTGTGGACAGAATGTTGTCGACAACGGCATCTATCTTGCTGTCAATCGCTTTGATCTTGCCTTTGGTCACGGCTGCTGCGGAGTCTGGTGTCAGCGTGGGCACCGGGCCCATTGTAATGCCTGCATTCCTATCGGCCAGCGATGGCAGAGTCGCCGCCTCTTTCTCGTCCAGACTGATGGTTTTGCCTGATAGGGAAACCTTATATCCTGCCAGCTCCCCGATTGCCCGGACCGGTGCATAGCTTTTGCCGTCAATTACAATGGCCGGGACCGCCAGTTTCTTGCCGTACACGTTTACGGTGTATTCTGCTTGAATTGTCTTGCCTACTAGACTCGTAGAAGCCCCGATCGCCTGAGTGCCTATCATCAATACCGCACCGGCCAGGAAGCCGGCAGCAAGCTTTTTCATAAGAAGTTCACTCCCCGTAAAATACTATACTTCCTAGTTTACCATTTTACGGCGATAGATAGCGAGCTTGCTGCAAACTGTACTTTTCCAGCTTTTTATATCAAATTTTAGCGAAATCATGTCAGCTTTTCTGCAAAAGAGTATGGTATAGTCAGAACAGCGGGACGCAATCAAGAAATTAAAAGAAAGGTGTGAACGTATGACAAACGATCAGAAGCTGTATTACGGCAAAAATATCACGGTGAAGTTCCAGCCAGAAAAATGCATTCACTCCGGTGTTTGTGTGAAAGGTTTGCCTGCGGTTTTTAATGTTAGCAGACGTCCTTGGGTTGAGCCCGATGCCGATGCCGCTGAGGCCATTGCCCGGCATATCGACAAATGCCCGAGCGGCGCGCTCAAATACGAGATTCTTGACCAGGAATAATAGCATACAGAAAGAGGTGTCACAATGCACAATGTAGTTCACGATAAAGACAACAAGCGGTTTCTGATCCGGGATCAGGACTCCATCGCTGCTGAAATGACTTATGTAACCTCAACAGCCAGCCTTTATATTATCGATCATACCTTCGTAAACACCGCTTACCGCGGACAAGGGCTTGGAGACCTGCTTGTTGAAGCGATGGTGGAATACGCAAGGGAGAATGGGATCAAGATTTTGCCCTTATGCCCTTTTGCCAAAGGCAGATTCCAGCAGCGTGCCGAACTTGGAGATGTCCTTCATCAATAATTGCAGCCCTGCCCATCGGCTATTCATCAGCTATTCTTTTACCGCGCCGATCATCACGCCCTGATTGAAGTATTTCTGCACAAAAGGATATACACACATGATCGGCACTGTAGCTACAATAATGACGGAGTAGCGCATCATATTCGCCAGCCGCAGCGCGATTTGCGCCGCTTCGCCCGTTCCCATGCCGGACTGCATCTGATTGGTAATCAGAATATTGCGGAGGATCAGCTGCAGCGGATACATGTCCGGGTTCTTGAGGTAGATCAAGGCGTTGAAATACGAGTTCCAGTATCCGACGGCAATCCACAAGCCCAGCACGGCAACAATCGCTTTGGACAGCGGCAGCACAACCCGGGCAAAGTAGCGGAGGTTGCCGCAGCCGTCGATCTGAGCCGCCTCCCATAAATCCCCGGGAATACTCGTCTGAAAAAAAGTCCGGGCGACAATAATGTTGTAGACCCCCACAGAAAAGGGCAGCACCATCACCAGGAAGGTGTCATACAGCTGGAAGTCGCGGATCGTCAGGAAGGTGGGAATCAGCCCGCCGTTAAAAAACATCGTAAAGATGAAATACAGCGAGATATACTTGCGGCCTGTCAGGTCTTTGCGGGACAGCGCATAGGCTGCCGAGATGTTTACGGCCAGACCGATCACCGTTCCGATGACCGTGTACAGAATGGTATTCCGGTAACCGGTCCAGATGTTGTCATGGCGCAGCAGCTCTTTGTAGCCGTCGAGGGTGAAGCCTTTGGGGAACAGCCAGACCTGTCCTCCCGCTACAGCAGACGGATCACTGAACGAAGCGATGACAATAAAAAACAGCGGATAGATCAGAATCAGCAGAAACACCGCTGCAATAACATACATAATGAACTCCATAACCGTATCCGAGGTGCGGCTATTTTTTATTTTTCCTGTTTTCTCCTGAGCCGCAGGCTGTAGTACTCCCATGATGCTGCTCCCCTTTCTACCACAAGCTGTTTTCGCTGAGTTTTTTGGAAATCTGGTTGACCATAATGAGCAGGATGAAATTAATGACCGTATTGAACAGGTTGATGGCTGAGGAGAAGCTGTACTGGCTGCTGAGCAGCCCGATTTTGTAGACGTAGGTGGACAGAATTTCGCTTGAGGTGGCGTTCAGGTCATTCTGCATCAGATAGACCTTCTCGAAGCCGACGCCCAGCAGGCCGCCGACGCGCAGGATCAGCAGGGTGATGGCTGTAGGCATCAGCATCGGAATATCGATGTAGCGGACCTTGTGCCAGCGGCTGGCCCCGTCCACAGTAGCAGCCTCATACAAGCTCGGGTCCACCGCCGACAGCGCCGCGATGAAGATAATGCTGTCCCAGCCGACATGCTGCCACACATCGGACCAGACATACACACTGCTGAACCACCCGGCTGAACCCATGAGATCCGGGGCCTCTTTGCCGAACAGACTGTACAGATTGCCGACAAGGCCGGTACTTGGGGAGAGCAATATCATCATGAGGCCGACCATAACCACTGTGGAAATGAAATGCGGCATATAGGATACGGTCTGAAAAAAACGTCTGAACCGGTTCGGGCGCATCTGATTGACCATCAGCGCCAGCATGACCGGAATCGGGAAAGTAATCAGACTGTACACGCTGATGATCAGCGTATTCTTGATCGTGGACGAAAATTGATAGGAATGAAAAAACTTCTCGAAATACTTGAAGCCCGCCCACGGGCTGTCCGTGATTCCGAGCGCCGGACTATAATCCTTGAAGGCAATAAGCACCCCGTACATCGGCTTATACGCGAATAATAACGTGAGAACCGCCGCAGGAAAAAGCAGCGCATACAGCCCCCAGTTCCGTTTGATCTGTCCCCAGGTCCGACCTGGACGGCGATGACCGGATTTCATGAAACCCCTCCTAAAAGTGTTGTGAGCTTAGCTTCTTTGGCTGCATTTCGTGCAAAACTGGCTTCGAAAAGCATTAGTTATATAGAGTGAACTTAAGAGCTTTACATAAGAGACTTCGTCGGGACTACGGTGAATGTTTGGACTTCCGGCCGCTGCCCATCTGCAGATTTCTTAATTGTATACCGCTCTTCGCGGTGGAAATCCGCAGACAAAGGCGGACGCATTCGCTCCGTAAGTATCCAAACTTCCCCTCCACCCCTTTTCCCTTTTGTTAGTTTTTCAAGTTCGCTTTATATAGTTTTGTGAGCCTAAGCCTCTCTGTTCCCTCAGTATATCGTCCCGTCTTCATGCCCGGCGGACCTTTTAGAGGTCTTAACCGGACTTTCCGCGCCGCCTTTCCCGGGATAAGGAGAAGCGCTTCCGCAGCTCCGGCAGGCTATACTATATCCGGACTTTCACTGACGTTATCCGGATGTTGCGTTCAACTACACAGTGCCAAGATGTGGTATAATCCAGAAAAAGCTGATTATCGGAGGTAGGTCGTGGAAAACGAAAAATGTGACTTGATACACCCAAACGGCGTCAAGGAAAAAAAGCTGGAAGTGATTGATGGCTGCACGATCAAGTACCACGCAAACGGAAAAACAATATGGTCTAAGGGAAAAATGATGGATGATAAGCCAGACGGCTATTGGGAATGGTATCGTCCAGATGGAACAATAAAGCGTTCAGGGTATTTTGACATGGGCGTGCCTGTTGGTGAATGGGTCACCTATGACAGCAAAGGCAATAAACACAAAACGACCACTCGTGATAAGGATTAAAATAACAGGGTAGAATCTCTTTCAACAGAATAGGCACCAGGCATAGAAATGCCGTCCTGCAGGAAGCTGCGGGACGGCATTTCTTGTAACAAGATGCAAGACCTCTTCTGAATTCCTCTTCACCTTGCGGGAGAGCTCCTCCCTGACATACGGATGGCCGGACAATACCCGGGAGACCGTGGAGATCGAAACTCCAGCTCTCCGGGCTACTTTTTTCATCGTAACCGTCATCTTAACCTCCTCTGCAGAGCTCCGCCTGCCCTTGAAGGTTATTTAACATTCATATACCGGGCATAAGCGTCGGTGCGGATTTGGAGCAGCTTTTCCAGGCCCATATCGTTCAGCTTCTTCACATAAGCATCCCAGCCTTCATCAATCCCGCCTTTGGTAATAAACTGGGCACGCATCGTAGTCACATAGCTGTCGATGTCCGTGGTCAGGGTTGGCAGCTCCTGGAATTCCCCGGAGGTGTACATCACGTTAGGGAACGGCGTGGTCACGTAGTCGCTGCCCAGCTTATCCAGCTGCAGCTTCAATCCGTCGCCGCTGCTTTGGCTCAGCACAATATTCTTCTCAAAGGACGGGCTTACATATTTCGGCCCGAAATCACGCAGCGACTGGTCCCAGTACCAGGCATCCGCACTCGTTCCCGCCGGCGGGTCCATCAGCGTGTAAGTGCTGTCGTCATTCTTTTTGAGCACCGTTCCGATAGCCCCCCAGAAATTCTGGATGCTGGCTTCATTGGTATAGAACTGGTCGGCCCAGCGGGCGGCGACTTCCGGATTTTTGCAGGAGGTGGTAATCAGCAGCTCGTTGCGGGCGAGATTCATCCCGATGGGGTTGCCGATGGTATAGCGTTTGCCGTCCGGTCCGGCCACAGGCGGAATGGTTTCATACTGTTCGCTCCATTTGCCGAATACGGCGTCCGGCGTCCATTGGTACGAGAGGCCTACGATCGGCGCGTCAGGATTCTGGAACTTGGCCGAGATCATCGTCGCGTCCTGGGTGAACAGCTCTTTATCCAGCAGGCCCTCGCTGTATAATTTGTTCTCCCATTTCAGGCCTTCCTTGTACTCTTCGGAAGTAGGGTAATATACAGCTTTACCGTCCTTAACCAGCATATTGTTGCTGTTGAGATCAGTGATGCCGAACGGGCTGATGAGGTCATTGCTGACTTCGATATACGGAATTTCATCCGCCTTGCCGTTTCCGTTCGGGTCTTTTTCCTTGAAGGCCTTCATCACATTGTACAGATCATCCAAGGTGTCCGGCGTCTTCAGGCCAAGCTTGTCGAGCCAGGCCTTGTTGATGACCGGCTGGCGGGAGCTTTTCGGGCGGGAAGGAAGTCTGGTCGGCAGAGAGTAAATCTTTCCGTCAGGGAAGGTGCTGATTTTTTTCATCTCCGGCGTTTCTTCCATCGCGGCTTTCAGGTTAGGCATATACTGATCGATATACTCATCCAGCGGACGGAAATAGCTTAAGTTGTTGACGATATCGGAATCGGAAAAGGTCTGGTCGCCCACTACCACATCCGGCAGCGTGCCGCTGGCCAGCAGTATGGACTTCTGTTCCGCCCAGTCGTTGGAGGACATGACCTGCCAATCAATTTTGACATTCGTATTCTTCTCCAGGTCCTTCAGCCACTGGTTCTGGGTGAAGGTATCCCCCATGCTTCCCCAACGCACAGTCAGCACCTTCAGGGTGACCGGTTCGTTGACGATCGGCAGGCCTTCTTTGTTGAAATCACCGGTATCCGCCGGAGTGTCCGCTTTCTCCTTATTGCCGCTGCAGCCGGCCATTCCCATAACCATTACGGCCGACAGAAGCAGCAGCGGCCATTTCTTGGCTAATCTGCTTTTGCTGTGTGTACCCATTCTGTAATCCCCCGTTTCATTGGTTGCATCCGCTTTACACCTCTAATGATAGCTTGCCGCGTCTTTGCATTCCGGACCCATTGGCGGCAGTATCCGGACCTCTGCATCCGCTTACATTAATTTGAAGATTCTACCGTAATTTCAGATGTGCAGGTATGACGGTATTCAGACTTTCGCTTGCAGTTTCCGGACTTTGTCAGGGAATGCCGGGAATAGTGCATGTAATTTCCCCCGGGAGGTCTTATAATGGCTTTGTTAGCCATACAACCGCTTTCATCTAATGAACGCGCAGGAAAGGACGCGGCATGTAAGACTATGATCAAACGAAAAGCAGGCAGCAAACCGTATCCCATCCGCCATTATGTACGAATCATGATCCTGGTCTCGTTCGCCGTACTGGTGCTGGACCTTGCCATCAGCCTGGCCTCCATTTCCATTGTGAAGCAGCAGTCCACACGGTATTTGCAGGATACAGCCAAGCTGTACATCGACCGCATCAACCATGATTTTGCCTATATTAATCATTATATGGGCTGGACGCTGGCGAACGATGAAACCCTGAATATGATGAATGCCTATGAACCGGACAGCAGCGAGTTCCTGAAATCGAACAGTAATCTGTACAAACGGTTTTCCGAGCTGCAGAAGAATTACGGGCAGGAATACAACTTCTTTTTTTATTTGAAAAATCAGTCTTTCTTTCTGAACTGCGCACCGATCAGCGTCACCTACACGGATTATCTGGAGCTGAAGAAGCTGATCTATTCCTATATAGAAGATAAGGATGTGTATGCGGAGTTTTATTCCCGGTGGACGCCTATCCTGGTCAACGGAAAATACTATATTATCAACATCGTCCCGTATTACAACCGCTATCTGATCGGTCTGATCTCCGCCGACAATCTGATCCGCCCTTTGCGGCAGATTAACCTGGGGGCCAACGGCTATGCCTCCCTTGTGGATGAGAACGGCACCCGTATTTCAAGTCCCCTATCGGGCAGCGGGAAGCTGGTGCAGCAGGAGCAGGGCTGGCCGGGCCTCTTTCGGTCCCGCACGACGATCAGCAGTGAATTTTCCAATACTACGTTCAGCGCGGACATGGTCATTCAATTCGGAGCCTTCGAGAAAATCATGATCGCCCAATTGCTGATTATGCTCCTGTTCTTCATCGTGACCTCCACCCTCTGCGCCGTAATGCTATTCTTCAATAAAAGAGTGCTGGGTCCGATCCAGAACTTCTCGGAGAATCTGGCGCACATGAATGAGGACGGTCAGCCGGCCGGCTTCAAAAGCAGTAAAATCATCGAGCTGGAGCAGGCAAACGACCAGTTCAAGGACCTGGTGGAGCAGGTCAAAACCTTCAAAATCGCCATCTATGAGCAGGAGCTGGAGAAACAGCGCATTCAGCTGGACTATATGAAGCAGCAGATCAAACCTCATTTTTTCCTGAACTGCCTGACCAGCATCTACAGTATGGCCCAGATCCAAATGTACGAAGAAATCGAGAATATGGCCATGTCGACCTCCAAATACTTCCGCTATACGTTTCAGAACGGCGGGAACTTTGTCCGGCTGGAGGATGAGATCGAGCATGTCCGCATTTATCTTGAAATCCAGCGCAGCCGGTACCGGGATGCCTTCAGACATCATATCGTGCAGGACGAAACAGCGAAAGATGTGCATATCCCCCCGCTGGTGCTGCAGACTTTTATTGAGAACTCCGTCAAATATGCAATTTCCCGGGACCCTGAAGTCCAGATCAGACTGACGGTTACCCGGCGTGAATCCGAAGAGGAACAGGTGACGGTGATCCAGATCTCGGACAACGGACCCGGCTTTGCCCCCGAGGTACTTGAGAAGCTGGTGCGGGGCCAGCCCCTGGATCAGAGCAAAGGAACGCACATCGGCATTATGAATACGCTTAAACGGCTGGAATACCTGTATTATAAAAAAGCGGCGGTTCACTTCTCCAATATAGAGGGCGGCGGCGCTTCTGTCATCATAACCCTTCCGGATCTTCCGAATACTTCAACATGAATGGAGAATTTCCTATGAACGTATTGCTGGTCGATGACGACTATTATGTAGTGGCGGCTCTGCAAAAGAAAATGGACTGGACAGCACTGGGTATCGAAGCCGTATATACGGCCAACAATGTCGCCCAGGCCCGGGAAATTGTGGAGAACCACTCCGTGCAGATTCTAATCTCGGACATTGAAATGCCGCAGGGCAGCGGATTATCGCTCCTGGCCTGGATCCGGGACAACGATTATCCGGTTCAGACCATTCTCCTGACCAATTATGCCGACTTCAATTACGCGCAAAAAGCCATCGAGCTGCAAAGCTTCGAATATTTTCTCAAGCCGATTGAATTTGACAAGCTGATGCTTATTATCCAAAAAGCGGTTGCGCGCGCCAAGGAGCAGCAGCATAACGAAAAAGCCATTCAAGAGGGCTATTATTGGCAAAAGAACCAGTCGAAAAATCTGGAGCATTTCTGGCGCAGAATGGTGAGCGGAAGCAGCTCTTCCCCATCAGGCCGTCGGCAATCACCTATGCCATCAAGGAGCAGAATCTCGCCTATCATATGGACGATACCCTTCAGCCGCTGTTGTTCAATGTCTTTCCCTTCAATGGCAGTATGGGCAAGGAAGAGAAGGATCTGTTCGATTTCGCCCTGCTTAACATTCTGTATGAGCTGTTCCGGCATCCCGGCTTCGGAATCGAGAGCATTCTGGAGATTAAGGATTATCACTGGATCGCCATCCTGAAATGGAATGAGATTCCGGATACCGGTACGCTTGAGGAAATCTGCGCCTCCCTGATCCAGAAAACGAACCCTTATCTCAAATGCGATGTCTGCTGCAATATTGGCCTGCACGGCGAACTGGGCGGGATCGGCACGGTCCTGAAAAGCCTGACCCGAATGGATGAAGAAATCACACGCTGCCGGAATCATACTTATACGGTAGAGATGTACCAGAAGCAGAGTAAAGCCGCGTACATCCCCCCGGATCTGGCCCATCTGGAGGAGCTGCTGAACCGGAACAGGCTGGCCGCTTTTCTGGAGGAAGTGAGCCGTTATCTGAAGGGACTGCTGGTCAACCGGACCGTCGACACCTCCATCCTCAGCCTGTTCCGGCTGGATATTGTGCAGCTCGTCTATTCTTTTCTCAAAATGAAGGGCATTCAGGTCCATAAATTATACAGCGGCAAGGTGAATGACCGCCTGCAGCTGCATTCCCTGACTTCTATCGAGGACATGGAGGAATACCTGGAATACCTGGTGAACACCGCTATGAAATACCGCGATCTTACCGCACAGCCCAAATCGGTGGCCGAAGAGATCAAGCAATACATCCATGCGCATTACGGAGATGAGCTGACGCGGAATGATCTGGCGGAGATCGTCTATCTGAATCCCGATTATCTGGCCCGGCTGTTCAAGAAGGAGACTGGCGTGGCCTTGGGCAGCTATGTGATTCAAGTCCGGATCGCCGCCGCCAGGCAATTGCTGGAGACCACCCGGCTGTCCGTGTACACCATTGCGAACAAGGTGGGCTACACCAACTACTCCTACTTCTCCAAGCTGTTCAAGCAAGAAGTGGGCCTGTCGCCCAATGAGTATAAAAAAGAGCAGCATGATCAGCCTGCAATGTGATGCTTCCGTAAATTGAATAGTTTGTAAGGGTGCTTGTCACAAAATGGATATCGAGAAACGTTATATAGATGTTATATAGATATTGTCCGAAGAGGAGTGAGTGAACAATGAACATTACCAGATCCAAGACTATGAAAAAAATGATTGCCGTAACCACATTGTCGGCCACGCTGGGAATTGCAATGATGGGCGGCGAATATGCTCCACCAGTGAATGCTGCGGCAGCCAGTACGGCTACAAATGTTAGCAGTGTTTTCAAAATCAGCGACAGTCCGACGCTGAAAGATGTATTGCAGCAAGGCTTATCCAGCGCACCTAAGCAGGCGGTTACACATGATGGCGTGACGTTGATCTTAACTGATCTTATCTATGACGGCAACGAACTTGTGATGGGCATCCGGCAGGAAGGCGGCATTGTGAAGAAAGATAAAAATATCCTTGACAGCGACAAGTTGGACATTTCCGCAAACGGGAAAAAAATGTATTACGATACGTCCGTTAGCAGTCTGCCGGAAGACCCGGACGCAGCTTTGATTAGTCTGTCAAAAGGAGCCGTCAAGCAACAAATTCCGGATGAATTTCAGCTGACGCTGAAAGCTTATGTCAGGGAAGTTGAGGAGCCGTTCATCTTCACCATTCCTGTGAAAAAGATCGCCAGCCTCATAAACATAACACCGGGCACTACCAAAAAGAGCGGCAAATTCAGCTATACCGTAACCTCCTTTCAGATGACGCCGTTAACGATGCAGCTTCAAATAAGCTATAAGGGTGAGTTTCCCGCCGCAGTCAAAAAACATCACAAGCTGTTATATGACCTTGTAGATGAAAAAGGAAATGTATTCTCACCAAACGGCAGTGACATTCAGCCTCCAAAGACAGGGAAGGATGAACAGAACTACGGTTCTTTTGCAACTGTCCCCCAATCCATAACGATTAAACCTTTTATATATAAATTGGATGCTAAAGGCCAATTATTTAAGGACACCACAGGAAAGTGGGCAAAGTCTTATTTTAAGGATTTGGAATTGAAGATATATCAACGTTAACGTTAGCAAACACGCAATCAGACGCCCGGGATTCGCTCCCCGGGCGTCTTTTTTTGAAAAACAATCAGAATATATTGTAAAACGATAAATTTTATGCTAAATTCAATGTAACAATAATTAAACGAGGTGCATTTTATGGAACGGGGAACAACACTTTTTTTAAAGGCAGCTGTGATTCTTATGGGCATTCCGGTTCTTGCTTTGTGTATATTTGCGGTGCCTGAGATCGCGGAATTTGCAGCCGAATTGTATCCGGATATGTCTTTTATTAAATATCTGGTTTTTATCGATTTGTATGCGTCGGCGCTCCCCTTTTACATCGCGCTGTATCAAGCCTTTAGACTGTTAGGCTATATTGACAGGAACAAAGCTTTTTCCGAATTATCTGTGCGGGTCCTTAAAAATATAAAATACTGTGCCATCGTCATCAGCGGCTTGTATGTGGCAGGCCTGCCCCTCTTCTATCTCATGGCGGAGAAGGACGATGCTCCGGGCATCATCGTCATCGGTTTGGTCATCATTTTCGCCTCCCTGGTAATTGCCGTTTTTGCTGCTGTTCTCCAGAAGCTATTACAAGAGGCCATCGAACTAAAATTAGAAAATGACTTAACAGTCTGAGGTGAAGACCATGGCGATTATAATCAATATTGATGTAATGCTGGCTAAGCGAAAAATGAGTGTCACCGAGCTGTCCGAGAGGGTTGGCATCACGATGGCTAATCTTTCAATTCTTAAAAACGGCAAGGCAAAAGCAGTTCGTTTATCCACGTTAGAGGCAATTTGCAAGGCTCTGGAATGCCAGCCTGGAGATATACTGGAATACAGAAGCGACGAAGAAACTTAAAGCTTAACAAGCGGACATATGCTAACAGGGCACAATGGCTTACAAAAAACAGCGGCAGCTTCGGACTTTATATTTTGTCCATGGCTGCCGCTGTTTCTTTTGTGCTCAGATCAGTCTACTCCATTGGGGTGTTTCTTCACCTGAAGTGACACAGCACTTTTGGGTGCCATGCTGAAGGTCAGCAGCTCCTCTCCCGGCAATCTCACCGCCACGATTTCAAGCTTTTCCCCGTCGTTGAACAGGACTGCTCCCACCGATCCGTCCAGGTTGCGGAAGGCAGCGGAAGTAACTGCGGGATGAGTAGAATGGGACTCCAGCCGCAAGGCCTTGGGCCGGATGACTTTGCTGAAATGAGCCAGCGCGTAGTAGTCAAGCGTATACGTTAGCTCCCGGGTCTGCTGGTCGATCCGGACAATACCACGGCAGGTGCTTCTGCCGAAGCCCGGCACCGCCGGCCCGTTCTGCTCATCCAATGCCATATTCCACAGGACAAACGATTTGCTGTGATTGCGCAGAATCTCTATCCCTGTGCGGATCACATTGGAGAAGGCCTGTTCAAAAGGCGGAATCCATTCGCCGCCGGAGCCTTCGGTGAAATGCACTTCTTTATCTTCAAAAACCAACTTCACCCGGGACTGCGCCGAAGCCGTGCCGCCATACCAGTGCCAGGCGACCCCGTCCACCGCTTCTCCGGCAGCCGCAAGCACGGCGAGCGGATAATCCGGCCGGTCCCAGTTGTGGTCATAGCAGAGAATTTTGGCGTTGATCTTATGCTTTACAAACGCAGGCTTCAGGTGCTCCCGAACAAAAATGGCCTGCTCTTCCGGCAGCATAAGCATCCCCGGATAATGATGCGGTTCGAACAGCGGCTCATTCTGCGGAGTGACGGCATAAACAGGAAGCCCGTGCTCGGCGTACGCCTGAATGTATCTGACAAAATAACCGGCATACACTCCGTAATATTCCGGCTTCAGCCTGCCTGTGATCATCGACCCGCTGGTCTTCATCCAGCCCGGCGTGCTCCAGGGCGAAGCCATCAGCTTAACCGCCGGATTCAGCGCCACCGCCTGCTGCAGCAGCGGAATGATGTCCTCTTCATCATGGGCGACAGAGAACCGGTTCAGTTCCATATCGGTTTCCCCTTCAGAGAGATCATTATAGCTGTACACCGTTCTGGCGTAATCCGAGGCGCCCATCGGATTGCGCAAGACGGATAAGCCAATTCCGGCTGCCGGATCGAACAGCCTCTTCATCAGCTCCGTCCTTTGCTCCGGGCTCAGCACCCGGTTGATCAGATACGCCGCCGAATCGGTAAAGGAAGCCCCAAAGCCATCCATCTCCTGGTAGGTCTGACTTTCATCAATGGTAACGGTGACGGTCGCCTGCTCTGAAGCACCTACTTTCTGTTGTTCAGGCGGCTGCTTGATGAACAGCTCGTTTTCGCCTGTGGACCTGTACATGATAAGCTCCTGCAATGTGGTTCCCCTCCCCGCCTGGTTTACTTCAGCCCCAGCTTTTCCTTGTTCTTCTTCATCTTCTCCGTGCGGATTTCTACAATTTTATCCCAGTTGTTATTATCCAGGAAGGTTTTGTAGTCGGCCAGGAGGCTGTCAAAGCTTGCATCATCCTTGGAGCGGAGCATACTGACCATGGTTGTGTTCCACTTGGTGTTGATAGCGCTCAGGGCCCGTGCTTCCGGTGTACCCTGGTCCGGATTGATGTTCTCCAGAATAAAATGCGGCTTCAGCTTGCCTTTGCCCCATTCCTGCATCTGCTTGATGGATTCGGGAAAGGCGTCTTCACTCAGGGCTTTGTCGCGGTCATGCCCGAAGAACATGAATTCGCCCAGCCGGTAATCCTTTTTGAATTTGTCAGCATTGTTTAATTGCAGATCCTTCACCGCAGGCAGCAGCTCTACCTTGCCGTTCGCGTTGACCTGGTAGGTTTCGCCTTCAATACCGTAGTTCATCAGCTTCTGGCCTTCGTCACTGAGCAGGTAGGTGAAGATCTGCATGGCCTTGGCCGGGTCTTTGCATTTCTTGGTAATGAAGCTGATCATCCAGCCGGTAATTCCGGACTGGTTCAGCGTTGGCGCATGGCCCACTGTGCTCTGCGGCCCGTCGATGGCAATATACTCCTTGCCGGGATTCGCACTCATGTAGATCTGCAGATTGCCGCCCTGCTGAGGCGTTCCGTCAAGCAGCATGGTGGCGTATTTGCCGGATTTGACCTTTTCTTCAAAAGCCGTTCCGTCATCGGCAAAGCTGTCATCGCTGATTGCGCCGTCTCTATACACGGCATTTATCGTTTTCAGCCAGGCCAGATAATCCTTATCCAGATTGCGGTTGTAGAATCCGCCTTCTTTGGTTTCCATCGGCACGCCGAGGAAATCCTGCAGCACATCTCCCAGCGAGCCGGTGCCTTCACCGATGGAGTTGAAGCCGAACGGAATCAGCTCCGGAAACCTGGCTTTGATCTGGCCCATCACATTTTTGAACTCTTCCGGCGTGCCGGCCGCAGGGCTTCCGAGCGCTTCATAGACGTCCTTGCGGATCACAAAGGCAGTCTTGGCCGGGATGTTGCCGCTGTCATAATCCGCCTGTGTATTGGAATAGTTCGGATAGCCATAGGTTTTGCCGTCCGCCAGCTGGAACCAGTTCAGCGTATCGGCAGCCGCCACTTTATTGAAGTAAGGGTCATATTTCTCTGCAAGATCATTCAGCGGCAAGGCCCAGGTGGCAGCCTTCTGCACCACCGGCGAGTTGGAATCGAAGATCGTCAGCAAATCCGGCATATCGCCGCCGGCAAAAAACGTATTCAGCTTTGTATCATCCCCGGTGATGAATTTGATATTGATGTTCAGATCCTCTTTGATTTTTTTCGTGACCACATCTTTGCCAAAATCGGTATTCCACCAGTCCGCATTCACGTACCAGGTCAGTTCAGTAGTCTCCTCTTTTTTGTCCAGCTTCCAGGCCGGAGTTTCCGCGTCAACCGTATAGCGGTCATCTGCCGAAGGCAAACCGGCTTTGCCGGAGCTTGCCGAATTGCCGCCGCCACAGCCCTGCATGACGAGTACAGCCGCCATCAGCACCGTGCAGAGCTTGAGTCCTTTTTTACCGAATGCTTTATTCATGTATTAGTCCTCCTCAAAGTTTGTTTTTATATTTCCAACTCGGGTATTATCGTGACTACGGAGAATGTTTGGACTTCACACATTATTGATTACGCTTTCATAAATCCCCCCTGTCACCTCTATTCCTTCACCGCCCCCAGCATCATTCCGGAAATAAAGTACCTTTGCAGTAATGGATATATCACAACAATCGGCAGAGTCGTAATGACAATCGTTGCGAGTTGAACCCCTTTGGTGGTCGTTTCGATAACCGCTGAACCGCCGATGTTCTGCATGGACTGGGTTTGTGACTGGACGATGATTTCGTACAGCTTCATCTGCAGCGGATACAGCGCCTGATTGGTGATGTACAGCTTGGTGGTCATAAAATCATTCCATTGCCCCACCCCGTTGAACAATGCGATGGTTGCCATGGCGGGCATCGACAGCGGGATGAAGATTTTCAGGAAAATGCGCCAGTCGCCTGCACCGTCGATCTTGGCCGATTCCTCCAGGGAATCCGGGACATTGCGGAAGAAGTTCATCAGAATCACGACATCGTAATAACTGAACAGCGCCGGAATAATGTAGACCCAGAAGCTGTTAAGCAGACCCAGCGATTTGATCAGCAGGTAGGTTGGAATCATCCCCCCGGAGAAAAACATCGTAATAACACCCATGGCAACGTAAAGTTTGCGGCCTTTTATGTATCTTTTGCTGAGTCCGTAGCCGATCATCGCGCAGAAAAACACATGGGTAATCACGCCGGCAAAGGTTTTGGAAATGGAGACGAGAAAGGACTGCCAGATCGTGTTGTCATTGAACACTGACCGGTAATTTTCCAGGGAAAATTCCTTGGACCAAAAGATGAATCCGCCTTCGGCGAGCGCCTTGCCTGAGCTGAGGGAGGAGATGATCACGTTCCAGAGCGGAACCACAATCACTACCGTTACGAGAAACAGCACAATGATATTAATGGCATCAAAGATCCTGCTGTCGACATCCTCTTTAACCACTTTTCGATTCACGGCGAATGCCTCCTTTACAGCACAGATTGATTGTCATTTAATTTGCTGGTGATCTTGTTCGCGGCGACCAGCAGGATCACGGAAACGATGGAGACTCCGAGTCCGACAGCGGTTGCATAAGAGAAATCACCCTGCGTCATCCCCATCCGGTATACATAGGAGTTGATGACCTCGGCCTTCTCCCGGTTCTGGGAGTTCATGAGCACCAGTGTCTGATCCAGATTAGAGCCCAATAAACCGCTTACAGTAAGGATCAGATTTAAGCTGATGATCATTTTCATATTGGGCAGCGTAATATTCCAAATCTGTCTGATCCGGCTCGCACCGTCGATTCTGGCCGCTTCATAATACGTCGGATCAATCTTGGACATCACCGCCAGATACAGAATCGTTCCCCAGCCGGCCTCTTTCCAAATATCCGACAACGTGGCGATCCACCAGTATTTCCCCGCATCCAGCAGAATGTTGGACGGCTTCGAGATCAGCCCCAGTTCGAGCAGCAGCTGATTGAACAACCCTGAGGTTGAGAACCAGGTAATCAGCATGCCCCCCAGCACGATCCAGGACAAAAAATGGGGCAGATACGAGATGGTTTGCACTATTTTTTTGAAGCGTCCCCTGTTCAATTCGTAGATCATAATCCCCAGGATAATCGGAATGACGAACCCGATGGCCAGCTTCAGGAAGCTGATGCCCAGCGTATTTATAACCGAGTCCCAAAAATATTTGTCGGACAGGATGATTCTGAAATTATCCAGACCCACCCACGGGGCCGAGGACAGCGTATCGATGACCGTGTAATTTTTGAAAGCGATAGTCAAGCCGTAAATGGGAATGTAGCAAAAAACAATCATAAAAATAATGCCCGGTATCACCATCGACTGAATTTCCCATTGCCTTCTGAAATCCGTCACCCATTCCTTAATCCTTTGCCCCATAGGCCTTTTACCCATTTGCTGCAGTGCCGGTGAAGGCATCAGGTTCAGTTTATCCACGTTCATCACTCTCCCCAACAGCATCCCAAACCAATAAAAACGTTTTTATTATTGGCAAAAAAAATCCCCTCCTAGCATGATTACAAGTGGAACGGCTTGCCGTCCTGTTAAGGACGGTGCCGTGCCCAGTGCCTTATATCCGCTCATTCCGGCCTAACTTCACATGGCTTGAGCCTCTGACGATAAGCTCACCTTTCAGTTTCTGCGCATTGCCCTGCTCCTGCTTCTGTATCATGCGGACCAGATGGTCGATGGCCAATATCCCCTGCCGGGCGATCTGATTCCGCACTGTCGTTAACGGAGGTGAATAGTACTGCGCGATATCAATATCATCGAAGCCGACCACGCTGATATCGTCCGGGACCTCGTAGCCATGGGCCTTGAGCGCTTGGATGCAGCCGATCGCACTAAGGTCATTGCCCGCCAGAAAAGCATCCGGAAGCTTCTCGGGCTGCGCCCGGATGAAGGATTTTACCACGTTATAGGTACTCTCCTCCTCGAAATATCCCTGCAAAATATACTCCTCGCTCACCGGCAGACCGTACTGGCGCAAGGCCGCCAGGTACCCCTCCCTGCGCTGTACGCTGTCAAACATCGTATCCACGCCGGAGATGTAGGCGATTTTCTTATGCCCCAGCCCGATTAAATACTTGGTCGCTTCATAACCGGCCTCAAAGGAGTCAAAAATAATGCTGCCCATGTTCTCGTTCTCCAGCACCCGGTCCAGAAACACCGCTTTGATCTTTTCCTTGTTCATCGCTTGAATGTCTTTGTCGCCGATGCCCAGCTCTTCATAAATAATGACGCCGTCCACACGCCTGCCGAGGATATTGCTCATCACAACCTGCTTATCCTTCGTGACAAATACGTTCAGCCCGTACCCCAGACGGTCGCACTGCCGGGACATAGCCTCCACTAGCTTATAAAAATAGGGGCCAGCCACACTTGTTGTAAAAAAGCCCAGCATCATGGTTTTGCCTGACTTCAGCTGTTTGCCGTTCAGGTTAGGGACGTAATTCAGCCGCTGCGCCACCTTAAGCACATGCGATTTGGTCTCCGGATTCAGCACATCCACATCATTTAACGCATTCGATACGGTTGAGATCGAAACCCCGGCCTCCCTGGCAACATCCCGGATTGTAATTTTTCCCATCTTCATTTATCCTTCACTATAAAAACGTTTTTATAGATTATAAAGTAACATAAAACCGTTTTCAGCACAATAGTTTTTCTTGTGAAGGCGGACGCTGCCGCTCCCGGTTCCAAACTTCCCCTCCATACCTCGCACCTGTTTGAACAATATTTCAATATCATTGCTCCAGTTCCCCGTTTGATGCACCGGCCAGCAGCGCCTTAGCCTCGTCCGCCCAGTCCAGATAAGCCTTGTAGACATGCTCCCCGAACAGGACAGTCAGATAAAAGTACAGATGATCCTTGTCGGTATGGAGAACACGCTCCAGATTGCCTTTGAACATCTGAATCAGCTGAAAATTCTGTATATGCCGTTCCTTGAAGTCTTCAATCCGCGCAAGATTGCTCTCATCCGGAACCAGGCTTCCGAAAAAAGCTTAAGCAAAATCTCATATTTCGTATACTCCTTCTGCTCAGGAAGCATAACCCACTCCTTCAGCAGCTCCCGCCCTTTGTCCGTGATGGAATAAATGTTTTTCTCAGGACCTTTGGAGCCGGTGCCCTTATGTTTGATTACCAGCTCTTCGGCAACCAGCTTCGCCAGGGTGGGATAAATCTGTCCATAACCTACTTCCCAAAAACCGCTGATCATCACATCAATCTTTTTTTTAATATCATATCCGCTAAGGTCCTCATGGTTCAGCAGGCCCAATATGATGTAAACCGTAGTATTTTCCTTCGGCATAATTTTTCCTTAAGCTCCCTCCGTATAGCTGCTTTTGGCAGCAGAATGCTTCTGCGCACCGAAGCCTACCCGGAGCACCTGCTTCGGACACACCGCCTCGCAGCTGCCGCACAGAATACATTCATTGCTGTTCATGTCCCTGTTCTGCACCATTTCATTGACCTTCAGGCTCATCGGGCAGGCTCTGTCGCATTTCTTGCAGCTGATGCAATCCTCGGTTTTCGCCTCCAGGTGCAGTGAGGGGTAACCCAGCCTGTTCTTGAGGCTATTGCCCAAGACCATGAACGGGGCCATCCAGCAGAGCGAATGGCAGAAGGAACGGCGACCGAAGATCAGGGACACACTGACTATTAATAATACGACAGCAAAGTACGTAATGAAAGCCGGAGGGGCAGAAACTGAAATTCCATGGTCAGTAAAATAAACCGGGTTGACGTCTTTAATCCCGCCAGCAGTCACAAATCCGGCCAGTATAGACAGAACCCACGGCAGCCAAATCAGATATTTGATGAGGTTCTGCCTTGATCCCGCAGGTTTATTCACGACCTGGCTGCAGGTATCCTGCAACCCTCCTGCCGGACACACCCAGCTGCAAAAGGCTCTGCCAAACCATAAGGAAGAGCCAAAAAGTGCGGCAAACAGCAAAAAGCTTCCGGTGGCAATACCGGCAAAACTGCCTTGGATAATCAGATAAGGGGAGAAATAGTTCAAGGTTACCGGAAACAGCAGCATTGACAACAGAAGGAGGGTCTTTCGGAGCGTTTGCTTACGCATGCTTCATCACATTCCATTCTTTTTAGAATAAAGGCGTTCCTTACTGAGCGGGATGTATATCATGATGATATAGTTTATGGTATCAAGTTGATATATTCGCTGTCAATGAGCTTTTTGTCATTTCTGATTGCTTAGAAGCTTGCTGAAGCATTTATCCGTTGGTTAGACTCAGCAGCCGCTGTTTATGTAAAATAAAAAGAGCCAGCCTGCCAATTACGGCAGCCGGCTTTTGGTTGATGTGCTCTCCCGGTCCTTCCGGACACTTTTGGGCTCGGCAGCAAGGCTGAAGTGGAAAAAGTGAACTTAAATCCTCCCCATCCCGCTACTCCGCAGGCATTAGTGGGAAAAAGGACACTTAATCTGGCCGATTCTCACCCTCCCGGGCGAATTCGCTTAAATTAGGTTCCCTTTTTCCCACTATTTCTTCTACAGGAAGCTTTCTAGCCAATTTAAGTGTACAAATTCCCGCTAATCCCCGCTAGTACCGCTGAAAGGGCAGCCTCCTTATCCCGCCAATGTTCCACGCAAGTGGTTATGCCGATGGGGCAGCCGGGTTGTCCTCCGCGACCATCGTTCTGTTTCTTCCGTTGCTCTTGGCACGGTATAGCGCCTGATCCGCTTTCTTCAGCAGCTCCGCCTGCTCTGAAGCATGCTGCGGATAGTGGGCGATGCCCTGCGATACAGTAACTTGCGTGGGAATCGGCCCCTTCCTCTGCTCCAGCGCCCGGCGGACTCTTTCCGCCACATTGAAGGCTTCGGCCGGACGGGTGCGTGCCAGCAGAATGACAAATTCTTCACCGCCAAAACGGTGGCACACATCATCCGGGCGAAGCGAGGAGACGATCACTCCGGCCACATGCTTCAGCACCTCATCACCGGTGACATGGCCATAGGTATCGTTCACGAACTTGAACCGGTCCACATCCAGCACAATCAGTGAAAATGGAATCCCTGAGGCAATCCACTGGCTCAAGGTATATTCCAGCGACCTCCGGTTCTTCAGCCCGGTCAACGTATCGGTCGCTGCCTCCTGTGTCAGTTGATCCGTCTGCTTCTGGATGTCCGCTACCGCTAAAAACACAGCCTTCGTCAGCAAATCGGCCTCCCGGCTCCAGTGCGGCTTGACCGGCGGAAGCACTATCCTTTCCTTGCCCATCTTGCTGACCAAATCGGCCAGATAGGCAAACGGCCGAGCCAGTCTGTGGGCTACAAGAATCACAGCGCTCAGCAGAATAATGAACGGAATCAGGGAATACGCGATAATGGTCTGAATATGGCCGATCAGCTGCTGACGGATCAGCGCCACCGGTGAAACGACCACAATTCCCCAGCCGCTCTCTGGAACACTGGAGTATCCGGCGAGCAGTTCATTTCCATTAAGGTTGCGGACCTGCTGTTCCCCGCTTTGCCCCTTCATCAGCTTCTGCACAACCTCGTTGCCGCTGACATCATTCCCGAAGAGGCGCTTGTCCGGGTGATACAGCAAATGTCCGCCGGAATCCACAATATAATAATAAGATCCAAAATCGTCCACTTTGTTATTTCCAAAAATACTGGACAGAACGTTATTCTCCTGCAGATAAATGGTACCACCCAGTATACCAAGATATGTACCGTCATTGCTGAAGATCGGCTGACTCAGGAACACGATTAGCCTATTGGTGTTCTTTGTCATATAAGGAGCAGAAGTGTACGGCTGTTTGAGCTCCAACGCTTCTTTAGCCGCTTGAGAAGTGATATGTTTGCCCGCAGTCCCTATTGAGGTGGGTTCCACGTTGCGGACCAGCCCGTCTTTGCCAATAACAACAATGGAATTAAAATAATTGCTGCTGTTACGCATCAACTCCAATTGATGCCCCACTTGCTCAGGTGTCATACCGTCCACCTTGGAAAGCATCTGTGCATTATGTGCCAGGCTGCCGCGTATGGATTGAAATAAGGAGTCCATGGTCCTCGCCATGCGGTCGGCATTGGAGAAATTCAGGTGGAGCGTTGTTTCCATCAACGATTGTTTTTTGGAGTCATAAGAACCCACCATAATTATAGTTGTGGTTAGCAGAACCACCAGCGTTACAAGGCCTGTAAAAAGCGATGTTAGACTGAGCTTTTTACCTTGACGCAGCCCGGCCTTTCTCTGTATATGCAAACTATTACCCTCCTTGATTCTGGAAAACGGCTTAGTTCCATAATACAACAAACCATAATGTTATTCGACAATAAATGAGCATATTTCCTCATTTCGCTCCTAATGGTTTGCCGCAGCCTTCCGATGGAAATAATCATACTGACGGCATGCGAAATCAGATTATATGGAGCGGATACTGTGCAAAAAATCTCTGCCTATCAGTTATTTACCATAACCTTTATTTTTCAGTTGGGGACTACGATTATTTTTGGCTTTGGGGGTACAGCCGGCCGGGAGGCGTGGATCGCCGAACTGATTTCCTGTTCTCTGGGGGTAATCATCATTCTGATCTATACTACTTTAATGCGGATGAATCCGGGGTTATCTCTTGTGGAGTGGTTTCCTGCACAATTGGGCCGCTGGATCGGCACACCCATAGCATTTTTATACCCTCTATTGTTTCTGTATACTGTAGGACGCATTGTTGCGGATATTAGAGATATGGTTTCAACAACCATTTTAAACAATACACCGCTGCTCCTGATCACAGGGCTGTTTGTCATCATCATCGCCTATTGCGTATATGGCGGCGCTCAGATCATTGCCCGGCTGGGAGAAATATTTTTTCCCATTGTTATCCTCATCTTTAGTATTGAGATTATCCTGCTTTTCAGCTCCGGGGTCATGCATATCACGAATATAGAGCCTGTGCTGGAACACGGATGGGGGCCCATCTGGAACGTGGTCTATCCAGCCGGTATCACTCAACCCTTTGGGGAGACGCTGGCTCTTGCCATGATCTGGCCTCTATCCAAAACCCCCTCAAAAGTGATGAAGATAACGGTTCTCTCCACTTTGCTGTCAGGAATCATGATAGCCTGTCTAGATATATTTGTGATTTCCGTTTTTGGGGGCGTCTTTTCGCGTTTCCTGTATCCCCTCTACACCTTATTAAGTTTAATCAGTGTCGGAAAGTTTATTGAAAACCTGCAGATGTTTGGCGTGCTTTATTTTTTAATGACGGCATTATTGAAAGGTGCCATTTATATGTATGCCGCGCTGAAAGGGGTCCAGCAATTGACGAAGTTAAAGAGCTACCATGCACTTATGATCCCCGGATGCATCATCGCTTTGCTGCTGGGAATGACAATGTCACAAAACATCGCTGAACACATTTATTATCATCATTTTAAAATACTGGTTCCCTATGTGTGGGTCCCCTTGTTTATTATCCTGCCAACGGCCCTGCTTCTGGTTGCCTGGTTCCGGCAACTCAAGAAATGAAACTTCACCGTTTTATTTCGTCATCCATCAAATGCACCGATGGCCCTGTTACACCTATCCGCCGGACCTTCAAATCTGCTTTTACAAATACTTCAGCTTTCGAAAACTCCAGATCCCAGTTATTCTTCAAGGATTTCCATTGTGATGGAATTTTATTGTGAATGACATCCCCGAATCCAAAGACATCTGTCCCATACTTTTTTTGCACTTTGGTAATGGTTTGAAGAACCGATTCTTCAATATGTTTGTTGAATGTGTCCTGCAGCAGGTTTACATTGCCCGGTTGTGTCAGGTCCAGACGTGCATTGTTTTCACGGATGTCTCCTTGCCCCGTTAACGTGACAAAGATTTTTATCTGGTTTCCGCGGATTACAGGCTGAATCTTGCTGCCCGGATTATTCACATCCATACTGGCGTTTCCTTTTTGATCCGGAATTTGGGTTGAAATCGTCAGCTTCTGCAATTTTCCGGTTACCCATCGCAAGATGCGGGCATCTGATGTTTTCAAGAATCCCACCAGTTTCAGATCCTGATCAAAAATCCCAGCTCCTGAAATACGGAAGCCTTCTGCATCAACATTTTCGGATGAATCCTGCTGCTCTCCTTCCTGTGATAAACCCGTGTTCAAGCCGCTTACAAGGACAGGGACGGTCGGACTGCTTCCTTTGCTGCTTGCAGATACCAGAAAATTTATAAACCCCATCTCCATAAGCGTTCCGATCTGGTCATATTCCCCTAAAGCCCCGAGACCGGGTATGGTTTCCAGCGGATACGATATGTTCAAAAACTCCCTCGCCGTACTTCCCTTGACAACAAACAGATCGGTCCGCAGCTTGAGGTTCGGATCCCGGGTATAGGTATCTAGTACATCCTTAATTCCGTGTCTGGCCAATGACTCTCCAATTACAATGACCCGCCGGTGGCCGCGGAATACCCGCCGGGAAAGCTTGGTCTGCATCTTCTGCACGGCATCCAGCGTGTTCATGCCGGAGCTGGTTACGACAAAAAAGGGTTTTCCCTGACCCGCTCCAGCTTTACCGTCGCCTTGTCCGCTGCTGATTTTTGACGGAACAATGACCTGAGCACTAATCATTACGTCATCGTCCTGCCCTTTGTCGATCCCCCAAGCAAGTTCAATGGCAAGTTCGTTCACCTCTGTACTGTCCCAGCAACCTGAGGTAAATATAAGAGAGAGGAGCAGGCAGGAAGAAACGATCCGTTTTTTATTCATTGATCTCCCCTCTTTCGATTCGGATTAGGCTGCTGGCCTTTGGGGATACGTCTTTTGTTTGCCCCGGAGACGTAAGCCGGGCGCACATTCATGCTCCATCGGGGTGCGCGGACAAATACATCCTTCAAGCCCCGGAGGGTTTGTGGAGCGACCGGACTCATATACGGAACACCAAATGAACTTAGACCCAGAAGATGTATGATCATAATGAATAATCCGCAGATAATACCGTATAAACCCAGCACCCCCGCCAAAATCAGCATAGGAAACCGGAGCATCCGGTACGCAGTCCCAAAATTGTATCGCGGAATAGCAAATGAGGAGATCCCCGTTACGGCAACCACAATTACCACAGGGGCAGATACGATGCCTGCTTGCACAGCAGCTTGTCCAATGACAAGTGCCCCGACAATACTAACAGCCGAACCGATGGCTTTTGGCAGACGAATCCCCGCTTCACGGAGCCCCTCGAACATAAATTCCATCAATAAGGTCTCAACAAATGTTGGAAAAGGGACGCCTTCCCTGGAACTGGCAATACTGATGAGCAGGTTGGTTGGAATGAGCTGCTGATGGAAGGTTGAAAGCGCAACATACAAAGACGGCAGCAGCAATGACATATTGACCAGGGAATAGCGGATGAACCGGATGAAGGTTGTATAGATTGACCGCTCGTAATAGTCCTCAACCGCCTGTAGTCCAGTCCAAAAATTCATCGGAACGATCAGTACAAAAGGAGTATTATCTACCATAATCGCAATTTTGCCCTCCAGCAGACTTGCGCTTACGACGTCAGGGCGTTCAGTATTTTGAATTTGCGGAAAAGGAGACCAAGGGACATCTTCGATAAATTCTTCAATAAAATCCGATTCCATGACTCCGTCAATCTGGATTTGCCTGATTCGATTACGTACTTCCTCCAGGACGGTATCCGAGGCAACTCCATGAATATAAGCAATTATGACTTCCGTCTGAGAAAATTGACCCACTGTAACGGATTCCATTTTCAGCTCCACACTGCGGATTCGTCTGCGGATCAGGCTGGTGTTGGTTCGTAAGGTTTCTGTGAAGCCGTCTCTCGGTCCACGGACAGTTACCTCAGCCTCCGGTTCTTCAACCCCGCGTTTTTCAGATCTTTTGAGACTTGCAACTAAAACCTGCTTTTCTCCCTCAACCAATATGGCGATATTCGCCTTTAATATTCCATCGGTTACCTCATTTAGCGTAGAAACCGTCTGAACCTTTGCAATGGCTACAAGCTGCTGTTGAATGATTTCTCCCGGCGTGTAAGCGTGGTTCAACCCGTCAGTATTCTTATCAAACAGGATGGGTTGCAGCACAACCTTTTCCAGGGTTTGTGTATCGGTCAATCCATCTATGTAAACCAAAAGGACTCTCGGATCGACGTTGAATGTCCGAAATACGATATCGGAACAATCCTGAAAAATTTCTCTAAGCGTCTGTTCATTCTTTGCGAGGTCAGTGCTCAATTCGGTAAAACGCATAGTTACCCTCCATCTTTTTCAAAAGATGCCTAATCTAAATTCCCAATGCTTATCGCAGAGAACTGCTTTAAGATTTGGATTGCCTTATGCGAATCGCCTTGTTCGCAATGAATAATCAGCATGACTACGGCTTTTGTATCTGACGCTTTATGGTTCAGTCTTTTTCCTCCCATAAGAAAGAGGATCAAGCTTGCGCACACCCCTGCCGCCAATCCGATAAGTCCCCACAGAATAGGCCCCCACCTCAGTTCAAAACCGAAAGAAGCCCCTAATACTGCAAAGATGGTGCCCAGAATTGCAGCCATATCGATTACGCCAACTCCCTCGGCCCGGCAGATGGAATCGGACAGGCTTATGCTGCGCGTTGTCGGTTCCATTGGAACAGCAGCTATGCTCTCTCTGCCGAACCCGTCCTGTTCCAAAGCCAGAATTGCCAATTCCACATACACAGAGGACTCAAAAGAAGAGAACACATGCAATTAAGATCCCTCATTTCCTTTCGATTCAAACAGCTTATAGCTCCGGGGTTGAACATGTTCCCGGAGAAATCGAAACTGCTCTTGCTCGTACAATTTGTTATGCTGGACTGCTATTTTGTACGACTCATAAGCCGCAAAACAAAAGATAGACGGATAGTAACAGATCCATTCGGGATCAAGTACAGCCTGCGCTTGCCCAAAGGAACCGTTAATCATATATATACAGGCTTCAACAAGATGTGAATAATAAGAAATGAAGGTACAGCACACGAAGAGAAATGAACCGCTCAGCAATTTATGCAAATATAGATGGCCCAATCCCGGGAATAACAAGGACCAGACCAGAGCGACCTCCGGCAGCCGCTTATCCAGCATATTCAGGCTCACCCCATTCATCTTGAATAGCGTTATGGGCGCAGCCTCACGTTCAGCCAGCAAGCAATGCTTGTTCAGATCGGCCGTTTTGCGGGAACTGTCCCATATGCAGTAAATGTAGACGGGAATATACAGAAGCACCCATCTTGGGTTCAGTACGCCTTTCGCGATATCAAACCTTCCATTAAAGGAATAAACCATCGCTTTGTTAATCCCTGCACCGTTATTAATCACGATTTCCCAAACGATGAACATAAACCCCTTCAAATAATATCCCAGGCTCAGATGGCCCAAACCGGGAAAAGCCGCCGACCACCACGCCACAACCCAAGGGTTCCTTAAATAGATATGGTTGTTATTGTATATCGCCATATAGCTGTTATACCTGCGGATATGCTTTGCTTCTGTCTTATGCTCCACCTGGATTGCCCCCGCTTAGTATGTCTTTTTAACCTCTTCCCTGCGGCTCCTCTGCCACCGGTTCCGTGCAAATGCCATACGGTACAAGATAAGTTGAATACTTATCAGAAACAAGTAGATGGGGAAGGAATAACCGGAATGGTAGCCGTGTTTGTAATGGTACACTCCAGCCTTAAAGGCCAGCCATTCGAGCCCGACAGACACCGCCGCCCAGAAGAGAATATACGCAACCGTCATCAGTTCGGACATCCGCAACCGCTCATAACCGTAAATGAACAAATACCCAAACGGCGAATACATCAGATAAGTAAATAAATCAAACAGCTGGTAGGTGGACTGGTCCCCCAAATCATAAAAATCAAACGGCGGCAGCCCGATCGCATGGTCGATAATGTGCCCGAAGGTAATGCCAACAAGCAGATTAAAGGTTGTTTGGGCGGGGAAAATCGCCGGGGCAACAACCAGACCACCGCGAAACCCACTACAATAATCCCGATGATGAACCACTCATTCCCGTTAAAATGATTGTCATAGACGATTTTCTTCATCAGCGCATCCACCCTTCTTTTGAAGCCATTCGTTGAAAGAGACGCCCCATCAGCAAAGCATAGATCATTAAGGCTATAATCATCACCGCCTCCAAAACGAAGTTCCACCCCGTATAGATAAGTACGGAGTTCCAACTTAGCATCGCTCCAGCGAACATTTGGAAGAGAAAAGCATAGACCGATATTCCCCAGCGGATACTGGCTTTGGAGGTAGTTAAAAACACATTAGCGAAGGTAAGAAGAACGAATGCATCGGTGATGTCATTGTGTATGGCCATGGACAGGTAGTGAGGGATGCTGTTTATATTGATTTGGAGCAGCTTTAGATTGTAAGTCAAAACCGTTATTTTGTTAGTCAGCATAATTTCAATAACCATAAGCAGAAGAAAGTTGGCGGCCAGCGGCAGCTTACTCGGCAGGCAGACCATGACCCCAATACAGAACCACGCAAACACGAAAAATATGATGACGACCAACGTAAAATGCCTTCCCTTCTCTGTCAAGCTTTGACTTCTAATTTTCCCCATACGCATGTGGCTTATGCACGAAAAAAGAAGAGCGGAGGCCGATGGACCCCACTCTTCTTTCTCCTTCTGATATGCTGCTCCCTGATCCGGACTCAATCTATCTTCGCTCCATAGGAGCGCAGGAACAGGACAGCCTGCTCCATATCCATCCGGACGCCGGTAACATCCAAAGCTTTCAAATTCATCCCATCCAGCTTGGCTCCCCGCAGATCGGCCCCCTTCAGCTTGGCTTTGCTCAGCGTTACCCGCGTCAAATCACAGTCCCGCAAATCAGCCTTCGTCAGATCACTCTCCGAAAGATCCGCTTCATGGAAACGGACCCCGCGCAAATCCTGCTTTCCGAGCTTGGCATGCCGCAAATTCGTATACGACCAGTCACCCTGGCTTAACGTAATGCCGTCTATCTGAGCGCCCGAGAAGTCCGAGCCGGTCATTTTGCAGGAGATAAATTTGGTGACGAAGAGATTGGCACCGCTGAATTTACAATTTTCGAACGCGGATTCAGTGTGGATTGAAGCATTCAGGGCAGCGCCTTTAAAATCACATTCTATGAAACGGCAATGGCTGGTATCGATTTCTTCCATTGAGGTATTCATGAACGTACAGTTTGTAAACGTGCAGCGGATCAGCTCCCCATAACGTAAATCATGCCCGTCAAAACGGACATCCACAAATTCCCGGTCGTTGTACTGATACATATGATTCCTCCGATAATAGAAAGTTCAACACATCCTTAATTTTAACATATGCATGTCAAGTACATTTACCAGTTTGTGGCATGCTGCAGAGGCCCTCCCCGCTCTTTTTGCCTCCAAAGAGGTTTCGATCATTATAGAACCCGGAACACCGGCGGGTCTGCAATAAAATGAACCGGCACACCGGGAAACTGCTCAGACAACAGCCCGGCCAGATGTTTCATACCGGGTGCTTCGCTTTCTGCATGGCCCAGCATGATCAGAGCCTTATTCCGGCCCTGACGGGCAGCGTCCCGTATGTACTCCGGTGTCTCCCATTCCGGTCCTTCCCCGGCGATGATGACATCCAGGGAATCTTGATCATACAAGGGGATTGCCGTGGAGCCGCCCCCTCTGTAGCCAACGAGTACCCCAACTCTTGCACAGGAAGCGGACAGATTTCCCGCAACCCGCACATAGGGAATGTGCAGCCGCCGTTTCAAATGCTCCGCGATTTCTTCAACCTTCATCTCAGGAAGGGTCAGAATGGAAACCGCCGGCCGGTGCTCGGCCACATATTCCTGCCAGCCTAACTCCCGGATAAGCCCGTCCACGATTCCATCCGGTGTGTAGCGGTGCAGATAATCATGGAAACGGTAAATCCCGAGGTCCGAGCCTGCGATCAGTTCCGCTTTTTGCTTATACACCGGGTCCTGCTCCAGCTCAGGCCCATGCTTCTGGTGGCTGTAAAATACACCTTCGTGCGTGATAATCAGGTTTGCTCCAAGCGCTATGGCCTGTTCGATAACAGCCTGTGAGGCCGAAAAAGCCGTAACAACCCCCCGTACCGGGGTCTCCGGGACCCCGGCTCCAGCTTGTCCACGGTCTGTTCCGGCCCGGCGGTTCCTGCTGTCAGGTGACCGATGAGTTGTCCGAACGTAAGCATGATCATATCCTCCTTGTATGAACTGGATTTGAATCAATTTGAATGATGATTGTAATGGTGTTGAACGCTTGGGAGTGGCTCATACTGGGATTTCCTCCTTGATCTTGGTCAACGACCGGTTGCCTGTGCCTTCGAGCAGCCATAGGATGGCGGTAACTCCCCGCGGATAATATTTGCTTCCGCCGATAAGCCCGGATAGAATCTGATCACTCCAGCACCAGTAGGACAGTTCGGGATGGAGCAGCCAGCGGACATGTGCGGCATCTGCAGCAAGTCCGGCTTCATCCCAGGGCAGCTGCAGAATCTCCCTGGCAATGAACTGGGACAGATAGATTTTGCTGAGCCAGGAGTTGTTGCTGGTAGATGACAGCTTCCAGCCTCCGTCCTCAAAGAGGCATACGCCCGGAACGAGCACATTTGCCAAATGTGTGTTCAGCGCGCTCAGATACCCGGCAAACCTGCCGTTGGGATCAAGCGCAGCTTCACAGCCGGTGAACAGCGGGAACACAAGCCCTTCGATCGCCGGGATAATGCAGGACGCATTGTCTTCATTGATAATAGCCGGAATGTAGCCCTCACTGTTCAGCTTGGAGGCTATGGACGCGGCGCATTTCTCAGCCTGCTGTCCCGCCGCTGCCGAGAGCTCAGCCAGGTCTTCCTGCCTGAAAAATTTCTCCAAGGCCACATAAGCGGCCCAGCATTTTCCTGCCATGTAGATATTATTGCGCGACTGTCCCAGGGAAGTGTCCAGACTGTCGTACGTGGTAATTTCGGCACCGCCCTCAGTGCGGGTGCTGTCCAGCCCCATCAGACCATTGCGCAGATGGCTCTCAGGATGGTCGCGGTTCAGCATGCTGTCAAAGCAGGCGCGAAGCGTCGGCAGCATATGACCGATGAACTCCCGGTCCCGGGTCTGTTCGATATAGACCAGCGCCGAGCACAGCCAGTTAACCAGCTCTTCATGGCTCATATATGAAAAGCAATCATCCAGTCCTGCCATCTCATAGGCGGAATACTGCGGCCGCGAGAACACATTGGCTACACCGACATCGTGGGTAAAGGTAATGCCCCCGGGGTATTCCTCCGTCCCGCCGGGAAATACGACCTTGTCCTCGTAGCTATAGCGGTCCACGAACAATTCCAGTTCATTTCTCACGGTCCAGGGGTTCATCACCAGCTCAAAGAACAGCTGATCCGCCGTCAAATCGAGCGTATTCATCATCCGGTATTCGCCTTCGTTCACAATCCAAAGGGGCTTGCCGTCAGCCTCCAGCAGCTGGGTGCTGCCATAATAGCTGTGAATCGCATGCGCCAGCATAAAGGACTGGTCCTCTGTAAGGCGGGCAGATTCGATCCAGGCATTGCCGGCTGCGCAGGAACCGGTCAGCTCGTCAAAGTGCTCCAAGGCATAACCTGCAACGGCTTCGATGTTTTTAAAATAGCGGGTATACGCATAGCTGGCATCTATACCTGCCGTAACCAGCCCGCCACGGTAAAAGCAGATGCCGAAGCGGTAGGTCCGCTTTTCTCCTGGAGGAACCTCCATCATAATGGCTCCTGTTCCCCCCAGCCCAAAAGCAAGATTATGCTCCAGCTTGGATTCAAGAATCTTCTCCATGGTGAAGCCGAGGGCGGTTTGCACCCCTTCGTCTTTACAGGCTATAGCCGTCAGCCGGCCTTGTCCGACGCCTTCAAATTCACCGTTGCTGGTATCCCGGAGCCTGCGCATGGAGCTGTAGGCATCGCCGCCTTCGTAGCCGAAGAAGCCTTTTCTCGTAAAGGTGCCCTGGGTATTATCCAGTGTCAATTCAGCGAATACGGCCGGCAGAATGGCGGCCTTCAGTTCCTCTTCATCCGCAGTTGCCGGATCGGGAACGGAACGCACAGGCGAGTAGATGGTAAACGTCAGATCCCCCGCATTCCAGGTATCCGTTGCCGGACGGAGGGTTCTGGTAATCTTCCCGTCTTCATATGCCTGCAAAACAATCCGGGAAGGCTGATACCAGCCGCTTGGCTTATCCCTGTCGTTTCCGCCCGGCGAAGCCGGGAACACCTCCTGCAATTCCTTGGCGGTTTCGTCCGCTTTTTCTATATCATATCTGGCGCCTGTATCTTCCACACGCTCGAAAAAGGGCAGCACGTCATACGTTTCGCCATCTCCAGACTGGAAGCCAACATACACATTCTGGTCCGCCGGCTTGCCCAGCTCCAGTCCAAGCCCCCCATTTTTTCCTTTGAAGCCCAATGTGAAGCTGGCAAAGGCCCCGATAGGTGAGTGTTGAACATTATAGAATAAATTGGTTTTTGTCATAAAGACTCCTCTCTGGAACTTCGGCTTGGGTTTCTTGGTTTCTTGGGTTACTTCACTTCCTTTGTTCATGTTCATCCTAACATGGCCTTCAGGGTGCGAACATTGTCAAATCAAGCAGATATTTACCCAAATCAAGCTGAATCCTGCTATAGTGTTAGAAAGGATATATTTTAGATTGAATGCAACTATTTCAAAAGGAGAGTCTGTATGGTATCAGCCTTTATACCGCCTGTCCACGGCCACAGCATCAGCGAGACGATCATCCCCGATGTGAAAACAACACTGAACTTATTCGGCATGCATCTGCGGAAGGTGCGCGGAGAATGGGAGTATCCCGTTCACGCCCATCCGCAATACGAATTTAATTATGTGCTTGAGGGCGAGCAGCAGCTTGTCGTCAATAACCGCAGCTATATGCAGAAGGCCGGAGATCTGGTCTTGTTAAGACCAGGCGATTCCCACTCCAGCAAAAGCGGCAACGGCAAACCCTTCACTTATTTCTGCATTCATTTTGACATCGATGACAAGATTCTGATCTCACTGCTCAGCCGCCTGAATCATGTTCTCTTCGAATCCGGCAGCACCATTACCCATAAATTAGGCCCTGTCTTCACCAGGCTGGTGGAGATTTCAAGCACCATCTCTGGAGATATCACCATGTCGCAGCGGATGAGGCTGCAGTCTACGGTGTTTGAGCTGTTCGGGCAGCTGTGGGAAGCCTTTTCCATCGAGGCGAATTTACCCACAACGGGCACCTACGAAAAGGTAGAGCTTGCCCACCAGATCCGCAGCCGCCTGCAGGGGCTGGTCTTTCAGCAATTTCAAATGGAGCTGCCCTACGACAGCCATTATGGCATTGATGATATTGCCGCAGAGCTGGGCATCAGCGCTTCCCACTGCTACCGTGTGTTCCGGCAGGTATTCGGGGTATCGCCCGGGAATTTCTGTCCGAACAGATGCTTCATGAGGCAAAGGTTCTGCTGGAGGATTCAAGCCTGTCCGTGAGCCAGATCTCAAGCCTGCTGGGCTACCGCGATATCGCCCACTTCAGCCGCCAGTTCAAACGCTGGTACGGGAAATCACCGCGTGAGTACAGGGAAGCGGATAAATAAAAACGGACCCGCCCTTGGGAAAGGCGGTATCCGTTTTCGCTTACCTCGAATGCTCCTTATACTCAAAATAATCAAAATCTGCAGCCTGAAAGGTACCGCTGAGGTCCTGGACACACATCCCGATAAAGGTTCCCGTAAACCTGATGTACGCCGGGAAATCATCGGATAGATGATAAATATCCAGGCTGGGGCCAATCTTGTCCCAGAGGGTATTGCCAACGCTGTAATAAAATTGCGCCGACTCCCGCTCGATCAACACCTTCAGCCGGCAGCTTGCACCAGGCGGCAGAGGAGCCTGAGCACATATAGAATCCTCGTATACGCCGTCCACGGACCGGACTATCCCCAGGCACTTGCCCAGCACTTCATCATGAGTGATCCGCAAGTATACATAATCCTTCGTATCATAATAGACAATCAGCCCGGCCATCTGCTGAAAATGCTCCGGCTCAAACTCAAGCTCTGTTTCAGCACTGCAGCAAAAAGCCTGCTGGCGCAGGGCAACCAGACTCTGGCGGTGCAGGGAGCTCATCGATTCTCTTCCTTTCAGGCGCAGGAACCCTTGCCGTTCCTTCAGCGAGAGCCAGGATTCATCGGCAGGAACACGCAGGGTGCTCCAGCGCACATCCAGCTCCCGCGCGTCAAAATCATCCCTCTCCGCAGCTGCCGGAAAGGGGTGAGCCGGAATATCCGGGCCTTCGACAGTAACGGAAGGCCGGTTTGTTCCATCCGCAAGGGCCAGCCATGCATCCTCTGTAAACTCGCAGCGCTGTATCGCAGTCTCCCGGCCCAAATTGCAGTACTTCTCCTTCACCGGCCGGCCGCATAAGTGAACCATATACCACTCATCCGTATGCGTGTGGACCAGACAGCCATGCCCCGCCTTTTGCAGCTCCAGCCCGCTGTTGCCGGCGGAAGTCAACACCGGATGAAGGGGGGCGGTTTCATAGGGACCTTCAATATTTCTTGAGCGGGCGACGGTCACTGCATGGTTGTACTGCGTGCCGCCTTCAGCCGTAATGAGGTAATACCAGCCGTCTTTCCGGTACAGATGCGGGCCTTCCGTCAGCCCCAGCGCGGTCCCTTTATAGATAGGAAACACCGGACCGATCAGCCGTTCCAGCTCTGCCGAATACTCCTGCAGAACAATTCCGGCGAAGCTGTTCTTGTCCGTCCGGTGATCCCAGCGCATATTGACCAGCCATTTGCGCCCGTCCGGATCATGGAACAGGGACGGATCGAAACCGCTGCTGTTCAGATAAACCGGCTCAGACCAGGGGCCTTCAATATTCCGGGCGGTGACCAGGTAATTGGGGGTATCCTTGAACGCCCCCTGCCTGCTTTTTACATCGGTATAAATCAGATAAAAGATTTCATTGTCGTAGCTGAGACACGGCGCCCACACCCCGCCGGAGTCCAGATCCCCTTCCATATCAAGCTGTGATTTGCGTGTAAGCGCATGCGTCAGCAGCCGCCAATGGACAAGATCACGGGAATGATGGATACGGACGCCGGGAAACCATTCAAAAGTAGATGTAGCAATATAATAATCTTCTCCTGCCCTGCAGATGGACGGGTCCGGATGAAAGCCGCGGAGAATCGGATTCTGAATTAGACTTCTGCTCATTAGTTCCACCCCAATGCTTGCCGGCCCGCTTCGAGTGCGGCAATGATTTTATCGGTATCATAGACACAGCCTTGCCAGGTCCCGCCGCTTACGGCCTGCAATGCTGCCCACAGTCTGGTATCATCCGGCAGTCCCGGATCAACAGCCAGGAACGGGTGAGCGGTCCGGGCGGCCAGAATGTCCACCCCTGCTTCAGGCGAGCCGGGCTGTTCGCCGTCACCAACCAGATTTACACTCCCTTCAAGCTTGACCGTATCGACAATGACCTCTACCCAGTCCCCATCCCGGAGTCTGCCAAGCGGCCCTCCCGCCAGCGCTTCCGGACCGATATGCCCGATGCAGGCCCCCGTGGACACACCGGAAAAACGGGCGTCGGTAATGAGCGTAACGTACTTGCCAAAGGGCAGATGCTTCAGCGCGGAGGTCAATTGATACGTCTCTTCCATTCCGGTTCCACTGGGACCGCGGCCGATGACCGCAAGAATATCTCCCGCCCGGATAAGTCCGTCCTTGATGCTGCGGATCGCGTCCTTTTCTGCGGTAAAAACCTTAACTCTTCCCACATGCCGGTAGACGCCTTCACTGTCCAGAACCGAAGGATCTATGGCTGCCGATTTGATGACCGAGCCTTCCGGAGCCAGATTGCCGGTGGGGAAGGTCATTGTGGAAGCAAGCCCCTGCCGCTTTGCCTCCCGGGGACTCATAATGACGGCATCCGGATCAATGCCATCCGCCTCACGCAGGCGGCTTCGCATATCCTGCCTTCTCTGCGAGGTTTCCCACCAGTCCAGGTTGTCTCCAAGCGTCCTGCCTGTTACCGTCCGCACCGAATCGTCAATCAGTCCCAACCGGCGCAGATGCAGCATCACTTCAGGAACACCTCCAGCAAGAAATACCCGGATCGTCGGATGTGGAACAGGACCGTTTGGCAGCACGCTGACCAGGCGCGGTACCCTGCGATTGACGGCATTCCAGTCCTGGACGGTTGGAATGCGCAGGCCGGCGGCATGGGCAATGGCAGGCAAATGGAGCAGCAGATTCGTGGACCCTCCAAACGCCGCATGAACTACCATCGCATTCATGATTGCCTGGTTGGTCAGAATATCCTTCATGCCCATTCCGCTATGCTCCATATGCAGCAGCGCGCGGGCAGACTGGCGCCCCATGTTCTTCCATACAGGCTGTCCCGAAGGGGCCAGAGCGGAATGGGGAACCGACATGCCAAGCGCCTCGGCAACCACCTGGGCCGTCGCGGCGGTCCCCAGGAATTGGCAGCCGCCGCCGGGAGTTGCGCAGGCCCGGCATCCGAGGTCTGCCGCTTCTTCCAGAGTCAGCTCACCATTGCTGAATCTGGCCCCGATGCTCTGCACTTTACCGGCGTCCTCCCCATGAACAGGGGGCAGAGAGACTCCGCCCGGCACAATAATCCCCGGCAGGTCCCGCATGCCAGCCAGCGCCACCATCATTGCAGGCAGCCCTTTATCACAGGCGGCTACACCGAGCACCCCTTTGCGCGTAGGCAACGAACGGATTAAGCGGCGCAGCACCATGGCCGCATCGTTGCGGTACGGCAGGGAATCGAACATGCCCGCTGTTCCCTGGGAGCGCCCGTCGCAGGGATCGCTGACATAACCCGCAAACGGAATTCCCTGCTGTTCAGTAATTTCCTGCGCGACTTCCTCCATCATCAGCCCAATTTCCCAATGGCCGGTATGGTAGCCAAGGGCAAGCGGACTGCCGTCCTCGCGCCGTATTCCCCCCATTGTACCCAGGATGAGATATTGCGGCCTGTTCAGGAGCAGCGGATTCCAGCCCATTCCCGAATTTTGCGTCATCCCGAATATTTCACCGCTTGGGGCACTCCGCAGCATTTCACCTGTAATAGGCAGCCTGCCTGCAGGGCCTGCCGCAGCAGTATGTACTGAAGCTGACTGTCCGGGAGCTTCCCGCATGATTTCTTGCAAGCTTATTTCCACTTTTGGACCCCTCTTTCTTCATGTAATCAAGCGCAAGCGGCAGAGAATTAAGCCAAGGACAGCTTCTTCCCAAGCAAGATTACTTCTTGAATCGCCGCTTCCTGCTTGTTAAGGTAGGCATGCCGCAGCATGGAGGTACTCACTGCCGCAACCGCATTCCCGGAAGCATCAAGGACCGGTGCGGCGACACAGCAGATTCCTTGAATAATCTCCTCCTGATCCACCGAATATCCGCTGCTGCGGATTTCCGCCAATGTTGCCGTGAATTCATTCCAGTCTGTTAGCGTATGTGAAGTTGCCGGAGTTAAAATTCTGTCCGGGTACCTCCGGTCCAGCTCATCCGGCGGGAGCAGCGCGAGCATCATCTTTCCCATCGCTGTCGCATGAGCCGGAAACCGCATCCCCGGGCTGGACTCCAGCTTCACCAGCGATGGCCCTTCCAGCTTGGCCAGATAGATAATTTCACTCCGGTCCAGCACCGATAGCTGAAAGGTTTCGCCAACGGCCTTAATACTCTCTGCAGAAGCCTTGAGAAAATGTTCCACCAGATTGTAGTTCTGCTTGTGCGACTCATTGAACACCTTATTGAGATAAGCCACCCCTGCCCCAAGCGCATAGGCTTCCTTCTCATCCTTCGTCACCCAGTTCAAGGCTTCCATCGTCCGCAGCAGGGAGAACATCGAGCTTTTGTTGATGCCGGTTGCATCACACAGATCGGTCATTTTATACTCCCCGGGCTTCCGGGAAATCGCCGCCAGAATCAAATCAGCCCGTTCCAGGGCGGGAACCCAATATTTACGGTCCAATCCCTCCATCCCCTTTCTTAAAGATTATTAACAGTGTCTGCCTCTTTGAGGTTGATCAGATAAACAATGTTTGGCAAAACATTGTTTGATAAACTCCCTCGAGTTCAATATAATAATCTTATGTTTATAATATCAAACTTGGAGGCGAAAACAAATGAATATTATTCATCCAAATGCAGGCATTATCCCCCCTGTTCCCACCATTCTGAATGAACAGCAGAAATTCGACCGCGGCGGAATGCAGCTTCTAATCGACAGCCTGATAGACAAAGGTGTTCATGGCCTGTTCTTCCTGGGAACTGCCGGGGAGTTCAATCAGTTCGACGCGGGGGAACGGGAAGAAATTGCAGAGTTCTGCATTAATTATACAGACGGGCGCCTCCCGGTCTGGATTGGAACAGGCAGCAATACAACCTCCGAAGCGCTGCGCCTCACCCGGCATGCTGCCCGCAGCGGGGCCACTGGTGTCGTTGTCATCAACCCTTACTACTGCAAGCTAAGCGAGGACAGCCTGTTCACGCATTATGCCGCCATTGCCGAAGCAGCAGAGCTTCCTCTGATGCTGTACAATTTCCCGGCGCTTACCGGCCAGGATTTGAGTCCCGCCTTTGTCAGACGCCTTGCGGCGCGCTACTCCCGGGTGGTTGGCATCAAGGAAACGGTAGACCAGCTAAGCCATATCCGCCAGATGATTCTGCAGGTCAAAGAAGTGAACCCGGCGTTCGCCGTGTTCTGCGGCTTTGATGAATATTTGCTGCCAACCCTTGCCGCAGGCGGAGCCGGAGCCATCGCAGCCAGTGCTAATTTTGCCCCGCAGCTGATGCTTGGCTTATACAGCAGCTTTCAGAAAAATCAATTCTCAGAGGTGCTTGAATATCACCGGAAGCTGATTCAAATTCCGCCGCTGTATGCGCTGGATGATCCCTTCATTCCCGCCATCAAGGAAGCGGTCCGTTTGGCCGGTGTTCCCGTTCCTGCCTTCAGCCATTCCCCGGCAAATCCCTGGAACAGCGGGAAGGAGCAGCAGTTGAAACAAATATTCAGCAATGCGGGGATTCCCTTTGCATAATGACAACCGCATTCGTTCCCGGAACAAAACGGCTACTCCGTCCATCCCTGGACAGTATAGCCGTTTTTAATTTGTGGTTTAAAAAGTATACCTAATTTGTCCCATCCTGCTTCCCTGCAAATGCTAGTTGGAAAAAGGATAACTATTTCGGCCGATTTGCCCGCTTACAGGTAAAATCAACTAAATTAAAGTCTACTTTTTCCCACTATTCCCTTCTGTTGAACACTTTTGAGCCGATTTAAATGGACTATTTCCACTTCGCTCCCCTTCAGCTCCCCGCCCTCACCCCGCTTTATGAAAAGTATCCAATCAAAGACAATAAATGCATAAATGATTGCATATATTAGCTTCGCAATTAACGGTATACTCTCATGTAAGCGTTATCAACAAAAAGAATGGAGGCGTTTATATTCATGTATGCCCGGATCATCACCTCGATGAACAACCTGCGCCTGCGGACCAAACTCTTCCTGTCCTTTGGCTGTGTCGCCCTGATACCGGTGCTTATTGTGGGAGTGTTCCTGACGAGTGAGCTGCGGAATATGGCAATGGACAATGCCCTGAAGCAGATTACGGCCAATGTGGACCGGGTGAAAAAAAGGACCGGCGAATTGCTGGATGTGCCACTCGACATCGCTTACCGGCTGTCCAATGACAGCCGTCTGGAGGAAGCCGCCAACCACCGCTACGTATCGGTCTATGATGTGGTGCAAGCCTACTGGAATTACCCCGATTTCCGCGAATTTGTCCGGCTGTACAGAGAAATCTCCAGCATCCGCCTTTATATCGACAACCCGACGGTTCTGGACAACTGGGAGTTCCTGCAGGCAGACGAGACGGTCACACAGGAGCCATGGTACCGCACTGCGTTGGCCCAGAAGGGGATGGTCTGCTGGAACTATATCCGCGACAACCGCGATGGGCGGTATTACCTCAGCCTGATCCGCAAAGTCAATTTTTTTAAGCAGCGGACTTCGGGTGTGCTGGTTGTGAACGTGAATACAGACAGGTTGAATGGCATCCTGAACCAGGAATCCTTTGAAACTCTGATTGTAGATGAGAACGACAACATTGTGGCTTCCAACCGCACGGAACTCCTCGGCCAAACCCTGAATGACCTGAACTTCAAGGCCGAATCCGCTGCCGGTCCAGGGTTTTATGATGTATCGATTGACGGGAAACCCTTCACAATGCTGATTGATGACTGGCAGCCGGGAGGAAGTCTGAACAGCCTGCGCATCATCTCCATCTTTTCCGTGGAAAGTATTGTCAAGGAGCCCAACCGGATTATTATGCTGGCTTCTGCTGTCATCCTCTCCGCATTGATTATGGCGATTCTGCTGATCTACTATTTCTCGCGGCTGCTCACCGGACGGATGCTCCAGCTAAGCAAGCATATCTCCAAGGTCGGTTCCGGCAATCTGGGGGCCACGCTTGTCATTGACGGTAAAGATGAAATCGGCCAGCTGGCCAGACAGTTCAATCATATGGTACGGAACATTAATGATCTGATGAGTGAGGTTCAGGAATCCAACCGGCAAAAAAACGCCATCCTGCTGAAGCAGAACGAGATCAAATTCAAAATGATGGCCAGCCAGATCAACCCCCATTTTCTTTTCAATGCCCTGGAATCCATCCGGATGAAGGCCCATGTCAGGGGCCAGGCCGATATTTCTCAAGTCGTGCGGCTGCTCGGTAAAATGATGCGCAAAAATCTGGAGGTCGGCAACCGGAGAATCAGCCTGCAAAGCGAGCTGGAGACGGTGAGCTGCTACCTCGTCATCCAGAAATTCCGCTATGATGACCGGCTCGCTTATGAGCTGCATATAGATCCCAAGGCGAATCTTGTACAGATTCCGCCGCTGATTATTCAGCCGCTGGTGGAGAACTCCGTTGTCCACGGGCTGGAGAACCGGATTGACGGCGGTATGGTCCGGGTGGATATCCGTATCGAAGACGGACTGCTCAAGGTTCAGGTATCCGACAATGGAGCCGGCATTTCAAAAACACGGATGCACGAAATCCGCCAAATGCTGGAGAGCAAGGATGACTATGAAAGCAATAATATCGGAATGCGCAATATTCATTTGCGGCTGAAGCTGACCTATGGCCCGGAATGCGGGCTTACGCTGGCAAGCCAGGAGGGCTTCGGCACGCAGATCAGCTTTGAAATCCCTTTAAGGAGTGATTCTTATGTATAGTGTGCTGATTGTGGATGATGAACTGGCAATCCGGGAGGGGCTTGCAACCCTGCTGGACTGGGAGAGCCTTGGCTATGTGGTCGTTGATACCGCGGCGAACGCCATAGAAGCGAAGCATAAATATGAGCTGCATTCCCCGGATCTGATGATTATCGATATCCGCATGCCCGGCAGAGACGGGCTGGAGCTGATTAAGGAGCTGCGGGAAGACGATCCGGAGCTGCATATCATCATCCTCAGCGGCTATGCGGATTTCAGCTATGCCAAACGCGCGATGTCTTTGGGGATCGACAATTATTTGCTGAAGCCGGTGGATGAAGATGAACTGCACCTGTATCTGACGAATCTGTCTGCAGGGCTGGCAGCGCGCGCTGCCCACCGGAAGAAGCATGCCGCCGTCAAAATATGGAGCCGGGAAATGCTGGTCCAATCCCTGCTGCTGGATAACGGCCCGCAGGCACCGGCGGCATTGGAGGGACCGGCGCAGGAGTCCGGGCTGCTCTGGGATTCCTACCAGGTGGTTCTGATCCGGCTCCTGCTCCAGGACAATGCGGACAACGGACCGTCAACGGCTGTCAAGACGAGGCTTGCAGCCAGCTTTGAAGAACAGGAATGGGGGATTGTCTTCTCCCTGGACTCCTATCTGGGCGTATTGCTGCAGCCTTCATATCAGAAGGAGCTGGTGCGCCAGCTGATGGTCCGGAATATCCGGGAAGCCGTAACCGCCCAAGGGCTGGAATGCATCATCACCGCAGGAGATATGGTGGACTCTCTGGAGGAAGTTCCTGCTTCCAAAGAGTCCGCGCTGACGCGGATGAAAGAGCATTTCTTCTACGATGAGCCGGGGATGATCGGACCCGACTCCCTTAAGCTGAAGACTGGGCTGCCGGTCAAACCGGAGGAAGTGGAACCGGGTCTGGCGCCTGTGACGGAGCGGCTGTATTTTGCCATGGATATCGGCAGCATCAACCTTCTGCCTTCGCTGATTCAGGAAGCCGGAGCGCTGATGATTGCCGCCGGTTATTCCGAAATGGCCGTAAAATCCCGTTATGTCCGCCTGGTTACCCATCTGATGAACAAGCTGTCGCTCCAGTACAGGGAGCTGGAGCTGCTGCACAGCCGAATGGATGAACAGGTCGAGCAAATTTACAAGCATACCTCCCTGCCGAAACTGCAATCCCATATCAACGGTCTCCTGGAGCAATATGCAGGCGGAATTAAGCGCGACGATATAGAGGTGTTAATAAAGCGGATGCTGGACCTCATTCACCGCCATTACCCTGAGAATCTGAAGCTGGAAACGCTGGCGGATGTGTTTACTTACAGCAGCGCCTATCTGGGCAGGCTGTTCAAGAACAGCACGGGCCTCTCCTTCAACAGCTATCTGGACAATGTCCGCATCGGAAAAGCCAAGGAACTGCTGGACCAGGGCTGTAAAATCCATCAGGCCGCAAGCGAAGTCGGCTTCAGCGATGTGGATTATTTCCGGGAAAAGTTCAAGAAGATTGAAGGCCTCTCCCCTTCCGATTACCGCAGAAAAAACTCCATATAGACGGATTTCTTTTCAGAAAGCGCTTACGAAAAAAGCAGATTTTCCCCTGTTTTTTAACTTAAATCTTCGGGTGTTTCCAGCATTCCTTGCGGATTATGATAAGGCCATATCGAAGGAGGGACATAAATGAAAGCGATTACTGCCAAAGTCCAGCCGGAGCCGAAGAAGCCAGCTTCACGCTTTTGGCCAAAGTTTCTGCAGCAGAAATACCTCTATATGATGGCTGTTCCGTTTGTGCTCTGGGCATTTGTTTTTAACTATCTGCCTTTGTGGGGATGGACGATGGCCTTTCAGAAATACAAGCCGGGCAAGTCTTTTTTCGAGCAGAAGTGGGTGGGCCTGCAGTACTTCAGGGAGTTGTTTCAGGATGAGCAATTCTTCAATGCGCTGCGCAACACCCTTGCGATGAGCCTCATGGGCCTGCTGGCCGGGTTTATTATTCCCATTGTATTCGCCGTCCTGCTGAATGAATTGCGGCAGATATTTCTGAAACGTTTTGTCCAGACCGTCTCTTATCTGCCCCACTTCGTGTCCTGGGTCGTTGCGGCCGGGATTATTACCAAGATGCTCTCCACCGACAACGGTGCGGTGAACGATCTGCTCATGAGCCTGCACCTGATTAGCGAACCCATACAATTCATGGCCAAAGGCAATCTGTTCTGGGGCATAGTCACCGCCTCGGATGTCTGGAAGGAAACGGGCTGGAACACGATCATCTATCTGGCAGCGATCTCCGGCATCGGTCCCGAGCTCTATGAAGCCGCAAGAGTGGACGGGGCCAGCCGGCTCCAGCAGGTACGCAATATTACACTGCCGGGTATCCGGACTACGGTGATTATCCTCCTGATTATGTCGATCGGGCATTTAATCAGCATCGGATTCGAGAAGCAGTTCCTGCTCGGCAACAACCTGGTGCGCGACTATTCGCAGACGCTCGACCTGTATGCGCTGAATTACGGGCTGGGGCTGGGGCGTTTTTCCTTCGGGACAGCCATTAACATTTTCAACTCGGTGGTAAGTGTGTTTCTGCTGTTCGTTGCCAACGGCATTTTCAAAAAAATAACGAAGGAAAGCATCATATAGGAGGCCCTTTATGCTGAGTAAAAAACTGGCCGCCGCATCCTGGTCGGACCGTATCTTCGATTTGGTAGTCTATGCTGCGATTACCGTGGTGACTATTGCCACGTTATATCCTTTTCTGAATGTGCTGGCGATTTCCTTTAACGACTCCACAGACAGCATCAAAGGCGGAATTACAGTCTATCCGCGCGTGTTCACGGTCAAGAACTATGAAACGATCTTTGCTTATTCCGGGCTGATGACCGGACTGAAGATTTCAATCCTGCGCACGATCATCGGCACGATACTCGGACTGGTCAGTGCCTCCATGCTCGCATTTACGTTAAGCCGGGTGGACTTTCAGGCCCGCAGATTCGTCTCCACGTTCCTGGCGCTGACGATGTATGTCTCGGGCGGACTGATTCCGGTCTACATTCTGATCAAAAACCTGCATATGATGGGCACCTTCAGTGTTTATGTCCTACCCGGTCTCGTCAGTGCATTCAATGTTTTCGTCATCCGCTCCTTCATCGACGGCCTGCCCTACGCCCTGCAGGAATCCGCCAAGCTGGACGGGGCCAATGATTTCACGATTTACTGGCGGGTCATTCTCCCGCTGACCAAACCGGCGCTGGCGACGATTGCGCTGTTCCTGGCCGTCGGCCAGTGGAATGCCTGGTTCGACACCTATCTCTACAACGGCTCCAAGGATGGGCTGACCACCCTGCAGTTTGAGCTGATGAAGGTTATCCAGAGCACAACAACCAATGCGGATAATTTCCGCGGCCGCAATATGACCGAGGTGATGGCGCAAATCTCCCCGGAATCGGTCAAAATGGCGATCACCATCGTGGTTACGGTGCCCATTCTGGTTGTCTACCCGTTTCTGCAGCGCTACTTCGTCAAGGGCATGACGCTGGGTTCGGTAAAAAGCTAGTCCGCTTCCGGTATCATCAGGCTTTGCCTGTGTATACAATACATTTTTGACCAGAAAAAGGGAGGGTTTCTATTCATGACAAGCAAGACAGCGAAACCGTACGTGCTGCTGATGGTCTTGACCTTGCTCCTCAGTGTGCTGGCAGGCTGCAGCGGTTCAAACAATACCAAGAATACGGCGGAGAGTGCCGCTGCGACTAAAGCTGCGGGCGAAGGCAATGCCAGTGCAACCGCCGAGGCTACGGCGAAAACCGAAGATTTGAGTCCGCTGACACTCTCCTTCTTCGCCGAAGACCCGAATCCGAACTGGAATAATATGAAGGATGATATCAGCAAAGTCATTACGGAAAAAACAGGCGTCACGCTGGATGCGGAATTTGCCGTGGGCGACCCGCAGCAAAAAATCGCCCTGATCGCAGCCGGCGGCGAATATCCCGACATCATCTCCGCCAAAGCGGATATCGGCAAGCTGGTCGATGCCGGGGCCGTGATTGATCTGACTGAATTAATCGATAAATATGCTCCCAACATCAAGCGTGTGCTCGGCGACAATCTCGCCCGGGCGAAATACACCAATGAAGACCAGTCCATCTATGCCATTCCGACCTGGGCGGCAATGAATGAGAAGAAATTCGTGGCCGGCGGCGGGTTCGAGCTGCAGCACCGTGTGGTGAAGGAAGCCGGGTATCCGGAAATCCGGACGGTTGCCGATTACGAGAATGTGATCAAGGCGTACCTGGAGAAACATCCCACCGATGAGAACGGCAACAAAAATATCGGGCTCTCCCTGAATGCAGATGACTGGCATATGTACATTTCCGTCACCAACCCGGCTGTAGCAACGACCGGCGGCTCGGATGACGGGGAATATTACATCGATCAGGAGACGCATGAAGCCATATACCACTTCCGCCGTCCGGAGGAGAAGGAATATTTCCGCTGGCTGAACCACATGAATGACATCGGCCTGCTCGACAAGGAGAGCTTTGTGCAGAAGTATGACCAATACAAAGCTAAAGTCGCCACCGGACGGGTGCTCGGCCTGATTGACCAGGATTGGGACTACAATGATGCCCAGCAGGCGCTTAAGACGGCAGGCAAATTTGACCAGACCTACGGCCACTATCCGGTCACGCTGACGAAAGAATATAAGGAAACCAGCTTCTGGCCTACCGGCTTCATGGGCGGCTACGGCATCTCGATCTCCAGCACCAACCCGGACCCGGTCCGCACGATCAAGTTCCTGGACTTCCTCGCTTCCGATGAAGGCCAAATTCTGAACAACTGGGGCATTGAAGGCAAGCATTATACGGTGGAAAACGGCAAACGGGTCGTTCTTAAGGAAGTTCAGGACCGCATCAACAATGACAATACTGCGTTCACTAAGGAATCCGGACTCGGCTTCTATTGGAACATAATGGTACACTACGGCGACGGTGCCAAGGACTCAACCGGCAACTATTACACCAGAAACTTCCCGGAACAGCTGGTGCTTGGCTACAGCGACGCCGAGAAGGAAACCCTGGCCGCCTACAAAGCCACCACCTGGAAGGATCTGTTCCCGAAGGAAGAGGAATTCAAGGAAAAAGCCTATGGAGCCGCCTGGAACATTGCCATTCCCGGCGAGGATGAGGTCTCCATTCTCGGCAATAAAATGAGGGATATCACGTGGAAACGGATTCCCCAGGCCATCCTGGCGAAACCGGCGGATTTCGATAAAATCTGGGATGACTACATGGCCGACCTCGACAAAGCCGGCGTGGAGAAAATGGAAAAAGGCTATACCAAATATGTGCAGGACCGTGTCGCCTTGTGGAGCAGCAAGTAAGGGGTAAGCTTCGCTTCCCCCGAAACATACAAACAAAAACGGCTGTGCCGTCCTCCATGGGCTGCGCAGCCGTCTTGGTTCTAGCGTTACCTGGAGAACGATTCCCCATGAATCCTACGGCAACTTTTTAAGTGGAAAAAGGTTACCTAATTTGCCGGAGTACCCTATCCTCGGGGTAGCGTCAAGAAGTTTGTGTAAGAAGCGTAGAGTATCTTCTCGAGTATTCGTTTTAGGTGGTAGGGGTGTTCTTGGGGTGGGGGTTCCCCCACCCCAAGAACAAGAGAAATGGGCTACTTTTCCTGCAATTCCTGGGCAGGATATCGTGCCTCAAACATCTCATTCAGTTTCTTCTTTACCTCTAGATCCCCAAAACCGCGAATCACTCGTTCGGCAAAGCGCTCGTTATACTCCACAACATCCAGATAGACAATCTTCTCTGCCGCATCCATATTGGTGAGGCTGTTCATGGGTTTGAGGCGCTTCCGAATTTCCTTATTCATTCGTTCAATGGGATTGGACGTGTAGATGGCTTCCTTAATGAGCGCTGGATACTTGTAGAACGTCAGTAAGGTCGCTAATTGCTCTTCCCATGACTGCATCTCTTTCGGGTAGAGCTTGCCCCATTTGGCCTTCACGGTATCGAATGCAGCCCGGGCCACATCCTCATCGGCTGAGGTGTAGATCGTCTTTAGATCTTCAATGACTTCGGTTTTGTGCTGCACCCGTATTTTGGGAAAGGTCGACCGAATCTTGTGAACCACACAGTGCTGTACGTCTGCCTTCGGATACGTTTCGCGGAACGCTCCATCCAGGCCGGGGAGTCCGTCAAACACGCCGAGCAAGACCTCCTGCGCTCCGCGGTCGTAAAGATCCTTCAGGACCTCCCGCCAGCCATTGGCGCTTTCTTGGCCCCCCACATAAAACCCGAGGATTTGTCGGTGGCCTTCTTCGTCAATGCCCATCGCGAAATAAACCACTTCTCCGCCGACGGTGCCACGTTTGAGTTTGACGTATAATCCGTCCAGGTAGATGACGGAATAACGCTTTTGCAGAGGGCGCTTCTGCCACTGGTGAATGTCTTCGAGGACGGTTGCCGTAATGTTGCTGACCGTCGTGGGAGAATAGTGACTGCCGAACATACTTTCAATGAACCGGGCCACATCCCGTGTCCCCATTCCGCTTTTGTACATCTGAATGACGGCCTCTTCTAACCAACCGTCCCGCCGTTGGTAGGGCTCAAACAGTTGCGTCTGGAACAGAGCCTGACGGTCACGAGGAACCTTAAGATTCTCCACATTTCCGTATTTCGTGTGCAGATTGCGCGGGTAATATCCATTGCGACTGTTGCTTGGACCGGACTCTTCCGTAGCCATGAATTCTTGGATTTCTGCTCGCATGATGGACTCTAAGTTCTCTTTCACAAATTGAGTAACAAGATTTTCAAATAGATTATTCAGCATATTTTCGGGTACAATAGTCATTGAGTAGGGTTCCTTTCTTGGTGGTGTCGTAATCCCGAGAATACCCTACTTTTTTGTTGCCTACTAGGCCCCAAATCTTGGTACACAACTTATTTTACGCCATCATCCTCGGGCAGATCTAAGTGGAAAAAGGGACACTAATTCAGCTCATTTCGCCATTGTTCAGGAAAAGTGGCCCAATTAGATTTACTTTTTCCACTTCAATCTCAGGAATTCTTAATTTCCGGAAAAATAAGTTCCCTTTTTCCAACTAGCACCTGCGAAGAAACCGGTAAGTAATTGCTAGTTGGAATTAGGATATTTAGACCAGCTACTCCCTCAGAACTCGGCCTTCGCCGCTCCAGCAACGGTAGTGTGAAGCATATAAATGTTTGTATTTAAATAAAACAAGGGGTGTTCCAAGCCGTTTCACGGCTTTTGGAACACCCCTGTTTTACGTTATGCACTACATGCCTACCGCTGAGGAAATTGCCGCAAAAATTGCTGCCACCAGCCAGAGAATCGGAAACAGCTTGAGGATCACCTTCAGCCATTGTCCAAAATTGATCCGGGCGATGGCCAGACCTGCCAGCAGCACCCCGCCTGTCGGAGAGATCAGATTCGTTAATCCATTTCCGAATTGGTATGCGGTTACTACCGCTTCGCGGTTCACACCTACCAGATCGCCTAAAGGCGCAAGCACGGGCATCGTTAAGGCCGCCTCCCCGGATGAAGAAGGGACCAGGAACGTTATAACATTGTGAACGATCAGCATGATGGTCGTGAACAAGTAGTTCGGCAAGCCTTCAAGCATGGTTGCCAGCCCGTTTAGAATGGTATCGATAATCATCCCGTTCTCGGCAACGACAAGAATTCCCGGGCCAGGCCGATGATCACCGCAGCGTAGATAAATTCTCCACAGCCTTTGACAAAATTCTCGGCGATTTCCTTCTGGCTCATCCGGGTCACAATGCCCGAAAAAATACCAAGTACAAAGAAAAGCGCTCCGATCTCGGTCATATACCAGCCTTTGCTCAAGATCCCCCAAACAATAATCCCCAAGGTAACGATAAAGCCGCCGATAATCAATTTATCCCGGTTCGAGAATTTTACTTCGATCCCGTCATTCTCCTTGATGAAGTGCTGGCGGTTCAGAATATCGTTCTGGTAGACTGCCGATTTCTCCGGATTCTTCTTGACCCGGTGTGCATACCACATCGTAAAGCCAACCGATATCCCGGTAAAAACAATCCATTCGATAAATCTCAGCCATAACTGCGGATTTCCCTGCACTCCCGCTACACCTTGCGCAATCAGTACAGAAAACGGATTGACGGTTGATCCGACATAGCCGATCTGTGTTCCGAGGAAAAGGATGAGAATTGCCGTAATGGAGTCAAAACCCAAGGCAAACATTAACGGGATAAAAATAGCATACAACGGAATGATTTCTTCACTCATCCCAAAGGTGGAACCCCCCAGGCTGAAAATAACCATGGCGATCGGAATCAGTAATATTCCTTTCGTTTTGAGCCTGCCGGCTAAAGCCATCAAGGCCCGGTCAATCGCTCCAGTCTGCAGAATGATTCCGAAGGCTCCGCCTACAATCAGAACGAAGGCCACAACATCGGCAGCATTGATAATACCCTCCATCGGCGCACTGGCTATTTGGGCCAACCCCTGTCTCAAATCCCCTTGTTCACTGATCTTGGGTACAGTGTGGTAGGTTCCCGGAATGATAGCCGTCCGGGAAGAACCATCCACCACAACCTCCTGCCGGTCAAATTGCCCGCTCGGGACAATCCAGGTCAGACCGGCAATAGCGATAATAATCAGGAAAATCAACGTATAGCTATGAGGAAGGGACCATTTCCATTTACGTTTAACTGTTTCCATTTCTACCCCTCGTTCCTGGCAGCATCATAGGTGATCTGACCGGCGGTAATCGTCAGGATCACATGTGCGTCTCTAATCTCGGTTGCTGTTGTATCCAAAAGATTACGGTCAAATACAGCAATATCAGCAGCTTTTCCAGCTTCCAAAGTTCCTGTGCGCTCCTCCATGCCGTTATGCCGGGCACCGTTGATGGTCCAAGCCTTTAAGACTTCTGCAGCAGGCATCCCCTGCTCCGGATGCCATCCTCCCGTAGGCGATCCATCCGGAAACAGCCGGAATGAAGCCGCATACAGTGAATCAGGCACACTTGTAAGGAAAAGCGGCAAGTCCGTGCCAATCGTAACCGGAACCTTGGCTTCCAGCATGGACTTGTAATTATAAAACCGGCTTTCATTTTCCTTGCCGGCCACGGCCGCCATGTAAGCCTCCTCATAGGAAGGATTCAAAAGCAGAATCTGCGCATATACTTCGGCAAAGATCCCGTTTTCGCCCATCCGCCGGATATCATCGGGATGCGGATATTCCAAATCACTGATCGAATGTCTGATCCGCTGATCCCCCCGGCGGCGGCTGCAGCCTTCGAGGATATCCACTGCCTTGCGGATAGCCGCATCCCCTTCAGCCGTAAGGCAGCATTTGATTCCATGACTGTCCGCTGCCTGCACTGCCGCTTCAACCGCTTCGTAATCAACGGGCCGCAGGGTGGTAACCCCCGGCATATCCGCATAAGGCTCCAGCATATCTCCCGTATGATCGGCTACTACACCGTCCAGCATCAGCTTATAGCCCTGAAAGCGGAGAAACTCCCCTTGGTAACGCTCTTTATACTGCAGTCCTGCGGGAATATCCAGCGGCTGCAATACAGGTTCAAGTGCGAAATGAACCCGCAGCGGCAGCTCCCCTGCAGCTTCCAGCTCTTCAAGGACCGGAAGCAGACCGCTGTGTCGGTCAAAGCCGATATCTTTTATTGAAGTAACTCCCCGCTTGGCAAGCATCCGGGCGAACTCAAGAAATTCCTGTCTGACCAATTCCCGGTCCAACATCATGTCCTTCAGCAGATGGGCACGTGATTCCGCACTGCATTCGTCAGGAGCAAACTGATACTTATGCTGGGCGAGTGTGTTCATCCAACAATAGCTTTTGGTCCGGTTAATGGCGATTACAGCCCGATCGGGAAAAGCTTCGTCTAATAAGCTTTGCCCGGGAAGCTGTCCCCAACCCTCTTCACTCCATCCGTAAGCGTATACATTTTGCTCTGAGGGACGTTTTTCCGCGTCTTGCCTAAGCAGCTGCAGGGCCTCGTCAATCGTAGCGGCATGTGTCAGATTCACACCACGGTGCATAGACATGTAACCGGTAAAAAACACGTGGTTATCATGCACACCGGGCATAATGAGTGCATCCTTCAGATGATGAACAAATGTTTTTGGCCCAATCCAATCTTCGGCTTCTGCCGGGCTGCCGACCGCGGCAATGCGTTCACCCTGCAGGGCAACAAATGCCGGTGAAACGCTATCCTCTATTCCTGTAAATACTGCATTAGACAACAGTACTCTGTCTGCAAAACCATGTGTAGCTGCTTCCATGAGTTCAACGCCTTTCTGCCGAATCTAGATACGACTTATAACGTTATATCAAAACTTCTGCTTCCCGCTTGCCGCAAGAAGCAGAATGAATTACAAAGTAAATTGATAACGGTCACCGATAATGTACTGCTTGCCTACATGAACAGGCTTACTATGCTGGTCATAAATGATTGTATTCATATAGAACAATGGCTGGCCAATCGGAATTTCCAGTAATTTCGCCTGCTGCTCATCAGCCAGGGTAATTTGCAATACAGTCTCTCCCGGCTGGTTGGGATCAATCTGATAACGGTCCCGCAGCAGCTCATACACCGAGCCTTCCAGACTTTGCTCCATTAAAAAGGAGAATCGCTCAAACGGATAATAGTTATTTTCCAGCATAAGCGGTCTTTCACCGGCATATCTTTTGCGCTGAATATAGAGCACCGGCTCACCCTGCTGTATTTGCAGCCGCTCTGCGGTTTCCTGGTCGGCCTTAATCTTCTTCCTCTCGGTTATGACGCTGTGCGAAGATAATCCATTGGCTCTGCAGGCAGCCGTAAAGCTGATAATATGCTCAATTTTGCGGCCGATTTTGTGCGCATTGACAAAGGTGCCCTTGCCCTGGCGTTTCGTCAGGTATCCTTCACTCACCAATTCCTCGATAGCTTTCCTTACCGTAATCCGGCTGACATTGTAGGTCGCGCTAAGCTCAATTTCAGTAGGGATTTTATCTCCGGGATTAAAGCTTCCGTTCGCAATGGCGGCTTGGACCGCTTTTTTCAACTGAATATATAGGGGCTCTACCTGTTCTGAATTTAACATCCTTTACCCTCGCTTGTTATATAACGTTATATTACTCTAAAGTTAGAGTAACAAACCTTTCTCTTTTTCACAAGCAGAGATAGAACGTTGCCGTTGTCAGTAACGGGCCCCGAATCCAAAGGAACCTTCTACCATACAGCTTTTGGCGGCTAATCTGCAGCCTTCCTGCATGGCCGCTTGAATATTCCCATCCTTGATCATACTCATTAAAAAGGCTGTAATATAAGAATCGCCTGCTCCCATGGTATCCACGGCTTCAATAAGCTCCGGGGCCTGGTAATAAAAAGCGGTTCCATCATAGGCAATGGAGCTGTCTCCGCCGCGGGTTGCAACCAGAATCTGGCCGTCTCTTCTGCGTTTGGCTTGAATATAATTCCGCGTTTCTTCGTCGGTCATATGGCTGCAGGAAAAGAACGCAAAATCCGCATTCCCGATATACCGTTCTACTTGCTCATCCTCAAAGTCATCCGAGAAATCAAAGGAGAGGGGAATCCCCAGTTCATTCAGCTCCGCAAGCAGATGTCCAGTGTGGCTATAAAGCCCTGTATGAATAATGTCAAAGCCCCGGATATATTCTCTGTCGGCTTCGCTCAGCATAATCGGATTCAGTCTGGTGACTCCGCCTTCGTTGCTGCCCAGAAATATCCGTTCCCCATTCTCCAGGGTAACACGTGCGCATCCGTTCTCGCCGCTGTGGTGTCTGCAATGTGAGATATCGATCTCTAGCTGCTGCAGCGTATTTTCCACAAGCCGTGCTTCGTCATCATCGCCGAAAACACCGAGGAACGCCGCGTCTGCACCTTCTCCTTTGGCGAAAACACTGAAGTTAAGCGCATTGCCGCCGGGATACATCGTACGCTGATGAACATACTTGTCGACCACATTATCGCCAATCCCTAAGACTTTCATGGTTGTTCCTCCCGATTAGTAGGCTACTTTCCCCATATAACGGCGGGTTTCCAGCGGATGATTTCTGACTTCGGCAAGAGCCTCGCGATAGACACAAATAATACTGTAGAACAACACCGGATTGAAAAATTCCACGACTTCATCGGCAATCGTACCAATTCCAAGCTCTTTGGCGTCAATCACTTCGACTTTCTCCGCATACTGGTTCAGGAATGTCTGGGCCCGTTCATCCAGCGCGCGGGTACGGCCTTCATTCATCATCAGGATGAATGGTGTTTCTTTATCCGTCACTTCAAAAGGACCATGGAAGTACTCACCAGAGTGAATAGCGGCAGCATTCAGCCATTGCATTTCCATCAGCGAGCAGATCGCAAAGCCATAAGCATGTCCGTACGAAGCTCCGCTCGTCAAGATATAATAAAGCTCTTCATTGCGGTACTTGTCGGCAAACACACGGGCACGCGGGGCAACCTGCTTCTTACCCTGGTTGATAATGCCGTTGATGCTTTCCAGGCCTTTTTGAAAAGCTTCAACATGCGCATACCCTTCAACCACATGCAGCAATTGAACGGCAAGGTCCAGAATGATAGCCATCGGATTGTTTTTGACATTGCTGTCATCTCCCCATTCATACAGGAAGGAATAATCGGAGTAATTCAGCAGCGCGGCTTCCTTGTTGTGGGTCAGACCAATGGTGTGGGCCCCATGCTCTTTGGCTGTTTGCGCCGCAGCTACCGATTCCGGCGTATTTCCGCCATGGGAACAAACGATGACTACCGATTGTGCGCCCAGACGTTTAGGCAAGGCATGAACGAACTCATTCGCCGTATAAAGTCCTGCTACCAGTTTCTTTGCTTCACTGTCAAGAAAATACTTGGAAGGATACATATCGACGAGTGATCCCCCGCAAGCTACAAAATATACCTCTGAAATTCCTTCAGCCACTTTTTCACGGATACTCTGAACAACCTGATTTACGTTCATTTGATTCTCTCCTTTTGTATAACGTTATATAACGTATTGTTTACGAGATAAATATAACCGCTTTCAAAGAAGCTGTCAAGACTTTGTTCAATAATTTATAACGAAGGGGATTCGCTCTTGTCCGTAATCAAACGGAAACGGTGAGTTTTTGGCAAAATAACGTCTTCTCAGTCCGCCTCGGGCAGCAAATGAACCCCGTTGTTACCGTATCCTCGCTCTGTTTTTTTTATAAAAAAAACGGCCACACTGTCCTCACTGGACGGCGCAGCCGTATATAAAATTAGGTTACTGGGTATCAAATCCATTTTTGGGTTCAACCGGTCAGCCGGTCAGCCGGTTCAGCCGGTCAGCCCAAGTGGAAAAATGGAGCTTAAATTCTCACCCTCCCAAGCTCCGCAAGCATTAGGTGGAAAAAGGATAACTAATCTGACCGATTCGGACGCTTACAGGCGATTTCGGCTATATTAAGTGTACTTTTTCCCACTATTTCCTCTAAAGTAAGGTTTTTCATCATTTTAGGTGTACTAATTCCACCTCACTGTGCTGCTCAGCTTCGGACAGACGCTCCATAACATGCAAGCCCATCCGAATGATACCTAATTATCCGCCTTATCCGCGGGCGTAGGGGTTGGCAAAATAACAATGACGGTTGTTCCCCGGCCAGGCTCACTCTCCACCCGGATTTCTCCCTGATGAAGCGATATGATCTGTTTCACAATGGCAAGTCCCATACCGCTGCCGCCGTATTTGCGGCTGTGCGAGCGGTCCGCCTTAAAAAACCGTTCAAAGATACGCTTTTGGTCCTCATGAGAGATCCCTATGCCTGTGTCGGAAATCCTGACGGTCACGTTTTTGAGCTCTTGTCTGATGCTGACGTTAATCACGCCGCCATCCTTGGAAAATTTGATGCTGTTGCCGATAAGGTTCGTCCATACCTGATTTAATTGATCCTGATCCGCCATTAGCCGGACGGGCTCCAAATGGAGCTCGAAACGGATGTTCCGGTCCGACCATTGCGGCTGGACTGCGACGATGACCCGTCTAATCTGTTCATCAAGGCTGAACGTGCTGAGCCGCAGCTGCAGTGACTGCGATTCAAGCAAGCTTAGCTTGAGCAGGCCATCGCTCATCTTGGACATCCGCTCAGCCTCAGCGATGATAATATCGAGATAACGGCTTCGCTCATGTTCTGCAAGATTTACTTGCTTGAGCGCTTTAGCATATCCGGATATCGAGGTAAGCGGCGACTGGACTTCGTGAGACACATTCGATACAAAGTCCCTGCGCATCTGCTCAAGCTCCTGCAGGTCATGCATCATGTCTTCAAAGCTGCGGGCCAGAGTGCCCAGCTCGCCCTTTTGCTTAATATCCAGCTTGACGCTGAAATCTCCGGTGGCAATCTGCCTGGTCGCTTTTGTCAGCTTTTTGATCGGTCTGACCAGGAACACGGCAGCAACCAGAATAATTAGACTGCCTGCGATCAAAGAATAGGCCACAAAGTTCAAAAGCCACTTGATGAAAAAAATAGCGGAAGGGGGAGCAACCGTGTTCACAAACAGCGCTTTTTTTCCCGTTTCTGTTTTCAACGGCAACCCTAAGAAGCTCTTTTCCACACCAGTAACTTGAACAACTTCTCCATCCAGTACCGCCTTAACTTGATCCATAGGGACTGCGGAAATACGGCTTCCGTTAAGCGTACCGTAAGACTGGAACTGCCCTGTTTCTTCATAAACCCGAATATAATAATTGAGCTGCTTCATTCCACTTAGGTAAGTTTCCACATCCCGCAATGGGAATGACTCGTAAATCCGGACGATATCTTGGCCGTAATAAAATAAGTTGGTTTTTAAGTTTTCGTCAAACTGATCGTAATATACCCAGGTTGCTACCAATAGGGCAATGATCGTGCCCCCGATTACGGAGCCCAGATAGGTCAGGACGACACGTGTGTATAAGGATCTGATCATTCGTGAGCCTCAAGCCGGTAGCCAAGCCCGCGCACCGTTTCGATACGAAAATCAGGCGTATCCGCGAACCGTTCGCGCAGCCTTTTAATATGCACATCTATCGTCCGGTCATCACCGGCATAATCAATCCCCCAAATCTGGTCGATCAGCTGCCCGCGCGTATAGACTTGTCCGGGTGTCCCAGCCAGCTTATACAGCAGTTCGAACTCCTTCAGCGGCAGCGTAAGCGACTCCGTTCCCCTCATCACCTTATAGGTCTGCCGGTCAAGAATGACATTGCCGAATTGAATCTTCTGTGCGGAGCCAATCCGGTATCTTTTCAATAATGCCCGGACCCGCGCCGTCAATTCGAGCGGATCGAAGGGCTTTGTCAAATAATCATCCGTCCCAAGCTCGAATCCCTTCACTTTCTCCCAGGTTTCGCCTCTCGCCGTCAGCATAAGCAGCGGAAGATCAGGATTAATCCGTCTGAGCTCCTTGCATAACGTCCATCCATCCATAACCGGCATCATGATATCCAGCACGACAAGATCGGCTTGCGTCGAGGCATATACGCTCAGCGCTTCCTCTCCGTCCGCAGCTTCGGCTGTCTGGAATCCGTCATTGCGGAGAAACAAACTTACGAGCTCGCTAATGTTCGCATCATCGTCAGCAACCAATATAGTAGGCATTCGTTCCCTCTTTCCTTGTTGTCCATCCTAATCATTATACAAAAAAATAACCTATAATGTTCCCTTCGCCTCACTCCGCCGTTCACCCGGCAACACCCGAACCAGCAGAAGAACAGCAAAAGCCCTCAAAGCCGCTTGGTCAGCGGTCTTGAAGGCTTTTACAATATTCATTCAACTCATCCCCGCGATAGAGGAAACTCAAAATACCGCTCAGCGTTATGATAGCAAATGTCCTGAACGATGCTTCCCAGAAAAGCCAAATCCCTCGGCGCATCGCCGCTGGCAACCCAGCCGCCGATCAGATTGCATAGAATCCGCCGGAAATATTCATGCCGGGTATAGGACAGGAAGGAACGGGAATCTGTAAGCATCCCTACAAAACAGCTGAGCAGGCCCAGATTCGACAAAGACGTTAATTGCTTGATCATCCCGTCCTTCTGGTCGTTGTACCACCAGCCGGAGCCGAACTGGATTTTGCCCTTGATGCCGCCGCCCTGAAAAGAACCCGCCATCGCAGCCAGCACATCATTCTGCACCGCATTCAGATTATACAGGATCGTCCTCGGAAGCTCTCCGGTCCGCTCCAGCCCGTCGAGCAGCTTGTATAAGCTGTCCGCATAGCTGTTATCCCCGATGGTATCAAAGCCGGTATCCGGACCCAGCTCGCGGAACATCCGTGAATTCGGATTGCGGATCGCTCCGATATGAAGCTGCATGGCCCAACCGTGGGCAGCATATTTGCGCCCCATGGCCAGAAGCAACGCTGTCTGGTACTGGTCGGATTCCAGACGGCTCAGGATTCTCCCGCTCAGGCGTTTGCTGAAAATGTCTTCCAGCACAGAAGGCGCTGCCTCCGCATAGGGAAAATGCGAGAACCCGTGGTCGGAGACTTTGCAGCCGTGCTTGTCAAAATATTCAATCCGCTCCAGCAGGGCGCGTTCCATCAGCGCATAGGACGTGATGGCATAACCGGCAGCTTGTTCCAGACTGCGGACATAATCCGGGAAAGACTCCGCTTCAATCTGCATTGCTTTATCCGGTCTGAACGTTGGAGTAACTCCGGTTTGGAACCCCGGTTGCCCGGCGATTTGTCCATGGTAGCGGAGATCATCGGCGGGATCATCCGTGGTACAGATCCATTTCACATTGGACCGGGTAATCAGCCCTTGCGCTGTGAAGCCGTCCTGGGCAATCAGCGAATTGCAGTGATCATAAATCCGCCGCCAATTCTGCGGGCTGAGCTGCTCCTCTACGCCAAAATAGGCTTTCAGCTCCAGCGCGGACCAATGGTACAGCGGGTTGCCGACCGTATAGGGCAGCACCTCGCTCCACTTGGCGAACTTCTCTTCATCCGGAGCATTGCCGGTAATATATTTCTCTTCGACGCCGAACGTTCTCAGCGCCCGCCATTTATAGTGGTCTCCGCCCAGCCACACCTCGGTGATGCTGCCAAAGCGCTTGTTCTCGGCAATCGCCCCCGGGTCAAGGTGGCAATGATAATCGATAATGGGCAAAGCTTCGGCATACTCATGGTAGAGCACCCGCGCTTCTTCCGTCTGCAGCAGAAAATCCTCATGAATAAAAGCCTTCATCGCTATACTCCCTTCCCTACTTCTGATACTGCTTCAGGTACTACTTCAAATACTTCTCCAAGGTTCTCCGCACGGCTCCCGGTCCTGCCAGCATTTCCAGGAACATCCCCTCAATCTTGCTTCCGAGGCCAATCTCATACAGCGGAACGCCAAAAAGCTGCTCATCTTCAAGAATCGGGCGCACACTGGCGTTCCGGTCGCCGAGGGCAACCCCTTGCAGATGTCCCTGCAGCGTTTCCAGCAGCGGGTCAGGACTCAGCGTGAAGGCTTCTCCTTCATCATTCACGCCAAGCAGATAGCGGCACCAGACCGCAATGGCCAGCGGGATCGCCGTCAGCTGCGCCGGATCAAGCTCCTCCCGGCGGATATACGATTTAATCGTTTCTCCGAACCGGATGCCCACCTTCTGTGAGGTGTCGGTGGCGATCCGCTGCGGCGTATCCGGAATGAACGGATTGGCGAAGCGCTCCGTCAGCACTTCATCCAGAAACTGCTTCGGACTGAGGATGCCGGGGTCCACTACAACAGGCAGACCTTCCTTATACCCGATAATCTCCACGAATCTCCGCAGAGTATCGTCCTTCATTTCATCCGCAATCAGGGTATAGCCGAGCAGACAGCCGGATACGGCAAGCGCCGTATGCAGCGGGTTGAGGCATGTCGTAACCTTCATCGTCTCCACATTGTTGACCGTATCCCGGTCGGTGAAGATAATGCCCGCTTCCTCAAGCAGAGGCCGGCCGTTCGTGAACTTGTCTTCGATGACCAGGTATTCACTGATTTCCGCGTTAACGAAGGGTGCGGTATAGGTATTTTTGGAGGTAATGATCACATCCATACCGCCAATCCCCTGCTCCAGCAGTGCCGCCTGGACCGTTTCCGAAGGGCGCGGCGTGATTTTGTCGATCATCGACAGCGGGAAGGCAATCAGCTGCTCATTCTCCAGATAGGCTACGAAACCTTCTTCAACCAGACCTCTGGCCGTCCATTCCTTGGCAATCGTCACGACGCCCTTCTTCAGCTTGTCGCCGTTATGGGAACAGTTATCCATGCTGACGAAGGTCATCGGGAAGGCGCCTTTCAGATAACGCTTGTATGCAAGAGAAGCGACGATGCTCATGGCATGAACCGGCTGCTCCGGTCCGCCTTCGATATCCTTTTCCACAATGCCAAGGTACTTCCCGTTAGGCCCCGTCAGCGAATATCCCTTCTCCGTAATAGTGAAGCTCGCCATTTGCAGACTGGGGTTCTCGAACACTTCCGTCAGGCGGCGGTCATCTGCTTCACGGCTTTTGTCCGCAGTAATTCCCTCGACGATGCTGTTTACGATTCTTTTCTGAAAATCGCCGCGTGCATTCATCAACACCAGCAGGGTCAGATTATCATACGGCTTGTAGACCTTGTCGATCATCTCGAAATCAAAGGTTTCCGCCGCGATGATGCCTGTAGCCCCTTTGCCGCTGTCCAGCAGCTTCTGATGGGCATTGGCTACGAATCCCCGAAAAATATTGCCCGCCCCGAAATGAATCCATTCCGGCTTCTGCTGTGTATTCTTCGCCACCTGCTCATAATCGAACTGCGGCAGTTCTACTCCCGCTGCGGTCCAGGCTGCTTGTTCCCGTTGGATACTGCTTCTGGTCAAGCGCAGCATTTATTTCGCCCCCTTGACATTGTCCAGGCTGTCCCAGACGCCAAGCAAATACATGATGCCGAGCGCCCGGTCATAGAGTCCGTAGCCCGGACGGCAGTTTTTCTCTTCGCCCCAGAGGTGGCGTCCATGGTCAGGCCGTACATAACCGGTATACCCGTTCTCATGATATGCCTTCACAACCTCTGCCACATCGACACTGCCGTCACGTCCGCGGTGCGAGACCTCAATGAAATCCCCGTTCTCAAACACCTTCACATTGCGGATATGGGCAAAATAAATACGGTCATGGAACTCGCGGATCATGGCCGGCAGATCGTTCTCCGGATTGGAACCCAGTGACCCCGTGCAAAAAGTAAGGCCATTGTACGGGCTGTCTACGGCGTCAAGCATACGGCGGATCGTATCGCGGCTGCGGATAATGCGCGGCAGGCCAAAGATCGGCCAGGCCGGATCGTCAGGATGAATGGCCATCTTGATGTCCACTTCCTCGCAGACCGGAATAATACGCTCCAGGAAATATTTGAGGTTCTCGAACAGCTTTTCTTCAGTCACATCGGCATAGGCTGCGAACAGCTCATCCAGCTTCGCAAGGCGCTCCGGCTCCCAGCCCGGCATGGTGAACTGCCCCGCTCCCTTCAAGATCCGGTCCACCATCTCACGCGGATTATCGGTAATGGCAGCCTTTTCATAAAAGAGGGCATTTGAACCGTCCGGCAGTTCTTTGTACAGTTCGGTACGCGTCCAGTCGAACACCGGCATGAAATTGTAGCAGATAACCTTCACGCCAACCTTCGCCAGTTTACGGATGGTGTCGATATAAATATCGATATATTTATCACGGGTCGGCAGGCCGATTTTGATATCATCATGAACGTTGACGCTCTCCACCACTGCTGTGCTGAAGCCCTTGCTGGTGATTTGATCCGCCACTTCCTGGATCCGTTCCATTTCCCACACTTCACCGGCTACCTTCTCATGCAAAGACCAGACAATACCCATAACCCCCGGAATCTGCCGGATATGGTCAAGCGTAATATTGTCATTGCCTTCACCATACCATCTCCACGTCATGTTCATCGATAAACCCTCCTATGATTGTCATCCTCATAATCAATCTTGTATACAAGATTTTCTTGATCATAGAATAAGAATCCCCCGATGTCAATACAATAAAATAAACAGTTTTCATGAGCATGTCCGCTACACCAGCCTCATTATTTTGATAAATATTTTTATTACCGCCAAAGATCATGTATACTAGTCATATCTGTCAATATCTACGGAAAGCAGGAAGAGAAATGTCGATCAAAGCTGAAATTATGAATACACTGAAGCATGAAATCCTTACCTTGTCCTTGAAGCCAGGCACCATTCTGAGCGAAACCGCCCTGTCTGAACGCTTTCAGATTTCGCGGACGCCGCTGCGTGATGTGCTGAAACAGCTGGCTCTGGAATCCTATACCGATATCTATCCGAAAAAGGGAATATCGTCTCCTATATTGATCTTGAATCCGTTGAACAAATTACATATCTGCGCAGCACATTGGAAAAAGAGATCCTGAAGGATCTCTCTTCACAGCTTTTGCTCACCGGGGTGCACGAGCTTAAGGACATTCTGGAACGGCAGAAGGAAGCCATCGGGCACAATGATATCGATTCCTTTCTCAATCAGGATGACGCGTTTCACCGGGCCTTGTACCGGCTTGCCGGACGGGAATTTCTGTGGAATCTGATTCAGCAGTCCAATGTGCATTACCTCCGGTACCGCAGGCTGCACATGCTGAAAACAGAGAAGCTCGCGGGAATCTGGAAGGAGCATCAATCCCTGCTGGAGCTGATGGTGCATAAGGAAACCGCAAAGATCGGCCCGCTGATCCACCACCATCTCCGGGAAGATATCCATTCGCTGGATTTTCAGGAGAATTTCTCGGAGTATCTGAAGAAATAAGCATTCTGCTTTTTAAAATAATGCACCGCCAAGCGCATAGAAAAAAGCTTTCTGCTTGAGAAAGCTTTGAAATATTGCGTGATAAAACGCATTGTAATATACTGCAAAATTATGGTAAATTTAGGATGAATAAGATTTCACATTTGTAACCAATAAGCTACTAATTAGCTGTACCAAATCTCTCGCAATAATAGTAAAGTATATGCTGATAAGGAAATTATACCCTTAAGATGCGAGCGTATATCGGTATAATGTACAAGTCAATATTTTACAGTTAAATACTTATGCTAGGAGGGATTTCAACTTATGATTATCTATGAAGACGAGCTGGCTCCCCATACTTTCCTTTTACTGCAACAGCTGCTTCCTGTTCATGTACAGCGGCATATCGTAGATGTTCTTGAATCGAATTCAACCTCTCATTTTTACTGTAAAGTTGAGCATCATGCACCCAATGTAAATGTTTTTCTGATTGAACATAACCCCGGGGAGTCATATACAACATGCCATTGCTATGCCTATGACCAGATCGGAGAAGATTATCTGTACAACAACATGGCTGTAGAACATGTTCAAGCCGTTGCTGAGTTTATTTCACGGCTTAATCTCCTTTAGCAGCTTCTATTTCTTTCTTGATGCGTTCGTATTCTTCTTCAATCGCTTTGGAGAGCAGTTCGGTTGCCGTCATATTCAGCTTTTTAGCGGCTTCAGCCAATTCTTTTTTTATGTAGGCCGGTACATCATAATGAAACTTCACCTTATTCCCGTACGCCAATGCAAGTTCCTCCTATCCCATGACTTCTTGATATTTCTTTTCAATAATCCGGATCAGCAGCTGGGTGGCCGACACATCTTGTAAAGCTGCCGCTTCGATCAACTTCTCCTTAATCTCGGGCTGAAATTCATAAGGCAACTTCAATTTAGGTTCAACCATCCGGCCATCTAGTGTTTTTTCAGCATCTATGGCAAGCTCCAGCAAAGTTTGAAACGAAGATTCACTAGTGGCCTCTCTTCCGTACTTTGGCAACACACGCACCAGATATTGCTTTAGGGCTTTTTGATTCTCTTCCGTTATTTCGATACTCAAACTTTCCCCCACAAGCTTAAGCTCACAATCAACGCTGTAGCCGAACAAGTTAATCGAGTATTTCATATTCAGCCTCCTTTTGTTATCTTTTGCTATTATATAGCGATTCGTTACGTTGCACAATATTTATTCCATGTTTTGAGCTGTTTTCTGCCTTTTTTGATTATAATGCACATAAGTTCAACAGAATGGTGAAAAATGTATTTTGTATATAGCGTTACGCAACGTTATATAATATAATATAGGCATAAACCTATTGAAAGGATGAGCAAATTATGGATCTGCAATCACTTGTACAGTTAGTCGGCAACGTTGGATTTCCAATTGCCTTGTCCATCATTCTTCTCCAAACGATTCTGGTTACATTCAACCGGCAAGTGGAAGGGCTAGAGAAGCGGTTATCCCAGCTTGAGAAAACAATGAATATGCTGGTCAAAACATTCCATCAGTCTGCCTTACGTGTCCCCCCACAAGGACAAAATAAGGAGGAGAGCAAACACTGACTATATTTATTAATCATTCATGTCAACATTGAAAAAATCAACCCTTCTTAAGACGCGCTTGCCGCTGGATAATCAAAAAAACAGGACCGCGGATCGAAAGTCTTTCCTTTCAACCCGCAGTCCTGTATACATTACTCATGCAAAATGAAGATAGGCCTCCCCTTGAATACTTTACAGCTTCAAGATTTTACGCGCTCTTTCCTTAACACCGGCCAGCTCGGATTCAGACATTTCGCAATAGCTGCTGTTGTCTTCCGTGGTATTGGCATGCTGTACATACGCAAGCTTGGTGTCTTTTTGGACAATGGTATAGAACCAGGTGTTCTTCGGAACATTGTAGACCTTGCCGATTTCCATCTCGATCAGATCAATATCGAACTGGTCCTTCTTCCGGTCCGCCACCAGGAGTATGGCTTTTCCGTTGATCAGAATGAACTGTTCGTCGGTCTCCAGGTGGACCTCCAGACGGTGGATTCCGTCAATGTCGTTATCCGGTTTCCAGTTCTTGATGCACACGAGCCATTCGTCGTTTTTATAAACGCATTGGATGCCTATGCCGTCATATGCATAAATGTCAGCTTTCATCGCAAATCCCTCTTCCTCAGCTATTGCTGCAGATAATATTAACTTCGTCCATTTATCCCAGGTGCTTCTGGAACCAGGCCAGCGAATCGCGCATTGCTTTCTCCGGGTCCAGCACATATCTCCGGTCCAGCAGCTCAAGGCCTAAATACCCCTTATACCCGCTGTCATTCAGCGCCTGCAGTGCTTCTTCCAGCGGCAGCCTGCCTTCGCCGGGCACCAGATGTCCTCCGGGGTTGCCGTCTACAAAGTGCACGTACCCCAGGTTACCGCCGAGTTCTCTGATAAAGTCGTGAATCGTATCTTTTCCTGTAACCGCCATGACATCCGTATCCGCCAGCCCCTTCAGATTCGGACTCCCTACCTCTTTAATCATTCGTGAGATATGCTCGGCGCTGTTAAATACATGGGTAGAATATGAGGTGAACGCTTCCACAGGTAAAATGATGCCTTCTTTTTCTGCGGTTTTGCAGATCTCGCCAAGCGATTCCCTGCACCATTTCCACATTTCCGACTCATCTTCATCCAGATAGGCAAGTCCTGTAGTCACCAGCATCTGGTCACACTCCATAAGAGCGGCCACTTCAATATGCCGGCAGAAAAATTCCACGCTTTTCTTACGGTACACCGGGTCCGGATGACTGATACTGATCGGGTAGACACTCTGTTCGGGGGTAAGGCAAATGACTTTGAGCCCCCGGTCTTTTATTTTGCGCTTCAGGTGCTGAACATCCTGCGGGGTGTAATAATCCAGGTGGAAATGAGGACCCGACGCCCACAGCTCAATATTTTCGAATCCGAGCCGGGCGGCCGAATCCAGAAAATAATCCAGTGAATAGCGTTTGTAATGAAAGTTAGCAGCGGCAACTTGATTAAGCTGTATCATAATAATCTTCTTCCTCCCTTGTTATCCTTCATATCATCCATACTTCTACGCACACCTAGATAAGAGCGTTTCCAATTAAAGTGGCGGTGACTACAGATACGACTATGTTGATCATCCCTGGCAGCATGAAGCTGTGATTCAGCACGAACCTGCCGATTCTGGTGGTTCCCGCCGTATCAAAGGAGATGGCTGCAAGGCACTGGGCGGATACCGGCAAAAAGAAGTTGGCGTTAACAGCCATCCACGCGCCAACGATGATGTACGCCGGCAGATCAAGGCCAATGGCAATCGGGATCATAATTAATGTCGTAGCGCCTTGACTGGTCGTTAAAGCGGCAACGATAAACATGATTACAGCAAGCATCCAGGGCTGGCTGTTAACAACCGCAGCCACATGCTCTTGGATAAACTCCGTTTGTCCGCCGATAAAGGTGTTGCTCATCCAGGCCAATCCGAAAGCGCAAACCATGGCCAGCGCCCCGGCCCGGAAGATGGTGCCGTTAAGAATCGTTTCAATCGCCGGACGGCAGATGATAATAATCAGCGAAGCACAGACCAGCATAATAATTTCGATGGTATGCGCCATGGTTAACACAGTCGTTACGCCGTCTACGGTCCAGGATGGGCGCAGATCGGGGAACAGCCCCAGAATGACAATGGACAGAACCGCGAGCAGGAACAGCACTACTGAAGCTTTTGCCCCCTTCGGCGTCGCCTTTTTCTCCGGTTGCTCTTCCGGTGCGCTCTCAACCAAACCTTCAGCAAGTCTGCGCAGATACTCCGGATCTTCCGCCAGCTCCTTCCCTTTGCGCAGTGTAAGCAAAGCACTTACAATGACTCCCAGCAGGGTAGCCGGAATGGCGATGGACAAAATCGTACCAAGACCTACACCAAGCGGAGCCATCAGTCCAAGCATGGCAGCGGTCGCCGCCGACACCGGCGAACAGGTGATAGCCTGCTGGGATGCAATGATGCTGTTCGATATCGGCCGCTCCGGACGGATTCCGCTGTCAATGGCCAGCTTATTGATAATGGGCAGCAGACTGTAAACAACATGCCCTGTTCCCGACAGGAAAGTGAACAACCAGCAAATAACGGGAGCGACAATGGTGATATTCTTCGGTGATTTGTGCAGCAGTTTTTCCGCGACGTGAACAAGAAAGTTCAACCCGCTCGAAGACTGGAGTGCCGAGGCGGCCAGCACAACCCCCAGAATAATGAGCATAACATCGACGGGAGGGGATGCAGGCTGAACATGAAAGATAAATACGAAGATCGCAACGCCGACACCGCCGAGCAAGCCCATAAATACGTCGCCGACCCGGGCGCCAAAGAAAATGAGCAAAAAGATGATTAAGAGTTCTAACCAAAACATAAAAAAGTCCCCTTTTTTGTTTGTACTGAACACGCTTACAAATTGAAGGTAAAAGGAGGGGAGCCTCCCCATTGGCTGTTATACCAATGGGGTGCCGAAGCCGAATGCACCGTTGACCCGGCATATCTCCGCTGCAAACTCCGCTCCCTTGCTCATGCTGCTCTTGATCTTGCCAAGCATTTCGCTCTCCTGGCCAAATTCGATCCTGCCGTCCGAATTCCGGATCAGCTCCACGAGAAATGCAGTGATATAAGAATCTCCCGCTCCCATCGTATCCACCGCTTCGGTCGAAACTGCCGGATGGTAGATCCATTGATCGCCGAAAAGGGCATACGACCCGTTCTCCCCTACTGTTCCGACCACAATTTTAGATCCGAACCGCTGCGCCTTCCGCATTTCCCTCTCCCGTTCTTCTGCAGTCAAATGGCTGCATGATAGAAAGGAAATGTCCACATTCGGGCATACCTGCTCCAGATAGCCGTCATTCCAGCGGACCGAAAAGTCATACGAAATAGGGACGCCGCTCTCACGAAGTACGGTCAGGTCCTGTTCTATATAGCTGTTCAAGCTGGTGTGGATCACAGCAAATTGTTTGATGTAGTCCAGATCGCTTTTGGTGAATTGCCATGCATGTTCCTTGGCGATTCCGCCCTTGTTCGATCCCAGGAATACGCGGTCGCCGTCTTCCAGGGTGACACGCGCATAGCCGTTCCCCCCTTCATACTCGCGGCAGCAGCTGCGGTCAATCTTCAGCTCGTCAATCACCTGCCGGATATACCCGGCGACTTCATCGCTGCCGAATTTGCCCAGATACGCAGACTCCATGCCGCACATGGTAGCGTATACACTGAAGTTCAAGGCATTTCCACCAGGGTACATAATGCCCTGGTGGACGTACTTATCCACTACATTGTCGCCAATTCCGATTACCTTATACTGTTTCATAAGAATATCCCCTCTGAAGACTGCTGAAATAAGCAGAGATTAATATTCAACCTTCCACATGTATCTGCGGGTGGTAAGCGGATGTTCTCTTTCCACAGCCAAAGCTTGATTGTAAACAGGATACACGTTGTTAAACAAGGAGTGATTGAAGTAGTCGACGACCGAGCTGTCGATGGTAGACAAACCGAGATCCTTCGCGTCCAGCACTTCCACCCGCTTGGCGTACCGGTTAAGGAAGCTCAGCGCTCTCTCGTCAAGCGCCCGGGTACTGCCTTCCGATACCTGAATGACGAACGGAATTTCGGCGTCCGTAATTTCAAACGGTCCATGGAAGTATTCTCCGGAATGGATGCTCGCAGAGTTGATCCACTGCATTTCCATAAAGATACAGATGCTTTCCATGTAAGCTGCGCCATAACCCGCTCCGCTGGCCATGGTATAGATCACGGAATCGTCTTTGTGGTTCCGGGCAAATGTCAGGGCGCGGTTCGCCACATGCTTGCAGGCCTGCTTCACAATCCGGTCAATTCTCGATACACCGTCCAGGAATTTGTCGTAATTCCCGTACCCTTCCGTCTGTTTCAGAATTTCCACCGCAGTCATCAGCGCTTGAATCGTCTTCTCTCCGGCGATATCTTTATTTTCCCCAAAGGTATACTTGACCACGTAATCCGCATATTCCGTGATAGGAGAATCTTCAATCCAGGTAAGCGCAATAACCGGTACCCCTGCTTTTTTGCCCAGTTCTGCGGCTTTTACTGTTTCCGGCGTATTGCCTTTGTGGGAAGCTACAACCAGCACCGAATTTTCTCCGAACGCATTAGGCGTGTTGTGCACGAACTCATTGCTGTTGTAGAGGCCTACTTTAATATCCTTGGCTTCTTTTTCAAGAAACGTCTTGGCCGGATAAAATGCTCCGTAAGAACCTCCGCAAGCTGCATAGTAGACCTGCTTGATGCCGCCAGCCTCTTTTTTATCCGCTGTAATTTGCTCGATAATTTGTTTCATATCCATTCTGTCTCTCCCCTTGTATGATACATTTATTGGAATTCCATTCCGCGCCGGCTTTTGTATGGGAATGTCTTAAACAGAGATTAACACATTATAATACATGAATCAAGAGAAGGCTTTCATTTTTTAAAAATTTCTTGTTCAAGCCCTATTCCGGAACAGTTGCGACAATATTTGGAAGGTAAAGGGATGTAAACTGTTAACAAATAGTACATATTGTTATACTATAGAGATATGTATGTAGTACATTTCAATACATTTCACTTGGCGGATGTCAGATGTCAGACGATCCTGATCCCCAGTTAGGCCTTACCATATCCGGCCATAGTGCAAATTTTATAACCGATTTTCGAACCTGGAGGTATAAAACGAATGCTAGACCACTCCGAATCATCGCCGCTGTACAAGCAGCTGCAAGAAAAGATCTTAGACTCCATCCATGACGGTACACTGAAGCCGGGGGATAAACTCCCTACAGAGCTGGAATTAAGCGAAACGAATCAGGTAAGCCGCGTAACGGTCCGGGCTGCCCTGGATGCACTTACCTCTGAAGGCTACCTGGTGCGGATTCCGGGTAAAGGCACATTCATAACGAAAGACAAAATTCAAAAAAATGTTGCCGAGACGATCGGGTTCAGCGATACATGCAGGCTGCAGAACAAAACGCCCGGCGCCAAAGTCATCAAATGCGTCATTGAAGAAGCCACCGCAGCGGATCAGGAGCATCTGGGGCTGAACCCCGGAGACAAAGTGATTAATATTGAACGTATCCGCTATGCCGACAACGTCCCTATCTCGGTGGAGTATTCGCGTTTTCCCTCTTCCTATTCTTTTTTGCTGCAGGAGGATTTGAACGACAAGTCGCTGTATGAAATTTTGCGGAGCAAGTACAAGGTTACCTTCGGGCATTCCAGAAAATATATTGTCATGGAATATGCCTCCTTTGATGTGGCCGCCTATTTGAATATAGAGGAAGGTTATCCGCTGCTCAGCATCCGAAGCACGGTGTCCAGTCCGGACGGACAAAAAATCCACCGCTCCAAGCAGCTCATATTAGGGGATAAGTTCGAGTTGATTGTGTAATCCTGCATAACAAGCTGAAACGGGTACCGTCCTTATTAGGAGCCTATGCTTCCTAAGCAGCGATACAGAGTATCGCTTTCAGGTACCCGTTTCAGCGGGAAATAGAAGGATAGTTTATAGCGTGAAGCATAGAAATTCTTATCTTTGCACAAAATCACCCTTTCCAGGATCTCCACACTTTTTTTACATTGCATCATTTCCTAAGCAACAAAGAAAGTCTGCCGCCACCGCAAAAATAAACGCCCTTCCAATCAATGGTTAGGCGTTTATTATTGTGATGTATTGTAACCGTATAGTATAGATGAACGGACCCTATGTAAGTTAACCCTGCCTACTCGGCAATTCCAAAATCATGGAGCAATTTCCGGGTATCCAATGCGGGCAGGGCCAGCGGTTCGCGCAGCTTCGGCAGCTTGACCAGCAAATCCTCCTTGTTCGCATAGACATAAGGACTCTTCCAGCCCGATTCCAGGGTAATCAGCTCACTTGCCGCAGGCTTCATCGACGGATAATTCAGAATCCAGTCCCGCAGCTGATCCTTGCCGATATCCGTGCGGATATTGTCACCCAGAATATCGATGATATTCCCCCACCTGGCGATTCCGCTTACCGAATCCAGCTTATCCAGGATGAGGTTCAACACCTCCTGCTGCCGTTCGTTGCGCGAGATATCGGAGGACTCGGCGGTCCCGCGGTTGGATTTACGGTAGCGGACGAAATCCAGCACTTTCTTGCCGTTTAAGTGCTGCCGCCCTTTTGTCAAGTTAATGTTCGTGCCGTCCGCATTATCCACATACCGCATATCCATCGGCACATCGATATCCAGCCCGCCAAGCTCATCCACAATACTGCTGAACGCCTCGAAGTTGACCAGAATCATGTGATCGATATCCATCTGCAGAATATCGCCGTAGAACTCTCTGGTCTTGCTTAAATCCTCACCCTTGTTATGCGCGTAATAATAAGCGTAGTAGTAATTAGCTTTATGTGTCCCCATCTCACTGCTTGCGATCTTCATATCCCGGGGGATGGACAGGATGGACAGCTTCCTGCTCACAGGCTCATAGACCACCGGCATCAGCACATCCGTGTTCAGCGTTCCACCGCTGCCGCTTCTGTTGTCGACTCCGGCGAGCAGGAAGGTCAGCGGTTTGCTCTCCTCTTCTGCATCCACAGCCGCAGCGGCTGCAGAAGCTGTAGGTACGGGTGACGCCGGTCCGGCTGTCTCACCCGGGGCAGAGCCTGCCGCCGAAATCCGGTCAAGCGCCCGTTCCGCCTTGTAATAGAGCGTTCCGGCATAGACTGCGCCGGCGATCAGGCAAGTGCCGAGCACGGCCGACAGGGTGAGCAGTGTTTTTCGGGTACGGACTTTTCCGCGTTGGGCTTTCCTTCTCTTGCTTCGTTCCTCCATTCCTTTCCTCCTGCTTCATCTCATGAATGTTATAAGTTGTAAATGATTATAACATAGGCTTATCTTGATGCTCAAAAGTGGAGGAAACCGCAGCTGGTCATTCAAATGAATCAGCAGAGCCTGAGGCTAGAGATGTTTCCGGCATCCGCCAGACTGCAAAAGGTGTATAATAAGTAGAACTTCTAGAAAAAGGATGTCCTGACATGCTTCTTGCTGTGAACCGTACACTCAACCGGATGATGCCGCTGATCACTCCATTAAGCGTCTTGACCGGCGTGCTCTGCGGAAGTGCACTGTCCTCTTATACCTATCTGTCTCCCTGGCTGTTTGCGTTTATGACGTTTGCCGGAAGCATCAGCCTGGGATTTAAGGATTTTGTGAATGTACTCAAAAAGCCGTTGCCCCTGTTTGCCTGTCTGTTCATTCTGCACATTGCCATGCCGCTGGTTGCCTTAGGTATCGGGAATGTGCTGTATCACGCGGATGAATTCACGATTACGGGCCTTGTGCTGGCCGCAGTCATTCCAACGGGGGTAAGCAGCTTCATCTGGGTCAGCATTTACAAAGGCAATACCGCCCTCACCTTGTCCATCATTCTGATCGACACGCTGCTGGCTCCCTTTGTCGTCCCGGGCGTATTATCGCTGCTGATCGGAACCAGTGTGGAGCTGGACACGGGCGCCATGATGAGCAGTCTGTTCTGGATGATTGTCGTCCCTTCCCTGCTCGGCATGGTGCTTAACGAATGGACCAAAGGTGCGGTTGCTCCCGTCTGGAGTCCCAGACTGAACCCGTTCTCCAAGCTTTTCATGGCTGCAGTGATTATGATCAACGGCTCTGTCATTTCCCCGTATTTAGCTGGCATCAGCCTGCATCTGGTTGGCCTGGCCTTTGTCATTGTGCTCTTGGCTTCCACAGGCTATGCCCTGTGCTTCCTCACGGCGAGGGTATTACGCTGGAATGAAGCGGATGAAGTCGCCCTTATCTTCAATGGAGGCATGCGCAATATCAGCGCCGGCGCTGTCCTGGCGGTATCCTATTTCCCCGCTCCGGTGGCCGTTCCCGTCGTACTTGGCATGGTGTTCCAGCAGCTGCTGGCTTCACTTGCAGGCTTTCTGCTCAGCCACCGCGCCAAGGTCAGACACACTGCGGAGCAGACTACGGCGGCGTGAGTTTGGCTACTGATCAGCCGCACACCGACCAACATCAGTAGCAAGTGGAAAAAGGGAACTTATTTCTCCTCGAAACTCAACAATTGAGAGATTTAAGTGGAAAAAGGGAACTTAATTGGGCAATATTACCCCATCAGGAGCAAAGTGAGCTGAATTAGTTATCCTTTTTCCACTTAGCCTGCGGGGCGCATGGTGCTCAAGCGAATTAGTGATCCTTTTTCCACCTAACCATCTATCGAAGCCCTAGCAGACACTGATCAGCGGCTTCCATTTCCCGCCAATCATCTGCAACGTGACAAGCACTCCTTTTAACCCCGCTCTGTAACCTCCATATCAATATCTCCTTTAATCTACCTTAGCAACTGCCGGTTCCGCCCATAGTATTTCTTTCAGCTCAGCGGATCATTTGGAGATAGCCCGCAATGTATACAATTGGGAATGGCGGCAAATAGTATACACAGGAGAGGGGGCTAATCATGCTAAAACACTGGATCAAAAATGTGTTGAAACCAGCGAAAGGTTCCAATCAGGATGCGGAAAAATCCAAACATCAGGCCTTGAACGAACCTATAAATGCATCCTTAGCCAGTACCCTGCGCACGCTTAAAAAGAAACTGGGCCAAAGCCCTGACTTTACCATCCGGGACTTTTCCGATCATTCTGAACATGCCGGGCTTCTTGCCGTTTGTTATATTGATGGGCTGGTTGACTCAGGTCTGTTATCCGATCTTATTGAAAGCTTAGTTAAAGAAATAGCCCCTGCCCCCTCGAACCGGTTAGAAGAACATCTTGTTGCTTCTTTGATAAAACAAACACTGCCTCTAGGAAATATTGAAATGATTGATTCGCAAAATCAGATCTATCAAGCTGTCCTTGCAGGCAAAGCCGTCATTGTAATAGATGGTTTGCAATCTGCCCTGACCGTCTCCATTGCCGGCGGGGTCAGACGGGCCGTGGAGGAACCCACTTCGCAAGGTGTGGTCCGGGGGCCGAAAGAGGGTTTTACAGAGGATGTCGCAACCAATCTTACTCTGATCAGAAGGAAGCTGCGGACACCTGATCTTAAGTTCGACAGCCATATCATCGGACAATACTCACAAACCGTTGTCATCGTAACCTACATAGAAGGAATTGCCGATTCCGGTGTGGTTCAGGAGATCACTAAGCGGCTTCAGGCCATTGATACAGACAGTATCCTTGAAAGCGGCTATATCGAAGAATTCATCCAGGATGCGCCGCTTACCCCCTTCCTACCATGTTAAATTCAGAACGCCCGGACACCGTCGCCGGCAGCCTTCTGGATGGACAAGTAGCCGTATTGGTGGATGGGACCCCTTTCGCCTTAATCGCCCCGGTAACTTTTTATAATTTTTTCCAGACCGCCGAGGACTATTACCAGCGCTACGATATTTCATCTTTTTTGCGTGTGATCCGTCTGATATCGTTCCTGGTATCCTTGCTGCTTCCTTCCTTGTTCATTGCCTTGACAACGTTCCATCAGGAAATGATTCCCACCATCCTGTTAGTCACTCTGGCTGCCCAACGGGAAGGGGTTCCTTTTCCGGCTCTGCTCGAAGCCTTGCTGATGGAATTAACCTTTGAGGTGATTCGTGAAGCAGGGGTCCGGATGCCCCGTGCGATTGGTCCAGCCATATCCATCGTAGGAGCCCTGGTTATTGGCCAAGCAGCGGTGGAAGCAGGCCTGGTCTCGGGTGCAATGGTAATCGTTGTCTCCTTTACGGCTATATCCAACTTTGTCATTCCATATTTCAGTATGGCCACTGCCGTACGCTTATTGCGTTTTGTTCTCATGCTGCTGGCGGGAACCCTCGGTTTATTCGGAATTATGGCAGGGATTGTTCCTATTCTGGCTCATCTGCTCTCTCTAAAATCGTTCGGCGTTGACTATCTAATGCCATACAGCCCAATGTATAAGTCCAACATGAAAGACCTGCTTATCCGGGTACCTTGGTGGGCAATGAAAACAAGACCCAATATAAAATCCGGATCTAACAAAAGAAGACAGGCTCCTCAACAATATCCTACCGGTTCGAATAACATTATCCACCGCGCAGGCAAGCCTGATCCCAAAGCTTAAAGGAGAGATCTATGTGCACCGACGCCGGGTTGTTACTGTTTTGCTTGTTGCAGCTCTAATGCTTGCAGGGTGCGGAAACCGAGTTGAAATGAACGAATTAGGAATTACAACGGCAACCGGGTTTGATGGGCAGCAAGGGGACTGGACCCTCACTTACCAGGTCATCTTTCCACCGGCCATGGCTTCCGGCGCAGGCGGATCATCCGGCGGAGGCGGATCCCAAGCTGCTGTGCATACCTTCTCGGCACATGGAAAAACCATCAGAGGGGCTTTAGCGGAAAGCAACCGGGAAAATCCGCGTAAGCTGTATTTTGCACATACTAATGTTCTTATCATTGGCAAACAAGCAGCAGAAAACGGAATTGAAGAAATTCTGGACACTTATTACCGTAATCCTGACGCACGGGAAACTGTTAAGGTCTTGGTAGCCAATGGCGAAGCCAGAGATTTTTTGAATAAGCTGATCCCCCGGAGAAGCTTCCCGGCAGAGCGTTATCCGATATCCTGCAAAAAAATAAGCAGTTAAGTTCGTTTTATCCTTCGGCATCCGTACATGAACTGGCGCTCGGCATCAGTTCCGACAGCGGCGCAGCTGGAGTTCCAGAAGTATCTATCACAGGCACTGACAGCTCCAATTTGGAATCAGCAAGTGTATACCAACAGACCTCGACCAGCAGTAAATTAAAAATTTCCGGGTTAAGCGTCTTCCAGAAGGCAAAAATGGTTGGAACACTGGAGCAAAACGAGAGTATGGGAATCTCCTGGCTGACCAACCGTATACGTTTGACCATATTAAGTTATAAAAGTAAGGATGATACCGATGTGTCCGCATTTCTGGTCCGCAACGCGAAGGTTAAAGTTACACCAGTAAAAAAAGCCCTGCATTATACATTAAAAGTCAAGGCTAAAGTGGTTGTAGGTGAGTTTTTGGAGACCACTACACATGAAGATCTATTAAAAACGCAAGATGTTAAGAAGCTGGAGCAGCAGGCAGAGCAGATCATCCGCACGCAAATCCTGGACGGCTGGAAAGCTGTACAGCACCTAAAAATAGACCTTGTGGGAATCGGCAATAAAATCCACCGCAAATCCCCCAAGGATTGGAAAAGATTAAAAGAAAGCTGGCCCGATGAAATAGCAAACATGGACCTGGACGTCGATGTAAAAGTGAACCTGAAACGGCCCGGTTTATTTCAGAGTTCATTCAGCCGGCTGCTCGAATCCGAAGATGATTAAGGATTACTCACACAAACAGGAGATGAAATAATGAGCCAACGGAATACAATCCGGGTATCAGAACTGGCCATAGCTATTTCATTATTCGAGGTAGGCAGTACAACCTTATTTTTTATAGGGGGGAAGCTAAGCAGGACGCCTGGTTAGCCATGCTGACAGGGGCGTTGGCCGGTCTGTTCATGCTCCTAATACACTTGAGTATTCATCACCAGGAGCCCCATTTAGATCTGTTCCTATTGTTCCGCCGTTATATGGGGAAATATGTGGGGACATTCGTGAACCTTTTGTTTGCGGGCTACTTCGCCTATGAAGCCTCACGGAATTTACGCGATTTTGGCGAAATCACGGTAATGACTTTGTTAAACCGGACATCGCTATGGATTATCATGCTGATCGTCATCCTGGTTATTTCCAATTCAGTCCGTTATGGACATAGAGTATTGTTTCTGATGTGTGTCATTTTTTTCCCCATTATGTTAGCTAGTTATGTCCTGATCAGTATTCTGATTCCTGTCACCGGCATCTTCCACTTCGAATTCATGCTTCCGGTTTTGGAAGCCGGGTGGAAGCCCGTTCTTAATGCGGCTTTACCGGAGATTATCTCTTTTCCGTTCGGACAGGTTGTATTATTTCTTGTGTTTTTCCCCTATGCCCGCACCGAAAAAAAACTCAACAAAACTGTGATTACCAGTTATGTCCTTACAGCACTCTCACTAACATTTATTAATCAATTGAACATTTTTGTCCTGGGTCCAAAGATTGCGCTATACAGCACTCTGCCACTTCTGGAAACCGTCCAATTGATTGACTTGGCGGAAGTGTTTGAGCGGATGGACGCTCTATTCACCATGCTGCTTTTTCTTGGATTGGGTGTTAAAATGGGAGCTTTTTTTAATGGTGCCGTAATCGGACTCGAAAAAATAACCGGTGTTGCTTATAAAAAATGGGTGGTGCCTGTAGCCATTCTAATTTACGGAATGGCCTTCCTATCTCCAAATTATACCCATCATATCGTAACAGGCCGGCAAGTTGTATTAAATTACCTTTTCCCTGTTTTCCAGATTGTTCTTCCCTTGCTGCTGTTTATATTGATCCTTATCAGAAAGCGGAAAAAGCGGAGCAAACCGTCCAGCTCATGAGAATACCTGAGGATTAGCGGTGGGTAGAGAAGATCCCATGTCTTCTTCACTGGTTAATACTTCTTGGCTCAAAAGTCATCATCCAAACGAACGCGCACCGGTGAATACCGGCACGCGCAGGAGGTGCTGCTTAATATGCAGGTGGAGCAGCATTATGCATTACACCAGCATCTTGCAGGAGCCGCGTTTCAGCAGCACCGCATCATACACAATATGCTGATTGCCTGAGCGTTCGGAAATGAGGTCAAACAGGACGCCTACGCTGGATAGGGCCATTTCTGTACCCGGCTGGCTGATGGTATCGAGGGATGGATGATAATATTCAGCCATCTCGATCCCGTCAAAGCCAAGAATGGAGATGTCATCCGGGATAGACAGCCCTGCGGTAAGCACGGCTTTGGCCGCGCCAATGGCAATCGTATCGGAGGCAGCAAAAATAGCCGTAAGTCCCTTATTCTTGTTGAGCAGTCTCCGCGCGGCATTGAATCCCGAGCTGGGACTGTATTCACAATCCTCAACCAGCCCGGCATCGTAGGGCAGACCATGCTCTTCCAGTGCTTTTTTGTAGCCCAAAAACCGCCGGTTGCCTGTGGTTTCATCCATTAAAGGAGACTTGGCCAGAAAACCGATATTCTTATGCCCGAGGGAGATCAAATAATTGGTGGCCTTATAGGCTTCCTTCAATTCATTGATGATGACACTGGAGAAGATGGCGGGGTCCACCTCCTGTGTTGAAGTAATTGTCGTCAGCACAAAAGGAACCGTCAGCTGCTTGAACTTCTCTTCGGAATGATTATAGGTCCCGCCCATAAAAATAATCCCGCAAAGATTTTTCTCCTTGACCAGCTGAATCGCCGCATTGATTTCATCCGTACCATCCTCTACCTGCTGGATCAGAAACGGGTAACCCCGCAGATTGACCTGCCGCTCAATTTCTTTGATCATGTTGGAGAAAAAAGGATTGGTAATTCCCTTGACCATGAGTGCAATGTTCTTGGACTGCGTAGTTTTCAAATTCCGGGCGTTGGAATTGGGAATATAATTGTATTCCTTAACCACACTCAGAACTTTTTCCCGTGTAGCTTTGCTCACCAGTCCCTTGTTGTTGATCACCCTGGAAACCGTGGAGATGCCGACACCTGAAATCCGCGCGATATCCTTGATATTTACGTCCACAATACTCCTCCATTTATGGGTAAAGGAGCTATATCGGACTATAGCTCCCCCACACCTGTTAACGTCCCCTTAATTGACAGGGACAAATTCAGCTAACTGCTTCTCTACTTCGGCAATGACCTTGTCAACTCCTGCTTTTTTCAGCTGTTCGCGGTAATCTGCAACCGCTGCTTTGGGATCTTTGCTTGTTTTGCCGAGCATCAGCTGAATGCCAAGCTGTGAATTCACGTTGGAAATGGCGGCAATTTCCGTGCTTACATTCGACGGATCAAAGCTGAAGCCATTGTAAGGGTCATCGATAGCGACTTTGTCCCACTCCGCATACAGGGAGTTGCGGATTGGATTTTCTGTATCGCTTGGAACCACAAATTTGTCATTCCGCAGGGACCAGGCCGAGAAGCCGCCGGCATCCGTTTTTTCGTTATAGCCCGGAGGGTTTTTTCTCACACCGTTGTCCATAACATATTGCTTGCCTTCGATTCCATATTGAATGAGATTGTAGTAGCTCTCATCGGTCATGAACTTCTCAATTACCATCAGGGAGCGTTCCGGATTGGCCGAGTTGGTGCTGATTACGGTCGAGTTGTCAACGCCCATCTTGCGTTTGATTTTTTTATTGGCTTCAGCAAATGTGAAGAAGTAAGGATCTGATTCCGGCTGCGCCTTCATATCCGCACCATACTGGCCGATCCAGTCCTGGGCATGCGTCAGATAACCTGCCGAATTTGCTGCGCGGAAGTTATCCTTGCCGCCAAGGGTGGCAGACAGCACATCTTTACTCCAATATCCTTTATCTGCCCATTCACGCATCTTCACGGCCCAATCCTCGAACTCCTGGGTGAAGGCCGGATGGAAGACGGTTTTATAATCCTCGGGACTCTTGGTCACCAGGTTAAGCTCGGTTGAAGATATACCAGGTGCATTCAGCCACATATCTGTAGTATCGACCAGCATTCTGTACATATTCTGCGCATCTTCAGCTTTGCCGTTAATTGGAGGGAACGATTCATTGGCAACCACATTATCCATATATTTAACCATATCATCTATCGAGCTGATTTTATCCATACCGTATTTCTTCAGCAGGTCAGAACGGTAAGCATAGCCGGTAGGCGTGTATTCGCTGTACAGACTCGGAACGCCATAAATTCTGCCCTTGTACTTGGTATTTTCCCAGACACTGGCCGGGATTTCCGCCTTCAGCTTCGGAGCCACTTTGTCGAGCATATCTGTAATATCCACCAATGCGCCTTCACTGGCCAATGTAAAATAGGACACGGGCGCTCCCGGAGAGGCATGCGACAGATCAAACTTTTCGCCGGAAGCAAACAGCAGCGGGTACTTGGTCGCCGTATCCGGCCAGTCGATATACTTTACTTCAATACTGGCATTGAGATCTGCCTTCAGTTTTTTGTTAATCTCGGCAAGAATAGCCTTATTGGCGACCCCTTCACTCCCCCACAGATAATACACCAGCTTGGCTTCCTTCGAAGTATCGACTCCACCGGTGTTAGCAGCCGTTCCGGGTGTTCCCGACGCTGCCGGTGCATTGCCGGACTCATTGTTTTTGGATGAACAGGCTGCCAATACCCCGGTAAGCATGAGGACAGCGATTAAAGAAGACGCAAGTTTTTTACCTTTCATTGAGTAAGCCTCCCTTTTCTCTTCTATTTATGAATTCCTTCATTTATAATAAACGCCTCTGATAAGATGACGTCCATTAACCCTTTACCGCCCCGATCGTAAGGCCCGTTACGAAATAACGCTGTACAAACGGATACAGGAGAATAATCGGCCCGGTGGCCAGCACCGCTGTCGCCATCTTGATGGATTGCGTTGGAAGATCAGCCGTATTAATAACCGCCCCCGAGTTGATCAAAGCCCCAAGGTTCGTCTGGTTGACCATGCGCTGCAAAAAGTATTGAAGCGGAAATTTATCGGGGCTGTCCATGTACAGCATCCCGTTATACCACTCATTCCAAAAGCCCAGCGCCGAGAAAAGTCCAATCGTAGCCAGGGAAGGAACCGCAAGCGGAATGAAAATCCGCCAATAGATACGGAAATCGCCGGCACCGTCAATAGTTGCAGATTCATATAAGGAATCTGGAATCGCTTTCATGAAGTTGCGCATCAGGAAGATGGACCATGCGCCAACCACACCCGGCAGAATCATAGCGAACAGGTTGTCCTTCAGGTGGAGGTGTTTGACCATGAGAATATAGGTTGGGATCAAGCCGCCGCTAAAGAGCGTCGTGAAGTAAATCAGGAAAGAAAAGAAGTTGCGGTATTTGAAGTCCTTGCGGTTGAGCACGAACCCGGCCATCGACATCATAAACAATCCAAGTACCGTACCCACTACGGTAATAATAATAGTGACCTGATAAGCGTCCAGCAGCTGAGTAGAGTTGCCCAGCAGCATTTTGTAAGCCTTGAGGGAGACTTCCTTTGGCAGCAGCTTATAGCCCTCGCGGACAATTTCCTGCTCGTTCATGAACGAGGAGGAGATCATTAGGGCAAAAGGAAATAGGCATACCAGGGCAAAAAAGGTGATGCTGACATAACTGACCCCTTTGACAATGAGGCTTCCGGAGTCCTGTTTGATGGTTGTTTTTTCCACGGATATCACCCCTGTTTCGTATCTGAGCTTAGAACAACGCGCTGTCCGGTTCGATCTTGCGTACGATAAAGTTAACCACCAGCACCAGAATCAGGCCAAATAAGGATTGGTAGAAGCCCACCGCTGCACCCATAGAGAAGTTGAATTGCCCCACCAGCGAACGGAAGACATAGGTATCAATAATATCCGTCTGCGGATACAGCACGGAGTTGGTGCCAATCAGATTATAGAACAGGTCGAAGGAGCCTTTGAGAATGCCGCCCATCCCGAACAACAGGAGCAGAATGAAGGTAGGCTTCAGGATCGGCAGGGTCATGTAGCGAATCCGCTGCCAGGTGGTGGCCCCATCCATATATGCCGCCTCATACAAGTCATGATTAATCCCTGTGATCGTAGCCAGATAGACAATCATACCGTATCCGGTTCCGGCCCATATCTTGAAGGCCACGATAATATACTTCCAAATGCCCGGATCGGAATAGAACTCGTAACGGTCCAGCCCGGCGCCCGCAAGTATTGTATTGATAAAACCGGAGTTGAAGTTGAAGATATTGTAGGCGAACACGCCGACGATAACCATGGAAATGAAGTTGGGAAGGAGAATGACAGACTGGGAAACCTTCTTGAACCATCTGCCCGATATTTCAGACAGCATAATGGCAAACACAATCTGAATGATATTCCCCAGGGCGAGGAAAACAATGTTGTAGAGCAGTGTATTTTTCGTAATATTCCAGAGATCACCGTTCTGCACCAGGAACTCGAAGTTCTTCAGGCCAATAAAATCGCTTCCAAAAATCCCCTTATTGAGATTGTAATCCACGAATGCGACATAAGCGCCAGGCATGACAGCATAGTGAAAGATCAGGAAATACAGCAGTACAGGCAGCAGCATGAGGAAAAGAACCTTATTCTTCATCACTTCCCGGACAATATTCCGGCCCGCCAGCTTAACTCTTGTCAACAAGCCCACCTCCAATTTGAGCGATAAACAGCGCAGCGAATGACATGGAAACGTTTCTATGTTCTTCTTGGAACTCCCCTTGCGAAGAGCATACTCCCGAAATGTATGCGCTGTCAATTGAATTATTTTTTATTTTTCAAGGACAAAAATTACTATTTTTGTGTCAAATTTTGTAATTACGTCTTTTCTTTAAAGAAGATTGACTTTTTTCCATCTTGCCGCTAAGATCGAGGTGAATCAGTAATGAAAACGTTTCTATATCGTTTTTTGTGAAAACTGTCCTCCCCCCTTTTATATAATTTCTTGTGATGAATTCCCCGTTAGATTCCATTTACAGGTCATATTGACGAACAGGTGGTGTATCACCATGCGGCAGATGCTCTGCCCAGCCAGGAAGCCGAATCTGTTCTGGAGCATGTAAAGGCGGCAGTAGACACAACCTGTAAGCGCTTCCTGAAGGGAACTGCCCTCATCTCCTATGCCGGCGGCGACTGGGATGATACTTTGCAGCCAGCCGATGAAGCGCTGAAGACTGAGCTGGTCAGCGCCTGGACGGTTGCTTTGGCGTTCCAGGTCATCCGCAACCTGGCGGAGGTTACGGCATTCGACCCGGAATTCTCGGCAAAGCTTGCGGACATGGCGGAGCGGATGAAGGCCTCCTTCCACTCGCTGCTGATTAAGGATGGGGTCATCGCCGGCTTTGCTTACTTCAAGGAGGCCGGGGCCATCGAATATATGCTTCATCCGCAGGACCATCAGACCGGAATCCGTTACCGCCTGCTGCCCATGACACGCAGCATCATTGCTGAGCTGGTGGACCCGGCACAAGCCGCAGCCAATCTGCGCCTGATCGATGAGCATCTGCAGTTCCCGGATGGCGTACGCCTGGTGGACCGACCGGCCCGGTATGCAGGCGGAGTAAGCACCATCTTCCGCCGTGCCGAGCAGGGGGCCAATGTCGGCCGTGAAATCAGCCTGCAGTATGTGCATGCCCATATCCGGTATCTTGAGGCGGCCGCCAAGCTCGGTGAAGCAGACCGCGCCTGGAAAGGGCTGTTCCAGATTAATCCGATCCTGATCCAAGAGAACGTGCCTAATGCGAAACGGCGCCAGAGCAATATGTATTTCAGCAGTTCAGACGGTGAATTCCCCGACCGCTACAGCTATCACGAGCATTTTGATCAGCTGCGCACCGGCAGCGTGGAAGTCAAAGGCGGCTGGCGGCTGTATTCCAGCGGCCCCGGCATTTATCTGAACCAGCTCATTTCGGGCATTCTGGGCATCCGCTTCACGGCAGACCGCCTTATTATGGACCCGGTTCTGCCGGCCGGCCTGGACGGACTGCACTTCACCTACCAATGCTTCGGCTGCATCCTGACCTTTGTTTATCACATCGGTTCAGGTCCGTCCCGCACACCTGAGCTGCGGGCAGAAGGCGTGGCTGTTCCCGTCCAGAGCCTCTCCAACCCGTATCGTCCAGGGGTGCAAGCATTGCCAAACGAACGGTGCCTGAGCTTGCGGACAGGGAACTGCACATCTATCTAAGATGAACTTGCAAAGTTCAACTTATCTATCACAATAACTTTCCAATGTGCCAAGGAAGAAGGAGTTGACCATGACCAAACCGTTTATCCAGGATCTTGTGAATGATATGACGCTGGACGAAAAGCTGGCTCAATTAACCCAGCTGGGTCCTCACTATTGGGGTCTGGACGATACCGTGGATTTAACGGGGCCGTTCAAGGAACTGAACATAGAGCCGCATGTAATGGAGAGTATCGGAAGCGTCCTGAATGGCATTGGAGCCAGGAATGTCATCGGGATGCAGGCCCAGCATTTGCAAAAAAGCCGCCAGAAGATCCCTCTGCTCTTCATGGCGGACGTCATCCACGGCTACCGGACCATCCTGCCGATTCCGCTCGCCATGGGCTGCAGCTTTGATCTGGAGGCCTGTGAAAAATTCGCCGAGATCGCGGCCAGGGAAAGCGCGGCGGCCGGAATTCACGTCACTTTCTCGCCGATGACCGATCTCGTACGCGACCCGCGCTGGGGCCGCGTCATGGAAACCTCCGGCGAAGACCCTTATTTGAACGCCAGGGTTGCCGAAAGCATGGTCCGCGGCTATCAGGGGACGAACCTGAAGGAAAAAGGACGCATCGCCGCCTGTGTGAAGCATTTCGCCGGTTACGGCGCGCCCGAAGGCGGCCGGGAATACAACACGGTGGATATGTCCTCCGGAATATTGCGTGAGTATTATCTGCCTGCTTATCAAGCAGCTGTAAATGCCGGAGTAGCTATGGTGATGGCGGCCTTCAATACGGTAGACCGCTTACCGGCAACCGGCAATCAGCAGCTTCTGCGCGGGATTCTGCGCGGGGAATGGGGCTTCAGCGGCGTTACCATCGCCGACTTCAATTCCGTCAATGAGCTGATTCCCCACGGGGCTGCGCAGGATGGCGGCGAAGCCGCAGAGAACAGCCTTGCGGCCGGGCTGGATATGGAGATGATGTCCACCCACTATCTGAATCATGGCGCAGACCTGATACAGCAGGGCAGGCTTGATCCTGCCTGGATTGACGAAGCCGTTATCCGGGTTCTGGAGCTCAAGGATGCGCTGGGCCTGTTCGAGAATCCGTTCAAGGATGCCGATCCTGCGGTGGATGAAGCCGCTGAACCCTGCAAGGAGCATCTGCAGGCTGCACGGGAGCTTGGAGCCCGCTCGGTTGTGCTGCTTAAAAATGACAATGAGACTCTGCCGCTGAAACGGGGGATGAAGATCGGCCTGGCCGGCCCCTTCGCTGCTTCTGTCCGCGTGCTGGGCGGCTGGGCCGGGAAGGAAAGGGATTCCGCCGTCTCGCTCTACTCCGGAATCAGGCAAAAAACCGCAGCCGGGGATATTCTCATGGCCATGACCGGCGAGCTGGGAAGTATGCTGGAGGGGTTCTTCGATGTGGAGGATGAAACGGAGGAAGCATATAACGTCTTGAAGGACTGCGATGTCATTCTGGCTGCCGTCGGCGAGAACCAGCAGGATACCGGGGAAGGCGGCAGCAAGTCCAATCTGCGCTTGTCGGCCAATCAGGAGAAGCTGATCTGGCGGCTGAAGGATACCGGCAAAAGGGTCGTCACCATTGTATTCAGCGGGCGGCCGCTGGAGCTGAACCCGATCCTTGCAGCCAGCGACGCCTTGCTGCAGGCCTGGTTTCTGGGTACAGAGTCGGGAAATTCACTCGCAGATGCGCTGTTCGGGGATTACAATCCGTCCGGGCGTTTATCCATGAGCTTTCCCTACACGGTGGGGCAGATTCCGGTGTATTACAATGCTTTTCAGACAGGGCGCCCTTATGATCCCAAGTATCCGCAAGTGCGTTATGTAACCCGTTATCTGGATTGTCCCAATGATCCGCTCTTCTGCTTCGGGTATGGCTTGAGCTATTCCCATTTTACTTACAGCGGCTTTGCTGTTGAAACCGCTGACCGGATCACCGCCTCCATTGAGGTAGAAAATACATCGGACATCGCCGGCAAGGAAACCGTCCAGCTCTATATCCGCGATGTCAGCGCAAGTGTCGTGCGTCCGGTCAAAGAGCTGAAGGGCTTCCGCCAATTATCCCTGGCAGCGCATGAGAAACAAAGGGTCTCGTTCGAAATCACCAGAGAGATGCTGATGTTCTACGGCAAGGATGACCAGCTTGTCTTCGAGCCCGGGGAATTCGATATTATGATCGGCAGAAACTCCGGCGACCACGAAACACAGCGGATCTGGATCGGTTGACCTCCGTCTGGCTGCGGCTGCATGGCCGAAAGTGCCAGCACCATGTTGGCTAACTTTTAAATTTCAATAAACAGTAACATTTTTCTGTCAAAATCACTGGAGTTACTAAAAATTTTAGATTAATATAATGCTATACTTTTTGATAAGGCAGGTTGAGGCAAGCTGGAAGACCAATTATTTAATCAGACTGTCAATGAGCTGCTGGCCCTCTCTAACAGCAAGGTGCAGGTAATACTGGAACCCAGGTTCCAAGAGAACCGGTTAGTTGGCGGCAAATATCATTTAGCCAGCCATACCATTTTCCTATATAAAGAAGAGATTGTCAGACAATGCTGTGAGCTGTTCGGTTCACCACTCCGGCTGAAGGAATACATTGCGGTTGTATTAGCCCACGAGCTTGGGCATTCCGAAGACCAGGAGCTGGAGCTGCTTGCGGCAGCACTGGACAGGCCTCTGACAGAAAGGCAAGAAGCCGAAATCAGATTAAGAATCGAGGAAAATGCGTGGGCATATGCTGTTTCCTTGCTTACAGAGGCAGACCCCACCTTTCTGCGTTTCATTATGGATGAGTCCCTCTTCAGCTACAGGGATCGGCTGGACCGGTCCCACATTGCCTAAAACAGTAAACAAGGCCAAGTCCTCCTGAGAGAACCTGGCCTTGTACTTATAATATATGAATTGGGTTGCTTACTTAATTGTCACGTTGACGGGCCCGGGCTTCTCCGCCTTTACGTCCCGCTTCCTCACGGCTCATTTTGCCATCATTCCCGCTGCTGCCTGATTGGTTGCGGCTGCGGGCTTCTCCGCCCTTTTCTCCAATTTCCTGATAAAACTCACGGTCATGATTTTTTGCCGTGGCTTCGCCACCCTTACGTCCCGCTTCTTCGCGGCTCATCTTTTGATCATTCTGGTTGTTCTGTGCCATTTCGAATTCGCTCCTTTTCGGGTATTGAGTATTTTTGTTGCACTTTTAATTTACCCGTCCCCCTGAGCATGAAACAATAATATATATATCCCCCTTGCTCTTGCCATCCAGTACACAAGTTCAAGCCAGCTATGAAAGCGCTATAAATTCTTCCATCATCCAAAACTTCTCCTATAGCCTTCCCCTCTGTTTCTTGAATAATGAAGAAAGGCACTGCAAGCCGCTAATCCATGCACAGCAAAGGAGAAGATTCATGCCGCATCCTTTCACCACGATAAGCGAGGCCCTGTCACAGTCAAGAAGCAGAACTTTCGGAGTTGTCTATAAGAACGGCAAGTTTACGGCAAATGATCCGCTGAGCTTTTTCGCTCCAACAACGGCATGGGTTTCATTTATTTTTAGAAAAAGACTGCCGAAAACCTCTCGACAGCCTCTCCTCTCTATCCTCATGTATTTCTTGTATCCCTGCTCAGCTGGTATGCCTTGCCATCAGCTCAATGGGGAACATCCGGTCAACAGGCTGGACCGGCTCCCCCTTGGTTTCAACCGATTGAATTATCAGCTCCGAGGCATTCAGTGCCAGCTCGTTGATCGGATGCCGGATCGTTGACAGACTGAGCAGCTCCGATACAGTCGGCATGTCATCCACACCGAGCACAGCAAGGTTCTCCGGCACGGACAGGTTCAGATCCTTGCAGGCCTTCAGCACCCCGATGGCAGAGATATCGTTCAGGCAGAACAATGCCTGCGGCAGTTGGCCATTGGTGTGCAGCTGCATCACCGTTTCATAACCGAAGCTTTCCGTCATATCTCCGGTAATGACTGTTGTGAGATTGCCCTTCTCCTGCATAGACTGGGAGGCGCCGTTCAACCGGTCGTCGAATCCGGGGACCTGCCCATGCGGATAGGTCAGAATAATAATTTTGTGATACCCCCGGGACATTAAATGGTCCACTCCCGTCTGGCCGCACTGATAATCGTTCACCCGGACAATATGCGCCCCGTAGGATAAATTATGCCGGCCGATGGTGATGACCGGAACGTTGAGATCCATGAGCCTCGGCATGAACTTCTCCGTCTCCAGGGTTGCTTTTACAATAATTCCATCCACCATCTGGATATTCATGAAGATCTCATCAAAGTCCAGAAGGATCAGCTTGTAGCCCATAGTCTTCAGCTGCTGCTTCAGCACCTTGGCGAAGTGCAGGAAATATAAATCTTCGAAATATCCGTCATAAGTGCTGTTCGACAGAACGAGGCCGATGGTATACATTTTGCCCGTAATCAGGCTTTTGGCAACAGGGTTTGCCTGGTACCCGAGCTTCGTAATCGAGTCGCTTATTTTCTCCCGGGTTTCCGGTCTCATCCGGTGAAAATTGCCGTTCATGAAATGGGAGACCGTTGCCGGCGACACGCCTGCATCTTTGGCGACCTGTACTAAAGTAACTCTTTGTTTTGCCATGTGCTGCACCTCTGCGAATTTACTTGGAAACCTGCCTCAGCGCTTACCGCGGACGTCTGTCCATCACTGCCGGAAATTCCGGAAATGCCTGATGCGGCTCCGTCTGATACCAGTAGCTGACCGAGCTGATATCGTCACTGCGTTCAAATAAGGCTTGGCCGTCATGTCCTATCTGCTGTACGGTCACCCGCAGGTCCTCTTCGAACAGAATCGGATCAAGAATATGCCAGCGGTAGAACCCCCGCATCGGGCAAGCCGCACCGTCATAAATGTGTGACCGGGTATCATCCCGCGTTGCAAAATACGGGAAACCCATAAACGGGGTGGAATACGTCTGCTCCTGCACCGGGTTTCCGTTGTCATATTTCACAAAACCCCAGGCACCGCCGAAATAATCCTCTGCCCCGGTACCGCAAATCGTCGGCCAGTCCCGGTCACCGTCGATATAGAATTTCACTTCACCTTCACCATACCAATAACGGGATAGAGAAGTCCAGGACATATAGGTGCCGATAAATTTGCCTCTTCCTTTAATTCCATCAATCAGGGTATAATCCTGCCTCAGGACCGTGGGATTTTCTCTGCGGTACTGGGCGTGAAAATACTCGGTATCCTTATCCAATTCATCCACCAGCATATAGTCAAACTGATAGAAAAACGCCTCAATGCTCTGGGGATGCTCATTTGTAATGGTCACTTTGGCCGCCTGGCGGAAGGGCATGGCGAAGTAGCTGTTCATGCCGCCGACCGGATTCACCACTACCGGCAGTGAATTGACAACCGCCCGCGCTCCAAATCCGTTGCAGAAGAAATCGCCCAGCGGCACTTCAACGGATGGTTGTTCTTCATTGTCCCAGTACATGCGCAGCACCAGGTCGCGGAGGACGAACCAGCCGGATTCAGTCTTATCGGTAACGGTCATCCAGATATGCTGAATGATTCCGGGTCCTTCAATATCAACAAGCGTTGCGGTTTCTCCCTGTGCGAGCGAAATGAACGCCTTGCCTTTGCGGGCAACACCCAGAGGGCCTTCCGCCTGGCCGCCTTGCCCCTTCAGACCCCGCGGATTCTCCGCTGTAATTGCTCTGCTCTTGCCTTTCATTCGGCCAAACAGCTGATTCATCGATTGCATGGTTTATCTTCTCCTTATCCTTATCTTTATCCTTATCCTTTGACTGCACCGTCTGACACACCGGCCATCACATATTTATTCAGGAACAAGTAAGTAACAATAATGGGAATAATGCTGATGCTGATCGCCGCGAAGGTCTGGCCCCAATCTGTAGCCCCAAAGGCGCCGATGAATTCCTGCAGCCCGACGGCAATCGTCTTGTACGCTTTATCATTGGTGAACGTATTGGAGAACACGAAATCATTCCAGATAAAAATAAAGTTAATCGATGCCACCGTAATGGTTGTATTGATGGTAAGCGGCGAAATAATCCGGAAAAAAACCTGATAGATGTTGCAGCCGTCGATTACCGCAGCCTCAATAAGCTCGCCCGGCACATACCGGTAGAAGCTGGTGAAGATCAGAATGGACAAAGGCAGCGCGAAACCCACCTGCGGCAGGATCAGTGCCGGATACGAGTTCAGCAGGCCGTAATCTTTGTACATAATAAAGAGCGGAATCAGGGTAACCTGAATCGGAATCATAATGCCGATCGTAAAAAACAGCAGCAGCTTCGAATTCAGCCGGTTGATCATTTTGACCAGGGCAAAACCTGCGGTCGCGCTCAGGAAGATGATCAATGCCAGGCAGACAAAGGTCACAATAGCGGTATTTTTGATATACAGCAGCAGGCTGCTCTCCCGGAATACACTGGCATAGTTCTCAAACGACCAGGACGAAGGCATTGCAAACGGTTGTGTCGTCAGCTCGATGCTTGATTTGAAGCTGGACAGCATCAGCCAGACTACGGGGTAGATTTGAACCAGCAGAATCGCAATGACCAGGATATACAGCAGAGAAGAGGAGAGCTTTTTCTTCGCCAGCATGTCAGGCATCTCCTTTCCTTGAATTAAAAACAGCCCGGATGATCAGTACCGCGAGCAGACTTTCGATAACGATGAACACGGCAATCGCACTTCCGTATCCATACTGGATGGTCGAGAACGCTTGCTTATACATGTAGGTGGTAACCAGCTCTGTGGCCGATCCCGGCACACCGATGATATAAGGAATATCGAAGCCACGCAGAGCCCCTGTGGTACACATAATCAAAGACAGGCTCAGCACATGCATGATGCTCGGAAGCTTAATATAACGAATCAGCTGCCAGCCGCTTACACCGTCAATCGTAGCCGCTTCTTCAATTTCTTTGGGGATCGCAATCAGCGCCGCATAAAAGATAACCATATACATCCCGATAAACCGCCACCCCTCAGGGATCGACACCGCGATCAATGCCGTATGGGGATTGGAGAGCCAGGCGGACTGAAGATGGCTGAGTCCCACCCAGTCCAGGAACATATTCAGCAGACCGAGAGGCTGAAGGGAATAGAAATTACGGAACATTTGCGCAATAGCTACGGTTACAACAACCGCCGGCAGATAATACAGTGTTCTGAAGATTCCTGCGCCTTTGGTGACATAGGAGAGCATCAGGGCAAAAAACAAGCCGATGAACACCTGCATAAATACCACAATCACTACGTAGACCAGATTGTTCTGCACAGAATTCCAGAAATACGAATCTTTGAACATCGCGATATAATTATCAAGGCCGATGTAGCGCGGCTCCTGAATGCCGTTCCACTGCTGAAACCCGTATTTCAAGGACTGGATAATCGGGACAAAGACTGTTCCCAGATAAAATATCAAAGCCGGCAGGATGAAAATCAGCCATGCCTTTTTGTCTTTTAGCACATTCATATAGGGTCACCCCGCATCTGTAATCACGCTATTCGTTGAAGGTCTCCGCCCGGTCCTTAAGGGCCGGGCGGAGGTTTGTCAGGCCCGGATTTTATTTGCCGGCTGTGTTTTTGGCAATGGCCTCATCAATCTGTTTGGCAAAATCCTCTGGAGTAATAAAGCCCATTGTCAATTTAGTAATCAGATCGCTCATCACCGAGTTGGTATTCGGATCAAGCAGCGTATCCCAAGGCTTGGCGAACTCGGAGCCATAGTTGTCCATATCCTTTTTGATCCGCAGGAACAGCGGGGAGAATTTGGACTCGTCATCAATGGTGAATTTCAGCGGAGACATTTGTTGTTTGGCCACATAGACGTCGCTGTAATTTTTCAGCACATAGCTGAGGAATTCCTTAGGCAGTCCATCGAACGTTTTCGCCGAAGCTCCAAGTCCGATCCCGCTGTTGCCGAAAAATTCATTATCCGGTGTGACCGCATTGCTTGTTGTCGGCAGGTAGAAATAATCCACATTGCCCTTGAGTCCTTCCGGCAGGCTTTCTTCCACGAAGGACGGTATTTCCCAAGTGCCCATGTTGTACATGGCAGCCTGTCCGTTCAGGAACAGATTTTTGGCTGTCGTATAATCGGTTGTAGCGAAGCCATCCTGAAAGTATTTCCCGATTTGCGAAGCGAAGTTAGCCGCCTGCATGCCTGCCGCATCGGACATGTTGGCTTTGCCCTGGCTCAAATCCCGGATGAACTGATTGCCTGTGGTCCGGAACGGGTACATTGCCGCATAACGCAATACCGGCCATACATCAACGCCGTCTACAGCGATAGGTGTAATCCCCTTGTCTTTGAGCGTTTTGCTGACTGCAAGCAGATCATCAAGGGTTTTGGGCACCGTAAGGTTGTTGTCGGCAAATATTTTTTTGTTATACCAGGTCATTTCCATGTGGTATTCCATCGGCAGGAGATACAGGCTTCCATCCGGCAGCGCCTGGTATTTCAGCGCAGGTTCATAAAACTTATCATACATTCCCTCGTCCTTCAGGAATTTCTCCATGTCCACCAGCAACCCCCCATTGACGAGCTCCTGGGCAAAAGGGTCGGCATCGCTGTCAATGAAATCCGGCATCTGTCCTGAAGCGACCAGCGTTCTGAGCTTGGTCAGGTAAGAAGGTCTGTCCGCTGTTACCTGAAGGTCCAGCTTGAAGCCGGGATGATCGGCGGCGAACCGGTCCGCAAGCTCCTTAACCGTCTGGACAATGGCCCCGTTCTCCGGTCTGGCCGAGAGCCAGGTGACAGTTTGCTCCTTAGGCGCATTCGAAGCACCGGCCTGGTCCGGGCTATTGTTGCCTGCGGAGCTGCCGCAGCCCGCCAGAGCGGCCCCGGCCAAGGAGAAAACTGCAAGCCCAGTGAACGCTTTTGACATTTTCTTTGTCATTTTTACCCCTCCAACATATTTATCTTATAAATGCTGTGAAACCATCCTGTGATCAAAGCTCTGCAGCCGTTTTTAGGGTAATGTCCTGAACGCTTACAGCACCCTCATTGGCAAAAAATCCAAAATGGCCGTCTTTGAAGTTATAGATCCGTGTAGTCATCGCAACTTCATTATTGACATAGAGGCATAAAATATCTTCTTCCAGTATCAGCTGGAAATGAATCCGGCTGCGGCTTCCAAAATCAAACGGACGCTCCAGCTCAATCATTTGCGGCTTGTCCCCGGCAATTTGCCATTGAAAAAATCCCGGCTCTCTTCTCGGCCACATATCAAAGGTTATCCGGTTATGAAAAGGATCAAATTTGATGAAATAACCATTGTCCAGCGACTTGTCTGTGCGAACCGCGATCCCAAAGTCCTTCACCTGCTGCCAATCCGCAAAGGATGCTTCAAGCATCACCTGGGCAGGCAACGGGTTAAGCACACTATAAGCCAGCCCGTCCGGGAAGAGAGCTGCAGGCCATTTTCCTGCTGAAGGCAATTTTTTTCCGCTTGCGGCAGAATTTGTTCTTCCCTATTAAAATGTCCATAGATGGAAGACGGCATTCTCACCAGCAGCTCTCCCTGTTCGTTCTGGTGCAGCTCATGGACAACGAGAGTGCCTGCCCATTCCCAATCCCCGTAATCATTCGAGCCCTTCTTCGATGGAACCCAGCCAAAAGCATACCGCTTCCCGCCGTCCGAGGCTGTTTTGGCCGCATAAAATCCCCTGCCGTCAAAAGTGTCCAGCACCGGTGAGGTGTACAGGCCATCGATTGTTTTGCTCTTTTTATAATGGGTGACGAACTTCTCACTGAAGGTGGAGTAGACCAGGTAGTGCCATTCCCCCATCTTGAAATAATCGGGACATTCCATCGTGATGTACTTGTCCGGGCTGTAGAAGGGTTCACGGTATTTCCAGTTCAGCAGGTCATCCGAAGTCAGAAGGGCGATGCACCCGCCTCTTTTCTCGGAAGAATTCATTTCCCTGGCCGTGACCAGCATCCAGTACTCCTGCTTCTCTTCGTTGAAGAACACAAAGGGATCACGCCAATCATACTGCTCGTAGATCACTTCATCCCCGTAAAGCTTGAAGCTGTGGTCCTTAGTCCAATGAATCCCGTCGGTGCCCGTCGCCCGCAGCACAACCTGCAAAGGCTTACCCTCCTTGCAAAATGCAGCGCCCGGGTTATGTCCCGTGTAGAAAAGGTGGTACATGCCTTCCTTGTCCCTGATCACAGAGCCGGTATATGCGTTCCGGTCTAAAGCGGTTTCATCACCGTTCGGCAGAACCTCTCCGTAATCCTCAAAGTCAAACCCGTTTCTGGTGGCCAGCAAATTCCATGAGGTATGGTTGCCATAGTCCCCCCACTCTCTCATCGTGAAGATAGTACAGCTTGTACTCCCCTTGGTCATACAACGGAATTACGTCACCGACCCAGCCATTTGCAGGTCTGTAGAATACCTTTCTCATTTGCATCATCTCCATTAGTCAAACGTTTTACAAACATATAGTAACATAATTTTTATTCTTGTCAACGGTTACATTTATTTGTATAGTGGGATTAAAGATATATATCATTCAGAGTAAAATATAATTTTGTAAAACGTTTACCAATAACTGAAAAGGGGAAGGCCATCCTTTCCCGGCAGGAGGAGAACATCATATGATCATTGGGGCGATTGAAGCAGGCGGTACAAAATTCATCTGCGGAGTGGGCAATGAGGACGGCAAAATTCTGGACCGGATCAGCTTTCCGACGGAGACACCGGGGAAGACCATGCAGCAGGCGGTTGCTTATTTTAAGGATACTGGGGTGGAGGCTATCGGGATCGGGTCGTTCGGGCCATTGAATATGGATCTTCCAGCCCCTTGTACGGGCATGTGACCACCACGCCCAAGCGGGGCTGGGGAGGCTTCGGCTTCGTCGGGTATATGAAACGGCATTTCCCTGTGCCGATCGGATTCGATACGGATGTGAATGCTGCTGCTTTTGGCGAGGTGAAGTGGGGAGCGGCTCAAGGATTAGACAGCTGCGTCTATTATACAATCGGGACAGGCGTCGGAGTGGGTGTGTATGCAGAGGGCAGGCTGATCCACGGGCTGGTGCATCCTGAAGGCGGACATGTACTGACCCGGCGGCATGCAGAGGATGTCTTCGAAGGCTTGTGTCCCTACCATGGCGACTGCCTGGAAGGTTTGGCGGCAGGACCGGCCATCGAGAAGCGCTGGGGCGTCAAAGGTTCTGCGCTGCCGGCGGATCATCCGGCCTGGGAAATGGAGGCCTATTATTTGGGCCAAGCCATCGCGGGCGTGGTCCTTCTGTTGTCTCCGAAGCGTGTGATCCTGGGCGGAGGCGTAATGCACCAGGAGCAGCTCTTTCCGCTGATTCGTAAGGAAGTCCGCCAGGCTCTGAACGGCTATGTGGCAGCACCGGAAATCCTGGAGGCCATGGATACTTACATTGTTCCGCCTGGCCTCGGTGACCATGCGGGCTTGTGCGGTGCTCTGGCGCTGGGGATCAAGGCTCTGCAAGATCCTGCGCAGAACATCTAGATTTTATTGTTGTTCACGATTTCCACTATTGGTTGGTTCAAAACCGATCCTAGCAAAATATGCTAAATGTGATAGTGAAGCTGCTTTAATTTGAGGGATACAACTTAAAGCGGCTTCTTATCCCACTATCCAATCTATGAGATAGAAACTATATTCATCAATCTAACTTTCATGGGGTGTGGGAAAATGTCCTATTATTTTTTTGGAACTGCTGATGTATACGTTACTGGGAAAGGTTATATCCGCTTAAGATATATTAAAACATCGCCCAAAAATATTAAGCTCACTCATATTTCAGGCACCGTACCGGTGTCGGGATTACTGGGAATAAACGCAGGATATTTCGACGACAATTCACAAGATGTCTATTCCATTTGTATTCAAAATTCAAGCACCGTAACTAGCGGGCACACTTACAACGGCTATTATAATGTAACCTCGGCCGGTACCAAAGCCCGGGGTACTTTAGTATGGGATGACCCCTGGAGAACATACCGGCTGCAAACCATAGAAGCTGCGGACGAAGTAACGATCGGTGATCCGGATAATTACTGGGCACAAGGCGGAGTCAATCTGTTCCTTAAGAACGACACTTCTTGGAACAACCTGATCAACTCCCCTACCAAAGGTGAATATATCAGTGATCAATCTCCAAATACTCCCTATAATCGTTCTGCTCTTCTGTATGGAACCTCGCTGAATATTTATCTTGTCATTTCCGAAACGAAATGCTCATTGGACCAGTTCCGGACCGCAATCAAATTAGGCATAGACACCACCAATGGAATTGAGGGAATTATTCTGGACGGTGCCAATGCCACTCAGATGAACGTTCCGGATTCCAGCTATTCATTTATGGGCGGAACAAGCCGGAAACTGCCTGCCATGATTCAGGTCGTTAATAATGTTCCGCTCTAATCAAAAGCACAATGGTCAAATTCATAAGAGCTTCAACCCGTCCTGTCCATCTGCTGCACTTTCTGCAATAGAATTAGGCCCATCACCGGGAAATTTCACTTCTATTGCACTTTATACACTCAAAAAGTTCAAATTCGTCAATTTGCTGCATCTGAGCGAAAATCTGTTGTACAAACTACAACAGAACGCATTTTGGGAGGGGTGATGGCGGCATTCTGCTGTATCAAGTGCAACAGAACCAAACCAATTGGAATCACTCCCCAGTGTTTGATACGGAACAGCAATAGCAGCAGGGGGCAGCTCCCCCCGAAACCGGAGCTAGCGTTAACCATTGCTGCATGTGGCGCACAAAAAAACCGCTTCACAAGAAGCGGCACATGTTACTGTATCTGCTTACGCAATTGTTCAACTTTTTTCAAGGAGAAGCCTGTGATCTTGGCAATCAATTGATCATCCATACCCTCTGCAATCATGCGGCCAGCTATTTTCTCTTTACCTAATTCGATGCCTTTGCGTTCAATATCATCCAAGGTTTTTTCCAGACCCATAATGAATACTCCCGCCACTTACCGATGCTACCGCTTCGGCTGAAGTGGGGGTTTCTGATGTCTCAACCTGAATTATTTCAGGATACTTAACACCAGGGGAGTTGACACGTTGACGGACTGGTTACCGTCCAACTCCTCTATCCCATCCGTACTCTTGGCAACTACGTTTGGGAATACTTTGCGCATAATGTTGGGAGCGCCGTTTACATCGGCATGGATGAACCCTTTATTACTTCGATAAAGCCCGCGATGAATTCGCTTGCCGGAAAACGTCCATGTCCCCTCTTCGCCATAACGCGGCAAGGGATCGTGATCCAGAAAGCTGGCTTTCGACGTGTATGCTTCTTCCGTCAGTATGACCGCTATTCCCTGTTCAGCCGCCTTATACTGGATCATGCGGATCAGCATCTGGTGTGGGATGTGGCAGAACGACTGATTGTTTCGCCGTCCGATCGCCGATGATTGCTTCCATCTATCGTTATGCCCGATGACGATCGTGCCGATGCGTTTTTCCACGGCCAACCTAACCAGGCGATGACTGGCTTTGTGAAACAAGTCTTTGATCCGGAGGTAGCGTTTCCGATGCAGACGTTCCATCCGTTTGGAGGTGTGTAACCCTTCTCTCGGTTCCTTGCCTTGACGAAGAATTCCGGTATAGTGCGCTTTCATCTTGTTGTAATACTGGTTGATCGCTTTGACGATCTTGCCCTTCACGATCATCGGCTTCGAACCCGTTGTCGTGACGATGGTTGCAAGATTGTCTACACCCAAATCAATGGCCATAAGGTAATCAGAACGATTCACGTCCACAAGTAAATCAGAAGGTTTGACGTCTAGCACGTTTTCTTGCGCGGCTTCCTTCTCTTCCATTGGACAAGCGAAGATCAATTCGACGACATAGTGTCCATGGCTGGGCACTACACGTACCTGTTTCAGTTGTCCGTGGGCACGGCCCAGCTTGCCGATGTTAAGCTGTAGCCTGGTCTTGGGAAGCTTAAGAAACTTCCGTTCTTTGATCACGCAATCCTGATTGGAGAACACCACTTCTTTCACCGGACTGCGAGCGTAACCCGGTATATTCGGTTTGCCGGTGTACTTCTCCGGATGTTTACGATAATCCTTCATGCTCGCGAAGAAGCCGTTCCAGTTTTGAAACACCACCTTCATGATGCTTTGACTGCTCTGCGTAGGAAGTGCGCGATAATCGGGTTGATCCATCACTTTGAACAACGCGTCCAGAAAGGGGTAGGACACAAAGGGATTCTCCTGTGAAGGCAGCTCGAACAGGCGGGAACGATTTTGAAAGCTCCGTCTTTCATTCATTGCTTCGAGCCTTGTTTCCAGTGTGTTCATCACTTGTTGTTGCAATGGCTGAAGGGGCTCATTTCGTCCAAAAGAAGTAAACACTTGCCGGATGTAAAAGTTGGTCGTATTGTACAGATTTCTGGCGTTCTGACACGCTTCATTTAGGTACGTAAACAACCGATGGCCCGGTTTGATCCATACTTGATGGGTCCTGTACATCATCGTTGAATCCGACATGACTTCACCTCCTTCCAATCACGGAATACGAATGTATGTTCCATTTTTATTATACCGCTAATAGAGATGGAAGGAAAGAACATCTTGCGGGCAAGTTCAGGAGGTCGCCGATTCACCTCACCGCTTGCAGAAGCGGGAGTCCTCTCGGCGAGTGCTGATAGAAACTTTCATATTTTGAATTAGCTATTACTTCTAAATCTGACGACTCTATAGCATTTGTCCCAAAGTATATTCCTAGAAGCACAACCACCACTATCCCCCGTATAGATTTTTTGCTCTAATGCTTTTTACTCTCTGAGTTTTTTCTCCGCTGTTTCCTCCTTTTTGACAACATCCGTGGGGTACTTAAATACTTTCGGCTATTTCTTTGAACATATCTGATCTTTCTTACTGTAGTTTGTTCACCTTTTGTATTACTGGTTTTCCTGTGTTCTTTTTTAAACTTTATATAATCAGCGGTTATCTCTTTCAATATTCTATCGAGTGCTATGTATAAGACCCCGGATCCAGTCATCAAGAGAATCCAGAAATTAAAATTCGATTTAATCTCATAGAGAAAACTTTCATATTTAGTAAACAATTCATATGTAGCCACTACCATCATTGAAACATATAAACAAACTCTTCTGATAAAAACTTCTTCTAAATTCTCGTTAACAGTAAATACTCTATTATAATAAACCCAGTAATTTGCATATAAAGGAACAAAAAGGAATCCCAAGAAATAATACTCATCTGACCATGGGAGTATTGTCAAGAATACTAAAGAAATGTACAGTATCATAATCGATTTCAAAAGATCAGGGAATTGAGAAAACAAAAGCCCAATTCTATTGAATATATAAATTCTTTTTAGTCGATAGAAGATTCTCTCAACTCTTTTCCCAAACCAATTTATAAATGGAAACTTGTATCCAGAATGTATTGTCTTATACTCAACAATTAGCGCTGTAGTAGCAAACACCCAAACTAAAAAAAGCAAAGTGAGTATAACCCAGTAAAGAGAGAAGTACCCCTTTCCTAAATTTGTAGTGAAGTACAGATAAAAGTTTCCAATTATATATGCAAAGGGAATTACTAATACTAAAACCTCTAAGATCAGAATGATTCTCTCAGTAATCTTACTGGCAAAAAATTTTCCAACTGACTCAAAAAACGGTATAAACCATTTGCTAAAAATAAAATTCATAACAAACCATAATAGTACCATTACAGCTATAGAAGACAATATAACAGCGATATTTCCCCATATATTCAGTTTACATTCTCCGTTCTACTATTATTATTGAATGAGACAAAAAGCAGTCGTAGATCTACAGTTTTATACTTGACAGTATCCAATCATACCTTTAAGGAGTCATACTTCCCTTTCAGGATCTCTTAAATATCTTCAGAGATAAATAATGGATACCCTAATAAATCATTAACCCTAGTTCTCTTGGAATCTGTACTAAATTGCTCCCAGACTTATTAATTTATCTATTGGATGATCAAGGTTACTCCTACCAAATCTTTCGCTCCTTGCATGTAAAATAGTCTTTAATATTGGCCTTCCTTCAAGGTAATTAACAATTGATTGAAGAGCAGAACAACCTGACCTCATAAATGTATATCCATAATTATCTAACCACATGGGTGTTAAATATAAAAAGGTGCCTTTAAAGCTATATTCATCTGTATTATTCATGATTTCATCTGGAGAGAATATTTAATCCTTTAATCTCTTTAAAAGAATCTTCAGGGTAAAAATTATCTACCGTCATAAAATCGGTATGAACTTCAACTGGTCCAATTATCACTATAGCCAGTTCTACTCTTTTCGTCGCCATAGAGTCGGATAATAATTCTTCTTTGAATATCTTGAGTCTTCAGCTCTTTTATTCCTTCACCTTGCATTGAATAAGACGTGTCTAGTAGTAGAATACAAGGACATCTAGGCTCTGGATTTTCAGCAAACTCAACCGCAAAAGGAATTTGTTTAAAATTAAAATCCGACATTTCTTCAACTACCTTATGTAGAATATATGAAAATATTACTATATCTAATTTCTACCTTTTGTGATATTTTTCCTGTTTTAGAAACAAAAAAACACCTTTTTATAGGTGCTATAGATTATCTGATTATTCATTAAACCGAAAAAATATCCCATTCTGTAGAGTATACTCCGTGGATTTCATGATGGAGATTGCCGGATAATTAATTTAAGAAAACACCCCCTTGGATTTTCCCGGTTTTTTCCAACAAACCTTCTTTACAGAAAGGATGAACAGAAATGGCGAGCCTGTTAGACCAGCTATATCACGGCAATCTGCGTCCTGATGAAAAGGCTGTACCCAATGATCCGCAGTACCGCCATATAAGCCGCAAAACATCCGAAACCTTGGAGGCATGGAGGAAGCGGCATTCCGAAGAGGAGTTCAATGAGCTTGAGGTATTGTTGGAGTTATATAGTCAAACCCATGGAATGGAGCTGGCCTCCTCTTTTACCTATGGATTTCGCTTGGGGGCAGGCCTCATGGTCGAGGTCTTAATTAGAAAAGAAGAGCTTGCCGACAAGCTGAGCAGCTTTCCCGACTAAACATTATTTTTGGCACCAAAAAAGACCTAACCGCCTCCACACAAAACCGAATAGTGCCCGCGGCTGTGCATGAAACCACTTAGGTCATGCCTGTTCGAATCCGTCAACTTCAGATACAGCGTCGATACCGACGTAATGAGATTATAAATGTTTTTTAATCTCCGCGATCATTTCAGCATATTCTTCATCACTTAAATACGTCAGACCCGGGTTCATTTCGAAGGTGGAGCCCCAGTCCTTTTGATCGGCATATTTAGGGACGATGTGCATGTGAAGGTGATGCAGTTTGTCTCCGTAAGCTCCATAATTCAGTTTATCAGGCCCAAAAGCCTTGTTCATAGCAGCGGCCACTTTTTGGACATCATTCATGAATGCGGATAATTCCGCTGAGGTAAGCTGAAATAACTCTTTTACGTGATCTTTATACACGACATTACATCTGCCTTTATACGATTGCTCTTTGAACAGAAACACGGTTGAATCCTCCAGCTGAGCCACCTCAATCATAAGGTTGTCCCGTCTTTCATCCTCCATACAATACATACACTCGTTATTTTTCTCCATGTCCTACTTCCTTTCTCCCTGTGATTATATACAGCTCTATCCTGCTCCTAAGTTCTGCTGTCTACAATTAAAAGAGTTACACGCAACCTCCTTCTTCTGTTCTGGTAAACGGGAACTCAGGACCGAAACTAAGGAGTGGCGCCCGAAGAATAGGAGCAATAGTTCAGTACAAAAAAGAGCTACCCCCTAAGCCATAAAATGGCTGCGGGGATAGCCCTGTTATTTTATGCAGGATACTGGGGTAAACCGCTAGTAGCGGTTGATATCTGTGAACAACGGAAAGTTTATTCTATCGGATTCTCCAGCAGATTTACGATTAAGGTCACCGCTTCCGCCCGCGTGGCAACCCGGTGGGGGGCAAACTTGTTCTGGCCGGTGCCATTTACCAGAGATTTATCTACGGCGGCTGCTATATAAGGGGCTGCCCATTTAGGGACATCGCCGGCATCAGTAAAGGTTAGCTTGGCTTGCGTATCTACCTTTATTCCCAGAGCCCTTACAATCATCACAGTCAATTCTGAACGGGTCAGCTTCTGCTCCGGCCGGAAGGTTCCGTCAGCATATCCGCTGACAATTCCAGCTGAGACGGCTTGTGCCGCATAGGGTCTGGCCCACACCGGGATTTTATCCATATCTTTAAAAGCTCCAGTGCTGCTATTATCCGGAAGCTTCAGCGCACGGGCAAGCATCGTGATGAATTCAGCCCGGTTCACCTCCCGGTTCGGACGGAAGGTATTGTCGGCATACCCGTTGACAAAGCCGGCTTCAAGCGCTTTTTGAATAGCCGAAGCCGCCCAATGAGTGCCTATATCCGTTAGTACTGGATTCGTCGACGGACGGTCTACGCTGCCGGCTGGTGAAGACGATGGGACAGCAGCTGTCGGTGCCGGTGTTGGAGAAGCAGACGGTGTCGGTGTAGGTGTAGGTGTCGGCGCCGGTGTGGAAACCGGTGTCCATCCAGTTGAACCGCCAGGTACCGGTGTTGCCGTCGGCGTTGGTGTTGGCGCAGCAGGAGCAGGCGTCGGTGTAGCCGGTGCCGGAGTTGGTACCTCCGGTGTCGGTGTCCCTCCCCCGTCGCTCTTCTTCTTGATGATGCCGAACTGCTCAATAATGTAAGGTTTTGCATCGTTCTTGTTCTGGTCTATTTCATAGGACACTGCAGTCAGCTTGTCACCATTGACCGTAATGCCCACGAAGTTCTGGATCTGTCCACGCTTCGGACGCGAGCTGTCGCTCGGGTCCGGCCCGTACGGTGCAGCATGGTTTTCGTCAGCAGCTTCAAAGAGATCGTAATAGGCTTTTCCCAGCTCTGGTTTCTGGTTCTTGTAATACACCTTTGCCCCGGCTGTGGCTGGAATCAGATAGATCGAGCCATCCGGATTCACCGTGTATTCCACGGTTGAACCATTCAAGGTCTCGGTGATTTTCTGCGTGGCTGCAGCGGTTCCATCTGCTTTGATTGGTTTGGTACGTGCATAGATATGATCATGTCCCTGCAATACAAAATCGATGCCAAGCTCCGCCATAAGCGGCGCAATTTTCGTTCTTACCCCGTTGGCGCCGATAATATCTTTGTCGGTAGCGTGATTGGAGGTTGTATAAGGACCTTTATGAATGTTGACAATAATCCAGCGGGCACCGGCTTTTTGGGCCGACTGCACATCTGCTTTGAGCCATTCTACCTGGTCTGCACTGAAATTGGCATACAAATCGGAATCTTCGTTGCTGTTCAGTACTACGAAATGGGCATTGCTGTAATCATAAGAATAATAGGCTCCGGTTTCGGTCGCCGATCCTGGTGCCTCCTGAATATTAAAATGCTCATAGAACGCATTGGCTTCATCCTCATGATTGCCCGCAGAAGGGGCTATTGTGGTATGGAGCAGACTGTTCTGAGAATGACCCAGCAGCCAGTCCCATTGCGTTTCTTTGGTTCCAGTATCTACAATATCTCCGTTATGAACTACAAAATGTGCGTCCGGCACCGTTGCCAGAGCTTTGGCAAGGGTCTGTGACGACAAAATCGCTTCATCCTCAGACTTCGCCTGTGTATCCGCAAGGTCAACGAATGTAAATGCCCCCGATTCAGGTGCTGTTCGGAAGGTGCCAGCCGCGCTCCAGATTCCCAGCGACTTGTCGCCCACGCGGAAATAATAGGAGGTGTCGGCCTTCAGCCCCGTAGCTTCCGCCTTGTGCACCATCTCTTCCTTGGCATTGGTAGAAACGGCAGAACGACCGCTGAATGATTTTGCGTTGGTAAAATCAGGTGTATCCTGGGTTAACTCTACCACTTGCAAGTCGCTTTTCTTCGAGATCAGTGGTGTATACCAAGTGAAGCCCTTTGAACTGAGGGGATCCCCATGGAAGGTAACGGTCACTTTACTCACGGCTGGCTGGCCGGCAATAACCGCTTCTGAATGATTTCGGCCGCTTACCGCTTTAATAACAAATTGGTAATTCTGTGCAGGATCTGAGTTGTCTACCGTATAGCTGTAGGCGGTTTTCCCGGATTCAGTAGACACTAACGTATTCCAGTTGGCTCCAAGGAGATCATTCTGCTCATAGACACGGTAACCCGATACCGGCAGCTCCGTATCAGGGGCCTCCCAGGTCAATGTGATCTTGCCGTCTGCGCCTGCAACCATCTGCGCATTCCGGACGCCGGGAACGGCTGCATCCGATTTATGAATGCTGTATTCGTCGTAGAGGTCTGTAGTTCCTCCGGTTGTTGTAGTATAAGCCTTATAGCTTAATTCGTTCTCTGTAACGGTGAACCCTGTGAACATTTCCTTGCCGGGCTGCCCGTATTTAGCTGCAAAAGGGAAAGGTCCCGAAGCAACGTTATATTTCTTGTTGCCTGCGGCATTGGTAATCAGATAGAGCGTCCCATCAGGGTCTGTAACCTTACCTGCTGAATCCGGAACAACGTCTGTTAAAGGTACATTGTTCAGCATCTGATAGCTTCTGGCGTACGTATGATCATGTCCGCCAATAACCATATCGATGCCAAGCTCATCGAAGACTTTCGTCAATTCAGAACGATAGAATAGAACATCCTTATCATTGGTGTGATTGGCTACTGAATATGGGGATTTATGCAGCAGCACAATTTTCCATTTCTTATCTGACTTTGCCACCTCACTGCGCAGCCACTCCACTTGCTTATAATAGATTTCATTATTCAAGGCATTGGAGCTTGTTCCGTAATACTCTGTGTTCAGAACCATGAAGTGCGCCGGGCCATAATTGAATGAATATACCGAACCATCCGGTTTAGCACCGGTATTGGAAACATTGGGCAGATTGAAATGTCCGGTATAATTACTGTAGTTTTTGCTCTCATGATTGCCAACCAGAGGAACCAGCGGTATGTTCTCCAGAATATCCTTCGGCTTCCCGAAGAACCAGCCCCACTGCTCTTCCAAATCCCCGTTATCTACCAAATCTCCTGAATTCAGAATAAACTCCGCCTCAGGGAACTTGCTGACCCCCTCTTGCAGGGTGTGGTTCCAGATGTCAAAATCCGGTTCGGTGGTACCCTGGGAATCTGTAGTGTAAATAAACTGATAGGAAGAGTTGTCCGCAGCTTCTGTTGTGAAGGTTCCAATCCCACTCCAGTTGCCGTCTTGCCCATCACCGGCCCGGTAAGCATATTTTGTGCCCGGGCGAAGATTGTCCGCAATTACTTTATGGCTGGATATGGCTGAAGCGTCCCCGGCAGACTTGTCCGCTTTGGACTGATAGACGCTGGCAACAACCGAAGTTCCTTCAAAGGTCAGCAGTCCATCCGCAGGAAACCCGCTGTCAGTCACTTTGGAGGCTTCCACCACTTCCAGCTTCGTGCCTGTCACCGTCTCCGGGGTATACCAGGCAAACCCCATGCTGGTCTGCGGATTCCCGTTAAAGGTCAGTGCGATGGATTCCGGCTTGCCTTTGCCAGGCTGCACAGGATCAGCCGCCGGATAGGCTGTCAGGCTCATATCCCAATACAGATCCGAACTGGTTGCATTTGCTTGATGAACCTCGGCTGCAAATTCGTTGTTGCCATCCTTGAGATTCGCCTTCACAAGGTCAGTCAGATTAACCTTGGAGACATTGGGATCTCCATTGGCGTAAGTGCTCTGGGTTAAGTAATCAATCGCTCCCGCAGGCATGCCTTCACGGTAGATTTCAGTACCGTTCAAATACAAGACGATACCGTCATCAAATGCAATCGTTCCTTCGAACTTCTGAAAATCTTTTAATTGCTCCAAGTTCACATTGATATTCGTACGAAAATACGAAGTCCTGTACTTATCCGATTTATTGCTGCCATAGCTTATATTGGTCTTCAGACCACCAAATACGGTGGTACTGACTCCAGTGCCATTATCCTTGTATCCCAAAGGAGCCTGTCCCGTATTCCAGTTGGAATCGTCATAGACTGCCTGCCACACTGTGCCTTGATCGGTTCCATCATCAGCATACTTCCATACTGAATTTCCTTCCAGCAATGTAAAAGGCTGATTTGCCTGACTCTGCAGCATTTCCCCGTTGGTATTCTCTGCCAAAGCCTGCACTCCATTGGTCGCAAAGCCCAATACCATGATCAAAACCAGCGCCATTGAAAGTGACTTGTTAATAAGTTTCCTCAATTCATTGCCTCCTTATTCGTAAACATTATTATTTGCATACCGGTTTATTCTAGCTGGCAAATGTTTTCATTATGTTCACACAAGAATAGCTTTTCGTAAAAATCTCCCAAGAGAATAAAGAAACTACCAAATTAGGTGTTAAAATAACTATTTTACGTGGGCCTTATAAACCTGAATCTCTACAAATCCAATATTTAAAGAAGCGTTTGGAAGAGGACAAGCTTATGGAGCAAAGGGAGGCACATTACAGCATCAATATATTACTGAATTAAGCGAGGCCGGCTTTAGCGACATTCAGTCATTTGAATCTAATGTTATCGAATATTACCAAACCGCTGAAGACCTGATTTTTTTATTAAAACACACTCCTATTATTCCCGACTTTGGACGGACAGAGGCCGATTTCAAAATACTCCAACAATTTATTAAGGAAAATCAAACGGAGAAGGGGATTCGGACCAATTCGGAACGCTTTATGATCACTGCTAAGCTATAGAGATTGTACACAAAAAGGATACTCGTTAATCGAGTATCCTTCTTATTTATAATGCTTTTATAAAATAGAGAGTCTTATCGTTAAGGTGTACTGGAACGTCTGAAGGCAGAGGCAAGCAAGACCAACAGGCCGCCAGTGCCGATCCAGATTAGGATAATTGTCGGATGATTCATACGCAGCCTTTGCCCAAAGAAAAGCAACTCACGCAGCCCATCTACCATGTAACGCATCGGCAGCCACGATAGTATCCAATCGCGGTAAAACGGAGATAAAAACTCTGAACCGAAACTAAGGAGAGGCGCGCCGAAGAATAGGAGCAGCACAAAAATAATCATGCCTTTTAATCCAATCCAAGCGAAAACAGCAGCTATCATGAGGAAAAATGCTAAATAAGCAATTGCCAGAAATATAGCGGTATCCGTGAAATGAGAAATGTGTACCCCCAAGCTCCCGGCGAACCAAGTGAAGCTAAATCCAGCCGCCAAAGCGATGACCGTTCCCCAAATGATCTGGATTATATTCGCCCGGACCCGCTCTTTACGATTCACGTAATTTTGTTTATTTTTGACAAGCAAGAAAACCACGTTTCCGATTAGACTCGCCATCCACAAAGGTTGTAGCATCAAAACCGGTGAATTCCCGTTTCCATTATGCGTACCGGTTTCATTCACATTAATGGTTTCGCTAACGATGGGTGAAGCTAATGCAGCGGCTTGTTTTGTCGAGAGCATACCGCCCTGTTGACCAATAGCCGCTAATAGCTCGGCACGCAGCTTCTCATTCATGCCATGAACCGCCTGATTCAGCATTTGCCCAGCCATACTAGATGCTGATGCATTCATACCTTGGTTGATGTAAATCTGCACCCGGGGTGAAGAAGGGTCCGGCGTCATAAGCGATGCCTGCTTCTCGCTGAACCCCTTGGAAATCACCAATGCAGCATAATATTTTTGGTTATCAAGTCCCGCTTTTACTTCTGCTTCACTGCCCACTTCGATCCATTTAACCGCTGGCTCTCCATCCGGATTAGCCCAGGTTTCTGACTGAATTACTTCTGGAGTTGCCAAGCCTTGATCCTCATTCACAATGGCAATGGGCAAGTTCCGGGGAGCCGGATTGAGGCTAGGAATCATAGCCAGACTAAAAATGAAGATGACTGCAATAACGATAACAGGTAAAGTAACAATTAATTTGCTTTTTAATAAACTCATAGGTTTTCAACACCTTTGTACCGATTTCCTGTAAATGATTAAGTGCACCCAGCATAGCCGCACGGCCATCGGGTAAAGCCTGGTTGTGCTGAATATATTGATCCGGATGAATGTAATTCGTAATCGCTCCGGGATCACCGCTCGCTAAACTTTCCAGCACAGCGGTTGCCTTAAGTACAAGCTCATTTTGATTGTTTACTGCCATTAGAATATCCTCCTTATTTTCTCAACTGTTGTAAAGATAAATAATGAACGGTTTGTTGTTTATTTATCATGCGCTCATTATAATAGAGATGAATATGACGCTCAATATTCAATATTTTTGAATTTGAAAGATAACATACAGTCCAGATCACTTTGTCGCTTAACGACTCAAATTTAAGCAAGGAGAGCGAAAACAATGAGCAAAAAAACTGATTTAAGGATACTCCGCACTAAACAATCGATTCGAACGGCGTTTATTGCGCTTATTCAGGAAAAAGGCTATGAAGCGATAACGATTCAGGATATTGCCGATCGGGCTATGATCAATCGAAATACGTTTTATCTCCACTACGAAAACAAACCTGACTTATTAAATACATATATGGATGAGTTGTTGGGCGAATTAAAAAATGCAGTGGTTCTTTGTCCAATCAGCATGAATCCTTACAGTATTGCTATACTCGAGACAGTTATGCAAACTGTACTGGAACATATTTCACGCAACACTTCTTTTTACTATGCCATGTTAATTGAAGAGAATAGAATCTATCAGTTCCGGGCGAAAATGGAGAATATCATTAAAGATAAACTAAATGAGGGGTGGAATCCTGCAGCGGGAAATTCCCCTTTAGCGATATCTAAGGAATTGCTGCTCGAATACCTTGTATCGTCTTTCATGGGGATCATCATTTGGTGGGTTAAAAACGAACAACCTCTTCCTGCGGGTGAAGTATCGTCTCAGTTCAGCAGACTCGTGGCCTACGGGCATTTGAAAGCTGCCGGCATCGCTTATGAGGAATAAAAATCAGCGGTGGTGAAATAAAAAACTTAAATATGTATTGGTTAACCTCAAATCAGGCCATCTTTTGGAGATGGCCTCTTTTAGGAACTAAGCATCAAAGCTTGGATCTGCTCCGGATGAGGTTATCGTCCAGATAGAGATACTCCACTGGAGGCATTCATCTGTAGTTTTCTTGTCAGCTCCGGGTAGATACGGCCATACAGCTTCCGCCGCAGCACCGAATGAAACACGGCCAGCACCAGGGTCACTACGATCAGCGCGGCGGGTACCAGATACAAGACGGGATGGTCCATGAAAAATCCGAAAACATCGTAGTCCCGGTCGATATAGCGTCCATAGATAAATGCAGCGGCCACAATCAGCAGCACTGGCAGGGCGAACAAACCGGACAGGATATTAACCCTGTTCATTTTCTTGTAAGTAGTTTGAAAAGTATTTTCGCCGAGATATTGTTCGAGCAGCATGCACTGCTTGTCGAAGGAATCGCTTTTTTGCACCGGCAGCTCGCTGTACGTAATATGCTTGTGCAGCAAATCCAACTGCTGGCTGAACTCCATCGTCCGCAGGAGAGTTCTTCCCACATTCATTGTCGTCACCTCCCATCGTTTACAGATTCCGGCGGCATCATTCGGACATCAGATCCACGATTCTCCGGTCAACTATTGTATTATAACGCGCAGGAACAGTCCCGACAATGAAATTGGCTTGAACCGCGGGGCGTTTCTGGATTATCGTTTATACTATAAATGACGGGCGCTGCGGCCTAGTTCGTAAGCAAGGCGAAGCCGGGACGAATGAATCGCCATGTCATCCAATCCTGCCAGAATCGGAGAGATGTGAGATGGAACTTGATGCCCTGTACCACAATTACCTTAACCTCAAATTCGAACGCGGGCTGCCGTTACTGAAAACAGGCCGCTTTGAGTATGCGTTGTGCGAAGACGGAAGCACGGAGCTGTTCCTGGCCGGCCGCGAGAACGAGTCGTTTACCGACTGGACAAGCGACCTTCGTCCCGCCGACCCGCATTATACGGATACCACGGGCAGAGCGCCCGTCTTAGCGTCCCGTTTCGGTCAGTTGGACGTGTACGGCGAACAGGTGCTGGACTATCTGCTGCTGACGATCAACGCAACTACCTCCATCGTTCCAATTCACCCCTACAACGTGATGAATGACCGAATGAAGCACTACTGCTTCTTCCAACTGGCTCAGTGGGCGTATCTCTCTATGCTGTCCGATGAGCAGAAAGCCGGACTGCGGGACTTTTTCTTCTGGTTCTACCTGTACGCCCACCCGGTCAACGGGGAGACGCTGGATGCTTTTTCTTTTCGCGGCCCGGACTTAATCCATACGATGACCGGCATCCGCGTTCAGGATTATTTCGCAGCGTACCACGATCATTACGCCCACCATCATACAGCATATAACGATTGCCTGACTCTCTCGCCGCAAGAGATTGAAGCCTGCTGCGGGCTTACCCTGCAAATGCTGGAAGTGGTCGAAGGACGTTCCTCCAGGCTGAAGCTTCCACCCGAAGCCGGCCTGGAACCAGCCCTGCGTCTGATTAACCAAGCGGACGAATTTCTTGCCGCTTATGCCCGCAATAGGTCTGAAGTGTTCGGATGCCTGCAGGATACGCTTACGGGTGTGCCCTCCACACCTTACCGCGAACACATTATCAGCATGCTGCTGCACAATTACGTATGCTACATTTTATATTTTGACTTTGACCAGATTGTCGAACTGGTGGAGTTTTTCCAGGACGATCTAGCCCTGTGCAGGGTAATTGTGAACCGGATGTTTACCGAGACAATCTTTATCCAGAAAATCCTGTGGCAGAACCGGATTGATCTCCACAACTATGCGAACGTCACGGCTCTGTTCGATGAGAACGCCCGGGAAATATATCGGGAATTTCTTTGATGGTTAGCTAAGCAATACCTACTGAAGTTCTATGAGATGATTAAATATGTTAGAACAAAGGGAAATCATCCAAATAAACAAAAGTGGCTGGGATTAAGTCGTTGACCAGTTTTTCGCAGGTTCGTTTGATGTACTGAAATACGGTTCATATGCTCCGGCAGAGGAAGAGTTACACTTACTTGGTCAAATTGAAGATAGCGTTATTCTAGAGGCCTACACCATTTATCACAAATCAAATCTTTAATCTATTTTGAGAAAAGCAGATTGAAAAATGACCGGATGTGCAGTGAATGACCAAAAATAGAATAAGGAGGATATTATAACATGGAAAAGCATTTGAAAACGAGCGTCATCGGATGGCTCACCGCGTCCCTGCTGATCGCAGGAAGTGCCCTACCTACAGGAACGGCTTCCGCAGCTTCCTCAGCCATCGAAATTAGGATAAATAATCGTTTCGCGGATACGGATGTAGCTCCGTATATTACCAATGGAACAACCATGGTTCCTTTGCAGGTGACCCAACAAATACCCGGCAGCTCGGTACAATGGAATAACGCGTCCAAGACCGTCACTCTTACCCGGGACGGGGAAACCATCACCTTAGTGGCGGGTCAGGAAACAGCAAAGATCGGGAATAAAGAAGTGAAATTGGAAGCGGCCTCTACCCTAAAACAAGGCCGTGTTATGGTTCCCTTGCGCTTTATCGCGGAATCGACGGGGGCGTATGTCCTGTGGAATCCTAAACAGCGGATCGTGTTCGTCGCCAAATCCAGTGAGGAACTAAAGAAACAATTTGCATCGTCCAATCTGGCCGAAGCCCGAACCGCAGCGCTGAAATTTCCTGTGGTTAGCTCGTTGAAAGCCTTGGACATTACTCCTAGCGAAGTAGGAGGTAATCAAGGTTATTATTTCCCGGAAGGAAAAGCGGACCAATTTTTCTTGACTGGAGGCAACAGCATTTCATATTACGAAGTTGTGGGAAACCACAGCGAGGAAAAATGGACGGCCACCTTTGATTCGGTTAAAGCGTCCAGCGGCCTGTTCTTTTTGCCTCTAAAAATCACCAACCAGGACGGCGAACTTCCAAAAATCACGAGTCGTGTAGTTTTTTTTGAATTCATGGGTCATGTCGGACAAGCCAAATACGGGTTCGTTGAGCCTAACGGAGAAGTCAAGACCCTGGGGACAAAGGAAATGAATTTAAATCAGTTTTTTGACATACCGGAAGAGAACAAATCTTAAACCATTTCCACACACAAAGCGGGCGGCGCCACTTCAGTAGGGCGTTGCCCGCTTCTTCAGGATGTGTCTTCGACTTGAATGTAGGCTAAAAGCTCAGTCACAATATGGGAAACCGCATCCTCCCGCGGGATGCGTATACGTTGACTCATGGTTTCAATATCCTCTTGAAACAGCTCGACCTGTTTGTCTCGTATAGGTGCCGCCGAGGCTACTCTGATTGCTTTGGAACAGGCCCGCCTTATCAGTTCTTTGCAACACCCGCTACGACAGGTTACATTCGGCGCTGGTAATGAACCTCTAGTCAAATAATATGAAAAATCAGAATAGTCAGTGGTTCATATGTCCAAAGAAAATAAAGTATTATAGCCCTTCTCCGAAATTTCATCGTCTGAAGTGCCGCCAATGGGCGGCATGTATGTCTATTGCATTCTCTACAGCAGAATATCCCGTAAATCAGTCGAAAAGCTCCATCAATTGCACTCTGTACATTTGAATCCGCTGGAAAGGTTGTTTTGGGCGCGATATCCGAAAATCTATTGCACAAAATACAGCAGAATGCGGTTCAACGCAGAACAATAAGAATTCTATTGCACGAAGTGCAGTCATGCAAAGAATCCAAGTAGAAACGGCTACGTCGTCCTTATAAGGAGCCAATGCTTCCGAAGCAGCGATACAGAGTATCGCTTTCAGGTACCCGTTTCAGCGAGAAATAGAAGGATAATTTACAGCGTGAAACATATAAATTATATTTGAACAAAATCACCCTGGCGGGTGAATAGCAACACGGGGCCTATGGCCGCAGGAATTCCCAACCGCTCCAAAAATCAATGGGGGCATGCTGAAGACGGATGCCCTATTCCTTCGCGATCTATCCGTACCCGTTACGGACAGGAAAGCCGTTATGGATAGAAAATTCGTCTATTCCGCAGGACAGCGGACTGAGATGCCTTTATTTGTCCTTTTCCCCTTTATTCCAGGCTCCATTGAACGATATAACGGCTCCTGAGTCCGTAACTACTGAAAAACTAAGATTTTTTGCAAAATAAGGGCTCCTCAGTCCGCTTCCGTCCTCGGATGGAGCCCCATCCTCCTGCATCGCTTATATCCTCTGAGGCTGCCAAGATATCCACACTTTTTTACACTATATAATTTCCTATACAACGAGAAAAAGGCCATCGCCAAAAGATGATCTTATTTAAGGTTCACCGCACTGCTTCTGCCCGCAATTCAGATTAGCCAAGCGCCGGATCTCATCGCTTAACCGCCGATTGACCGGGTACACCTCTTCTAAGAAATTTAAAATGCGGAGTGCCGATTCGGGAACATGGTTGTATCCCTGGATCATGTCTCCGATGATTTCCGCAAAACGGGGGTATCGCTTCTCTAACCGTCTCTCATTCCCGAATGGGTCGGGAAAGTAATCCTCCTCATGTTCCAGTAGATGGAGCACGGATAGAATCCGGTCTATAGCGTAACCTTGAACAAACCGCGTAGCGGATAGGCGTTCTCCCCTGGCATAGCGGCAGAGCCCTACGTATAGATTGGTTAAGGCTTCGTTCAAAGGAAAGTCCAAGGAATCATTTTTGGGGCTGGGGATTCGGATTTACCGGTTTGGCGATTGCCGTATTGCTATACGCCGGGTCCTTCCATATGACCCGGCCTTCCGTATAGGCGGCATCCGCCAGCTCCCATTCCTCAAAGACAGCATATTCCCCGAAAATTCCGTCCTCGAACAATACCTTGTACCCGTCATCCGTATTCTTAAATGAATAGGCAAGAGGGTGTACCCCTTCGAGCCAATCCAGCCGGCCGATAAATCTGCTTTTCTCCCCGGTTTCACAATAACAAAGAAATCCAAATCCGAATATTCATCCAACCGTTCTGTCTCGGCTCCAACGGAACCAACGCCTAATAATAAAAGAGCTCCCCCCATACGTTCGAGCGACTGGCCGATCTCATCCAGCCGCTGTAGCAGCAGTTCTGTTCTCAGCATATGAATCCTCCCCTGGCATTAAATGCAAAAAGGGCCCAACCCACTTCTCAGCGAGGTTGAACCCAAAGGTTGCATTGCCTTTATTTTCAATGGTAAAGTTACCACATCTTAATTGTAGCTGTCAATCGTATTATTCTATTTTTATTGCCTCGATATAAAGCTCAATCCTCACCTCATTTCCGACGATCATGCCGCCAGTTTCCAGCGGCGAGTTAAAGGTCAAACCAAATTCATTGCGTTCAATACTAGCTGTTGAATACAATCCTGCACGTTCCCGGCCGCGAGGATCTTTGTTTAGTCCTTCAAAAACGGTATGAAAAGTGACCGGCTTCGTTACTCCATGCAGCGTCAAATTGCCTTCAAGTTCATATTGCCGTTCTCCAGCAGGGATGCAGCCGGTGGTTTGAAACGCAATGGTTGGATACCTGGCTGCATCCAGGAAGTCGCCGCTCCTCAGGTGCTCATCCCGCTGCGGCTGGCGGGTTGTGATACTATTGGCATCTATGGACGCCTGTATACCCATCGTTGTTAGATCATTGGGGTCAAAGCTCAAGCTTGCTTGAAATTGCCCGAATACGCCTTTGATTCGATTAATCATTAAATGCGCCACCGAAAATTCGACGGAGCTGTGGTCCTGATCCACTTCCCAATTGACATTGCTCACGATTAATTTCCACCTCTACGATAAGATTGTAAGAAAGGTTGCCCCATCTCCTAAGCACTGCGATCTTCGCATACCCTGACTATACAAAAACGCTACTGACAACGTAATGTCAGCAGCGTTTCAACATTTTTCTTTCGGGCCGTACCGGAAACTTCAATAGATTCACTCAATGGCTTATGCAGAGATTTCAGCGACCAGATTTTTCATCCATTTCCTGGAGTGAATTCGCGCCAATCCGATGCTAAGCCTAACCACTTCTTCCAATGACAAAATCATATATACCAGAAACACAGGCTGCTTCCAGACAAATGACATTAATAATCCGGAAGGAACACCAATCAGCCATGTTGCAGCGGCTTCCATTGCAAATACGAACTTGCTGTCACCGCCGCTGTTGAGAATGCCGCCCGCCAGGATCATGTTGGCAACCTTTACCCACAGAAACCCGGCGAAAACCCATACTAGACGGGTGCCCATGTGATGCGCTTCCTCTGACACCTGAAAGATGGATACATACAAAGGTGCAATTGCGGCGATCAATACACCTATCCCAAGGGATACAAAAATCCCCAGCTTAATGAACCTCTTCGAAAAATCCAGTGCTGCGTCCTGTTCGTCGGCCCCTAGCTTGTTTCCAATCATAATGCCGGCTGCACTGGAGAGCCCGGATAATAATCCGATACTTAAGCTTTGAAGCGGATAGGTTATCGTCATTGCGGTTATTTCTACAGTTCCCATCCGGCTGTAAATAATCGCATATACCGTTTCACCGAGTACCCAAATCAGCTCGGTCAATACGATCGGATAGGTGGTGCGGAGGAACTTTGACAGCAAGGCTGTGGAAGCCCCGAACCAGTCACGGATATGGGTTACTCCAGGCAGACGAAGCTTATAGGCAGCCGCAATAATGAAGCAGCATTCAAATAAACGGGCGATCAGTGTAGAAGTTGCTGCTCCTTTTATCCCCCATTCCGGAAAGCCGAAGTTCCCGAAGATGAGCAGATAGTTAAGTACAATGTTAATACATACAGCTACGATGCTGGTCATCATTGGGAGCTTCACATGTCCTGTAGCGCGCAATATTGCGGAAAATATCATCGTCAGCATGACAGGAATATAGCTCAGGGAGGTGACTTCCAGAAAAATATCCCCCTCTGTGATCAGCCGCTGGTCCTTCGTAAACAAGCCGAGACAGAATTGCGGGAAGAAATGAACAGGCAGCGTAAAAATAATGGAGATTCCCAGACCAAAAAACAATCCCAATCCCAGCAGTTGGCCAGTGCTTTTCTCATCTTTCTTTCCCCAGAACTGCGCGGCATAAATGGATACTCCTGTAGCCAGCCCTGCCAATACTACAGTTATGATCCCGTATATTTTAATGGAAATCCCTACTGATGCAACAGCCACATCGCCGAGTTGTCCGACCATCAGCTGATCGGTTAAGGTTAGCAGTGCCATAATCAGGCTTTGCAGTGTTACAGGAATTGCAATGGTATAGATTTTACTATAAAAATCCGCCTTTGAATCTTTTAACATTAGCAGGGCCTCCCATAGCTGTTAGACAGCCTTCTGATAACGAAGCAGTGTATAGTTTTTGTTCGGGAGAACTTCGACAACCTTGAATTTCTTCACGAAATTCAGGTCGGTATATCCCGTGCCGTCAACCAGTGTGATATTGGTCCCGCCCCCGATAATAATCGGCAGCTGCATGATGATGATCTCATCAACTAAATCCTGGTCCAGTACATTCCAGTTCAGAAATCCGCCGCCTTCGATCATAATGCTGTGTACGTTATAGTTCTCTTCCAATTCACGGAACAGATTCACAAAATCCACTTTGTCCTTCCCGCAGATTAACACATCCTTATTCCTATCCTTCAAAATATTAATCATTTCAGGATTTTTGCCGTTTTCGGTGGTAACAATCAGCGTCCGACCGTCGTCAGCAAGGACATGGCTGTCCAACGAAATATCCATATGTGTTGTCGGGATAATCCGCAGCGGGTTCTTATTCTCCTCATACCGGTTTGTCAGCATCGGATCATCATATTGAATTGTATTTTTACCTACCATGATAGCGTCAATCAAACCTCTGAATTGATGAATGTATTTAATATCGGGTTCCTCGAACATACTGAACAACTGTTTACTGGACTTCCCCGCGCCCAAAGTAAGCTTGCCGTCGATTGAAACTTGGCTAAAAATAGTTGTTTTCATCGTTCTCCCTCTTCTCTATAAAGTTTGTTGAATGAGGCTGCTGTTCACATGCTCATTCATTAACCTCATCATTCTTGCGGCATCTTCATCTGCTAAATGTTGCAGGCCAACAGCCATGGCATCCCAGATATTCCGCATAATCGGCTCAATGGGCATGTTCCGCGCATTTTCAAGGCAGGTAATTAGTTTAGCCCTGGCCGGTGAGGCGGCTGCCTTGATGTTATCCAATACGCGGGAATGCACGGGAATCCGCTGCACCCGCTCCGCCCATTCCAGCTGGCTGCTTTCATTCAGCAGATACGCCGCGAAAGACAGAAGCTCGTCCGCCTGCTCCGATTCTAACGAATGCTGCGGAAAGACCAGACCGATAGATGAAGACATCGAGGCCGCCGGATTGCCATTAATCGACGGCAGCGCACCTACAAGCAATCTGTCTCTCATTTGAAGGTCCAAATAATTGTAAATCCATTCCCCGCAAATGATTGCTCCAATCTCACCGGCGATAAAACGGTCCAGGAGTTCAGTTGGACCATGAAAACTGCCGAGTACCTTGTGGGCAATTTGCCGCTGAACGAACCGCAGAGCCGCATCCATTTCAAAAGACGCCAGATCGGGATTCCCCTCCTTCAGCGGCCAGCCTCCAAATGCGGTCAGGAACGGAATGAAGCAATACGGGTCCGCCAGATCGGCAGCGGCCGGAACAATTCCTTTAGCCGTTAACGCTTCGGCCTGTTGTTCAATCGCCTCCCAGGAAGCGGGAGCCTCCGGGTAGATTTCCGGATTGTAATATAGAACCAGATGATTGCCTTTTAAAATAGGAATACCGTACTGCCGGCCGTTGGACTGCATGGAGCTACGGATATCCACATCGGGGAGGCCGGACATTGACCAGAATTTCTCAGGAATCTCTGAATACATGGCGCCTTCCGCGTAACCGGCCATATCGGCCGGAACCAGCGCCATTTGCGGACCCGCCCCGCCGGCTTTTATCTGCTGCAAGCGGGCGGTCAGTACGGTGATATTCATGACCTCGGGAATAACGGAAACTCCGGATTCAGAGGTGTAAGCACGGCAGAGCTGCTCCAGCACCTCTATGGATGTATCTCCCTTCCCGTCGAATTCATGCCAGATATTCAGCTGCTGTGCAACTTGTTTGTTCATAGCTGTCTTCCTCCTTCGTCATTTGATGAGTTCCGTATACAGCACCAAAGCCTGATATGGCCGCATTTCATAGGTTCCTTCACTGCTGAGCCGGTTCCAGCCGCCCTGTTCGCTTTCCAGCAGCAGGCTTGTCTGTTTGTGGCCCGGATAGATCAGCTCAGTCCGCAAGGTTTGCTCTTGATCCGGGTTCAAATTAAAACAGGCACTGAACAGTTCATCTTTCAAATAGTATGAGTAAATCAAAATATCGCCCTGCGAGTCGGAAAGATAGAAGTTCGCAGGCTTCAGCAGATTAGCATGCTGTCTCTTCATCTGCTGCAATTGCTCCAGAAGCGGGAGTAATGTTGATTCACTGGCCCAGTTGATGGCCATGGTATTGAAAAAAGCTTTTGGAATATCCGCACCGCCGGTATTATCCCCGAGACCGCAATTGAGGGGCTGCTCCTCATAAACTTCCATTCCTGTAGTCAGATAGGGAATCCCATTCGGCAGGAAATAATTGAACACCGTCATAAGCCGGGCTAGTTCTGTCCCGCCACGGCTTGTAATGCGCGGGGTATCCGCCGTCTCCGAGCAGGCAAACACATGAATCTGCAGTTCCGGAAGCTCCCGCAAGTAATCCTGCAAACGTTCGACACGGATATCGGTCATAATATTCCAGCCGCTGCCTAACATCACATTGTATCCGGTTTTTGCCGCTTCCCGGTGATTGCGGTTGAATAAATCCTCGCTGATCAGAATCGCTGCCGGCTTCATATCTTTGATCATCTTAAACATAGATTGCAGCAAGGGGACGGGGAGCGTATGTCCGATATCCACCCGGAAACCATCAATATTATAAGTTTTTAGCTGGAAGCTGGCAGCCTCTATCAGCGTGTCCCATAATTCCTGATTCGGCTCTTCCCCCGGATAAATATTGCACTTGATCGTATCGAAGAGCACATATGGGGGCTGACCCTCAGGCAAATAAGGCCGGACCAATGGCGAGGGGTCCTTGTACAGGCGGAAAAAGGCAATGTCCGTCCAGATCGGCTGAACATCATTAATCCAATCCGAATGGGCGGGAGCCGGCGTAATACCCATCTCCTGTTCGATCAATGGCAATAGGGGCTCGCCGGACTCAAGCGCGCGTTTTTTGAGGTCGTTCCAGCGGTCCGGGTCCAGTTCATCCGGCGGCAGACGGAACTGATTCAGGAAAGTTAAGGTATCCTTGCTGCGGTAAATGGTTTCCAGCTTGTCCGGTGTGCACTCTGTGAAGAATTCCAATCCGGCAATGTGCGGGGGCTGGAATCCAGGCAGCGCGTTCAGATCAATCCAATAAAACCAGTCCGGGTGTTCGGCTAAAAATACATTGTCCCGTGCACCCACCCGGGGGATTAAATCCAGCACAACTTTGATATCCAGCAGATGGCAGGCCTCGACCAAGGTCGCCAGCTCATCGTGGATGGTCAGGTTCTCCATGCCGTCCAGCAACGGATCATGTAAATTCTCATCCAAATCAAACAGGCTGTACACTGCATACGGTGAACCAATATCCCCCTTGAGATTCAAATTGCTGTACCGGGTGACAGGCAGCAGATACAGGATATTGACATTCATTTTTTTCAGCATAGGCAGCAGAATCATAAATTTCAGGAATGTTCCGGATTGGATATTCCCGGTATGAGTATAATCCCAGGCCGAGGAATAACGCAGCAAGGAGCAATAAATGACACTATCATCTAAATCTGCCTGGCCGAGATGAGCATAATCAGAAGACAACTCAAGCAAGTACTGCAGATGTTTAACCATAAATCTTGCCGGTTCAACAAGAATTTCGCCATCCTTGCTATCCAATGTCGATACATAGCCGCACTCGTTCCACAACGCAGGTATCCAGATGGGTGCTGTGTCGTGAAACCGGCAGTCTGCAAAATAGTCAAGCATCCGGTTTACTCTATGATTATGTCTGATCATCAAGTAGATCTCCTCTATACAGGAATTATATTTTTTCAGAAAATAAATGCCGATTTCAAAACGGGGGCTCCGCAGAAACCGCAGGATTCCCGCTCTTCCCCAGCAGCTCCTGAATTGCAGTCTCGAATTGATCCAAACTGTACTTGCGTGTGATCAGGGAAGCTACCTCCGGAACGTCTTTTGCAAACTGCAGGGCATCCTCAAAGGTGTTCAGATATTCACCGGCCCCCAGCAGCCGTACTGCGTTCTGGGTATAATAAGTTGGTGAGATGGTGTACTTATATCGTCCGTTTATCCCGAAGGGAATGATCGTGCCGCCGCGCTCCACCCACTGCTCCGCCATCTCCATCTGTGTGCCCACCGCATCAATTACGATGTCAAATTTCTTATCACCCAGAATGCGGAACACCCGCTCTGCGGTCAGCTCCTCCGGCGGGCAGGCATAGTCTGAGATTTGCTGTGCCTTTGCCAGTCGTCCTTCATTAATTTCTATTGAAACAGTGGTGCACCCTATGCGTTTAGCAACAAATTGACACAGTAATCCCATCGGACCCGAACCAAGGATTAATACCGCATCTCCTTTTTTAGCTCTGGCTTCCCGGAAGTTATGGAGAACACAGGCGAGGGGTTCAGTGGCCAATGCCGCTTCCCAGCTCATCTGCTCAGGTAATTTGTGTAAAAATTTTTCTTCTGAAACGAACCATGGAGCAAAAGTTCCATTTTTATTCAACCCGGCAATCGGCATACCTTGTCCATCCGTTCCTGTGCAGAGATGCAGTTTGCCTTGAAGGCAGAACCTGCATTTGCCGCAGCTGTGATTGGGATCAACAACGACTCTGTCGCCTGCTTTTAAGCTTGTTACTTTGCTGCCGGTTTCAATAACAGTACCTACGGCTTCATGACCGCGTATCACTCCGGGAACACCAGGCTCCTTACCTGTGATGACTGCCAGATCAGTTCCGCAGATGCCCGTCATATGGATCTTCACTTTGACATCAGTAGCAAGCGTGATCACCGGGATGTCCTGTTCGGACAGATTCAGCCTCTGAGAATTCCATACCAACGCCGGCATCTTACGCGATTCTGCATATTCAGCATTTTCTGATTTCATTGCTCCATATCCTTTCTTTTTTCACATCCGCTTTTCTATTACATTTAATTGCATTTCTTTACAATTTCTTACTTTCCCTTTCTTTTCTTTTCATTTAGTTGCAAAACATCTCCTTCAGCTCCGGATAACGAAACTTTTGATCTCGTGCAAACGTTTGTGCAATTGCTTTTTTATCCTAGCACACTTTTTTTAAAAAGTAAGGGAAATTTTGTCGAATTTTAGCAATACTCGTATTTTTTACAATCCAACTCATAAAATGCGATCCTGCCCTCTTCCTGAACTGAAGAATCCGGGCCAGCATAACAAGTGGAAACGCTGTACCGTCCTTGAATAAGGACAGCACCGTTTGTTTAGCCCTCGGACAAGTAACCGAGCCAGCTAGCGCTGGCGGATAAGTAATGCCTCTTATCGTACCGGCTGCGTTGCGGGCAGGACAGGCTAAGGCAATTGCGTCTGCGTCTGCGTCTGCGTCTGCGTTTGCGTCTGCGTTTGCGTCTGCGTTTGCGTCTGCGTTTGGTTTGTGTTTGTGTGCTGCCTGCCTGTTTGTTTGTTAGCGGACTGAGCAGTCCTTATTCCTTGCCAAAATCAACTTTAGGCAAGCTAACGGACACCAGTGCTCTTATGTGCTGATATTTGTCCCATTTCAGCCTGCTGGAGAGAAAATAAGCGCGCTCTGGTCCGTTAGCCCTGCGCCAAGTCCCCCTACCGCTAAAATAACGGCGTTACAGTCCGTATGGATCAGGAATAGTGGCTCTTCGATGATTACTCTGGTGCTTTCCCGCAAAAAAAACGGCCCTTTCGGACCGTATCGGATAAGTTCATTATTCATTTTCTATATATATACTTAACTTCCAGATAATGTTTGTACCTCCGGCCGCTGCCCATCTGCAGATTTCTTGATTGTATACCGCTGTAATACAAATTTCAGTTGACCGATTGATCATACTGCAAATATACCACGTGGGTCTGCAGGTATTCGTTCAAGCCGTGTTTGCCGTCCGCGCCGCCGATGCCGGATTTTCTCCAGCCCGCATGGAAGCCTTGCATTGCTTCAAAGTTCTCGCGGTTAATATAGGTTTCTCCGTATTTGAGACGCTTGATGACTTTCATGGCGACGTTCAGATTCCGGGTATACAGGGAAGAGGTCAGCCCAAACTCACTGTCATTGGCAAGCGCAATCGCTTCATCCAGGTTCGAGAAGGATATGACCGGGATGACCGGCCCGAAGATTTCTTCCTGGACGATCTCCATCTCATTGGTGGCACCAGTTATAACCGTAGGCTCAAAAAAGCTGCCTGCCCCCTCCACTTTTTTACCGCCAAGGGCGATTTGGGCCCCCTCCTGTACCGCGCGGTCAACCTTTTGCTGCACCGATTCTTGGGCTGCCTTATTAATCAGCGGACCCATCTGAATATCCGTGTCTTTCAGCGGATCGCCATACTTCACCGCTTTCATCGCCTCAACCAGACGGCTGGTGAATTCGTCCTTGATCTTTTCATGCACATAGACCCGCTCCGCACAGTTGCAGACCTGCCCGGTATTAATCACCCGGGAATCCACAATCGCTTTGATCGCCAGGTCCAGATCGGCGTCGTCCATTACAATGGCCGGTGCCTTGCCGCCAAGCTCCAGACTGACCTTGATGATATTTTCGGCTGCGGCCTCCATCACCTTTTGTCCGGCCGGCACGCTGCCCGTCAGACTGACCATCCCAACCTTAGGGTTGCTCGCTAATTCATTGCCTACTTCTCCGCCTTTGCCTGTAACCAGGTTGAACACCCCTTGGGGAAGACCGGCTTTGTCAACAATTTGGGCAAACGCCACTGCATTGTTTGGAGATTCAGCACTGGGCTTGACGACAATTGTATTTCCGGTAATCAGCGCCGGCGCCATTTTTCTGGCAATCAAAAAGAATGGAAAATTCCAAGGGAGGATGCCGGTAGTGACCCCAATCGCCCGTTTGAACACAAAAATATTCTCATTATCCCGGTCACTCTGAACAATCTCACCTTCATACCGGCGTGCCCATTCTGCCATATAGTCCATATAATCCGCTGTAAAGTTAACCTCGACCGTGGACAGTTCCAATGTCTTGCCTACCTCTTCGGAGATCAGTCTGGCCAGGCTGTCCGCCTCCGCCCGAATCCCTTCGGCAATGGCATGAAGATACTTCCCTCTCTCCACCGCAGGCGTTTCTTCCCAGGCAGTCTGGGCCTTATCCGCTGCATGGATGGCACGGACCACGTCATTCCTTGTAGCTTTGGGGACCTGTGAAATGACTTCATCTGTTGCCGGATTGGTGACATCCATCCACTCTTTGCCTTCTGACTCGGTAAACTGGCCGTCGATATACATCAAATGTTTTTCCACTGTTTCTCCCCCTTAAGGTAGATCATTCCATTTACTCTTCCACAGTGTAAACGTTATCAATATTTTTTGTCAACAAGATTCACATTTATTATTTGTTTTTGTGTTGTTTTTTATTGACTTTTTGAGTTAAGCTATTGTTGTGAAGGCTGCGATTGGAGGGATAGGAAATGAAAGTCAGTATTTTTTCGACCTGTGTAGTGGACCTTATGACCCCGAATGTCGGGATTGCTATGGTTCAGGTTCTCGAAAGGCTGGGCTGTGAAATCGATTTTCCCGCTTCGCAGGTGTGCTGCGGCCAACCCACCTACAACAGCGGTTATCTGGAAGATTCCAAGCTTGCTATGAAAAATATGATGCGGGCCTTTGAGCATTCCGATTATGTTGTAGGTCCGTCCGGCTCCTGCATCGCCATGTTCCATGAATACCCGAAAATTTTCAAGGGAGATCCCCAATGGGAGTTGAAAGCGGTTGCGTTAAAGGAGAAAGCGTATGAGTTCACACAATTCATCGTCCGGGTGCTCGGCATTACCGATGTGGGTGCAAGTCTGGAGGGGACCGCAACCTACCACCGCTCCTGCCATATGACAAGACTGCTGGGCGAAAGGGAAACCCCGTTCCAATTGCTTGAGCAGGTGCAGGGACTGCAAATGGAGCCGCTGAAGAACAGCGATAATTGCTGCGGCTTTGGAGGAACCTTTTCGGTAAAAATGCCGGACATCTCTGAGCAGATGGTCAATGAAAAATGCGGTTGTGTAACCGAAACCGGAGCGGACATCCTGATCAGTGCGGATATGGGCTGCTTGCTGAACATCGGGGGCCGCCTGTCCCGTAAGGGAGAACCCGTAAAAATCATGCACATTGCAGAAGTGCTGAATCATCACAACCCTGCTGCTAAAAAGGAGGAAGCCGGACATGAGCCTGCAAACGGATAGGCGGGAATTCAACGAACGGACTACAGACGGCATCGGCAATCCTTTTATGAGAAACGCTGTAAGCTCAGCCCAGGACAGCCTGAAGACCAGGCGCCTGTCCGCCGCAACCGCTCTTGGAGACTGGGAACAGTGGCGTACTCTAGGCCAGCAAATCCGCCAGCACACGCTGAAGCATCTAGATTATTACCTGGGGCAGTTAGCGGATAACATTGAGAAAAAGGGCGGACATATTTATTTTGCCAAAACCAAAGAAGAAGCGAGCGGCTATATCCGGGATATCATCGTCCAGAAAAAAGCTAAAAAAATCGTCAAATCCAAATCGATGGTCACCGAGGAAATTGAAATGAACCATGTCCTGATGGAAGCCGGCTGTGAATTGACCGAGACGGATCTGGGTGAATACATCCTCCAGATGGATGATTGGGACCCGCCTTCGCATATTGTGGCCCCTGCGCTGCATAAGGACCGGAGGCAAATTCGAAAAGTGTTCACGGAGAAGCTTGGATACACCGGCGACGAGAGTCCCGTGAATCTTGCCCGTTATGCCCGGACGGTGCTGCGGCAGAAGTTCCTGGAAGCGGATGTCGGGATCACCGGCTGTAATTTCGCCGTCGCCAACCTGGGCGCGATCAATCTGGTGACCAATGAAGGCAACGGTGACCTCACCGCCGCCATACCGAAAACGCATATCGCGGTGATGGGCATGGAGCGCATTGTGCCGACGCTTGAAGAGATGGAAGTGCTGGACAATCTGCTCTGCCGCAGTGCGGTCGGGCAAAAATTGACCAGCTATATCTCAGTCATCGGGCCCTCTGCGTCCGGGGAGACGGATGGTCCTGAGGACTTCCATCTGGTGGTTGTGGACAACGGCCGCTCCGGGATTCTCGGCAGCGAATTCAACGAAGCCCTGCAATGCATCCGCTGCGGCGCCTGTCTTAATGTCTGCCCGGTCTACCGCCATATCGGCGGCCATGCCTACGGGTCCATTTATCCGGGTCCGATCGGAGCGGTAATCACCCCGCTGCTGGGCGGCTACGATGACTATAAAGAGCTGCCTTTTGCCTCCAGCCTGTGCGCCGCTTGTACGGATGTCTGTCCGGTCAAAATCCCGCTGCATGAGCAGCTGATTCTGCACCGCCAGAATATTGTACAGGAAAAACGCACCAGTGCTGCAGAAAGGCTCCAGATGAAGACAGCCGGAAGGCTGCTGGCCTCCCAGGCTTTGTTCGGCAAAGCCCTGCGGTTTGCCAACCCGGCCAGCCGGCTGATCAGCAGGCATGGACGAATTGCAAGAGGACCGCAGCTGGTCCGCGGCTGGATCAACGCCCGTGATCTCAGCCAGCCGGTCAGGCAGCAGGACAGCTTCCGGGCCTGGTTTGACAAACGCAAAGGGAGGGAGGGTCAATGACGGCATCCAACAAGGATTCATTCTTAAACACAATTGCCTCCAAGCTGGGGCGGGAGCGTATCTACGACGTTCAGCGGCCGGACTTGCAGGCCATGGCTCCGGACAGCTACGGCAGTTTAACAGCCGGTGAGCTGATAGAGATTCTGAAGGAGCAGTGCTTTTTCATTCACACGCAGGTGATTGAATCAAACGCGGAAATCTTGCAGAAAACATTGGATGATCTGATCGCTGCGAATGGCGGAGGCAGTGTAATCACTTCCGGAGATGCCCGGTTTGCCGAATATGGGCTGGAATTCGCAAATGCTTCCGTCTGGGAGGAAGCGGCAGGAAGGGAGCAGAATATTCTGCGCTCCGCAGCGGCCAATACGGCGATTGTCTTTGCCGACTATGCGCTGGCCGAGTCGGGTACGATTGTTGTCGAGAGCCGCCCGGATCAAGGGCGCGCCCTGCATTTTCTGCCTGCCCATTATATTGCGGTGATTGAAAAAAGCGGCTCATGCTCCGCTCGACCCAGGCTGCAGCAGATCTGAACCGGCGGATTCAGGCGGGGGAGCCGCTGGGTTCCTCGATCAATTTCATTTCCGGGCCTTCGAATTCGGCCGATATTGAAATGCAGCTCGTTGTCGGGGTGCATGGTCCGCTGCGGGCGGCCTATGTGCTTATCTAGCGATTCATTTAGCAGATCACTCCTTTTTAGCGATAATCATAAACCGGTTCACATTCTCATAACCATATTTCAGGTAATTAAGCGGCAGCTTGCGGGCAGGAATGAAATTCCGGCGGGTATCGAATATGCGGAACCCTGCGTGCAATAGAGCCTGTTCATCTGCTTCAGGCCGGAGTACATTTACAAACGGCAGTTCACTGAGCAGGCTTTTTTCCCTGCTGCTGCGCTGCCGGATTCTTTTTTCCGTAATCAGAATCAGCATCCAGGATAAAGCGTACCAGAGCCTGCGGAATAATGACTTGTTCTCCTTATACATATAGTTGCCGTCAAAAACAATCAGAGTCCCGCCCGGCTTCAGAATGCGGTGCCACTCCGCATAGGCCTTCTGCGGATCGGGCAGCGTCCACACCATATCACGGCAGACGACTGCGTCGAAGCTGTTATCCGGCTCGGCAGTTAAATCCGCTGCATCGCCCACATATGCCTGGACTTTGCATCCATAGCGGTCAAAGTTTCGCGAAGCCCGTTCAATCATTCCCCGTGAAGCATCCACTGCTGTTGCCTGATGCCCCATCTGTGACAAGAGGATAGAGAAAAATCCCGGACCTGTTCCTACATCAAGTACTTTTTGCCGGGATTTGAGGCCCATTCCCTGAATAAGCAGCTGCTTCCACAGTCTGACGGTTTTCCTGCTGCGGAATTGAGTCTGGATCACCTTGTCATAACCAACCGAGCTGGAGGTCCAATATTTAGAGATTTCTTTTAGCATCATTCTTCACCTATGTCCAGCTGATTCCAGAAAACCGGTGTGAAGGTGGTGTACCCGGGCTTGAAACCCTTCACCCGCTTGTTCACCGCCATGACCTCTTCCGGAAAGTATAGGGCTCCAAACATGGCTTCCCCATACAGCCTGCCAAAGATCGAGTCATAAGCCTTTTGCCTCACCAGCAGATCCGTACTTCCTACCGCTGTATCAATGAATGATTCCAATTCAGCGTCCGACCAAGCAACAGCCGGTGCCTCCGCAGTCCTATGGAACAGGGACAGGAGAAAGGCATGCGGATTATAAGCATCGTCGTAGGTACGGTACATAATAAGGTCGTATGCCTTGGTGGTCCATAATGCATCATAATACGCGTTAGGCTCAAGGATCTGAAGATTCACGGCAATACCTATCGCCTTCAGCTCGGACTGGACCAGCTCACTGACGGATTTCCATTCCGGAAACTCGGCTTGCTGCAGTACAAAACTAAACTCCAGCGCCGCGCCGTCCTTTTCAACGATTCCATCCCCATTAGAATCGCTATAACCGGCTTCTGCAAGAAGCTGTTTTGCTTCATCCGGGTCGAAGCCATACCAGGTATTATTCTGATCTGTCACATAGGGTACGGTTAAGGGGAATAGACCTTTGGCTTCGCTGCCGATACCATCCAGCAGATCATCGATAATGCTTTTTTTGTTGATGGCTAAATTAATGGCTTTGCGCACGTTCAGGTCCTGCAGAGCCGGAGTGTTGTAATTAAAAATCAGGAAATGCGAATTTGTTCCTGGTGCTTTTTGCAGACTCAAACTGGAGTCGCCTTCGATAACCGGTACGCTTTCTACCGGAAGCTTGCCGGGCTGGCCTCCTGCAATATCTACAGCCCCGCTTTGCAGCGCCAGCACTCTGGATTGCGGATCAGGAATAACCTTGAGAATAATCTTGGACAGCTTGGGGGCCTCTCCCCAGTAATAAGGATTTCTGACGAGCACTGCCTCCTGATCCGTCTTATAGCTCTCCGCCATCCATGCCCCGGTGCCGACCGCTTTGACAAATTTCCCGGTAACCTCTCCGGCAGGTTCTACGGCAGAAGGGCTAATGATTCGAACCGGTCTTGCAAAAGACAACTCCGTAAGGAACGGATAATAGGTTTTGTTGAAGGTCATGGTGAGGGTATGGTCGTCTACAACATCCATAGACTGCAACGCTGCAGCTACATTCAACGAATTAGCCGGATCGTTCATCCAGCGTTCAAAAGAGAATTTAACCGCGGCGGCATTAAAATCAGTGCCATCCGAGAACTTCACCCCATGGCGAAGATGAAAAGTATACACTTTTCCGTCTTCGGATATGTCCCAGGACTCTGCCAATGCCGGCAGAATGCTGCCTTTTTCCCCATACTCCACTAATCCGTCATAGATCATCGCATGTACACTCATCGCACCTTTATAGGCACCGGCATCGAGCTGATCTATACCAGGGTCTGCCGATATGGCTACAGTGACCGCTTTCTCCCGCCCTTCGGAGGGTTGGCCTGTTGCATCGCTGTTATTGCTGTTGCTGCTGCACCCCGCAATCATTATGAATGCAGCCAGTATGATCATTATCAAAGATTGGGTTAAGCCTCTGATTCGCTTTGAATTTCTTGCCATCTCTAATGTAACTCTCCTTCTTCTAATTTCGGTCATCTGACCTTCTTAGCCGGGGGTCCTGTACAGGCACCGAAGCTATAAGTTTTTGGGTATACGGATGGACCGCCTGCTTCATCAGTCCGCCGCCCGATTGCTCCTCCACAATCTGCCCCTGATGCATTACAGCTGCCCTGTCACAGAAACGGCTGACGACTGACAGATCATGTGTAATAAAAATATAAGCCAGCCCCAGCTGAGCCTTCAGCTCCTGCAACAAATTCATCATTTGCCTCCGCAGGCTGGCATCGAGACTGGAGAACGGCTCATCACAGATAATCAGCTCCGGGCGAAGCGCAATCGCTCTGGCAATGCCGATTCTTTGCTGCTGGCCCCCGCTGAGTTCATGCGGATAACGGTACATGTACCGCCCTTCGAGACCCACCAGCTCCAGCGTTTCTGCAATCCGGTCCCTGCGTGCCCCTGCATTTCCCATCCCGTAATTCCTTAACGGCTCGCCGATGATTTGCTCCACTGTAAACAGCGGGTTGAACGAAGCGAGGCTGTTCTGAAATACGACCTGCAGCTTGCCCCGAATTCTCCGCATTTTGCTTAAGCTCCAATCTGTGAAATCTGTACCCTGGTAGAGAACCCTTCCGGAGGACGGCCGTTCCAATCCAAGCAATAAACGGGCCAGCGTGCTTTTACCACTGCCGCTTCCCCCACAAGTCCCAGATTTTCATGCGGCTTCAGCCGGAGCGACAGATGATTTACAGCCGCTACCTTTTGGATATCCGGCGTGAACCACCTCCCTTCCCGGCCATACACTTTACTCAGTTCTACAGCTTCGAGCAGATACATGTCTCCCCTCCTGAACAGATATATACTATTATGGTTGTTATCTGCTGCCAAGAAGCTGTCTTGTATAGGGATGCACCGGATTGGCAAAGAGGGTGTACACATTTCCGGCCTCCACAATCTTTCCTGACTGCATGACATACACATAATCCGCAAGCTCTGCGACAACGCCAAAATCATGTGTGATTAACAGGATGCCCATGCCCTCCGCATGTCTGATCCGATCCAGCTCCTTCAGAATCCGGGCTTGAGCCATAACATCAAGTGCTGTTGTCGGTTCATCGGCAATCAGAAGGCGCGCACCTGAGATTAGAGCGATGGCAATCATCACCCGCTGGCACATCCCGCCGCTGATCTGAAAAGGATATTTAGTGTACAGCAGCTCAGGATCGCTTAGGCCTGCCCGGTGCATCTGCTCCAAAGCCAGAGCTTTTGCCTCTTTTCTGGATACCTTTCTATGCAGCATCACCGTCTCCCTGATCTGCTTGCCAATGGGGAGCAGCGGATGAAGTGCGTTCATGGGGTCCTGAAAGATAACGGCTATTTCTTTGCTCCGCAGCATCCTTAGCTCACGTTTTGAGTATTCGCGGAGATTATTGCCACCCAGCCAGACTTCTCCCTTCTCCACCCTGCCCGGCGGGTCCAGCAGCCCCAGAACAGACATGGCTGTTACGCTTTTTCCACAGCCGCTTTCACCGACAAGCGCAACAATCTGCCGGGGCCTCACTTCCATGCTCACATCATCTACAGCCGTGACTGCCTGATCCTTGGTACAGAAGCTGGTCCGCAGATGGTCGATTCTCAGCAGCGGGGTCTCAGTTAACATGTTCTACAATTCCTCCTTCTGCCCCGGTTTGCGCAGCCCCTCTCCCAGCAGATTGAAGCCCAGGACCGAAAGCATAATGGCCAGTCCCGGATATAACAGCAGCCGGGGCTCCGTTTGGATGTAGGGGCGGCTATCGTTCAGCATGACTCCCCACTCCGGTGTCGGAGGCTGAGCACCCAGGCCCAGAAAAGACAGACCGGCGATCGAGAGCATCAGTGTACCGATTTCGATGGAAGCCAGCACCAGGATGGGACGGGTGGCATTCAAGAGAATATGCCGCAGAATAATCTGCAGATGCGTGGAGCCTCCAGCCTTCGCTGCCATAATGTAATCACTTTCCTTTATTTGCAGGACCATACTGCGGATCACTCTTGCATAGCCCGCCCACCACACTGCTGCAAAAGAGATAAGCAGGTTTTTCATGCTGGGGCCAAGCACCGCTGTAACGGCCAGAGAGAGAATGAGACTGGGAAAAGCCAGCAGGATGTCAATCACCCGCATGATCAAATGATCGATTATTCCCCCAACATAGCCAGCGAGCAGGCCAACCGGAATACTAATAGAAAAAACCGCCGCCAGTACCATCAGTGAATAATATAGTGAAGTCCGCGTCCCGTAGATCAGACGGGATAAAACGCAGCGCCCCAAATGGTCCGTACCCAGAGGATACTCCCATGACGGCATACTTAGCTTGTGTTCCATATGAATCTGAAGCGGATCGGATGGAGCAAGCCAAGGGGCAAATATTCCAATACATACGAACAGAAGCACAATCATCCCGCCGGCTTTGGCCCCGTTACTCTTGAACATATGAAGGCGGTTCAAAACCAACGCCCCCTTTCTGCCGTTTCACCGCATCCTGATTCGCGGGTTCAGCAGCAGATGGAGCAAGTCCACCGCAACGTTAATCAGGACAACGACAACAGCCATTATTAATACATAGCCTTGAATGACCGTGTAGTCTTTGGCAAAAATAGCTTCCACTGCATATTTGCCGATACCGGGCCAGGAAAAGATGCTCTCCACAATCACCGAACCGCCCAGCAGCCCCCCTATGTGAATCCCCAGCAAGGTGAGGCTGGGAAGAAGTGCATTGCGAAGCGCATGTCCGCTTATCACCTTCCATTCCTGCAGCCCCTTAGCCCTCGCCGCCTTGATATAGAGCTTGCCGAGAACTTCCAGCAGACTGGAACGGATCAGACGGATATAGATTCCCGCCATGCCAAAGCCGAGAGTACATGCAGGCAGAATCACACTCGGCCATCCCTCCATGCCCATCACAGGGAACCACTTCAGCTTCACCGCACCATAATAAATCAGCAGCAGGCCAAGCCAGTAACCCGGCACGGAAACACTGAACAGCGCACAGACTCTTCCCAGACGATCCAGCAGGCTTCCCGGATAAAGGGCAGAGCCGATGCCAAGCGGCAAGGCAATCAGAATTGCCGTCAACAAGGAGCAGCCGCTAAGCAGCGCTGTAGCCGGGAAACGGGTCATAAGTTCTTCCCGCACCGGCAAGCCGCTGCTGTAGGATATTCCCAAATCCAGATGAAACACGCGGTACAGCCAGTGCACAAATTGCATATGTATCGGCCCATCCAGGCCAAGAGCATGTCTGGTGGCCTGGATGGCCTCCAGTGTAGGCTTGATGCCGTCTGCACGCAGCATAATCTCAGCCGGATCTCCCGGCGTTATTTGCATCAGTGCAAAGGTTATTATGGAGATGCCAAACAGCACGGGAATGATCTGCAGCAGCCGCTGCACCAGATACCGTAAAATGATGTTCAACCCCAATGTTTATTCGTAATAATTACGATTATAACATAAACTTTTAAAATTAATAGTCTAAATTTGACGTTCATATAAAACATGGCCGCTCCAGGCGGAGCGGCCAACGAATAACCAAAGGGGCTTACTGCAACAAGTAATATGTTTTGTATCCACTTGATTTGAGTAGAGGTAGAGATTCATTCTGATTTTAGGGGATAAGGGTTGCACAAGTAGAAACGGCTGTGCCGTCCTCCACGGGACAGCGCAGCCGCCTTTGTTCTAGCGTTACCTGGAGAACGATTCCTCATGAATCTAACGGCAACTCTTTAAGTGGAAAAAGGGACACTAATTTGCTGGAGTACCCTACCCTCGGGCAGATGAAGTGGAAAAAGGGACACTAATTCGGCTCATTTCGCCACTTTTCAAGAAAAGTGGCCCAATTAAGTTTACTTTTTCCACTTCAATCCCATGATTACTTAATTTTCGAAAAAATAAGTTCCCTTTTTCCAACTAGCACCTGCGAAGAAGCCGGTAAAAACGGATCGCCCTATTCCTTCGCGATCGATCCGCAGCCGTTACGGACAGGAAAGCCGTTATGGATAGAAGATTCGGCTATTCCGCAGGACAGCGGACTCAGATGCCTTTATTTGTCCCTTTCCCCTTCATTCCAGGCTCGATCGAACGTTATAACGGCTCCTGAGTCCGCAACTGCTGAAAAAGCAAGGTTTTTGACTAAATAAGGGCTCCTCAGTCCGCTCAGTCTGAGGATGGAGCTCCAGCCCACCTGGAGCCCTATCCTTCTGCATCGCTTATATCCTTTGAGGCTGCCAAGATATCCACATTTTTTTGCACTGTATACCAATCATTAGTATCCTCGAAATCATGCGAAACCTGAACCCGAGTTACAAAATTCCGGTTACTCCTGTTTCACTTTCATCTGATTTTTCCGGTATTGCTGCGGTGTGACGCCGTATTGCTCTTTAAATAGCTTGATGAAATATTGGGACTTTTTATAGCCCACCATATGGGAGATATCCGCCACATGCAGATTGGAACCGGTCAACAACCTGGAGGCCCGTTCAAGCCGCTTGGACGAAATATAGCTTGAAAGGTTCTCCCCCGTTTCTTGCTTGTAGAATTTGGAGAGATAGACCGGGTGAAGATGGACGATGCGCCCCAAATCCTCCAGGCTGAGCGCTTCATCGAGATGTCCGGTGATATAGGTCCGGATGTTGTCGATCATATCCTCATTGGACAGGTCTGCTTCCCTCCCAAGCCGAGAGATCGCCAGGATGATGAATTCATAGGCGTCAGCCGGGTGTTCAAGCCGGTGAAACAGCCAATCGGGAACTTCCTCCGCGCTTACTTGGTCATGGGTAAGATATAAATACCGGACAGCCTCCACAAGATAAATCATCTTCTGTTTTTTAACAGTCAAATGAGTGAACCGTTTTTGAATTTTTTGGCGGGCACATTCCCACTCCCGGGACTCCAGTTTCGGGAATTCGTCCGCATTTTGCAGCAGGGCAAAGTCAGCAGGCTCCACTTTTTCCTGATAAAAGAACTGATAGAACGAATGCCGGACCGAATGCTTGTGTATAAACTGAAACGGCTCAGACCAGACGATGGTAGGGATGGCAGACTCAAGCTGCCCAGTCTTGGTGTCGGGGACTATCCCGACCCAAGCAGGCGGGGCTTCCCAAATGAACACACCAGCCTCTTCCAGGCTGCCCCGGAGCTTCTTTTCCTCCTGCCCGTCCGCCGGGGTAACCTTGAAGAACCGCATAAGTTTTTGTTCAAAGCCGCTATGCGCCGGTATTAATTCCCGCTTCGGCGAACCGTTCACGCTGAGGGCCGATAAAAGATAGCCAAGACCGTCCTGCGACTTCCCTGAATGACCGTTTTCGGGCCGGTTATCCCCAATTGTTTTGGTGACGTTCCGTATGGCTTTTTCCATATCCTCTTTATCCACCGGCTTCAACAAATAATCAAACGCTCCCAGGCGGACCGCCTTCTGCGCATATTCGAATTCCGAATAACCGGACAGAAAAATCACTTTGGTCTTCAGCTCCAGGGCCTTCACATGCTCCAGCAGATCGATCCCCGATACCTCAGGCATACGGATGTCAGTGATCAGGATATCTACAGGCGACTGTTCCAGCATTCCTTTGGCTTCAATGGAATTCGTTGTAGTCTCAACCTGCTCCACGCCGAATGTTCGCCAGTCCAGCAAATGCTTCAAATACTCCACGATGTAATGCCCGTCATCCACGATCAGTACCTTCACACTATTCCCCTTCTTCCAGTTGAAAATCGATGAGCAGGCACACAGAAAGCCCTCCCCATTCATTGGTATAAAAGTGCAAACCGCTGCTTTCCCCGTACGAATTTTTGAGACGCTTGTTAATGTTCCACAGCCCAATGCCTTTCGTTCCTTCCGGTGCCTCTTCCTTTCCGATATGGTCCATGAGCTGTGATATTTGTTCCGGTGAAAGCCCCTTTCCGTCGTTCGCTACCGTAATTTTAAGACCTCCACCCCATTCTTCGGCGCTGATGGAGACACGATGAGCCCCCTGATGCTCTTCAATGCCGTGCTGAATTGCATTTTCCACAATGGGCTGAATCATCAAAGGCATGATCCGCCGTGTTCCGATGCCTTGCGGCAGTCCGATCCGGTAGTCGATTTGTTTACATAGCGCCATGATCGCCAAATAATGGCCGGACAACTCCAGTTCCGAAGCAACGGTTACATCGCGGGAGTCCAGCTTCGTCATATAGCGGTAATATTCAGCCAGATGCTTGCTCATCCGCATGACTGCATCAGGTGACGCCTTGGCCATAGACATAATAAAGAACAGGCTGTTATACAAAAAATGCGGGTTGATCTGCGCTTGCAGCTCCTTCAATTCCGCGTTCTGCCTAAGCTCCGTCTCCGTCGCCAGCGAAACGAACAGCGCCTGAATCTGCTCAACCATGTGGTTGAAGCTTTTGAACAGGCTGTCAAATTCATTGCCGGGATTCTCTTTGATCCGCGTGCTGTATTCACCATGCTCCACCTGATAAAAACGCTTGTGCAGCAAATATACATTGCGGTAAAAATTGCGGTAGAACATCGTGATCACGAACAGACCGATAATCAGGATAACCAGAATGCTGATGAAGAACACCTGATGATTCCGGTTAAGCGGATTCAGGAAATCGTTCATGCGCGTGTAGGTCACCAGATAAGCATCAATCGAATCAATGTATTGGGACAATATCACGTAATCTCCGTCAGCCGCCTTATAGTGATATTCCAGCACTTGGTCCGGATCGGCGTTAATCATTCCTTTGGCCGCTTGGACGATACCGGAATCCACGGACTTGTCACTGACCAGCAACTCCTTGTTGAGCAGGAAAAAAGCGTCCGCATTGTCACTGTTCAACGCCTTATCCAGCAGTCCCACCAAATACTCTGTTTTGAGCTTGACCCCTACAATGTATTGAATATCCGAGGGGCTGCTGGGCTGCTTGATATACGGATAGACTGAAAAATAGTACAAACTTCCGTCCACAGTTTTCCACCCCTGACGGGTCACCTGCTTGAACGGCCCGGCTACGGACCGGCCGCTTGCGGTAGAGATAAAGGTTCCGTCCGATCTCCAGAAAATCCCCACCATCTCCACAGATTGGCTGGATACCAGCGTATTGCTGATCATGGCCTTTATATCATTTTTTTTCATCTGGGAATCATAGACGCCCAGGACACGCTTCTGGCTCTCATAATACCGGACCGAACTGTCCGTCGTATATTGTATGGCATACATCCGGGCTTCGGAGAGAACACCATCCAGCATACTGTCCGTATAGATTACCTGGTTCTTGGAGGAATGGATCAGGCTTTGTTGAAGGGTCCGCGCACTCAGCGTTTCCATCACATAAAACAAAACCAGTGTAAGCGTTAGAAAAAAGACAAAAAAATAAATAAAGCGTTTCATATTTATTTTTCTAAGCAGTGAAGCCACCCCCTTTTTGCCGCCATGGCTGGCCGCTCCCCCATAATAGCTTAATCTTCACCAAAGAAAAAGAGTTCCGTTTTCCCCGTCCAGGCTATTTTGTTAACCTCATTAAGATCGGGGCTATAATATTTATTTTCTGGCATTTCACGATGTAAGCGCTTTTGTTAGTCTGAAAATAGGCAATACAGAGAAATCAATCATGAAAAAAAGGGGGGGGGACGACCATCGCACAGGCACTTAACACTCAGGTGAACCGGGTGAAGCCGGAGAAGATTCACGGAACCAGAAAAAAACCATGGAAGAAGGAGCTCAGACATAACTGGCCGCTTTATGTGCTGTGTTTGCCGGCTTTGATCTTTGTCTTGATTTTCGCCTATGGTCCTATGGCCGGTCTGGTCATGGCATTTCAGAATTATAAGCCTTGGCAGGGGATCACGGGTTCTGAATGGATTGGGCTGGACAATTTCGCACGGATTTTTCAATATGAAGAGTCTACGCAGGCTATTATGAACACGCTAATTATAGCCGTCATCAAAATTGTGGTCGGGATTATCGTACCGATTATTATGGCAATACTGCTGAGCGAGATCCGGAACGTCGGACTTAAGAAGAGCATTCAGACGCTGGTCTATCTGCCGCACTTCCTGTCGTGGGTTACGGTGGCTGGCATTATGATCGATATTCTGGGTCTTGACGGGGGGATTAACCATTTTCTCTTCAGCGTCTTTGGAACAAAGCCGGTTTTTTTCCTGGGTGATCCCGCCTACTTCCGGCCGACCGTTATTATCAGTGATCTTTGGAAAAACTTCGGGTTCGGCATGATCGTCTATTTGGCAACGATTACAGGCATCGACCCTTCGTATTACGAAGCGGCCGAGATCGACGGGGCAACACGCAGACAGCAAATCCGCCATGTCACCTTGCCCAGCATGCTGCCCATGATTATCGTTATTTCCACGCTGAGTCTTGGGAGCGTCCTGGATGCAGGCTTTGACCAGATTTTTAACCTCTATAATCCGCTGGTCTACAGCACCGGTGATATAATTGACACCTATGTATACCGCTCCTCATTGCTTAACGGACAATACGGCTTCGGTACGGCGGTCGGTTTGTTCAAATCCGGGATCAGTTTTATCCTGATTGTCATTTCCTACCGGATCGCTTACAAACTGGCGAATTATAAAATTTTCTAGAAAGGAGCGTAGGCATGTACCACAAGTCTAAGGGATATAAGCTGTTTTCAATCTTCAACCACATCCTGCTCATTCTGGTTGCGCTGACCTGTCTGCTGCCTCTGCTGCATCTGTTCGCCCAGTCATTCAGCAGCAAAGCGGCCGTCAACGGCAATCTGGTCTCCTTCTGGCCGGTTGAGTTTACCGCAGACGCCTATGAAAAAACCTTCAAAAACTCGAACTTTACCGGTTCTATGCTGATTTCGATAGTGCGCACCGTGCTTGGAACCCTGATTGGCATGTTCGTGATCACAACGGCCGGATATGCGTTATCCAAAGACTTCCGCGGGCGCAATGCCCTCATGTGGATCTTCGTGTTCACCATGCTGTTCTCGGGCGGGCTGATCCCCTCCTACATTCTGGTGACCAGTCTTGGCATGAAAGACACGATCTGGGCGCTGGTGCTGCCGGGCGCTTTCGGCGCCTACAACCTGATCCTGATTATGAACTTCTTCAAGACGATCCCGAAGGCGCTGGAAGAAGCGGCTTTTATCGACGGAGCTTCATTCTTCGGTATTTTCGTCAAAATCTTTCTTCCGCTATCGCTTCCCGGACTGGCAACCGTCGGCCTGTTCATCATGGTAGGACACTGGAATTCCTGGTTTGACGGAATCTTGTATATGTCCAACACCACCAACTATCCGCTGGCGTCTTTTCTGCAGACGGTTGTCGTGCAGAGTTCTGCGCAGAGCATGGCGCTCAGCCAATCGGAAGCAGCGGCCTTGTCAGAGCAGAGCATCAAAGCTGCCCAAATCTTTATCAGCACCCTGCCCATTATCCTCGTGTATCCGTTCCTTCAGCGGTATTTTGTCAAGGGAATCGTCCTGGGCGCGGTAAAGGAATAAAATTGAGGTAACACCCAGAATACATTTAAAGGAGCCAAATCGATGAAAATGAAAAAAACCTGTGCTGCCGCTGCATCCGCTCTAGTGATGGCCGGGATGCTTGCCGGCTGCGTATCCAAAGACAACGGTCCCGGCACCGCCGCACCGGAAGCGGCTCTGAAAGACGGGAAGTATGACCCTGTACTAACCATTACCACGGCCAAGCAGCAGGATGAGAATGCAGGTAAATATATCAACGGCGAGAGTCTGAACGACAATGTGATGACCCGCTGGGGTGTGGATCACCTGGGCATCAAGATCGAAACAACGCTGCTCGGCGGCGACGCCGCGAATTACAATACCAAGCTGCGGCTCGCGCTCACCGGCTCCGAGAAGCTGCCGGATATTATCCCTGTATATGATACTTCGCTGGAGAATGATCTCATTCAATCCGGGCAGGTGAAGGAGATCACCGGGGATATCCAAAAATACATGCCGGACCGTTTAAAAGAAATCTACAAGCAGTACCCGACGACTTTCAATCCCGTCATCCAGGACGGCAAAGTATACGGCATGGCCATCTCGCCCAACCTGACCGAAGGTGAAGTTATGCTGGTCCGGCAGGATTGGCTGGATAAACTGAATCTAGAAGTGCCGACAACTATCGATGAATTCGAAAAAGTCATTGCCGCCTTCACGAACGACGACCCGGACGGCAATGGTAAAAAGGATACCTATGGGTTCGATTTCTCCGGCAAGGATTCCTACAACACCGGCTGGGTCAGCGATCCGGTGATGATCTTCAGCACCTATACCGGCAAGCATCTCCCCGGCCAGTGGTACAATGACAACGGGAAGCTCACTTACGGATCAGTGGCCGACGGCAACAAGGAAGCACTCGCCAAGCTTCGCGACTGGTATTCCAAAGGCTATTTGAACAAGGAATTGGCTACTCAAGGGGCCTGGGATGCGCTCGCCGATTTCACGGAAGGCAAAGCCGGCATCATCATCGGGCGCCCCTGGCTGTATGGCAGCGTAAAGGACGTCGAGAAGAATATCAAGGGTGCCAAGATTTCTGCGCATCCAACAATCAAGGGTGTGAAAGAAGACAAGACCTATCAGTCGGGCCAGCTTAACGACGGTGTTTTCATGTTCAACAAAAACTTCACTAATATGGAAGCATTTTTCCTGTACTATGACAAGCTGTACGATGCGGCATTCGGAACAGGCGACTTCAAATACGGCTATGCCCAAGGCTATGACTATGATGTCGTGAACGGCGAAGTCGTGTTCGATTCAGCAAAGTTCAACAAGCCGCTGGATGCCATACAGGCTCCAGGCAAAATGACCTTCACCAAAAATACGCCGAGCGTAGACGGACCGGGTAAATCCTACTATGATTTAGCGAACGGCGCCAAGCCGGACAATGGTATCCTAATGAGAGCTGCGGCTCCTGTAGACCAAACCGCCAAGGACGGTTTTGTAATCTCCTACGAGAACAGAGATGTTTTACTTCCAAGCGCCTTCAACGGCGCACCTACGAAAACGATGCAGTCTTCCTGGGAGCAGCTTACCACCATGGAGAAGGAAACCTTCACCAAGATCATTTACAGCAAAGAACCTCTTGAAGCCTATGATGAGTTTGTGAAGCAGTGGCACGAAAAAGGCGGCACGCAAATTACAGAAGAAGTGAATGACTGGTATAAAAAAACCAATGAAGTCGATGTAATGTCGGCAATGGGGCTGAAATAGCCGCAGGTAGTATAAAGCAGGGAACAAGCTAAGTGCAGGATTTCCGCCCGGGGGCGGGCTTTGGGCACACATTGTTGTTCTGTACGCAAGATTTCCGCCCAGTTCCCTCGGAGCGAGCACACTGCTTGGGTGCCCCGTTTTATGTCCTGTACAACGAACAAGCCGTCACCGGCGGGCCAGTGGCCGTAGATGACGGCTGTGTTTGCGTTCGCCCAGCCAATCTAGAAACCGGTCTTCGGTATTTCTTCCGGCGCTTGAGTGAACGGATCGATTCGGCCGGTACGGACTTCATACATGTTCCGATGAGCCATTTTCATCTGCTCCACAAACGCCTGATAGGGCCGCTGGCAGACATCAACCACCCCGATCTGATAATTCTCCCCGTCAAACCGTCCCAGCACCGTCTGGTCATTGAGCTGAAAATAATGAACCCCGATCAGCTCCGGGATCGCAGCTGCTTGTTCGACATAATAGCGGTAAGCCAGCCCACGGTCCTGCTGGGTGGCCACAGCCCGGATGCCGTAAGCCGGCAAGCCGGCATCCGCTGCCCCGAAATGATATTCCCCGATCATCACCGGCCGCTTTAGCCTTTTGCTGATACGCCCGATAAGCTCCCGGTCCGGCTGAAGCTGATAGCAATTAATGCTGAATACATCAAACGCTTCGCAGCCTTCCAGAAGATCTTCATTAGAAATCCAGGCGTAGCGCATGCCCAGATTCAAGTGGTGCGGATCTGCCTCTCTGCAAGCCCTTGCCGGAATTTCCGTGTAACGCCTGATCATGAGCCGGTTAAATAACGTGCAATCGTTCCTCCGCGCTTCATTCCCGCCCGACGCTGCCTTTTCGTTGTCCAAAAGATCCTGAAAGCTGTCAAAAGAGGTTCCCCAAGCCGCATTCCAGCGCCCGACCGAGGCATACTTGTCTTCAAGCCAGGCGATCAGACGGTATTTGGACACGAACGGAACCGGACTGCGCAGCATTTCTTCCGTCAAATTCAGTCCGTCCACGAAGGCCCACTGCGGTTCGTTGCGCATGAAATAACCTACCAGCCGCTTATCTTCCTTAAACGCAGCCAGCTGCCTGGCGAACTCCAAGGCTTTCTCCTCGTATTCGTGGCTGAAGACGTCGGGGAAATCACGGTAGATAACCGCGTTCGTCGACGGAAAGCTCTGCATCGGATATACATAAGGAAGCTTGGAGCCGGCGATAAAATCCGGATCGGACCAGTTCCCGGCCGTATTGATGCCCCACGCCTTCAACCGGCGCTCGGTCAATTCCCTCCAGTCTTCCCGCCAACTCTCCCCGAACGCACGGATCAGGTTGGCGATAAAAGGCGAGTAGCCGTGTCCGCTCCATGCCTCCTTATACGGCCCTTCCCGATCTGGAAGAACGGGCAGCAAATGCTCCATGCCCGTTACCTGCATCTCGGACGAAGGCCCGATGCAATCCATCCCGGCGCTGAATAAAGCATATCCGTCAGGGTCAACAAACCACCAGTTCGATCCGTCGAACTCTGTCCGGAAGAAGCCGGTAGCGGGAAACCGCAGGCTCTTCCAGCCTCCGAAGGGGCTGGTTAGCCCATTCGAATCCGCATCTGGCCGCATCTGGGCAAGCTCCCCGTGTAACGCTGAGGCCATTTCCCCGGCAGAACGGGTTTTACCTTGCCATTCCTTCCAGGAGAGCTGTCCAAGCCCGTCAACATATGGTTTCGGTTCATATGTAAAATCCGGCACAGACTGTGTCAGCCGCAGCCCGGAAACTTCAAATTTCCTGGCGGATACCGAAGGTATCGTACAGATCGAGAGTCCGTCAATCCGGCTCCGGTCGACGAAGGAATCTCCTCTGAGAACAGATTGCAGCACGCCGGGAAAACGCTCCAAAAACAGCTTTTCCCCGTTTAAAGCCGCCAGCGGGAAGCAGAGCCGCGTTGTTACATGAGGCAAAACGCCATAATGAACGGAAATCGCCCGTCCGTCAGTATCCTGGAACTTGAAAATGATGACCAGCACGTCGTGGCATTCATGGTAAATATCTGCAGTCAAATATTCATAGCCGTTCCAAATATCCGGTGCATACTGCGATATATCTAGGGCTGCACCGCCTCCGTCTGAAGCTGTCTCCATCTGAAAATGATCCTCCGCCACAGTTAAAATTCTGATGCCTTCGGGGACATTGCAGAATGTGCCTGCCAAAGATAATGACATTTTTTTCTTTGCTCCTTCCATGAGATCTTAGAGTAGAACACCATTAACACGGCCTTCCCTCCGCTTCAACCGATTCGTTGCCGATCGGGAAATTTCACAAAGATTATATTCGGAATTCATCCTCAGGTCGATGCCCTAATCTGAACCATTCATACACAATTATCAAGCAGAATAATACCGTCTCTTCTTAACGCAGAAAGCCCCGGCATCATCCCGCCCCATAAACCAGCTTCCAGTTTAATACCATTGACAACCCTAAAATTCTGCATAAAACGATATACAATAATACCAATATACTTACTTGGTTATTTATTCGTCTGTAGTGTTTGCCGGTTCATGTACGGCAGCGCTCGTTATGTACAAAGGGGGCTTCGGGTTCATAATCAGCTGGATTCATGAAATGAAAAAATTCATCAGCATTATGATCTTTAGGAGGAGAATGAAATGAATCAAAAAACGCTCGTCATTACGCTGGGAGCCCTTGCTATTGCCATTAATGTCATTGCAGGAACTGTGGTCAGCAATTTAATAATCCCTTTTCTGTTTCTGGATACTGTTGGCACTATATTCATTGCCGCCGTCTTTGGCCCTTTATGGGGAGCGCTCGTCGGTCTGCTGACAAACCTTGTGCTTGGTGTAACCTCAGGGTATACAGCTATACCTTTTGCTCTTGTAAATGTCATTGTCGGTCTGGTGGTCGGCTATGCCTCCCGCAAGAAAGGCTTCACCTTCTCTTCAGCCCTGGTCTCGGGTATTATTCTGGGTATTCTATGCCCCGCCGTGGGTTCAGTGATCGCCATTGGATTGTTTGGCGGATTAACGGGCGGAGTGCAGGATGTTGCGGTGTTATGGCTCAAGCAGGCAGGAACCAGCTTGTTCGCTACCGCTTTTCTGCCGCGCCTTGGCGAGAACCTGATCGATAAAATTCTATCCGCCCTGCTTGTATATTACTTAGTCAAGAATCTGCCGCATTCTTTAATCAAGCGCCCGGCGCTTAAGAAGAAGGAGAGTTCCCGTGCAGCGTAGCAAAAAGATCATTGTAGCCTCCCACTGCGTCATCAATCAGAATGCCGTAGTGGAAGGCGAGGCTCGAAGTCCAGGCGTTATGAAAGCGGCGGTCGACTGGACTTATGAGCAGGGGTATGGGCTGTTTCAGCTGCCTTGCCCGGAATTCACCTTCCTGGGGCCGGAGCGTCCTCCAATGACGGTGGAGGAGTACGACACCCCGGAATTCCGCAGCCATAACCGCAAGATTCTCCAACCTGTTGTGGAACAGCTGAAAACCTATCAGGATCACGGGTATTCCATCGTGGGCGGACTCGGAATCTCGGGCAGCCCCTCCTGCGATCCGGGCAAAGGCGTATTTATGCGCGACTTTCTGGAGCTGGCCGCAGAGAACGGGGTAGCCATTGATTTCTTCTGGCAGATTCCCAACACCGCTGACGGAACCTTCAATCCCGGGGATTCCAATAGTGTCTACGGCCCTACCCGTACGCCTGTAATCCAAAAGGGTGATGAGAAGCAATGATACGTATCCAGGATGTCACATTTTATTATAATGAACCCGACGAAGCCTCTGGGCACGCCGGTCTGAGGCCGGCGTTATCGAAGGTATCGCTCGACATTCAGCCGGGAGAGTTCGTGGCACTGCTGGGCCGCAATGGTTCAGGCAAATCCTCGCTTTCCCGCCTGCTAAACGGCATTGAGCTGCCGACGGAGGGAACGGTGACGGTTGACGGGCGCCGGACTGCGGAGCCGCATGAAGTACAGGAGATCCGGAGGGCGGTGCAAATCGTCTTCCAGAATCCTGAGAATCAGCAGGTTGGGCTTACTGTGGGTGAGGATATTGCTTTTGGTCTTTCCAATATCGGCTGGCCGCAGCAGGAGATCCGCAGCCGGATTGCCTGGGCGCTACAGCTTGTCGGATTAGAAGCCGATGAAGAACGTCCGGTCACCCGATTATCCGGCGGTGAGAAACAGAAGCTCGCGCTCGCTTCTGTACTGGCGCTCGCCCCGCGCTATCTCATTCTGGATGAAGCCACGTCCATGCTGGACCCGGTTGCCCGCCGCCGGTTCGTGGAAACCCTGCATGAGGTGAGACAACGGGTTCCCTTTACATTGATTTATATTACCCATCATCTGGAAGAGGTAATGGGCGCAGACCGCTGGGTGCTGTTCCGTGAAGGCAGGATCATCACATCCGGACCGCCTTCAGAACTGCAGAAGGATACACAGCTGCTGCATGATTGCGGACTGGAGCTGCCCTATTATTATAAGCTTGCTGAATTGCTCCGCCGCAGCGGAATCCCTACACCTGCAACTTTAAGTGAACAAGAATTGAGAGGATTGCTATGCAGATCATCTTAGACCATGTCTCCTTCACCTATAGCAAACGGCGTAAGAACAGGCCCCTGGCCGGACCATTAGTGCTGGGGAAGCTGCAATTCACCGTGGACAAGGGCGAAATGCTGGCAGTTGCCGGCAAATCCGGTTCAGGCAAATCAACCTTCCTCCAGCTGCTGAAGGGATTTCTGTCACCGTCCGAAGGAAGCCTTTATTTGGACGGGACCGATCCCCATCTGAACCGGCAGCCGGAGCAGTTTGACCGGATCGGATTCATTTTTCAATACCCTGAACACCAGCTGTTCTCTACCACCGTGTATGAAGACATTGCCTTCGGGCTCCGGAGCGCCAAGCTGTCCCCTGAAATTCAGGAAGCCAAGGTACGCAAGGCCATGCAAGCCGTTCAACTGGATTACGGGAAATTTAAAGACCGGAGTCCGTTTGAGCTCAGCGGAGGGGAGAAACGCCGTGTAGCCATTGCAGGAGTGGTTGTCCTGGAACCGGAGGTGCTGATTCTTGACGAACCCACAGCCGGACTGGACCTGCAATCACGGACCGCGTTGTTTGATTTGCTCCATACGTTGAACCGCGAGCAGGGGATCACGATTATATGGGTCAGTCATCAGCTGGAAGAGATTCTTGAGCATGCTGCACGTATGATTGCGTTTAAGGCCGGTCAGTTTGTGGCGGATGGCGCCCCATCTGTGCTTCTGTCAGATCCGGCGCTGCTGCAGGCCTTTGACTGGGAGGAGCCGCCGGCGCTGGCCGTATCCCGGATATTGCGGGAGCTTGGGGCTGCTGTTCAAGACAACCGGCCGCTTACCGCCTTGGAGGCCGCCGGCGCCATTCTCGCTTTGCACCAGAACCGGCAAGTATCCAATTAACACTTGAAGAATCAACCAGCTTATTGTAAATGAGGAGAGCGTTATGTCAGGCACAAGCTTTTTACTCTATCAAAAACGGAATTCGTGGCCGGAACGCTGGGACCCGCGGATGAAAATTGTGGCGGTGCTGCTTTTTGGCGCTGCTATGCTGTTCACCCATGATCCGGGGCTGAAAACCTTACAGCTGCTTATACTGATCCTGTTATGGGGGATCGCGAAGCTGCCTTGGCGCGTTCTGGTCCTTACATTACTTTCACTATCGTTATTTTTTGCCTCGACAATGATTTATCAAGCCATTCTGCTGTCAGAGCCGGCCGACACCCTGATTCAATGGGGTCCCCTTCAATTCTCTACCCGGGGCCTGGTCAACGGAATGATGATGTGCGAGCAGATTGCGGGGATTGTGCTGCTCCTGTCGCTGCTGGTACGGACAACCTCGCCTATTGTATTGGCGGAAGGACTGGAATCTTGCTGAAGCCTTTAAAAAAATGGCGTTTTCCGGTTCATGAGGCTGTCATGATGTTCTCCATCGCCCTGCGTTTTCTTCCTATTCTTGTGGAAGAATTCGACAAGATCCGCAAAGCCCAGCTTGCCCGGGGAGGCGGTTTTCACCGCAAGGGGCTTACCTCCCGCTTTGGCGGAGTGCTGCCCATGCTTATGCCACTGTTCGTGATGTCTATTCTCCGCGCCAAGGACCTGGCGGTCGCCATGGAATCCCGCTGCTACCAGGGAGAGGAAGGAAGAACCCCCATCCGGATCTACCAGTTTAAGCTAAGTGATTATGCCGTTTTCAGCTTCGCGGTCTGTAATTTGTTGTTTATTTTTATTGGGTAACAAGGGAGCGTCCCCGGTGCTGAGTGGCTGCCGGGGCGCTTCTTTGCTTGTACCGGAACTGAATACCCGTGATCCCCCCGCTATTTGTCCTATTTCCTTATTCCATACACGGCAATCTTCCGGTACATGGTCGATTTTCCGATCCCCAGCATCTTGGCTGCGGTGACAACATTGCCGCCGCATGTTTTTAGCGCACTGCAGATGCTTTCCATCTCGATCTGCTCCATTTTTTTGCCGGCCCCCTCCGCTGAAGGCTTCTCCGGTACCGCTGCATTACCGCTGTTGGAGTGTTGCAGAAGCGGGGTCCGTGCAGGAGGCAAATCCAGATGGGTAATCTCCGCAGAGCTGCATACATAATAAGCCCGCTGCACGGCATTCTGAAGCTCGCGAGCATTTCCCTGCCACTCATAGCTCTGCAAGGCTTCCAGAAAGGAGGGGCTGAAGCGCTTAGCCGGGCCGGGATGATCACGGTTGCACTTCAGCAGGAACAGCCTTGCCAGCGGGGCGATATCCTCCCTGCGTTCCCTTAGCGGCAACAGCTTGATATTGATTACATTCAAGCGGTAATACAAGTCGCTGCGGTATGATTTCCGGTTCACTTCCTCCGCCAGATCGCGGTTGGTGGCTGCAATGACTCTTACATCCAGCGTCCGCTCATGCTTGCCCCCGATTCTGCGGACCTTATGGTTATCCAGAACACGGAGCAGCTTTGCCTGAATCTCCAGCGGCAGTTCCCCGATTTCATCCAGAAAAATAGTCCCCCCGTGCGCCAGCTCAAACTTTCCCGGATTGCCTTCCCGGAGCGCTCCTGTAAAGGAGCCCTTCTCGTATCCGAACAGCTCGCTCTCTACCAGATCTTTGGGGAGCGCAGCACAGTTGATGGCAATAAACGGACCACCGGCCCGCAGACTCGCATTATGAACCGATTGGGCAAACAGCTCCTTGCCTGTTCCGCTCTCCCCTTCAATCAGCACTGTACAGTTGGTCTTCGCGATCCTCTGGGCAAATGCGATTTGCCCCTGCATATAGGAATTGTCCGTGATGACTTCCGCGAACCGGTAGTTCGCTTTGAAGCCGGCCAATTGATTGACCTCTTTGCGCACCTGCCCGGCTTCCCGGATCGTGAGCGAAGCGCCCAGAATCTTGTCATCGAAGGTGAACGGATAGATGTTTACCATACAATCAATTTTGTTGCTGCCTACGGTGAGCGTACAATCGGCATAGCTTAAATTCCGTTCGCCGGCAAACACACTCTCCAAATCGACTTCTTCCAGCAGCTCTTTGATACTCAAGGTTTCCATTTGCTCCAGGCTGAGCATGAAGATCGAGGCCAGCCTTTCATTATAATGCCGCACGCGGTATTCGGTATCAATAACAAGCAGCCCGTCCTGCATGGACTGGAATACGGCATGCATCATTTGGCTTGCCTCCAGCATATGAAGCTGCTTCTCGATACTGCTGACCGCCGATACAACAACGCCGAACGTATGGGCATGAACATCCTCCGCCTTGCCCGACAGATCCAGGCAGCCGATCACGTTGCCCCGGCTGTCATGAACCGGTGCAGCCGAACAGGTCCAGGCATGATGCGACGTACAGTAATGCTCGCTGCCCAGCACCTGAACCGCATCATTGACAGCCAGCGCGGTACCCACCGCATTGGTGCCTACGCTGAGCTCATCCCATTTGGCCCCTTCCACGAAATTCACCTTGACACATTCCGGTTCGAGCTCCTTATTGAGTACCGTGTGCAGGAGAACACCGTCCTGATCGGTCAGGACAATGGCATAGACCGTATCCTTGATAATCTGATAGATGCTGTCCATGACCGGCTTGGCAACGGAAAGAAGCTGCTTCTTCTCCTGCAGGCGGAAAGCCAGCTCCTCTTCTGACACCTGCATTCCCTTGCCGCTCATCGGATCGACTCCGGACTTACGGCATCTTCTCCATGAAGCGGCTATGACCGGCTTTGTCCCGGCGGCACACTCACCGCTGGATATGAAATGCTTCCAGTTTCCAAGCGATTCCGTATTGCTGATTCGCATGTCTACAGCTCCTTTCCATCGCCTGCAGCGTCTATACCGGAAATTCACGTCTGCCCGGAGCAGAGGCAATCCGCATGGATTCCCTGTACTTGGCAACCGTCCGGCGGGAGATGACCGCGCCTTGCTCAAGCAGAAGCTCAGCGATCCGGCGGTCGCTGTAGGCTGCCTGCTTATCCTCTCCCTCTATAAGGTCACGGATGACCCGCTTCAGGGCATCCGGTGTCCAATCGCTGTCTTCCCCGCAATTGCGGAAGGAAAAAAATATTTCAGCTCAAAGGTTCCCCATACACATTGCATATATTTGCCCCGGACCGCCCGGCTTACCGTGGACTCATGAAGCTCCAGCTCTTCGGCTATCCTGCCGAGCGTTAAGGGAGCGAGATAATCCTGTCCCCTTTCAAAAAAAGGCCGCTGCAGCTTCAATATGGCGCCGGCTACGCGGCACAAAGTCTTCTTGCGCTCTTCGAGGCATCTCATGATCCAGCTTGCCTGTTCATTCTTCTCCTGCAAATAGCGGCGCGTTTCTTCGTCACCGCTCAGGCTGAGCAGGCGCTGATAGCTTTCGGCAAGGGTAATCTGCGGGCTGGACAAGGGATGCACGGCGGCTTCGTACGCGCCGTTCTTCTGCATAACGTACACATCCGGTACAATGTACACCGTTGTCTCCCCGTTATCCAAGACATACGCGGGACGGGGGTTTAAAGATTTAATCGTACTGTATGCTTCCTGAACCCTTTTTAGGGAAGTGTTCAGTTCTTTGGCGACACGGACCAGCTGATTGCCGCCCAACTGCTCAAGATGGTGTTCGATCAGCAGCCGTAATAAAGGCGTCAATCTGCCGGAATGCTCCAGCTGCAGCAGCAGACATTCCTGCAAATTCCTGGCGCCGACTCCGTAAGGCTCCAGGGACTGGACACGTCTCAGTCCGGCTTCGATAACCTGACAGCCGACTCCCAGTCCGGCTGCAACCACCTCCACCTGTTCCGCAAAATACCCGTTGTCATCCAAGCAGCCAATCAGATAAGCCGCAAGAAGCCGTTCACTCTTGGTCAGCGGCAGCAGCGTTAATTGCGACAGCAGCTGATCCTGCAGATTGTGCCGGGGACCTGCCGCATACTGCAGCAAATGCTGCGTGCTTTTACAGCCCTTAACGCTGCTGCCGCCCCAAGAATACTGCACCTCAATCAACGGATTTTCCTCTGACAACCGGTGTACATATTGGTCCAGCTCTTGCGAATCCATTTGCAGCACCTCGACGGATTGCCGCAGCCCGGGAGACAAACCCATTTTTTGCTTGGTATCCATAACCAGCCTCATTTGCTCACCCCTCAAACTGTATGCGCTTACATATCCTTTCTCTATTATAAAACGCCACATAGTCTAATAAAGACAAATACGATGAACTTAATATGACAATCCGCAGGCAAACCGGGATCGGCATACTTTGTTCATCGTATTGGAATTTGCTCCGGAGGATGGAAGGCTATCCGTTAAACGTGAAGATGAATGGCCCGGCCATGAACGGCATGTGCGGCTTCGTGCAACGATTCCGCTACAGTCGGATGGGCATGAATGGTGGTCACGACTTCCTCCAGTGTTGCTTCAAGGCGAATCGCCAGCGCTCCTTCCACAATGATGTCTCTTGCCCGTGGTCCGGCAATGTGCAGCCCCAGAATTTCATCATTGCCGGCGTCCACAACGTATTTCACCAGTCCGCTGCTCTCACCCATAATCATGGATTTGGCATTGGCCTGAAGTGGGAATATGCCTGTCTTCACCCGGAATCCCTGCTGTCTGGCCTCCGCCTCCGTCATTCCCACGGATGCCAGCTCAGGCCGGGTGTAGACACAGGAAGGAACCGTTCTGAAATCAACCGGCGAGGGCTCGCCCATAATCGCTTCGGCAGCAATAACCCCTTCGGCGGAGGCTACATGAGCCAGCATGATTCCTCCGTTGCAATCCCCGATAGCATAGATGCCCGGTATGCTGGTTTCCATATTCCGGTTAACCTGGATTGCCCCACGGGTAAGCTGCACCCCGATGTCCTCCAGTCCCAGGCCCGCAGTCACCGGCCTCCGGCCGATGGACAGCAGCACCTTATCCGCTTCTATAACATGGCTGCCGTTCCCGGAGGAAGTGACTACCCGCAGTCCCGCCGCCGTCTGTTCAATTCTCTCCACTCTGGTCTCTGTGTGCACCTCAATGCCGGAGCTTGCGAATTCCTTCCGCAGGCATTGCACAATATCGCCGTCCATGGCTGCAATCAGTTCAGGCAGCATCTCAATAACCGTAACCTTGCAGCCCAGGCTGCTGTAGACACTGGCGAACTCGCAGCCGATGACCCCTCCGCCAATAATGCAGAGGCTCGGCGGTACCGCAGGAAGCGAAAGTGCTCCATCGCTTGTAATAACTCCTTCCAGCCCGGCACCGGGAATAGGCACGGAGGACGGCTCTGAGCCTGTGGCGATAATCGCCCGGTCGAAGCCAACCGTCCGGACACTGCCGTCGGCTGCGGTGACTTCCAGCTCGCGGGCGCTGATGAATTTGCCTGAGCCGCTCAGCCTGGCAACCTTGTTTTTGGTGAGCAGCGCCTCAATGCCGCCGGTGTTCATTCTGATGATCTTATCTTTGCGTTTCTGCAGCTGGCCCCAGTTCACAGAGACGTCCGCAGCCTCGATCCCAAGCGCCTTACCCTCCCGCTTCAGGTGAGTGTACAGTTCCGTGGTATGAAGCAGCACCTTGGTTGGAATGCAGCCGACATTAAGGCAGGTTCCGCCCAGAGCCTTTTTCTCTACAAGTGTAACTTCCGCTCCCAATTGCGCAGCCCGTATCGCAGCCACGTATCCGCCCGGGCCGCCTCCAAGCACAACGATCCTCATGGTTCTCTCTCCTTCTATGTTTTGTGAGCATCCACTTCAGAAGCTTAGGCCTATCACAGCAGCAGCAGGGCCGGTTTTTCCGCATAGGCTTTGATTTTTTGCATAAATTGCGCCGCAACCGCCCCGTCCACAGCTCTGTGGTCAGCGGTCAGGCTGAGGTTCATCAAGGGTCTGATGACGATCTCACCATTGACGGCAACCGGGGTGTCCACGATGGCATTGACGCCCAGAATGGCGACCTCAGGCTGATTAATAATCGGCGAAAAGGACTCCACGCCGTACATGCCCAGATTGGTAATGGTGAACGTGCCTCCGGTCAACTCCTCGGGGGTCAGGCTGTTATTTCTGGCTCCTGCCGCCAGCCGTTTCACTTCCTGCGATATTTCAGCCAGTCCCTTTTGGGCGGCGTTCTTGACCACAGGGACTATAAGTCCCTCCTCCAGTCCCACGGCTACTCCAATGTTGGCATAATTCCGCAGCACAAGCTCCGTTCCTTCAACAGAACAATTCAGGAGCGGAAACTCCAGCAGTGCCTTGGCTGCAATGCTGACCAGCAGATCAGTATAAGTAACCTTGAGCGTATCCTTCAGCTGCTGTCTCAGCAGACCCAGGGCGGTTGTATCCAGCTTCATATTGTAGGTCACAGCCGGAGAGACCGCCTGGCTCTCCAGCATCCGCTTGGCGATAATTCTGCGCATGCTGTTCATCGGCACCCGTGTGACTTCCTGTATGGCTGCCTGTACCGCCGGCTGTACAGTTGTCTTAGTGGAGGCTGCCGCGAAGGAACGGATATCCTCCTTCATAATTCTTCCTTCCTTATGAAGCCCGGAAGGATCAATGCCGAGGGCTGCTGCTTCTTTGGCTGCCGCCGGAGATATTTTCACTTTGGCCGCGGCTCCGCTGCCGCCTTCTGCGGCATGCTTGCGCACATCTCCTGCGGTAATTCTGCCCTGCGGACCGCTCCCTCTCACCTGCTGCAGCTCAACGGACAACAGCGCGGCTGTCTTCTTCGCATACGGCGAAGCTATGATACGGCCACCGGCGGCAGGAACCGCCGCTTCACCTACAGCGGCCGCAGCCGCCCCATCCGCCGGGGGGCCTGCCTGCTCAGGTGCAGGCGCCACCGCCGGCACACCCCCGCCAAGCAGAGCGGAGATGTCCTCATTGGCATCGCCGATGACCGCCACCGGCCGGAAGATGCCCACAGTGCCTTCCGCTACAATAATCTTCCGCAGCACTCCGCCAAGCTTTGCTTCAACTTCATTGGAGATTTTGTCCGTCTCCACATCAAACAGGATTTCCCCTTGGGTCACGGTGTCCCCCTCGGCTTTTCGCCAATTGGAGATTGTCCCTTCGGTCATAGTGAGCCCTAATTTGGGCATAACGATAAGTTCAGCCATTGTGCACCTCCGCAAGTTTGCTTATTGACGTTTCCTGGGCCGGGTCAGAACATGCTCTTAATGCCCTGAATAATATCATCCGCATTTGGCAGCACATAGGCTTCCAGGGCCGGAGAATAAGGGACGGGGGTGTCCAATGCGCCAATTCGGACAACAGGAGCGTCCAGCTCATCAAAACACAGCTCCGAGATCATGGCGGACAATTCACCCCCGTAGCCGCCGCGCTTCACTTCTTCGGTTACCACAAGCGCCCGGTGCGTCTTGGCGACTGAGGTAAATATCGCTTCCTTGTCCAGCGGATAGAGCGAGCGCAGATCAATAACCTCTGCTTCAATCCCCTCTTCAGCCAGTACTTTTGCGGCATTTAGCGCATCATCCACTTGCTTGCCGTACGTAATAATGGAAACGTCGCTTCCTTCTCTCTTGATACTGGCAACGCCAAAAGGAACCGCGGCAACCGTGTCGTCCACCTCGAATTTCTTCGAATACAGAACCTTGCTCTCGATATAGACCACCGGATTATCATCTTCAATCGCAGTCAGCATCATGCCCCAGGCATCCTGGGCATTGGATGGATAGACCACCTTGAGTCCCGGCACATGCGTAACCCAGGCCTCCAGCGACCCGGAGTGCTGTGCCCCCGCACTGATTCCGCCGCCTGCCGGCAGCCGCAGCACGAGCGGAACGGAGATTTTACCGCCGAACATGTATCTCATCTTCGCAGCCTGATTTACCAGTCCGTCCATGCCAAAGGTCAGAAAGTCAATGAACATCAGCTCAGCCACGGGTCTCAGCCCTGTTGCGGCAGCCCCCACGGAAGCTCCGACAATAATTCCTTCAGAAATCGGGGTATCCCGTACCCGCTCCTCGCCGAATTCCTCCCAGAGTCCCTTCGTTACCCCAAAGGTTCCTCCATACGGCCCGACATCCTCTCCAAGCAATACCACATTCGGGTCCTCCAGCATTTTGCTGCGCATTCCTTCACGGATTCCTTCACCATAGGTCATTTTTCTCATCTGCTTCTAGCCTCCTCCACGATATCGGAATAAATCCCTTGAACCGAAGCCTCCAGAGCCGGATAACCGCTGGCAAAAGCGAAATCAAGCGCCTCCTGGATCTCTCCGTCAACCTCATCCCCGATTTGTTTTAACTCGTCCGCCGTCATCAGCTTGTTCTCCGTAAGGTACTTTTCAAATCTGGGGATCGGGTCCTTTTGCAGCCAGGCCTCCACTTCTTCCTTCGGTCTATAAGCTCCGGGATCACCTTCGAAGTGGCCATGCTGTCTGTACGTTTTGAATTCCAGCAGGGTAGGGCCTTCGCCGTTTCTCGCCCGCCGGACCGCCTTTTGCACATGTTCGTACACCGTAACCACATCGTTGCCGTCCGCCGTAAAGGAAGGCATGCAATAGCCCTCGCCCCGTTTCGAAATGTCCTTGATCGTCTGATGTCTGGCCTGGCTGACCGATATCCCGTAGAGATTGTTCTCGCATACAAAAATAACCGGCAGCTTCCATAGGCTCGCTAAATTCATCGCTTCATGAAAAGTGCTCTGATTCGTGGAGGCGTCTCCGAAAAAGCACACGCTGACCTGATCGCTTCCCCTGTAACTTGCGCTCCACGCCGCCCCGGTTGCAATCAGGTGGCCTGCACCGACAATTCCGTTGGCGCCGAGTATGCCCAGCTCCGCATCCGCGATATGCATCGAACCGCCTTTGCCTTTACAGTAGCCGGTTTCCTTGCCGAACAGCTCTGCCATCATATATTTCAGATTTCCGCCCTTGGCGACGATATGTCCATGCCCCCGGTGGGTGCTCGTAATATAATCGTCATCCCGCAGATTGGCGCAGGCCCCGACGGCGATGGCCTCTTCCCCGATGTAAAGATGGACAAAGCCCGGTATTTTCCCTTCTGCAAAAAAGGTGGATGCCGTCTTTTCAAATTTCCGGATACTCAGCATCTTCCGGTACATTCCGCTAAGCAATTCTTTTGAAATACGCAAGTGAATCCCTCCTCTTGATTTGGCCCTCATCTATATACCGAGCAATTTCCGTGCCAACTTTGCAAAATTCTCTATTTTTATTTTTTGTTGCGGATTCTCTGAAATTACAGCCGCCAGAGGGGTTACCCCGCCGGTTGAACGGCGGATGCACAAAAACACCCTTTCCCAAAAAGGGAAAGGGTGCGCACGGGTTTTCCCATTCCGGGAAGTTTCCCGAAATGGGAATGCGAAAGCTTTTCAATTAACCCGTACTATGGCGGATTTTGTACACCTAATTCCTGCCTGTTCACCACATACGGCCGCTTTTTCGGACTCATTTTGTCTAATAATAAATACGTAATACAGCATCCTCATCCTGTAAGCCTTCAATCCGCTGAACCTTCTCTTGGCCGCCTGGCACAATTACTGAGGTGATGTCGGATAACCCTGCTTCCTGAATCCTGACTATATCAAATTCCAGCAGCAGCTCCCCCTGCGCAATCGTCTGCCCTGTCACAACATGGGACACAAAACCTTCACCTTTCAGCGATACCGTGTCTACCCCAACATGAATGAGAATCTGTATGCCGGCTTCATTTTCCAGCAAAATTGCATGTTTGCTTTTATTCATGATATGGGATATTTTCCCTGAAAAAGGCGCCCTCACCTCTCCTTTAATAGGTTGAACAGCAAACCCTTCCCCCATGGCTTTCGTAGAAAACGCTTCATCCGGGACTTGCTCAAGACCCACCACTTGTCCGGGGACTGGGGAGATAATATCCAGGGTATTTTCTTCAATTTTGTTTTTTCTCCAGCCAAACATTTAATTCTCTCCTCGCTGAATTAGGTCTCCGGCAAGTTTTTCAATTCATTAGTCGCCTTGCGGGTTCTCGTAATTTTATCAATAGAATCGTTAATATTAATTGAGGCGTATGCATAATACAGCACATCCACGACAAAAAACTGGCTATGCTTGGAACTGGTTGCCGCACTTCTCACCTTTGCTTCAGGAGCAAGTGAGGTAAACAGATTGAAATCGCTTATATCCGATAACTCGCTGCGGCCAAACCCGGTAAAGCTAACGGTGGTCAATCCGCTTTTTTGGGCAAATTTCATCAGCTCCAGCACTTCCTTGGTCGCAGCGCTATACGAAATTCCAATAAATACGCTTCCTTTGGGTGCATTAGCCATACTCATGGTGAGCACATGGATATCATGAAACGCATATACATTTTTCCCCATCCGGAGCCATTTTTGGGCAATGTCCTCTGCAACCAGTGCCGATGCGCCAATCCCGTAGGCAAATATGACGGGGGCCATGTACAGGCTGTGCGCCACTTTTTCAATCATGGCTACGTCAAGCTGCCCTACGGTATCCTTAAGAGACTGGATCACATTAGACAAAATTTTATCGACGATCTCCGCCGTATTTTCATTTTTATTCAAATCGAAGTAACCTGTTTTTTGCCCCTGAGCCAGATCTGCCGACAAAGCTACCTTTAATTCGGGGAAGCCCTTCAGGCCGATTGAACGGCAAAAACGCACGACTGACGCACTGCTGGAAAGAGAACGTGCTGCCATCTCCTGTACGGATATAATCATCGCTTCTTCCGGGGACTCCAGTACAAAGCGCGCTACCTTTTGCTCGGATTGTGTTAATTTTGGCATCACATTTTCAATTCTTGATAAAATTTGACCCACTCCGACACCCATACCAACACCTCCGTAATGACGTGAACAATAAATTTTATACCTTAATATTATTCACAATAGGATGCCGTGGCAAGAAACCGAAAGGGAAGCCGGTGCTTATGGAGCAGCGGCAGCAGGGGAATATCCCTTCGGGCGACATACCCGATGACGTTAACCCGTTCATCGGCGGGCAAAGGATGGAGGACAATCTGAAATTCCCCGCGGTACCGTAAATATTTATCATTATCGATCGTTAGCGCTCCGGCTGGGCGTTCCACGGTATGCTCCGGTAGCATGCTTCCTCTAAAATGATGCCGCGCTTCCTCCGAACGAATCACGTCACGTGCTATATCCGGACGGTTACGGTGGACAGCCTCCCATACATGTGATGGCCTTTGGTCCTCCACGCCTAATAACACTGCTCCTTCATTCCAGGCAAGAAATTGCTGCATCGTCCAGGAGCTTACCGATAAATCGCCAATGAGAACATGATCCACAAAACATTCCTGCACTAATTCCAAGTAACCGGCAAAAGGAGACAGATGACGATGCTTCTCCAGGCTTGGCAGCCCCTCATGCAGCGGGCCTCTTAAATCCCCGTCCCCGGGAATAAAGGCAGCAACGGTTAAGCCTTGGGATTGCAGCCAGCGGTTCTGGTTCTGGAAAATGGTCAGCTCAAGACCTGTCTCCGGTCTCGGATAATAATTGTGCCAAGCCTCCAGGGAAGCGAAATTCGCCTGCTGCCCGCGCAAGCCGTCCAAAAATGCCTGATCGATCGTACTCGCATTCAAAGCAACACGCCATTCGCGGGTCAGCCCGGCAATTTCAGCAATCTCCATCCCGTTATCAATTCTTAATCCGGTAACTCCGCTGTCTTTCAATTGCTGCAGCGAGAAATGCTTAAAGGTTCTTGGAGATACATCCACCATGAAAAGCATATTGTGTTTGAGGGCAAACTGCCCGATTCTCGTCAGCGGCTCCAGCAGCTCCCGCGGGTCCTCCTCCGGAATCTGCAGAGAAGTAAAAATGGAATTGAATCCATTCAGCTGCATGTAGCGCAAATATTCCATTGTCTTATCAAGGCTCTGCTCGGTTAGTGATACCAATACACCACTCACTTGCTCACACTCCCTTTTGTCGGATCGTAATTTATTGGTTCAAGCTTCCTTTGCTTGACGGGCTTCCTTTGGCGTACCGAACAAATAGGTGCAAATAAATCCAAAGAAGTATGCTGTAATCAATCCCAGCAGGTACACCCACCATTTACCGTCAGCGATCAGCAGCAGCATTTCGATACCCGACGCGCCAATGGACATGGCGCCTACATTGCCAAAATATCCGATGACCGCACCCCCGAACGCCCCGCCCAGACACGCAGTTACGAATGGCTTGCCCAAAGGAAGGGTTACACCATAGATCAACGGTTCGCCGATGCCAAGCACACCTACAGGCAAAGCCCCTTTAATAATGCCCGTAAGCTGCTTGTTCTTACGGCAGCGGATCCAAAGTGCCAGCCCCGCACCTACCTGACCTGCCCCGGCCATGGCCAGAATCGGCAGCAATATGGTCATCCCGGTCTGTGCAATCAATTCGATATGAATGGGTGTCATGATGTGATGCAGACCCAGCATAACCATAACCAGCCAGATTCCGCCGAGGAAAAAGCCTGCAAACGCCCCGCCTACAGATAATATCCAGTTAACGGCTACCAGCAGATTGTCGGCAACAAACCCGGCTAATGGCATGATCAAAAAGATGGTCAGCAAGCCGGTTGCCAGTACACTCAGAAATGAGGTAACAATCAGATCGATGGAGTTAGGCATGATTTTATGCAATCTTTTTTCAATCAAGGATAAAATCCACACCGCCAAGACAACACCAATGATACCGCCTTGCCCGGCAATCAGCGGTTCTCCCGTAAATAAATTGTGGATAGGCAGCTCCGGCTTCATCCCGGTGAGAAGCGTCGCACCGCCAATTACACCGCCTAATGACGGGCTTGCACCAAATACTCGGGCAGAGTTGATGCCCACAAAAATAGCCATATAGGAGAAGATGCCGTTTTTGATGACATTGAGAATCAAGTTAAATTGCGCCCAGCCATCACCGGACAGATGTCCCGCTGTAATGAAATTGCCGATCACGGAGGTAATCCCCGCCAGGAGACCAGCCGCAACAAATGCAGGTGCCAGCGGAATAAAAATATTTGAAATCGATTTCAGGAAGTTTTTCACAGGCGTATTGTTTTTTTCCTTATATTTCTCTTTATTCTTAGCCGCAAGCTGCTCTGCCTTTTCTTTGTCGCTTAATCCGTTTATCCGGCTATCCGGGTTCGGGAATGCATGGGCAGCCTGTAAGGGAACGGGTTCTCCCAGCTCCACTCCGCTGATGTCTGCAATCACCCGGGAGACCTTCTCCACCAGGCCGGGGCCGACAATAATTTGCAGTGTGGATTCCTCGATTACGCCTATTACACCGGGAACACGCTTCAAATCCTCAATGCTCGCCAAGCTTTCGTCTCTTAAAGTGATCCGGACCCGCGTCATACAGTGGGTAATCAATTCCACATTCTGAATCCCTCCCACCGTACTCAAAATGCCATGTGCCAAATCCTTTTCCTTTGACATGGTTATTCCCCCTTGTGGTGTTGTACCGCCTGACGAATAAATCCTCCCGCTTCCTGCAATCTTTGCTGTGCTTCTTCAAGCCCAAGTCCCGCAAGCAGCATCACTACAGCTACTTTGACCTGATGATGGCTTCTTTCATAATAAATGGAGGCTGTATCCATATCGCAGCCTGTGATCTCGCTGATCATCGATTTGGCTCTGATCACCAGCTTCTCATTCGTCGGCTGCACATCCACCATTAAATTGCTGTATACCTTGCCTATGCCGATCATGGCTGCGGTAGAAATCATGTTCAGCACCATCTTCTGGGCGGTTCCGGCCTTCAAGCGGGTAGAACCTGTTAAGATCTCCGCCCCTGTCAAAATTTCGACCGGATATTGTGCATATTTACTGATCTCTGCATTGGGATTACAGGACAAGCTGGCTGTAGATGCCCCAATCCGGGCAGCATATTTCAGTGCGCCAATGACATACGGTGTCCGCCCGCTGGCGGCAATTCCCAGTACAGTATCATTATGTGTCAGATTTAGCTGTTTAAGATCAGCTTCCCCTTGTTCCCCTGAATCCTCCGCACCTTCAACTGCCTGTCTGATTGCCGTTTCTCCACCTGCGATCAACCCCTGCACCATGTCCGGACCGGTTCCAAATGTAGGCACACACTCTACGGCGTCGAGAATCCCCAACCTTCCGCTTGTTCCTGCCCCGGTATAAATCAGGCGTCCGCCCTGCTTGAAGCTTTGTACCACACAGGTGACTACCTTTTCGATCTCCCCCAGTTTTTCTTTCACTGCCAGGGATACCTTCTCATCCTCCTCCTGCATAAGCTTGAGTACAGCTGCAGGGGATAACCGGTCCAGCTCCAAAGTCCGTTGATTCCGTGTTTCCGTGGTTAAATTCTCCAGCAAAATATTCATCCTTTCCTCTAAACTAATCCTTCTTTATTTATTTGGTTGGCCCTATTATATCTCGCGTGTAATTTTATTACAATATGTTTGTTAACTTCATGTAATATTATTTCAAACTTTTCACCCGGTTATAATACCGGATAAGGCCTCTATCATGCTTTTTGGGTCAAAAGCGAAAAGAAGCCATCGTGAAAATCGACGGCTTCTTTGTTGTATTTCGCTATAAAATGGGGAAATCAAAATAGCTGTCGGGGTATGGCTCGCTTCTTAATACATAGTGCCACCATTCGAAGCTATATGGTTCAAACCCATTGTTTTCCATGATGGAACGCAAAAGTCTGCGATTTCGCGCCTCCATGCTTGTAATCCCTTTTGCCGCATGGTGTGAACGCTTATCCATAAAGTCGAAGCTGCTTCCCGTGGAAACAAGCTCACCCGTATCTAAGCGGTAAAGCGTAAGATCAATAGCACTTCCGCGACTATGACTTGATTGTGACGCTATATATCCCTTTGCAAACATCTCGGTTCGCTCGAGATTCGGATAGTATCTTTCTTTGGTGAGGTTGTTTTCCGGTTGTTCGGACCAACGCAGGAAGCACTCTACCGCACGTTTAGGCCGATACCCGTCCCATAACAGCAAACCGTACCCAAGAGCCGCCGCTTGCTTCTGCACCTCCAGCAGCGCAAGAGCTAAGGCATGTGTTCCCACTATGCGATTGACCTCATATCCGTCTACTGGTTTCCCTGTGAAATTGTCCCACGTGGCATATTTGGCGTCCCAACGAACACCGTGCAATACTTCATCTAAAAAAACAAATCCCTTTTCCATGCCCATCACCCCTTTAACGCTATTACGATCAGGCGGTCAATCAGATCGGGAAGCGTTATACCTGCAGCGGCCATCATACGGGGATAACGGCTGTATGACGTAAAACCGGGCAGGGTATTAACTTCGTTAAGCACAATGCGGCCGTCATGTTGTAAAAACATATCAACACGGGAAAGACCTCTACAGCCGAGCGCCTTGTATATTTTTTTTGCCGTTTCCCGAATCCGTCCCCGCTCTTCTGCCGACAGGTCTGCGGGAATGGTTATAACTGCATTTTCAGAACCTTTTTCCGGCTCGGTTTCCTGATGAATGCGAAAGATACCTTGCCGCAGCCTGATTTGGTCCACTTCGCCAACAATCAGCCCGGAACCGTTTCCCAATACGGCACAACCGACCTCACAGCCCAAAACAGCCTGCTCAATTAAGATTTTGTTGTCATATTGTCTTGCGGATTCAATTGCGGCGTCCAATTCGCCTGCATTATTGACCTTTTTTACGCCAAAGGATGAGCCGGACCTCGCCGGCTTAACAAAAACAGGATATGTAAACCTATCTGCCGTTGGCGTGTCGTTTTCATTGACGACCCAAAATTCGGGAGTAGCTATACCAGCGTTTTTTGCAACGATGTATGCCAGCGATTTGTCCATACAAATCGCCGAGCTTTGAATATCGCAGCCCACAAAGGGGATGCCGGACAATTCAAACAGACCTTGGATTGCTCCATCTTCACCCCACTTGCCGTGCAAAACCGGAAACGCTACATCAATACGGCGGATTTCATATTCATGACTCTTTATCACAAGCAAACCGTGCATTTTTTTATCCGGCAAAAGCACGGCTGAACAGCAATCGCCGTTTTCCCATTCCGTGCTAGGCTTTTCGCACATTTTCCAAGCACCGGATTTCGTAATTCCAATGTATAACGGCTCGTATTTTTCGTTGTCAATGTTAGCGGCGATCTCTATTGCGGATTTTACCGACACGTCATGCTCCTCCGAGCAACCGCCAAACAGGATTGCAACCTTTAATCTATCCATGAGTCAGGCTCCTTTCAAAATCCAAACAGTTCCCGAGTGTTTTTTCAACAGTATCTTGCAACGCCCGTTCGGTATAGTAAGCCGTATGGGGCGTGATTATCACATTCGGCATCCTTTGAAGTTTCAGTAAAAATTGATTATCAATTGTTTTTTGTGTGCAATCAAAGTAGAAAAGCCCTTCCTCTCCCTCCAATACATCCAATGCGGCCCCGCCCAGTTTTCCGGTTTCCAGTGCTTTAATAAGCGCAGCGGTATCTAAAAGCGCACCGCGCCCTGTATTGATAATAAACGCTCCTTGCTTCATTCCCTTTATTTGTTCGTGGCCGATGATATGGTGCGTATCCGCACCCAGCGGCACATGAAGCGTAACAATATCGCTGTTTCGCAGCAGCTTGTCAAGCGGAACATAATCTGCCGTTATTTTCTGGCAGCGGTCATAAGCCAACACATGGCATCCAAACCCTTGCAGCCTCTCAATAACCGCTTTGCCTATGCGGCCAGTTCCCATCACACCGACGGTCATGTCCCGCAGTTCTTTTCCGCGGACGCTGTCCAGCTTGAAATCATATTTTTCCACAGAGCGTACAATGGACTTCGCGTTGCGTACCGCCATAAGCATCAGCATTAGGGTATAATCAGCAACGCTATCCGGCGAATACGCCACATTGCCGATAGCGATGCCCATTTTCTTAGCGGCAGTTGTATCTATATGATTGCAACCGATGCTTCGGGTAGAGATATATTTCACTCCGGCTCTCTTTAGCGCAAGAAGAATAGAAGCGGAGACCTCGGATTTGTGGCTCACACTGATACATTGATTGCGGGGGGCTGATATGGCGTTGGTTTCTGATAGGGGGTCACTTATAATAGCAGGCATGACGCCAAAGCGGGGTGACAGTCTGCGGAACACATCCGCCTCATCATGCTCGCAATCATAAACAGTAATGCCAATGTTGTTCATAAATTTTTCGCCTCCTTGATTTCTACGTTCTCCGGCAGGGGATACAGATTTTTGTAATTGTGTGTTCCACGATTGCTATTATGGCTGCCCAATCTGTATTTCCCCTGTAGCCAAACTGTAGTTCTTCTGTAGCGACGGGAAATAAAAAAGACCGGCAGGAATACCTGCCGATCAAACTTGTATATTCAATAAGGTTACTCAGAGGCGTAATTTCACGAAGAATAACAAATATAATAAAAAAGGTAATCCTATTGCGGATAGTATTGTGATTACAGCACGTACTTTTTTCTGATCCCGTAATATTAGCAGTAAAAACTTGTAACCTAAAACACCAGCTAATCCACCCATGCAATTTAGAATTATATCATCAACATCTGCTGCTCCGATGCCTAAAAGCCCCTGAGTAATTTCAACAAATAAACTTACTATAAATATAAATAGCAGATTGGTTGTTGCTCTTTTATCTTTTTTGAATAATGTCAAATAGGTGCCAAGAGGAATAAAGATCTCTATATTGCCAACCACATTAGCAAATGAGAATTTTTTAATAGCGGCATAGCTGCTAAATAAATATTCCATTATGCTATTAAAAGGAATGAGATTGATTGACCTGGCTATCGTTCTTTGACTATTAAACAAATCCGAAAGCGAAACTCTTGATAATAACAATAATTTAATTAAAAAAAGCATGTAACAAATGAAAACTCCAGATAAAAAGACCGTTTCAATTCTCTCTCGTTTATTCATAATACCTACTTTCTTTCTTTCATCCTTCGCAACAAAAGTATGCCCGGAAGCATACCTTGCCGGTCAAGATAAGAGTTTACGGATTATAATGCCTTAGGCAATTCAATCCAAAATAAGACGCCGTCCGGGGTATTTTCCAAAGCGAAACCAATGTCCATTGCTTCCAGCGTTTTCTGAACAATGGTCAGTCCCAGGCCGCTCCGTCCGTTTTTTCGGCTCCGCGCCTGATCTACACGGTAGAATGGGTCAAATAGCTTCGGCAGAACCGTATCGCCAATTCTCGCCCTTGTGTTCAGTACGCAAAGGCGGTATCGGTCAGCAACAGGCTCGCTCCATATCCGAATCTCGCCGCCTTCAGGAGTATTCTGCACCGCATTCAATATGATGTTGGAAAGCACCTTCTTTAACATTTGAGGATCAGTAAAGCAAATCTGACCTTCAAGAATATTCATAACCATACGCTGACCGTTTGCCTCAGACAATGTCCGGTAATTAGGCAGCATGTCAGCAACTATATGTCTTATATCCAGTCTTTCAGGAACGGGTACGATTTTCCCGTTGTTCAGATTCACAATTTCCAGTATTTCAGAAATCATTTTGCTCTGCGCGTCCATCATCTTTACGCATTCGCGCAGGTATTTGGGGTGGTCTTTGTAGTCGCCTACATTTTCAAGCATTCCCTCCAACAAGACGCTTGTGGCTGCGATAGGCGTTTTAAGTTCATGGGAAGCTGCCGAGAAAAAATACCGCTGTGTTTCCTCGAGCTCGCGTTCCCGTAAGATTTCGTCCTCTAATTTGGAGATAGTGTCTTTCAGCTTATCGTACATGGAATGAATGTCGCGGGCTAATGTGCCAAGTTCATCTTTACGCTCCGGCAGGGGCGGGACTTCTTCGAGATTAGACATCTTGCTTGTATTATTCGCCAAAGTTTGGATTGGTTTCGTCATCTGCCGGGCAAAGACAAACGCGCCTATGACGCAGACGGCAAGCATGGCAGACAACATAACAAGCGCACGCGCAATCCACTTATCATAGTTCACCGCAAAAACGTCATCTCTCAGAGCGTGAAAATTATAGTCTTTGTTGAGATTCACAAGAATCGTGGAGTTCTTGCCGCCAGGGGGCTGCTGGCCAATAGCGATGCCGGATATACCGGCACCGGGCGTTTCGTAAATAATGTGTCCGGCTTTATCTCTGATATAAAATTGAAAAGACGGGTCTCTTTCATAGAATCGTCTTGCCAGTTCAGTTATGTCGTCTTCCCCTTGCGACTGGTCGGCCATACGCTGAAAGGTGTCGCTGATTCCCTCCATCCGGAGACGTGAGAAGTAGAACATAAGCTGCTGCGAAAACAGGGCTGCCGTCGCGCCGACCAACAATGCCGAGAAAATTATGGTGTATATGAATACCTTGATGAATATACCGCTTCTCTTCATGTCGCTTCTTCCTCCAACCGGTAACCTACGCCGCGAACCGTCTTGATGATATTATCAGGCAACTTCGCACGCAGGTTTTTGATGTGGGTATGCACAGTGCTGCCGTCACCGTCAAAATCATAACCCCACACGCGGGATAAGATAGTTTCATGAGATAGCGTCCTCCCCGTGTTCTGAACCAATAACATAAGGATTTCAAATTCTTTTAATGTCAGGGGCACTTCCTTGCTGTAGTAGATTGCTTTAAAATCCTCCGGCAGAAGCGTCAGCTTGCCAAAGCGGATTTCCCGCGCCAACGCCCCGCTTCGCCGGAGCAGGGCTTCCACACGTTTCAGCAAAAGCTGGATTTTGAACGGCTTTGTCACATAATCGTCCGCTTCGCCGTCAAACGCCCGGATTTGATTATCGTCGTCTGAAAGGGCGGTCATCATCAAAACAGGCGTATTATTCAGCTTGCGAAACTCCCGTAAAAGCTCGTGACCACTTAGGCCAGGCAGCATGATGTCGAGAATGACAAGGTGGTAAACATTATCATAAAAGTTTTTAAGCGCTTCGCTGCCATCTAAGCAGGCGTCTACTTTATATCCGGCTTCGCTTAAAAAGGTTTTGACGGTATTACATATATGCTCATCATCCTCGACAAGCAGAATTCGTATGCCCATAAATATCCCTCCTGAAAAAAGATAGCATAGTAATCTGTAGTTTGACTGTAGATTTAAGATTTTTTTCGCCCAAGAGCGCTCAAAGCGTATATCAAATTGCCCATTGTGCATTTTTGCTCTTTGGGCAATAATAGAATATATCAAAAAGAGCCCAGGCGGTTGTCTGTACTCAAGAAAGGAGGACGCATAGAACTTGAATCCCAAGCCGACGCTGCGTGACAAAAAAAGGAAGCCACTGCCTATGCCTTGGCTGAAGCTGCCTTCGAGCTTGCGCTTGAACAGGGTATGGACGGCTTCATCGTCGACGATGTTGTCCGGAAGGCCAACTTTTCCCGGCGGACTTTTGCCAATTACTTCTCTTGCAAAGAGGAAGCGGTAGCGGAGTATTTTATCGGCAACGCTTCAAAAGAGGACAGGAATATGCTGCTCAAGGATTTGCCTCCGGATGCAACACCGCTGGACGCCTTGTACAACCTGCTCAAGCTGCAGTTCACCTCTGAGTTTCTGTATAAATTACGGCAGTTCGTATTGCTTGCGAATCAGTATCCATCGCTGGAGCCTTATATCCTCAGCGTATTCCGCCGCTTGCAGATCGCCGCGCAGGAAACGCTCGAACAGTTCTCCCATGGACGCTATGCAGCCGGGTATACCCATCTGCTTGCCGGAGCTGTCTACGGAGCGTTCGTGCCCATTCTGGACGGGCGGTTAAATGTGCTGCTGCCGGGTGAATCACAGGAAGAGGACTCCGGCGCGATGTCATTTGATCAATACTTAAATTCTATGTTTGCTTATTTACACAACGGCTTCTAAATCAGAGATACAAAGGAGAAACCATTACATGTCAACTTTTCTGTACCGATTGGGTAAATCGGCTTATTCCAAGCCATGGTATTTCCTCGCGGCCTGGATCGTCATTCTTGGTGTTGTAGGCGCCCTGCTTGGCGCCAATGGCATAAATTCCAGCTCCGAAATGAAAATTGAAGGCACGGAATCGCAAAAAGTGCTGGATAAGCTGGCTGCGGAGCTTCCCGCCGCTGCCGGCGGACAGGCGAGCGTCGCCTTCACCGCACCGGATGGCGAACGTCTGGACACACCCGAGCGGGTAGCGCTGATCCAGAAGGCTATCAATGATGTCTACAGCATGGACTATATCATCAACCCCGCCGAACTGGCCGCCGAGGCTGCGGCTGCTGCTGCGGCTCAAGCTGGAGCGGCGGACCCGGCGGCGCCCGGACAGGCTGCGGCGGCGGACCCGGCAGCGGCTGGACAGGCAGCTCCTTACGGCCCGCTCATGGCGAACGGCGTTCCGGTTCCCGGCGTCATGCTGTCCGCCGACGGCAGCATCGCGCTGTTCCAGTTCCAGTTCACCGTACAGCAGACGTCGCTGCCCTCTTCCGTACCGGATAACGTCATCAAAGCTGTGACTGCGGTCGAGCAGGCAGGCTCCGGCATCACCGCCATTCCGAGCGATTCGCTGAAGAGCACGCCGTCCATCGGATCAACGGAGGCGGTCGGCGTTGTCGTCGCTGCCGTTGTGCTGTTTATTACGCTTGGCTCGGTTGTTGCCGCCGGGCTGCCGCTGATCACCGCACTCCTCGGTGTCGCGATCAGCGTCGGGGGCGCTTTTGCCCTCTCTAATCTCATCCAGATGAATGACATTACGCCGATTCTTGCGGTTATGATCGGTCTGGCGGTCGGGATCGACTATTCGCTGTTTATCGTGAACCGGCAGCGCCGGTTGATTCTTGATGAGAAATTAAGCGCCCGCGAAGCGGCAAGCCGGGCGGTCGGGACCGCCGGCAGCGCCGTATTTTTCGCCGGACTGACCGTCATTATCGCTCTCTGCGGTATGCTGGTCATCGGCATTGGATTTTTATCGACGATGGCTCTGGTAGCCGCTGTCAGCGTTCTGGTCAATGTCCTGCTGGCGCTGACCCTGCTGCCTGCGCTGCTGGGTCTGGTCGGTGAACGGATCTGCACCGCCAAAGCCCGCACGAAAAAAGCGGCTTCAGGTAACAATGCCCACCACGGCTTCTCACACCGCTGGGCAAACGCTACAGTGAAATACCGCTGGGTCATCATTATTCTGGTGGTCCTGGTTCTTGGAACGGCGGCGATTCCGGTAACGAAAATGGAGCTGGGCATTCCGTCCGGCGCTTCGGCAAATCTGGACACCCCGGCACGCCAAAGCTATGACATTATCTCCAAGGGCTTCGGCGAGGGCTTCAACGGACCGCTGCTGCTTGTAGCTGAACCGAAAAACCCATCCGGTAAAATTTCGCTGGAGACGCTGGGCAAGCTGGTTCAGGGGCTGCAAATGCATGATAACGTCACGCTGGTGTCCCCAATGGGCGTCAACGCAACCGGCGATATCGCCATCATCAGTCTGATCCCGAAAACCGGCCCGACGGATACAGAGACAAGAGAGCTGGTGCAGGAGCTGCGCGACCCCGACTCCAGCCTGGCATCCGGAAATGAACTAACGCTTGGTGTGACCGGCTTCACCGCCATCAACATCGATATGTCCTCCAAGCTTTCCGACGCATTCCCTGTATATATCGGCATCATCGTTATCCTGTCGCTGATCATCCTGCTGCTCGTATTCCGGTCGGTCATCGTTCCAATCAAAGCAACGGTCGGCTTTATTCTCAGCGTCCTTGCCACCTTCGGCCTGACCACAGCCGTCTATCAGTGGGGATGGCTGCACTCTCTGTTTGGTTTTGACACCGGAGGACCGCTGCTCAGCTTTATGCCGATTCTGGTCACCGGCATTCTGTACGGGCTGGCAATGGATTATCAGGTTTTCCTGGTCAGCTCCATGCGCGAGGCTTACGTCCACGGACGCCATGGCAAGGAATGTGTCGTCCACGGCTACGATCTCGCCAGCCGCGTTGTGCTTGCCGCAGGCATAATTATGGTTTCCGTCTTCGCCGGGTTTATTTTTGCCCCTGACGCCATGATCAAGCAGATCGGCTTCGCGCTGGCCTTCGGCATCCTGATCGATGCCTTCATCATCCGGATGACGCTTGTTCCGGCCGTAATGGCGGTCTTCGGCGACAAAGCCTGGTGGCTGCCGAAATGGCTGGACCGTCTGCTGCCGAACCTCGATGTCGAGGGCGACAAGCTGATCGCCAAGCTTCATGCCGAGGGCGGAGACACGAAATAAAATCCCCCACAAAGTGGAGCCTGCATAGAAGCTAATTCAGATACTTTGCGGGGACCCAATGTAAAGAGCAGAGCCTGCGGACAATGTCTGCCGGCTCTGCTCATTTTACAAACTGAAGATAGTCGAGTGTTTTTGAGGACTGCACTTTCTGTTTAATTGCACTTTGTACAATAGAAAGCCGGGCATTCTGCGCCGAATCGCCTTCTGCTGCATTTCGTGCAGTAGATTTCTTGATTTGGAGTCCAAAACGCCTGTTTCGCCCGATTCTGCAGTACAGAGTGCAGCAGATTTCATTTTCCCGCTGATTAAGGGATCATCTATTGTATAAAGTACAATAGAATGTCGGCTAGCCCAGTCTGAGCTTCAAATCGTTTCGACAGGGGAGCTTCCAGCACCAGAGGAATCCCCCATACCGCGACCCTGTTCGGATCAATCCCGTATTCTTCAGCATGTTTACGCATAAACCGGATCGCACATTTGACGATATTATAATATAGACATTTCTTGCTAGGAGGGGCAAGGATGGCCCATATTCACTATGCTGAATCCAACACCACGCACGCCGGCAATTTTGTTATTGATGTTCCCGTGGGTTTCCGAATCTCCCCTTCCGCTCGGCGTTCCCTTTGCCCTAAGTGACCCGGACTTCTGCCACAAACTGTTTGAACTGCTTGTCATCGAACATCATTTTAACCGGGCTTGCAAAGAATCTTCCATCGATTATTTGCTCCGGACGCTGTTCAACAAGCTATGGGAATCCTACTTTCATGATGATATTACGCCTCAATACTACAAATTACTGAAACTGCGCACCGTTATTCAAAACAACCCCGGCGAATACTGGACGGTTTCAAAAATGGCGGATTCTCTTGGAATCAGCCCGGGCTATCTTCAGAACATCTACAAAAAAACATTTGGAATTTCCTGCATGGATGATGTTATCAACAGCCGGATTCGTATGGCCAAAGAATACTTGATTCACAACGCCCAAAGCATAGCTGAAGTCGCTTCCCGGTGCGGATATCAAAACGTGGAACACTTCTGCAGGCAATTCAAAAAACTGACCGGGTATACACCGAGAAACTTTCAGAAGCATATAAAAGGTTAATGTTCCATTTGGGCAGCACCGCTTACTTGAAAAACTGCTGCACGAGAAACTTCATGATCTCACCCGGCTGTTGTCTGGAAAACTCGGCCCGATCGGCGAAAAGCATCCCGTACGGCGCTTCAGGGGTGTAGGGCTCCCATCGAGGCAGTTCCTCTCCTGTCGAGTCCTGGCCGTTCGGGTCTCCTGAACGGATGAAATTGGCCCAATAATTGCACATCTGACGGGCCAAATCATAATGCTTACCGACAAACGGTCTCCAGCATTTGGCTAGTGTCTCAAAGAAAAACCAGAGATCCACCGAGTGGAAGGTGCCGGGGTTGTCCCAGCCTGGTATTTCAGCATCGAAATTATAATAGTACAGCGGGGTTTCGCCGCCGGTGCCGGCATTGGCCTGCGCAGCAATACGAATCGCATATTCTATCCCGCTCACCGAAGCTCTTTTCCTGGTTTCCTCCATATTGTCCGCCTGAACGCCGCAAAGCTCCAGAAATGCAGCGGCATCACCGCCGAACATGCCGACGGCCATCTTTTTGAAATCGTCAAATGTCTCAGCATCCGGGACACTAAAAAACTCGGAGGAGGTATGTCCGAATATTACCGGCACCTTCGAGCGCTTGTTTTGCAGGAACAAATCAAAAGAATTGCCTACGCTGAACACCTGATCTGTGACAGTACCCCAGAATCCCCCGTACTCCACAGCCTTGTCCCGAAGATAAACCGCATCCAGCTGCCGGGCTTCCGCAAGCGAGGATACACCCAGATCATTAAAAAACGCGATCCCCTCCTGTTCAGCTTCTGCCAAATGGCTCCGAAGCGCCGGCATGAGCGTTCCCGGGTAAAGCTTCGTAAAGATCCCGCTTTCAACAATCGCCCTCTGAAAGAGGCCTTCGTTCTGAGGGGATGTGAGCTGGCTCATAACGCTTCCGCCCCCGGCGGACTGTCCGCCGATGGTGATGTTGTCCGGGTCGCCGCCGAATGCTGCGATATTGCGCTTGACCCATCTTGTTGCCGCCTGTTGATCGAGGTTGCCAAAGTTAGCCGGTGCATCCGGCGCTTCCGCCGTTATTTCGGGATGGCATAAAAATCCGAAGACATTCAGGCGATAGTTGATCGTGACCACCACGATGCCCCGGCGGGCAATGCGTTCGCCGTCGAATTCCATTTCGGCCGGATGGCCTACCTGCAGGCCCCCGCCAAAATACCATACATATACCGGAAGCTTCTCATCCATACGTTTGGCTGGTGTCCATACATTCAGGTAAAGGCAATCCTCGCTCATGGCGATATCCGGTTCCACGGCCCATTCCCGGGTATAGATGTTGTCATCGTCGAGCTCTTGTCTTACCTGCATTGCAATTGGCGCGAACTCGTATGCTTGCAGCACTCCCTCCCAGTCACTTGCCGGCTGCGGGGCACGCCAACGGTTTTGGCCCGTGGGTGGAGCCGCGAAGGGTATCCCTTTGAAGCTCGTAATCCGTGGGTCAGCTGCCGGCAGCCCCTTTACCGTCCCATTTTCAACTTTTACAACTCTTAGCATGGTATCGTCTCCTTTGACAGGTGTATAAATTGGCGTACATTTAAATCCATGGATTACGCTCTTTACGCTTAGCGACCACTTTCAAATGCGTTGAAGCAATATTAAATGTATTTCAATAACAATCTTTATCCTTACAATAAAAATTGTAATTTACACCCCTGTCTAAAACAATGATCTAAGCAGAAATATAATTGATGTATTCTAATATTGCCTGGAGAACGACTCCCACCAATTGTACGGCAACTCCAAGTGGAAAAAGGGCGTAGAATCAGCCCTTCACCCCGCCGACAGTCATCCCCTGAACAAAATATCTCTGCAGGAACGGATAGACCATCAGAATCGGAACGCTGGCAATAATCGTCATCGTCGCCCGCAGCGAAGTGGGCGTAACCCTAACCGCATTTTCCGCAGATTGGTAGGCTTCCACCGCTCCTGCCGTTGCAGAGGTATTGGTGGTCTGCAAGATTTTCATCAGTTCATACTGCAGCGTGCTTAATTTGATATTCGAGGAATTGTACAGAAATACATCAAACCAGGAATTCCATTGTCCCACAGCCACAAACAAGGATACGGTCGCCATGGCTGGAATCGTTAGCGGCAATACGACGCGGATAAAAGTAGTAAATTCTCCGGCTCCGTCAATCCGGGCCGATTCCAGAATGCCTTCGGGGAGGCCTTCAATAAAAGAGCGGATGACAATCATGTTGAACACCCCGATCACCCCGGGAACAATATAGACCCAGAAGGAATCCGTCAAACCCAAATTACGAATAAGCAGATACCCGGGGATCAGGCCTCCGCTGAAATACATGGTGAACACGAAGAACAGGGTCACAAATTTGCGGAGCACAAACTCCTGGCGGCTGACAGTGAAAGCCAGCATTGCTGTGCAGAAGACGGAAACCGCAGTTCCAATCACGGTGCGCAGAAGTGAAATTAAGGTCGCATGGTAAATATCTGATTCCCCGAAGATATATTTATAATTGTTCAAGGTCCACATCCGGGGCCACAAATAAATGCCGCCTCTCACGGCATCGTTGGCGTCGTTAAGAGAAACGGCGATCATATTAATGAAAGGGTACATGGTGACGATCATCAGACACACCATAAAAATGATATTGCATATATCAAATATCCGGTCCCCCAGACTGGAATTGCGCAAGCGGGACGATTTTCCGGATTGCATGACGTAGACCTCCTTTTAGAATAATCTGCTTTCTCCCATTCTCTTGGCAATATGATTAGCGGAGAAAAGGAAGATGAAGCTGACTACGGTTTTAAATATGCCTGCCGCTGTCCCCAAGGAAAAGTTGCCCATCCCCAAACCATACTTCAGCACAAAAATATCCAGGTTTTCTGAATAATCCAAATTCATCCCGTTGCCCAGCAAATATTGCGGCTCAAATCCGGATTCAAGAATATTCCCCAAGTTCATAATCAGCAGGATGATGATAACCGGCTTGAGTCCGGGAAGCGTAATATTAAGCATCCGCTGAAAGCGGCTCGCTCCGTCGATTTCAGCCGCCTCATATTGGGAAGGGTCGATCGAAGTAATGGCCGCCAAATAGATAATGGTGTTCCAGCCTACATCTTTCCATACCTGGGTCACACCGAGAATCCCCCAAAAATAATTTCCTTTCCCCATCCACAGCTCCGGTTTATCCAGAAGATGCAGCTTCGTCAGCAGCAGATTAATGATGCCGTCCGGCGATAACACGGTCAGCACAATACTGGACGCTACAACCCAGGAGATAAAGTGCGGCAAATAGCTGACGGTCTGAACGACACGTTTAAAAATAAGATTTTTCAGCTCATTTAGCAGAAGGGCAAGCGTAATCGCTGTAACGAATCCCAGCACCAATTGAATCGTACTCATCACTAAGGTGTTTCGCAGGACCCGATAAAAGGTACTGTCCTCAAACAGAATTCTAAAGTGCTTCAGCCCCGCCCATTCCTGCTCCGAGTAGCTTCTGGCCGGCTTATAATTCTGAAAGGCCATGGTCCAGCCCCAAAGGGGAAGATATTTAAACACGAAGGCCCAAATTACGAAAGGAATACACATGAAAGCCAGTGTCTTCTGCTGGATAAGGCGTTTGAAGAATAAATGGGTTTGATTCATTCCCGTACCGCTGGCTTGCGGGTCCGAGTTTCGAGAATATAATGGTTTCTCCACTTGTATTAACTCCCTTCCGGCTCCTTACAGAATAAACCTCGGGGCCGAAAGCCTCTCGACATCCGACCCCGGGTATCTAACAACCGTTCACAATCATTGCATTACCATTTGCCGGCGACTCGGTCCTGTACCTTTTTCGTAATGAAATCCTCATACGTTTTCTTATCCAGCTTGTTGAACTGGTTCATGTAGTCGTCCCAATTCTTATCGAAGTTGGCCGGGCTGTCTAAAATCATCGCAGGCAGGTATTTCCGCTGCAGATCGTCCGCTTTGGTGATAAACATCTGTTCAGGCGATCCTTGTTCCAGTGCGATAGACCAGGCAGGAGACCATGGACGCTCATCCGGATTGCTGAAAAGCTCGCTGAAGGTCTTCACGCCATAGGCTGCAAGCAGCTTCTTGTCACCCTCCGTATATCCGAAGGATGCTACTTCCGGCTGATTGCCCGGACCGTAGGCATTGCCATCCTCCAGAACGGAGTTGTTGCCGTAACGCGGCCAGCTGTAATTGAAATAGTCGAACCCGAATTTTTGACTTTTTTCGGGATCTTCATGCATTTGGCGCTGTTCGTCATTGGCGTAAGTGAAGCGGCCGTTCGCATCCACGGCATAGCTCTGGTCCTTGATGCCCCATTGAACCAGGATCTGATTTTCCTCTTTCAGCAGGTTATCGAAGTACTTAATAATACGGGCCGGATCTTTGGCTTTCACAGTGATGCCAACCCCGTAGTTGTTGACAAATCCAGGCGGGTCAATATACTGATCCTTGATTCCTTTGTCGAATACGATAGGCAGCGCAACATAGCGCTTATCATCGTCACCGGCTTTCTTCAGGTTGTTGGTCGCATCCCCAACCTGCCAGGAATAGCTGAAATAACCGAGGACGCGTCCGGAGGTCAGCTTCGCTAAATACTGGTCCCTGTTCATGGTGAAGGATTCCGGATCGACCAGGCCCTGGGCATTAGCCTCGTTCAGCTTCTGCATCCACCGCTTCTGATATTCGGAGCCCGCCACCAGCTTGGCCTCATGGGTCTTCATATCCACCATCGTACTGCCGTCGTTGGGATAACCGGCCAAGTGCATGGCCGGATTCTGAAGGGTAAAGAAGCTGCCCTGTTCACCGGCGAAGGTAGCGAACCCGATGGTATCCTGGCCGTTCACCTGCGGATGTTTGTCCTTATACTGCTTCAGCAGATCGAAATATTCATCCAGTGTAGTAATTTTGGGGTAATTGAATTCCTTCAGGATGGAGCGCTGAATATAGAACCCGGTCTGAAAATTAGGCTCGGAAACGTAGCCGATATTGGCTCCATAAGGGAAAAAGTAGAGCTTACCGTCTTTCTGTCTGAATTTATCAAAGTAAGGTCCATATACACGCTTAATGTTCGGGCCATACTTTTCAATCAGATCATCAAGCGGAATGAAAGCACCTGCGTCCATGAGCTTTGCCATCTGGCCGCTGGAATCGATAATGTCTGGGTAGTCTCCGCTGGCGATCATAACTCCGGCTTTGGTATCGCCATCGCCAACCAGATATTCTATGTTCCAGTCAACACCGGTTTGGGTCTGCAATTCTTTCCCAATAGTGGTTTCACTGCCCAGGATTTGCTTTTTGGGTGCGCCAAAGCTGAAATACTTGTAGGTAACAGGCGAGGTATCCCCGCTTCCGGATGCGGAGTTCCCCTTAGCTGCCGGACTGTTCGACGCACCGTCAGACGAGTTGCTGCCATTGCCGCAGCCTCCTAAAGCTGCAGCCAAGACAAGTGCCAATCCAGCGGTTAGAATTTTTCCTTTAAACATTTGGACTTCATCCCCCTTTAGATTTTTTAAATCACCTTCAGTCTTGTAAGCTCTTTCAATATAACAAGAAACCGCTTTCTTGATTACCCGGCAAACCATACCTTGTACTTTGAAATACATATCTATCCCACCGGTATTTTAAGGCGCCGCTTCCATCAGCGGGAGGGAAATCTCAATATGCGTTCCCGTCCCTTCCCGGGCATCCATCGCAAACTTAAAGCGGTCCTGGAAGCAAAGCTTCAGACGGTAATATGCATTTTTCATGCCGACCCGCTCGCCGATGTCGTCATTCTCTTCCAGATACCCCTTGAGCTCCTCCAGCTTCTCCGGGGACATGCCGATCCCGTTATCCTCCAGTCTGAAGATAAGCCTATCCCTCTGCGCTACGACTGAGATCGCGATAATCCCTTTATCCGGGCTCGATTCGATACCATGGATACTGGCGTTCTCCACGAAGGGCAGCAGAACCATTTTGGGAATCCGGTGCTCAAGTGCTGCGGGGTCAGCGACGATACTGTACTCCAGCTTGTCACCGAAGCGGTATTGCTGAATCGTAAGAAAGCTTTCAATCAGCTCCAGCTCCTCGCGGACAGTAACATAGTTATGGCTCCAGGAGACCGATTTGCGGAACATTTTCGCCATATGCTGAATGATCTTCGCAGTTTCTTTTTCCCCTTGATGAGGCTTCGCATGCGGACCGATTCCAGCGAATTGAACAGGAAGTGGGGATTGATCTGGCTGTGCAGGGCATGAAGCTGCGCCTGCTGCTGCTTCAGCTCCAGATTCTTCTTCTGGATATCCGCCACATAGACTTCATTAATCAGACTGTTGACCGTCTCGGTCATCCGGTTGAATTCGATGGTCAGCTGGCCGATTTCGTCTCTGGCCTCTTCGTGGGGAATCGTCTGGAAATTTTGCGCCTTCACCTTTTTCATATGCTTGAGAATCCGTACCAGCCGCACGTGGATTGACCTAGACATGGCCGCGATGATGATCGAAGGCAGCACAAAGTTGATGCAGGCCAGCCAAATGACGAAAGAACGCGACTTCCGGACCTCCTTCAGCACATTTTCCTCATCCATGACACCCTCCAGTGTCCATCCCTCCAGATAATTAATTCCGCTGTAAACATTTTTGAATGCAAGAGAGTTCTTGGGAAAGCTGATCTCCTTAAAAGGAACACCTTCCGGCAGCTTCGCCGCATCGTTCTCGTACTGTACTCTCCCCTGGGGGTCCACCAAATAGACCATGCCATTAAATGTACTTCCAAAAAAGATCTGGTGAATCCGTTCCATGTTCAAGTCTATTTTGACGAGCTGCTCGATGCCGCTGGTGTGGTAATTGTTTAATTTTTGAATCAGACTGAACTTCTGCTCGGAATAGATAAAGGTCGGATAACGGGAGGAAGAGGCCTTGGACTGTCTATACCAGTCGGTATCGCGGAGCTTGTCGGTTAACCGGTCAATATAGCCGGAGGCCAATACGGTAGGATTGTCCGTATACACCTGATACCAGCGGACCCCCTGCGCATTTTGATCGGCAAGAGCCCCCCTCAGGTAGGAATTGAAGGTTTCCACATAGTCCTTCTCGCTGGTAAATTTGCGGGTAATTGTTTTGTTGAAAATGGAGTCGCCATACAGGGAGTAAGAAAGGCCTACCCCTTGATCGATAGTCACCCGCAGTTCGTTTTTCAGATTGTCCAGCGCCATGTCCGCGTCGCGGATTTTTTGATTCCGCAGATTGGAGGTAGTCACGTTATAGAACACAACATTGGTCAGCACTATGGGAATAAATACCGACAGCACGTACATCAGCAGCAGCTTGTCGCGCAGCTTCAAATAGTTCAGGAATTTTTTCATAGGACCGCCCCGCTATTCTTTGTCAATCAGCATGTTCCGGTATTCAGACGGCGATATCTGTTCCAGCTTTTCGAACTGGGTCACGAAATAATCGGCATTCTGAAAGCCGACTCTGCCTGCAATCTCATACATTCTCAGATCGCTTTGCCGCAGCAGCTTTTTGGCTTCCTGTATCCTAAGCTCCAGGAGATAATCGTTGAAATAGATGCCGTAAGTTTTGCGGAACAACCGCCCCAGATACACAGCATTCATATAGAACTCGGCTGCTATGCTCTTAAGGCTGATATTCTCGCGGTAGCGGGTATCGATATATCGTTTGACCAGCTTGATTCCTCCCAGGCAGTGCTCCTTGCGGAGCCGGGCAATATATTCTGCCGCTTCTTGGATCGCCTGCAGGAAATGCTCCTCCAGCATCTGCAGATTCCAATGCCCGTGTCTCCGTTCAGCCAGCTCCTTAAGCCGCAGAATTTCCTCCTCATTGCCGTCCATTTCCTTCATTACGCCAATGATTCCCGTCATGCACCGGGAGAGGGAGCCGGCCACGGCTTGCGGGGTGAAACGCTGCTCATGGAACAACCGGAACATGCGGTTCACGGTTTCCTGGTAGTCCTTCTTGTTTCCCTCTTCCAGCTGCATGATCAGCTGGTTTGCGAGAACCGGACTCATATCAAATACGTACAGGGGTTTATCTTTGATGTCCGAATACATAATGACTCCGGTGTGCTCGGCATATTTATGCCTGGCTGCTTCATTAGCCTCCGCATACGAGCGGTGAACATGGTCCAGCGTGTCAACGGGATCGCCCGCATAGAGGCTCAAACCCGTATCCAGCCGTTCCGATAGGGCCGCACGAAGCTGCTCCAAATGAAGCATAAGACCGCCGTGTCCGCCTGTGATCCCGTCCGTACTGAGCAGTATTCCGAAGGTCCCCGGCTGCTGCTCAAACACCGGAATGCCGGCACCTCCCTCTTCAAGGGAATGAAGCGCCTCCTGGAACTGCTTCACAGTGGCTGGCTTGTCCCGCACGCCCGCATGAATCTCGGTCACAGCGTACAGGAAGCCGCTCTTTCCTTCCAGTCCCAGTGCTGCTGCATAAGGTTCGGCATCCTCCGCCTGAAGATTCTCCTGCACCAGCGCTTCCATGATGGCACTGGTTGTGAGATCCTCATTAGTCAGAGCGGCGATCCTCTTCCTGCCCATGGCATAGGACAGCTTCCGCAGCGCTGCGGTCATTTCCTCTTCATCAATGGGCTTCAGAATGTAGTCGTGAACGCCATAGCGCAATGCCTGCTGGGCGTACTTGAAGTCGTGGAAGCCGCTGATAATGATGAATATCAAATCCAAGCCGGCATGTTCGTTCACGCTGCGGATCAGATCCAGCCCGTCCAGAATAGGCATCCGGATATCTGTAATTACCAGGTCAGGCTCAAGCTGCGTGATCATGTCCAGCGCTTCCGCGCCATTGTTCGCCTCTCCCACGATGCTCAATTTGAGCGATTCCCACGGGATTAATTCCAGCAGCCCTTTGCGGACATATACCTCATCGTCTACCAGCAATACTTTGAACACGATCGGGTCCCCCTTCTGACAAAAAATATTCCGCCGGTGGTTCCCGCCGGCGGAACTTGAATAGTTTTTTATTGTATTATATTAAGTGTCCGCGATAGTATCCTTGTATGTTATCGTTAATATATTGCGTGAATTCCGATATTTCCGTAAAAAAAATCTTGGCCTGTAAACGCACTAGGTAAGCTGCTGATTCACAAGCCAAGATAAAATTTATTTATGGCACTACATAATCTTACTGGGCAGGCACAGTAATACTGGTTTCAGCTTCATAAGTAGTTTCGCTGACGGTGCTTCTGCCGTTCCCAAGTGCAGCTACAAAGGTAGTTACACTTTGGGCAGGAAGCTGGGCGGTAAAGGAGTTGTTCGACACATTAATAGATGCGCCGGAGGCAACTTTTCTGCTGGCGTCCGTGATCCATGTGGATACGCCCGATGCAGTGCCATTCTGCAGGACAAAGTTTTGGCTTACGGCTGAAGTGCCTCTGTTAATGGCAACAATGACAACCTTGTTATCGCCTTTGTATGCCGAGGTGTAGACGTTGGTGTTGGGATTCTTCGTGGCGTCAACTCTTACATATCCCGGACGGATAAATTTGGAGAACTGGGCCATGCTGTCCCCGCGCTTGCTGATTGTGCCATCCTCATTCATCGGACCGTATTGTCTGCGGATATACCACCACACATAGGCCTGGAAATCTGCCTCTGCCATAGCATTGTGCATATGATAAGCAACATCCAGGGCCTCAGGCCAGCGGTTCGCAGAGTTGTTGTCACTGTTGGGATAGTACACCTCTGTCATCCAGAGCTCTTTCCCTGCCCCTTTTTGCTTAAAAAGCGGATAAGGAAAGTTGCTGAACGAAGTGCCGTAAGTGTGCGCACCCAGAATATCCATATTCGCTAGAGCCTGTGTATCATTCAGGATAGGGTCAGACATATTCTTCAAGTAAGAGAACGACTCGGGTGCTATAACCCTGCAGTTAATAGAACCGGCATTATTTTTCATAAAATTAAGCATTTCCGCCGGCGTCCACCAGGTCCAGGTATGTGCATAATCCGGTTCATTTTGTACAGAAATCGCATATAGATTCACACCGTTATTCTTCATGTACGTAACGAAATCGTTCAGATGCTGCGCATACGCGGCGTACTTATCGTACCTCAGCCGTTTGGCGGACGTGTCCCCGTTGCGGTTGAAGGTCTCCGTCATGCTGCTGGGAGGGTTCCAGGGTGAGGCGAAAACGATAGCTCCGTGTGCGATAGCAGATTTGGCAGTTTCTACTTCTCTGTACCAGTTATTTTTATTCTCGTCCACATAGATCCGCAGGACAGAGAACCCTAGCTGGTTTGGTCCATTGCCAAAAGCAGTTTCTCTTTGCGCCGCAGTCAAATCTCCAATCCAAGCCGGGAGGTTGATGCCGCCAAACCCGCGGATCACTTGTTTTTCTGCTGACAAATTGACGGTCACATTGCTTGCTGCTGAAGCCTTTGGAGGTGCAGGTACCAGCATTACCGACAGCACAGTAACACATGCCAATAATGTACACAGTGATTTTTTTACCCCTGAAATCATTCTTCTCAGCTCCTCATAAAGTAATTTCCGCCAAAACCCTGCTCTTGTCACCTCCTGTCTGACCGAAGCGGCAGCAGCACCTAAAATAAGCTTGTCTATATTTCTTGCAGCACTTGCAAGCGCTTCCTTTTCCTGTATTATATTAAGTATCTGCTGAATAATCCTTGCAAATAAACAACATTATATTGCGTGGGTACTTATAATTCCAAAAGATACAATAAAAAGGATTTGATATTATGAGTCTGGATCTAAACTATATTTTCGCCCCGATTAAAGAGGAATTGATTTGCTTCCATAAAGCAACAGATACGGAGCTTATCAACCCGGCCTTGCCTTATCACCGCCACGATGCCTATGAAATTTATTTGTTCCTAAGAGGCAATGCCTACATGTATCTTGAGCAGTCCTGCTACAGATTGGCCCCTGGCGATTTAATCATCATCAGTCCCAGCGAAATGCACCGGTGTATCTGTATCGACAATCAAATGTATGAACGAATCGGGCTGAATATCAAGAAGTCCGCCTTGCAGAGGCTTTCAAGCCATCGCTCTAATCTATTATCCTGCTTCGAATCCCATCCCTTCGGGCAGAACAATCTGACTCGGCTCTCCCCGGACCAGATTGCGTTTTATTGCGGGCTCACAGAGAAATTGATCTCCTGCCTCCACTCGGAGGCATACGGACAGGATCTTCTGGCGGAATCCTATGTTACCCAGCTGCTTGTGTTCGTCAACTCCCTGTATCAGTCTTCCACATACAAATCGAATAATCTCATGCCCGAGCTGGTCAGCAATACGATGACCTATATCAAGGAGCATCTGGTCGAATCTATATCTTCTGAGCAGCTGGAGCAGGAGTTCCATTACAGCGGCAAATATATAAGCCAGCAATTCAGGGAGCATACCGGACTGACGATACGCTCCTATATTGTTGACAAGCGCATTTCACTGGCCATGAACCACCTGTCCGCCGGAAAGACTGTAGCCGAGGCCTGTGAGCTTTCCGGGTTCAGCGACTATGCCAATTTTATAAGAAGCTTCAAAAAAATAGCCGGCATGCCCCCGGGGAAATATAAATCCATAAAATGCTAATTAACGACTACTTGACATCCGCCTCCCAGTAATCGCCAACCAGGCCTTCAATAATACTGCCGCTGGCCCAAGGCATCAGACAGAACCAGGTGCTTGCCGGGGAACCGTCGCTGTAGGTCTCCGTTACCAGCCCTTCGGAATGGCAATATCTCTCGGACATCCATCCCTTTTTCCCGTGATCAAATTCCCGGTCATAACGGTTATAGGTCTGGCATCCCCAACCGATGGTATCCAGCATCCGCTGCCGGACGTAAGGATCTTTACGCTGCTGCACGAAGTAATAAAGCTCATCCACCAGGTTGCTTGACATTGGATGAATATGGGGATTAGCGACAGAGGTAACGCTTCCCCCGCAGCTGGACCAGCCCACGGTGCTGAGCGGCGGCACCTTAACCGGTGAATTGTATGCGAACTTGAAGGTGAACTCGTAGCCGATCGCATCTCTCATATGATCAAGATACAGAGCATCGCCAGTGAGGGCGTGGAGATATCTGACTGCCTTGATGTATGCCAGAATCCCTTCGGAGTCCACTGCTTTATCCGCATCAAGCGGCGTTCCATAACATTCCATTCGTCTCACATAGGTTTCATAATAATGCTTCTCGCTGCGCTTCAGGCTGTCCAGATGCGTGCTGTCCCCGGTGAGCCAGCTGTAGTATGCCATAGCAGCCATGCACCATGTTCCGCTGAAGGAATCATATTCAAGCCCGGCACCGGTCCGCTCGGATAGGATGGCCGGGTATTCATCATCCGAATTTTTGCTTTTCTCCAATACCAGGAGAACCTTCTTCACGAAAACCATCCAGTCCTCATGGAGGATATTGTGGAGCCGTCTCTCAAATTCATAGGCCTTCATAATATAAAATAAAGCCTGCGCACACAGATAAGCGGAATGTCCAGGTGTGCGCATTCCGTCAAACCACCAGCCGTTAATGCTCCATTTCCCCTCCTGATACGCCTCATAAGGCAGCCCGGAAGCCGGGTTCAAGGAATTTTCGGCAATATTCTGAATACAGGAAAGCGCCTGGCGGCGCATAGGCTCGTCCCCGAGCCGCAGGGCAGCCATTAGAACCGGAACGGCCACAGGCAATCCGTCCGTCCAGCTGATCGAGATTATTTTATTGTACCGGTATCCGTCTGTTTCCTTGTCCTCATATACAAAGGTGGAATAACTGCGTTCTTCGGGCAGCCACGCATATTGATAAATCGCCTGAGACAGATCGGCTGCAGCCGTCTGGAGATCGCTGCCCGGTCTTGGAGGCTGATGATAGCGGGAATAGATTTCTTCAATTACAGCATTGATGCCCAGCTCAGATTCAGCTTCGTACTCATACAAATCCAGTGTGAACTCCACAGACTCCGAAGCCGCCAGTTCAAAACAATTCTCACCAAGAGGAGCCCGTTCCTTGACCAGACGCGATTTGATGAACAACAACGGAGCGTTCTCATACCCGAGTGTATACCCGACCGTTCCTTTGGCCAGTGAGCAGGTATAGCCGCTGTATTGGTAGAATTCACCGGTCAGCTCCGGCTTCCATTGGGTTTTGCCCCCATCCTTGCTTACAAAATACGGACTGGCACAAAGGCCAAATATCTTGCCGTTGTCATATACAAGCGCCGCCGGATGTGACAGCCGGTCGCTTCGTACCATCCACCAAGGAGAGGAAGGGCGTGAGGGGCTGCCTTCCCGCAATCTGGGGAACTCATTCGGAACATTCTGCGGAGCTTCCCCGCGGTTACGGCCATACATAAAAGCCGGCAAAAAAAAGCGCGGATTGGCCTTGGCAAACGGCAGCTCCACATGAATCACTCCCGACCACGTTGCGCCGCTTAGATTCGTTATCCGTACCCTTGCCTGAAACGGCTGTTTGGCACTGCCTGTACCGCCTGTGATCTCTATGGATGCGTGTAGTCCATGCCCATTTAATCCGTTATATTCAGTATCTTCTTGAAATTTGCTTCTTGCAGTTATGATCAGCTCCATATGCATATCCTCCAGTCTGGTGTATACCCAAAATCGCTTGCAATGTTCATCCCAACATGCTAGGATAATGACATTTTAAAGTAGTTCCAGAGAATAATCATTGCATATCCCGCGGTATTTATTGCGCGAATTGACCTGGAGGTAGCAGATGAACGATCCTTTTGAACTTCGTTATGATCCCATCAAAAAAGACTTTCTCTACCTGCACCGGATTACTACTTATAACATGGGGACTTTTTATCACCGGCATGAAGCATACGAGCTGTATTTGTTTTTGCGCGGCAACGTCAACTTTTACATTGAAAACAGCTGCTACCATTTAGTACGCGGTGATTTGCTTGTGATCAATCCAGAGGAAATGCACCGTTCCTTCAGCCTGGATGAATCCCAGTATGAGCGGATTACCATTAACCTCCAGAAGTCTTATCTGCACCGCCTCTCTACTCCGGCCACGCAGCTATCCGGGTGCTTCGACTACCGCCCGAAGGGGAAAGGCAATATCGTACACCTGGAGGAATCCCAGCTGCAGCAATTTCTCGGGCTCACAGGCACTCTGGAGGAGGCACTCTCATCGGAGGCGTATGGATCAGATATTATAGCCAACAGCGCTATCGCTCAATTATTAGTCCTGACCAACACTATTTTTCACAATGCGAGCTTTATTCCTGCTGATATCATGCCGGAGCTGGTCCGCAAAACTATGGATTATATTGAAGCCCATCTCGGACAGAACATTACGCTTGAACAACTTGCCGGAATCTTTCATTTGAACAGCACATATATTAGCCGCCAGTTCAAAAAACACACGGGCTTAACACTCCGTTCCTATATATTGGATCGCCGGGTTTCCTTGGCCAAGTCCTATCTCCGTGAAGGTCTGAGTCTTACCGAGGCCTGTTATCAATCCGGCTTCAGCGACTATGCCAATTTTATCCGCAGTTTTACCAGGATCGCCGGAATTTCACCTGGCAGATTCGCCAAAAAAAACGCAAACCTCCCGAAGTAGAAGGCTTGCGTCAATGTCTAGTTTTTTATCAGCTCCGTAGGATTCATACCGGTAATTTTTTTGAACAGTGTGCTGAAGTAGGGAATGTTCTTATAGCCGACCCGTTCGGCCACTTCATAGACCAGCATATTCCGCTCCATGAGCAGCTCGCGCGCTTTCTCGATCCGCACCCGGGTCAGGTAGTTATTGAAGGTCTCACCGGTAATATTTTTGAAAATAATGGACAAATGGTTCCGCGAAATGAATACCTTATCCGAAAGCTCGGCAAGTGTCAGCTCTTCCGCATAGTGCTCATGAATGTAACTGGTCATGAAATCGACAACCTGTCTATGCTTGCTGCTGCCTTTCCATTGCCTGCTGCTGCAGATCCTGGTGATCTTATCCATCAGCCACCTTGCCAGCTGATCCGGTACGATCAGGCTGCTGATCTCCTTGGCAATCTGGTCATTGGTGAACAGGTCATCCAGTACCAATCCGGATTCATATAACGAGTAGGTTATAATTCCCCACAGCTCGCTTCCAAGCATTTGCACGTATCCTTGGGAAAGTCCCTCCTGCTTGTTCATTTCCGTGATATAGTCCAGTACAAGCTGGTGGGCTTCGGCCTCCTGCGAAGCCTTCATCGCTGTCGCCAGCTTATAAGAGAACTTGACCGGAAAGAGGGCGACATCTCCCAGCTCGCTGCTGCTGTCCTCCCGGTACATGTACACTTCATGTGCGGAAGCAACGCGCAAGGCTCTTTGATCCATTGCGCGGAAAGCTTCCTCCGTGGAGTCGGAGAGCTTCGTCCATGTATCCTTCACTCCCCCGATCCCTATCCGTGTCACCAGCTTAAGATAGCCGCCGATGCTGTCATTCAGCCTGATCCCCAGTTCCTCCAGCTTCCCCTCTAACTGTTCGGGATGCCTTGGACCCGGATGAATAATCAATAACGCCCGGGTACTGTGCAGCTCTGTGTATTCCATATCCGGGAACAGCTTGCGCGCTACTTCACAAGCAATATTGCTGACCGCAAACCGGAACAGGTTCCAGTCGGAGACGGATAGACATCTGGCCCGTTCATCACGGATCAGTTCGATGCCAACCGTGACATGCTTACGCTCCTGCCAGTAAAGGTATGACGGCGGAAGGCGTGTGCTGTCTTTGTAGGCATGGTCCAGAGTACCGACAGCTGCGGAGCGAACCCACTCTTTTTCCACAAAAGGCTCGTACAGCGTCATTTTAAACTCAAGCTCCCATTGCCTGATCCGCTTCTCCTCTTCTTCCTCAAGCTCCTGTACGACATTGCTTAGAATCGATTTCAGCGTCGGCAGACTGATCGGCTTGGAGACATAATCGGTCACATGAAACCTTAGCGCTGCCCTCGCATGCTCAAAATCCGAATAACCGCTCAGTATAATGATTTTGCCCTGGAAGCCTTCCTTCCTAAGCTGCTCCATCATATCCAGGCCGCTCATCACGGGCATATACAGGTCAGTGATCACAATGTCCGGTTGTGTACGGCGGATTACCTCCAGTCCGTCCTCTCCGTTCATAGCCTCCCCAACCCATTCAGCTCCCAGCTCATCCCAGGGAATCGCCCCTTTCATCCCCTTTAGAACTTGGCGCTCATCATCAATGATTGCGATTTTCCACATTACCCCTACCTCCTTAAACTCCGTAAAAACTAAGCACGACAATATCTGCTCTACAGTAAGGAAGCGCTTACCGCACACCGTTCCGTATCTTGTCTACAGCTCTGCATCTGAATGATAAGGATCAGTCCTTCCCGGCAGGAGGTTCTGTCAGCAGCGGCAGCATAATTTCCACTCTTGTTCCACCCTCTTCACGTTCTCTTAGCGTAATCCCGTAACTCTCCCCGAAATACCCGGCGACTCTCTCCCGCACATTGCGTATTCCATAGCCGCCTGTATGGCGTTTATGGGGGCTGTGACCGGGCTGCTTCAGTCCGGCTCCGTTATCATCAATGACAATGTGCAGAGCATCATCAAGTCTCTCCATTACGATAGACACATAGCCGCTGCGCTGCTTGTTGAAGCCATGAACGATGGAATTCTCCACGAACGGCTGTAGTGTAAGCTTGGGAATGTATAACTCCTGAAGCTCAGGCGCTGCCTCAATCCTGTATTCAAGCCCTTCACCCCAGCGCAGCTGCTGGATTTCCAGATAACACTCTATATGCAGCAGTTCATCTGCTATCGTGATAAAGCTGTTGCCGTTAGACAAGCCGATCCGGAACATGCGGCCCATCAGCTCCAGAATACGGCTAAGCTCATCCTGTCCGGCCTCAATCGCCATCCAGTTAAGCTGATCCAGCATATTATATAGAAAATGCGGATTGATATTGGCCTGAAGCGCCTCAATTTCAGCTTTCCGCTGCTGTTCATAACGCCGCTCAAGCGAGAGATACAGCTCCTCAATCCGTTCGTTCTGCTTGCGGTAGCCGGAGAATAAATAACCGAATTCATTCTCATAATCCACGGGAAGTTCCACATTATCGCCTCCAACGGAGTACATGCGCATCGCAGTTACAAGATTTTTGATCGGCTTGGTAAACTGTTTGCTCAAAAAATGGGTCAGCAGCAATACCAGCAGCACTGCAGCGATACCGATCAGGCCGATCCACTCCGCCAGCTTCAGGCTGCTTGCCGTGATCTGCTTCCAGGAGGTGAATTCGATCAGGGTCCAGATGGAATTATCCATCCTGGAATAGACGAGCAGCGTATCGCGGGAGCCATCGGTGGCCGGGATATGGACATAACCCGATTTATTGCTTTTGAGATCAATCCAGCGGGACCAGTCACTCTGGTCCATGGCATCGCCTATTTTCATAATCTGCTGTCCTTCGCTGTCCGCCATAATCCGGTTAGATCCGTCGGAGTTGCCGGTCAGCAGCTTCCGGATCTCGTTGGCCTTGATGTGGACGACCAGGACACCTAAATAGTCATTCTCACTTATGATTTTCCGGGAAAAGCTGAGCACCGGAACCTCACCTTGCGCGCTGGGGAATTTATATTCCCTGGACCAGCAAAAATCGCTTTTCTCCAGACACCCGGCCCCTACCTGCTTGTTAAGATCCGCAAGGTTCCGGAACTGGATATAGCTTTGCCGTTCACTCGGGATAGGGTTAGCCATATACAGGTCAATCCCTTGAATCAGCGGAATCGCATAGGTCAAATTCGCGAGTGCGCTTTCAACACCTGCACGCCTGCGGTACCTCTCAAATTCATCCTGCCGGTTCAGGAGGAAATTAGTAAGCTCGCTGTCGCGGGAGCTGGACAGGGATATCTGCTCGATCATGACCAGCTTGGTCGTAATTTCATTATTCAGCTCATCCAGCAGCTGCTGCTGATAATGGGAGGTGGTCTGTACGAGCGCCTTGGACGAATTGCTGTAGCTTGTCCATGCGGTAACAACGATAAGGGCAATAAGGACAATGGCAAAGCTATGAAAGAACAGACGGTCGATTCTATACTTTTTAAAAGGATTGATCAAATGCTCTACCTTCCTTCGTACTCCCGTTCAGACACAATAAACGGTAAAGCTGCGAAGGGCATTCGACGCTTTACCGTTAACGGACCAATGTTTTTTTACATTTTATCCTTTAATTCCTGTGGTTGCAATCCCTTCAACGAAATATTTCTGAAGGAACATGAAGACGATGGTTGCCGGAAGTATAGATACCAGTGACATGGCAAGCAATTGGCCCCACTCCGCCGCAGATTGCGAGTCATTGATCATACGCAGCGCGAGTCCGACCGTATACTTGTCCACGCTGTTGATGTACAGGAGATGGCCGAGGAAATCGTCCCAGTTCCACAGGAAGCAGAAGATCGTCACGGTAACGATTGCCGGAAAGGCAAGGGGCATAACGACTCTCCAGAAGATACCGAACCAGGAGCAGCCGTCAATTTTCGCCGATTCGTCAAGCTCTCTTGGAACGCCGCGGATAAATTGGATCAGCAGGAAGACGAAGAAGCTGCCGCCCGCCCCGGTAGCAAGCAAATGCGGAACAATAAACGGCAAGTACGTATTCACCCAGCCCAGTTGATGGAACAGCGCGTATTGAGGGATGATCAGCACTTGTCCGGGCATCATCAGGGTCAGCATCAGGATGGAGAACCAGAAGTTCTTGAGCGGAAAGTCCAGTCTCGCAAAACCGAAGGCCACCAGGGTACAGGATAGCAGCGTTGCAATGATTACCGCGAATTCCAGTCCGAAGGTATTGAGATAGAAATCGGTAAACGTGTGTCCGGGAACCGATGTCCAGCCTTTGGTGAAGTTGCTCCATTGCGGGGCAGTCGGGAAAATCGACGGAGAGCCCAGCTCAGTGCTGTGCTTCAGTGAAGCACCGACCCACCAGAGCACCGGATAAACCATAATGAGGCTGAAGAGAATCATGAACAGATGACGGAACGCCGGCTTCCATTTTAGAGTGGTCATTTACGTTTTTTCCCTCCAGTGTCTGTTTCATAGAATACCCAATACTTCGAGGTGTAAGAGATCAGAACCGTTGCAGCAATAATAGCGACCAGCATAATCCAGGCCAGTGCCGAAGCATAACCCAGCTCATAACGGCTGAATGCCCTTTCATACAAGTACATCGCATACACATAAGTGGAGTTCATCGGCCCGCCGTTCGTGATCACAAAGGCTGAAGTGAACATTTGGAAGGCACCGATAACGGCCATTATCAGGTTGAAGTAGAGAATGGGTGAAAGCATCGGCAGTGTGATGCGGAAAAATTGTGTGATTTTGTTGGCCCCATCCACAGATGATGCCTCGTACAGGTCGTTTGGAATCTGCTTCAGACCCGCCAGAAAAATAACCATGGTGGAACCGAATTGCCAGACCGTCAGCAGGATCAGCGTGCTGAGCGCCGTATCGGGACTTGTAATCCAGCCCTTCCCTTCAAAGCCAAAGACGCCAATCAGTTTGTTAAAAATCCCGTCTACCCCAAAAATGTTGCGCCAGAGCAGCGATACTCCGATACTCCCTCCGATCAGCGACGGAAAATAAATCGCCGTGCGGTAAAAGCTTATTCCTTTTACGGCCCTGCTAAGAATTATAGCAACGAAGAGAGCGGCTATAAGCTTCAAGGGTACGGAAGCCAGCACATACATGAAGGTTACCTTGGCGGATTGGATGAATTTGGGGTCCGCTGTAAAGATACGCTCATAATTGCGGGTCCCGATCCACTTCATCGGCTGCAACAAGGTGTAGTCGGTGAATGAATAGTACAGGGATAAGAATAACGGATACGCCGTAAGCGCCAGAAATCCGATCAGCCAAGGCGAAATAAACAAATAGCCTGCAAGCGGAGCGTTCCATCTGCTGCGAAAGTATGAGCTTTTTTTCGTCTTGGCAGCAGATTGGGCTATAGCGGCTGTGGAACGGTTCATCTGTGGTCACCTCTTGTGGTCAATTTTTATACTTTAAGTATATAATCCGCCCACCGCCCGCTAAAGGAGGGGAATGCTCGAATTCTTTCAAAATATAACGATAAAAAAAACAACCGCTCCAAAATCAACAGGGGCATGCTGAAGACGGATCGCCCTATTCCTTCACGATTGATCCGCAGCCGTTACGGACAGGAAAGCCGTTATTGCAGGAAGATTCGTCTATTCCAGAGGTAAACGGACTGAGATGCCCTTATTTGTCCCTTTCCCCTTGATTCCAGGCTCATTCGAACGAGATAACGGCTCCTGAGTCCGTAACTGCTGAAAAAGTAAGATTTTTGGCAAAATAAGGGCTCCTCTGTCCGCTTCAGTCTGCGGATGGGAGCCCAATCCTTCAAAAAGAAGCGGTATTCACCGCCTCTGCATTCCAAAGCATTAATAGATGGTTCTTCCCCCTTGATCGGGAATGCCGCTCTTCCGGAAAAAGTACGTATTGATTCGGTCCCGCCACTCTTTGGCATGCCCGGCCTGTTCTGCCAGACGGTCCGCTACCTGCCGGTATGCCTGTTCACCTACCTGGTCCTTCACCAGCTCCCAGGCGGCGGCCAGCTGGCTTGCCCGCTCCGCACCGGCAAAATGTGTATCATAAATGTGCTGAATCACGGTTTTGCCGGAATGGAGCACATGGGTATACGGGACATGGTGGAAAAAGAGCAGCAGCTCATCCGGACAGGTTTCAAGCGACTCGTACAGTTCCATGTTATAACGGGCATATTGGGAGGTATACCCGGTCCCGGTTGCTGTGGTACGGTCCACACCAATCCCATAACAGTCTGCGAAATGATAAGTCCCCCACATTGAATATTCATATCCATCCACATTAGGGCCGTAGTGATGGTCAGGATTGACCATGAACCCGACGCCCAGCGGGGCTGTATACGATTCATAAATCTCCCAGGAGTTCATCAGGATGTCCAGTATGGTCTGAACCAGCAGCTCATGGGTGCCAAAGGTGAGCATAATCCATTCCAGAGCAATTTTCTCGGCAGACATCTCCGGATTCCAGGCCAGACGGCCGTAGCCGAACAGATTCGCCTGGGCCAGCAGATGGCCCGTCCAATTGGTGTCATTTCCAATATTGGAGACGGCGGCAAACCCGCTGTAGGCATTGCCGTGAACACTTCCATCCACAATGCGTTTGACCGTAGTTCCTTCACCTTGGAGATGGGTATCAAAGTTTAGAATTTCCTTCCACTGGGGGACCAGATAGCACACATGGCGTTGCTGTCCGGTATACTCCTGGGCAATCTGAAATTCAATGACTTGATTGGTCTGCGGCATGGCTCCAAGCAGCGGCGAGACGGGCTCCCTGACCTGAAAATCAATCGGTCCATTCTTCACCTGCAGGATGACATTATCCATGAAGCGACCATCCAGCGGCTGGAAATGGTCATAGGCCGCCCGCGCCCGGTCCGTGGTCCGGTCGCGCCAGTCCTGCTTGCAGTTATACACGAAGCAGCGCCAGATGACGATGCCGCCATGCGGCTTCAGTGCTTCGGCCAGCATATTGGCGCCGTCGGCATGATCTCTTCCGTAGGTGAACGGTCCCGGCCGGTTCTCCGAATCGGCCTTGACCAGAAATCCTCCAAAATCAGGAATTGCTGCATATAGTTCCGACGCTGCGGCCCTCCACCACTCCCGGACGTCTGAATCCAGCGGATCTGCCGATGGCAGGCCGCCGATCTCCATCGTGCTGGCATAATTGACGCTCAGGAACAGCTTGATTGCATAGGCGCGGAAGACCGCTGCCAGCTTCGCCACATCCGGCAGGAATTCCGTCAACAGCCGGCTCTCCACCCGGTGGACATTCACGTTGTTGATCGCGATGGCATTGATCCCGCTGGAGGCCAGCAGGCGGGCATAATCCTGGATACGCTGAAGATTGCCTGTGATCCGGTTATCTTCATAAAAAATAGATTCCCCGGCGTATCCCCGCTCCACACTCCCGTCCATATTGTCCCACTGGTTAATCATGCGCAGCTGATTGGCAGGATTCTCTACTATATTTAAATGCTGTACAGAGCCGCCTGTCCCCATAATGCGCAGCAGGTGAAATACTCCATACAATATACCAGCGGATGTGACTGCTCCGATGGCAATATTACCGGTAAGGCTGTTGGTTTGAATCGCATAGCCTTCCGCTATTACAGCACTGCTTATATCTTCATTGAACAGTTCATCTATACCGGTGCCGGTTCCGAAAGTTCCTATTATAATACCGGGAGTACTCTCAGTGTTACCTGATACGGACACCTTGGTGCCCGTGATCCCCTCCAGGCCTTGAGACAGCTCGGTCACCGCCGAACGAATAATAACATCCTCCTGGGCATCAACTACAATATGTTTGTACACCGCATATTGATCAACATTCGCCCCCGCCCTGTTCCGGCGGTACTGCTGCCAGGCCAGATATCCGTCTCCGGGGTGATACAACACAGAATTACTCATGATTAAATCCTCCTTATGCCAAATCAAATGCAAGGCCCGGAACAAGGCTTGTTCCGGGCTTCGTCCCTCAAATTATTTTTCGTAAGATTGTGCCGCTTCTTTCAACTGCTCAAAGGCTTTCTCCGGTGTGACTTTTCCAAAGCTAAGCTGATCCCGGACAAGCACCCAGTCCTTGTCAATAAAGTTCGTCCAGCCTCCTGCTCCAGCGGACCAGGTCTGGCCATCCTTTTCCGTGGCACGGAGGAGTTCTAATCCAACCTTGTCCAGATCGCTCATGCTTGCTTCCAGGGAAGTGGAAATTTCCTTGTTGGCCGGCAGGCCGCGGAAGGTTTGCAGAATCTTGCCCGCCTCCTGATCGTTCACAAACCAGTTAATGAATTTTTTGGCTTCTTCGGCATGCTTGGAGTTTTTGGAGACAGACAGGTACATCGACGGTTTCAACCATCCGCCTGCTTCTTCCGCACGCGGCATAGTTACAAGTGCGTAAGCGCCTGGTTTAATACTGTCCCATGTTCCCAGGTTGTTGGAGAAGCTGTACCGGAACAACACTTTGCCCGCTGCCAGCAAGTCCATTTGCGGATCATTTTCCTTGTCAGATGCGTTTACGTCCGCCGGAGGAACCAGCCCTTCCTTGCGCAGCTCTTCAAATTTCTTGGTCCATTCCAGGTAGGCAGCCTGATCTACGTTGAAATGACCATCATCCGTGATAACCTGACCTTTACCTTTGGCGTATTGGTAGGCCGAATACATAAAGTAGTTGCCTGCATAATCCAGGGTAAAATATTGTCCGCTTGGCAGTTTGGCTTTGGATTCCTTCGCTAAAGCGAAGAAGTCATCCCAAGTCCAGCCATTGGCCGGATTCGCAATCCCGAGCTTATCCATAGCAGCTTTGTCATACACCATGCCGAACGCTACCGAACCCAGAGGTACCGCATATTGCTTGCCGTCAAGCTGACCTCCGGCCAGTAATTTGGAGTCGAATTTGCTGACATCCACCTCAGGTGCCAGCTCAGTTAATTGCTTACGGGACATCCAGTCCGGCACCCAGCCCGGATCAAGCTGAACAATATCCGGTGCGTTATTAGCCGCAGCTTGAGTCGATAATTTGTCCAGGTATCCATCCATGCCGGAATACTCCGGCTCAAACGTAACATTCGGGTTGTTTTTTGTGTACAAGTCCAGCGCAGCCAGGGTTGCCTCGTGGCGCGGCTGGGAACCCCACCACATAATGCGCAGCTTAACCGGTTCATTGCTTGGTGCAGCCGTTGCGGCAGTATTCGTACCAGCAGGTTCTGCAGAAGATTCCGCATTGTTATTGTTCCCGCCGCCGCCGCATGCTGTCATCGTCCCCAGCAAGGCTGTCATGGCCAAGACTGTAAGAGAACGCTTCCATTTCAACATCTTTAACCCTCCAATTTATTCTGTATTATCTTGCTACACCGTTATAGTAACAATTATATATAGAAGTTTATATGAGAGCGATGCACGATTTGTTTTAAAATCTCACGGAAATGCGCTGTTCAGATATAAACGGCAAAAAGCCGGGGCGGAATTTCTCCATCCCCGACTGTCCTTATTTCTATATGACCAGTATGACCAGCAAATGGTCAAACTCTTTTTAATTTGGATAGACGCTTTAATATGCACCATATTCAAACCAATCAAAATCTGCAACATTATCAGTGGCCGTACCGTTACCCGTACAATACATTCCTATGCAGCAGCCTACAAATCCGCCTGCCGCCTCGGTGCTTAAACTGCTCGTATCCACATGTTCCGCAACCAAATGATATTGATCTCCGTCGGTACTGTAATAGAAGCTCAGCTCCTGGCCTCTCGCAGCCATCTTCAGATACAATCGCTGAGCCTCTACATCTGTCTGCGCAACGTTCGTCTCCCCGCCATTGAAGCAGGTCACAACACGCAGGGCTTGCCTGTCGTCGTGCAATACGCGCTCGAACCGGATATGAAACTTATCATTTTGAATGACAGCAAGCCCTGCCGCTTCATGGATGCTGCGCGCTTCAAACTCCATCACAGCGGCAGCCGTATAATCAAAATGCTGTTGCCGCAAACAGACAAAGCTGAGGTTATCCTGATCCTTGAACGTTTGAGGCTTTAGCTTCAACCGCAAATATCCTTTGCGTTCTGTCAATGAATACAAATCCGCCTGCGGATTTCTTAAGAACATCCATTTCAGTGCCAGCTTGTCACTGTCAAAATGGTCACAGCGCAATTGCGGCTCCACCGGAACCGGCGTCAGTCCCATAACCCCCTGCTCCTCCAGAATTCCCCGGCCCTCATTAACTACAGGCCACCCATCCTCCCAGCTCACTGAAGCAAGGAACGTCTCCCGCCCCAAATTACTATAGCCGCCCCCGTAAGGACGTGAAGCGAGCATCACCATAAACCATTGACCGTCTTCAGCCTGAACCAGATCGGCATGCCCCACATTAATAATCGGATAATGCCTGCCCAGATGGCGGTGCGTAATGATCGGGTTGTTCGGGTTCCCGGCATAGCCTTCTGTCAGCTTCTGGCTGCGTGCAACGGTCACTGCGTGATTGAGACCTGTTCCTCCCTCAGCAATCATTAAATAATAGATGCCATCTTTCTTGTACAAATGCGGCCCTTCCGGCCAAATCACGTCCGCCATGGCGCCTCTCCAAAGTACATAGCTCTCACCTGCAAGCTCCATGGTCTCCAGGTTCAGTTCCTGAATCCATACTTCCCAGTTGCCGTCGTAGCGTACTCCAGCTGAGTTGGGCCTTGTACCCAAATAATAAGCTCTCCCGTCATCATCAAAGAAAATCGTGGGGTCAATCCCTACCGCGCCTTGAATAAAATGAGGTTCCGACCATGGTCCGGCAGGATCGGTTGCTGTAACAACGAAATTCCCCCCATGGGTTACATTGGTCGTTATCATATAGAACTTGCCCTCATAATAACGTATCGTTGGAGCAAAAATCCCCTGGGAGTGCCCGGCTCCCTGTAAGTTCAATTGTGAAGGACGGTCCAGCACATTGCCGATCTGCTTCCAATTCACAAGATCACGGCTATGGAAAATCGGCACACCCGGAAAATAAGCAAAGGTCGATGTCACCAAATAATAGTCTCCCCGACCCGGCATACCGACGGGTCCGGATAAAAACCAGGCATAATCGGATTATTATATGTGACTGAATCGTGTTTCCTGGCAGTCGTCATTCTTTAACTCCTCCAATTGGCTTTAATTAATAGATGATAGTGTTATAATTGGGATGTTTGCAGCTAGAGAGCGGTTGACGCAGCTCTGCGGTAAAAATATGAGCTTGATGCAAAGGATACAATTCCAGCCTATGAAATCAATTTGTAAAGCCCATGGCTATAAACCGTCAAATTTACATAAATGGGGCCCGGGTGTCCGCGATGTGTATGCCCTGCATTATATTGTAAGCGGAAAGGGCTATTTGAAGACAGGCCATACAACCTTTCCTGTGGAAACAGGCGAAAGCTTCATTATTTTTCCACATAGGGAAGTGTACTATTACCCTGATCCGCAGGATCCTTGGGAGTATTTTTGGATTGAATTCAATAACGGTGCTCAGACCACACGCCTCTTGTCGATGATTAATTTTGCGCCCGATTCCCCGTTTGTAAAGGCATCTCCGCAAGATTTCAAGCCATTGTTTCATATGGTCACAACCGGCGGACTGGAGCCGTTCGAAAGAGAGCGTTCGGATGCAGGGCTACATCTTTTATTGTCATACTACATGGAGCACTACCCCAGTAACAAAGCTTTTCGCAAAAAAGACTACGTATTATCAGCAAGGGAATATATTGAAAGCAACTTTTGGAAGGCTCCCTTATCCGTTCTGGACGTAGTGGAATATGTGAAGATTGAGCGCAGCTATTTGTTCCGGCTGTTCAAAGAGGCAACCGGCACATCCATTTCCGGCTACCTAACCGATTTCAGGATTCAGCGTGCCTGCGAATTGTTGACAACTTCCCAGTTGTCTGTGAAATCGTTAGCCTACTCGGTTGGCTATCAGGACCCGATGTATTTCTCAAAAGTATTTAAAAAAGCAACCTCGTATACCCCGTCAGAATATAAAAAAGCATTCAGCGGCAGAAGTACGGCGACTTAACGAAACAGCACACAATTCCCGGATTTGCGGAAATATTGGATCAATTGCTCAATAGGCTCACGGCCGCATTTCAGTTGTTCCCCAAGACAGTCTATACACAGGAAGTCTTGCGCACCCCGCGTAACAAGCTTCAGGTAAATTGCCACATCGTCCGTCATCAGGGGAACTCCGCATTTCCGGCATGTTCTATTCATGTTCATGCTCTTCTTTAAACCAGCTTGGCCCGCACAATCAGACAATCGTGAGCCGGAACTACAGGAGCATATCTTTCTCTGAATACACCGATTTCTTTATGCTCCCAGCAGTCATACAGTGACAGCGATTTGCCGGAAGCATAGGGAAGACCCAAATCCCAGAATTGCAGCGACATTTCCCTCTGGCCATCACTCAGATTGAAGAACCCTATCGCAAGGTCTCCGTCCGTTAGCACTTTTACCAGCATAAACACATCATCCTTATGAAACCACTGTGGCTCCGGCTTGATGCGGTAAGCCCCGCGTCCTTCCACATCCTGATTAATGGCAATCAAATCCGGGTTCATCAGAATATCCCTGGTGGCCTGGCTGGCTTTACGGATGTCGCTGCCAATCATAAGCGGAGATCCCATCATGCTCCATAAAGAAAAATGGGTCTTGTACTCCACATCACTGCAACCGCCGATTTGGCTTCCGATAAAATCGCTGTTACTGCCCCCATACATGCCGACAACCAGCATATCCAGATCATTATGGCAATAGGCTCCTGTATAGCATGCTTTATCAAGCTGCGATAAAGCCAGGCTTTTGATGGAATCCCAGTTATCTTGAATATCCCCTGTGGACCGGTACATATGCGCGCCGGATTCACGAATCCAATGATATACATTGTCCTCTCCCCAATTGCATGCCGAGAACAGAATGTCTCTGCCGCAGTTTTTCAGCGCCAGACTCATACGTTTGTACAGCAGCTCTCCCGACATATGTCTGGGCTTAAAGCAGTAATCATACTTTAAAAAATCGACGCCCCATTCAGCCAGTGAGGCCGCATCCTGAAATTCATGTTCAAAGCTCCCCGGATACCCGGCGCACGTATGTGTCCCCACACAAGAATACATCCCGAATTTCAATCCCTTGGAATGAATATAATCTGCAAGCGCCTTCATCCCATTCGGAAATTTGGTTGGATCATGGGCCAGCCTGCCGTCCCCGTCCCTTTCCTTCAGGCTCCAGCAGTCATCAATAACAATGTACTCGTACCCCGCATCCTTGTATCCTTCAGCAGCAATGGAATCTGCCGCTTCCCGGATTAACTGCTCATTAATATCCCAGGTAAAGGTGTTCCATGAATTCCAACCCATTGGAGGCTTCAAACCAAGTAGTTGTTTGTTCATACAAAGATTCGTCCTTTCGTGTTACCCAAAGAGTAGGTGCAAGAACAGCGGCCGATGTTCATTTCGTATTTAATCATACACGACTCTTTGAATCTATAGCGTGACGTTGCTTTCATATCGACATTTGTTGCATTTTGCGTAAAAAAGATCAAATTCCCCCACTGTGCTTGCCGCACGTGGATGGTGCAGGCGAGGTATTGTTTTGGGCAGATTGAGGCCCCAGCTCTCTTTATATGTGGAATAACTTCATGAATTTCGATGCTAATGACGGAATCGATTACAATCAGTGCAAACGATTTACACTGGCGTAATTAGCTGCATGGTTCTAGCTTGTTCAACCTATGGTTAAATAGATAATCCTGTCGAATACATAGGTTATTTCGTGTCGAATAATGGAATATTATGATCTATTATACAAAAATACGTTTAGTTACTATGATTCCCATTTATTCCGTGATATTCTTTCATTAATGCAAACGTTTGAACCACCTAATAATTGAATCAGAGGAAAGCAGCAGAGTGAAAGGGCTTTTATTTCGTATCCACAGTTTGGGGATTCTCGGACTGAATGGAAATCATGCCATTGCCCTGAGTGATCTCCCAATATATTTAGCGGGCGTTTGCAAAGGAAAAAATATGGCCAATTGGTCCAAACAAAGAAGGGGGGCTTTGACAAATAACAAGTTTTTTGCATCTATACAAAAAGGAGCATGTCAAGTAGTTGAATATGCGAAATTATCCATAAAATGCACATGGTGAGAGCATAAGCTTACGTCTATTCCAATCAGCATTGGTGACATAGAATCACCTCCCGTTGTTTAGAGAATCAAGCAAAACCCGGACCTGGGTGCCCGTGGAAACCACCGACTTCAGCCTCGTCATTAGCACTCATCTGCAAGCATCCGACAATTGATGGGATGCTACTTCCCGGAACGTATGCGGCGGCGCAACCAACGGTTAGAACGTGAGTGATGGATCACGGGTAGCAAGCTTTAACAGCAGTACTTGGAAGCTAAAGCTTTTCTTCAAGCCAAGGTCCCTGGTTCCGTTCCTCGCCCCTCGGGCTGCGGTACGGATTCGGTTCTCTCCAGTTAGGGCCCTAACTGGAAATTCAATCCGTTCCTGTTTAGCTGCCCGGATCAGCTGGAAAAAGAACGAAAAGATCTTACAATTACGATATATACGAGGAGAGAGATTATGTTGAAAAAGCAAACCATACTGCTGTCCCTGTTTCTATTGACAATTGTTTTTTTCGCCAGCTTTTTTTCTATACCTGCTCGCGCTGCGGATACCTCCTATCCGCGTAACTTAGCTCCAATCGGCACTATCACTGTAAGCGATACGTCGAGTCCTGACGCGGAAACCAAAGAAAATGCGTCGGATCGAAATTATTTCTCAAAATGGCTGGTGTTTTCGCCAACAGCTTGGATTCAGTACGAATTCCCAGGCCAATCCACATATGCTCTTAATTCCTACAAGATTACATCTGCTAACGATCACCCCGAGCGGGATCCTCAAGCCTGGACATTGGAGGCTTCCATCGACGGCGTGATTTGGACCGCTGTTGACAGCCGGCAGAATGAGAACTTTTCCTACCGGTTTCAATCGAAATCCTATTCATTTAGCAACACGACTGCTTACAAGTATTACCGATTCAATTTCCAATGCCTAAGCGAGACTATTGTGCAGCTGTCGGAAATTGAGTTGTTCGACGGATCGCAGGAAACCTATGCAAAGCCGAATCCACTCATTTCAGCAAGTGGGGAAACCCTCCCTGATCATGGCAAAGCCAATGCTTTTGACGGTACCAGCAATACAAGTTGGCTGACTCCGCAAAGCAGCGGATGGCTTCAATTTGATTTCGGACAACAGATCGTCATCGACGGTTATGCGTTTAGCGCTGCAAACAGTGCTCCGGACAGCGACCCGAAAATATGGGATTTGAAAGCATCTACCGACAATGTGAATTGGATTACGATCGACTCCAGAAACAGCGAAGATTTCCGTTATCGGCACCAGCGCAACCACTATGTGCTGCCGACGAATCAAAAGGCGTATCGTTATTACCGCTTTGAATTGTACAATCATTCCGGCGACGCACTTCAAATCGGGGAAGTTGCGTTCAGTCGTCCAGATGACGCATGGCATACTGTTGCGCCTATTATCGACATGCACAATTTGGATACGACCAACGGCTACTTATTTGATCAAGCCATTCCGGATCCGCAGAGCGATATCCTAGCCGTCATTCGTCAAGTTTGCAATACGCTATACGCAAGTCCGGCTGATGTACCGATTCGTCCGAGAACTCTGCATGTAACTATCGGTAATTATGATGGTGTAGCAAGTGTTAGCGGAAGTCCGACAGATGCGGATCTCACGATAAGCTCCCGCTATCTTAAAAGTTATGCAGATTCCGGGAAACCGCTCCGTCAGGAGATTCTAGGTATCTTATATCATGAACTCACACATGTGTACCAGTTCGATGATCGAGGTACGCCGGATATCGGCTATATGATCGAAGGGATGGCCGATGCGGTACGTTTTGAGAATGGCTACCATGACCGGTACAGCATGACACCGGGAGGCACATGGCATGACGGCTACGGAACGAGCGGCAACTTTTTTCGCTGGATCGATGAGAAGAAGCATACCGGATTTCTGCGTGAGCTGAACGCGAGCTTAAATCCGTTTGACGGCCAAACCTGGACACCGGCTGTGTTCCAGCAAATTACCGGAACTGACGTAGACACCTTGTGGAACGAATATCAAGTTTCCCTGGATAAAAGTCAGCCGACGGCACCGGGTGATCTTACAGCCACAAGCACTACGGATACCACCGTCACATTATCCTGGTCTGCATCAACGGACAATCTAGGGGTTGCCGGATATAATATCTATTCTAATGGCATCAAAATCAGTACTACACAGTCAACCAACTATAAGGTAAACGGACTTACAACCGGATCTTCATATACCTTTATGGTTAAAGCGGTGGATCATTCCGGAAATGAATCCTCAGCAAGCAACACGATAACCGTTATCGCCAAGGCCAGCAATACTGCTACAATTTATTACCGGAAAGGATTTGCTACCCCATACATTCATTATCAGCCTGATGGAGAAAAGTGGACGACCGCTCCAGGCGTAGCGATGGCGGATTCCGAGTACAACGGCTACAGTAAATCCACCATCACTTTGGGCAGCGCAACCGGGTTGACAGCTGCCTTTAATAACGGTTCAGGTATGTGGGATAACAACGGAGGCGCTAATTATAAGTTCTTGGCCGGCGTATCAACATTCATTAATGGTACCATTATATCTGGCTTCCCGCAGCCTGACGGTGTTACCATTGTAATCTCAGTTCCTGCTAACACACCGGCAAACGAGGATCTGTATCTCACTTCGAATCTTACGGGCTGGAATACCGCAGATGCCAATTATAAGCTGACTCGAAACGCTGACGGTACCTACAGCATCAAGTTGAACGTTGCCGCCGGTACGAATATTCAATACAAAATCACCAGAGGTTCCTGGGCAACCGTGGAAGTAAACAGCAACGGAAGCGATATCGCAAACCGTTCATTGACTACAACAGCTGGAGCTTCTACCGTTTCAATCAGCGTTCAGCGCTGGAAAGACAAATAAGCAAGTTGCAGCAGCAAAAATGTCCAAGATCAACTTGGGCATTTTTGTCTTTATTCTTAGATTTGGCAGATGCAAAGAACAACGGTATGAAACAAGATGTATTGTGTCAACTCCGCAAACGGTTTTTATGTTGTACAGAATCTTGTGTGTTGAGCGAAACAGCATTTCACTGGTTCTTCTTAACATAAGGGGCGCCCATTTGCCGGGCATAGCAGCCGTCCGCCAAAAGTTAATATTTAATAAATATATATAATAATTGAAAATTTGAATTATTTCTGTTATTCGATTGCGGTTTCATCTAATAATAGATCAATAACTGGTGAGGATCGGTCATTGTTTGAATGCAGACGATAATTTATTATAGTTGCATAGATATGAAAGCGCTAACATCCAAAAGAGATAGGGGAAATAATGTTCGGCAAAGCCCATCGGGCAAGTTGAAAATTATTTTTCTATTGGAAGGAGGATGGCATACCGGACAGTATATTTAAGGGTATAGCAGCTCTGCGAAAGCTTCAATTATACAAAGGGGAGTGAAACGATGCGCAGCCACAGCATGAAAACCAACTCGATCCGAAAATTTCTTTATATTTCGCCCTTTATGGTTTTACTTGCTGTCTTTGCATACTATCCGCTCTATGGATGGGTATATGCCTTCTTCGACTATATGCCGCCGATTCCGCTGTCACAAGCGCCATTTGTCGGTCTCAAATGGTTCCGTTCCCTGGTAGAAAACCAGGTAAAGGTCGACCAGCTGCTTCAAGTCATCAAAAACACGTTCGGCATGAGCGGGCTGGGTATCCTTTTCTCTTGGCTGCCCATGATTTTTGCGATCTTCCTGACAGAGATCAAAGCGGTGCGTTTCCGCAAATTTATCCAGACCGTAACCACCCTTCCAAACTTCATCAGTTGGGTACTCGTCTATTCCCTGGCATTTTCCATGTTCTCCAGTGAAGGTGTCGTCAACGGCTTTTTAAGCCAGCTAGGTCTTACCGACTCTCCTGTACTCTTTCTTCAGAACTCGGACCATGTCTGGATTACGATGTGGATATGGGCCACATGGAAAACATTGGGCTGGTCGGCTATTCTCTATATCGCGGCGATTATGAGCATCGATGAATCCCTATATGAAGCGGCTTATGTAGACGGTGCGACTAGAATGCAGGTCATCCGGCATGTGGTTTTGCCAAGCATGCTGCCGACTTATTTTGTGCTGCTGATGCTCCAGATTGCCAGCTTCCTGAACAACGGATTGGAGCAGTATTTTGTTTTCCAGAATGCATTCAACAAAGACACCATACAGGTATTGGATTTATATGTATACAACCTCGCCATGGGCGGCGGCAGCTATTCCGTTTCCGTAGCGATCAGTATGCTGAAAAGCCTGATTAGCGTTGTGCTTCTCTTTTCCGTAAACGGGCTGTCTAAAATGTTAAGAGGAGAGGGCATCGTATGAGTGACAACCTGACAGGACTGACGCCAAATGCTGCAGATCATAACAGCCGCTACTCCAAAAAAATTAAAATGCAGGTCAGTGCAACCGACAAAATGATTTCTGTGACGATTTATATCGTGTTTTCGCTCTTTGCATTTATCTGCGTATATCCGTTTTACTCGATTATTATCAATACGATCAGCGCCAATGATCTCAGCGCCAAAGGCGAGATTGTGTTTTGGCCGAAGGGGATTCATTTCCAGAACTATGTGGATGTATTTAAAATACCGGGACTGTGGAATGCGTTTGTCATTTCTATAGGGAGAACGGTAATAGGCACGATTTTGACGGTCGGGGCCTCTGCCTTTTTGGGCTTCATGTTTGCCCAGGAGGATATGTGGGGAAAAAATTCTGGTACAGGTTTACCATTATTACGATGTTTTTTAATGCCGGCATTATCCCCTGGTATCTGACCATGAGATCCCTGCACCTGACCAACAATTTCCTGGCATACATCCTGCCGTCTATCGTGGCTCCATTTTTCATCATTCTTGTAAAGACGTTTGTAGAATCCACGCCGAAGGAACTGCAGCAGGCCGCCAGCATTGACGGCGCCGGAACTTTCACTATCTTTTACAAGGTGATCCTGCCCATCAGCAAACCGATATTGGCTACAGTCGCCATATTCTCGGCAGTGAACCAGTGGAACTCCTTTCAGGATACGCTGCTGCTGGTTACGGACAGCAAATTGTATAGCTTGCAGTTTATTCTGTATAACTACATCAATCAGGCCAGCTCCTTGTCCACCATGGTCAATCTGCAAAATGCCGGATCAACCGCCATTGCCAGTCTATCTACCAAGCAGACCACTACATCCATTCGTATGACCGTTACCATCATCGTTGTCGCACCCATTTTGCTGGTTTATCCGATTTTCCAAAGATTCTTTGTAAAAGGAATTATAATCGGTGCAGTCAAAGGTTAATTTGCACTATTATAATACATTAATCATTTGGGGGGCTGTACATGAATACACATCATAAGCTGGCAAAAAAATCCCTGCTGCTCTTTGGCACCACGCTTCTTCTGGGAGCGACGGCACTCAGCGGATGCAGCGGCAATTCCAACAATGCGGCAGGGACAGCAACGAAGTCAGCCGATCCGGGTGCAGGCATCGATCACAGCAAACCGCTGACCATTACCGTGTTCGACAACGCGGCAAATTACCAGGGCGAGCAGACCGGATGGTACGGAAAGCTGATTAAGGATAAGTTCAACATCACCTTAAACATTCTGTCTCCGCAGGTTGCCGGCGATCAGCTATACAAGACAAGGTCGGCATCGGGAGATTTAGGAGACCTGCTCATCATTGAGAACAGCCAGTTGGAGGAATTGATTCCGGCGGGTATGATTATGGATCTCACGGACAAAATCAAGAATACGAAATACCTGTCCCAATATGTAGACAATCACTTTAAGCCTTTCAATGCTGCATTCGGGAGCCTTAATCCGGATGGCAAGATTTATGCGCTGCCGACTTTTACATCGGACACTTCTCCGACAACCTTTTCGGAAGAACTCCCTTATTCCAGCCCGATTATGCCTTGGGACTATTACAAGGGGATTGGCTCTCCCAAGCTGAACAATCTTAAGGATCTGATGAATGCCCTGAAGCAGATGCAGGAGAAATATCCCAAGACACCGGACGGCAAACCTATTGTTCCGATTACCCTGTGGAAGGACTGGGACAACGGAAGTATGGAGAATGTCCGTTGGTTAAGCAACTGGTACGGTTATGAGCAGCCGAACGGAACCTCAACCATTCAGTTGAATGCAAAGGGCGATATTGTTCCGCTCGTTGACGACAACAGTATGTACAAGAAAATCCTCCAATTCTATTATGACGCCAACAAGATGGGTCTGGTTGACCCTGACTCGCCGTCCCAGGATTGGAACAAAGTCTCTGAAAAGCTGACCAACAAACAGGTTCTTCTCTTATGGTATTCCTGGCAAAGAGGTTTCTATAATACCATTGAAAGAGGCAATCAAGGCGACGGCAATGTAGCCATTCCAATCGCCGACACCCATATTATCCAGAATAGTGATGCCTACTTCGGCAACGGAAGAGTGTTTGCTATCGGTTCAAAAGCGAAAAGTCCGGAAAGAATCATGGAATTCATGGATTGGATGTCCTCTCCTGAAGGTCTGCGCTACTACACCAATGGATTCGAAGGCTTCAACTATGAAAAGACTCCCGACGGCAAGTTTAAGCTGACTGAAGTAGGGCAAACCGCCTTCCAGGAGAATACTCCAGTTCCTGAAGAGTACGGTGGCGGTGGCTATCAAGACGGGCAGAGCAAGCTCAACACGATGATTATGAGTGACTTTGTAATAGACCCGGAAACGAAGGAATTCTACAACAGCACTTATTGGAGCTCAACCATAGAAGCGAACAAAACAGTGCTGACTACGGAGTGGCAGAAAGCGTATAACGCAACCACCCCGACAGAATACTATCAGAAAAACAATATGATCGATATCGTGCCCAATATCAATACAAGTCTCGGGTCGGATTCGTCGGATATCAAGAATAAACGCAGCCAGATCTCGGATTATGTCAAGAACACTTCCTGGAAGATGATCTTCGCCAAGGATCAGGCCGAATTCGATCAGCTCTGGACCAGGTTGAAGAGCGATGTGGTCGGTCTCGGTTGGAATGATGTCCTTGCCGTGGATACAGAAAGAGCTCAAAAAATCGTTAAACTGCGTGCTGATGCGGTCGCCAATAAATAAACCGCCGCTGTAAAAGGCGCATGCAGATATCCTGCTATAATCAAAGATAAGGGGTTGACTCAATGTCATGAAATGGCCTGGGTCAACCCCATTATTTTTATAGCAAGATATACGTTGTACGATTACCGTGGACGCTCTGCGGACGGACGGTTGTTAGGGCTGCTAAAAAATAAGCCTGGAGAACTGATACAGGCCGTTCTTCCAGACCGGCCAATCGTGATCGCCGTTTTCCTCCACCCAGATATGCGGCACGGAATGCTGAGACAAATAGGCATGGGTCCGGTCGCTGACCTGTTTGAGGCTGTCCAGATCACCGCACGACAGCCAGAGCAGGCTGAGCATTTCTGCGGTCTTCTGCGGTTCCGGCACCAGCAGCTCCGGCAGCTTCGTATTGGGCGCCGGGAGAAGGCCCCGATCCAGGCAAACCGGTCCAGGTTATTCAGACCGATATTCAGGGATTGCCCTCCGCCCATCGATAACCCGGCAAGGGCGCGGTGCGTCCGGTCTGTCAGGACGGGATAATTCGCTTCAATATAAGGGATGAGATCATGGAGCAAATCCGCTTCAAAGGTTGTGAACGCCTGCACCTTGTCGGGCGCAAATATATCTCCTTCCGCCCGGTCATTCAGCATCGCCCGGCCGTTGGGAAGAACGACAATCATGGGCTTCAGCATTTCATCGGCATACAGGTTGTCCAGAATGATCTGGGGCTGCCCGTGATTGTACCATTCTGTCTCATCTCCGCCAATCCCATGCAGCAGATACAAGACGCTGTATTCCTGCCCGGCGGAGTAACCGGGCGGCGTATAGACCATTGCCTTCCGGGTGTTGCCTACCGTTGATGAGGGATATTCTATAGTCCCGATCATTCCCCGGGCAATATTCTCCCTCTCCTTGTCATACCCGGCCGGAGCCGTCTGCATTTTATAATTCGGATTGCTGTCGTTCATTCCCGCTCATTCCTCTCCTGTTTATGAAGGAACCCCCGGTCTGTGTGAGCGCCAAGGGTTCAATTGCTATTTAATGTAGTCCCGGTTTGCATGGTTCAACAGCCAAGGAAGCGCTCCCTCTGCTTAATTGGACGGATAGGGATTGATGGGCTGAATAGTGCCGTCCGGGTTATACTTCAGCTCTGTATATTTGACGCACCGCTTGTGGTTGACGCCGTCAGATAACGAGCAGTCATGATAGAACAGATACCATTTCTCTTCAAACTGTACAATGGAGTGATGCGTGGTCCAGCCGATCACAGGCGACAGAATTTCTCCCTTGAAGGTGAACGGGCCCATAGGCTGCTCACTGACGGCATATACCAGCGTATGTGTTGTGCCTGTTGAGTACGACAGATAGTACAGCCCGTTATATTTATGGACCCATGGCCCTTCAAAATATCTCCGGTCCTCGTCGCCGGCAAGAATTGGTTTTCCTTCCGCGTCCACAATGGAAATTTCCTGCGGCTGCCCCGCAAATGAGAGCATATCTTCGCTCAGCACCGCCACACGCGGCCCGATCGCCGGCTGGTCCAAGGCAGGCCCCTCTTGTCCGGGATTGAATTCCCCGGTCTGCCACTTCTCCAGCTGCCCTCCCCAAAGACCGCCGAAATACATATAGGCCCGGTTGTCTTCATCGACAAAGACGGCAGGGTCTATGCTGTAGCTCCCCGGAATATAATCAGGCTGTGCCTGAAACGGACCTGCCGGAGAAGGAGAAGTCGCTACGCCAATACGGAAAATGCCTTCCTTATCACGGGCCGGAAAAAATAAATAATAGGTATTGTTCTTGTAAGCCGCATCCGGCGCCCACAACTGCTGCGAGGCCCAGGGAATGTCTCTCAGATGAAGCGCCTCCCCATGATCCACCACCGGTGAAACCAGATTATCCATCGATAAAATATGATAGTCTTCCATAGCATATTGATCCCCGTTGTCATTGCTCGGTCCGTCATGATCCAGATCATGGGAAGGATAGATATAAATTTTGTCTTCAAACACATGTGCAGACGGGTCTGCGGTATAGATATGGGTGACGAGCGGTTGATTAGGTTTTGGAATTGAATTCATGTTGCCTCTCCTTTTTGTTATCGCATAATTTAGCCCACGGTCACTTCGATGGATACCTTCTTCAGCTCCCGGTTCAGATCCTTATCCTCTGTCAGATCCAGGACCGGATTACCGTCAATGTCAAAATGCACGCGGCGCAGGCCGGAGCTTCTCGGTCCGTCAATGCCCGGTCTTGCGTGGTAGGCGTTCCAAATGACTCCATCCTCGTCTGTCACGTAAGAATTGTGGCCCGGCCCATATTCCCCCGGCACGCTTCTGGAGGTCAGCAGCGGATAATTCCCTTTGGTCCAGCTGCGGATATCGAGCAAATCCGCCCCTTTGCCGGCTGTCAGCAGACCCACAACATAGGTTGCATCCACCGCTGCGCTGGCAAAGGTCAAAAATAATTTGTCATCGGTGTAGAGGGCAAACGGCCCTTCATCCACAAAGGTATGATTATTAGCCCAGCCATAATCGGGTCTGGTCAGAAGCACGGGATCACTGGTCAGCTTCCACGGCTCCTGCGGGTCGATTGTGGCGATATAGATCCAGGCTCCAAGATCGACAGGCACGAACTGGCGCTCTGACCATGCGGCGTAATGCTTCCCGTTCCATTGAATTACGGTCATATCGAGGGAAATGGTCTTCCCTGCTTCGCACAAATACGTTCCGTCCTTCTTCACTACACGCCGGGGCATCGACCAATCGGCAGCACACATCGGATTGCCGCCTGCCTGCAGCTTCATGACCTGTGACTCTTCATACAGAAATTCTCCCGGTGTTGCCGCATGAAAGATATACAATTCATCCTCAATGATATGAAATTCCGGCGCCCACAGCAGTCCGCCGATCTGCTCATAGGTATTTGAATCCAGAATCAAGGCTTCCTCGGCATCCACCAGACCGGGAATGGTGTCGGCTTCCCGCATATATAATGTATGGTTTTGGTCCGCATCGTTGGTGGCAATGAAATAATACTTCCCTTTCCATTTCGCAATGCAAGGGTCCGCACGGTCGAACGCAACCGGAAACGGGTAATGATCCTGATGGACTTCACCGGTAATGCTGTAGGTTCCCGCCTCATTCCAATTGATTTCGTCCGTATTCCAATCCACCCTTTTCAGCGCTTGGGTGCCGTCGCTGTACAGAGCAGTGGCCCGGATGGCTGTAACATCCTCTTCCGATGCCGCTGTCACCCGGTCCGGGACTTCAATCGCGATGTTGGTAGGAACTGTAAGCTTGCAGCAGAGCCTGCGGGCTATTTCCTTGGGTACCGGGATATAGTTGCGCGGCAGAATCCCCTCGATATCGGCAAGCACTGGTTCCAGAGTAAAAGGCTGGGCCGCTTCCGGTGCCGAGATCCCCTTCAAGCTCATAATATCGGCTATAAAATTCTGATAACCGTTCCCCAGCTCATCGGTCCAGCGGATCAGGTAGCCCTTCCGGCCGGTATCGTATTCGCAGGAGACATCGCTTACATAGGTATCTGCCTTAAGCTCCAGCAATCCAACTTCGCTATACTGCAGCAAATCACCGGATGAGAACAGCAGCACTTTTCCCTTGCTCTCAGCATCGGCTTCGCCTTCTGCCTCCGTACGAACGGCGATCACCCCGAAGTTCCCTTCAGAGGTGCGGAACAGATACGGATTCTTTAAGCTTTTGGCCCGGAGTGTACCATCCTCGTTCTCCGTCGCCTTGGCGAATAGAACTCCTGAATTATGGTTCAACTCCTGAAATAGAAGCCCGTCATTGCTGTAAGCCAAATGCATGCTGTGCGCCAGCTTCGGAGCGTATACCATGTCCTCCTGCGGTAACCGGGTATAGCATAGGATATAATTCCGATCTTCGTTTCGTTGTGGTATCATGAAACCAATGACCTTCCTTCATATTGATAATTTCTAATAACCAGAACCCTGTATCTCAGAAATTGAATTCAGGAATTTTTCCAAACACCCTTATCTCACATATAAATTATAGAAAAATACTGAATTCCTAACAATGATATATCCTGTTCATTAATTGATGTATCCAAAGAAAGGGGAAGCCAATGCCCAAGATCCGCTACGTAGAATTTGACGCTGCTCATCCTGACGATTTTGTGTACAGTATACCCGATGGCCTGGATGCCTGGCTTCTGGTGCTCACACAGACCCCAGCGCTGTTTGAAGTTGCCGGGGAATTGAAGGAGTTCCCGGCCCACTCTGCGGTTCTATATCCGCCTAACCATGCCATCCATTACCGTGCCTGCTCCGCAAAGTATGTTAACGACTGGGTCCGTTTTGATGCGGACGAGTCCTATATTACAGAGTCCGCCTTGCCTACCGGTGTTCCTTTCTCGCTGCCGGACCCCGGTTATTGCCACCAATTGTTTCAGCTGCTGACGTTGGAGAACACTTTTCACAATGACTACCGGGAGCTTTCCATCGACTACTTGTTTAGAATCATATTTAATAAGCTTCACGAAGCGTCCCAGGACAAGCTGAGCCCGCAATATTATAAACTTCTGGAATTGCGCAAGGCTCTGTACAATAACCCGGGCCATCCCTGGACCGTTTCTTCAATGGCAGAATACCTGCACATAAGTGCAGGCTATCTGCAAACGATATACAAATCAACCTTCGGTATTTCCTGCATGGAGGATGTCATTCATTGCCGGATTCGGCTGGCCAAAGAAAAGCTTGTCTTCGGCCCGCACAAAATTGCCGAGATTGCCTCACTCTGCGGTTATGCAAATGTGGAGCATTTCTGCAGGCAGTTCCGGCAGCATACCGGCTGCTCCCCCGAGCCTACCGGGATAAGCATGCCTCCAGATTATAAAGAGACTGGGCGGGCAGGCCTATTTCCGCCTAATATAATGGAAATAATCGAAATCCGCATAACCGCCGGACGATTGGGTCGCATAGTTGAACAGGCCAATCCGGTACCCCATGAAATGATCCAGCGTATATCTCATGTGCAGCGTCCGGCCAATCGGCTTCCAGCCGGTTCCGTCCTCCGAATAGAAGAAACTGGCCTGATCCAGGCTATCCTCATAATTGAAATCTATTCGAAGGTGCACCCGGCCGCCGGTGAACGCTACACGTTCCACTATCTCCTCACGGCCGTCCCCGCCGTTGACACACATGCACACGCTGAACCGGCCGTCCTCCCCGGCCACAATCCCAACCGTGCCGAACCCGTTCTGCAGGGCTACCAGGCCTGCCCGGTCGCCGGGCTGCAGGCCGGCAAGGTCCAGCACCGCTGCCGCGCTGCAGGCCGGGCCTTCCGTCCGCTGTGTCAGCGTATTGCGCGCCCGCAGGATGCTGTCCGCTGCCTGACCGGTGCGCAGCCGCAGATAGCCCGGCCGCTCAGTGACCGACCATAATCCGTTGTCGGGATTATGGTTCCACTGCCAGTTCAGGGCCAGCCGGTTGCCCGCATAGTCGAACTCATCGCTGATGACCAGCGGCTTCGGCTCCGAAGCAGGCAGCTTCGTCGCAAAAGCTTGAGGCGCCCTGCCGTTCTCCCCGATGACCGGCCAGCCGTTCTCCCAGCTCACGGGAAGCACGCAGGGAATCCGCCCGACAGCGTCATGATCCTGGAACAGTACCGCGTACCAATCGCCATCCGGAGTATCAACAATGCCGCCTTGCGCTACGCCTTTATTATGGTAGCCGAGATCATCGTCCAGAATTATTGTCCGTTCATAGGGACCCCGAAGCTCGTGTGAGCGGTAGCATAACTGGCGTCTGCGCTGGTTGCCCGTTCTCGGCCATTCAATAAAGAACAGATAGTAATAGCCGTTCAGCTTGTATGCATGACAGCCTTCGATCCGCAGCCCGATGTTTTCCCGTTCGCCCTCAAGCAGCAGTTGGGCGGTTCCGCCGGGCTTCACCGCCGTCAGATCCTCCGTCAGCTCCTTGATCCGGATATCGCCATTGCCGTAGATCACATAGTTGCGCCCATCGTCATCCAGCAGCAGGCCAGGGTCATGGTGAAGCCCGGGGATCACCGAACGCTCCCATGTTCCTTGCTCAATATCCTCTGTCCGGTAAATATAGAATTGGTCCATATCATTGGAGGAAAAACAAACGTAGTACACCCCTTCCTTGTAACGAAGGGATGCCGCCCAGGAGCCTTTGCCATAAATGCCTGCACCGTCCAGCAGCCGGTGGGCAGCGTTATCCTCGAAGGTATCATATACATAATTTACAATTTCCCAATCTTTCAAGTTAACCGATTTCATAATCGGACAGCCCGGCATGGAATGCATACTGGTGCTGATCATATAGAACACAGGCCCCACGCGGATTACGTCAACATCCGGGACATCCGCCCACATAATAGGATTGGTTATAACCGCAGTATTCATTTCTTTGCCCTCCTTGGAATGAAATCCATTACTCCATAAACTGCCATGATTCCAGCTTGAACAATCCGGTCCCGGTTGTACCCTTAAACACCAGATACAGGTCGTGGACTCCCTCTGCTCCGCTAACCTCCGTCTTAAACTCCATCACTTTCTCCGGCCCATTCGCAGCAGGAACGGACAGCTCGCCAACCAATACGCCTGCCGGGTCATCCAGATGCAGCTCGATGTTTCCGCCGCCCTCAAGGCATATGACCGAAGCACTGAATGCTCCTGCCCCTGTGCTTCCGAAGTCGACCCCGGATAACCCGATCCAATCGCCATTGTCAATATCCGTTACAAGCCGTTTCCCCGCCGATGCCATAAATTCCGTTTTGACGCCCGCACTCCACCCCATCGTTGCAGCCAACACGCGGTGATACGGGTTGAAGCATCCAATCTGCTGCACCCCCTTGTAGTCGGCTTCAATATTCTGAATGGAGCCATCCTCCTTATGGGAGAGGCGCCCCAGATGCGTCGAACGGTAGCCGTTCGCAATCCCCTCTGCCTTGGACAAGGTTTGTGCGTGATAAGCGATATACCATTCGTCATGATATTGAAAAATCGCATGATGGTTATTGCCCGACACTCCGAAAAAATGTCCCGGATTCTTCAATATCGTCTTATGATATGTCCAGGGACCCATCGGGCTGCTGCTAGTCATATACGCAATCTCTCCCGCAGGAGGACTGCCCTCCGGACGTTCCCTATCATAGAAATTAGAACAGTAGGTATAATAGTAGACGCCTTCCCGCTTATGTATACCGGCATCCTCAAACATAAATGGTGCTGGAATAACCTCAGCAGTCCCCTCTACGCTGATCATGTCATCTCCAAGCTTCATGACCCGTGCTGTGCCAGGCTCCGCAAACTGTCCTTCGGGTACACCCCCTCCGAAATAGATATAGCCCTTGCCGTCATCATCAACCAGAACCGCCGGGTCAAACAGCCAGGTTACGTCCTCGACTCCCGGGGTGGAACGCAGAATCAGCGCCTCGCCGATGGGGTCGGTCCACGGTCCCAACGGACTGTCACCCGACAGAACACCAATGCCGCTGGCATTATTGGCGAAGTACAGGAAGAACTTATCTTTGCCGCCGATCACCTTATGGACCGCTGCAGGCGCCCATGACTGGGTAGCCCACTTGGCTGCCCCTTCCTGCCCTGCCACCGCAATCTCGCCATGATCGGTCCAGTTAACCAAATCGCTGGAGGATATGACCGCAATCTTATTGATACTGCTGTAAGTGTTCTCTTTCACCACGCCGTTCCCGTCATACTCCAGCGCGTCATTGGTCATGTACAGATAGACCCTGTCGCCGAACACCAGGGCATACGGATCGGCCCCGTATCTATGCGCTACGAGCGGATTACCGTTCGGCGGAACCTTTCCGATGGCTTGATTCAATGGACTTGTCATTGGATTTCCTCCACTTTTCTTAAGTTTTCCGGGCTTCTATTCAGTGTTATCATTTCGAAGCCGCCAGATCGGCAAGGCGTCCGAATGAGGCTTTGGGCTGCCGGTGTTCGTCAAACAGGAACGGCCAGTTTTTACGTCCGCGCACCGGGAACCCGTCCAGCCACGTATAGTCGTCAGCTACACCCCAGAAGGTAACGGAATCTATGGCGTTTCGATATTCCAGGAGCAGGGCAAAAATCTCCGCATAACGCTCCTCTTGGAGCTTCAGCATCTCATCTGTTGGCGCTTTCAAATCCGTCCGCTTGTCTTCGAACCGGAACATCGAGAGGTCCAGCTCGGTAATGTGGATTCTAACGCCAAGAGAAGCGTACAGCTCAAGGGCGCTACGGATTTCACCGATTGAAGGACCATAGATATTCCAGTGCGCCTGCATGCCTATTCCGTGAATCGGCGTATTCTGGTCGAGCAGGCTGCGCACCAGCTTGTAGATTTTGCCGCTCTTGACAGGATCGGTCTCATTATAGTCGTTGTAGAACAGCAGAGCGTCAGGGTCAGCCTGGTGCGCCATTTCAAAGGCCTGGCGGAGATAATCCTCGCCGATGATCTCAAGCCACCGGGTATCCCGCAGGTACTGGTCTGTTTTATCCTCAATCGCTTCATTCACTACATCCCAGGCATACGCCCGTCCCCGGTAACGGCCCACTACCGTGTTGATATGGGTCTGCAGGCGGGCAAGCAATTGCTCTCTGCTGCAGGTTCCGCCTTCCGCATCCCGGAACATCCAGTCTCCGGTCTGGTTATGCCACAGAAGCGTATGCCCCCGGACGCCGATCCCGTGCGACTCTGCGAATTCGAAGATACCGTCCGCAGCCTCGAAGGTGAATTCGCCTTCCTCCGGCTGAACCAGAGCCGGCTTCATCTCATTCTCGGCGGTGATGCTGTTGTAATGCCTCGCGATGAAAGGACCCTGGGCAGCTATAATGCCAGTACTGACGGCAGCCCCTATTTTAAAGGCCTCCCGGAACATTTCATGTAATGCAGGAATTTCGCTGTTGGCTTGCTTCATTTTTGCTAACCTCCTGTATTTGACAACATTTTTTGGGACAACTCTCTCTATCTTAACGCATTTGTATGCGTTTACCATTACCAAAGTAAATAGATGGACCCCAAATAAATAATTGCACCCTATTTCTTATCTGCCCTGAGCCTGTGCCCGGAACTGAACAGGCTTCAGCGCCGTCCGTTTCTCGAACTCTCTTAAGAAATGATGATAGTGTACATAACCGACACTCTCCACAATGCTTCTGACTGTATCATGAGTGTCGATCAGCCGCTTCTTGGCTGCTTCGATCCGCAAATTATGAATGTACTCAAGAATGCTGATGCCGTGCTTTTTGATAAAGGCCTGGCCCAGATACACCGGATTGATATAGAAATGCTCCGCAATCTCTTTTACCGTCAGATGCTCTGAATAATGTTCTCTTAAGAAGCATTCAACGCGGATCAGCGGATGCTCGGAGTTACGCTCCTTGTGCTGCCGGATATAATTCATACTGGTTCCTAGCGCCGTCTCCAGAGTGATCTGCAGGTCTTCCAGGGATTTGGGCTCGGTTCTGAAAAAATCAAGCATGCCGATCCACTGATCGTCCGCACCTCCGAATTCCTTCAGCAGCTCCATGCTCCGCAGCATGATATCCATGCCCATCATCTGGACGACTCCCGGATCGGTCCGGTTCTCCCTGAACACGCTGAACAACTCGCCCAGCTTCTCCGCGGCCTTCTGTTCATGCAGCCGCTCCACTGCGCTGATGATCTCTTCAATCAGCTCTGCGGATGGGAGCGTGTAGTTCACCTGGCCCTCGGCTTCACTGGCCGAATCGACCGGACCGCACCCGTCCGAATAGAAGTAATGGCGGGCCGCAGCGCCTGCCGCTTCGCGGTAGGAGACCGGCAGCTCGCGGAGGGACCGCACACTTGGCCCAATGCTGACCGAACCCTTTACTCCGCTGCGGGTCAGCCCGGCGTACAGCTCCTCCGCCAACCCCGCCGCCGGTGACGAGCTCTCCACGACCAGCCCGGCCTGATCTCCGGGCAGATCAATGAACATGGCGCCTGCCGGTCCGGCCAGCTCCCGGCAGAGCTCCGTAATATTGCTGCTGTGGCCTTCCACATGCACATACGTCCAGCCAGCGGCCGCCTCATCCAGACGGTCCATCTGCTCGGCAGTCTCTTCATCCGGCTCCGCCCAGTGCCCCTCAAGCATGCGCGCAATGGCGAGCGGCAGCAGCCGGCTGGCCAGCATACTCTGCTGCATGGTCTGCTTAAGGCGCAGCTCCAGTTCGTCCGTAATATCGGTAAGCACCTTATCCCATTCCGCATCGACGACCGGCTTCAGCAGATAATGTCTCACCCCGTAACGAATAGCTGTTCTGGCGTATTCAAATTCGCCGTAGCCGCTGAGCACGATGAAGATCGGCTGCTCCATGTCAAGGCTGCGTACGCGCCGGATCAGCTCAAGTCCGTCAATCTCGGGCATGCGGATATCCGTAATCACAAGATCGGGCGAGCTGCGGATAATGGCGGCCAGCGCCTCCTCCCCGTTCTCGCAGGCGCCGCATACCTCGAAGCCCAGCTCCTCCCAGTCGGTCAGCGTCCGCAGCCCCTCTAATGCAATGGTCTCATCATCTGCGAGCACTACTTTATACATGAGATCCCTCCTTTACCGGAACCAGACTCAATTCCCCCGGAATCTGGATGGTAATGACCGTCCGTTCGGACTCGGTGCTCTCAATGCTGAATGTAGCTTTGCCGTTGTAATACAGCATCAGGCGTTTATACACATTGCGGAGCCCGACATTCTGACCCGTATCCTCCTCTGTTTCCAGATGGGACTTGATCCATTCCAGCTTCTCCTTCTCAATTCCTTTGCCATTGTCGGTCACCATAATCAGCAGCCCCGTCCCATTCCGCGAAGCGGACACGTGGACTTCCCTTGCCCATTTGACCGACTGCAGGCCATGCTTGCAGGAATTCTCCACCAGCGCCTGAATACTCATCTTGGGAATCCGGCAGTTCAGCACCTCAGGCTCGATATCCAGCACATAAGAGAACCGGTTCTGAAAGCGGAACTTCTCAATCTGCAGATACATCTCAATGAAGGATACTTCCTCCTCCACCGTAATCAGATCATCCTTCCAGCTCAGCAGCCTGCGCATTATCAGGGCCAGATTCCGGATGACATCGGTAACTTGTTCATATTTATACTTCTTACAGATGACCAGGATCGCATTCAGCGTATTGAACAGAAAATGAGGGTCCACCTGGCTCTCCAGATATTTCAGCTCCGCCCGCACCCGTTCCAGCTCCAGATCCTTCTTCTGGATCTCCAGCTTATAGACATCATTGATCAGATTGCGGATTTTGTCGGTCATCAGATTGAAGCTGCGGATCAGACCGCCGATCTCATCCTTCCCTTCATACATATCAATGCTCTCGAATTGTTCGTATTTGACAAGCTTCATATGTTTGTAGAGCAGCCTTACCCGCAGATTGTAGGAGCGAATAATAACAATCATAAGCAGGGTGGGAATGATGATCGTCAGCAGGACCAGAATCAGCGAGTTCCTGAGTGCGCGGTCCATCTCATGGTTGATCTTACGCCCTTCCGGAGTTCCGACCAGCCGCCAGCCCTTAGTGTAAGCCGCACTGCTGAGCGCCCGGACAATCTGCTTGGACGGCTGGTCAAGGCTGGTGTCCACATTCAGCAAGGCACTCGCATCCAGCGAGGAGAAGGAACGGTCCGAGGCCAGCACGACCCGGTTCTTCTCATCCAGCAGCTTGAAATCCAGATAGTCACGCTCCTTCTGGAACAGCTCCTGCATATTGTTCAGCCGCAGATCGATCCTCAGATATTTCGTGTAGGGCTGGCCCGTGAAGTTATCCAGTTTGCGGATCAGGCTGACCAGCACCTCCTGCTGCGGCGGATTCAGCGGGTTGGTTCCCTGATAAGAAGTCAACAGCACTTTGTCTGTGCTGCTTGAGATTTTGCGGTACCATTCACTTCTCTTATCCGCGTCCGACAGAATGAAGTAGCTGTTGCCGTTCTGGATCGTCGGATTAGTGGTGTATATGCCCATCCAGGAAATATAGGAGTGAAGATTGCTGTACTGCCGCAGCTTATCCTTCAGAGAATCATTATAGGCATCATAATAAGCCTCATTATCCGGGTAGGCGGAATCCATCATCTCCATATAGGGCCGGTCCGCAGCCACCGTGTTGCTGATCGCCACGCATTCGTTCACGATCTGCATCAGGTCATAGACCACCCGGTCTACTGATATCTCCAGATTCTCCCTCTCCCGTGCCTCCACATTGCGGCTGATCTGTACATAAAAGAGGGCATTGATGCTAAGTATGGGGACGAGCACACACAGTAAGTAGATAAACAAAAACTTGTATTTGAGCGGAATATCATTGATGAAGGCAGATGGCTTCCGGTTATCCTTCATGCAGGCCCCTCCTCCCTGTTGAATTAACTCTTCTTGTATACAGAAGGCGTCACTCCGTTAAGCGCCTTGAACTTGGCGGCGAACACATCGGCGTCTGAATAGCCCACTCTGCTTGCAATATCTGATATTCCCATATCGGTCCGGCGCAGCAGCTTCTTCGCTTCTTCAATACGGAATTCATGGAGATAATCGTTGAAGGAGCTGCCGTAATATTTCTTGAACCGTTGTCCCAGGTAGGCGGAATTTACATGCAGGTGCTTGGCAATATCCTGCAGCTTCAGCTTCTCCTGATAATGCCCGCGGACATACTCGATCGCTGCGGCCACGATCTGATCCTCCGCCCTGCCGTCCGCAGCCGCTGCGAACCACTCTGCTGCCTCGCACAGTTCCTCCTCTATCTGACGCTCAAGCAGCGGAAGACAGCTGGCCGTATGCCGGGACGGGAACCATTTCTGCACCCACTGCGCATAGTCTCCCCCTCTGGCGGTAATTTCACGTAGCAGCTCAGCTTTGACGTTGGCCAGAAAAGCGTCGATCCAGGAGCTGGAAGCCACCTCCGCCGAGAAAATCCTGAACACCTCGCCAAGCTGATCCGTGAGGTGATCGACCTTCCCTTCGGTGACGGATTGCAGCAACGACCGTCTCAGCTCTGCCGGAAGCATGGCCATCTGCGTCTTATCCTGCTTCTCGAAGAAGCCGGCCACCCCGCCCCCGGGCCATCCGGCCTGCACAGTTCAGCTGCCAGCGCCTCATGGTATGCCGAATTCAGAGTCTCCGGGCCCTGATGCTGAAGACTTGCCGAGAAAAAGACCGGCGTGCTGTACAGCGGCCGCATCTCCTCCATCCACCGGGTAAGCAATGCCCGGTCAAGCGCCGGCCCTTCCTGCGGGGACACCAGCAGATACCCGTGCTTCCCGCTGCCTGCGGTGAACGGATAGACCCTAATGCTGCGCAGCGGCTCCTTGCCGCTCATGGCAGCGACCTGCTCACGCATATGCAGGCTGTCCGGCGCTGCTCCATGGACCAGAACACAGCATAGCCGCGAGGCGGGGGAGATCCCCAGCGTCTTCAGCCCCTTCTCCCGCTCCTCCTCCGTATTCTCCCGCATCAGGAGCCGGGATACCATATCCTCCTGCATCAGAGCCGAGAGCGCATCACGCCGTGAGGACGCCTTACGTTCTTTGAGGATCTGTTCCGTTACCGTCTGCAGCGCCTCCGTCAGCTCCGTTTCATCCAGAGGCTTGGTCAAATAATTGGATACTCCGTATTTAAGGGCCCGCTTGGCATACTCAAAGTCAGCATAGCCGCTAAAAATAATAAATTTCGGCTGGAAATCGCTTTCAGAGGTTCTTCGGATGAGCTCAAGGCCGTCGATGACCGGCATACGCACATCGGTGATAACCAGGTCAGGGCGGGTGCTGCCGATTAGCTCAAGCGCATCCTCCCCGTCCAGCGCCTCGCCGCATACTTCATAATTTAGTGCCTCCCAGTCGACCAGGAAGCGGAGTCCTTCCAGCATAATCGGCTCATCGTCGGCAAACAGTACCTTAAGCATGGGATCACCATCTTTATATAAGTAGTTGGAGCCCGCAGGACTCCCCATGTTGAACAGGAGAAACCGCTTCGGCCGCACCCGAAACGGTTATAGTATACATATTTTCCTTATATAATACATAGTGACAATTACTCTTTCACGCTTCCCAGGTTCAATCCTACCACGAAATACTTCTGCAAAAAAGGATAGACGAACAGAATCGGAACCGCTGTAACGATCGTAATTGCTGAACGCATGGAGGCTGGCGTAACCAGTGACTGGACCTGATTGTTCTGGTTTCCGGCAAGCATCGAAGGATCATTGTTCGCACTCATGATAGAGCCCAGCATCTTCATCATTTCATATTGCAGCGTGCTAAGCTTGAGATCCGAGGAGGCATAGAGGAACGTATCGAACCAGGCATTCCAGGAGCCTACCGCGATGAACAGGGCAACGGTTGCCAGTACAGGCGTACAGAGCGGGAAGATGATTTTCCAGAAAATTCTGAATTCTCCCGCCCCGTCAATCTTCGCCGATTCGGTAAGACTGAACGGAAGCCCGCGGATATACGTCCGCATGATAATCAGGTTGAACGCGCTGACCAGACTCGGCAGGATATAGACCATGAAGTTATGCAGCAGGCCCATATTCTTGATCAGGAAGTAGTTCGGAATCAGCCCGGCATTGAAATACATCGTCAGGATGAACAGCAGGCCGATCTTTTTGCGAAAAATATATTGCGGCTGCGCCAGTGCATACGCCAGCATCGTAGTAAGGAATACACCCAGCACCGTTGAGATGATCGTACGGGATACCGAGATAAATGCGGCATGATAGATCGTGCCTGATATAAAGACCGCCCGGTAATTCTCCAGCGTCCATGCGCGGGGCCAGAGATAGATCCCCCGGCCAGCGTGTCGCTGCCGTCATTGAAGGATACCGCCAGCGTCTGGAGGAACGGATAGAGCGTGACAGTAACCACAAAGAGCATAAATATCGTGTTGATCGTATGAAATACAACCGGCTCAATCCGGCTTGAACCTTTGGTCCCGGCTTTCATATGGGCTTCCTCCTCTATAGTAATCGCTCTTCGCCGAGGCGTTTTGCGACATTGTTTGCGATGAATACGAGAATGACACTGACAATCGTTTTGAAGATCCCTGCCGCCGTAGCCAGCGAGTAGTTCCCCATAGCCAGACCATACTTCACTACAAAGATATCAATGGTTTGCGAATAGTCCACAGTAAGTCCGTTGCCCAGCAGATATTGAAGCTCGAAGCCGGCATCCAGAATATGTCCAATGTTCATAATCAGCAAAATAACGAATGTAGCTTTAATTCCCGGAAGCGTGATATAACGCATCTTTTGAAAACGTTTCGCGCCGTCAATGGATGCTGCCTCGTACAGGGAAGGATCGATGGAGGTGATGGCAGCCAGATAGATGATCGTACCCCAGCCCACCTCTTTCCACACATTCGCCGCCCCGATAATGCCCCAGAAGTATTTCCCCTCACTGAGCCACATAATCGGATCTTTAATCAGGTGAAGCTTCATTAGAACGACATTGACAATCCCGCCATCGATGGAGAGTGAAGTGGACACAATCCCCGCAGCGATAACCATGGACAGAAAGTGCGGCAAATAGGAAATCGACTGAACTGCACGCTTGAAGAACTTGAGCTTGATCTCATTCAGCAGCAGAGCCAGGCCGATAGCCGTAACCGTACCCAATACCAGGTTAATAAAACTCATGGCAATGGTGTTGCGCAGTACCAGCATAAAGGTATCATCGGAGAATAAAAACTTGAACTGCTGCAGGCCTACCCATTCCTGCTGGCCAAAGGACACCGCCGGGCGGTAATTCTGAAAGGCCATAAGCCAGCCCCAAATGGGAACATAGTTGAAGATAATCAGATACAGTGCAATGGGCACAGACATAAAAATAAGCTGTTTCTGTGTTTTCAGTGTTTTCCAGCTGAGACTCACACCGATTTCCGGATCGATTTTGCTTTTTCGGGTCTTCTGTTTTTTGACCTGTTTGTCCAGTACGGCATCAGACATGTTGTATTCCCTCCTGTAAAAATCATTCTCTCCACGCAGTCCTATTCACGCAGTCCTATTTAGGAAGAGCGGGAAATAGCATTTCCCGCTCCTTTTTCTGTACTGAATGACTTACTTGACACTCCATTTTTCGATACGCTGCTGAATGCCTTCATTCATCCGGTCTTCATAGGCCTTGATGTCCAGCTTGTGGATTCTGTCCACATAATCCTGCCACACGCTGTCGAACTCTGCAGGGCTGGCCATAATGGCTTTCGGCAAATATTTGATCTGGAGGTCATTCAGTTTGGACTGTGCGAGCTGGGCTGGTGAACCATCCTTAAGCACGATGGAATACGCAGGGAAGTAGATATTGTTCTCTTTTGGTTCCTTGAAGAATTCAGACCAGGATTTCTTGTTGTACGCCTTCAGAATCTTCTGGTCGTAAGGCTTCAGGCTGTCGAAGAATTCCTGAGGCTGTGTACCGGCATCTGCTGCGTTACCGTCGCTGTACGTACCTTGAATCTTGGGCATGTAACCGAACATCCCTGAGATTTTGTTGGCAACCTGCCAGCTGGTCTGATCCGCATTCGCCCGTTGCTCAGGCGTACGGTAGAAGGAGCCGTCTGCGTTCACTTCATAATCTTCGCCTTTCACGCCCCATTGAAGCGTCTTCTGCCAATCCTCGGTAATCATCTTATCCCAGAATTTGATAATGCGGACAGGGTCCTTGGCATTGATCGAAATTCCGAATCCGCGGTTAGTGCCGACCGCTCCGCGGTCACGGTACCATTCTTCTGCGCCCGGATAGAGCAGAGGGAAGCCGATATACGTATTTTCCAGCTTGCCTTGGGAGATCAGGGATTTCTCGCCGTCCTGGAAGTTCCAGTGCTGGTCGAACATCCCGATTACCTTGCCGCTTGCAATCTTGGCCAGATACTGGTCATAGTTCTGAACGAAGGCTTCTTTATCCATCAAGCCTTGAGCGTTAATCTCATTTAGCTTCTTGTAATAGGTCTTGGAGATATCCTTGTCGGCAAAAATCTGTGCTACATTGTTATCTACAATAACGGCCCCGTCATTCGGATGCCCCGACAGATGCTCTGGGGGATTCTGCAGCGGGAACACGCGCCAGTCGAAGTTGAGTGATTCGAACCCGATCATGTCCGGGTGTTTTTCTTTATATTTGGCAATGATATCGAAATACTCATCCAGGGTCTTGGGAGTAGGGTAGCCCATTTCCTCAAGCACGCCCTTTTGCAGCCAGAAGCCTGGCCCCTGGTAAGTAGGCTCGGTAATTTTACCTTGATAGACGCCATAGCTTGGCAGTACGTAAATGTGCCCGTCACTCTCATCCTTGATCTGGTTCCAGACAGCACCATAATGCTTCTTCAGGTTGGGAGCGTATTTCTCAATCAGATCCTCAAGCGGAATGTACGCCTTGGCGTTGATTAATTTGTCGTCGCCCGACAGGATGTCCGGGTAGTCGCCTCCGGCAATCATGACACCCAGCTTCTGCTGCAGGTCGCCGACCAGGAATTCCATGTTGAAGCTGATCCCGGTCTCGTCCTTAATCAGTTTCAGAATCTTATTGTCAGGCGTTGGCTGTTGTCCGGGACCGTTCATGAATACCGAGAAGGTTACCGGAGCCGTGTCGTCTCCGGCTGCTGCCGGGCTGGCATTTCCTCCAGTAGCGGCATCCTTGGTGCCGGTGTTGCTGGTGTTATTGCTTGATCCACAGCCTGTCAGTGCCAGTGTGAGTGCTAATACACCGGCTGCAGCGGCTGCTGCTGAACGTTTTGCCGTTTTGTGCATGTTGTTATGCCTCCCCTTTTTGGCTAATCGCTTATGCTTCTAATTTCTCCTGGTGACAACTTTAATTATACGTTTTCAGAATGCGCTTACAATTCATAGAATATAGGTCTTCCCCCTGAAAATTCATAAAAAGAAAGCGATTGCTTGCAGCGCGGCAGCGGAATTGCCGTTCTTCCTGAGCTGGCTGCGCCTGGCGCCTGAGCCTGCTTGCGGCCTCCTCGGGTTGGCCGGATTTTGACAAATTCAGGCGAATTCAGGGGCACTAATGCTCATCATTTGGCCCACGTGCCGCCACCCAGTAGATTGTTGTGTTCGGGTTTTCGCATACATTCGGCCCACGTGCCGTCCCCAGCAAATTATGTTCGGTTTTTCGCATACATTTGTCCCACGCGCCGCCATCTCAGCACATTGGCTTTCTAGCCAACCACAGCAGAAAGGGATTGACGCAAATGCGCCAATCCCAGTGTACTATCCTTATTGTATTCGTCAATCCGGCAGCCTGCTGCCCGGCTTCAGCGGGTGAATGTATACGTGCTTCCCGCTTCTCCTGTGAACGATACGGAATCAAGTCCCGGACCTTCGAGCCGGCAAGGGCCGGATACGGTACATGTTACCACTGCTTCCGCAACGAGTCCACCGCTCCAGGTGAAATCGAGGGTATAACCGCCTCTTGCCCGCAGACCCTTGACACTGCCCTCGCTCCAGCCCGCAGGCAATGCAGGCAGTAGTCTGATACTATCTGTATGACTCTGCAATAGCATCTCCGCGATGCCCGCTGTTCCTCCGAAATTCCCGTCAATCTGGAACGGCGGATGATTGTCGAACAGGTTAGGCAGGGTCGAATGCTCCAGCAACGCCCGCACATTGGTATAGGCCTTGCCCTCATCCTGGAGCCGCGCCCAGAAGTTAATGATCCAAGCCCGGCTCCAGCCAGTGTGTCCGCCGCCGCCGGCCAGTCTGCGCTCTAGCGTTGTCTGGGCGGCTGCTGCCAGTTCAGGCGTCCCCGGGACCGTGAAGGCGTCCCCGGGATACAAGGCGAAGAGATGGGAGATATGGCGGTGACCCGGCTCGATCTCGTCATAATCCTCCATCCACTCCTGAATCTGCCCATATTTGCCGATCTGCGGTCCCGGCAGCCGGTCCAGCGCCGCGCGAAGCTCTTCGCGGAATACCTCATCCCGCCCGATAATCTCCGAGCTCTGGACACAGGCCTTGAACAGCGCCTCAATAATCTGGAAGTCCATCGAGGCTCCGGCGCACAGCACACCCGATTCCCCGCCGGGAAGCTGGTACGTGTTCTCCGGCGAGACGGACGGGCAGGTAATCAGCCGGCCCGACTCATCCTCTATCAGGTAATCCAGCAGGAATTGCGCAGATTCCTTCATGGTATCGTAGGCATTCGCCAGATAATGGCGGTCCTGGCTGAACCGGTAATGCTCCCACATGTGCAGGCATAGCCAAGCTGCGCCCAGCGGCCAGAACGATGCGGGCAGGTACGTATCCTGCGGAGCAGTATCTGCCCAGATGTCCGTATTGTGGTGTGCCGTGAAGCCGCCGCAGCCATACATCACCCTGGCGGTCACCCGTCCCGGCTCACGCATCCGTTCGATCAGATCGAACAGCGGCTCATGACATTCCGCCAGATTGCAGATTTCAGCCGGCCAGTAATTCATTTGCGCATTAATGTTTATCGTGAATTTGCTGTCCCAGGCCGGGGTGAAGCTGTCATTCCAGATGCCCTGCAGATTCGCAGGCAAGGAGCCTGGGCGGCTGGAGGCGATCAGCAAATACCGGCCATATTGGAAGTAGGTTGTGATTAGCCCGTGATCCTCTTCCCCTGCCGGAAGCGGTTCAGCCGTTCGCCGGTGGGCAATGCGTTCAGCTCGGGGTTCTCCGGGAGCGTGAGCGTAACCCGGCCATACAGGCTGCGGTAATCCGCGACATGACGGGCAAGCAGCTTGTCATAAGGAACCCTACTCAGCTCTTCAAGCTGCCGCTTGGCATGAAGTGCCGGATCGGGATGGCGGAACGTGGTTCCTGCGGCAAGCAGCAGCGTGACAGAGCTTGCCCCTTCCACCAGTACATATTCGCCGATGTTGCGGCAGGTGCCGTCTTCTGTGACGGCCTTCAATACGGCAGCGAAGGAGCTGCCCCCGCGCCCGCCGCATTCTCCGCCCATCACCAGTCCGCTGTCATTCCATTTCTCGGTCTTCTCCAGCATTCTCCAGTTCTGGCGGTTGAACCTGGCCTTCAGGGAGATTGCGTTCTTCTGATCAGAGGTAATCCGCACCACGATGGCCTGATCCGGGTAGCTGGCAAACAGCTCACGGGTATATCGTACCCCGCCGGTCACATAGCTCACCCGCGATACGCCGCGTTCCAGATCCAGCTCCCGGCTATAATCTTCCACTGGCTGCTCATGTCCGCCGAACGACAGCAGCAGGTCGCCAAGCGGCAGATAATGGCGCTGCGCTTCCGGCAGACCCACCATCGTCATGGCCGCCAGCTCCTCCGCCTCCCGCAGCTTGCCTTCAAGAATCAGCTGGCGGAGCTTCGGCAGGTTGGGCAACGCATCTTCATTGTTGCGGTCACGCGGACCTCCGTACCAGACGGAATCCTCATTGAGCTGGAGCTTCTCCTCGGCCGCCCGGCCGAAGATCATGGCTCCAAGCCGCCCGTTGCCGATCGGCAGCGCCTCATTCCAATTCTGTGCCGGTTCACTGTACCATAACCGCTGGCTGTGTTCCTTGCTTGTCATCGCTTTTCCGCTCCTTCGCAGTTAATTCAGCTCAACCAGGGCCTTGATTACCCTGGATTCAGGCTTCAGCCAGCTCTCGAACTGCCCAATCATCTCCCCGAATGAGCAGCGGTGGGAAATATAGCTGTCCACATCAATGTAACCGTCCCTAATGGCGCTGATTACCCGCTCGAAATCCTCACGGGTCGCATTTCTGCTGCCCTGCACCGTCATCTCGCGGGCATGAAAATCGGGATCACTAAAGGTAATATTGCCTTTGACCAGACCGACATAGGTTAATGTTCCTCCATGACCGGCCAGTCCGAAGGCGCCTTCCATAGAAGAGATGTTGCCGGTGGAATCAATGACATGCGGCAGGAAATTGCCGTCCGTCAGCGCCGATAGCTGTTCCTTCGGCTCTTTCAAAGCGCTTACCGTATGTTCCGCCTGCGCCCAGCCCTTGCAGAAGACCAGACGTTCATCGTTGACATCCATCGCAATGACCTTCGCCCCGGAGTACCGGGCCATTGCCATCACGCCTAGCCCGATCGGGCCTGCTCCGATCACCAGCACCTGATCCCCGGCGCTGATGCCGGAGCGCCGCACCGCATGGGCACCGATCGCCAGTGGCTCCAGCATGGCAGCCTGATCCAGCGTCAGCCCGTCTGTCTTCAGCAGATTGCGGACAGGCAAGGATACCCGCTCCCGCATCCCGCCGTCCAGATGAACACCGAACACTCTCATTTTCTGGCAGCAATTCGTTTTGCCGCTCAGACAGGCCCGGCACTCTCCGCAATGCAGATAGGGAATGACACTGACCTGATCCCCGGCCCGCAGCCCTTGCGGATTGTCGCCAATGCGCTCAATGATCCCGGACACCTCATGCCCCAGCACACGCGGATAAGTGAAATAAGGCTGGTTGCCCCGGTAGGCGTGCAGGTCTGTTCCACAGATCCCGATGCGGCGGATGCTGATAATGGCTTCCCCGTCCCGCAGCTCCGGCTCCGGCAGATCCTCGCGGAATACGAACTTTCCGACCTCCTCACAAATAATTCCCTTCATTATAAGCGCTCCCCGTTCCGGCCTGGTGCTTCGTTCCATTCTGCCCGGCCGCTCGGCCAGGTCGCCCCGTCAATCGGCTTCAGAATGTCGCGCACTTCAGTCAGTAATTGTTCGTTCATTGGCTCTTCGGTCCACTTAATATTGTTGCGGATATTAGCCGGTGTTGCCGTGCTGACCAAGGTGGTTGGAATCTGCTCGTTCGCGGTGGAGAACTGGACCGCCAGCTTGGCAATGTCTTCTCCCTTGTCTCTGCAGTATTCAGCAGCGCGCTGACACGCGGCCTGAATCTCTGCTCCCGCCGGATGCCAGTCCGGCACCTTGCGGTTGCTGAGCAGCCCCATCGAAATGGGCGACGCATTCATTAGCCCTGTGCCGCTCTTCTCCAGCAGCGGAAGGAGCCGGAGCAGCGTGGTATCGTTGAGCGAATAATGGCAATAGGACAGAATGACATCCAGCCTGGTCTGCGGCAGCACCTTCTCGAACACGCTCAGAGGCAGGCCGCTGACGCCGTAGTAACGGATTTTGCCCGCCTGCTTCAGCTCTTCCAGCGCCGGAATTCCCTCCTCCATCACCTGCTCCACCGGGCCGAATTCAACATCATGCAGCAGCAGAATATCCAGATAATCCGTGCCCAGGCGGCCCATACTCTCTTCCGCGCTGCGGATGATCCGCTCCCTGGAGAAATCGAATTCCCCCTCGCCGTAACGCCCGGCCTTCGTGCACAGGATATACTTGTCGCGCGGTACCGTCTGCAGCGCCTCGCCCAGCACCGTTTCCGCCTTCATCAGACCGTAATACGGGGAAACGTCAATGAGGTTAATCCCCAGATCAATCGCCGTATGAACCGTAAGGATGGCCTCATCCCTCGGAACCTCCCGGAACACGCTGCCCAGCGAAGAGGCCCCGAAGCTTAATGCCGAGACCTCCAGTCCCGTATTGCCCAGCTTTCTGTATTTCATATTGCACTACCTCCTATAATTAGTGAATCTTTATAGACTGTACTTGCATTTTTTCTCTTACGGGGATTGACGTGACTCCAAAGATTGTTTGGACTTCCGGCCACTGTTGTCCCCGGATTTCTTGATTAAACCGCTATTATCGGTAGAAATCCGGTGACAAAGGCGGACGCATTCGCTCCTACAGTTCCAAAATTCTCCTCCGCCACTTTTCCCTTTCAGCATGTTTTCAAGTTCAATCTAACAGCTTATAAAATCCCGCCGCATTCGCTCCAAACACCGGCTCCATCTCTTCCGCTGACATACGGCCCTGTAGTGCGCTGCGCAGAATCTCCACAACCTCGTCATAGGTTGCCGCCATCAGGCACACGGGCCAGTCGCTGCCGAACATCACCCGCTCCGGTCCGAACAGCTCCAGCACGGCATGAACATAAGCAGTGAAATCCTCCTGCGTCCAGCCCTGGGGATCGGCTTCGGTGACCATCCCGGACAGCTTGCAATAAATCCCCGGGTGCTTCGCAATCTGCGCCATCCGGCTTCGCCACGGCTCTAATTGGCCCGAAGCAATCGGCGGCTTAGCCAGATGGTCAATGACCCCCGCAGTCCCGGAACCCGTTCCAGCATCTCAATCAGCTGCGGAAGCTGGTCCGCCAGAACGAGCAGGTCAACGGGCAGATCCTCGTCCGCAAGATATGAGAGCGCTTCTATATATGGCCGGGTCAAAAGCTGGCCGGGGTCCTCCATCTCCTGAATCATGACGCGAAGCCCGGTGAACTTCCGGTGCCCGCGAAGCTGCCGGAGCTGCTCCTTGAAGGTCGGGCTTGCCAGGTCCAGCCAGCCGATCACGCCGGCGATGGACTCCGCTTGCCTGCTGAGTCCCAAAATGTATTCCGTCTCCTCCACGGTCGGCGCAGCCTGTACCACAATCGTGCGGCTGATGCCGTGCCTGTGCAAATGCGGTTCCAGGTCTGAAGGCAGATAATCCCGGAACAGCACCGGAATCTCCGGCGTAATCCATCCATAATCATCCCTGTCTATCTTCCAGTAATGCTGATGAGCATCAATATACATGATAACGCCTCCATTCCACCTTATTGTAAACATCCGATAAAGGAATAAAAATAGCTAAAACAAACAAATCTATACCTTATTTTGATATGATGTGGGTAAGAATGTTCAGATTTGACTCAGGGGGCGACGTCATGGAACCGATCCGCAGGCATTTTGACCATCAATTGCCGTTTACGCTGCTGCTGGACTATAAGGAAACGAAAAGCCCGCAGCGCGAGCTGCCCGACCACCAGCATGACTGGTACGAATTCATCTACGTATATGGCGGCAAAGGAAGCTTTTTCATCGATCAGACCTTTTATGAGATGCATCCGGGCGACATAATTGTCGTTCCCGGGAATACGGTGCACCGGGGATTTCCCGACAATGAGGAGCCGGTGACTTCCTCCGCCCTTTTTTCAGCCCGGCTCTGATTCATAACCATACCTACAGTGAGTCTTATCCCTATCTGAAGCTGTTCGACGCTGCCAAGACAAACAAGCAGTATAAGTATACCCTGTCTCCTGAACATGCTGAAATTCTGCAAAACGATATCGAGGCGATCCACCGGGAGCGCGAGCAGAATCAACAGGATGGCGGGCAGGCGCTTACGCTGCTGCTTCATCTTACACTGCTGCATCTGAACCGCTACTGCCTGCCGCAAGCCGCCGAGCCTGTTGCTTCAAGTCCCTTGCTGCCGGAGTGGTTCCGTGAGGCGCTCAGCTACATCAACGATCATCTGGATCAGCCGCTGGAGCTAGGCACCCTGGCCGGACGGGCGGCGATCTCACCAGCCCATTTCAGCCGGGTCTTCAAGCAGCGTCTGGGCATGAATGTGACGGATTATATTGCGACCAAGCGGATCTTTGCCGCCAAGGACAGCCTGCTGCAATCAAGCTATACCATCGAGCAGATTGCCATGGCCTGCGGCTTCGAGAGCCTGCCCCATTTTTACCGTACGTTCAAAAGAATCACCAGCATGACACCCGCCGCCTACCGCAAGAGTAACAGAGCTTACTAGAGCTTCTCTATCCAGCGTATAATTGGTCAAAAATCCAATTAGGCCTCAGCAGTGCAAGTCCTCTTCGCGGACGGTTACAGCTTCCCCTTCATAAGTAACAATACAGCTTCCGGCACGACCGGCCAGCTCTACGGCAAATTGTCTTACCGCCTGCATTCCGGCATATTCTCCCGTCCGCTTCCCGATAGTCAGGCTGCGGTCCGCTTCACACCAGCTCAGCTCAATCATCGAATACGATCCGGTCTCATAATTATAATTATCGCCTTCATCTTCATACAGGGTGAAGGCTGCATCCTTGCCTCCGTATACCTTGAGCCGGGTCACAGCTTCCGGCTGTTCATCCGTATATTGAACATCGGGTCCGAGCGGAACAATGGACCCGGCATGGACATACAGGGGAAGCGTCTCCAGATCCGCCTTGGCTTCAATCGTCACGCCGCCCTCCAGCCGTTCATCGCTCCAGTAATCATACCATTCCCCTTCAGGAAGGTAGACCCTGCGCTGCTTAAGAATACCCTCAAGCTCACGGGAGCCGGGACCGTAATACATAGCCTCTGTCACGGGAGCCACCATGAAGGCCGGACCGAACATGAACTGGTCGCCGATGGCATGAACCCGCACATCCTCCCGGTAGTCGAAGGCCAGCGCGCGGAACATAGTATAGCTTCGGTGTGCCACAGCTCCCGCCAGGGAGTAGATATATGGCATCAGCCTGTAACGGAGCTTCAGATAGTTCACGAGCGTATCATACATCAGCTCGCCCTTTTCACCGAACTGCCATATCTCTCTTGGTGTATCCGTGCCATGCGAACGGAACATCGGCAGGAAGGCTCCGAGCTGGAACCAGCGGACGTACAGCTCCCGGTAGCCCAGATCGGCGACACCATCGTCATAATCCCCGCTCCAGAACCACTGCTCCTTGTGATTCTTCACGAAGAAGGCCCCGATATCCAGCGTCCAGTAAGGCGAGCCGGTCACACAGAAGTTGAGACCGTCGGCAATCTGCCTGCGCAGCGTCTCCCAGTTGGCGGCGGTGTCACCGGACCAGGTGATCGTGGCATACCGGTGCTGCCCGGCATAAGCGGAGCGTGTCAGATTGATCACCCGCTTCGCTGAGGTCTCTGCGCGCTGGCCTTCATAGATCCCTTTGGAGTGCTGCATGGAATAGGCATTAATCATGCCCGGATCGAGATACCGCTTCGACTCTGCCGTATTAATCAGCAGCCGCTGCTCCGGCTCCGGCTTCACCGCACCCTTCCAGTCCGCTTCGAACGGCTCGGTGCAATCGCACCACCAGGCATCGACTCCATGCGCGAACATTCCTTCATTGGCCTGCTCCCAGTACAATTCTCGCGCTTCCTCCCGGAAGGCATCATAGGTAGCCTGATTACCTAGCAGGAAGCCGCGTTCGTTCATCTCCTCATGATTAGCCCCGCCTGCGCCCATAATCGGCCAGATCGATACCATCAGCTTGGCGTTCATGGCGTGCAGGCTGTTCATCATTTGCGAGGGATCAGGGAAGCGTTCAGGATCGAAGGTCTTTTGCCCCCACAGATTCCCCGTCCAGGACTGCCAGTCAAGCACGATACAGTCGAGGGGAAGCGAACGTTCACGATACTCTTGCACGATGGCAATCAATTCCGCCTGGGAGACGTACCTTTCCTTGGACTGTACATACCCGAAGGACCACTTCGGCAGCATCGGAGCTTCTCCGGTCAGATAGCGGATGCCCGCTGTAATCTGGTCGAATTCCGGTCCGTGAATGAAGTAGTAATCCATCTCCTCATCCGCATCGGTCCAGAGATACGAGCCGAAGGCATCATCGTGGAAGGTCATGTACGAACCCGAATCAACGAGAACCCCGTATCCGCGCGTAGAGACCAGGACCGGGACAACCGCTTTCATATTCTGCTGATACAGGTACTGATGCTTGCCCCGGAGGTTCATCATTCCCTCTTCATGGGAGCCCAGCCCATACAGGGCTTCACCCTCCTGCCATTCAAATTCCAGCTTCGTATGAAAAGCCTCCCGCTCCAGCCTCCGGTTCACTCCTTCCGCTCTTGCACGCAACCCATCAGCACCCTGTCCAGTCTCTACCGTGTCTGCTGAAGCATCGAAAACCGTATGATAGACCTCTGTGCGCTCCAGGGTTTTGCCGCCTCTGGCCGGCTCCCGTGTGAGCAGTGTGCCGTCCGCAGCTCTGTAGCTGAAGGCACAGGTCGCTTTGTCCACCTGGATGGTTAGCTCTGCGGTTGCGATTTCCAGATGGCCCGGAAGGTCGGTCACCTTATATTCAACCGCCTCCGCTTCCGGGCGGCTCACTACCATCAGGCTCTCTTTGCCACTTAGCTCCGCATTTAATGTATACCGGATTCTGGCAATGTCCGGCGTACACCAGTCAATCTGCATAAGCCCCTCTATCGTTTCCAGCCTGATCCCGTCCTCGCCGGAATGTACATGCTTCAATTCCACAATGCATCCACCTTTCATTATGACTTCCCATAACTATAATGATATTATTATTGATAGCGGATTCTCTAGCATATATTTGCGGTTCATCAGCACAATATTTCGATTCATAGGAGGGCGACATGTACGAACACCGTTACCGGGAGCATAAGCTGCATGGCCAGCCGGAATTCCCGCTGCATATCTACAAGGTGGAGCATCCGGCCGGCGTGCATACCATCCTTCCGGTGCATTGGCATAATGAGATGGAGATTATCACTCTGGCTTCCGGCCAGGCTATGTTCTATATCGAGGGCCGCGAATACGCCCTTCATGCCGGAGATGCCCTGATCGTCCATCCCGGGGAGCTCCATTCCGGCATGGACACCGGCTCCGGGGGCACCTGCTACTATTCGATTGTCTTCCGCATCTCCTGGCTGTCCTCGCCCCATCCCGACCGGGTACAGGTGCAGTACCTGGACCCGCTCCTGCAGGAGACGGCCCGGCTGCCGGTCCTGTTATCTGCGGCGGATAGCGCCCACCTACCGTTGCTCCGGCTGGTCAGAGAGTTGCTGGAACGTTATGACCAGAAGGCTGCGGCCTATGAGATGAGTCTGAAGGCGCTCCTGCTGCTGTTCATTGCCGACAGTTACCCGCTCGCACAGACGGGGATGGAGCCTGATCCGGGAGCCCGCCGCGCGCGCGAGGACAACCGGCAGATCCGGCAGGTTCTGAGCTATATGGAGGAGCATTCGCGCGAGAAGCTGGAGCTGGACCAGCTCGCTGCGGTGGTGTCGCTGAGCCGCTCGCATTTCTGCAAGTTTTTCAAGGACCGGACCGGCATGAGGCCAATGGAATATCTCAACTATATCCGTATCAGCCAGGCGGCCAGCCTGCTGCGCAGCGGCGCTTACAATGTGCTGGAGGCTGCTCTGGAGTCCGGGTTCCAGCATGTCAGCTACTTCACCAAATGGTTCAAGCATTATATGGACATGACGCCCTCAGAGTATAAGGCCCGGTACGCCTCCGGCCTGTGATGGCCTCTAAACAGCAAGACAGCAGCACCGTCAGCGAATGCTGCGGTCCTGCTGTCTATATTTTTCAACCAGGCTTATGCCAGTGTAAAGGAACCCAGTTGCGCTCCGCCGCCGCCGGTATAAGTGAAGTACAAGGACTGTACCCCGTCAGGAATAGCCACGTCTGTTGTATATTCGGTCCACACATTGGTGAAGCCTACCGGGATTGAGGCCAACACCGGTCCATCCCAGGCGGTCTTTACCTGGAATTCTCCATGGCAGTAACCGCGCACCTTGATGGAGACCCGGGTAACCCCTTGACAATCGAAGTACTTGAATCCGGCTGTGGCTGAGTCGGTCATATTGGCGATATAACCAATCTCCTCATCGCCATCCCTGCCGTCCTGGGTAATCTTCGGAAACCGGCTGTCCATCCATGCTCCCATAGGGCCAAAGCCTCCGGTGTACATTTCCTGATCCTTGCAGAACAAATGGCAGGCCAGGTATGCCGGATATTCCCCCGGCCCTCAAGCGGCCCGCCGTTCGGACCGCAGGAGGTTATCTCCACCTGGGGAATAGTGCCATCCCCGCGGAATTCAATCCTTTCGATGCAGCCCTGCCGGCAGAACGCCGTCCCATTCGTGTGCCGGTGATAAAAAATGTACCATGCACCGCTGATTTCTACGATGCTGCCATGGTTATTGCCGCCGTAATACATCGGCTGATCCGCCGGCTTGTACGTATCTATATGAAGATCGCAATTGCTGACAATGACTCCCTGATAGGTGAAGCCTCTGGTCGGATGCTTGCTGGTCGCATAACACAGCTCATGCATGGAGATCGAGGAATAGATGAGGTAGTAGGTATCTCCCCTTTTGCGGATGGAAGGCGCTTCAAAGAACTCATAGCCTTCAAATCCGCTCCCCTTGCTGTAGGGCTGGCTCGGCGCAACAAATACAGGCTCTTCGGCAATTGTGAGCATATCCGGGCCAAGCACCGTTGCCATTGCGCCATGTCTCGATTGATCACCATACGCGCAGAATCCGGTGTACAGGTAGGTGGTGTCGCCTTCGGTCAATACCCCCGGGTCAAACTGCGGCTCGTCGCCTTCCCGCTCGCCAAGGCGTGTTCCATCGGCATATCTGACATAACCGTAGAACTTATACTTGCCGCCCGGCTTGTCGCAGACCGCCACCGAAACGACGGAAACCTTGTCCAGCACATAGTAGAGATAATACCGCCCGTCCGGTCCCACGGTGACATCGGGGGCATACAGGCACATGCTGCCTTCAGGATTCAACGGGTCATCCGTAGTCCGGTAGATTACACCCTCATACCGCCAATCGGCCAGATCGTCCTCCGGTGCCGACCAGCAGACATAGTCATTCAAGCAAAAAGCGTGCCCGTTAAAACGGTCATGCGAGCCATACACATATACTCTGCCTTCAAAAACATACGGCTCGCCGTCAGGGATATATTCCCGGGACGGGAGATACGGATTGAAGCCTTGTTTTTTTGCCATCGTAATTTCACCCTTGTTGCGCATAACCATCACCCTTATATTTTTTTGGCATCACGGTTTGTCCCTTACAGTATAGGGATGCGCCTTGACCGAAGTCCATGACATATAGCCACTTAACATTGATCTATTCAAAGATTTTAGGCTCAGCCCGGATCACCTATAAATTTTAAGGAAAACGCTTTAATTTCTATAGTTCCGCCTATGTTATACTTTGGGCAAAACTCTATCCATTGGAGGATTGTTATGAATATCTTCACAGAAGGCTCCTTCTATACGGGAAAATACAGAAACCTGTTTCGCGAAAACGGAATATCGGAAGAGGCCGTCCGGCACAGGCTTGATGACACCTGGAACGAATTATTCTACGGCGCGCCCGATGTCCGAATCTACCATCCCATGGGTGATGATAAGGGCTATATCGTGGATACCGGCAATACCGATGTGCGGACAGAGGGCATGTCCTACGGAATGATGATGGCTGTTCAAATGGACAAGCAGGAAGAATTCGACCGGCTCTGGAAGTTCGCCAAAGTATATATGCAGCATACGGAAGGCCGTTACAAGGATTATTTCGCCTGGCACTGCAAGCTGGACGGAACACGGCTGTCGCCCGGTCCGGCGCCGGACGGGGAAGAATTTTTTGCCATGGCGCTGTTCTTTGCCTCCAAGCGCTGGGGCGACGGCGCCGAACCGTTCAACTATTCCGAGCAGGCCAGAATTATTCTCCGCGCCTGTGTGCATAAAGGGGAAAATGAAGATGGCGATCCGATGTGGGACCCGGCGACCAAGCTGATTAAATTCGTTCCTGAGACCCCTTTCAGCGATCCCTCCTACCATCTGCCCCATTTCTATGAATTATTTGCCCTGCAGGCAGATGAACAGGACAGGGCTTTCTGGAAAGAGGCTGCTGCCAGAAGCAGAGCCTATCTGCACAAGGCTTGTCATCCGGTAACCGGCCTTTCCCCCGAATATGCCAACTATGACGGAACCCCGGCCGAGCCCCAGCCGCATGGAGACTTCCGCCACTTCTTCAGTGATGCTTACCGGGTCGCGGCCAACATCGGGCTGGACTATGAGTGGTTCCGCTGCGACCCTTGGCAGACAGGGCAGTCCAACCGGATTCAGGCCTTTTTCCGCGACATCGATGCCGCCGATTACCGGCGCTACACCATTGACGGCCAGCCGTTTGAGGAGCTGTCCTTGCATCCGGTCGGGCTCCTGGCAACCCTGGCTATGGCCTCGCTCGCTGCCGATGGGCCGGATGCCGGACATTACGTCAAGCTGTTCTGGAATACCCCGCTGCGCACCGGTGTCCGCCGGTATTACGATAACTGCCTCTACTTCTTCAGCTTGCTGGCGCTAAGCGGAAACTACCGCATTTATTCATAAACAGACACAAAAAATCGCTCTTTTGGATACAATGGAGGCACCGCCATCCATCCCCAAAGGAGCGATTGTCTTTGACCTGTTCCCGGCAGCAGCAAGCAGCCTTGCGCCGCCGCGAGCAGAAATTTAGTATTACCCGCTGAGCGCATCCGCCAAACGGACCAGCAACAGATCCTGGGTGAGATTTTTTTCGATATAGAGCATATCTTGTCGATCGCGCTGGCCGCTCTCTTTTGTTCACTTCCTGACGGAAACTTCCCCGCCACCGTCATTCCATTCCGCTTCGCCCTCTTCCCGGTAGGCGCCCGGCGTAATGCCCGTATACTTTTTGAACACTTTGGTGAAATAATGCTTATTCTCAAAACCGACCTTTTTCCCGATGGCGTTTACAGACAGCTGCCGCTGGGACCTGAGCAGCTTCTGGGCCTCCTTGATCCGGAATGCATTCAAATAACTGACAAACGTGTCGCCCGTCACTTTTTTGAACAGGCTGCTGATGTAGTTCGGATGAAGCTTCATCAATTCGGCAAGATGGTCCAGTGACAGATCGTTCATATAATGGGTTTTGGTATAAGCCAGAATGCGTTTCGCATGCCCTGAGCACTCCGGGTCGGCTTCGGAAGGAAGCTCCTGGTCAATACGCGCCAATAGTAAGGCAATCTCATTTTTGTCGATCGGCTTCAGCAGATAATCCACCACTCCCGTGCGGAGCGCCTTCCGTACATATTCGAATTCATCGTAGCCCGTAAGGATAATAAAACGGTCGCACAGCCCGCTGTCCCTGGCTGCCTCGATCAGCTCGAATCCGTTTTTCTCCGGCATATGAAGATCCGTAACGGTCACATCCGGCATGTGGTCCTTCATGAGATCCAGTGCCTCAAAAGCGTTGTTCGCCTTGAATACCTCTGTCCCGAGCGGTGCCGCTTCACCGATGATCTTAACCAATCCGTTAAGGATAAGCGGCTCATCGTCTACAATCAATACTCTCATGTCGGACCCGTCCCTCCTTTTGAGATGATGATGCTTAGGCATGTCCCCCGGTCCTGCTCACTGTCAATAACCAGCTGCGAGGAGCCGCCGAAAAACGATTTGATCCGTTCGCTGACATTGAACAGCCCCACGCCTCCCCCGTTCTCCGCGGCTCTGTTGTCGCCCCCCTTGCCAGCCGGGAGCGTATCGCCAGCAGCTTGTCCTCCTGGATGCCTGTTCCGTTGTCCGTAATGGAGATGCGGATTTCATCTCCGGTTTCCCGGACCTGGAGCTTAATATGGACGGGCCTGAGTATGGCGGACGCCCCGTGAACGATGCTGTTCTCGACCAGAGGCTGGAGCATGAATCTTGGACAGTCCAGCTGCTCCGCATCCATGGCGACGTCAATCTCGTAGGTCAGTCTATGCTGGAGCCGCATCTTGTGAATATTCAGATAGAAGACGACCGTTTCGATTTCTCTGGCCAGAACGGTCCGGTCCCCTTCCGAGGACAGGCTGTAACGCATCAGCTTGCCGAACCAGAACGAAATATCCGCTACTTCCTTGTCATTATTGGACTCAGCCAGCATCCGGATCGTCTCAAGGGTATTATAGAGAAAATGCGGTTTGATCTGGGCCTGAAGCACTTTATATGCCGCTTCTTTATTCCGCAGCTCGGACCGGTGGACGTTGTTGATCAGCTCGTCCATGCGCCGGATCATCGAATTGTAGGTCGAGGTCAGAAATCCGATCTCATCCAGGCGGTTCGGTTTATCGTGCTTGCTGATGAACTGCTTCATATTATCGTCGTCCAGATTGCGCATATGTCTGGCAAGGAGCAGAATGCGTTTGGTAATTGTCGATGCGAGCGCATAATAAACAAATGACAAGACCGCCAGGAGCGCGATGATCGTAAAGACCAGAATAATCTCCTTGCGCTTGATTGTGCGGAACACATCGTCAACCTTACCGGTCACGACGACCCGGACGTCCAGTTCCTCAATGTACAACTGATTTACAATAGTTTTATTGTTGATAAAATAAGGCCGGGCATCCTTGGAACCGAGCAGCTTCCAGGTTGCTTTGTCAATGCCTGCCGGGGCGCCTTCCGCCGGCGGCACCCCCTGCTCGGGAAGCAGGAAGGCTTGCCAATTGTCTCTTCCACCGGCCGCCTCGTACAGCTTCCCGATTAAACTGCTGCCGACGCGCAGCTCAAGAATTCCGATTTTCTCGGTAAAATCAGAGTTGTAAATGTTCTGGTAGAACATAAGCGAAGGCGCCGCCGCCCCCGGATCGGTCAGCATCCATATTCCTTGACCGGGCTTCAGCGTGTGCGCGACCTCCTGGCCCTGCGGATTCAGAGATGACATGTCCAGAAAACGGTCAGTAATCGGAAGTACCCGCTGTTTGGTTTTATAGATCCGGAAGCTCTCAATTTCCGGATTGATAAACAGCGATTGGGTGATAACCGGACTGATGTAACGGTTGTAGGCGTAAATGCTGTGCGAATCCGATTCATATACTCCGTTCAGATAATCCGTGACATACGGGTTATATTGCAGCATACGCTGGATGGAGTCGATCCGGGTCAGGTCCATCTTCATATTGGCATGGGCCTGCTCCAGTATTTTCTGACGGCTTTGGACAAATTGATTGGTCAGGTTGCCGTAGATTTGGGAGTAATAGTAGTAACCGAACACGACAACTGGAATAAAAATCAGGATGACATATCCCAAAGTGATTTTACGAACGATGCTCACGGTGACGAATCCTCCTGAATCCCGGATTGATGTCCACTAAACGTACCATGAACAAGCAAAATCCGGTAGAGGCATGGCGCCTCTACCGGTTGTCCGTGGCTTACTTGAACAAATCCTTCTTTTTGTTATAGGTTGCATTGGCCCAATCTACCAGCTTTTGCAGTCCCATATCCTCTGCCTTCTTAACCATGCTGTTGTAATTTGCCACTGCTTCCTCTTCAGAGTTCGCAAGGTAAATTCTGACCTTCTCGTTTTTGACCATCTCGTCAATCTTCGTCTTGATCGTCTTCTCCTCGGAATCCGGCTGTGCCTGGATTAAGCCGATTTGCGGCTTATAGACAGTGATGGCTTTGGTTTGCATCAGGGCCTGGGTCTTCTGTAAGCCCGGAACATAGGACAGCATACCCTCTGTAACCCCGTCGTTGTACAGGTACCACCACTTGATGCCGTTGCCGTTAACGAAATCCGCATCGGAAGGGTTGTATTTCAGATCCGGATGCCCTTCATTGTTCCAGGTCCAATGTTCCCCTTCGACGCCGAACATCGTCAGCTTCTTGCCCTCATCGCTTGCCAGATACTGCAGGAATTTGATCGAGGTTTCGGGATCTTTATTTTTTTGGGTGATGAACGTTCCCGCAAAGCCAAGCCCCGCACTTACAACCTTTGCGTCCTTCGTCAAGGCGCTGGGCAGCATTTTGAATGTGTATGAGCCGCTTCCGCTGCTTTTGATCTTTATGTTGTCCGTATCTGCTGTAGCCACTGTATGGCTGTGGGCGAACGCTTTGCCGTTGGTGGCGTACTGGTCATCAATCTGATCGTTCGCCAGCGCGAAATTTTCGGCCAGAATGTATCCGTTGCGGTACAGGCTGTTCATAAACTTGAAGAACTCCAGCATTTTGGGCTGCCTAATGGAATAATCGACTTTTCCATCCTGTTCATACCAGCCATCCAGCAGGACCCCCGTGCCGAACTGTTGGAGGAAATATTGCTCCAGCCAGTCTTTGTCCATGATGAGCGGCACCATGTCCGGGTATTTCTTTTTGACCATGCCCAGCACCTTCACAAAATCATCCAGCGAGTTGATCGGCGGATTGCCCAGCTCTTTCAGAATATCTTCCCGCACAGCAATCCCCGGATTGCCGTCGCTGCCGATTGAATACTTGTTCTGTTTCATTTCCTCCTGTGTGGCGAAGGAATTCCGGACCGTATAGAAGTTGCCGTCATCCATGGTATGAATCGCAATTCTCGTCTTGTCAATCTTGAAGTCCGGCGCATATTTCTCGATCAGCTCATTCCATGGATAGGAGAGCTTCGAGTCCGACATCCGGCCTACGTTCGAATAGGTAAAAACAAGGTCCGGCAGGTCGCCGGAAGCGATCATCAGCGGAAGCTGCTTGTCGTCCGTTGCGACGGTAACCTTCAGCTTCACCCCTGTTTTCTCAGTGATTTTATCTGCCACGGGTCCTTTCCATTCTTTCACCGGATACCAGGGGGCGTCGATGAACAGCGACAATTCCTTCACTTCGCCGTTGCCTGAATCCCCTGCCGCGCCCGTGTTATCCTTGCTGCCGGCATTGTCCCCCTGCGCCGCATTGTCCGGTTTGCTTCCCTGGTTCCCGTTCCCGCCGCCGCTGCCGCAGGCGGACAGGAGCGAGATCATCATGATAGCCGCCAATACTGCCGTAAGCATCCTGTAGCTTCTGATTGTTTTCAAATTAACTCCCCCATTTGTAATTAAATATATTAAAGCAAGCGCTTTAATATTGAAACTGCTTTCTCAGCCTTTTACGGAACCAAGCATAATGCCATGCACAAAATACTTCTGCAGGAATGGATACACACAGATGATCGGCACGATGGAGACTACCATCGCCGTTACCTGCAAGGAGAAGCTGGTCACGCCTGCCGAAGCACTGTTGGCAGCGGCAATCGCATCCATCGGAGAATTGCTCTTGTTAATAACCTCCATCATGCGGAAGGCAAGCGTCCGCAGATTCTCTGATTGGACGAAATAGGCGGAATCGAGCCAGGAATTCCATTGGCCCACACCCATGAACAGCGCCATTGTGGCAAGCAGCGGCATGGATACCGGCAGGATAATCCGGAAGAAAATGACGAATTCGCCGGCGCCGTCAATATGGGCGGATTCCTTCAGCTCACCGGGAATTTCCCGGAAGAACGAGATGGCAATGAGCAGGAAGAACGTACTGAGCATCGACGGTATGATATAGACGCCAAACGAATTCAGCAGACCGATCGAGCGCAGCACCACGTAGTAAGGGATCAGGCCGCCGGAAAAATACATTGCAAAAATGATGATTGCAAAATACAGTTTGCTGAACAGCAGGTCACGGTGCGATAGCCCGTAAGCTACCAGACTTGTCAGCAGCAGCCCCAATGCTGTACCCGAAACCGTCCGGACAACCGTGACTATGAAGGCACGATACCATTTGGGATCGTCCAGAAACATTTTATAATTCTCCAGAGTAAAACTCCGCGGCCAGAGATAGACGCCCCCAGAAGGGAATCCGATCCTTTGTTGAATGAAGCAATCAGAACATAATAGAACGGGTACAGCATGGTAAGCATGATCATGAAGAGGACGTTATAAATAATGCTGTCCAACAGCAGATCCTTCTGTCTTTGACTCTTGAGCACGGCTCTTCCTCCTTTCTCTAGAATAAGCTTGAGCCTGACATCCGTTTGGCGATAAAGTTACTGGAAAAGATTAATATTACCGAGATCACCGACTGGATTAAATCAATAGCCGCTGCATATGAGAAACGGCCGTCCCTCAGCCCCACCTTGAACGCATAGGTCTGCACAATCTCCGAAGTCGGATTGTTGATGCTGTTGCCGAACAGGTACGCCTGCTCGAAGTTGGAGCCCACCAGTCCGCCTCCAAGAATACTGCCGATCGTCAACACCAGCACGACCACAATGGTTCCCTTCATCCCCGGCAGCGTGATATGACGGATGCGGGCAAGTCTTCCTGCCCCGTCGATCTCAGCCGCTTCGTACAGTGCCGGATTGATGCCGGTAATGGCTGCCAGGAAAATAATCGTCCACCAGCCCATTTCCTTCCAGATGGCGCTTCCGACTGCCAGTCCCCAGAAATAATTCGGGCTTGTCAGAATATTGAGCGGTTCGTGGATGAAGCCGAGGCTCATCAGAGCCTTGTTGACCACACCGACATCTGCGGACAAAAAGGCATAGGAAACACCGACCACCACAACCCAGGAGATAAAATGCGGCAGATAGCTGACCGTCTGAACGAACCGCTTGAAGGCCATGTTTTTCACTTCATTCAGCATAATCGCGAGCAGAATCGGCGCCGGAAAAGCGAAGATGACCTTCAGAAAGCTCAGGATCAGCGTATTGCGGACAATTTGGCCGAACTGATAATCATGCACAAATTCATCGAAATACTTCAGCCCCACCCAATCACTTGTAAAAATCCCCTTGATGCCGCTTGAAATGCTGTAGTCTTTAAACGCCATCAGAATCCCGAACATCGGCGTGTACGAAAAAATCACCAAAAACACCATGCCGAGTCCAACAAATAAATGAAGCATCTTTTGTTTTTTGAACCGCTTCCATAATCGGCCGCTGCCGGCCTGCGGGCTGGTAAGCTGTGTCTCCAGTTGCATATGCGACCCTCCTTCTATATGTAGTGTACCCTCCCGGACAACGGCGGCATAAGCCAACATTCTTAAGAAAGCGTTGTCATTTTTGAATATCGGGAACACCAAATAGCTGGCTTTGGTGTCTTACGTGACTGGGGAGCTAGGAAGATTGATGAGTTGGGAAGACTACTGAGGTGAGTGACTACGGAGGTGAGTCCCCCATCACCGGATGCCCTCAGCAACCGGTTAATTGCACTCTGTACAATTAAAACCTCACTTTTGAGCAGAAACAGAACATAATTGTACTCTGTACATTTATTTAAACTGAAATTGGCTAAATAGCCGCTTATCATCAATTTTAGTTGCACAAACTACACTTAAAGCATAAAGATGGCCTCCACAGCTCGTAATAACTGCAGAAAGTACAACTAGTCAGGGGACTGACACACTATTTGCCGTGTGGACAGGCGTAGGAATCAGTCGTGTAGGTCGGCGCACGAATTGACAACGCATCTGGCGTGAAAATCTGCTATGTGGTTCAACCGCACCGCTCGGACACATGGATCAGTCGTGTGATCGGCTACACGGGTCAGCCGCACAGCCGTGAAGTTTTGCTGCGCGAGCCAACCGCACTAATCACAGACGCTACATACTGGTGCACGAGTCAACTTGGCAGCATTAGTTGCTTCTATTACATGGGCTTGTTGCATGGTTCTATTGCAACAAGTGCGGCACTTTTCACCTTTCGCACAAGTAGAACGGCTTCGCCGTCCCTTTAAAGGACGGTACCGTTTCAGCGAGAAATAGAAGAAACATTTATGGCGTGAAGCATATAAATGCTTATATTTGAACAAAAGGCCACACCGTGTGCTTGCAGTTTCTGCAAGCACAAAATCACCCTGACGGGTGAATAAGGTCTTAGAGGTTACAAAGTCCGCATTTGTTGTACAACATGCCTGCTGAAGAGACACTTTGTTGTATTCCGTGCAAGATTTTCGAGGGTTAACCCCTCAGGAGAACCCAAGCTTCTTATTTATCCTAAACTTCCAAGTTGTCCACATTTTTTTACATTGCATATTTTCCTATACAACAAAAAAGCAGCAATACTCCGGTTACCGGAACACTGCTGCTTATAATTGTAGATCTGACATTCTCCTGCTGAATCCGTGATGGGATCAGCCTACAGATAAATAAACGGCTCCTTCGCATCAACAAACGTTACCGGAAGGCCGCTCACCAGCGGCGCCAGCCATTCCGCCATATACTTCATGCCCCACTCCTCGGAACGCTCATGGCCAATCACTATCATCGCTTTATTCTGGCCGAGCATCGCGGCATCGTTGACATATGCGCACAAGGTCCATTCCGTGATATCGCCGCAGATCATCACATCGAGGTTCTTTTCCTGCATCAGCTCCATGGGCATTTGCTCCCGGCCCAGACCCAGGCTTCCGCCTCCAACCAATATGCCGATGCGGGAGCAAGCGGAATCGGGATTGCCGACAATCTGAATGACATCCATGCCAAGTTTTTGCTTCAGGAAGCCAGCCAGCGCCCGGACCGTTGTCTCTTCGATGAGATAACCCCAGGGATTTTTCTCTTCAAGCTTCTTGTCCTCCCACGCCAGCTCCTTGAGCAAGCCGTCATAAATGCGGTCCGTGTCCGCCAAATGCATATGGTCATGAAATCTCCAGATGGCGATTCCGTGCTGCTCGATCAAGGTCCGCTTGGCCAGGTACACAGGGTCCTCCTGCAGCCAGTCCAGCGTATCCATTCCAGTGAAATAGGTTGGCTCATGGGTAATAATCAGGTTCGCTCCGATGGCAACCGCTTCCCGGATGACATCCACCGTAGCCATAAATGTAGTAACGATGCCAGTCACTTCCATGTCCTCATGCCCGCTCGCAAGCACATCGCAGGTCTGCTCCAGCTTGCGGCCGCCGCAGCAATCAAGCAGAATCCGGTCAATTACCTCTTGCACTTTCATCTCTGCATTCTCCTTTTCATCTTTTCTTTAGCCTTTCACTGCGCCGATGACAACCCCGCGGGTTAAATACTTCTGCATAAAGGGCAGAACGAACAATACCGGCACAATGCCCAGCACCGCCATAGCCATCCGTACCGCCGTGCTCGGCAGCTTCACCGCTTCTGCTCCGATCACACCGCTGGCCTGGCCGGAGTTGAGGAATTGAATGTTGTTCATCAGCTGGATCAGCAGATTCTGAATGCCGTACCATTTCGGTTTCGACACAAAATAAAGCGCATTGATCCAGTCGTTCCAGTAGGCCAGCCCCATAAACAGGCCGACGGTGGCCATAACCGGCATGGACAACGGAAGCATAATCCGGAAGAAGGTCCGCAGCTCCGACGCCCCGTCAATCTGGGAAGCCTCGATGATTTCCACGGGCACATTATTTTTGAAATAGTTCCGGACCAGCAGCACATTGAAGCCGTTCGACAGCAGGTTCGGCACAATAAGCGCCCATAGCGTATCCTTGATATGGAAATACTGGGTCCACATGATATAGGAAGGGACAATCCCCCCGCTGAACAGCATCGTAAAAAACACGATAAAAGCCAGCGTATTGTGATATTTGAAATCGGTACGGGACATGGGATAAGCAAGCATGCTTGTAATCAGCAGACCAAATCCGGTACCCAGCAGCGTAACCAGAAAGGAAACCCCGTAGGCTCTTACGAAGGTGTATGCTGAAGCTTTAATGTATAAGTACGCGTCAAGACTTGTCTGCTCGGGAAAAAAGCTGTATCCGTTCCGGATCAGGGCCGTTTCGTCGGTGAACGAGGCAATGACGATCAGAAGGAAGGGCAAAAATGCAAATACAGTCAGCAAGATCATCACGATCGCAGAGAAAATAACAAATGTTCGTTCCCCTCTGGTTTGTATCATAAGTATTTCCTCCTAGAACAAAGCGTTTTCTGAATTAACCTTTTTGACGATGGCATTTACCGTAAGCACCAGCACAAATCCGACCAGGGATTGATACAAGCCTGCTGCTGCGGACATTCCGATATCATTCAACTGCATTAAAGCGCGGTAGACATACGTATCAATGGTTTGGGTGGCACTGAACAGTGCACCCGAATTCATCGGAACCTGGTAGAACAGGCCGAAATCGGAGTTGAATATCCGTCCCATCGACATGAGCACCAGCACAATGACCGTCGGCTTCAGAAGCGGCAGTGTAATCATGCGGATCTGCTTCAGCTTCCCCGCGCCATCAATCTTGGCAGCTTCATAAATACTCTTGTCAATTCCCGCGATGGAAGCGAAATAGACGATGGAGCCGTAGCCTGCCGTTTTCCAGATCTGAATCATAACTAACAGATAAGGCCAATATTTCGGCTCTGAATACCAGTTGATCTCCGGAAGACCAAGCGGGCGGAGAATAGAATGATTGACGAACCCGCTGTCCGCGTTAAGGAAAGCAAAGACCAGCAGGGAAAGAACAACCATGGAGATCAGGTTGGGCAGAATCAGCCCGGTCATAAAAAGCTTCGAGTACAGCTTACTCAGCAGCTCCGACATCAGGATGGCAATAATAATGGAAACAATGGTCCCCAGCGCGATAAAAGTGATATTGTAGAGCAAGGTATTCCGCGTCATAATCCAGGCATCGCTGGTCTGGAACAGAAAGGTAAAGTTCTGGAATCCGATCCAATCGCTTCCGAAAATTCCTTTGGCGTAATTGACATCCTTGAAAGCGATAAACACCCCGAACATCGGAAAATAGCTGTTGACCAGAAAATAGAGCAGGCCCGGAGCGGCCAATATTAATAAGGGAAGCGTCTTTTTGAGAGGTTTGGATTTGCGTTTGGCGGTCATGTCGGAATTCACCTCCACCCGCTGGGAACAGAGCCTGTGAACGGCTCCATTCTCAGCAGTTCTTTGGAATTATTTGTTCTGCGCGGCAATCCATTCGTCCAGCTGCTTCTGCTTGCTGTCAATGATGGCCTGGGCCCCTGCATCCTTGAGCGCATTGATGAATTTCGGAATAATCGTATCCGGGTCAAGCGAGCCGCTGACCAGCGCCGGCAGGAATTGATTCACGACGTTGTTCACGGCGCTGATCTGTGTTTTCACTTGACTCTGGTCGAAAATAAATCCGAAATACGGCGATCTTTCCGTATCCTTGTTTTCCTTCAGCTTCAATTCCACATCCGACCAGTTGATGCCCTCGAACTGATACTGGAGGGATTCCGAGCCTACAACCCCGGAGCTCAGCATTGCTGTGTAAGGCACCGTGTTGGCATCCATGCCTTCCGGGAATTTCACATGATGCTCGTCAACCTTCAGGTAATCCTCCCCTTCCACGCCAAAGAGAATGGTATTGATCAGATCGGCGTCTGTGTAGAGCAGGTTCAGGAATTTCACAGCGGCCTCCTGCTCCTTAGAGGTGCTGGACACCATCCAGGTTACAGAGTTCACGGCGCTTGTATCAAAATAAAAAGGAGCGATCCGTTTGGTTTCCAGCGTTTTTCCTGCCAGGGCGCTCAGGGTTTTACCTACCTCCATGCCGCTGTAGCCTCCAATATAGGAGAAACCGCGTCCGGAAGAAATCAGCTCCATGGCTGTAACCGTCGTCGTTGCGGTATCCTTTTGCAGATAACCCGCATTGAACCAGTCTCTCATCATTTGAATTCCGTTCTTAAAGATATCGGTTTCATAGTAATTAACGACTTTGCCGCTGTCGCCGATGACAACGCCGACTCCGGTTGTATCCGTCAGGTAATCGACCTTGTTCGCGCCTTTCAGCATATTGATAAGCCCCGTATCTGTCGGATTCACACTGATCGGTCCGAACGGAACCACATCGGGATTCTTCTGCTTCACGGCCGCGAAGACGGCGGGCAGATCCTCAGCCGTGCGGATCTGGTCAGCCGATAACCCCGCTTCTTTCAACATTTCGGAGTTGTAGATCACAATAGTGGGCAAGGCCATCCCTTTATTCACCGGAATTCCGTAGATATGCCCGTCCATCGTTGTAGCTTTGAGAATATCGGGACCGAAGTCCTTTTCCAGGATCGCAGTCATTTCCTTTCCGTATTTCGGAAGAAGCTCTTCGAGCGGAGACACCTGGCTTTTCGACACATAATTCGAGAGCTGCCCCAGGGTGGTGAAGACATCCATTTTCTCTCCGCTCTGCAGAGCCAGATTGACCTTCTGGGCATAATCGGAAGGACCATACAGACGGAAATCCACCTTTACCCCGATCTTTTCTGTGGTGATCGCATTGATTGCGTCTGTTACTTTGCTCAGATCATCCGGAATCCGGTTGAATGACGGCAGGGCAAAAACAATCTCCGTCAGTTTCTCCTTTGCCGGGGTATTCCCGGAATCGGTTGCGGATGTATTTGAATTGTTGCTGCAAGCCGCCAGAAGTGAACTGCATAACACCGTTGACAACAATAATGAACCTAACCCCTTTTTACTTTTCATATTCATGCCTCCTGTTCTGTGCTTTCGTTATTATTGTACTTGTTTGGGGGATGCGGAGCTTTTAAAAAGACGGTGTGTTTTTTCGAAAAACCGTGCTGCCATGCCGTTCTTATAAACCAAAACAGCGACTTCCCCCTCACAGGAAAATCGCTGCTTGGCCGGCTAACGGTTACCGGACAGATTTATGCTTGGAGCGGTAGGCAATCGGTGTTTCTCCGGTCAGTTTTTTGAATACCGTGGAGAAGTAAGAGATCGTATCAAACCCGGTATCCATAGCGATGTCGCCTATGCTGGCCGTACTCTCAATCAATCTCTGCTTGGCCTCCTTGATCCGGCAGTCATTCAGATACTCCTTCACCGTCTGCCCCGTCTCATTCTTGAAGACCTTGGCGAGATAATCGCCCGTCAGATAGACGCTTGCCGCGACATCCTCACGGCTGAGATCCTGTCTGAAGTTCTCATGAATAAAGCGCTTGGCTCTTTCAACCACACCTTCGGATTGCAGCACTTCTTTAATGGAATCTACCGTTTTATCCGTGACCGCCTGGGCCCATTTCATGAAATCAAACACGCTGCTGTCGGCATTATGAGCCAATTGCTGGGCGGCCTCCCCGGCAAAAAGCCGGTGCGCTCCAATCTGGTGCCGCGAGAGCAGCGAATAGACCACCTGCAGGAAGTCCTCGCGGATCGAATGCAGTGTCGCCGAATTCAGCTTGTTCAGAGCCGCCAGCGTCTCCAGTTCCTTCTTCAGCCGATTTACAATCTGGACCTTCTCCTTCTGGATGAACAGCATGGTGAACAGCTCCATATCCAGCGTGAAGCGCTCGGTAGTATCGTAATGGAAAGGCTCATTCTGATGATGCACCTCACCTCTGAAAATGATGTTGGACTCATCGAGCTGCTCCAGCTCCGTCTTGATCTGCGAGAGTCCCGAAACAGCCGCCTTCTCACTGAGATAACAGGTAGCCGTACATTTCAAATATTGCCTGCACATGAGGATGATATGCTCCGCACTGTGCTGAAGCTCCCGTATATCCATGCCGTTCTCGACAAGAATGGCATTGTAGAATACATTGTCAGCTTGATAAGCAATAATCCGGCCCGCACTGATCTGGCCGGTGAGAATTTCGGAAATCAGGTTGGTCAGCGCATAATGGAATATGCTATCATCCCACTCCCGTTCAATCTGGGAGCGCGGGACGCTTACGAGAAGCAGAACGTATTCGGTATCGACGTACACGTCCAGCTCCCGCTTCTGGGCCTCACTCTGAATCAGATGGATTCGGGGAGAAATCGCGGCGGTCAGCACATCGTTCCAGAAGCCCCGCTCCACCAAATCTTTATTCTTCAGCCAGGCCTTCCCCAGCTTGCTGTATTCGCCCATCAGCGCCTTCTTCTTGAGCGTCTCGATGGATTTCTGCACCGCAGCTTCCAGCTCCTGCTTGTCCAGCGGTTTGACCAGATAAGAATCGGCATTGTAGAGAATCGCCTGGGACGCGAAGGTGAAGCTCGCATGACAGGTCAGGAATATGAACCCTCCCTCATATTGATGCTCCCTGGCCCACTGGATCATATCCATCCCGGAGCCTCTGGGCATTTCAATATCACAGATAATCAGATCGGGCTTGCCGCCATTGAAGATCTGCTTCGCTTCCTCTATGTTATAAGCGGTCAGCACCTCGGTCACTCCAAATTCCTCCCAATTTACAATACCGAGCAGAGCATGAACCGTAGGGATATCATCATCAATTAACAAGCAACGCATACTTCTCCTCCTAGATCGGCTCGCGGCGGGCTTCCTCTACCGGTATCCACAATTCCACTCTTGCTCCGGCCTGCCCGGCATTGGACAGCTTAAGCAGATCGGAGCGTTTGTAGAGCAGCCGGAGCGTTTTTCGAATATTGGCAATGCCGACCCGGCCCCCATCCTCCGCAGCTTCTTCGGCCTCCGGGTTATTCAGCCATTCGGCGGAGAAGCCTCCTCCGTTGTCCTCGATTTCAATTTTGACAAACGGGCTTCCCTCCCTTGTCTCCGACCGGACACGGATGAATATGGATAACATCTCTTTATAGAACATCGCGTGCTTGAACGCATTCTCCACAAAGGTCTGAATCATGAATTGAGGAATAGGGACGCACCGGGACTCCTCATTAATCTCGGTCATATAGAACACTTGGTCAGGATAACGAATCTCCTGCATCCGAATGTAATTTTCAGCATGGCGGATTTCTTCCTCCATAGGGACCTCTGCGAGTCCGCCCTTCAGCATATACCGAAGATGCTCGGACAGACATTGGATCAGCTGCCGGATTTCTTCGTTTTTATTCTGATAGGTCAGGCTGGTGATCGTCGAGATGGCATTCAGAAAGAAATGGGGCCTGATTTGCATCTGCAGATATTTGATCTCCGCCCGGCTGGTTTCAATCTGTTCCTCATAGGATTGAATCTTCAAGCCGCTGATTTCGCTGACCATGGATTCGAACGCATGAAACAGCTTCATGAACTCCAGGGAATACGGCGTGCCCTTGGGAACAGAATACTCCAGCTGCCCCTGCTCCACCACTTTGGCCGCCTTCACCAGCTCCAGAATCGGCTTCAACACATCCCTTGTCAAGAACCGCAGCACGAGCGGGACTACAATAACCGAGAGAACGGCCAAGAAAACGATGCTCCATTGAATCAGCTTTAAGCCCGCGAACAGGCTTCCCTTGGCTACGATATTTGTAATCTGTCCGAATTCCGTGATTGGCTCAGACACAATCATATAGCTGCGCTTGTACTCTCTGGTCAGGCTGTCCAGAGTGGCAACTGCCTGCAGCACGATATGGTTAGCCGACAGAATTCTCCCCTCTGTACTGCTCAGCACATACCGATTCTGATCGTTGCCTCCTCTGTTAACCATCGACAGCAGGTTGTCCGCTTTGACAAACGTTCCAAAGCTGACTCCCGAGTAGGTAATATAATTGAACAGATAGTAGTCTCCCTCGATCTGCAGCGTCTTCCATGGCTTGGCTTCAACGGATGGCCCGGAGCTGAACTCGTAAGTGTCAAGAAAATTGACCAGAGCAAGCTTGTCCCCGGATTGTATCCGGTTGCTGAACTGCTCAAGCGCAGACTCGCCGGGAATTCTGATGAACATGCCGTCGCTGGCATAATCGTTCGACATCTTGGCCAGCAGCGTATTTTTGAGCTCCATAGCTCTGAAATACTGGCTGCTCTCCTCCAAGTAGGCAAAACCCACTGCGGCATCAATATTATTATCGAACACTTCGGTCAGATCTTTGGAGAAGTTATTGAGGTTGTTATGAATGTTCGCCTGGTAGATGGCAAGTGTGTTCCTGGAGCTGGTAAGCGCATTGCTTCGTACCACTTCCAGGGAGTAAATATTGCTCAGCACAAGGATGGACAGCAGAATCGCCAGAATAACCGTCAGCTGCACCGAAAACTTGAATACGATACTGTTTGTCCGAATCATACCACCACTTCTTCCTCCCCGGAATTCAGCAAGCCCCTGAACCAATTCCAGCTTGACCGGAAGCCCAGGGGCGTACAAGTATTCGGCTTTCAATTATTTATCAGGCTATTAAATAGCAGCGCTGTCTTCCGCTGCCCACTTCAGCGCAGCTTCAATGTGCTTATTCCAGTAGTCCCAGGTATGTGCTCCCGCATCTTCAACATATAGATGCCCGACCTGTTCCCGTTCAAGGAATTCATGGAACCTGCGGTTCACGTCCAGCAGGAAATCATCCGTCCCGCAGGCCATATACAGCTCAGGCTGCTTAAGTCCCTTCTTTTTCATATCAAGAACAAGGCTTTCCGGGTCTTTGTCACTGCCAAGCAATTGACTCAGATCACCAAAGGTGCTTGTGTAGTAATTATAGCCGGCTATAACGTCATCGTAATCCGGAGCCACATTCGCAATTCTATAAGGAATCAGTGCTGAGGACAAGGCAATAATACGTCCAAATTGTTCCACATACTTCAGACCGTTGCGGATTGCGCCATAACCTCCCATGGACAAACCGCCGATATAGGTATCTTCGCGTCTTGTAGACAGCGGGAACAGCTTGCGCGTGAAATCCACCAGCTCCTTACCGATGTATTCTCCGAACCATTCGCCCCTGTTCTCATCATCCAGATAGAAGCGATTTTCGCCGGCAGGCATAAAAACCGCAATCTGGTACCTGTCCGACAGTTCCCTGATCCGCGAGAAATTCATCCAGTCGTTATGGCTTCCGGAAAAGCCATGCAGGAGATAAATGGCCTTCAGAGGTTCCCCCGACCATACCGGTTGTCCAAATCCTTCAGGCAGATCGACCGGCAATAATGCGTTGAAGATCACCTCTCTTCTCAGGCATTTCGAATGAAAACTTATTTGCAGCGTAGCCAAAATAATCACTCCCTATAAAATTTAGACTATACCTGATACGTGGCAGGCCTTCCTTCTTCATCCACAAATTCAATAACAGTCTGATACGTCTGCAGGCTGATGAACAGCCTGCAATATTTCCCGTTTTGTTCCCACAGCAAACGGATCTCATCCGGTGCAGCATCCAGCACCTGAAACACCCCATCGAAGGCACTGTAAGTATTGCGAAAGCGGATCAGCTTCATGAGCCGCTTCACGACATCTTGTTCAAGTCCCCGCTCGATTTCCTCCACGGTATAGTTATGACGGTTGATTTCCCGTCCTTCGCCCGTCTTTTCTACCTGTTCTATATCATTTCTACCGGCCATTAAACCCACATAATACACCTGCGGAATGCCTGGGGTGAAGAATTGGATCGCTCTTGCGGCAATATACGCATCATCGTTTTCATTCAGCGCACTATAATACGTGCAGCGGATCTGATGGACATCGAACCCGTCTGCAGCTTTGTGCTCCTCCGACAGAATGAGGCTCAGATTCGCCCCCCTTTCTACGCAGATATCGACCAATTCTCTGGCTTTATCCGTATCGAGGAGATCGTCCAGATCCGGCTTAACAGGAATGCCGTCATGGCAATCAAGCATGGTGAACTGCTTATGCGGCCGGGTTTTGAGATAGGAATACAGCTCTGCATTAGACCTGCCGGTAAGCGCCTCAAGCACCCGGTAGGGCAGGATGAAATCGTATATCCAGCATCCGTATTCCGATAGTTTGTATTGAGTGCTATAGTGCGCATGTACCTCAGGCAGCAACTCCATGTCCAGCGAATCCGCCATCTGCCTGATCCAGCCGAGAAACTCGTAAATCTCCGGTTCCACAAAAAAACAACTGGTCCCCAGTTTCTTGATAACATACCCGACAGCATCCAGCCTTACAATCTTGACGTTCTGCGCCTTGAAATTCTCAAAAAATGACTGCAGCAGCTGCCGGGTGAGCGGAGAATGGATATCCAGATCAATCTGCTCCGACGGGTCCGTCTTGCCAAAGGTCGTCCACACCTTTTCTTCCCCGCCGTTTCCGAGGGTGGAGAAGCTTGAATACGGGACAGACCGCCGCAGGAACATTTTCTCGATATCCGCCCCGACAGGCTCTCCGTTCTCCCATATCTTGTCCAGGGTTATAAATAAATCGGCATATCCGGAAGCCCGGCCTTTCTCAAGGAAGTCTTGAAAATACAGCGATTGTCTGGAGATGTGATTCACCATCAGGTCCACCAGCACATCGAACTGTTCGCCTATCGCCCGGATATCCTCCCATGTGCCGAAGTCCGGCTCGATCTCAAGGTAGGTGAGCGGAGCAAATCCCCGGTCCCCGGAGGAAGGAAACGGAGGAAGAATATGAATACCGCCCGGAAAAATATCGGTGAAATGCTTCTGAAGCTGCTCATGCAGCACCTTCAGATTACCGCCCATGGAATCGGGATATGTAATCAACTGTACTTTATTTTTGATAGCCACAGCTATAACCTCCTACAAATTGTAATATGCCTGAATGTCCTCAATTTTTGGCAGATCGACTACAGCTCCGGTATATTTCAATTTGAAGGCACTTACAGCAAATCCGAGATTCAAGGCTTCCTGCAGCGTATACCCTTTCACTGCCGCCGTATAAAACCCGGACCAGAACGCATCTCCGGCCCCCGTGGTATCCACAACATCCGTGGCCAGGGTCTCAAAGATTCTTGTTTCTCTCCCATTCGAGACAATGGCCCCGTTCTCCCCTAACGTCAAAATAACCTGCTTGGCTCCAAGCTCAAGAAACTTCTCCAGTTGACGGTAAGGCGTGTCACGTCCGAACAGCCGCTCGGCATCGTCCTCCGATGGCTTGATAATATCCACTTTGGAGATTAAGTCTTTCACGTATTGTACGCCGTCTTCACCCTCCTGCCAAATCGCAGAATGATAATTGGGATCGAAGCCGATCAGCATCCCCTGTTTTCTCGCCTCTGCAATCATCCGTTCGATGGTTTGCCGGGAAGGGGTTCTGGATACGGGCCAGCAGGAAAAGTGAACAATACTAGAAGACTTCAAAGCGGCATCAAGCATTGGCGTATAAGCCAGATGATAGTCCGCACCGCGGTAAAAAATCGGAACCGGAGTCGATTTGCTCTTGGATACCACCACCAAGCTCGTAGAATTGGAGTTACGCTGAATGCCCTGTGTCTCCAGTCCTTCTCCCCGCAGCCGGTCTACCAGAAACTTGCCAAAGCCGTCCTCTCCCACTGCAGAAACCATGATAGAACTGATCCCAAGCTTCCTCACGTTGATCGCGATATTGGAGGGTGAGCCTCCCGGAAACTTTGTATATCCGGCAGACTGAAAGGTGTCATCATACTCATTGGAGATCATGTCAACGAGCAGTTCACCGGCCGCCAGCAGGTCATTGGATTTATTTTCAAAAATCAGCCTGTCATCAAAACCAATCATTTTATGGCCCCCTTGCTCTATATCAAAGCGTCACAACTATTGGACACCTATAAGTTTACCCGGACACCTGGCAGGATGGCTTGCAAAAATCAGTTCTTTTTTTACAAAAAAACGGGCGAATCTAATTGTATTATCAGCATCATTCATGGGTATATGCCGGATAGGGAAATAGCTTTGTCAATCATCCCGTTCGACTCATATTCATGTATAATAGAAAATATGACCAAAGTGAGTGATGAAAAAGAAAGCTCTCTTTCCTCAGAAAGAGAGCCTAGCGTGATTTTTGCGATTCTATTGAGCTCTTCTCACTTCCAATTCCGCAACAATCTCATGATGGGGTTTGTCCCAACGGTATAGAAAAACCAAAATGAGAATCGACACTATACATAACAGGATCGGCAGCCAGATAAAACTGATTTCTATCATCCGAAGTGCGGTCTGTGTCTGGGTTTGATTGGCAACATATCCCCCTGCCGCAAGCAACCAGGCCGGAATCGCTCCGCCTAGACCGGACCCTAGTTTAATGGCGATCCCGGAAGCGGTGGAAGCAAGCAAGCCTTGCGCGCGAACGCCTGATTTCCATTCACCATAATCCACCGTATCGGCAATAAGTGCAAACAATAACCCGACAGGCAATCCCAGACCAACGGCACCAACGACTATACCCGTAAGCACCATAGCCGTACTGTCGCCACCGAGATAAATAATCAGCTGACCGAGCAGGCTGACGGCCATTCCGGCGATCATCAACGTTTTTTTACTATACTTCTTGGTTAAGAACGGCACACAGATAATTCCCACCAGGGTCAACGAGCCGAGCGTATTGGCCGTAGTGACGAGGTCAGGCTGATTCAGATTGTAGGTAATGTAATAAATGCCCGACGACAATTTCACCACGTACAAGATAAAAAATACGACGCCTATTAAAACCCCGGCAACCCATGGCATATTGCCTTTAATCGCTTTGACGCTCTCCCTGACAGGCAATGATTTGCCCCCGGATCTATCCTGAACACGTTCTCTCGTATTAAAAAATGTGATCAGGAACATCACCAGCCCCACTGCGCCAAAAAGAATCATCGTATGGAAGAAGCCCTTTTGCTGATCCCCATTCCCGAAAAATGCGACAAGCGGCAATAACGTCAGATTGACCAGCAATCCGCCCAGTTGCCCGCCAAACATCCGAAAAGAGTTGGCCACCGTTCGTTCCTGAATTTCGCTGGACAAGCTGGGAAGCAAGGTAGTTAACGGATTGTTAACGGCTGTATACAGAATGTTGGAAGCAATATAGAAAATGTAAGCATACACCAGTTTACCGGACGCGCTTAACTCAGGTCCCATAAACAACAGGATCGTTACGATGGTAAACGGAAAGCAGGACCATAAAATCCACGGTCTTGATTTCCCCCATTTGGTATGCGTCTTGTCGATAAGGATGCCGAAAATAGGACTGTCCACCATATCCACAAGTCTTGCAACCAACAATAGTGTACCTACTGCGGCAGCGCCAATGCCATAGACATCCGTAAAATAGAAGGTTAAATAAGTGGTAACCACCGCATAAATCAAGTTGGACGCCGTATCTCCCAAACCGTAGCTTACTTTTTCCAATAAGGATAACTTTTGATTGGACTCTTCTCTTATCGCCATTGTGCATCCTCCTGTTAGGAACGTTTTCAAGGGGAAAATTAATGTAAGTTAATGCTTCCCTTGATTAAATCCTTTTCTGCGCTGCTGCTTCCGATGTACACCTCATAGGCCATCTCTTCAAGCTCCCACCGGTTTGCGGCAGGATTAAACCATTTGATTTTTTCAACCGGACAGGCGATCTCAACCTTCTCCTTTTGCCCCGGCTTCAGCGTGATCCGCTTAAACCCGCGCAGCACTTTAACGGGCCGGTCCAGCCCGGAGTTGCCGAAACCGACATACAGCTGAACGACTTCGTCACCCGTTACGTCTCCTGTATTTTCAACCTCGCAAGCTGCGATGATGTGATCATCCACTGCTTGGAAGGAGGCATGGGACATTGCAAAGCTGGTGTAGGATAAACCAAATCCGTAAGGCAGGGAAGGCTCGATTCCTTCCTTCTCCAATTTGGCATACCCATGATAATAGTCATATTTGATCTCGGCTGCATCCCAATCCACTTGGGGAAGATGGCTTTCGCTCACCGGTACAACAAAAGGCAATTTGCCGCCCGGGTTAACGTCCCCGAACAACGTTTTCGCTATGGCGGTGCCGCCTTCCATTCCCGGATAATAGGCCATCAGGATGGACGACACGGACTGCTTCCATTCTTCAATCATGATCATATTGCCGCCGATCAATACAGCAGCAGAGTTAGGGTTAACGGGGCCAACCGCTTTAATAAGTTCAATATCCTTCGTATGCAAACCAAGACTGTTTTTACGATCCCCGCCCGACTTCAAATCTGCATCTTCGTTCGTGACGGATTCCCCCTCATCATCGTGGTCATATCCTGCGACAAAAACAACGGCATCAACGGATTTCGCCAATTGCTTCGCTTGCTCCAGATCCTCCCCGCTGTCGAAGACCACCTCGGCATTTGGAAGCAGGCGTTTAATTCCCTCCACCGGTGTAACAATGTAAGGCGGAAACACCCGGCTTGAGCCATGATCGCCAATGTTTCCTTTGCTGCCGAGTCCGCCAATAACCGCGATACGCTTTGTCTCTGTTTTGGAGAACGGCAGGACATGGTGATCGTTTTTCATCAAGGTCATGGATTTCTCGGCAGCTTCCAGCGCCAATTCGATATGCTCTTTGCTTGCGATCAGGTCCTTGCCGTACGTATCCTTGTCCGCTTCTGTAAATGCCAGTAAGGTACGCACAATTCTTACTGCCGACTCATCGATTTTTTCTTCGCTGACTTGACCGTTTCTTACAGCTTCGACCAGCTTGCCGCCAAAAAATTTCGTATGGCACATTTCAACGTCCATGCCGCCATTTGCAGCTTCAACCGTATCTTTGATGCCCCAGGCAAAATCACTGATCACAAAACCGTCAAAATCCCACTCATCCTTCAAAACCTGATTCAACAAATAATCATGATGCCCGCAATGAACTCCGTGGTACAAGTTATAGGCACTCATTACACTGCCGGCACCTGCATCTACACAATCCTTAAAGTGCGGCAAAAAAACCTCGCGTTCCGTTCGTTTATCAGCGATGACGCTCACCTTAAACCGGGCCCACTCCATGCTATTGAAAGCAAAATGCTTCACGCAAGCGATTACATTTTCTTCCTGAACCCCTTTTACCAAAGAGGAACCCATGACGCCCAGGTGGAACGATTCCTCGCCGTATACTTCCTGGCTTCTGCCCCACCCCGGGTTATACGGGAGGTTAATGCAAACGCCGCCAAAAAAATTGCCGCCTTGCGCGCGAACCTCTTTGCCTATAGCATGTCCAATGCGCTCTTCAAGCTCAGGGTCAAAGGCAGCACCTCTTGACATGGCTACCGGAAAGCAGGTGCTGTTGCCGGATACGACTCCGCGGGGGCCGTCGACAAATTTCAGTTCCGGCACCCCCAAGCGGTCATTTCCGCCGGCGGGATAAGGTCTCCAGTTGTAATGTCTCTCCTTAAAATCTTCCAGCATTTCCTCCATGGAGACTCTTCCGCTCATGAGATATACTTTTTCCTCCAAGCTCATTTGGCTTACAATTTCCTTCGCCTTCGCAGTATATGATAAGCGAACCTGTTTATTGGCCTTCATCCACAATCTCCTCCAGTCTGTTTTTCAAATCGCTATAAAACCGCTTTCAAACAAATTGTAGTTCAGATCAGTCCATGTTTCCTTCCTATTTCTTGGGCAAGTGATAGGAAGATAAGGGCAAGTGTCCCGGATATCCGCAAGAAAAAGAAAAAAACCAAAGAATTACCCCCAAATGATATGGGGAATTCTTTGGCTTATTTATAAAACTTATTTAGGATGATGCATTCGACCCCGTGAACCGGAACATGCAACGAAAGATGAAAATCGCCTGTTAAGGTAAGCTGCTTTAATTGCAGGGAAGGTCTGGATATATTTTTCAAGTAATCCGTCTCTTCATGATTCAGATCAGCATATTCACCCATGCGAATCCATTCGTCATAAGCAGATCCATGGTCTCGGTTAAGACTGTATTGTTTGCATTTATAGGTTCCGTAGATATTTTGCAGGTGAATATTTAATAGTAAATCATTGGATTCTTCAAAAATATCATAAGAATGTTGATCCGGTTGGCCTCCCTTCATGAACAATTGGTCAGGGTAGGTGTGATTGTAAGCTAATATTTGGATGTTTTCTCCACGTTTGGTCATGATATAATTTTTGCCTTTGGCAAACACGGTGCTTCCCAGCTTAGATAAAAATACGAAGGCATAATACGCGGATTTCTTTATCCCTTCCGTATTCACCAGCCCTGTCCCCCAAAAAAGGGATTGCTTTTAATATCCCATTCATAGAGAATATCGGAAGCCGATAAAAAACCGATGGCCTTGGCATGGGCCGCTGAGTGATCAAGCATATGATCAATAATAAAGGTGGCCATAAAAGCCGTATCATGAAGGAAATTCGTAACATCCCAGCTAAAGTTCCAGCGCGTTACGATGAATTCAATATCTTCCTTATAGTGAGTTTCCAGCAAGCGATGCATCTTCTCCAGCAAATGCCTGGTATGGTTTTTGGCTTCATATTGAAACGGAATTAGCTTAATATCGACAGGACTTGTTTGGGATCGCTCCAGCCAATCTTTAAATTTGACGCGGTTATGGTAAATATTGCAGCTGTAAAAATCAAGGGGCACCGCGTTTTCCCGGCAAAATCCGAGCAGTTTCTCGGAAAGTTGCTCATCCGTATGAAAATTTTCTGCTGCAGGTCCCACCTTGAGCGATGGAGATATTCCCTTAATGAGCAGCGCCGTTTGCTTATATAATTCGAAATATTGTTCAAGTGTACCGCTCCAATGAATCCCATACGCCGGAAGCTCGGTCCATATTTGAAAATACCATTCGGAAACCGTATCAAGGCCGTAACGGTTAATGCAATTCATCATAAAGGATTGAACCAGGGACAGCCACTGGCTCATTTCTTTTGGGGAGAGGTATTTCCCTGATAATTAAAAAAACTGGTGCTTTTGCTGGCAAATAAAAGCGGCATATAACTCAGGCAAATAAATGGTTTGAGTTCAAGCTCCCGGGTATAATCCAGAATATTGTTAATAAATTTCCAATTGAATTTTAACCCGTCCCGATCTTTCTGAATCACGTCCAATTCCTGATTGAAAACGCCTTCAAAACGCAAATATTCAATTGGGATTTCTTCCCGCATCTCTTTGATTTGATCGCGTATATTCTGATTCAGCAGCGTATTGGCAGATCCAATGTTCATGATTTTGTTCCACACCTGCTTTAATTCGTAACCATCCGCTTGAATATCCTTGACAATAGTGGATTGGATCGTATTTTCCTCTATTGCTTTTAGTTCGAGCGGAAGCGAAGCATAGTGATGAATCAATTGCTCCTTGGAGGAGCCGGTCAAAGCCAGGCCGTCGTGATTCTCCTCCAGATGTTTTTTGCGCAGCTGCAGAGGGGTTAACGAAAATTTATCTTTGATGGCTTTATAGTAACTTTTTTCATCACTGAAGCCTGAAGATAAGGCTATGTTCGTAATTGACGTTTCCTGGTTTTGCAGCAAAAACAATGAATACCTGATCCGGACTTCTTCCAAATAATCTTTAAACGTAACCCCGATGTTTTTCCGGAAAATGTCCGACAGATAAGATGAATTATAATGCTGTTCCTGTGCAATTTGATTTAACGTAACCTTCCCTTTGAAATCCAGTTCAACCCTGTTCAAGATTTGCTGGACAATATTAAACTCTTTATTCGAAGCACGATGGTCCGGTTCCGGCGAGGATAGCTTTTTACTGAAACGGGACGTTATGTAGCCCAACAACCGGAGAACCTCTTTATTTTCTTCCCCTTCCCAACCAATTGACTGAATAAAATACGAACAACATCATACGGATGTTGGTTGTCTTCACTATTTTTGAAGGATTTCAGATCGTAGTTCAAGTCGTAGAAATCGTGATTATGTTTATATATATAAAGGCTGTCCACGTGCAACTGAATAAAGCGGGTATTTAAGGCTTGCGGAATTACGCGATGGGATTCGAAATGGTTAATTAAAAGCAGATTGTTTTCATGCAGATGGTAATCATTTTGGCCGATGGTCACCTTCAGTTTTCCAGTAAAAAGCCAGAGGATCTCCAGCCCCGAGTGTCGATGCAGCTCTTCGGAATTAGTCTCATTGACCTTGACATGGATCGGACACCCCGGCAGATACGGAATCTGAATAACGGAATACTTCAAACCAACACCCCCTTTAGTAATTAATTATAACCAACCGGTTGGTTGCCGAGTCTGGCTCTAGAGTTTGGAACAGTGAAACAGCGACAACAAAAGATGAGAAGATAAATCCTAAGACTATCGCTGTTTCATTGAACTAGATTTCTCTCAACACCGATATCTACACTTTTCTTGAATTTTTGCCGGGTCAAGAAAAGTCAAGATCGAAGCATGAAACTAATACGTCAAAGTATAAATCACCACTTAATAAATTCTGAACTAAGAGATTCCATTAATCTTTGTTTTAATATTTCAATTTTAGTATTACTATCATTAAATAAAAATATTTCATCAACTTGAAAATCATTTGTATGCTCTGAATAACTAATTAGTGCTAGGTTCATACCTTCATCAAAACGCACACTCGGATATTTGATAGCATGGAATCCAGCTGCTTTAGCACAATCAGCAATAAATCTTGTAAAGACATAGTGAGGCTTGTGCCACCCCTCCCCTTCATTTGGGGAACTCATTAAGGATGACCATCTTATTAAGTTAATGATGTTTGACTCATGAGCTTGCATTGTTAAGTCTAAAACTTTGATTGGTTTTTTTATACGTATGTTTGCAATCATCACACCTTCTTGGGGGGAACGTAGTTCATGGAAGCATGCTTCCGGCTCCTCAGAAAGGTATAATACTTGTTTTCCAGCATGATTATACCTCCCCTCAGCAACCTTCTCTTTAGGAGGAGTAAAAAAGTCAGCTGCAGTATAAACAATTTCATTATTGAATATTCGGGCTCTGTATACTGCATCAGATAAAATCTCAGGATCAATTGTTTGAGATATATTAGTGATTTCTTGAAACACCTCAAGTGCAAAAGGATGTGTTAATAGTAAAAAAGGTGTCTCATATGCTATTTTAGCAATTTCTCCTACGAGTTGCTTGAATCCATATGGAACATTAAAGGGCATATTATAGGGATAGATGATTCCACGTAATTTTTGGTTGCATCGAGGACATACTAAACCAGATGAGAATTGATTAAATTCATCTTCAGTTTTAAAATCACTGAATCGCATCATCGAATACAATGATGAAATTTGTATTGAGTAGGTTTGAAAATCCTGATCGTTAATATAGACACCCGGCCAGTATTTGATAAATTCATCTACGCATTCTTCACAACATATGATATCTGCTGAAAAAATCGAATCAAATTCTTCTGCAAAAACTATATGAAAGAACTCTAGTTTATTCTGGATTGTTATTTCATCTTCGATCAAAATCATCACCTTTCGTTTCTTAAACTTATAGCGTTTGACAAGGTCGGAAGCGTCTGCCTAATAAACACAGTGTTCTTCTTGACTCATTGACTTATCTAAGTAAATTAATCTTACAATTTGAATGAAAAAAAGAATAGTATCCAACCGACCTATGCGCATGGGAAAACTTCTCAACTACTGATTATTTTATTGATGGCCAAACATTAATTGACTGATGCTTAATCTGTAGCTGCACCATCAGCTTTGCTTCGATCAAAACGATATCTCTTCTGATCCTCTTTATTCACATAGAAGATGGACTGACCCTCGCAATAGAAACTCATAGATAAGAACAATGCCTGAAGGTTATATACCGCTGCGGGCGCAAAGTTTCGCAGTGATTGATGAGGCAAGTATGATTATGCAAGTGGATGTAATACTCTCGCTGCATCGTCTCCAGAACGAAACCAAACAGCACCCCCTATTTTCCCGCCTCTTCTATAATCCGTTCGATGGTTTGCCGGGAAGGAGTTCTGGATACGAGCCAGCAAGGGCAATGGATAATTTAGGAGTAATTCAGACCGGGATTTATCCTCAAAAATCAGCCTATAATGAAAACCAATCATTTTTGTGGCCCCCTTGCTCTATCTGAAAGCGTCTCAACTACAATTGATTTATTGGTTGAATAACATATAATGTAAGTTGTGTTATTCCAAACAAAATGGAGATGGTATTTATATGAAAGTAGTCATTGGAGCAGGGCAGACAAAGTATGATGGTTGGCTCAGTACCCAAGAAGATGAATTGAATTTACTAGCTTTGGACAGTTGGATCAAATTATCTGCACCAAAAAGTATTGATGCACTCCTGGCTGAACATGTGTGGGAGCATTTAACTTATGAGGAAGGGATTACGGCTGCGAAGCATTGCTATCAGTTTTTAAAACCTGGTGGGTACATCCGTTGTGCGGTTCCCGATAAAAATTTCCGTAACGATTGGTATCAACAGATGGTTCAAGTCGGAGGTCCTGGACCAGCTGATCATCCTGCGGCATCTCATAAAATAGTATACGATGCTAAAACGTTTGTATCCGTATTTGAAAAGGTGGGGTTTGAAGTAACGTTGTTGGAGTATTGCGATGATAACGGAGATTTTCATTATACATACTGGAATGAAATGGACGGGAAGATAGGGAGATCATTTCGATTTGATACAAGGAATTCCATTAACGAATTAGGAATGGTATCCATTATTATAGATGCAAAAAAGCCATTGCTAATAAAAAATAACACTTAAGATTTTGAATCGATTTATTTGAAGTTTATTAAGTATGTCCTTCAACCATCATTTCCATAAATTTGCCCCATTTCTCGGAAAACCTTGAGCCTAAAAATGGGGTGTTAGCCGCATCATTTGAATGTTACTTTAACGAATTGTTCTCTATCATATAAAAAGGAGGATAACCAATGATCTCTGATAAGACATTGACTGAGATGGGAGTTATCAAGAGCAAAGATGGGGTATTTATTCCAAAAGATTTCTGTTTAGTGTCGTTGTTGAATCATTATCAAACCGAAGCCACTTCGCTAACTGATGAAGAACATAATGCCATATCGAATTTCCTCTTTCATCTGGAACTTGATTTGGGCATCTGTGATGGAACAATACCAAAATACTTGAAACAGAGAGTTGTTGAAGAGGACTAAATCTCTCATTTTGTTCTGAAACCCTTACAAGTCACCCTTGCACAAGGGACACTTTGAATGATGGAAAGTTCACTTTGCTGTAGCGCTCCATTTTGCCTCCCCACACAGAATTTTTAGCTTTTGTCTTGAGCTTTATTCAAGGGCTATAAAAAAACCTTGATTTCTCAAGGCTTTCACTGTAGTGCCGAGGACGGGGGAGGGCGAACCCGTACAGTACTCATGTACCGCAAAATTCTTGAACTTATCAATATAAAATTTATTTAGAAGAATATTTATCCGTCTAAAAGAAAAGCACTCTCCCGAGTGCTCCTCTAGTAACCTCTATTCTCCCGGCACATACTCAATCAAATCTGACAGCTTGCATTGAAACGTATCACAAAGTTTGAATAGCGTCTCCAACTTAACAGTCTCCAGTTGAGTTTCTCTATACAGTTTGTTAATTGAGTTTCGGCTTAAACCCGATTTCTCCATTAATTCAGTGATGTCGTCTATACGGTGTTCAGCCATTAGAACTCTTAAATTGCTTTTCAACAAAATGTTCCCCTCCAACTATTATGTATGATAATTGCAGACAGCTAATTGACCTTATAGAGTTAAAATTTAACTTTACAACTAACCTCATAAGGTTATATAATACCCTTATAAAGTTAAAAACTTGGAGGTGTCCTATTTGTTTGAATCTTTAGAAGCTTTAACCGATCCGTTGATTCGCATACGGGTTGAAGCGATGTACCGTGAATTGTTGAACACCGATTCTAACTATAAATTGCTTCTTCAGGAAAGTAATCAGCACTTTCAGCAGCTTAGAAACTCTCTGCCCCAGGACCAGCAGAACGCTGCTTTCCTGTTTGAGGACACTGAGTTGTCGCTTCAAGCCATTCTTGAGCGCTCCATCTATTTACAGGGATTTAAAGATGCTCTTTATCTCTTCAATGAACTACAGATTTCTCCACATGCTTAATTCGCTCCAAGATTTACATTATCCTTTTTTAAGCCTACGTGCAAAGAAAAGACGCATTCACTTGAATGCGCCTTCCACTGTAGCTATGGATGCCGAGGACGGGGGTCGAACCCGTACGGTACTCACGTACCGCAGGATTTTAAGTCCCAGAAGTCATTTGGACTTTAACCCCCTGCAGTGGAAAATAAGGGAACCTACAATCCGCAAAAAACCTTGTAGAATCAAGGGTTTTTTACGGTTTTCCGTGTTTTCCTTAGAGCCACAAGGGTTTCCGGCAACAAGCAACAGAAAGAGCAAATTTAGCCTTTGGAGAGAACTGCGAGAGAACTCGGAGAGAAAAATGAGAGAACCAGCCCGCTCCCTACCATTGACAATATGTTCGGAGCAAACCTCCGGGGAGGTTTTTATAATGACACAAACAACCGTTATCACCATCGCCAATCAGAAAGGTGGCACAGGCAAGACTACCACCGCCTACAATCTGGCGTGCGCCTTGTCTTATGAAGATAAAAAAGTGCTGCTGGTTGATTTCGACCCACAAGGCAATCTGAGCATGTGCTTTGGAATCGAGAATCCAGATCAGCTTAAGTTTTCAATGTTCAATATTATGAACGCCCTCATGAGCGACGAACCACTGCCGGCTCCTGAAGAATACATTCATAATCATGGCAATATAGACCTCATCCCAAGCAACATAGAACTATCCGTTGCTGAGATTAATTTAAGAGATGAAATGGGTGGTGAAAAGACTCTCACCACATTATTGGAATCCATGAAGCAAAGATATGACTATATCATTATAGACACAAATCCCTCTCTTGGTCTACTAACGATAAACGCCCTTGCTGCCAGTGACAGTGTGTTAATTCCGGTAAACCCTCAACTGTGGTCAGCAACAGGCCTAACTCAGCTTCTGAAAATTATCATTAAGGTGAAGAAACGAATTAATCCGCGGATTAACATTGCGGGAATTTTAATGACTATGTGTGATACCAGAACCAATTTATATAAAGAAGCCTTTCGGTTAGTGAAAGCTTATTACCAGAAAACCGTCCGCATCTTTGATGTTCAAATCCCTCTCTCAGTCAAAGTCGGTGAGGCGAATTTCTATAGTCAAAGTATTATTGAATTCAATCCTAAGTCGAAGGTAGCCACTGCTTATTGCAGTTTAGCGAAGGAGCTGATGCAAGATGAGCAATAAGCGACCTACGCCTAAGCTTTCAAGCATTGATGAGCTTTTACTTTTGTCTGAGGGACCAGACCATACAACATCATCTCCTGAAAATTCAGGAGTCACTTCTCTTCTACTCTCCAGCCTTATTCCCTTTCATAAACATCCATTTAAGTTATATGAGGGCAAAAAACTGGATGACTTAATCGAAAGCGTCCTAGAGAACGGTGTGCTAATTCCCGTTATAGTCCGTCCAATGGAACAAGATTCCTATGAAATTCTTTCTGGGCATAATCGCGTCAATGCCGCTAAAGCTGCGGGGTTACTTTCTATCCCTTCCATTGTTAAAGAACAATTGACGGAAGCAGAAGCTGTAATTATCGTGGTGGACACCAATTTTCATCAACGTTCCATTCAGGATATGTTGCCCAGTGAACTTGCTCGTGCCCTGGAGATGCAGCTTGAAGCTTGCAAAGAAGCTAAGCAAAAACAGAGCAAAATAACTCAGCTTGAAAACGGCGAGATCCCTTATAACACCGAGGATTCTGAGTCCACTGTCCCAGTGGGACAGCGAACTTGGAGCGTGGATGAAGTTTCCGAGAAAAACGATATGAGCCCAACCAATATCAAACGATATTTGCGCTTGAATCATCTTTTACCAGAACTCATGGAAAGAGTCGATCAAGGTGAAATCAAGCTTCGCCCGGCCGTCGATCTCTCTTACCTGAAACCGCAAGAACAACAAACCGTGGAATCTTTAATTCATGAACAAGGCTTTAAAGTAGATATGAAAAAATCCGAGCTGCTTCGAGCGAAATCAGAAAATCGCAATTTCACTGAGCAAGCCGCATCAGTGATCCTTTCCGGTGAGTCTAGCCGGAAGCCAAAAAATAAGGTTCCTGCTCCATTCAAGCTAAAGCATAAAGTATATGCCAAATATTTCTCTCCTGAGAGTAAAGCCGCAGAAGTTGAGGAAATCATCGATAAAGCTTTAACCCTATATTTTTCGCTCCAGTCAGAGCCTGAACTACATCCCTTAATTGAAGAGGAGGAAATTTAATGGTATTCAAAGATCTGGCCCATGAACAGTTTTATGAAGGTAATGTCATTCGCGCTGAGCGTCAACACGATCCTTACCGATCCGCTCTGTTTTATCTGTTAGGCCTTACAGAAGATACTCGCCGTCACATTAATGATCTTTATGATTTCAGAGAAGACAGCATTAGGCTAGAGGGCTTAAACAACGGCTGGCAGACAGGCACAACAGTCCGTCTTACCCGTCTCGCATTTAACCTCTATTCGGGCTATACGGGAGAACATGAAGAAGAGACCCACTCTTTCAGCCCCTATTATCTGTTCGATAATGGACTCATGCCATATTTCTTTGAAGGGATCAAGCTTCGCTATCCAGCCTATGCTGTGGATATCAAACGAGATTGGCTTCCCTTTGTACCAGACAAAGATATCTATGATGAGCTGGAACAGTAAGGAGCACATTTCATACATTGGAAGGGAGGATAACCATCATGGCTCATGTTACAACACTAAGATCTATCTATCAGTCGGCTGTATCACAAATTTCGCAGTCACCACAAGACTGGATGGATTATTTAAAATTTGCTTCTGGTATTTATAAGTACTCTTTTGATAATGCTCTTCTCATATACATGCAGAATCCAGAGGCTACCATGTTGGCCTCCCTTCCTCTTTGGAACAAACTGGGCCGGTACATTAATCGAGGAGAAAAAGCCATTGGTGTCAGTAACTTTCAGGAGAATAGGCCTCATATAGACTATTTATTCGATGTCTCTCAAACTCATGGGAGAGTCCCTCCTCAACCCTGGAGTTTACAGGGGCTAGATTTGGTTGAACTCGCTCACGGTCTATCCTCCAATGAAACAAATGATCTAGGGTTATGTATTACACAGCTGGTTAAACAGCATATATCATCTTTTGACTTATATCAGGATATAGAGCTGGATATGGTAAATCATCCTTTTGCCACATTTCCTATTTCCGGCGTGCAAGAACAAATGCAGGAATTGATTGCCGCCAGCAGCATCTACTTCATTCATTCTCGGTGTAGGCTTCCAGAGCCAGATTCAACTCCGGTGTTCGATACTATAAACGATTGGAACAATGTACCGCTAATGTCCCGACTGGGCGGCATTCTAACTGAGATTTCCAAAGAGATTTTGCTCGATATCGGTAGGCATATCAAATTAATACAACAAGAAAGGATGGTTAATTATGAACAAAGAGAATTTGAATCTCAACTACAGTCAGCAGACAGACGGACTTTTGTATCCTCTGATACAGATCTCCAGTCAGGCGGAGGCCGACCAACAGCCATTAGGCAAATACGGAAGGATGAGCTTAAACTATCTCAGGAATCATCATCCCCATCGATTAATGAGCCTAAAGATGCAGGGCAATCTGATGAAGAAAATGCACCAAATCGACCAAGAAGCGAACGAGAGGATGCAACAACTGACGGACCAGTTACTCCGGCTTCAGCCGATACCTCAGACCGAAGATACTCTGGAGCGGACACGTCACTTGAACCAGATCAAATCAACAGCAGAGGAATTGGTACTGAACGAGATCATCTTGAGACCCAGATAACTCCCCCTTTCCATACACTATCTTCTGAACCGCCAAACAGCGGTTCTTTTTTATTGCCTAAAAAAAACCAAAGTATAATCACATCGGAACAAGAAATGTTAGAGTATTTGCTCCGCAGTGGTATGGGTTCAATGCAAGGAAAACAAGTCATCTACTCTTACGTATTCGAACACTCGGTTACGAAAGCTCCTGACCTGATTCCTTTGCTTAAAAATCGATACGGGACTGGTGGTGCCAGAGGCAATTTTGGAAAAGGCTTGACCGGATATACTCACTCTGGAAAAGGAATCGAACTAATGTGGTCAGACATTGCAGGTTCCCATGAGGTGCTTATCAACTGGAGAACTATAGCTACTACCCTCCTGCAGCTCATTCAAAATGGAAGCTATGACGATAGCCTACCCGCCTTCCCCCTGCAAGAAGTGGAATGGACATTATTTGATTACGTTCAGCAGGTGAAAGACACTAATAATCAGGCTGATTCTCCTAGAGACCCTATCCACTTTGAACCTATAGAAATCGGATCCACCGAGAATCACAAATCATTTCCTCCTCAGTCCCAAGAAGAAACTGAAAGTACTCCTTCTGTAACTCAAGACCCTCCTATAGTTCCTGCTTCCACACCTCAAAACTTCCATCATAATCCGGAAGTATCCCTGTATCCTTCCGGAGCTAAAAGCAAATACAAACGTAACATAGAAGCAATCCGTCTTCTGAAACTGCTTGAATCTGAACGTCGTGTTCCCTCACCTGACGAGCAAAGGATATTAGCTGGGTATGTGGGCTGGGGCGGACTAGCAAATGCCTTTAATGAGAATGCAAAAGATTGGGAACATGAAGCTGCGGAGTTAAAACATTTGCTGGATGAAAGAGAATATACTGAAGCACTGAACTCCACGATTACAGCCTATTACACAGAGCCGGAGTTAATTCGTTACATCTATCAAGCACTCGAGCGCTTTGGCCTAAATGACGGAGAACACCGTAAAATCCTTGACCCTGCTATGGGTACCGGAAACTTCTTCTCTGTACTTCCTGACACCTTACAGCAAGCAAAGCTTTTTGGCGTTGAACTGGATGGAATCACCGGTAGGATGGCCAAGCAATTATACCCCTCAGCACAAATCCATGTTCAAGGTTTTGAGACAACCAACTTTACTCCAAGCTGTTTTGATGCTGTTATCGGCAATATCCCTTTCAATAACATCCAAGTCTTCGATCATCGCTTTAAAGAAAGCTACTTGATCCATGATTACTTTTTCATAAAATCAATGGAATTGGTGAAGCCGGGCGGGATCATAGCCTTTATCACCAGTAAAGGTACACTTGATAAACAAGACTCTTCGATCCGCAAAGAGTTAGCAGAACAAGCTGATCTCATTGGTGCTATTCGCTTACCGAATACTGCTTTCAAAGCAGTTGCCGGTACTGAAGTAACTACCGACATGGTATTCCTGCAGAAACTGGATCACCCCCTGCAACTGGACCCTGAACAATTCCCAGATTGGATTTCGGTCTCCCGTACACCCGATGGCATTCCGATCAATACTTATTTTGTTCATCATCCCGAAATGGTGCTTGGAGATATGAACTGGGATCGCAGCATGTATGGTTCAGAACGAACTACTGCTTGCCTCCCTAAACCTCAGCAGGATCTATATGCAGACTTAAGCGTTGCTCTTCATTCTCTAAAAGCTCATTTTTCAGCCATATCCGATGACATTCAAATTGAGGACTTAGAGGATGGACAGGAACAAGCGCAACCAGCGGATGCAGGAACCAAGAATTTCACTTACGTGATCAAGGATAATCAGATCTATTTCTGCGAAAATGGATATTTGCTTTTCCAAGACATCAAGGGCAAAAAAGCAGAACGCATTAAAGGGTTGTGTGACATTCGGAATGCCCTCAAAACGGTGATCGACATTCAATCCCGAGAATATGGTTACAACATCTCTGAACTCCAACTGGGACAGCAGCGACTAAATGAAGTCTACGATAAATTTGTCAACAGACACGGGCCCATTAATGATCGAGCCAATACTGCCGCTTTTTCAGATGATGATCAACTCCCCTTACTACGCTCCATTGAGGATATGACACCCGAGAAGAATTGGGTAAAAGCTCAGGTATTCACTAAACCCACGATTCGTCCGAATCGCATGCCGGTACATGCTGATTCAGCTTTACAAGCTCTTCAAATCTGCCTGAATCAGAAGCTCAAAGTAGATCTATCCTATATGTCGAGATTATATGGCAAATCAACAGAAGAGATCTTAGATGAACTTGGAGACCGGCTGTTCCTTAATCCCCAGAAATATGTTGGCAATCGAGACGAAGGCTGGGAACTGGATGAAGAATACTTATCCGGAAATGTAAAAGACAAATTAGCCTATGCCAAGCTGAAAACATCGGAATATCCCGAGTTGTTTGAGCGTAATGTAACCGCCCTGAGTGCTGTGCAACCTGCTCCACTATTACCGGGTGATATTGATTTTCGGATTGGAAGTCCGTGGATTCCAATCAAGTATTACCGTGATTTCATGTATGAGACATTTGGAACGGCAGGATATCATCAATCTGCTGGAAATATCAATGTTGAGTACATGGAATATGCGAACTCCTGGCGCGTCTCCGGCAAATCATTGGAACGGGAATCAATAAAAGTAAACCGCACTTTTGGTACATCGCGGGTAAATGCATACGACATTTATGAAGGCTGTTTGAACCTGCAGAGTATTACTGTTCGTGATCCGGTAACCTATTTCGACCAGAATGGAAATGAACAAATCAAATATGTGGTGAACGCCAAGGAAACGATGATTGCCCGCGCCAAGCAGCAGCAAATCAAAGAGGCCTTTTCATCTTGGCTGTTCAAGGACAAAGACCGGGCAGATATATTACTGGGTATCTATAATGAGAAGTTTAATACTCTCCGTCCACGTACTTATGATGGCAGCCATCTTGTGTTTCAGGGTATGAGTGAAGAAGTGGAGCTCCGGCAACACCAGCAAGACGTTGCAGCAAGAATTATATACTCAGGGACCGCCCTTATGGCTCATGAGGTGGGAGCCGGTAAGACCGCTGCTATGATTGCTTCAGGCATGTATTTAAAGCAGCTGGGAGCCATTCAAAAGCCACTTTATTGTGTTCCCAACCACTTAACTGAACAATGGGCCAATGAGTTTATGCGCTTCTTCCCTGCTGCCAACATCCTGGTAACCACAAAAAAGGATTTCAGTATGCAGAACCGAAATCGCTTTGTCTCTAAAATCGCCATGGGTGATTACGACGCAATTATCATCGGCCACAGCCAATTCGAAAAGATCCCTATATCTCATGAGCGTCAGGAACAATTACTGCAAAATGAAATCAATGGAGTTACCCAGATGATTGATCAGGTCAAAAGGGAAAAGGGTGACAACTGGACGATTAAACAGATGGTCATTTTCCAAAATCAACTTAAGCATCGATTGGAGCGTTTGGTCAATGAGGATAAAAAAGATAACTTGCTCTACTTTGAACAGCTTGGCGTTGATATGTTATTTGTTGATGAAGCGCATGCCTACAAGAACTGTTTTACTTTCACCAAAATGCGCAATGTGGCCGGTATAGGTAAAACAAGTAGTCAGCGTGCCATGGATATGCTCTTAAAATGTCAATACATCCAGGAAATAAATCAAGGCAGAGGTGTGGTATTCGCTACAGGGACACCGATAAGCAATAGCATGTCTGAGATGTATGTGATGCAGCGTTATTTGCAGCCAATGGTTTTAAAGCGACTCGGTTTGGACTTTTTCGATAATTGGGCAGCCACCTTTGGAGAAGTTGTCTCCTCGCTCGAGATGACACCTGAAGGCAGTGGGTATCGCATGAAGTCCCGGTTTGCCAAATTTCATAATCTCCCGGAACTCATGAACATATTTCGCACCGTTGCTGATATTCAAACTGCCGAAATGCTCAAGCTTCCGGTTCCCGAATTGAAAGATGGGAAGCCGGAGATTGTCGTCACTGAATGCTCTCCCTTCCAAAAAATGATGATGGACAGCTTTGTCGAACGTGCTGAGAAAATCCGTAACAATGATGTGCTGGCTACCGAAGACAATATGCTGAAATTAACGAATGAAGCCAAGCTCATGTCCATTGATCCCCGTCTGGTAAACCCTGAGGCTCCGGTTGAATTTGATTCCAAGTTAAGTCGATGTATCAGCAACGTTTTTGATATTTGGGAACAATCCAGATCTGATCGACTTACTCAAGTCATTTTCTCTGATAGTGGCACACCCAAGCCAGGATACTTCAATGTCTACGATGAAACCAAAACACAACTAATCAATAAAGGAATTCCTGAACAAGAGATTGCATTTATCCATGATGCTAAAACGGATATACAACGCGAGGAGTTATTTGAACAGGTTCGCCGCGGTGAAGTACGTATCTTGCTCGGTTCGACACAGAAGATGGGAACTGGCACAAATGTTCAGGATCAGCTTGTTGCCGCCCATCACCTTGATTGTCCCTGGAGACCAGCAGACATTACTCAGCGTGATGGAAGAATCCTTCGGCAAGGCAATAAAAACGAAACGATCCAGATTTTTCGCTATGTGACTAAGGGTACGTTTGATAGCTACCTGTGGCAGATTCAAGAGCAGAAGCTCCGTTATATTTCACAAGTCATGACCGATAAAAGCATTTCCCGCTCCTGTGAAGATGCAGATGAAACGGTGTTGTCAGCTGCCGAGGTGAAGGCTATCGCTACAGCTAATCCTCTTTTAGCAGAAAAAATGCAGGTCGATAATGAAGTGATCCGATTAAAGCTACTTAAGGCCAATTGGAATAATGAGCGTTTGATCATGGAAAGACAAATTTCACAGCAATATCCACGGGAGATACAAGCTTGTGAACATCGCATTGCTCATTTTCAAGCAGATGTTGAATTGGCTGAACAAACAAGAGGCGATGAATTTTCCATTGAGCTTGAAGGGAAAATCTATAATGAGAAACTAGAGGCTGGAGAGTTGATACTCCTTCTTTCGAAGGTGAATGAGTTTAACACCGGAGATACAAAACATATAGGACGTTACCGTGGATTTGAGCTGTATTTAGGTCGCTCCGCTTTTAATAATTCCTGCATCAACCTCAATGGTGCTGAGACATACTCGACTGATTTAGGCGAGTCAGAGATAGGAAATATTACCCGTCTAGAGAATATTATTGAGAAAATACCGGTGAACCTCCATTCTACTGAGCAAAAGTTGCTTGATATTCAAATTCAACTTACTGAAGCAAGGAATGAAGCAAGCAAGTCTTTTGAGTTTGAACAAAAACTCGAGAACATGGTGACTCGTCAAATGGAGATTAACTTAGAGTTAGAATTCGAGGAATTTAATAACCAAACTCAAATCATAGAAGAACAGCACAAAGATAATCAGGTAAAACAATTGCATCAAGAAGCTGAAGAACTTAGTAATTAATAAAATATATATCGAAATAAAGCAATCAGTAGATTTGGCTCAAACATATTACTTTCCAACAGTTATAATCAAAATATATAATAGTGCTAAATGGCTTTAGGTGTCACTCTAACCCTCGCAATGTGAGCGGAGGATAATTTCATTATGAAAAATCGTATTTTGTATGTATTACTAATACAAAATAATACTTCTATTTAGGGTCCTTCTTTAAACTATGAAAACGTATAGAAGCCCATTTCTATGAAGGATCTGCTTGGACAAAAATCCATCCTCCTATTCAAGTAATTGAAAAGCTGATGTTTGAGGAATGTACTTTTCGTGATGCTGAAGTCGCTGAAAACAAAAAACAGTAGAATTGATTTCGAGGGAGGTCAAAATTGATGAACATAATTTATTAGCTAATTTAACCTCACATTCACGAGATAATAATATTGATTTTATTCCTCACTTCAAAAGGAGCAAAAAAGTTAAGAAAGTAAGCCCTGATGAATTAGCTATTCCTTCCTCAGAACTTAGTGATAAAGAACTTAAAAAGCGAATTCAAGCATCAGCGTCTGCTTGCTTTGGAAACCTTAATGCTCATCAATCAATTGAAGTTTTATTAAATCTTGATTGTAAAACTTTATATGATGAATGGTTACACAGATTTCAAGTGAGATATGGAATTATTAAAATTATTGAACTAGAGCTTTAACGATATTTGAAAATCTAAGAGTCAATAAGATTCGCTATTTAAAACAATGCTGACACAGCATAGAGTTCAACTTAAATATCTCATTATTGAGACTCTCTAGTCGCTCCAGCCTCGTCAAAAAATTTCACTTCCGCTCCATTTGCAGAAAAAGAAGCTCTACTCTCTCTTAATAATTTCCGGAAAATTTGATAAAGTACATTTTTAAATTCAAACAAAATATCATCTTGAGTTCTCGGTTCAAAAACCGTACTTTCTTCCACTGTTTCTTCAAATTCCTCAACAAAAAATCCTGAGTTAACCATTTTGGTTTCACATTTTTCTGGTCTGCTCTTAAATTCAATAGCAACATCAATAAATCGAGCATCTTCAATATTTTCAAATCTCATTGTTGCCATCGAAAAATAAAAACCACTATCAAGTGTACCCTGTACAAAACTATTTTCAATAAGGTTCTTGCCATCTATAATTGCCGAATTTATCCCTTGAAGCTGATCTGCAGAAATAGGATTCTCTTCTGATTTAGCCCCCTCCTCATCACGTTTCACTTTAAGTTTCTTAATTTCTTCAAATCTCCAGGGCGAGTGATCGTGCTGAAAAAATTCATTAAACAATTGGATTCTCTTCTCACAAGATAACATTTTTAAGCTAATCTCAGAAAAATCCAATTTTAAATCATTATTCTTTTGATGGATGTAGTTGATTATTTGAGTAACTTTGCTGTAATCGTTACTAGCCACCGTATCAAAATCTAAACTACATGTGTCCTTTTGATAATTAACAGTTACTTCTACCCTTCTATCTGTTCTATCTAATAAATCAATCATACTAGGTTTATATTCTGTATAATCAATCGTGAATTTCCATCCCCCAGTACTATATTCTGTTACAGTTACTTTTGTATGTTCTTCATCATTCTCTAGTTGTATTCCATTCATTTCCAACAGCACATTCTTAAGATCATCAATTTGTTCCTTTGGCAGTTCGATCCTTCCGGTCTTTTTGTAATTATGTTCTGTTTCAATTTTTTCCTTAAGTTTCAGAAATTTGTTTCGTGAAAAATAGTGGTCTGCTCCGATTTTTGCGACATCCTTTCTTTTTACTGCTTGAATAAGTATTCCTTGTTCTTGGAAGAAGCTTCTTGAGTCTTTGTTGTTCATAAATTGCTCAATTACCTTTCTAACATGAAATCTATTAGGGTATTTTTTTAGTTGCATATTCTTTCCTCACTTATACTATTTATTGTATTCTTCAGGTACATTAGCAAGCTTGATCATGTAATCAATATTAACTTCTAAATCAGATTCTTGTTGGCTCAGTTCATTTCGTTTTGATCTAATGAACTGTTCGATTTGTGGTCTAAAGATTGTGTCGTCATTATACAAATGAATTCTTAATTCAGTTGCATCTTCAAGTTGGAAAGGTTGTATGCAGGAATACATGAAATTCAATTCTTCTAAGGTTGGCGCTGTAAAAAAGAAAACATGGCTGACTTCACTTAAAAGACTAATTCCTCTAAACACCTTCTTCTCTTTGCTTTTAGCAAAGATATAACTTGAGAATAGGTGGACTATATTGACATGATCTCTTCTTGTAGGCGAACTCTTCCCCCCACTATATGTATCACTTGGATAGAAAAATTTAAATTCCGTAGTATCGGAATTACTACGTAATACGTTCATTTTCTGTATTAAAGAACACCACTTTAAAATTTCAGTGTTTGAAGCCACATAGATAGTAACAGGGTTACTTCTCTTTGCAGTAAGTCTTAATCTCTTGAGGTACTCTCTATACTTATTCTCCTCAAATAGCTCAGGTTCATTGCACCATATCATTAGAAGTCCTGTTCTTACAGTTGGACATTCCAATTGTTGTAATACTTCACTCGAACCAGCGCATTCAATTGTCATTTGCAGCTGTTTAACAAATTCCTCAATTTGCGTTATGTTTATTCCATCCCATTTTCGATGTTTAGATTCAACTATCAGTCCGATATCCTTTTTACTATAGGGATCATAAAAAGAAAACACTAGGTCAATTCCGTGAGGATTAACCCTATCCCTTGTCTTTGTTTTGTGTGCAGTTTTGTTCACACAGCTAATATCAAAATTGGAGTCACCGACCTGGGTCCATCCCAAATTCTGTAAGATGGTTTTTGATTGTATTGTCCATCTATCTCCTTGATATTGTTGTTCTTCTGACAAAATTACTCCTCCTCAAAAAAGCTCAGAATCAATTCCTTTAAATCTTCTATGTCATTACTTTTAAACGAATCATAATTCAGTTTCATTGAACCGTTGATAAAATCAATATTTAGTTTATAGCACGTTTTACCATAGTAAATTTCTATACTCGTTTTTGATGGAGATGATGGTACTTTACTCAAAATTTGTTGAGCATCTATATTTGTTTTAACATTTAAAGTAAGCGAATTTAAATTCACATTCAAAAATTCAACATTGCAGTATTCTACACTTTTAATCTGGTACATTTTGGTTGAGATTTTATTTAGGATTCCCTGCATTTCAACTTTAGAAGAAAATAGTTTAATATGTGCCTTCTTTTCTAAATATCTTTCTAAATTACTGCATGCCGCTTTGCTACCGTAAATCACAATTCGTTTGTTATACAGAGAGATACTACAACTAGCTTTATAAGTCTTACTCAAAATTTCGGGGGTTTCTTGTTCAGTGATAAAATCATAGAGTAGTTCTACAGAACGAAAAGTTCGAAAATACTCTAGTGTAATATTTTGTTCATTAACAGATAAATCGGTAATCCATTCTTCTGAATTTTCTAGCGACGAAGATTCATTTAACTCATATAAAACATTTACAGGAAAGCTATTAAATGTCCGATATAACGCAGTAAACATAAAATACACCTCTTCTTTAATAATACAAACTTGAGACCTTATAGATCTGCTTTTTACAATAAACAGATATCAAACAAGAACAAGTGTTCTGTATTATTATAACAAGGATTATACTTCCAATAAAGTCGAAGCATGAATACTTTTAATATTTTTAATAAATCTGTACTTATCTTCTCAATATAATTTGGTAGCTCGATCATTATATCAAATACTTTATGGGAATAATGTCGAATAATGAAAAATCAGAAACCCCTTAAATAGTAAATAAATATTGCTAACTCCCCTTAAAATCCCTCAGTTCTCATTTTCACCAGTGAAATCTCTAACCTTAACATTTGCTTCTTGCAAGAGTTGGTACAAAGATGAAATATTATTATTTGACTGAGGTCTTACTTGGATATCTCCGAAGCGCAATACTTCTCTTGAATTGCTGAAAGTGAAGAAGCACTGTGTTTTTGCCCTTGATAATGCAACAAAAAAAGTGCACATATCAGCATGTCTCTGTGTTCTAAACGTCCAAAATGCATCGTCTTCTAAACCTAAAAATATAACCGTATCATATTCCAAACCTTTACTTTTATGAATCGTCATAATTGGTACGCTAAAAAGACCTAGGAAATCAGATATAGAACTCTCCCAATCTATATATTTCTCATAAGCATCGGCTAATTTCCCCACAGTATCTTTGATTAGTCTATTAAAATATGTTCCCTTCGAGTATTTTGGATACAATCGAAATAACTTCTCTTTACCTATATAAGAGAAAATTCCATCAATAATCATCTCAATTCCTTGCTCACAAAGTTCCCTATCGCTAGGCATTTCGTTTAATGCACTTTTTATTTGTATAATGTGTTCATTAAGTTCTAATTCCATCCTAAATATTTGGTGATGTTCTAATTCAATATCGTACCCATCAATATAAACTAACAAGTCTGATACTTTTATCCATGATTCATGAGATTTACCCATTGTCGCCAGTTTAAAAAAATCAATGATTATTTGTACGCATTCTTCAGTAAGTAGATCTTGGTATTCCTTTTCAATTCTGGCGTGGACCCCTTTTCTCCCCAGCTCTTCAATTACAAAGTTTGCATATACCAGTTCTTGTTGTTTTACAAGTATACAAATATCTCGGGGAGCCACATTTTCTCGCTGAATTCTTTTAACGATACTTGAAGCCACAAAAACAGCTTCATCAATATGAGTATTAAAATTCCAAATTTCGCATTTTCCGTCTTTCTCCATGTTATTTAATGAAACTACGGCCTCAGTCGAAGTTTCATTAATTATTTTCGCCAACACGTTCTGAACTTCAATAAGCCTGGGAGCGGATCTATGATTTTGAGTTAATTCAATTTGGCCTGCATGAAAATCACGTTTGAACTGTTCAAAGGAATCCGAAAGGGCTCCTGCCCATCCCATAATTCGTTGCTTATCGTCTCCTACACTTGTCAGAACTGCGGATGATTCCAAAAAAGTCGTCTTTACCAACTCATATTGAAGATAGGTTGTATCTTGAAATTCATCCAAAAAAACATGACTATAGGTTTTCTGAATCGCTTTTTTTATTAAAGGATTATTTTGCAGTAGAAAATCTGCAAGTTTAGATATCATTGGAAACGTCAACGTACTTGGCAGCCCATTTTTTCCATGCACCATAATATCCCAGAGTTTTTCTAAAATCCAGGTATATATATCATCTCCATCTTCAAAAATGGGCAAGCTATCTTCTGACAGACGTCTAAATAAAACATTGAAATTAATTTCATATTGCCAATTAGGATAATTCGGATGACGCTCAGTTATATATCCAATTGAAATATCTTGTATTTCTCTTTGAGTAAATGCTAAATTATAGTTTTTTTCTGGTCGGTAAGATTCAGGAATCCCTAATCTAAAATGATCAAGAAGGTGTTTTGCAAATGAATCATATGTCCTTGATTCGAATCTTGACGCAAGCTCCTTACCACACCTTAATTCCACTCTCTTTTTTAAATTTTCCGCTGCATCTGCTTTAAAACTAATAGCTAATATTTTCTGAGGAGATAAACATAAATTTGTTTGCAATAAATAACAAGCGCGTTGGGCTAGTAGCTCAGTTTTCCCGGCACCAGGACCTGCCAAGATAAGATTATTGATCTCAGCTTTGACCGCTATTGTTGCAGTCGATTCCAGCGAAATCCCATCTACCGGTCTCCAGTCTTCTGGACTAATATATATCATAAGGTTTATGCATTCCTTTCTATCAGTTCCCTTACCCTCTCAACAAGCTTAATAAAAACTTCTGGCATTAATGTGAGAAATGTATCCTCATCTATTTTTAATAAGGCTTCAATATGGGTACTTGGTTTGCTTCGCCCAAGAAATAAAGTGTTATACCAAACCATTAGTTTCTGTTGTTCTTCTGAATATGTATGTCCCGTTGCTTTTTCATTTTTTAACGCTGCAATAATCCCGCCTTTTATTTTCTTTTCGTACTTTTTGGGTGTACGAACACGATTTGGGAAGCTAGGCCCTCTAGGAACTGTTTCTTTATAGAAAGTAGGGAAAGTTTCTAGCATAAGGAAGTCCAAGTCCATTGGTGCTGAAAAAAATACATTAAATTTATCATCCATCAATCTTGGTATCCAAAAATTATTCATTGATTCTATCCAATCTGGTTCCATTGAATATTCGTCAAACTCTTCAAGTTCAACGTCAGTAAGAATTTCTTCTCTATCATTATCTTCTGGATACCATACCTTTAATAGTTCCTCGCGTTCTCGACCATTTAACAATAACTGCTTAATGGCATATTTGATTCGACTCCACCCACCGCCACCCCGTTCACGGTCCAAATCTAGTAGTGTAATATGCGGAATATCTAGCTCGTTAAGTAGTTTCCACATGTGATTTACATGTCTACCACCCAATGGCACAATAGAAATACCATGATCATCGGGATTAACTCCATACATCTCTAATATCTTAGGAATAACAATCTCCTCAGAATCACCTTCTCCCAAAATGACTAATCTCGAGAAATATATTTCTGGATAGGCTCTCACTGCTTCCTTAATATATGTGAACGCATCTGATGTCTTATTAGGTAAAATTATCTTTCTGACTTTTGTTGTAAAACTAGAGGAATCAATTCTCAGATGTGCTAAATCTTCTGGATCAACTCGTTTAACAATTGAAGCACTATGAGACGTTAATACAACTTGTGCATTTTCCTTTAGTGCTATATCCTTTAAATTCCCCATAACTCTACCCAATAAGTGTGGAGAAATATGATTTTCCGGTTCTTCTACAGCAAGAAGCGTCAAAGATGCAATTGAACTTCCAGTAATTCTCATTTCCGCTTCTAATAACGACGATACCAATGATAAATAAAACAAAGACCTAAGTCCATCGCCTAACTTATCAACACTATATTCCCCTAATTCATGAGTTGGAGAAAATGAGACCTCAATTTTTTTTAATATTGAAGCTAATGTTGAACTGTTAAATTGTAGTTTCGCATCTTGATATCGAACATCTTTATGGTATTTCTTCCATTCCTCACCAATAACACTTCTAATCTGAGCAACTCCATCTATCTCATCAAAAAATTCGTTAACAGGCTCCATCTTTGTTTTTATAGTTGTGTCAATATTATCTGGCCAACTGATGTTATTTAAAATTCTCCAAAGAATTGTACCTGATGCATTTTTAAGTTGCAAAGAAGGTTCTCTTACTGCAGGCACATAGATAACTTGTATTGCCGAACGTTGATGTGGAGTGACTGGTACCAAATCCTCATCAGATTCATCAGTTTCTTCAGCTACGGTCACAAAGTACAACTTCTGTTCGATATCACCATCAGGGGTATTACCAATCGTCCAATTTGCAACTAATCTCACACGCAGATATGGCGCTTCGCCAGTTGAATTAACAACTAGATGATTAAAAAAAGGGGGGATAGTATTAACTATATGACCTTCTCTTGGACTATCTACTAATTCAGGGAACTCTATTCGTGCTTCAATTGATAAGTTTTGTTCCCTTATCGACTCTATTGTACTTTGATATGGAACATGAAAGTCCGATCTTTCAATTGTTCGATCATGTGCTGACACACCAAAAAGTTTTACTAAACCATGTATTAATGCAGTTTTACCTGAAGAGTTCTCTCCCACAAATCCAGACATTTTTTTCAACGTTATTGTAGTACCTTCATCACCAAAACTTCTGAAATTTTTCAAGTATAACTTTGATATTTGCATGGTCTTTCCCCCAATGGCTTTTTTACTATTAATGATTAATAAAAACTCAAATGCTACTTTTATACCTAATTTGCATGACTTTATTACTAATTTCGACAATTCCCTAGTTATTCCTTTTTTAAAGTTCATTTTAATAGATCACAATAAAAATATTATTTTGGATTTCATTGCTTATGGAGGAAATTATGATAAAACCTTCTCTTATGCAAATTCAAATCAGACAAGCCCATAGTATCAACCTTATCAAATTTGCTAAATTGCATGGCTACATCCTCGAAAATGGTGGCCGCCGCGCGCTTCATGCGAAGCAAAGTGGCGGTCTTTACTTTTTCAAAGACAGCAATAAGTACTATCACTTCTCCACCGATACCCACGGCGGCCCAATTGACTTTGTAATGCAATTCTGGAATATGAATTTCAAAGAAGCTATAGCTTTTCTACTGGAGAGCGAAATCCCACGCTTCACTCCTCTGCTCCATTCTCCTCAAACAGCCGGCCAACTCACCCTTCCAGACAAGGCATCCAACTATAGGCGAGTCGCTTGGTATCTCGTACACGTTCGAGGAATTGACTCCGAAATCATGTCCCAACTCATGCACGATAAAAAGCTTTACCAGCAATCCAAAACCGGAAACTGTGTTTTCATCGGATACGATCCTGATGGAATTCCTAAGTACTGTTCGATGAGAGGTTGCAACCCTAATCGCCCTTTTAAGCAGGATCGAATACATTCAGATAAAAGCTACCCCTTTCTCATTCCTGGTAGTAACAACAGTTCGCGGGTTTACGTATGTGAAAGCCCCATCGACGCCATGAGCCATGCCACACTCACCAAGCTGAACGGGCTGGACTGGCGAGCAGATCATCGAATTTCCCTCGGGTGTTTATCAGATAATGCCTTAGAGCGCTTCCTATCCCAACACACTATTCATGAAATCATCTTTTGCTTAGACAATGATTATAACGCCACTTATCGAGATGGCAGCCCGGCTCCCAATTGGGGACAAGAGGCTGCCTTTAAATTTGCCCATACGTATGATGAGTTAGGATATCAGACCAGTATCCAGACACCACTTAATAAGGATTTCAATATAGATCTGGTTTCTATGCGTCAGGCCCCACTCAAAGCGAAATCACCTATTCATGAGGAGGATTGTGATTATGAACTTTAGACTTTTTTCTCATTGGATAAGAGAACTGCCGTCCCACTACCAGAGGGCACCGCCCGGTGGTGGTGGTGTAAAGGCAGGAATAGCAAAATGTCATTTTGCTAGAAAACAGCGTGGAAGCAGAGCTTCCACCGACATTTTTAGTGATTTTCACCCGGCAAACGAATGTCGCTTAAGAGTACCCCAAAGGGAAGGAGATGCCATGGCACAAGCTGAGAAAACCATACAGATCACCGTCAAGCTCCCAAAGAAACAATATGAAGCATTGAAAAAGTATGCAGCTACCAAGCATCTCAGTATGGCAGATATCGTACGTGCCTTTATTCAAAAGGGGATGTCTGTAGATGCCTATACCGAAGAGATTGATTTCATCACTACTATTATCCGCCAGGAGATCACCATTGCCATCAATAGTTTGAGTAACCGGTTAGCCGGACTGGCTAGCAAAGACCTCATCATGTCCGCCGCCTCTTATTACTCCACCATTGCTATCATTGCGGATTTAATCGATATGAATCGTTATACAACATTCCGGGAGATTGAGAAGAAGGCTCGGCAGCTTGCAGTGGAATACATGAAGATGAAGCTCACTGATGTGGAGAAGCTATTCCTCTCCGGTGATGGTTTTGAGCAGGATGCTGAGCGACTGCGCGGAGGCGATATCGATGTCGGCTCTGATCTATAAGCAACGCTTCTTCCATCCTAATAAGCCCAAAACTGCAGTCAGCAATTACTGTCATATTGGTTATATCGCCACCCGCCCCGGTGCAGTTCGGCATGATGCGAAAAACCATGGTCTATTCGGAAAACTAAAGCCCGGCGAGATGCAGATATTTGATTCCTGGCAAGAAGTGGCACGAACTGTCCGAGATATTTCGCAGCAAGGCAAAAACATGTTTCGTGGCATTATTTCTTTCCGCAGAGAAACTGCAATGGAACTAGGACTATCAAACTTCACGGCATGGCAGCAGTATATCGAACAGCACATTGCCACACTTGCAGCCCAAAACCAGATTAAAACAGAGAATCTATGCTGGGCTGCCGCCTTTCATAACGAAATAGATCATCCTCATCTTCATGTAGTGTTCTGGGATAAGAAACAAGAAATCATGAAGAACTACACTTCTCCCCAAGTCCCCAATCGTATTCGCAAACAGCTGATTAAAGACACGTTCGCTTATAAAATCAAACAGTTTATTGCCATGCGGGATCAGGCCAAATCTGGAGTATCCGAGATTACCGATCAATTGGTATCAGAATTTGAGAACTATCTGAAGCAGTTGAACCCAAAAGCATTTCGAGCATTCCAGCAGCGATTCGAAATTGATGATGAAGACTCTCTTCTCCTCTTTCCCAAACATCATTTGGTGGAGCCCTCTTCTGTCAAGAAGTTGGCTGAACAGCTTTTTCAACTGCGTCAACAAATGCCGAAATCCGGACGACTTGCGTACAAGCTGTTGCCTCCTGAATCGAAAACACTGCTGGATAAGTTTGTACAGAACATCTTGCAAGAGAATCGCTATCTGGATCAGATGGTAGATGATTACGTTAAGGCCAAAATAAACCTGGCAATGCTTTATGATTCTATTCCAGATCATTTGAATAGGCAGCGTGCTAAATATCAGGCTGAAGCAGAGAAACGTATCGCCAACCGCATCCTCTCCACGGTTCGCAACATCATCCAGCTAGAGAAGGATGCCAGCTTTAATATCAAACAAGCTAATTGGCAGTATGCCATGACAGAGCAATTAGTGCTTGAGCTGCTTAACATGATGGAAGGCTTGGCGATGAATGCCCAAATGGATTACGACGACAAAAGCAAGCTAATGGGAGGTGACTTATCGAAGCAGGCTAAGAAAGAATGGCTCCTACGGAATAAGGATAAAGGATTCGATAGGTAATGTGAGTCTCCAACCACACCGAAAGGAATGATCAAATGTTTTTTACCAATGGAAAGCTGCAATCGTTTGAGAAACTGATGCGTCAAACTCCACGGAAACATCGACCACCTTCAGAAGACAAACCGAAACAACAACCTCAAGTAATTCCTTCTCAGGAGAGTCCATCTCAGCTTAAGGAGCAATCGGCGAATGGAGATCAATAATCGAATGAAGGAGGTGCTGGAAGTAGAACTCTCCCGTTTGGGTTTGAATATACGGCGTGAATCGTCCTCCCTTCTCTCCGTTCTTCAAAAGAATGACCCTATCGCATTTATTCATGATAATGGTGAAATTCATTATCCAGCTAATGCCGAAGCTGCACTTGCTCACCAGATTCCAATCATTGTCGGAAAGATCTGGGAGATAGAGAGTACCTATCGTAATGCTGCCCAGCTTGGAATCTCCAGTTTGAACAGTTACCGAAGTATGCTGGAATATAACCATCATGTGTTAGCCGGCCGCTACGACGGGGACGGTGAGTTTCGCTTTGTTACATGGGAGATGAATAGCGAGCGGACTGGATTTGCCATGGGCCATTATTTTTATCGCAACGAATACGAGAAGGCAAAGGACGATTTTCTAATGCGGAGTGGATTACTCGACAAGGGTAGACTGTTTGATATCGATCAGCTCAGTTCGCTTTACGCCGCTCTGCTCTATCGCAGTATCAATGATTCCACACTAGGGCATAACGAAAAACAATCCATCGACCTCCTTCTACAGAAAATCGAGTCACTGACTCCCCATTCTTCAAATCCCCTTCATTCGCCGCTTCAAGCTGAACTGGATCTCGAACAGTAGCCTTTCTTGAAGGATGTGATTCGAACGAAAAGTAAAAGTGAATTTTATAAAAGCTTCTTTGCTGCCCTATCCCAGCAAGGGATTGAGGTTCGGCGTTCCACATCTGCGGACTATTTAGCAGATTTGTATCTGAAGGGCCAGATCATTGCCTTCTATACGCGGATGGACAGCATTGAACGCAATCCTTTTGTTACTGTCCCAGATCGGCTTATGAGCAGCATTTCAGACCTAGCACGGAAAACAGCCTTGCAGCTGGGCGTTTGTACCGAAAAGCCATACACCGATAAGGATGAGAAGATCACAAATGGTGTCTACAAGCTTAGTGAATACGGGGATGTCATTCTTGCTTGCAAACATCATCCTCTATTCGAATATGTATTTTCGACCTATCGTCTTGCTCCAGAGAATGGAATACCGGTACAACGCCAATATTTTTATGACAGAAATGAAGCGATGGAGAACTTTGCCGTCCGCAGCGGCCTGGTAGATGGTAAGAAACTATTCAGCGAAAATGAGCTTATTCTCATTCATGATGAGATGGTCAAATTCCTTATCAGTCCCAACGACAAGACTATGGACCAATTCGAACAGGTCCAGATCCTGATCGACCGGTTGGAGGAACTACTGCCCGAGCTTAAAGATCGGGAAATCCAGCTGAATTACGAGCAAGAATTTAGTCATGATTTTGATGGTAACTCGGAGACGCTCGAAATTACCGAAGAAGGACGGTAATAACTCATCTTTTGTATAGAAGGAAGTGAGTCCATGCCTCAGCCCGAAAGCTCGATATGGGGTAATATTTTAACCTGCGCGGAAATTGGCCTGCATGTGTACGGCTTGATGGCCGAACGCAATAGCGGCATTGTTGTGGATGCTGATTATGCCAAAGAAGTGCTCAGTGAAGAAGCGCTGCAAGCTGGAGAGTCAAACGGTGATCATATCTATTTCGACGACACCAAAAGTATCATCCCTGCCTATGAACTGCTCAAGAAGGATGCAATTACGGATCCGGAATTCAAAGTATGGTGCGTCTCGCCAGAAAAATTGGCCCAGGATGGAGAGTTCTTTGCTCCAGAGTATTTTGGTGGAATGACCCCACCAGCAACTACACCTTGGGGAGACATTACGGAGAGCCAAGAGTTCTATAATGGTATCTCCATGGTGAATCATGACGGAGAGTGGGCACTCGCGGTACATCATACGATCGCAAAGCATTGTCTGTCGGAGATGGCACAGGAAGTAGCAGCTGGTCAAGAAAACTATCTGTTTTATCCACTCGATGCTTGCTCCATTCCGGTTTATGAATTGTCCGCCTCTCATCCCGCAATGCTGGAACAAATCATCAACGAAGATAGCCTGGTGCACACCTTATGCGAGGATCATCCCGTCTATGTAACGATGCATAATCTTCATGTTGAAGAATGGGGCCGTATTTATGATCAGCCGGCTCCGCGATCACTCTTTCTACAAATACAGCTGGATCAGGAGGCCCGCTTCCCTGTTACTGAACAATACGAAGACTTCCCGCAATCTCATCAAGATTCTATCTCCCTGAGAGAACGACCTGATAATTTTTTTGAACCCACAGAGGAGCCGGAGTGGTGAAAACGAAACAAAAGCTGCTGCTTTGCACGCTTCTATTAATCATCGTTTCGATCTTCAATCTTTTTTCTCCACGGCCTTACATGGTGCCTTATCTGGTTCAACTTCAACCCTCACTGTCCCCTCCCTAAATACAAGCCTAATTAGTGTTATTACCAACAGAATTCACTTTCTGCTTTTCCTTTGTCTTCAAGGATTTGCTCTACTTCTGTCCGCTCTCTTTTTCGTCTCCAATAACCGGCCATATCAAAGCAAACTTAAGCAAATCGCCCCCGGGATTGAAACACCTGTGGTCGTCGGACAAAACCAGCATGGTTCTGCACGATGGCTCCAGGAAGAGGAATGGGCTCATGCCTTCGACTGCGAATTGTTCGATCTACATCATCCCTTTATTCGCCAGTTGATTCAAACCGGCTATGATGACCTATATTTTCTACGAACAGATTTGAAGGAGGAATATAACCTTGAGAATGCTTCATCCGAAGTCTATTCCGAAAGTGAACACCTCGGTTAACAATCCTCGCCCAACTGCAACACCACCTCTCATTCAATCAGGTGGCATTGTCCTAGGATTACAACAAGCGCGAAGTCAGGAGCGTCTTTTCTTTATAGGGGACGATGTTCATTCTCTCTGTATCGGCGCGACGCGCAGCGGGAAATCTCGAACAGTGGTCCTTCAATCCATCGGACTCTTGGCGTTAGCCGGAGAGTCGTTGGTTATCTCCGATCCGAAGGCAGAGCTGTTTCATTATAGTAGCGTCCTGCTGGAGAAGCTGGGTTATGAAGTATTTGCTCTCGATTTCCGCCATCCTGAAAAGAGTCACCATTATAATCTGCTTCAACCTATCATCGACGCAACGCTGGCTGGAGACCAAGAGCAAGCAGAAATGCTCGCTTGGGACATGACGAATGTGCTGGTAGGCAAAGCTCAGGGTGAAAAAATCTGGACCAACGGAGAAATGTCTGTCATCGCCGCCTCGATCCTTAGTGTCGTGTGGGATAACGTCAAGCGCCCGGAGTTTCAGAATATGACCAATGTCTACTGGTTTTTAGCGGAGATGAACAAACAAATCGGCAACAAAACACCTATGCAGGAGTACATTAAACGGTTGCCACAGAACCATCCTGCTCGGGCTCTGCTCAGCATCTCCGACATTGCTCCCTCCCGCACCAAAGGTAGTTTCTATACCTCAGCGTTGACCACATTGCGCCTCTTCACATCCAAATCCATTTATGCCATCACACACAAAAGCGACTTTTCTTTAGCCGACATCGGCAATAAGAAACAGGCGCTTTTTATTATCCTCCCCGATGAGAAAACAACCTTTTATCCTGTGGCCTCGCTTATGGTATCCCAGCTGTATGAACTATTAACTACCGAAGCAGACAAACGCGGGGGACGCTTAAAACAACGGGTCAATTTTATCCTTGATGAGTTCGGTAACTTTACACCGATTGCCGATTTCACGAATAAGTTGACGGTCGGCGGTGGGCGTGGAATGCGCTTTAACCTGTTTCTACAAAGCTTTGAACAATTGAAAGAAAAATACGATGACCACGTAGCCAGTACGATCAAATCAAATTGTCAGACCTGGATATACTTGCAGGCTGACGATTTAGAGACACTGCGGGAAGTCAGTGAGAAGCTCGGAACATATACAACGTCCAGTTACCAGCTTTCTGCATCGCATGGCAAATATTCGACGCCCAGCACTTCACACAGCTTGAATCTGCTTGAGCGCAAGCTGCTAACCGTAGACGAGGTCCACCGTGTCTCACGCCCTTACCAGATTGTAATTTCTCGTTCTCATCCCGCGATGATGTATTCTCCCGATCTATCCTCCTGGGCGTTTAACAAGATGATGGGCCTTGGGGACAAGGAGCACAATCGCAAAGTAAGAGAAGAACGAGAAATGCGGCGAATCATACGAACGAATACTACTGAGGAGGTGAAACTTTGGAACATTTGGATCTACTATCAGAAAGACATTACCCGGCAGATGGCCGAACAGCGGCAACAAGCAGCCGCTCAAAGCGCATTCTTCCCTCCGGGTTCAGACGACGATTAAGATCCGGCCGCTTCTCCTCGGTTATACGAACTGCAGCAGCCATACTTTTTACGCTATACTACAATTTGTTTGAATCCGCATCTGCTTATGCTTCCGGCGACATTAAGGGTAGCAAGCTGGTGAGCGGGACCGAGAAATTAATCGGTGATGTTACAACCTGGCTGATGATCCTGGCTCCGGTTGTTTCCGGCTTGCTCATTGTTTATTTTAGTATCCGGCGCTCTGCCGCAGATGAGATGGACACTAAAAAATGGAACAACCGCATCATTGTTGCCGTTGTATCCTGCATTGGTGCGGTACTCGGTGCAGCAACCCTGAATATCATCATTGGCTACTACAAGTAAAGCGAGCTTGCTGACTACAGCAGGCTCTTTTCTATTCTCACACTGATAATTGGAGGTTATGAATAATGAAAAAATGGATGAAGGCTGTACCGAAGAAATTTGATCACATGGGAAGCAATGCAAAGATAGTGCTTAACAACCAAAGCGGGGAAGGTTTTGTGGATACGGCCGTAAAGATCCTGATGGCAGTTGTAATTGGCGCACTCGTTCTTGGTGGCCTTTATCTGCTGTTTCAAGGAACAATCCTGCCTACCCTTACTCAACGCATCAAGGAGATGTTCAACTACAAAGGTTAAGCAGCCTTCAAGGGAAGCGGCTTTCAAGCCGCTTCCTTCAGAAAGGAGGAACAGATGGAGAAGATCCTGCTCCTGCTCGTCGTTGCTCTACTTAATGGAGCGCTGATTTATATGGACACCTTGTTAAAAGATATCCTCCCCATTTCCTTGTATGCAGAGAAATACATGACCCTCACAACCGGAACGAATCTACTGGAAAGCTTGTACGATATTTTGTTTGGTTTTGGAGTTGCAGTAATGATTCTCAAATTTCTGAAAAAGGGCTTTGAGATCTATGTCCTGTGGACCGATGGCGATCCGGATGAAGAACCGCTGTTTCTACTGACCAATTTTTTCGAGCAATGGCTGTCGCCATTTGTTTCCCCACCATCTATACCTGGATCGGTCAAATGGTCGAAGAGTTAACCAATCAGTTACTGACCGTTATCGGACAATCGACCGACTACAACTGGCAGGTATGGGTTAACAGCATCAGCTCACTCGGACTTGTGACAGCACTGTTCGGATTGGTCTTTGTGGTTTGTTTCTTTATTCTATATTTCCAGTTTCTCATGCGCGGACTCGAGATGTTCATCCTTCGTGTTGGTATTCCGCTAGCCTGCGCTGGATTACTGGATAATGACCGCGGTGTATTCCGTGCCTATACTCAGAAATTTATGCAATCCATGCTGACGGTAGTCATTCAAATCGCCTTAGCCAAATTAGGTGTAGGGCTGATGCTGCAATCCCATGTCTTCTGGGGCTTAGCCTGTATGATGCTCGCGATTAAGACACCACGTTTTCTCTCCGATTTCTTGATTACATCAGGTGGTGGTGGTGGTGGCGTTGTTAACAATGTCTATCACTCCGTCAAACTCGTAGGGATGGCCCGCAAAATGACCAAGGCTGGGTGACAGCATGGATACCCTGGATGAGTTGGCACAAGCTCTTATCGCCTTAATCCGTCTTGGCTGCGCTTGTCGCTTTGTGTATTGCATGGTACGTCTGGCTGGAGCTGATGAGGAAGCGTCCAAATACAAGAAACGCAGCCGGAATGTTGTACTCTTTTACATTCTTGCTGAAAGCATCTGGCAAGTGAAAGATATCATTCTGTTCTATTACCAGTAGGAGGCATGAGATGACTCAAGATTCGCAAACGTTGTATATTCCGATGGGTGTGAAGCCGGAAGCCGAATGGTTTCCCGGTTTTGGCAAGCAGCAATTAGGTCAGTCTTTTATCGGTTCATTGCTCACTGTATTTCTGGCGTTACTTCTTTGGCTCATCAATGGCAGCGTGCCGATGGCATTAGTTACCTTCTTAACTGGTGTTTCCGCCTCAGTCATGATGACCACGAAAGACCGAAATAATCTGGCTGTTCTCGATCAAGTACGCTTCATGGTTCGCTTTGCCAAAAGCCAAAAGGTATATCCCTACAGAAGTCTGCCGGAATGGCCGTCGCAGGAGGATCAACTTTGAGTCTTTCCATAAATGTCATCCTTCTGAAAGATTTACTTCTCACCTTGCTCCTGACTTGTGCTAGCATTCAGGATATCAAAACTCGTCAGATTCCTGATTCTCTTTCAGTAGCTATTACCTCTGTAGGATTCATCCACTTCTCCCCTCTCTTCTCCTTATCTGGGATGCTCCTGACTGGCTTACCTTACTTTGTTGCTGCTGTAATCTCCAAAGGTAAGCTTGGCGGCGGTGATATCAAGCTCATGGCTGCTTGTGGCTTTGTGCTAGGTCCTGTAGGTGGCACGCTTCAAAGCCTCATTGGTTTAACACTTGTTCTATTCATTGCTGCAGGAATTGGTATCAAATCCGGTTACCAATCTGCTAAACAAACGTCGCTGCCGCTGGCCCCGTTTTTATCTGCCGGCGGCCTTTTTGCGGTTATCATGCCCCAACTCTAAACCCTTCCTCAGGAGGTTTTGTCTCTTATGTACAGATTTAAAAATCGTTCAGTATTAGGAGTAACTTGTATTCTACTCTCTCTCATCATTTGTTTTGGCATTGCACCACTCTTAAATCGTGCAACCGGCGATACCACTCAAATCATTCGTATTACCAAGGATGTCGCTAAAGGAGCGGTAATCCAGTCTGCGCAGGTAGAAACCGTAGAGGTAGGAAAACTCCACTTGCCTGCATCTGTTCTTAAAGTATCGGAGGCCGTCGTTGGACAATATGCGGCGGTGGACCTCAAATCTGGCGACTATTTGCTTCCCTCTAAGTTGTCTGCTGTTCCACTAGATGCTTACCTCAATCGACTGGATGGGCATAAACAAGCCATGTCCGTCACAATTAAGAGCCTTGCGGCGGGGCTATCCGGGAAACTTCAACCTGGAGATATCGTGACCTTGATAGCATCAGATTACGGAGAAATGCGTACGACCTCCATTCCTCCAGAACTGCAGTATCTTGAAGTATTAGCTGTCACTACAAGCAGCGGACTGGACGCCCAAACAGGTACTGACACCACCTCCGATGACAATGAGGACAATGAACTCCCTTCGACTTTAACACTACTCGTTCAACCAGAGCAGGCTCAGCTTTTAGCTGATCTTGAGAACAAAGCCAAGCTGCATACGTCCCTCGTGTACCGCGGCGACCCTATATCTGCTAAAGCCTTTACCGACAAACAAGATGCTTACTTCACAGCCCAGCTTAAGAAAGGGGATGCCAATGAGTAATAATCCGTTGATCGCTGTTTGGGGCAATCCCGGTAGCGGTAAGACCTTAACGACGATCAAGCTAGCTAAAGCCCTTGCCGCAAAAAAACAAAATGTTCTCATTCTTTGCTGTGATGCGCTTTGCCCCTCCACTTCCACAATCTTGCCGCAAGCTGCTAAGCAACAACGCTCCCTAGGCGAACTACTCAGTCTACCTTCTCTAACCCAAGAAGAATTACTACGGTATGCTCTCCCACTGGATGATTCTCCTCATATTGCTCTGATTGGTTACAAAAAGGGGACACCGCTTATATGTATGCTTCTTACAACAGGGAGCGGGCTGTCGATCTTCTAACGTTGGCAAGACATCTGGCAGATGTGATATTGGTTGACTGCTCCAGCTATCTGTCCGCCGATCCCCTTTCCACGATAGCACTAGAACTGGCGGATACCGTCTTTCGGCTGCATAGTTGTGAGCTGAAAAGCCTGATGTTCTATGCTTCCTATTTACCATTGTTGACGGATTTACGATTTCGCCGTTCTTTGAATGTCTCTGTACTATCCAATGTTAAAGCAGGGCAAAACGAAAAGGAATACAGTCAAGTTTTCGGAGGCATTGAAGTAACCCTTCCCTATGTGACTGAGCTGGAGCAACAAACGGCAGATGCCCGGCTGCTCGATGATTTAAGTGGCAAAGACGCAAAGACTTATCTGAGTGGAGTGGAACATTTAATTCAACTAGCTTTACCGGAAGAACACCAGCAAGTAGCGAAGTCAAAAGATAACTCTTCTAAGACTTCTACCAGTAATACGACAACCTTAAATCTCCTCAATTGGCTAAAATCATTCCTTCCAAAGCGCCGAGGTGATGGTCAATGAATCAAGCTTCTTCTATATTTTTTTCTGCTACTCAGTCCAAGCCCTTTGCGGATGTGCTAAAGGAAGTCCAGACCTATCTTTCCGGGAAATATGCCACACTGATGAGTCGCCACCCCGAAGAGCAAAAACAACAGATCGTCTCCTACATGAGTCAATATCTGACCGATCAACGGTTACATGTGCCAGGACTTACCTTCGATGAACTGATTGACCGACTGTATGCCGAGATGGTGGAGTATTCTTTTTTGACTCGTTATCTTTTTTCAAGAGATGTCGAGGAAATCAATATTAACAGCTACAATGACGTAAAAATCAGCTACACGGATGGACGCATACTCCCCGCTGAAGAACAGTTTTCTTCTCCAGAGCATGCGGTAGATGTCATACGGCGACTACTTCACCAGTCCGGTATGATCCTGGACTATTCCCAGCCCATTGTGCGAGGCCATTTGGCCAACAATATTCGCATTACCGTGTTCGGTGCTCCGATCACAGATAAAGATAAGGGTATCGCTGCCTCCATACGGATCATTAACCCGCAAAAGTTAGCGCGAGATGAATTTATTCAGAATGAAACAGCGACCGCAGAAATGCTGGACTTCCTCAGCCTCTGTCTAAAGTATGGGGTATCTATGTGCGTCACTGGAGCCACTGGCAGCGGTAAAACAACCTTGATGAGCTGGCTGCTTTCCACCATTCCCTATGACAAACGTATCTTCACTATTGAAAATGATTGCCGTGAGTTTGATCTGGTCATTACCGATGAAAACGGCCGTGTTCTGAACAACGTGGTGCATACTGTAACACGCTCTAGCGAAGATCCCCGCCAGCATATCGATCAGGAAAAGCTACTGGAATTTGCCCTGACTGCCAACCCAGATGTAATTTGCGTCGGGGAAATGAAATCTGCCGAAGCTTTTGCCTCTCAGGAAGCAGCTCGAACCGGTCATACTGTGATTACCACAACCCATGCAAATTCATGTTTTGCTACCTACTACCGCATGGTGACGCTCTGTACCCAGAAATATGAAATGAATGACCAGACCCTGTACAACCTGGTAACAGAAGCTTTTCCACTCATTTTGTTTGTGAAGAAACTAGAGGACAATACCCGCAGGATGATGGAAATCACAGAATGCTGCATACTCCCAGATGGTCAGCGCGTCATTCATACGTTATTCCGGTTTGCCGTCCATGCTACTCGTGAAGAAGCTGGAGGCATTTGCATCGACGGCGCTTATGAGAAAGTTCGTGACATCTCTATCGGCCTACAAAAACGTTTGCTCGAAAACGGTTTACCCTTATCCTCATTGCAGCGTCTGCTATCAGGAGGTGAAGCCTCATGATGTTTATGCTGCTGTTAGCTTTTATCGGTTTAACTGCAGGCTGCATGCTGATCCTTCAACTCACTCCTTATGCATTAGCTCAAGAACTCTCCGAACTACTCTCCCATTTGTCTATTCGAAGTCAATCATTAGCAAAACGAATCCGTGCTGTTCAGCACCCCAAAAAGCTTAAGGGCTGGAGAGCTACAGTCCATGAAGCTCAAGCCATTCTAGAACAGACGGGGCATAGTCAACGGTTTGGTTTGCTTATCGCCGGTTCATTATCCTTAGCACTTATAGGATCTATGCTGGCAATCTTCATGAACAATTTATGGCTGTTACCCATAATGGCTGGAGGATTTGCCCTGCTTCCTTTTTGGGGTGTCTTGTTCAGCTCCACATTCTACAAGAAGCGGCTTGGTAGTGAATTAGAAACGGCTCTTTCCGTCATTACCACCTCCTACCTGCGTAACGAGAATATTCTGGCAGCCATTGAAGAAAATCTCCCTTACTTGAATCCTCCCGTAGCAGATGTGTTTCAAGTGTTCCTAGCTGAAACTAAACTGATTCATGCCAACCTTAGACTGGCGATTCTACAGCTTAAAGGACGGATTAATAATACCGTCTTTCAAGAGTGGTGTGATGCCCTGATTACCTGTCAGGATGATCGAACGTTGAAATCCACACTCATGCCCATTGTCGCCAAATTATCCGATATGCGTGTTGTCTCGGCGGAGCTTGACTATTTACTCTATGAGCCGTTAAAAGAATTTCTAACCATGGCTATGCTACTCGTCGGCAATATTCCCTTACTTTATTTTCTGAATCGCGACTGGTTCCATACATTGACTACCAGCACTCCTGGGCATATCGTGCTTTCAATCTGCGCATTGGCATTGTTTGTCTCACTGGCAGCAGTGATCCGACTTACACGTCCTCTGGAATATAAACGGTAAGAAAGGAGAATTCAAATGCACGATTCCATTCGGTTATTAGGCAATTTGATTGAGGCATCCCCGCAAGAGCAGATCATCTTACAATCCCTGATTGAGGAATACGGGTTCCGTACCTTTTGGGACCGGTTGGAAGAAGAGGAACTGTCTGGCGATTTGAAAAGCAAGCTGCAGGCAGTAAAGAAGATCTTAAATGCATTGGAGCTAGGCCCATCTCCAGAAAGGAGCGAATTCGATGGGCCAAGACTACCTTGATAATAGAATGGTCAAAGAATATATCCAATCCCTTCATCAGTTAACGGGAATTCCACTCGATAAATTAGAGAACTATGGAAATACCAATAACCTGATGAATGCTCTGGAGCATCCCCATTCCCTGGAACTTACTTCAATGCAACTACAGAAAGTAGAACAGCTCAATGAATTTCTCATCTCCCATCGTGTTCTGCAGTGGGAAGTGGAAAATACACAGCGTAAAATCACATCTCCTGATCTGGCAGGAAGCTACTTCTCCGCATTTTTACTAGGTCTTAGAGATCGAGAACGCTTCATGGTTGCCTTCTTAGATAATGGTAACCATGTGATTGAAACACGAATTATTTCTGAAGGTGGTCTCACCGAAGCTCCCGTTTATCCCCGCAATATTTTAAAGGCTGCGCTGAATTGTGACTGCACATCCATCATTATGGCACATAACCATCCGGGGGGAAGCCTGAAACCATCTTGGGAGGATATGGAAATGACTAAACGAATGGTTGCGATCTTTGAACCGCTCCATATTGGTATTTTGGATCACATCATTATTGGTAATGCTGGCTTTACTTCACTTGCACAGATGGGACAATTACCAAAAGCAGCTGAAGAGGTGATTAGTTACGAGGCTATCACCCTCAAAAGTCTGGAGGAAGTCGAACGGTATATTCCCGCTCCTTACCCAGAACCCATATGGGATGGTGTAGTACGTGAGGAAGAATGGGAGCGCTAAAGGAGGTGACTGTCTATGATGTCCGGATTACTATTGTTCATGGGTTTGCTTTTTGCTGCTGGAACTTATCTCGTACTAGCGGACCTGATTAAACTTCCTACACTTGCTGCCTCGAAGGCTGTCATTCGAGTCGCACGAACTGGGAAGAAAGGCAGCTCTACCTTTGATGCTCTCATCTTTCGTATGTCTTCCTGGTTAGCTCCTAAACTTCCACTAAGCGATTACTATAAACGCAAAACGGCTGCAACTCTTCAGTCAGCTGGTATTCCACTAACTCCGCAATCCTATGTAGCTCAATCCATTGTAAAAGCAGGTTTGATTTTGGGTGGAGGATTAGTCAGCCTGCCAATTTCACCGCTGATTTCACCACTCTTTATTTTTTTGGCAATCGCTATATTTTTTAAAAATATCGGTGTGGCAAGTGAGTCCGTTCGCAAAAAAAGAGAAGAAATTGAAGCCGAACTCCCCGATTTGTGGCCACTATCGCGCAAGAACTTAAAGCCACCAGAGACGTGCTGCGGATGCTTGAGGTCTACGCCAAAAATGCCGGGGTCAGCTTGCAGAGCGAATTATTTATTACTATAGCGGATATAAAGAGCGGCAATCAGGAGACAGCCCTGCTGAGGTTCGAGACACGTATTGGCAGCACGATGTTATCTGATATTGTACGGGGGTTGCTAGCCGTATTGCGTGGTGATCAGGGAGTCGTCTATTTTGAAATGCTCGCACATGACTTCAAATTGATAGAAATTCAACGACTCAAGCTTACTGCAATGAAACGTCCAGGCAAAGTACGCAAGTATTCCTTCTCTATGCTCGGATGCTTTATGTTAATGTACATTGTCATTTTGGGCATGGAGATCATGCGGGCGATGGGCAAATTATTCTGATGCATACCATCCAGAAGGAAAGGAGGAATGCAAGGTGTCCATCCTCCGAAGTAAGCGCGGAGAAGGCTACGTCGATGTGGTGGTGCTAGTATTGGCTGCCATGTTATGCGTAGCTCTGGCTATCAAGGTGTTTCCGGTCTTTGTCATAAAGAATCAACTAGACACTTTCGCCGCGGAACTGGTACGAGAAGCTGAGATATCCGGTAGAGTTGGCAGTGAGACTAATGAGCGTGCTAGTGAATTACAAACACAGACTGGCCTATACCCTACAATTGTGTGGAGTAGAACCGGAGAAATTCAAATTAACGAAGAAGTAACTGTAACTTTGAAAACCACTGTTAACATCGGACTATTTGGGAAATTTGGCTCCTTCCCCATTGAACTCTCCGCTAGCGCTCAAGGAAAGTCTGAGGTGTATTGGAAATGAAGTGGGTGACTAACAAATCCGGAAATGGCTTTCCGTTAGTTGTAGCCATTGTGTTGGCAATATTGATGTTTTCCTGTGTGATTTTTGAATACATGCGACTAACGATTATTGCCAGCGGTGTAAGGGATGCTGTACAAAGTTCTATTGTTGCCGTGGTTGCTGAAAACTACAGTAATGTATACAGCAGCCTGCGACAAAGTTACTCCGGCGGTTATCTAAGGTCCGGTAACGAGTGGCAAGAGCAAGTCTCCATTGGGCATATCTATCCTAGGCTGCAAGAAAACTTAGGACTCACCTATCAAGAGACACGATATGCCAAACTAATTGGAGATCAAGCGGAATATAGCGTCTCCGGATTAAACGTAACTCTCATCAATGCACCTTTTGCTCCTTCATCTCCGAGCACCATGGAACAATTCACGGCTGAAGCAGTAATCCAGCTGGAAGTGCCACTTTCCTTTGGCTGGGGGCATCTGCCTCCAATGAAGGCAGAATTACATGTTAAAGCAGTATATATGCCTCGGTTCACCAAATCTACCTAATAAATATTATTGTGATAGCTGATTTCATTGGATTTTACAGAATTATACAGTAAAATAGAAGAACGGGATCCTCTTGTAAGAACACCAATATGCTATAAGGAGTCGAGAACGATGAAGAGAAAGATATGGGCTTTTACCGGAGGAATTGTGATTGTTGGCCTTATAGTCACTTGGGCGGCATGGCCACATCAGGACAGTAGTCAGATACCTGAATCAACAAATACTGTATCAGCGGTAGATCCTTCTAATATCAATATTCCTGAAATAGAGCCAAGCCCTACTACCTCCTCCCAGAATCCAAGCCCAAGTTCCTCCCCATCTCTGTTGCCGAAATTACCCCTCAGCCTACCCTATCTGAAACTCCTGTACTTCAGCCGGAAAAGGGACAGAAGAATATTGAAGTACCTATTACCCAACCTGCAAAAACACAAAAACCTACCCAGCCGCCTAAGCCAAAAGTTAAGGCATCTACAAAACCTCAATCTCCTGCTTCTACTCCAGCTTATGAGGAAAAGACAACTCAACCAAATAAACAAAAGGATGAACCCAAAGCTGGAGCCAAAAATAATGATGGGAAGGTATACGTTCCTGGCTTTGGATGGGTTGAGGACCAAGGAGACAATAAGGGGAACACCAGTGAATCAGATGGCGATTGGAACAAACAGGTAGGGTCAATGGACTAGTCCAATTTAATCCATGTTAAAGAAGAGTACAGGCGATAATCCTGTACTCTTTTATTTTGGAGGTGAACCCTTTGAAACAGTTTTTATTATTTCTACTTTCTTCAATACTTGTGCTTTCACTTTTTCAGCTTACTTCTTTTGCTGATGGCACTGGTGATGGAAATATTGATAATGGTGGGGGCGGCATGGGGTCAGGAACGTCCCAAAATAAGTGGGTACCTGGCTACGATGGGGTTAGAGTGACAGTTATTCGTATATCAGATGAAGCGCCAATTTCTACTCCTGTGGATTATACAAATAAGACACCTTCATCGAACTTAATTCATTTTGAAAAGGTCAGCAAAATGCAATATCGCAATGGAACAAATCTTAGCGTTAAGGTTGGGGGATATGCTTACCAAACTCCTGCATTGCCAATGCCTCAGATCATCAGTTCAGGTGGAAGCATAACGAATATTGAGGTTATAAAAAAGTATTTCTGCTCTGAAGGGGCAATAAAAATGATTTCAAATGATACTGGGATAGACTATGCCCTCTTAACGAGTGGCAACTATAAGCTACTCTTAGAGCCGATAGCCTACTTTACTTTTGAAGGTGGCTTTATGGGAATGACAGCTCATGAAACTGCATTATACGATCAAATTCTAAACGGTGGCTTACGTTCCAAAATGGTTAGCCTTACCCATCAGAATTTACCACTCTCAATGTTCTTAGAGACCTCCGATCTGGGCTTCCCCGCTTGGAATGGTTCTACCAGCAGTCGTGTCAGTAACGATCAAATTATTGCTTCCCTTGGTTTGGGCATCGTCCGCTTCAATAACGCCCCTACTATCCCTTCCCCCAGTCAAACGAGCTACCAATACCGGACAGATACTGATGTGATTACCTCCGTGCGTCTTTCCACCTCTGCCGAAATCACTCCCGATAATCCGGCAAGCGTTACATTTGCGATTATGGGCAGCACTTACACGGTGACGAATATCGTCATTCCGGAAGGCGACAGCCAGTTAGTTTGGATAAAATGGCACACACCTAGCACACCACAATCAGTCTCTATTCAGGTGAGCTCAACAAATGGCTTACTTAGCGTTTCCTCTATAACAGCTTCTCTCATCGACCTTAACCAGAATCCCCCGCCCAATCCTACTGCCACAGACCGTAATGACTCATTTCAACTCCCTGCGTTCCCTAACTATCCATCAATAACTACTGCCTCTTGGGGAATATGGTCGGCCAGTTGGCATGAATACTGGGTCTGGATCTCTAACTGGCAGTGGCACAGTACCGGAAAGGACACCGGATATTGGATAGATTATGGATATTGGAAAGATCGAGGCTGGTGGGATTATATCTGGACCAGCTACTTCGCTTCCCTCTCTGCCACCCAATCAGTCGTACCTGATTCTAAATCACCAGTTCTTTCCTCCAAAAGGATGAAATCAGGATATGGCATTGAAATAACCACCAATAGCGCTACCTTTTCTAATGCTCCTAGTAGTCACATCACCGGTGCACAGTATACTGTCACCTATTTTCCGGAGTTTTCTTATCAAACCTACTGGCGACTTCATGACCTAAAATCAGGTGGAGTGAACGCCAATTTTTGGTTGAAGACTAATGAATATTCGACTTACCAAAGTCGAGTTCACTTTACGCCGGTTTGGTTCCCTGATGGACCGTATATTCCAATCACACGCATTCTGGATGCCTGGACACCTGAAGGCATGTTGACTCTTCAACTGCAAGAAACGATTACGATCTCCGGGAACCTTTTCTCTGATTGGCATATCGCACCGAAAAAAACAAAATAGAAAGTTGGTGCTGCTTTTATGCTGCTGCCCATCATTGTGCTGCTCCTCTGCCTTCTTGGCGGAGGAGCTGTTTTATTTCGCCTTATGAAAAGCAAAGCAAAATCCAATATCACCACTGATCTTGCTATGCAAACAGCACAAGAATTCGTCCAAATACAAGACATTCATGGGAACTTCCTTCATACACAAGACGGTTGGCTGATGAGCTATTTACGGATCTTCCCGATTAGCCTGGATTTATTGAGTACCTCTGAAAAGAAGATGCTTATTAGCAAGCTGACAGCCGAATTATCCTCTTTCAACTATCCATTTAAGTTTCTTGCGGTAAGCCGCCCCGTAGATATTTCCCCTCTAATTTCAGAACTCAGTGCTTTACTCACTACCGCAGACCCTAAGCAGAAAGAACTACTCCGGCAAGAAATGCTGGAGATGAACACGCTCACTCTCTCAGGTGAAGTAGTTGAGCGACAATTTTATTTAATCCTCTGGCAGCGACAAACTGACGGAACTGAACGGGACCTCTTGGACAAAACTAAACGGCTTGCCCAGCATTTTGAAGATGGCCAAGTGCAGACCCAACTTTTAAAACAGCAAGACATCGTTCAGTTATGCAACCTAGTTAATAATCCCTCCTACACCCACCTCGAAACGACAGAACCTGAAAATGTGATTCCTTTTCTTGCGAAGTTGGAGGTGTAGAATTTGGATCCCTTCACCGTGAAGTTACTTTCCAAAATAGCCCTGAAAATTGCTTCCGACGAACAAACTCGCAAACGAATGTTGATGCTTATTTTAGTACCGGCAGCCACCTTGTTAGTTCTCATCGCTATGGTTCTACAACTGCTTACCTCCCCCTTAGAGTCACTCAAAATATGGCTCTCGGCTGATGAAACTCCCATTGTAAATGAAATGCGTATCGATTATGGTTTCACCCAAATTCTACAAAACACCGACGAAGGATATGCGGAAAGCCAGGGACAGCAATATGAGGGAGTAACGTTTAAGGATGGAAGTCGCGAAGTTGTCTATTACAACCAAATGGACTCCCGTTGGGCAAATAAGCCTTACGGTCCTAGAGATACCATTGGAGTGTCTGGATGCGGTCCAACTTCATTAGCAATTGTTGTATCGACGTTTACAGAGAAAAGTATCGATCCTGTGACTATGACTAAGTGGGCCTATGAAAATGGTTATTTGGCAGAAGGAACTGGTAGCTACCATAGTTTAATTCCTGATGGTGCTCAGCATTTTGGTTTGAATGTTCAAGGAGCTACTCAAAAAGACCAACAAACCATCATTAATGCCTTATCTAGTGAAAAACTGGTTGTTGCCATTATGGGTAAAGGTCACTTCACTTTTTCAGGGCATTTCATGGTCCTTCGAGGCGTCACATCTGAAGGCAAGATTCTTGTCGCCGATCCAGCCAGTCGAAAGCGAAGCGAGCAGGAATGGGATTTCTCCATTATTTTAAATGAAGCCCGAAAAAATGCAGCAGCAGGTGGCCCCTTCTGGATCATAAGCGGAAAGGAGAACTGATATTTTGAAACCCACATCTCCATCTTTATCTGTGAATCCTTCGCTTTTAAACGCAGTCACTCCTATGGGCCTGGAGTTTTCTCGGAACGGCCTTGTGATTGGTGAACAAACAGCTAAAATGTATGGCGTCATTCAGTATCCTCCCAAAGCCGATGTCGGTTGGCTCTCCACTCTAACCAATATGCCATCTACCATGGTATCCATTGGTTTTCAACCTATAGACAATAGCGCCTTAATCTCAGCAATATCCAAATCTATTACACAAAATCGCAGCATGGCCGACAGTGTTAAAGATCCTCTAACCCGTCAACGAGCAGACAAGGCGGCTACCGATGGTGAGAACATTATGATGCAGATCGACCAAAACGGTGAAACGGTTGGCCTTATGAATGTAATGGTCATGCCATTTGCAGAAGATGAAAAGCAGTTTACTCGGGCATGTAGACGTGTTGAAAATACCTTCAGTATGATGCGCTGCAAAATTCGAAACCTGGCCCATCTTCAAAAAGAGGGCTTTCGTCACCTATCCCCCATGTACCCGGCACAAGATCAAATTGGAGATATCCTTAACAAAATCATGCCGATGAGTACCTTCGTGGGAGGCTTCCCCTTTGCAAGCTCTGGCTTCAACGACGAAACGGGTTATTATTTCGCTAAGGACGCTAGCGGCGGATTGGTCATCGTCGATACATGGAAACGCGGGGGCGACCGGACCAATTCCAACATCGTCATTATGGGCGTAGCTGGCGTAGGTAAATCTACAGCTGTAAAACATGTGGCACTTAGTGAATACATGAAGGGTACCAAAATTATTTTTATTGATCCAGAATCGGAATATAGGGAGCTTTGCCAGAGGCTAAATGGCGACTGGATTAACGCCGGCGGTGGATCGAATGGTAGAATCAATCCACTGCAAATTCGTCCAGCTCCCCGCGATGAAGAGGATGAGCAATTTCCGCTTTATAAAGATGAAGGTCACGGTATGTCTGATATGGCGCTGCATCTGAAAAATCTAGAAATCTTCTTTAACCTCTATATCCCTGACCTGACCATGATGCAAAAAGCTGTCCTTAAGCAATGTTTGATTGAGTTGTATAATCAGTTTCTAATTACGTGGACCACAGATATTACGAAACTCAGCCAGCAGCGACTTCCCTACTTTTTCTGACCTCTACGCTCTGATTCATGGCAAGGAAAAGAAGTTCGGAGATGAAGTTTATAAAGAGTTGTCCCTACTGTTGCATGATATTGCACATGGTGGGGACTCTTTTTTATGGAATGGTCACAGCACCATCCAAACCCATAGCCGCTGCATTTGCTTGGACACCCATACTCTTCAGAATACTTCTGAGAATATCAAGCGAACCCAATACTTTAACCTCTTATCCTGGTGCTGGGAGCAAATGTCTCAGGATCGGACAGAGCGGGTGCTGCTGATCTGTGATGAGTGTTATTTGATGATCGACCCTAACGTCCCGCAGAGCCTAGTATTCTTACGAAATGTAGAGAAACGCGCTCGAAAATATGAAGCCAGCCTTGCGATTATCTCTCATAGTGTCGTGGACTTTCTAGCCCCTGAAGTCAAGATGTACGGGCAAGCGCTACTGGATATACCTTGTATCAAAATATTGATGGGAACAGACGGGAAAAACCTCCAGGAAACACGAGAGCTTTATAACCTAACCGATGCAGAGGAAGAACTTCTGGCCAGCAAGAAACGCGAACATGCTTTGTTGATGATCGGCTCCAAGAGGCTGCATATCCACTTTGATATCCCGGAATATAAGTTTTCTTATATGGGAACTGCAGGAGGACGATGAGCGTGGACAAAAAGAAACAGCTCATTGAGCTTTTTTTCTATATGGGTCTAGTGGTCATTGGGATTATATTGTTATTCATGAAGGAAGGGTAAGGGATGATTCTATATCTAACTAGTAGTAACAAAGTTAATCTGCTTGATTTTATTGAGATCGAATTGGAATTGCCGGTAAAAAAACTGATCGGCTCATTTTCACTTAATTCCTTTGTTGTAAAAGATATGCGATTTTATAGCCATGTTCGCTATTTAGCAATTGAACGTGGAGCAATAAAAGAGACTGACAAAGAAATGGTACAAGCACTTTTATCTTTTCAGATGATGTATGAAATGCGAATTATTGTGATTTCGGAAGGGCTGCCAGAGAGCAGTCCTTTTTTACAAGAGTTAATACAAGCAGAAATCACTAATGTTGTTACAGAAACAGAAATAGATCGAATAAATGATGAAATCCGTGAGTGTTTTACTGAAGAAGGTTTGCAACGATATATCCCCACTCATGAACAATTCATTATTTACGAAGAGAACTTTCATACTACACCTTCGGATAATGAAGTCCAATACCAATTTAATTGTTCAAATGTCACGATCGCAATTGCTGGATGTGACCGACGTGTGGGGGTGACTACAACAGCGTTTAATTTAGTTTGCTGGATAAACGCTCATGGGGGCTCGGCATGTTATGTAGAGGCAAATTCGAATAACCATCTGGCTCATATCATTCAATTGTTTAAACCGGAGCAATCTGGAAATGCCTATGTAATGGAGGGAGCTGATTTTTATTTTACGAAAGAGTTAAATCGCGTATATAACTTCATAGTCATGGACTGCGGTGTAATAAGGGAGGGCACGATTCAAGAGGACTTTACTAACTCTGACATTCGGCTCCTTTGCAGCTCAGCAATGCCTTATGAACTGGCAAGATTATACCGAACAATGGAGCGTTGTAAAGATATTTCGATACAAGTATTAGGAATATTTGTACCTGATAATATTAAATCTAATCTAAAAAAAATTATTACTCAGGACATTATTTATTGTAAAAGCACGCACGACTTGTTCGATTCTAAAGCAAATTTCGATTCATATAGGAGGATACTACATCTCAAATAAAATTATTCTAGGTATCATTTTTTCAATAAATAAATCGTATGTTATTCGTTTATCCAGACAACAGACAAGCGTACCGATTGGAAATCGGTACGCTTGAGCTGTACGACTATAAATTTTTAAATCAAATTTATTTAGCGAAGGAAGGCAACCTGTCATCTATATCACCACTAATAACTCTTACGTACTTTTTGTCCACTCCAACTACAGAAGGTCCTATAAAGACTCCCTCACTTGGTTTATGAATAGTCCAAGCACCAGAAGATGCACTAACCTTCATTCTGTTGGCGCCACCACTAATACGTTTACGGATTACGCCTTTACTTTGGCTAATTATCACTTCTGAGCTAGTTTTTTGAATTCCCGAATATTTTACAGAAGAATTAAGATTATTGTTAGAGACAGCAAATCGTTTTGACGAACCAATGGCTCTCCGTTTTCCTTTACCAGATCGAAGATTCATTTAAAAACACCTCCTATCATGTTCATGACAGTCCGTAAAAGCTCACCATTACCTGTTACAATACCTGCCATTTCCTCGGGAGTAAGCGATGCAATCCCACCAATATGCACCGAGGCCACATGCGTTTTAATCCTATCTAAAGGATAGCATAGTACCGACTCTTGTGCAAAGCCTTGAACATCATAAAAGTCATACCGACCTGTATTAAAGACCTCTACCACCATGATTTTTTGTTCATGTTCCTCTAAGCCCTCATTATCTTTCAAGCCATATTCTTTTCCTTTCCCTACATCTCCTGCAACTTGCTTTATCTTATCATTTTCATCTTTTTTCCATATAGCAGCTCCCTTAACTTGAAAAGGTGCTGGAACAACCAGTCCATTACGAAGCCCTATTGCAAATGCAGAATATCTTTCCTCCAGTTCAATTTCTGGAAGGTTTTTATTATAATGCCAAAAGTACGAAAGTATACCTTGTTTTTCAAATATTTTGATTCTAGGGTCCACATAAAATCCTTCATGCTTAATGGCCTGTTTTATCGCACTGACTGCTGTAGTTAAAGCAGCTTCATACTTCGTATCACTTTGACGCGGAACATAATGTACCAACGTTAATCCACTTAAATCTGACAGAATATGAAAGTCACTCACATTCTCACCCTTAATTAGATCATCACGTTCAGCAACTTCTCGCGGAACTATTGCAAAGACACGTTTTCTACCTAATCTTCCCCAAAAAAGACCAGTCTCAAAAATTGTATTGTCGCGAGTAATAAATACATATTTACCTCTTATTTTAGCAACATCATCTGGTGCAAATAGAAATGCTGCAAAATCATTTGAGTCCAACTCTGCCTCAAGTGCTTCCATTGTGTATGAGTTAGCTCCAAATGTGCCCGCGAACCAAGGACTAACTTCTGCATCATACTCTAACTGAGTTGTTAGTGCTCTTGCGTAGTCTGTTGCTTCTCTTGAGCTACCAATAAATACTCTTACTTTGCGATTGGTCATTGTATCAACGTTCCCCTTAAAGGTATATTCCAACAATATCTTAAGTGTACAATATTAACCATAGGTAGGGAAGAAGTCATAAACAAAATAACGACCCTTACGAGTCGCTTTTATCCTTATTTATTATTAACTTTTGATGACTGTTCAATGAAGAGCATCGTATTTTCTTGTTGTTTCTGAATTAAATCGTACACATACCCAGTTGAATAAAACAATGAGAAACAACAAACTAAAGTCACAGCCACTAACATGTGATACGGTTTGCTCGTAAATTTGACAGTACGACGTATGAAGAACGCTGTCACTCTGTCATTAAACGCACGGTTCAAATTCACAGATAACATGTGTATTAGCAATATAAAAAGCAGTACATTAGGCAAAAGACTCAGAATATAACCCACACCAATTACTCCAAATCTAGCAACCCCATCAATACCAGCTGAGCTAATAAAATTTGAAAAGCTAAGTGTAGATATTAAAGAAACATCCTGTTTTGACATAACAATCAATTGAATACAATCAAACATCAAAATTCCAAACAGTTGTAATGTCCATAAACGATTCAATTTGTCATAATTATTATTTTGGTACAATTTAATGGCAACTGTCAAAGTTCCAACAACACCAATGACAATCAAACTGGTCATAAAATCCATTAGTTCAGAGTGATACTTAACGTATAAATAAGACAATACCATCGCAACAACAGCTATAATTCCAAGAATTGAATTGTCATCATCTGATGTTTTGCGTTTATTATCTGTTCTTCTTTCATTACTATTCGGGTAATTAACAACGACTGTTTGAGTTATGTATTGTACACTCTCTCGTATAGTTGTTTGATTGTTAATCCCATCATTCTGACTTTTTTGTGCTAAAATCAAACCTGATATTAAACCAATAAGCACATCTTTAATCATGTCAATCCAGTTAAGTTCAAGATAGTTCGTTAACCACTCAACCATGTAATTTCCCTCCTCTTTTTGAGTAGAAGAGTGGATTATAACCCTAACCCACTCTTACTCTATAAACTAGCTCTCTTTACTAACGCCTTTGAATGTACCTCCCGACGTTTTTTGATCCATAAAACGTCCATTCGAAGTATCTCTTTTACAAAGTTTCCGTTTGGTGCTTGAAACTGAGAGCGTTTTGTTACAGCACCTTTACGGAAACCGTTGCCTGTGTTTTTAGCCATTTCCCACACCTGCCTCGTATTATAAGTTATAAAGGATGAATCTCCTTAGTGCAGAGGTTATCTTCTGTTCTAGCTTTTATTTTTCTTTATCTTTCTTCTGTTTATCTAGATAAGCCTGATGCTTTTCTTCAGAAACTTCAAAACAAATCGCTTCAAGACCTAATTGACTTGCGTAGACTCGAGTACCATCTTTACGTGTAATAAATTTGCGGCATATCAGCATAATTATCCTTCCTTTCATATCATGATAGATTGTCGAAAAATCACCATCGTGATATTATGAAATCACCTCTAATTCCATAAACATACACGATAGATTTATTGCTCTTAAATCGTAGGTTCTCGACAAATGAACTTATGATTTTTTATTTTGTTCAGTTCTATCACCTCTCGATTTCAATTTTAATTTTGAACTCTAATTTGATTATAACTCTCTTCAATAGAGAGTTCAATTATAATTTTGAAATCGACTAATGAAAAATGGAGGTCTCCCTCCACTAATAAAACAAACTACGGTATACGTACTGCCTACCACCTTCTTCAAGCTGCACTTCGTACCGTTTCAGTAGCCGCATTTCATTCAACTTGTTGAGTTGTGTACTTGTTAAATTAAGCTTCTTATCCAAACGCTCAGTAATATCACGTGCGGTTACTTCTCCAAGTTCATGTGCGATCACAAGAATTTCTCTAAGAGAATCACCAATGTTCCCAATAATAGCCATTTCTCCGTCTTGCTTACCAACTACAGTGACATTCTCTTCTTTAAGAGTTAAATCAATATTGTAGACATGGTCGTGTTCTTTGCTTAGATTCATTAAAACTAAATACTTATCTTCTGTTTTGTAATATTTAATAAACTCTCGTATCGGTTTTACAATAATCTCGTCAGCCCCAGAACCATTAATCCCCTCGACTTGGTTCATATCATAATAAAAAACGGTTCCTGGAGAAGCAATTTTCATTTCTTCCATTAGCCTTTCCCTAATTGGAATTAGCTTAGGCCTAAACAGTAAGTTGACCGTCTCCTGTCCTTCACTTATTAAGTTTAAATAGATCATAAGTATCCACCATTCTATTTGACTTCAAAAATAAAATTGAAATCCATCCATTAATAATATATCAATTCAGACTAATTCAAGTCAAGCGTTTACTATAATATAATAGTAAGTTCCATTAAAGTAGCTTCCATTATGAAGGGGTACCACTCTATCATTAAAGACTTGATACGCGTTGCTATGAGTTCTTAAATATATTTGTGCATTATTCAGCATTAAGGCCACATTTCTAACATCAGGCAAGCCTTTTCCCTCTCTTTTCCCCGCGAAGAAGCATTTGTGAAGATAGCTTGTCTCACTACATCATCATCGTCATAAGAATCAATATGTGATTCTAAGCTCTCTACAATTCCCACTCCACTATCACAAATAGCAATCCCCATTTTCCCCGCACTATACGACTGAACACTATAATAACAAGAGACCTCATCATTATGTTTACCATGTTCTACCGAATTCAATCCTAGTTCTGTCACAATACGACTAATGTTAGATACTTGATTTGCTGCTATACCCTTATTCCTTAAAATCCGCTTCAAAGAACTATCAAATTTCTCAACATCCATGTCTGAGCTACACAAGGTTATTTCGTTTAAAGAATTTTCTTTATTATAGCGCTTACGACTATACAAAACCCCCATATCTAGTTCATTTTCAAATGATAGCCGTACATCACATGGGCACAATTGAAAAAAATTCATTCTTTCCATGTAACTAACAACATTTGTATCCTCAATTCTACGGACTTGAGGAACTACTGTATCCAAATAGAAATGTTTTTCTAAAAAACATAAAGTGGATAATAATGTCGTACACCCAAGCGGTGTCACATAATTTAACTGCGACAAATCAATTGTGATTCTGTCTCTTATTTTTAATTGATGATAGCTTTGCGCGCATTGATTCAACCAGTCGTGAATTTGATGGATATCGCATAATTTTTCAGAAGCAATCAACAAATTATCATCCCTCTACATATGTGCTAAGTGATGGCTTAAATCCTATGTACTAAAATCCCACAATTCTAAAACGCGCAAAAAAATAAGGAAATAAGCGATTAAACATATCGTCTTCCCTTCGCATCTTTGTTAATGAAGAGACTTAATCGGAGATACTCTTTTTAACACTCACCTACAAAACCACTTCAATGTACTCGTGAGTTATAGTCATTAACTAAATGCATTCCCCATCATCACTTTTCGGGCTTCTTCATATCGTTGACGGACGCTTTGTGTGGAAAGAGCAATAGTTTCAATATTATTATCATTAATCGATAAAATCTTTGTTATCTGATTCACCGAACTATATGTAACAAAGCTTTCAACAAATTCAGTTAAATCTTTTACTTTAATTTTACCGCTAAAAGTAGAATAACTATAACTTGTTAATCCAAGCAACTTCAGCTTACTCCATATAGATTTTTTATTCCATGGAACATCACTAAATAGATCCATCCACGGCTTTAAATAATGCAATCGAAGATACTCTGTTAAATCCTTGTTCGCAATAACCTGCAGAGCATCAACCTCTGACTTCGATTGAAGAAATGCTTTGTAGTCCTCTTTTTTCACCCAATAAGTTGCAGTTTCAATCATTCCTGATCTTTGATAATCATACGAATATCTCACGTAATTCTTTACACACTCTGAACATTGCAGACTAATAGTTTCGTCGGTCCGATTCCAATCATCTGATCTTACTACAGTTAGCACAAAACCCAATCCGCACCCACAGGGCTCTTTACTCTCTCTTACAATCTCCCAACTCATCATAGACCTCCTTTACCATTTCCTGAATATACCAAAACTTTTATCGTATAAGCAAGTGTCAGAAGAAAATAAAGTATATTCGGAAAGCAATATTTCATTAACCATGTTGGTCCCCCATATTATCAATTTCCTTAGAATACTTCTTCTTATAGTTATCTCCCCATATTAGGTTAGGTTTCTAAATAGGTATAATATCATAAAACTCAACGCTTAATTAAAAGATCAGAACAATAAACTTACGCCTATCAATAAAAGTATACTTTATTTCACTTTTCACAACTCAAAATGAAAATATACTTTCTTCAACTTGCGCACGTGGATGTACTCCGATTTTAAATACTAGATTTTTATCGTTAATAGTTCTCCATATTCGTTTGACTTCCACATAATATTCAAAACAGCATAGCTTAAACTTTTTATTACTCCCACAACCACAATAGTCATTTCTACCCAAATTATTGAAGTCTCTAAAATGCATAGGATCAGTAAAAAGCTCCCAAGCTCTCTTCTCCTTCTCATAAAAGAAGACTTCCTTTTTTAGTGTTGATCCACTTACTTTGCCAGAGTTATGCCCAATATAAATTGCAGAAGGAGATCGCCATTCAAAATAAGGTAGGGTCTCTTGAAGTGTAGCCTTTTCTTTACCAACACATTTTTTATAGGAATTATTTATGATAACTTTATTAATTTCGAGTACTTGTTCGTCAGTAAGATAATTTATGGTTTGAGGTCGAATATATTCTGGTTTATGCCCATGATAGAAAATTGCATAATACTCATTCGAAAGAGGCACCAATATTAGAACCTCAATGAGTACTAAATGTCTATTACTAATATCAGAGAATCTACTTTTGATTCTTAATGCAGCTGTAGAGATGTACTGATCGCTGATTAAGAAATTCCCAGACTCACTTCTAATAATAGCAAAATCATAATATTTCCTGATAGTTTCGCTAAGATTGTTTATGTAATTCGTATTCGATAATTTGTTAAGCATCATTGAAATCCGATTCTCTTTACTTGCAGTCTCATGTTCAAATTCATACAATAACGCACCACTTCGATAGTAGTAAATTATTATTGCATTAAGGTAGGAACGGATATATTCTTCAACACTACTTAATTCCCCCTCACCACAATCAACCTGCCCTAGTAAACGCAATACTTCAACAATAGCTGGCCCAAAGTCATCCTCAATTTTTTGAAAAAAGTTTTCTATTGCGTTGGTCGCTAATTGTGAATGCTCATATGTAAAGCGTTCTGACATAGAGTTTCGATAAGGGATTTGGTACGGATCGGCATTTTTTTCAACCAACACTTCAGAAACTCTACCCTTATCAGCAAAATGTTTAAGAACATTCTGTGGAATATAATGTTGATTTTTCACTATTTCGCCCATTATAATCACCTACCGTTAATGTCAAATTATCATCTTCAGTTGCTTCAACCACAATTCTATATATCAACCCTAAATCCGAATTCTTTCCGAAATAAAACCACACGGAAACTTTCGCTTGCGAAAAAAATGTTATCATACAGTACACCTGTAAACTTTCCCTTGAAAAGCAATATTTCACAAAGCAATTCGCCAATCTACTGTAAAAAGGTCAACAAACTAAGGCCTAGCCCTTCGATTCAATTTACGTTTAAGATATCCTCAATTTTTATCCATTCTGATTGATCCCCAATAGTTCTCAATTCAATTCGTTGTAACTGATAATCTGCAGTCATTACGATACCGTGGAGCACTCTATCATAATTAAAATAAAATACTTTTAACCATAATGGACTATGATCTTCAATAGACTTATTTATGGCACTTTTTATCACTAGTAATTGAACCATAGTAAGTTTAGGTTTTGTACGTAATATAATACTTTCTTTATCCAATAAATCCCCATCTATTTTTCTTATCATCTATTATCCTCCTGATAATTTGTACATTAAGTCTAGCAAACACTATAAAAGAACATTTGTTTGTATTATATATATGCGAACATCTTTTATCAATGATTAACTTAGCAAGTATCACTTGCATATATTGATCAGTGGTGGCGTTATAAATTTATTAAATGATAACTTACATCAGTAGTAGTTAACGTACCTTCGAAATGGCTAAAATGAATTTTGATTACACAAAAACAAAGACTGTAACTCAACAACGAGTATACAGTCTTTGTCTTAGCAGCAAGCTTCGCCTATTTGATGGTTCTATATTAAAGTATATTCAACTTTTCTTTAATATATACATCTATCAGTATATTTTATTCAGATTACTATAAAGCCTAGTACTTAAAAGTAAACACACCAAATCGCACAAGAAACGGCACATAACAATTCCAAAAGTCCAAACTCAAAATCCACTATATCAATTATTCCCCACCTATAATTACCACTTTAATAATCCCCTGATATGAGCCGTTAATTTTTCCGCTGCTTTACAATGTGTGGCTTGGGACGGGTGGAAATCAGCTGCGTATCCATCGGCTGCCAGTTGTACGTCAAATTTCATTGTCGAAATATTGCTGTCGCCTGTTCCCTGAGTATATTGCTTCACGACTTGCTCAACAAAGGGATATAGCCTGTCCCCCATGATCCCCAGCGTGCAGAGAATGAGACTCCGGGAATTATTGCGTCTGACCATTTTGAGGAACTCAACATACTTTTCAGCATATTCTGTCTGTTTGCTTTTATCCTCTTGGGTATAGGAATCATCGTTTGTTCCAAGGTTGATGACAATTATATCGGGGGTGAATTTGCTAAAATCCCAGGGTACATCTTGGGGCAACAGACAATCGTCAAACTTCCCTTCAGACTTGCCCACTTTTTCATAATAATCCGGAAGAAGATGTGTAAGCAGCTTTTCGTCATTTTCCGTATAGCCTGTAATAATGCCGTATCCGCTGTACGAAACCATGCTGTAGTCAGCCTCAAGTTGCTCTGCGGTCAGATAGGCATAGGCTTTCGTAACATCTTCTGTTGCCGTGGAAAAAGAATGCAGCTCATGCTCATCATCTACGCCGTAGCCGCAGGTAATGGAATCCCCGATGAATTCAATAGTATGTACTTTAGGCGGGGTTGGCTTAATACCATCCGCAGCATCAACAGCGATCTCCTGAATTCCAACCGTTGACATCGCTGCCTCTGACAGCTTTGTGATTCTTACTGTGACATCCTGCTCTGTATCGCTTTCAAACACCGTATACGTTTTGAGCGGCTGATCCACCTGATCGTCAATCATCCGTTTACCGTTTACGCTGATCCCAATCCGGGCCAGATTATTACCGGTTGACGCAACAGCATCACCCATTAAGGTGATCACCGCTTTGGTACCACGGAATGAAAACTCCACACCACCGCCCGAGAGCGCCAGCCACAGCACATTATTGCAGTAGTGGGTCCGCCCGATGACTTTCACATTGTTCTCTTTTGCTTTATACACTTGCATCTGAGACATTCTTAAACCTACTTTCTCTGATTCATATTTGTAACAGTAACAAAGGCGTTCTCTGTTTTCAATAAGCTGCATGTTTTATGTTAAGATCAATGCTGAAGCATCTTTAATGAATTACTAGGAGGACATTCATGGATATCCCCAGAGGCACCTACGGCTTTAGGTTCGCCGAAGATAAGGAGCTGCAGTTGTGCGTATTATTTGCGGCCGGTTATGATTCAATCACCGATCCCGCTTACCGCTGGGATGGGTTGGAGCGCAATGACGGCCCTCTTCTGTTGTTCCAGTACACTTTCTCCGGTGAAGGCGTGTTTGAGTCGGAGAACCGGACTTACCGGGTCTCTGCCGGACAGGCTTTTCTGGCCGAAATTCCCGGCCCCCACCGTTATTACTACCACCCGGATTCAAAAGAGCCATGGCAATTCCTGTTTCTGCTGTTCCGGCCTACCCTGATTCTGCCCCATTGGCGCAAATTCCTGCGCGTTGCAGGGGAAGTGCCACATCTGCCCGCAGACAGCACGCCTGTCCGGCTGTCGCGAATGATTGTAGTTGATGCGGGTGCAGGAAGAATCTCGGATCCGCTGATCGCGTCATCCTGTGTCTATCAGTTCGTGACAGAGCTGGCGAGAATGCAGGTTACCACTTTTCGGGACAGGGATAACTGGTCAGCGAATATTAGGCGCGCAGCTGAATTCATAGAGAGCAATTACTCACGGATGATCAGCATCGATCTGCTATCCGAGCATGTCTCCCTATCCAAATATCATCTGATCCGCCGGTTTTCGGCCAGCACGGGACTGACGCCCGGTGCTTATCTAACCCGTGTCCGCACCGAGAAGGCCATGGAGCTGCTTCGGGGATCCAGCCTGAGCATTGAAGCCATCGCTGAGCAGATCGGTTACTCTAGCGGAAGTTACTTCATTAAGGCGTTCCGCAGCCTTACCGGACTTACGCCGGGAGAGTTCCGCAGTGGGGGCGAAAGCCTGACCTACCGCCGCCTGTTTTTCGATTAACCGCAATATAGTGCTATTGGATTTGTAAGATTACTATAGATATTGCTAATTCCCTTTATTATGATGAATGTAACAAGAGCAATAATACATCAGTAAAGGAGATTTACAATGGATCATAAGCTTGCAGCAACTACTCCGCCGCTTGGCTGGAACAGCTGGGACTGCTACGGTGCAGCGGTAACAGAAGAGGAAATCCGCGGCAATGCGGAATACATGGCCGAGCATCTCAAGGACTTCGGCTGGAGCTACATTACCGTCGATATTCAATGGTACGAGCCCTTGGCAAATTCTTCACAATACCGTCCCTTCGTCCCGCTAGTGATGGATGAATATTCCCGGCTGATGCCTGCCGAGAACCGCTTTCCTTCTGTAGCCGGCGGCCAAGGGTTCAAGCCGTTAGCTGATTATGTCCACAGTCTCGGACTGCAATTCGGCATTCATATTATGCGCGGTATTCCGCGGCAGGCCGCCCACGCTGCCACTCCGATTCTGGGTACAGTCGCGACGGCACGCGATATTGCGCATACGAACTCCATCTGTCCATGGAATACGGATATGTACGGTGTGGATGCCTCAAAAGAAGGGGCACAGGCCTACTACGATTCGCTCTTTAAACTGTACGCAGAGTGGGGCGTTGACCTGGTGAAGGTCGATGACATCGCGGCTTCCCGGCTGTACGATACTCATCAGCCGGAAATCGCCCTGATCTCCAAAGCGATCGAACGCTGCGGCCGGCCTATGGTGCTGAGCCTCTCACCTGGTCCTGCTCCGGTGGAATACTCGGACTTCTTCGTAGAGCATGCCAACATGTGGCGCGTAACGGATGACTTCTGGGACCTGTGGCCGCTGCTGCTGGACATGTTCGACCGCTGCCGGAAATGGCAGGGCGTTCCACAAGCCGGATCCTGGCCGGACTGCGACATGCTCCCGCTCGGTCATATCGGCATCCGCTCTGTGGATGGTGGCGGGGAAGACCGCTGGACCCGGTTCACGCGCGACGAACAGCTGACGATGATGTCGCTCTGGAGTATTTTCCGCTCTCCGCTGATCTTCGGTGGCGAACTGCGTGACAATGACGACTGGACACTGTCGCTGCTGACCAACCGCGCGGTGCTGCGCATGCACCGCGAGAGCTGCGGAGCCAGAGAGGCGCTCTGCCAGGATGAACTTATCGTCTGGACTGCCGGACACAGCGATGGAACCCGGTATGCTGCTATATTCAACGTCGGCGACAGCCCGCTACCGCTGGAACTGGCGCTTGAAGAGATTGGCTTCAGCAGTGCAGCCTCCGGCACCGAATTGTGGAGCGGGACGCCAGCCGAAGTTGACGCCAATGTGCTTCAGACCACTGTACCGCCACATGGCGTACGCCTGTATAGCTTCTTGTAAGGAAAAGCCGGTTAACCAGATTCCTCTGGACAACCGGCTTTCTTATTCTGCAAATATAGAGGCTTATCTGTTCGGGAATACCATTTTTTCGGCATTTCCGACTTCAAAGGCTACCGCCTCGTCATAACCAAGGCCTTTGGATTTCGTAATCATTTCTTCCTTGAGCTTGTTATATTCAGCATCATTTTTAGCAAAGACCATTTTCCAAGAGTACTCTTTGATGATCTTGCCGATTCCGTCAATCTTCTGCTGCAGCTGAGCAGGTACGGTAACCGGGGTTTCCGTTGTAAAGAACGGCTTCGAGACTTCAATCATATTGTTCTTCACAAAATATTCTTTCGCCGTCATAACTCCCATCGCTTCGCGCCAGCTCTTCGTAACCGGGTCCGGATTATGGTTTAGCGTAGAAGTCCACAAGTTGTAGTCATACGTTTCTCCGGTATCCGGGTTGATGTTGGTCAGTTTCAAGGTTGTATTATTGATCTGGTTCGTTCCATCCTTGAACGTGCCTCCGCCATATTCCGCCGGAACCGGCTCAGCATTGGCAGGCAGTGCCTTCCAGCCGAAATCGGTGACGAACGGTTTACCACTCTCATCAATATCCCATGCCAATCCCTTAGGGCCATAATTCGATTCCATTACACCTTCTGGCGAGTACAGCCAGCTCAGGAATTCCATAATGCGCTCAGGCTCTTTCGCTTTTGCACCAATCGCCCAAACACGGTTTCCGCCGTAAGGGCTCTGCCCGTAAGAGGTGATTTTCTCCTCGGCATAAGGTACTAGAGCAAACCCCTTGCCCTCAGCTGTACGTTCAGGAGTGTTGTACACGTTATCCACCCAAGGGAAGTGCGAGAACAAGACTTGCCCGTCCTTGATCTTGTTGGATACATCCGAGAACTTCTGCGTTAAGGAATCCGGATCCAGAAGTCCCATTTGATTCGCATCGTAGTAGAACTTCAGCCCTTGAAGATAATATCCATCCTCATCAAGCACACCTTGCCATTCATCTTTATTCTGGTGGGTCAGTGTCAATCCAGCCGGATTCAGACCGTCGCCTTCATTATAGCCGTGGAACTGGGCGATAACTTTGGCAAGTGTCATATAGCTGCCATCCCAATCGGACCAGAGTGAAATTCCGTAAGTCGGGCGTCCGTTTTCACTCTTGGGTTCGAGCTCTTGCATTTTCTTAAGCAGCGGCAAGTAATCATTCAGTGTTGTGATTTTCGGACTACCAAGCTTCTGATACAAATCCCAGCGGAGGTTCGGTCCGTAGGTCATCGTCGCCCCTTCCGATGGCCCTTCTCCTGTTCCCACATCAAATCCGACTCCGTATACCGCCGTGCCGCCGCCAAATTGCTTCTTATTGGCTTCAATCGCTTCTGGAGCATTGGCGAGCAAGCCTTGACCATATTTATTCAGCATATCATTCTTCGTAAAGTCTAGCAGTAGACCTGCTTTGATGGCATCCTGATAATCCTTGCCGTTAGTACCAAACACTACCAGGTCGCCCAGGTCGCCGGAGGCCATCATTGTAGCGACTTTTTGCTGTCCGCCTGCAAGGTTTGAGGCGATAATGTTGAGCTTGATATTGAACTTGTCTTTGACCAGCTTAGCGAACCATCCTGGCTGTTCCCCGGCATAGTTAGCTAGCATGGAGAACACATCAATGGTGATTTCTTTTTTATCCGCAGTTTCTGAATTACTGTTGTTAGCAGAAGTGGATGGTGTATTTGTTCCGCTGTTCGCCGCATTTCCACCATTGTTACTGCTGCTGCACGCTGAAGTAAATACGAGTATTGCACACATTGCTGCGGTAAGCGCAGTCCCGGCCCATCTCTTTTTCATAATGCTAAATCCTCCCCTGTTCATACTCTTTGGAATTCTAAATATTGAATACAACACCGTTCAGTAGAAGAAATTCACCCCCTTCAAGCGTAAGCAGGACAGCTTAACCTTTGACTGCGCCAATCATAATCCCTTTGACAAAAAACCGCTGGAAGAACGGATACACGAGCAGAATCGGCAGCACAACGACCATAGATACGGTGGTGCGAATGGAGGTCGGTGTTGCCATATTGGCCAGATCCAGATCCATAGCGCCTGTAGATTGCTTCATTAATTGGGCTATAGACGTAGCTTCATTCATGTACCGGTAGAGAATGAACTGAAGTGTGAACAGTTTCTGATCCGTGACCAGAAATAGTGTATCGGTGAAGCTGTTCCATTGGGTAACCGACGAGAAGATGGCAATAGTAGCCAGAATCGGTGTAATCAGTGGTAATATGATACTTGTGAACACCTTGAAATAACCGGCTCCGTCAATTTGTGCCGACTCCTGCAGGGCTATCGGCGTAGATTCAACGAAGGTTTTGACGAGAATGATGAAGAATGGTTGGACGATGAACGGCAGAACATAAGCGGCGAAATTATTGGTCAGGCCGAGATTCAGCATCGTTAAATACCATGGGATCAGGCCAGCGTTGAAATACATCGTAATGACCAGAAAACGGTACCAGAATTTGCGTCCCCACATTTGCTTGGTGAAGAGGTAACCCAGAAAGGCGGAAGCAGCAACCGTCAACACAGTTCCTATCACCGTACGGCCGACCGACATAAGGGCAGCTTGGCCTAGTCCGGGAATTTTAAATACATCCATGTAGTTGGTAAAGTGAATGCCTTTCGGATAAAACATGACCAGTCCTCTGCTGCTAAGGTCATTGTTGCTGATCGTATTGATGAACAGATAATAAAATGGAAATAAGCATATGAGCGTAATGAGCGCAAATACGGCATAGTTAATGAAGTGGAACAACGAAAATTTCTCTTTGGTAGGCATATGTCGCTTCTCTCCTTTTCTGTCTGTCACTTTAAAAGATGCTGTCACCGCGGATGACTTTGGACATGGTATTCGCTACGAACAGCAGGAACAGACTGACCAATGATTTCAGCATGCTTACGGCTGTAGCGAAGCCAAAGTTGGAATTCGTCATCCCGATATTGTATACATACAGGTCCAGGACCTCGATATGATTGGTATTCATTGCATTCTGGAATACGTAGAACTGTTCCATGCCGTTATTAATGAAGTTTCCGATCGAGAGTAGCAAAAGCACGAAGAAGGTAGGCATAATGCCCGGAACCGTTACATGCCACATTAACCGGAAACGTCCCGCACCGTCGACTCTTGCCGCCTCATAGATTTCCTGGTCAATACCCGTAATGGCGGCAATATACATAATCGCGCCCCAGCCCAGCCCTTTCCATATACTCCATAAGGTCATTGCCATCCAGGTATGATCATCGGAAGCAAGAATATTCAGAGGTTTGGAGATCCAGCCCAAATCCAGCAGCAGGTTATTCAGAAAACCGTTGTCTACTGAAAACAGCATGAATGCAAAGGAATAAACGAGCACCCAGCTGATGAAGTTCGGCAGTGTTGTAAGCGTTTGTACAATTTTCTTAAATCTAGTACTTCTTAACTCAACAAGAAAGACTGCGAAGATGACCGGTAAAACGGAAGTCGCAATATTTAGAGAACTGATGGCAAAGGTGTTGCGCAGCACTCTTAAGACTTCCTGACGCTGAATTTCATTGGATATCATCGAAGTAAACCAATCAAAGCCCATAAATTCGGAAGCAGAGAGCGGAATACCGGGCCGGTAATCGTAGAAGGCATAGATCCAGCCGTAAAGCGGCAGGTATGAGAATAAAAAAGCCAAGAACAGAAAGGGCACTGCCATCAGAAACAAACGGTACTTATCGTTGTTGCGCAAACGTTTGGGGGATTGTGCGTCCACTATGGGTGTATTTACAGTATTGATGTCCATTGTTCTCCTCCACTGTTAAAATTCATAAAAGATTGAGCATTTATAAGTTTGTAACTACTATAATATTATTAAATAGTAATATATTTACATTATACAAGCGTGTGATGCCACATACGGACCTGAATTCCCGCTATTTCTAAGATGATGGCGCCGGTAGCATCTCCAGCGCCACATCGGAAGTAATCATTTCATTTATGGTTTAGTTCATTCACTTCCCTGGTAATCTCATCCCCGCCCTGCTGATTCCACTCCTCGGCGAATTGATCAAAAGCGTCCAGTGGAGCTGCACCAAGGATAATCTTCAGAAAGGTCTCATCTTCAAGCTGCTGAAGCTTGGGCCATCTGCTCTCCATGGTTTGGGTTTGGGTATAGGTGGTACTGAATATTCCCTTAATCTCATTGTCTACAAGCGGTGACCCGCCCACCATTAAAGCATAGGCGCGAATCCACATGGCCCTGTTTTTGCCGGGGGCCCAATACTGGATATCGTATTTGTCGTAAGGCCCTAATTTGACAGGACCAATATTGCTGATATCGGATTGCAGCATCTTGTATTCAGGCTTATCCAGGAAATCTGCAGCGGTTTTAGTTCCTGCAAATACCTGCCGCAGCGCCTTCACTTCATATTCGGTCTCATCCGTCGGCGCATAAGTTAATCGTAAAGGATATTCTGTGGGCCCCCTTTCGGTAGTAAAGGTTCCCTGGCTTTCCCCAAGAACCAGATTATTAAGGATTAACATAGCAGCTTCAGGATGTTCATACCCTTTGCGGACAACGACAAATTGACTTGTAGTCGTACTCATATGTGGACGGTACTCACCGCTCCGGTCCAGCGGGAGTGCATACGCCTGCCAATTTGCCTCGGGATGATTCCTGACTGCATCGTCTATAGGTCCGTAGGGTGCCCACCATGGTGCAAAGAACATCCCAGTCTTTCCACCGGCAATAGATTCTCCCGGATCTTCACGCACCCCCATTTCAGAATCAATCAGCCCCGATAAATACATCTCCCTTAATTCCCCCAAGGCTTCCTTGGTCTCCGGCTGAATGGAGCCGTATACCACCTTGCCATTATCCTCCAGCCAATAGCCCGGGTAGGCATTATAAGCGGCAAAGATTCCGTCAAAGCCATACAGAGTGTTGGTTGAATGAAGAAAATTCGCATACAGCTTACCTGTCGAGCTCGGTCCAGCCAGTCCTATGGTATCCTGCTTATTATTGCCGTCTGGATCCTGTTCCACAAACGCACGCGCAACCTCTTCAAGCTCTTCCATGGTTTGGGGCGGCTCCAGATGCAGTTTATCCAGCCAATCCTTGCGAATCCATAAGAGATGGACACCATCTGCATGCAGCTGCACATTAGGCAAGGCGAGAATTTTACCATCAAATGTTACGCTGTTAAGGGCTTCGCCGCCTGTGCTGTCAACAATCCTCTTGATTACCGGGGAAGCATAAGTCTGATAGACCTCGGTCAAATCCGCCAGCTGATCGGCCTCCACCATTTCTCTAAGCTCTACAGGGCCAACAATCATTGCATCCGGCAAATCACCACTGGCAATGGCCAGGCTTACTTTTTGGTTATAATTTGCCGGCGAGGCCTTGAAGGAATAGTCCACGATGATATTTAAGTTGTTTTTGATATTACGGGTATATTGATTGTCAACAAGGGTTTCGCCCTCCAGCAACGACTTAGTAGATTCGACGGTAGTGCCAATCCTTATGGTGACAGGTTGCTCATATTTACCAGATGAATCAGGAAGTAGTCTGGAGTGTTGGCCGGTGTCTGGACTAGATTTATCGGAGGCGCTGCATGCGCTTACAGACATCAGCATGACGATCAGAAGAATGATCCCATGTCTTCTCTTCATCTTCCCTTCCCTTCTCTCAGTAATAGTACCTTGTTACCTGAGTATATATGATGGATGCCACCTTCGTGACAAAATGCGGCTTACAGTTTGGGTAGAGATATGGGGGAAGTTTGTGCCACGGCAGCAGACATTTCTCCCCCTATAAATCGGACATTTGTATCCCGGATTGGGAAGCTTGCCGGTACTCGCTCGGAAGCATGCCCGTTTTTTCATAAAACACCCGGCTGAAGTATTTCTGGTCGTTATACCCCGTATGCTCGGAAATCCACTGTATGTTTTTTTGTGTATATTGCAGATATTCCTTGGCCTTGTCCATCCGGATCGAACGTAAATACTCATTGAAGGTCATGCCGATCATATCCTTAAAGCACTGGCTGAAATAGCTGCGGCTCATATTCACTCGTTTGGCCAACTCGGAAGCAATGACCGGATCGGCTAACTCCTCATGCATGGCTTGCACCGCTCTTGCGATGCATTCTTTGACCTCTTCTGAATATTGGGGCTTACCAATGGCAGCAGCAAGAGACTCTCTTGCCTTATACAGCCATTTTTCGACTTCGAACCAGGCACCGAAGGTCTCCGGCAGTTCAATGTACTGCCTAGTCACAGAGGCGTAGATCCGGTTCCATCCCGGCAATAATGAATTCAGGAGCGCGGTCAGCCTGGCAGGCGGCAGAGCTGCATTTTTCAAATCCTCCAGAAACCTATCGAACTCAGATACTCTATGAACCCAGCCCAGCGAAAGGCCTGCCTTCTTCAGTTCGGCGAGCACATCTTCATTGAATGGCGAGGACAATAATAATTTATCATGGCTTGGATCATCCAGATTTTCACTGGGAATGGCTTCATAGAAGCTGTAACTTGTTTGTTGTACCTCATCACTTACAGCGGGAGCAGCAATCTTCGTCTTCTCTTCCAGTATTCTTCCTCTGATTCTGCCCATTACCTCATCATAACTATCTGTTTCCAGTTCAACCTTGGCTATATAATCAATAGCCCCCAGTCTCAGGCAATCCTGAATATATTCAAAATCCTGATGAAGCGTCAGCACCACTATAGAGATATGGGGATATTGCTTCCGTACGATCCGCATGAACTCCATACCCGACATGACAGGCATGGCCAGATCGGTAAGCAATAAGTCCACCTTATGCTCCGCCAGAAATTCCAGCGCCTTTTCACCGTTCTTGGCTTCTCCTACTACCTCCATGCTGTATTCTTTCCAAGGAAGCATTGACATCAGCCCTTTGCGCACCAGGTTGTCGTCATCCACGATCAGGACCTTAATCATTCGGCAGTACCTCCATGCTTGGTAATTTCAAGTAGACCGTCGTTCCTTTACCCAACTGGCTGTGGATCTCCAGGCTGGCTAGACTTCCATACTGGTTCTCGATCATTCGTTTAACATAGCTCATTCCGATGCCCATACCCGCCCTCTGTTGTTCAACCTGCTTCTGATGGAGCAGCTTCCCGATATCCTCTTCCGAAATGCCCGCCCCGTTATCATAGACAGATATTATAATTTGTCCTCCAGCCTTCTCTACTTCCACCTGAATATATCCCTCATCATGAAGTCCGTGGTAGAGTGAATTCTCCAGAATCGGCTGTAAGATAAACCGGGGAATCGCGAGTTCCAGCACATCGTCAGCCACATGAATCCGTACATCAAAGGCGAAATCATACCGGACCTGCTGGAGCGTTAAATACTGCCTAATCGAATCGACTTCCTCACGGATGGTGGAGACTTGTCCTCTTTTGCCCAAATTGTAATACAGCAGTTTATTGAGCGAGACCACGAGCTTGTCAATTTCCTTCTGTCCATTCATCACAGCCAGCCAGTGGACCGTATCCAGAGTATTCATCAAAAAATGCGGGTTGATCTGATACAGCAGCTTCTCTACCTCCAGGTCAGCTCTTCCTTTCTCTTTGACCTCGACTTCCTGGATTAGCTCCGAAATTTGATTCTTCATATTCTGCAACTGCTTGAGCAGGAAATCAAACTCCGGAATCTTGATACGCGGAACTTCGGCAAGGACTGTATTCCGCAGGGTGATTGATTTAATCTGATGATTGAACTGCTGTAGCGGAACGTAGACCATCTTCCATAGAAACCAGGCAATCAGCAGGCTGACGGCAAGAAACAGTAAGAATAAGTAGATCATTTGAATAACCCAGCGGTTCTTCTCCTTGTTGTATTCGTCTTTGGGAATCAGTGAGACTACGCTCCAACCCTGATTACTGGTGCTCTCAAACCAATAATATCCGCTCTGCAGTCCGGACCCGTTGTTGGATCCGGTATCGTTAAAGTAGTGATTCATGGCAAAATCCGCAGGTACATCGCTAAACGCAATTCTCTTATCATTATCCAGAATCAAGTAATAGGATGCATCCTCCAGTTTATTCTCAAAGATAGATGGGGTCATCTTGAAGCCTGACTCGACATAAACATACATATCATCAGGATCTCCGGGCAAATCCACCTTACGGAGTGCCGAAATCACATATTCGTCATTGTACCGTTCATTGCTGATATGAGGCCCAAAATATGAGATTCTAAAATACTCGGCCAGCAGTGGCAAGCCATTTATCTCATAATCCTCCTTAACGGTGGTGCTATTGAACATATAGGTGCCTTTAACTTTTGAATAGTACATCATCAGGCCGATCGTGGGGTTGGTAAAAGAAACCAGATTTAGTTCCGTATTAATCTCTTCCGTTAGCACTGCTCTTTCAAACTGCTTGTCCGTAGAGAGCAACGAATCCACTTTCTTGCCGATGCTGCCTTGGAGTGCAAGCTGTTGAGAGACATGATTCAAATTGCTGATCGTTCTCTCCAGGGATAATTCCGCCTGCTTCAGATTGCTGCGCACACTGCTCTCCAGATTGCCCGACAGAATTGAAGACATTGTATGATAAGACAGCAGCACGACACACATAAAGGGAACCAAGGTACCGCTTGCAAAAATGAACATGATCCTCTTCTTCATCGTCGCCTGCTGAAAATAATTCATAATCAGCCTAAATGCGCCCACCACCTTGCCCCCTTTTTGCTGAATTGCTTCTCATTGTGACACTAAAAGCTAACATTCGACATTTTTAAAGGCTGCACCTGCAAGCGCTTAAACGAATTGTTGCTGAATTCTTATTCATATTAATTCAAGCACTGTATGCTAAATGACAACGAGGCTAGGCTGATAATACTTATCAATAGGGCAAAAGACTCTCTGTTATCTGCATGCTTTCAGCAAATAAAAGAGAGTTTTATTTCAGTTGAAGAACAGGCACTGCGTGGCAAGAGTACATCTGGAACATGTTGCATAAGAGTATGGACCCTATGAACTTGTAGCCGGCCACTACTGCAATACGATCCTTCTAATTCTGGAATGGCACTTTTTTAAAAGAGAACGAATTCTCCAAAGCGCAAGCTTTGCAATATTTAAATATTTGCCGCAAGCGACAGCCTTTCAGTGCCAGGATCAACCTTCACAAATTAGGTCTGCTATACTGCATTGTTTATGGATGTAACATAATTAAATATTTCTTTCAGCATATTTTTGTAATATGATCGTATTAATACACTTCATCTTAAAGCCAACTTTAAGATAAGGAGAGGAAGAATCCTATGTTTAGCATAAATGAAATCGTAAAAATAACAGGACTCCCCGCTTCAACTCTACGTTATTATGAAGAGGTTGGAATTCTACCCGTTGTAAACCGGAATTCCGGCGGAAGGAGAGAATACTCCGAGGAGATTTTGGAGTGGCTGGAATTAATTATTGCCCTGAAGAATACAGGCATGACAATCGAGGAGATCAAAGCGTATACAGACCTTATCTTGCAAGGGGATGAGACACTGGATGCGAGAAAGGATTTTTTATCGGCGCACAAAATGAAAGTTGAAAAGTCAGTACTGCAAACCCAATTACATTTGGAAAAAATAATACGCAAAATTGCAATTTACGATATATTAATGTACAAACAGACATCAGACAAAAAAGCCTTACTCTAACGTGTGATTTGACTTCAAGCATACTTTAAGTAGTAGACTATGATGCATAACTACTTAGAGGAGTGATTATATGTCTTTGCAGGAAAAAGTTTGGATTATCACTGGATGCTCTACCGGCTTTGGGCGTCACATCGCGAAGCATGCAATTAATGCAGGTTACAAGGTTGCAGTCACTGCACGCAATCTTGAAGCGATCCGGGATATTACAGAAGGCCATGAAGAAAATACGCTTACTTTGCCGTTAGATGTAACAAACAAAGATCAGATTAACAGCGTGGTTTCTAAGACAATTGAAAAATTCGGCCATATTGATGTATTAGTAAACAATGCCGGCATTGGTTATTTTGCTTCCGTTGAAGAAAGTATCGAAGAAGAAACACGGAAGATGTTCGAAATCAACTTCTGGGGTCTTATGCATATGACCAATGCCGTCCTACCGTATATGCGAAACCGGAAGTCCGGCCATATTATTAATTTCTCTTCCATCGGCGGCTTAGTCTCTTTCCCTACACTTGGTTACTATCACGCTACGAAATATGCCCTTGAGGGTATTTCTGAGAGTCTTGCTCAAGAAGTAGCGTCATTCAATATTCATGTAACATTGATTGAACCCGGCTCCTTCCGCACTGATTGGGGCGGTCGTTCTTCAGTAAAAACCGAGACACTAATTTCTGATTATAGTGAATCCTCAGTAGGCCAAATGTTGAACTTTTTACAGCAAGGAGGCGGGCAAGAAGCGGGTGATCCTGCAAAGGCTGCAGAAGCAGTTATCATGGTCGCTCAAGCCGATAAACCACCGCTTCGTCTACTTCTTGGTGAAGGAGCCTATCTGGGTGCCACAACTAAATTTACAAACTTACTTGCAAGTATAGAAGAATGGAAAGAGACAACACTCAACGCTGATTTTAAAAACTAATCATCTGTTGTCTCAATTTAAAGTGTTGTCTGACTACTATAGTTGGACAACACTTTTTAATTGCTCATCCGTAATAGGAGCGGAGCAAACAGGTACTCCCCCCTTCTGCAATTCAGCTTATCGAATGAGCTACTTCCTCAATAATTTCCTTGCATGTATTAATTTGTTTGATCCCTCCTGCTGCTGGCGAGATGCTCAACGTCCCATTCACTAAATCACCTTCCAAAATGCCTATTTTGATCCCATCTTTATAATATTTTAAGGCTTCTTCTTTCTGCCCGTTCTTTAGTAGCTCATAAGCTTTTTTTCCTGCTTCAGTTGGAATCGTTCTTTCGTTCGCGCCTTCTAATTCTAGAAAATCTTCACTGTTTACATTTATAATGGCTTGCTTGGCAGTAATGCTCGCAGGATTCTCCAGTGCAGTAATAAATCTTGTTCCCATGTAGACACCTTCTGCTCCCATCGCAAATACGGCTTTGGCACCTTTCCCATCAACAATTCCTCCCGCTGCAATAACAGGTACGCTAACAACGGATGTAACTTGAGATACTAGAGAGGATGTACTTATATCGTACTGGCTAATGTGCCCTCCTGCTTCTCTTCCCGTAACAATTAAGGCATCGACGCCTAACTGGTCTGCTTCAATCGAACTCTGAACTGTAGGATTAATAGGTCTATATAATATTGTAAAACCATGTTTCTTCAATTTTTCCACTTCACTTCTGATCATTTTAAAACCAATTGCAACGACAGTTTTCACTTGTTCCTCAACTAAGACATCAAATAAAGCATTGGTAAAAGGAGAGCTTTCATCTTCGTTATGAGGAAATATATAATTAACTGCAAACGTTTTATTCGTTAGTTGTTTCACTTTTCGGATTTCCGACTTAAGATTTCCAGAGAATTGTTCAAGACTGGAAGCGGGCATATTTTGCCCGGCATTAGGACCTAATACCCCAAACCGCCGGCATTAGATACAGCCGCAACAAACTCAGCCGATGTCACCCAGTTCATAGCTGCTGAGATTACCGGATAGTCAATATTTAATAGCTTAGTGATACGATTATTCATAAAATATTCCCCCTATTTGAGTAAGCTGATTATATTTCATATAATAAAGTTAACTCCCCAAACTTAAAAGTAGGCAATAAAAGTGGAGTTAGTATCATTTAATGTACTATGTACAAGAGAGGGATAAATGATGTGACTAGAATATGCAAAGACGGCTTTCAAAAAGAATTTATAGAAGAATATCCTGTAATTTTTGGTATGGCGTATACACAGCATGTGCTTTCTGGGCGCTGGAAATTTCTTATTCTTTGGTTTTTAAAAACAAAGGAACACCGTTTTGGTGAAATCAAAGCATTGTTAAATGATATTTCACAAGGGTCTCTAACCAAGCAATTACGTGAATTAGAAAAGGATGGTCTGATATACCGTAACGTTTTTCCAGAGGTACCTCCTAGAGTGGAGTATTCACTAACACCAAAAGGGTGTGAGTTCCTCCCCATTCTAGAGATGATGGAGAGCTTTGGATTGAAGTTTGGAAAAACGATCGATTGAAGCCTGACAAGCAATAGTGTGAGAATTAGATAGCTAAAAAGAATGCAGCAAAAGCAAAAGACATCCATAATTGTGGATGTCTTTTGCTTTAAGTTGAATATAAAGCTTTTGATACCTTTAATGTTAAATAATCAATTTTGGGCACAATTAGATTATCATCCACCAAAAAGAGCTTCTCAGGCCTAAACAACTGTATCTTTTTTAATTTGTAAAAGTCATAAAGCACCTGTTCAACCGTCAAATGATTCATTAGTAGGTATTTAGTATCTAACATGGTGGTCAGTAATTGATCTTGCAAAATCAAAACTTGCCCATTTAATTCATTGAAAATTCCATTTTTAATTCCTTCATTGTAAAAGTTGAGCAATTGTTTTTCGCGCTCTTGTATGACAATAAACAATTGTTCATATATCTCTGGATATTCACTGGATAGATCTCTCTTGTATTCCTCAGTAATAAATGTAGAAAGTGAAACCGATTGCTCAAATAACTGTTGAAAACGGGCAGCATACAAACTTTCTTCATTTGGGGGATCAAGTATTATCATTTCCTTGAAAAATTCAATAAAAGAATTTGTGACGATTTGGATAATTTCTTCTTTTGTAGAGAAATATTTATACAAAGTCACTCTACTTATATTCATTATTTTTGCAATTTCATCCATTCGTAAAGAATGAAATCCACTTTTATTTATGCACGGTAACAATCTAAAAAGTAATTTGTTCTGGGTTTCACGAAACTTCTCCATATTTTTTTGCTCATCCTTCAAAATGGTCCCCCCTTTTTTACATAGTATAACTGAAGATTCATGTTTTATAAAGAAAACTATCTTTACACTTATTATTAAACTTGTAAACTTTGTTCGTTAGTGATATGATAATCCCGATTCCAATAACAGAGGAGTGACCGAAATGAAAACACGCAAACTAGGCAACAGTGAAATTACAGTATCGTCGATTGGTTTAGGACTTATGGGAATGTCTGGTTTATATGGTCACAGTAATGACGAACAGTCGATACAAACAATTCAGAGAGCAATAGACCTCGGTGTTAATCTCTTAGATACTGCAGATGTTTATGGAAATGGGCATAACGAAGAATTACTCGGACGAGCATTAAAAGGTCGGCGAGAGCAAGCGATTGTTGCTACCAAATTCGCACATGGACCGAACTTCCAAGGAGTTAACGGTCATCCGGACTATGTTAAAAAAGCGGTAGAAGATAGCCTGCTCCGATTAGATATCGACTATATTGATCTTTATTATCAACATCGTGTTGATCCTAACGTACCTATCGAAGAAACAGTTGGAGCGATGGCAGACCTCGTTAAGGAAGGTAAAGTGCGCTATCTTGGCCTATCCGAAGCATCAGCACAAACTATAAGACGTGCTCATGCTGTACATCCTATATCTGCGCTACAAACCGAATACTCCCTTTGGAGTAGAGATGTAGAGGCCGAAATTCTACCTGTTGTCAACGAATTGGGAATCACATTTGTTGCTTATAGTCCTTTAAGTCGTGGATTTATATCCGGAGAACTACGCAAATTTGAGGATCTTGCAGAGGACGATGTCCGTAGATATTTACCACGATTCCAAAAAGAGAATTTCCAAAAGAACGTGGATATCGTTGATGAGATTACAAAGATCGCCAAAGAAAAAGGCAGTACACCATCGCAACTGGCATTGGCATGGTCATTAGCAAAAGGAGCACTTCCAATCCCTGGAACGAGACGAGTTAGTTTTCTAGAGGAAAATGCAGGAGCTTCGGACATTGTGCTAACTCCAGATGACTTAGCGCGTATTGAAGCTGTTAGCCCTCAGTCTGCTGTTCAAGGTGGTAGATACGATGATATCAGCATGAAAGGTTTAAATATTTGAAGGTAAAGTTAGTTTAATGACACCAGCGGCAGTCTAAGACTTTATTATAGAAGTCTTGGTACGCCGCTGTTTCTTTTAATACAACAATCTAAAACTCATTATTCATTGAACAATTACCGAGCAGCTAAGGTGGTCCCGAATTGCAATATCTTGATCGTGATTGCCGAATCCGGAACCATAGAGAGTCACTCCTCCTACGTTTACAGCCTGCTTGTCATCCACGCACGAAGCGTCAAGAACGAATCCTGCAGCTTAATATCCTCGAGGGTTACCTCTGACATACATTCTTCATGTGCAAGGCCCAGAGTGAGTAAAGAAAACTGGCCGCTTAACGCATTCGCAGATGTTTTGGAGTGACACCAAAGGCTTTTTTAAACATTCGGTCAAAATACCCCACGGTTTCAAATCCGGTCATTTCGGCAACTTCCGAAACGGTATTCCCCGTAGTCAGCATTAATTCTCTAGCCTTATTCAACCTGAACTGAATTAGATAGTCCACAGGAGAAGTATCCGTCCCTTCCTTAAAGCAGCGCAACGCCTCGCTTTTACTTACCTTTGCAGCAGATGCAATATCCAAAAGGCGAAGTTTCTCCCTATAGTTCTCATAAATGTACTCCAGCATCATCCGCAGCCGTGCCTGAGTGTTCAGAAAACTAGGTGTTTGTGGCAATTCCATGCAGGAGTGCCGATGTAAGTACAAACTGCGCCATATGGACGCGATACCAATCTGAACGTCAATCTCTTTTGTTTCTTCCCCTGAATTCAATAGATGGAAGACAGTCTGCAAATTTCGTATGATCTCTTCTTGCCAATGAATACGGCTGCTCAAATATAAGCATGAAATGGAGGAGTACAGAAGGGGTTGTACAAATTTTTGGTATACCGTCTGATTACCACCCGACACTAACTCCGGAGAAAACACGATGTTGGGCACAATCGCTCTCCTACTAGCTTTATAACCGTGAATAATCCTCGTATTTATGAAAATCCCATCTCCTTCGCTGAGCGGCACGGACTTTTCGCCTATCCAATAGTCCGCATGCCCTTCCTGGATGAAAGCAAATTCCACTTCATCATGCCAGTGGCGGTTAATGCAGTGATTTGAAAACTGTGCGGTATCGTCTACATAATATTCAATCGGAAATTGCCGGGAGCCGTGTGTTGCCATCTCCTTCATTTGTTCGTCCGTGACTACCACAACTCTCCCCCCTTTTGGCGATATAGTACTACATTATGAATTAATTATGCAAGAAAAACACTATTTCTCTGTGATATATTTGAACTCGTGTTCAGAAATTTCCCTGGACTCCCGTTTTCGACAACATCGCAGGAGGGTACTATGGCAAGACTTCTATTATTGATTATCTTCATTGCATTTATCAGCTTGGGGATCCCAGATTCACTTTTTGGCACAGCTTGGCCAGCCATTAACCAAGAGTTCGGATTACCGGTTTCGGCAGCAGGATACGTCACATTCGCCATTTCTGGATGTACAATCATTTCGAGTTTGATTAGCGCTAAGGTGATTAACAAGTACGGTACCGGCAAGGTCACTGCAATCAGCGTCATTATGACTGCTGCTGCACTGCTGGGCTTCGCTTATTCATCGAATATACTATGGTTGTGCCTGTTTGCTCTTCCGCTCGGACTGGGAGCTGGAGCTGTAGATTCGGGGCTCAACAACTACGTGGCGCTCCATTATAAAGCCAGCCATATGAATCTTCTGCATTGCTTTTATGGTGTCGGGGTTTCCATCAGTCCTTATCTGATGTCACTTTCGCTTTCTGAACAGAACAACTGGCGGGAAGGTTATTACACGGTTTCTCTGATTCAGGGTGTTATCGCACTCATCGTCTTGCTAACCTTGCCTGTATGGAAGAAAGCTAACCGGAGCCTTCAAGAAGACAGGGGGAATGTATCCAAAACAGTCAGTCTTGCCTATCTGTTTAGGCTACCTTCAGCAAGAGCGGCATGGATGACCTTTATCAGTTCCTGTGCAATCGAGACAACCGCAGGCATCTGGGGAAGCACTTTCCTGGTACATACCAAAGGCTTGTCCGTAGAAAGTGCAGCCAAATACCTCACCTTGTATTATATAGGGATGACAGCAGGAAGACTGCTCTCTGGTCTCCTAGCAGATAAGCTGTCGAGCTGGAAATTGATCCACATTGGACAAAGCATCCTAGCCGCCGCGCTAATAACACTTATGCTACCCATTCAATCAGAATTCTCTGCTTTCGCCCTGTTCATGGTCGGTTTTGGAATCGCGCCTATTTTCCCCAACCTCACCCATCTGACACCAGCAAATTTCGGAAAAGACATCTCACAGTCGATGATGGGAGCCCAGATGGCTGCCTCCTATGTGGGGATTACAATAATGCCGCCACTGTTTGGTTTACTGGCGCAAGGGATTGGTATGAAGTTATTCCCCTATTATCTGGCGGCTCTATTCGTAATCATGATCTTGTCGATAACAACACTAATAAGAAGATTGAAAAAACAAAACCTATATGCTCCCGCCAAAAAGTAAAAAAATCCAAGGGATAAACCCTTTTGTCACCAATACAAAACAAATTTAACATGGGTTCTGATAGTTGAAGCATACAAATGAGACGAAGCGGAGAATCCAGCTTCGTCTTATTTCTTTTACAACTGTTGTCATTTTATATAGCTTAACTGTTCATCCATCTGATCCAGCAATTCTGCTGGCAGTGAATAGATCGCAGCCAGATCCCGGAGGGAGGACACACCTACGGAAGCGCCCAGATCATTCGGATTAATTCCAGCCTGTTCAGATATCATTGTCCGGATTAAGGATGCAGCCTCATCGTGGCGCAGCAGCTCAACCAGCGGGGTTCTTGTGCTCATTTCCCTCAAATAACTCTTTGACGGCAGGTAGTGGATTGAATAGCTGCCGCTCTGCAATTCCAGCCGTACCTCTTCTCCCTGCTGCTCACCGGTGATGCCGGCCTGCTCCCAAGTAAGACCGTTGACCTCTATATCCTTTAAATGGGTATGGGTAATCGAACGCGGGCTGATGCGTTAAAAGGTATTTCGAAATTGAAGCCTAAATGCCCTTGCTCATTGATATCCCAGCCACGCTGCGATACATCCATTCCACAATTGCGCCGTAGGCATAATGGTTCAAGGAATTCATACCTGTACCGCTAATCGTTCCGTCCGGTAGGATGGAATTCCACCGTTCCCAAATGGTCGTTGCACCCAGCTTCACGGCATTAAAGCCAGCTCGGGTAATCGTCATTGAGCAAAAGGGTATAAGCAAGATCGTTGCAGCCATGGGTTGTCAGTACATGATTTAAGTAAGGTGTCCCGACAAACCCTGTTTTCAGATGATTGCGGTCTGCTTTTAACCGCATGCGCAGAGCCTCAACAACTTTGCCGCTGTACCCCTTCAACCGCCATCCCTGGTTGATAGGCTCCGGTACCAATTGATGCTGCAATCTGGTCATGGCATCCGGATACGATGATGATATTTCTGCCGATGCCCAGTTCCTCCGCCACCGAGCTTCTAATCTTCCCGGCAATAGTACCAATCTGAACCGGATTGGGCATCCAAGCCTTGTCGATACCGGCATATTCCAGAATAGCTTCATCCCACTTCAGATGATTGATATCAAAAGCCATCGTCCGGCTGGCCAGAGAGTAATCCATCTGCTGCACACCGCTCAGCATATAGACGATAAAATCGCCGAAACAGCAAATGCCTTGGCATTCTGTTGCCTGACCCGGCCGTTGTTCGCGAGAATACATCAGCTTGGAAACGCTGTACATCGGATTCGGATTCAAGCCCGTCGTTCGGGTTATATACGCTTTGCCAAAATGATTGGTCAAGCGGTCGCATTGCTCTTGACCATCGGGATGCGTATATAACAGAGAAGGAGCCATGGGCTCCATTTGGTGGTTCAGCCATATAGCAGCTTCTCCGAAGGAAGTCACTCCGATCGCTTCTAGAGGTACCTGGATCTGAAGTGCCGCTTCCCGCAAAACATCTTTGGTATAACTCCATACCATTTCCGCATCCAGAGTGTGTTTATCCGTCTGCTCTGTAGGGTACTCTTTATAGGCTTCACCCAGAAAGTGTCCTTCCCGGTTATAGATCGTACATTTGCATCCGGTCGTCCCGATATCAATTCCCGCAATAGCCATTGTTGTTCACCTCCATTTATAGCAAATTTGCTTTGCTCCTTGATGATCTTAACATTTGATCTATTAATCGAAATAGTAATATTCGTTCCGATAAATAGTCATTTTGTTTATAGGCAACCTTAATTCGCAAACAAAAAAACAAAACCGCCCCGGGCAGCTGTTGTATGGCTGCCCGGGGCGGTTTCTAATTCATAAATTCGTTATTTCAGTGAATTCGTAAACTTACATTTAATATATTGGTTACACAAAATTGCAGGTCAGCCAAGGTTATGCTCTCTCCCCTGCTTCAATGGCCGAAACAATATCATCGATATTCTGTTGAGACCCCGGCATTTGCAAGTCATTTCCTGCTTTAATGCATAGCGGACTGGAGGATATAGGATACTTATGAATCTCATCAGTCAGTTTATTGGAAGTGTACCAATCGGTCATTACAACCCCCGCAAAGCCCCATTCATCTCTTGCAGCGGATTGAATTAAATCAAAATGATTGGCTGCATGCGTCCCATTAATCAGATTGTAGGACGTCATAATGGACAAAGGTCTTGATTCTTTCACTGCGATTTCAAAACCTTTAAGATAAATTTCACGTAACGTCCGTTCACTGACATGCGCATTAGTAAACATTCGATTATCTTCATGGTTATTCGCAGCAAAATGCTTTAATGTCGTACCCTGACCGGGATAGTATTGTACCCCTCTTGTTTCAGCTGCTGCACATTTTCCTGTAAGCAACGGATCTTCAGAATAATATTCAAAATTACGTCCGCACAAAGGATTTCTGTGTATATTCATGCCAGGAGCCAACCAAAGGTGGACATGGAATTCCTGCATTTCCTTTCCGACAATCTTGCCAATGTGCTCAATTAAGTTCATATCCCATGATTGAGCAAGTGAAGTCGCAACCGGGATAGCTGTACAGTACTGATAATAATCCACTGATCCTTCCGGTCCTGCTTCGGGGAGTGGATTATAATCAAATCCCATAATTTCTCCGCCAGGCAGCAATTCTCTGTCTGCAGTTGCTCTGAAATGGGGTGTTAGCCGTAAGCCTGCCGGCCCATCGGCCAGAACTATACTTCTAATCCCTCTATCTTCCAGTGTCGCAGTTTCTCCGCCAGCTCCTGGTACAGTAATTGCTGCATTAGCGACGACAGTTGCCCGGCCTCCCGAGGTTCCCACACAAAGCTCCGCCATTTCTTGTACAGTAAGCTGGGCTATTAGCTCTTCTGAAGTAAATTGTTTATTTTTAACTTCATCAATTGTAATTTTGACATCCGGATACTGATCAAGGTATGTGGGTCTTTCGCTTTGATACTTTATTAACTGAAGCAGAATCTCAGATGGATCTAGGGTCAATATTTTTGCATTTTCTTTTTCAAACGCTTCGGAGGCATAAGAATATGATGAGATGTTTCGGGAACTTATCTCTTCCATCGGTTCATCCATCGGGAACAGATTTTTTAACTGCACGGTTTTGACGGTGCTGGATAAATGTATCGCGGCTTCAATTTTAGTGTTTCTGGAGGCATTGCCCACACGGATATAATAGGTACCCGCTTCCATAACCCATGCCGCTTCCTTCTCACTATAGGATGCCATGCTGCTTACCGGAAAAGAAATGGTGAGTATCTCATCTCCTCCGGGGGCAAGCAATTGTGTTTTGGCAAACGCAGATAATTCTTGATATGGTTTTTCCAATGATCCAGCCGGAGCAGAGGTATAGATTTGTACAACTTCTCTGCCGGGATGAATTTTACCGATATTTTTAACCTCAACAGTAACCGATATATTCTCCTCATTCACCGTTATATCCAGCGTCTGGATTGAGAACTCTGTATACGCTTTCCCGTATCCAAAGCAATAGTTTGGCGTAATGTTGAACGTATCGAAATAGCGATAACCTACATAAATGCCTTCCGAGTAATATTCATCGTCTACATCTCCATTCATATGACTGTATGTATCGGAAGAAGGGTAGTCCAGATAGTTCGAGGCCCATGTATCAGTCAGCTTGCCGGATGGAACCGTCTTTCCGAACAAAACATCCGTTACTGCAAAACCGGTAATGTTTCCCAGCTGTCCGATCATCAGAATCGCATTAATCCCCTGAATTTGCAACAATTCCGTTGTATCTATAATCCCTCCAATGTTTAACAATAGAATAAACTTTTTGTAGGAGGCGGCAAGTAAACGAATTGCCTCTAGTTCTTCTTCTGCTAATTGAAATTCTCCCCTGGTATTATTTCTGTCTTTACCTTCTCCGGAATTTCTGGCCAAAACATAAACCGCAGTATCTGTACCGGATTCATGAATATCTTTGGTCGTTACTGCCTGTACATGCGGTTCCAGAAAAGGATTTTTCAAATAGTAAAGAACGCCGGCAGACGATCCGTATTGTTTTTTTACAGCTTCCAGCTTCTCTGTGTATGTTTGCTTGGCTTGTGCCACACACTGGTCGTATTCACCCAGCCAATTCTTAGTTGTCACAGTATAACCCGCTTTTTCCAAACCTTGTTCAATAGCCACAACCACTCTGGAATTGACATCCCCGGATCCGGTGCCCCCTTTTACAGTATGTCTTGCCCCATTTCCGAAGAGAGCTACTTTTTTTGTTTGGGCTGATAACGGCAACGTTCCATCATTCTCCAACAACACCATGCAGTTAGCTGCAAGCGCACGAATGGTTTCCATGTGCGTCTGTTCTCTTTTACTGATTTCTGGCGACGTTGGTGCATAAAATGTAGTCATTCAGATCCTCCTTTTTATCTTCAAAAGAATGCGCTTCCATCATACTGCTTTTACATGTTCCCAACTTGCATAAGTTTATGATTAAGTAGCTACAAATTTACGGTGAAAGTTCTAGCGGCTTTTCCTTGAAAAGAGTCGAAATTAACGGCTTCAACTGATATAGTTAAATATATAGATTGAGGGGAAGACAAATGAATGAAAAAGGAATTTGAAATTATAGACCACCCCAGTATCAAACATCTTAATATTTTCTTAGTGGATATGGACTATCGTACCTCTCATCTGCATAGGGAACTGGAAATTGATCTCGTGCTTGAAGGCAAACTGGACATTCATTCCAAGCAACAGGTCTATCGATTGAACCCTGACTCCTCTATACTGTTAAATACCAATCAGCCGCATGAAATCCGAACCTTAGAAAGCAAAACGACCATTTTATGCCTGCAGATTTCACCCCACTTTTGCAAAAACTATTTTCGGGGAATTTCCAATATTGTTTTTGATTCCGTAACTTTGGAGCAGCATATAACCGGAGATACCTATACATATATAAAATCCCTAATGATTGAAATGGCATGGCAGTATTTCGCAAGGCCAAAAGGCTTTGAATTTTCTTGCATGAGTATGCTGAATTTATTATTCGGGGTTCTTTTGAATAACCTGCCTTATCACCAAATTAGCGACGATGAAAAAAACAAAACTATGGTAAAGGTTGAACGTTTGACCCGGATATTAAATTATATCGATGAGCATTATACCCACAAAATCCGTCTGTCCGATATCGCAGAAAATGAAGGTCTTTCGATGACCTACCTATCCCAGTTTATCAAAGAGAATCTAAATCAATCCTTTCAGGATTATGTAAACAACCTTCGCTTCAGTTATGCTAAAAAACTTCTAGCTGAAGGTATGAAACTGCTAGATATCTGCTTGGAATGCGGGTTCTCCGATTATAGATACATGAATAAAGCTTTCCTTGATAACGTTGGCTGTACACCCGGTGAATACAAGAAAAAGGTTTTGAAGGACAACATCACAAGAAGTATACCAAGCCCTTTAAATACGGTGGAAAACTATTATTCTGAGCAGAATACGCTAAATCTCTTACAAAAGCTGCGCCAGAAACATCTTTCTGTTCTTCGTGAATGTCCTAATCCTTTGCTAGGAATATAAAAATAAACATCAAACATAAAAATCAGCGATTCTCCGTTTAAGAGAATCGCTGATTTTATTTTCGCCTAAAATAAGTGTCAAGCCTTGTTATAAGAATCAAACAAGTCCATTTTTTCCATGACTTTTTCTTTAATCGATTCAACCGTTGCCGGAATCAAATCAATCATTCCCTTGTTGAAAGAGGTGAAATGACGGAACATCGCTTCCACAGCAGCTGTGTTGATATCTGTAAAGATATTCACTTTGCTGATCCCTGACCGAATGGCTTGTTTAAAATCAGAATCGCTTAATCCGGAGCCCCCATGCAGAACCAAAGGAACGGAAGTCGTTCTATAGATCGTTTCTATTCTCTCAAAATCCAGCATAGGCGGACGTTTATAAGCTCCGTGTGCAGTTCCTACCGCGATGGCCAGGGCATCGATACCGGTTTGATCTACGAAATTCTTCGCTATTTTAGGATCCGTAAATAATGCGCTGGGATCCTCCGTTGCATGTTCACCTTCATATGAACCTTCATTATCGCCCACATGACCTAATTCCCCTTCAATAGTAGCGCCGAAGGAATGCGCGAGCTTCGCCATCTCTTTAACTTTACGGACATTCACATCATACGATTCCAGAGAACAATCATACATGATGGATGTAAATCCAAGCTCCAGCGCCTTTGCGCACGCACCCTCTGTCATACCGTGGTCCAAATGAATGGCGACCGGGACTTTGGCCTTCTTCGCCATAGGAATTAAATAGTAAGCTGCTTCCTCCAATGGACAGTAAGAGAAAAATACCTCCGCAGTCCCCATTATTACCGGAGAACTCGCTTGCTCCGCAGCTGCAATAATGCCTCTTGCCATTTCCAGATTCACAGCATTGAACATGCCTATACCATACTTCCCTTTTCGTGCCGGCAGCAAAACTTCGTTCATATTCACTAACATCTTCCCAACCCCCTCGTTTACATTACATTTGACAAATTTTTCGTTTTTCCCAACCACTATTAATTTTCTGCTGGAGCTCTTCAATTGCAAGTAATCCACTTAATGGATCAAACTCGGTTACACAGGAGGCCCCTGCCGCAGCAGCCAACTGAAGGCTTTGTTTAAGGGAGTATCCATTTAACATGGCGTACAAGAAAGCGGCGATACTCGTATCCCCGGCACCTGTTGCCGATACAAGGCGATCCGGAATATAGCTTTCTTCAAAATGCTCCAGTTCTGTCCATTCGGAAATGCACATATCCGGAATAGACAACTGGTTAAAAATATCTTCATTTTCTGCCCGGTAATACAATCCTAACGCACCGCATTTCAATAATAATACTTTTGCCCCCATACCCAGAATTTTATCGGCCAAAGGTTTTACGTCCTCGCTGATTGACAATATTTCAATGATGTCTTTTCCGGCAGCCCGTTGTTGCCAGTCGACGTATCGCTCATGGTCAATCATGTAACAGAGTTCTTCGATACTCGGAACAAAAATATCAACGTAAGGAAGTATCCTGCGCAGAATAGTTTCCCAGTCCACATGGCCTGCTTCAGACTTGGGATCCACAGCAGCCATATCCAGAGATGTAACAACCCCTATTTCTTTTACCATCTTAAATATCCGTATTAGCTGCTCGCCTTCATGTTCATACATCCGCTTCATCAACGGCGGATAGCCGAAATGGAACAAATTCGCTTCCTTGATAGCATCCAGAGAGAGGTCCTCATAAGTAAAGGTATTGTTGCTTCCGGGACTATGCAGAAAGATCCGGTCAACTCCGGGAGCAGCCAAAACGATGGTATACGATGTATTTGAATCATTGCTTACAGCCATATAACTTGTATCCACATAGTCATTTAAAAGATCAAGAACAAGCTTTCCGAAGGCATCTTGTCCGATTTTCCCGTTTAGACTGACGTTTGCACCGAATAAGTTCAAAGCCAGGCCGGTATTTGCCACGACCCCGCCGGTATGAATATCGGCACCCTGCATATGGACCAATTTCCCTGGCAACAGGATATCATTGAGATTGGAGTTTTTATCGAGCGGGAATTTCGGCGTAATATCCAGACATACATGTCCTGCTACGACAACTTTTTTCTTGTGGGGCAATGTCTCCGCACCTCCTTGGATAGGCATTACTGTTAATCAATCCCCATCAGCAGGTTCATCACATACATTTCCAGTCCCTCGAAATCCCTATTTTCTACACATTGCTTCTGGAACTCATAATCAAAACGTTTGGCCTTTTCTTCCAATGTTCTTACAATATTCAAGCTATTCTCCAAATGTTTATAACGGTCTTGATCCTTTGTGGTTCTCATCGCCTTGACATCAAGTCCCACATATTCACCATTGGAGCCGTAATTATTTTCAACCAGCACTTTAATCTGATTAAAGGCCTGACGAAGGTTCTCCACACCGAAGCTTTTGTCTTGATCGAATTTCAAACCGTTCTGATCATTCAGGTGGACACCCCACAGCTTATTCATTGCCAAAGCAAATCCGATTTCGTGGGATGGATCAAGCCCCGCCAATGTTGCATGCGCAGACTCAAGCAAACCACCGACTCTTGAAGGATCTATAGTTGCAGCTGATACGGCAAGAACATGGCCGAGTGTTCCACAAATACTCCGGTCAATGGGCTCATTCGGTTTGGGTTCGATCAAGATTTTAATTTCAGCATCATACTGCAGCATTTTATTGATTGCATCTATCAATTGCTTAGTTGCTGTAACCGGACTCTTACTTTCAGCACAAAGCGTTCCTTCTCTGGCAAGCCACAAAACAACTTTGTCACAGCCCAATTCGTTAGCAATATCAATGGAGCGATAGGATCTCCACATTGCAAATTCTCGGTCTTCTTCAGATCCGGACATGAATCCACCGTCCACTGTATGTCGGTCCATCCATAATCTGGGCGCTACAAATTCGGCAACCAAATTATACTTGTCCAGAAGGGCCTTCACTTTTCTGGCTTCAGTTTTTATTTCTTCATCTGTCAGAACGTTCATATTGGGCACTGCATCATCGTCATGGAATTGGATTGCGCTGAACCCCATTTCAGCAAAAGTTTTGATTTTCTCTTCAAAATCGATTTCCGTACGGGTTGCCGGCCCGTAAGTATCTGCTCCATCATGAACATTCCAAGGGCCGACAGAAAACTTAAACATAGACATTAAGCCATCTCCTTATATAAGCTAGTATAATGTTGCTTATCTAATGTAGTTCATCTCTGATAGGATGACTTGCACAAGTTTACGTTTTTCAACCTACAATATTGCTTTTAGACCTACATTTTAATTATTTATGGAAATAAAAAAGGATGAGCGGTATATACCGCTTATCCCTCTACACAGTTTTCTTACAATAAAATTAGTGTTCACTCTGGTAGATAATTTTACAGCCTTCCATACTGATGTTCTTCTCGAAGGCTTCAGTAAGATTATCAATGCTGTAACGATGCGAGATAATTGAGGTAATCGGAATGCCGCGAAGTGTACATTCTTTCAGAAATTCGCATGCCTGCAACCAGTCTTTTGATGCGTAGGTCCAGGAACCGATTACTTTAATCTCTTTGTTGCAGATATCCAGATGGGGATTATAAGATGTTTCTCCGTTGTTAACAAAGAAGCCCAATTCACAGAGCGAGCCGCCGCGTCGTACATAGTTCCAGATCATGGATGCCGCTTTCGGCGATCCGGTCACCTGGAAAGCCATTTCAGCACCGAGCCCCCCCGCAACCGCTTTGACCGCAGCTACAGGATCTGCCGTTTGGGAAATGTTCACCACTTCGGCAGCGCCTAATTGTTTGGCCAGGTCTAGCCGCTTCTGATCGGCATCCAGGGCAATAATGTTCCGTACTCCCATTGTCCGTACCAGGCCCAATAAGAGCAGCCCAATCGGACCGCATCCTTGGATGAGAACATAGGAATCATGTTTGAAATTGAAAATTTCCTTAGCCTTCTCTACCGCATGAACGACAACTGCAGCCGGCTCGATTAAAATCCGCAAATCGGTATCCATATCGCTCACATTAAACACAACGCCGCCCGCATTCACTTTCATGTAATCCCCGAACCAGCCGTTAAAGTAATGTGCTTCTCCAGGCAGCAAACCGAAAATCTCTCCATTCCCACACAAATGAATCTGCTCCGGATGGTTCAGACAAATATCGCATTTGCCGCAGGGCTTGAGGCCGGTTACGATTTTATCACCGATAGCCAGCGGCTTGCCTGAATAGTCTCTGGTTACGTTTTTACCGAGCTTTACAATGGTACCGGTTCCTTCATGCCCCAGATGGACCGGAATATAACCGAACGGATCGCCCTTGTATTCATGAACATCCGTTCCGCAAATGCCGCATCCGTCCACACGGACCAGAATCTCCTCATCATTGATTTCGGGAATTGGAAGTTCTTTGATTGTAATTTCCCGATTGCCGGTTAATACTGCAATTTTCCCTGTTGCTGGAATAGCATACTCTTTCACTCGGATTCCCCCTAAAGTAAAATAATTATATTAGTGAATTAATTCACAATAAATTATAGTCTTTCGTTTTTTTTAATGCAGTTCTCATTCCAGTGAATCTGTCAACAATCGTTACACATCAGACAGAATAGATCAAAACGTTACAACTTCAACTATATGTAAACTCAAAAGCTTTCTGTATCAGCTAGAGGATACAGGCACAGATATATTTTTTGCGGCATTAAGTCGATTAACAGCGAAGCCATATATTCTGGGGATTGTCTCATTCCATGAAGTACCCAGTCTCCGGTCATATCCAGTGCTGAGCGGCAATAGTATTGGAGCAGCATATCTATATCCTCCGTCACCGTTCCTCTTTTCCGGATTATCTCCCTGAAAAAGTGATAGATGCACTCATAATCATAACGCAGCAAACTGTTGTAATCGGAGGATGAAAAAGCAGAGATGAAAAAATAACAGTCCTCTTTCATCAACTTCAGCTTCTTAATCAGTCCTTCCTCAATAGTGAGGCTTAGCCCCATTTGTCTGATCGTCTTTTGCACAATTTTATCAAAGTACCAGTTTACCAGATCATATTTATCTTTAAAATTACGATAAAGGGTTTGCCGCGTTGTTCCGCAATGGGCAACGATTTCACTCACCGTTATTTTGTCCAACGGTGTAGTCTTCATTAATTCCTTAACTGCAGTGGCTAAGGCATACTTTGTCCGTTCCTGAAATTCCATAGGTTTGCTCCTTTGCCAAGCCATTTGCTATTGTATATCTGGGCCGCAGTACTTTTCTCTATATTCTTTCGGCGTATAACCATGCTTCGCTTTGAATATCCGGTAAAAATGGGAGCGGTTAGAGAAGCCGAGCTTGTGTACAATGTCGGAAATACTGTCGGTGCTGTGAATCAGCAGAGCTTCCGCCTCCTTCAAGCTGAAAGTTTGACCATATTCAAGTATGCTTGCTCCGGTATTTTTTTTGACAATACGGTTGAGATAGTCAGGGTTATAATTTAGCAGGCTCCCCAGCTCGCCTCGCGAGATATGGCCTTTTCGCTCTTCAAGCAGATAGGATATACGCATAAACAGAAGATCTTCAGGATTGGAGGAAAGGCCCACGCGTTTGGTATTGTATAAAGTCATATCTTCCAGCAGGAAGAACATCCGGGAGAACAGACCTTTCACCATATAGGACCATCCCGGTTTCTGGCTTAATATTTCCATGATTAACTCGTTGATTAAGCGCTGCATCCTGTCCGTGAAACCAGAGTTGGATCTCGTATCATTCATGAAAAAGTTTAAATACTCTTTGCGGTGTTGATCCCTTTTGTTCAAGCTATCCGATATGAACTCATAAACCATGTTGGTATGATTAACAGGCTTGTTGCTCTCCGTATACAGTAAATCGTTTAGAATGACCTCCCTAATGTAATCGTGCGAAATACAAAAATACACCGCGTTGAAATCCGTTGAAAATTCTTCGACATGTCTGGTATTAAGCCCGAGCAAACACACATCGCCACTGCCATAACTGCAACAGGTATCTTCAATGTAATTTAGTACTTCACCGCTGATCACATACATGAATTCAAAGTAATCGTGATTATGGATTGTCCGCCGATTATAGTGGGACTGAAGTTCTTTTTTGGATAAAGAGCGAAGATAATGTTGCCCGGGTATTACTGTATTCACAATTAAAGCCGCATCCTCATTGCTTAAGTCACAATACATGCTGAAAATGCTGTATGGCATGGTAAGATTGTACTGCTCTGGAATAGAGCTGCCTGCATTTTGAACACGCAGTGCCTTATTCCATTGTACCTCTGAAGCGCTTTGAAATTTGATTGAGCTCATAGGACAACCCTTCTTACTTTAGTCTGTTTTTGATACACTTCAAGCGGATTAACGACTGTTATCAGCTTTGAGGTAATCTGCCAGTAGCTTCCGGGTTTTAAAATCAGTGATTCCGTTTAGCTTCAAACTGTCTAAACAAAAATCTGACGCCGCTCAATGTGGCGGCGTCAGACTATTTGCTTGTTTTATTAATCAAGTAGAAACGGTACCGTCCTTTAAAAAAGGCGGATTTTACAGCTTTTACATAGTCCTCAGGAATAGTTGGGACAAGGCCACGGGTTCCGCTTCTAACCTCCACCAGGAAGGACTAATACCGCTGGGCGTTTCTTTATCTTGACAATTCACCGCTTTATAGCCAGAACTTACTTGACAGGCAATCTACTGAATTCCCTCCCACAAAAACTTCAAATTCTCCTTCTTCAATAACATAATTCATACTCATGTCATAGTAGCCCATTGCCTGATAGGGCACTTTAAAGACGACTTCGCTTTCCACTCCTGCCTGCAATGGAATCTTCGCAAAATCAACCAGCTGCTTTACCGGTCGGACCCGCTTCGCCACGATATCGCGGATATAACACTGGATAATCTCATTCCCTTCACGATCTCCGGTATTCCTTACCTTAACGGACACCCTGATCCCTTCCTGCTCCTTACTCACCTGCAGATCAGAATATGCGAATTTGGAATAACTTAAGCCATACCCGAAGGGATAAAGCGGCTCCAGCGGTGTATCTAGATATTTTGAAGTGAATTTGCTTTTTCCACCTGGTCGGCCCGTATTTATATGTGCATAATAAACTGGACATTGCCCGCTAGCATAAGGGAAGGTAGTGGTTAATTTAGCGGATGGGTTTACTTTCCCGAACAGTATATTTAGAATGGCATTCCCCGCTTCTACCCCGGATGCCATGCCTCTACAATTGCATGTACATTATCTGCTACCCATGGCATTGCTAGGGGCCGTCCATTAAACAGAACGGCAATCACCGGTTTTCCTGTCTCTACTAATTTCTTTAATAAATTTATCTGTTCTTGAGGTAGCTCGATAGATGCACGACTGGCTGCTTCTCCACTCAGATTTTTGGATTCTCCAATGGCAGCGATATAAACATCGCAATCTTCAGGAACCATTGTACCTTCAGGCATAAAAATATAGTCAATCCCTTGAGCCTTACAAGCATCGACAAGGCTTACACAGTCTTCTCCGTCAGCTTTGATCGCCCAGGCTCCTGTCATTTCTCCTCGGTTATTGGCCAGTTCACCGGCAATTCCCAGCCGTACTCCAGTTTTTAAAGGCAGCAAATTTCCTTCATTTTTCAGCAGAACGATGGATTTCTCGGCCGCTTCTCTTGCCAGGGCACGGTAAGCTGGCTTCAACATTGCAACTTTCTCGCGTTCTTCGGTAGTGCGGTACGGATGTTCAAATAATCCCAATTCAAACTTAACCCGCAATACGTCAGCAACAGCTCTGTCCAGAACTTGTTCATCCACAGTACCGTTAGTAATCAGTTCGACTAGCGAATCGCTGTACGCATTCGAGGTCATATCCATATCAAGCCCGGCTTCGATCGCTTGCTTGGCAGCATCTGCAGTATCCACGGCAATTCCATGGGTTACACATTCAGCGATGGCATTCGCATCGCTGATGGTCATACCATCAAATCCCCATTGTTTACGAAGTACATCTGTAAGCAGCCATGAATTCACTGTGCACGGGATTCCGTTAATATCATTAAAAGCAGGCATAACCGCTCTTGCCCCGGCTCTGACACAGGCTTCGAACGGTGGCAGATACTCTTCAAATAATCGCTGGATTGACATATCTACACGGTTGTAATCTTTCCCGGCTTCTGCCGCTCCGTAACCGGCAAAATGTTTAATACAAGCCGCCATGGCATCTTCCTTGGTCAAATCATCCCCCTGGAATCCCTTAACCTTAGCAGCACCATACTTGGAAGACAGCAAAACATCTTCTCCTGCACCTTCACTCACTCGGCCCCATCTGGCATCTCTGGATACATCCACCATTGGAGCAAAAGTCATATGAACGCCACCAGCAGTTGCTTCTTCGGCCGCAATTCTTGCTGTTCTTTCCCAAAGCTCTGGCTCCCATGCACAGCTTTCCGCCAGCGGGATAGGCGTAACAGTGCGATAACCATGAATGACATCGTATCCAAATAAAAGAGGGATTCCCAAACGGGTTTCCGTTACCGCTATTTTCTGCAAATCATTCGCCGTTTTCGCATCGTTTAGTCCATTGTAAGAACCGATTCTCCCTGCTTTCAAGTCTTCCTCATGAAAGTCCTGTTTCGCAGTACTCATCATATTTTGGAAGTCGGCTTTACTGATTCTCCCGTCGTATACCATGTTTACCAATTCTTCAAAGCTTACGTCAAATGCTCCTACCAAAGAAGGCCCGCACTGTTGCAGTTGACCTACCTTCTCTTCAATAGTCATCTTCGTCAGTAAGGTTTGAATTTCATTTTCATAATTTTTCTTCAATTGGGTTCCTCCGAAAGATGTGAAATATATTAAGCACCTACTGAAAAACGGTAGTCGCCGCTTCCTACGGAAATGCATTGTCCGTCCGGCAAATACACCCTAGCTCTTGTATTTACAGGCACACTGCATTCATAGATCAAACCATTTTTCGTTTTTTTCCACCTGGAACGAATGGTTCCATAAGGGCATTCATAACTGGCTTCGGCGTGTGTTAGCGTGCCGCCAATAATTGGTCGAAGCTCAAACTCCCGATACCCAGGCGCCTCGAACAATGGAGTAATTCCTGCCACCCTACTGAATAAAAAGTCGCAGACAGCACCATAGCTATAATGATTATAAGAACCATGATGCCGATCCATCCCGTCCCAGTTTTCAAGAATGGTCGTGCTGCCGAGCAGGACTGCATGCAGCCAGCTTGGATTCTCAGTTTGCTCTAAAATCCGGAAAGCAATCTCTGAGTATCCGTAATCCACCAGTACATGAAGTAAAAAAGGCGTGGATAGAAAGCCGGTATTCAGACGATAGTTATTATTTTCTATTTCCTTTAGGAGCTGCTTTACAACACTCTCGCGCTTTTCTTCTGAACAGAGATCCATAGCAAGTACCCGAACATAAGCCGCCTGATGGCCTGGTTCGATAACCCCGTCATCTCCGATCAAGTACCTATCATAAACTTTACGGATTTTGTCCGCGATCTTCTTGTATTTCGTACAGTCCTCTTGATTGCCCAAGATCTGCGCCATATGCGCCACATTTTCGGCGGAACGGCACATATAAGCAGTTGCTACGCGTGGATTGCCATGTGTTCTCATCCGTATGATTGCTTCTGCTACAGATTCCCCGGTATCTTCTTTCGTGATAGGCTCCAGCCATTCTCCGAAGTGCATCTTTGTGTCAAAAATATAATCAGCATCTAATTCTCCTTCTTCATAATTTAGATACTGCGATTCCTGCTCATACAGCGGATTATGCTCTTTTGCACAGGCAAGCATATAATCGACCCATTTTCTGGCTGTTTCATATTGATTAACGAGAATTTGTTTGTCACCATAACATAGATAAATCATGTAAGGAATCCACACCGCTGCGTCTCCCCAGCCGGCACTGTCCTCACCTATGCTGCCATTTCCGCTAGGACCGGCTAACGCCCATAAAGGGTTGTCCTTTATGTTCCGTTCCAGTTCCACCGGATTGTGAACACTACTGGTAGAAGGGAAAGTGATGCCGACTTTTCCACTCGCATATTGCTCCAGCGATAGATCTTTAAGCCATTTTTCAAAGAAGGAATATACATTCATAAAATCAGCAGCGGTCCGTACATAAATCTGGGCATCACCAGTCCAGGCATTCCGCTCACGGGTCGGGCAATCCACCGGGACATCCATGAAATTCCCTTTCTGACTCCAGAAGCTATTCAGTACGAGCTTGTTAATTAGCAGGTTGGAGCAAATAAAGCTGCCTGTCTCTTCCATATCGGAATAAACGGCGATTGCCGTAAAGTCTCCTTCGTTGATGTCTTCATTGTAGCCCTCCACAAGAACATACCGGAAACCGAAAATAGAAAATAACGGACAGTATTCCTCTTCAGCATTTCCGGAACAATAATAAATCACTTCCTGGAATTCAGAGGACTGCAGGACGCCATGCTTAATGTTGTCGAGCGAAAAACACCCGTCCTTGAGATCTTCCCCATGGACTAATCTTATTTTCTGGCCCGCTTTGCAGTTTTTCAGCTTCATTTTTACATATCCGGCAATATTTTGGCCAAAATCAAGTACCAGCTGTCCCGCTGCATCCCGGAACGGCTGTGCAGTGAACTGCTCTTTTTCTCTGACCGGGACACTGCTGCTGGCAATTAATCGGACATCTGCATGCTCGGTTGTACAGTGCACGTTCATCCATGAATTGTCATCGAACACGGCCAATTTCCAATCCACAAATTCCTTTCTAGCGTCAAAAATGTCGCCCATGAGCATATCGGAAGCCAGCATGCCCCCCGTAGCGTATTTAAAGCGCTCATCTGTACCTATTACTTCCCTTTCACCGTTTTCATAGGTTAATTCGATCTGTCCAAAATAGTGCAGCTTATAGCCAAAGTTATTCTTAACGGTTCCGCCGGTCATTCCCCGCCACCAGCCATCGCCAAGCATGACCGCCCAGGCATTTGAACCTTCCTTCAGCAGCTTAGTGATGTCGTACGCCTGAATCTGAATTCTGGCATAATAGCTTGTCAGTCCAGGCTTAAATTTATCCTCCGTACCGGTATGTCCATTGATCCAAAACTCATAAAGCCCATGTGCTGTCTGGTAAATACGCGCCTGCTTAAGTCCAGGCTTCACTTCAAGCGTTCTTCGCAAATACGGTGCCGGCTTCCTATCCTCGATATCAATCTCTGATTCAGGTTCAATCCATTTCGCCTGCCAGTCCGCCGGATGAAGCAATCCCATCTCGAATCGTGCAAATTCACTATGAGCGGTTTCTTGGATACCAGTTTCATCGACTGTTGTCACAGATAAATTCCAGTTCACTTGTTGTCTGCTTACCAATTCTGCTCCATCATAGCGGATGAACTGACTTTCACTGCCGGTAACTATTCCGCTATTCCAAATTACCTCTCCGTTAGAATAAGCAATAAGCTGGTAATTGGACTGTATCACTCCAATCTTGTCACTGTTCAGTTTCCACGAGAACCGCGGCCGCGGCTCGTCAAGTCCCAATGGATTACAAAGATATTCAGTCCTTAGGTCATATATATGAAGCAAATTAATCTCCGTCCTTTCATCAGCCGTTGTTTTCACGCCACTGAGTTACATGTATATTGATCTTTTCAGATTCTTTATAAATAAAGACAACACGTCCGTTTCCGTAGCATCCATTAGAGCAAGAATAGATAATGCTGCTTTCATTTTTTTCTTCATATGAATCTTGACCTCCCATTCCTGATCAGGCTTGTCGTCCTACTCCTTCACTGCCCCAATCACTATACCTTTCGCAAAGAATTTTTGGAGGAAGGGATAGATCAGCAAGATCGGCAAAGCTCCGATGAAGATTTGGGCAGAATTCAGGGACAATGCATTGAATTTCGCTGCGGCTTCTGCATTCTTGATATCAATATTTGGCATCGATATAGCGGCCTTCAGGAACGTACTCATCGGGGCGTTTTCCGGCTTCATATAGATTTGACCCGCCAACCATTCATTCCATTCTCCTACCACTGTGAACAGTCCTACTGTTGCCATGACCGGCAGCGACAAGGGCAACATCACTCTCAGATACACTTTCCAGTGCCCGGCACCATCTATAAATGCTGCTTCTTCCAGCTCCTGCGGTAATGCCTTGAAAAAATTCATAATCAGGATGATATTAAATACATTGATCATCGTCGGCAGGATCAGCGCCCATATGGTGTTATACAGACCCATTTTGGTCACCACCAGATACGTCGGAATCATCCCTCCGTTGAAAAGCATGGCTACAATAAAAAATCCGACAAACCACTTGTAGCCCGCAATCCCTTTCTGTCCTCCGCCTTTGGACAGTACATAAGCTGCCATACTGGTCACCGTCAGCCCCAACGTTACACTTAACAAGGTCCGTTCCACCGAAATCCAGAGGGAACGAAGCAATTGGGTATCTTCCAGCGCCCTGCTGTAGGAGTTCAAATTCAACCCAATCGGCCAAAAGGTTACTTTATTGGCAGAAACAGCTGCACTGGAACTTAAGGATACAGACAAAACATGAAGAAACGGCAGGATGCAGATCACGGCCAGCATGACCATGATGATATTGTTGATGAGTTGAAATGTACTGAATTGGGCTGTTCTACGCATAGGTCCACTCCTTAGAAAATCTTATAATCTGCAACTTTGTAGGCGAGCCGGTATCCGCCTAGAATCAGGATCAGGCCCACTACAGACTTGAACAATCCGATCGCTGTACCGAAACTGAAATTCCCGCCGATCAAACCGATACGGAACACGAAGGTATCAATGATATCGCCGCTCTCATAGACCAGCGGATTGTACAAGTTGAAGATTTGGTCAAAGCCTGCATTGAGCACACCGCCCAGGGAGATCGTCAGCATGACACAGATAGTGGGGATCAGGCTGGGAAGGGTAATATTCAACATTTGTTTCAGTTTGTTCGCTCCGTCAAGCTGAGCGGCTTCATATAGAGCCGGATTAATGCCCACCAGGGCCGCCAGATAAATGATGGACCCGTAACCGAATTCTTTCCATGCATCCGTAAAGAGCACGATTGGCACAAACCAGTGGTTGCTGCCCAGAAAGAACACGGGCTCGTGACCCAAGGCTTTCAGCAGTTGGTTCACTAAGCCATATTCCGGATTCAACAGCTGAATGAAGATACCGCCGAGCACCACCCAGGAAATGAAGTGAGGCAGAAACACAAAGGTTTGAACCGAGGTGCGCAGAAATTTGTGTTTCACCTCATTGATCAGCAGCGCAAACGCAAGGGTACTGAACATGCCAATGGCTAATTTGAGAAACGAAATTTTCAGCGTGTTCCAAATGACCTGCATGCTGTCGGGATATTCAAATAAAAACTTGAATTGGTCTAGTCCGACCCAGGGAGATTTGGAAATCCCCAGAGAGGGCTTATAATCCTGAAAGGCCATTAACAGGCCGCTCATGGGTACATAGACAAAGATTGCGGTCAGTACCACAGCGGGCAGGAGCATAAGGTATAATCCCCAGCTACCTTTTTGTCTAGTAAATTTCTTTTTTTTTGCCGGTACAGCAGGTACAGCAATATTCATGCCCATTGTCTAAATCCTCCCACCTGATTCTTGTAATCTATTTTCATTATAGTGATGGGCATTTCGGCTTGATATAAAGCAATGCAAATACCAATAACGCATTCTAAATATTATAATTATGGAGGCCGGCGTCCAAAAAGAGCGGTCTTGATGCGTGAATCCACATCAAGACCGCTGATCAATAATAGGTTATTTGACGGAATCGTACCATTCATTGACTTCTTTAGTAATGGTATCGCCGCCCGAAGACTTCCATTTCTCTACAAATTGATCAAACGCATCCACCGGAGACTGTCCATAGATGATCTTCGAGAATGTCTCCATTTGCATTTTTTGCAGCAGCTCATTTCTGGACGACATGGTTGACGTTACCGGACCCATGTAATGTTCCTTTACGCGCGAGGATTCTTCATCCATGGAAATAAGCATCGCATCGTACACGATTCTTTGTAATGGATTGGTGTCGTCTGCAATCCCAAGAGCTTGCATAAAGGCACGATCTTTCTCGGTGAGTTCTTCTTTCTTTGCCACTTTTAATGTTATTTCCTTCATCTTTGAGGCAACATCCGGCATGCTTCCAAAAATGTAATCGTTCGAATTAATTTTTCCACCGGGAATCTCTTTCTCATCGGTTACAATCTTTCCATCTTTGACAACATATTGGTAGCCCTCCTGAAATCCTTTGAAATATTCAAGCGGATTATCGGATTCGTAGACAGCATACATCGAGTTCATATAATGAAAGTAGGCTTGAAGCGCTTCATCCGAAATATCTTTATTGATCACGGTCCCGCCGGATATCGTAAAATAGGTGTGCAAAGCTGGGCCATTGACCCCATTAGGCAACGGATAGGGTTTGAACATCGCCGTAGGGTTGGTCGCGAGCAGCATGGAACCCGGATATTGGATGAAGAAAGAAGGCGCTGCGACAATCCCAACCTTATTGGATGTGACCGCGGTGACAATTGTATTGGGGTCATGTAACGCAATATCGCTCGCAAAATACCCTTTATCCTTCCACTCTTTCATCTTCATTAAGCCCTGCTTGACCCCCGGTAGAATTGAACCATTTTGAAGCTTGCCGTCTTCTCCTGGATACCATCTTTCCGGCATGGCCCCGTAAAGTCCAAAGATCCAGGCTCCGTCTCCAAGGAGGTTGCCAGTCATCTTATCCTTCATGGCAAAATCCAGGGCAAACGTATCTTTCTGCCCATTACCGTCGGGATCCTGATTGACGAAGGCATCCATGACCGTTTCCAGCTCTTCTATTGTAGTAGGTGCTTTCAACTTGAGCTTGTCCAGCCAGTCCTGACGGATCCATAAAACGTTGTTTGCTTGCCCGTAATCTGTAGAAGTTCCTGGAATCGCCATCTTTTTACCGTCTCGAGTGACCGATAACCAGGGATCCTTTATATCGGCTAACGCACTTTTCCAAGTTGGAGAGGCATATTTCTCGAACACTTCTTCCACTTCCATGAACTTGCCCGAATCGATGAGAAGATTGGTGTTAGCGGGACTGCCCGACATCACGATATCTGGCAATTCGTCGTTCGCAGAGAGCATGAGTTTCAATTTCGTATCATACGAACCATCCGTACCGCCGCCTGTCCATAAAGTTTTAATCTGTACGCCAAATTTGTCCTCGGCCCAGCGGGTGAATACATTGTCCGTAACGGATTCCCCTTCTCTATATTTAAAGCCCGGATTTACTCCCATAACGGTGGTAAACGACGCTGCCGGTTCGATCTTGCCATTCACGATATTCAGCTTCTTCGTTGCCTCTGGTGTTGCCTCACCCTTCTCGGCCCCGTCGCTGTTATTTCCATTGCTACAACCGATTAGCGCAGTAGTGAGTAACCCAACAGAAAGAACGGTAGCTAACCATTTTGATTTCATATTCATTCAAACCCCCAAATATTTTTTGATTACGCTTTCATTATAGAAACATATTCCCGGCCATGAAATAACGGATAAGCAACATTCGATATCTCAATCCAAACCACAATTCGAAAAATGCTAACTGTAACTTGTCAACTGTGCTGAATCTTCCTCCCCTGATATTAGCTTGCCAATATCCACACCTGCGTAATCCTGGATACTAAATTGAATCTCTTTATTAACACTGGCAATATCTCATTTTAAACTTAATTGAGACTTTGAATAAACAACAAAAAGCTGACGTCGTCTATCGTCAACGTCAGCCATAAAGGTTCTATTTTATCCATTTCAATAGAAATTATTCACATCTAACCTTCAAGTAGGTCCAGACCTGCATCATACACATTTCCATTCACGGCACTCCACAGCCAATCCCGAAGGCTAGTGCCATGTTTGACCGGACGATAAAATTCGGGGTCGTGAATTAGGGTATGCGTTGTACCCATAGATTCCGAGTACATCTCCCCAATCGGGTTATCGAATAGGAAGATGCCGATGCCGGGAATTTCGGACTTCAAGGCATCGACCATCTCCTTGAGATCCTTCTCGAATTGCAGACACTGTTCCCGCTTCACTTCTAAGGTGCCCTGATCAATATAGTGTTGATACATGGCAAAAGCAGTATCTCTAATGGAGTTGATATAAAGATATCGAACGTCATTCCCCTTCTCGGCATAGAGGGTACGCATCCAGTCAAGGCAGATATTTGGACCCTGGAGCGGCTCCCATATCCGTTCGCTCACCTGCCAGATGTTCTGTGCTATTGTCTTCCACTCGTCATTAAGTAACAAAGCGCTATCAGGGCAGCAGGTTACATCACGGCACTCCGGAAAATAACTCATGACATCCGAAGTTAAGGCTGCAGCGCCGAAAGCACCGCCACTTGTCCCCGTAATCAACAGTTTTGTCGGTGTAGATAGATGTTTCGTCGCTTGCTCCATAAGCCCGCTGTAGTTGGAGTACCCATGATGGTGCAGCACCGCAGGGGAGCCGTCTTTTGCTGTATAATGATAATCGCCATTTCCCACATGAAAATCTCCTGTAGCGTAGCTGACGAAGATGAAACTCCAGTTCCTAAAAGGATTATCCGGTGTGTCATCAAAGATTCCGCGATTAAATGCCAAATCGTTAAATTGCAATGCCTTATCATCAACATAAAAATTCTCTTCTTGCGCACCTAACCGAGTTGGCCGTGCGGCCGTATAAGCATTCAATGATACGCCTCCCCCCACAAAGAAGACGATAAGCCCCGGCTCCGTTCCTTTACGCATGTAGCCCCAGTAAGGCGAACCCCCTGCACAAATAGCTCCGGGAACCGGGACTCTATACCACTGACCTGGGTCTGGCACTCCCTCTAACACAGGTAATTGATGCTCTTGGAGAAATTTTTTATACTCTTCTACATTATCAAACATTAGCTTTCGCTCCTTTAAAGTTTTGGTCCTTTCAACGTTACAGCTCTATACTAGAAACGGTTCCATTTAGGGCATTCCACAACCATTCCCGTAGACTGACGCCATCTTTGACGGGCTGGAAAAACTCGGGGGTGTGAAGGAAGGTATGCTGTGTACCTAGGAGCTCCGAATCAAGCCCCGTTTCGGGGGTATCCAGCAGGAATATTCCAATGCCGGGGATTTCGGCCTTCATCACATCGGTCATATCCCTAAGATCCTTTTCGAATTGCAGACTCTGTTCCCTCGTAAGCTCCATAGTACCGTGATCAATAAAATGTTGGTACGTGGCCAGCGCACTATCCCTAATGGAGCATATATAGAGATACCGAACACTGTCACCCTTCTCAGTGTAGAGGGCTCGCAGCCAGTCAAGGCAAATATTTGGACTGTGCAGCGGATTCCATATCCGTTCATTTGCCTGCCAGACATGCTGAGCAACTGCCTGCCAATCGTTATAGAGCATCAAAGAGCTATCCGGGCAGCAGGTCACATCCCGGCACTCCGGGAAATAATCCATGACATCCGCAGCTAAAGCCGAAGCACCGAAAGCGCCTGCACTGCCGCCGGTGATCAGCAGTTTCGTTGGTGAGGATATAAATTCTTGAGCTTTATCCATAAGCCCCCGATAGTTCCGATAGCCATGATGATGCAGCACAGCAGGTGAACCGTCTATTGCTGTATAAGGGTAGTCGCCATTCCCCACATGGAAGTCACCTGTCGTATAGCTTACCAAGATGCAGCTCCAGTTCCGGAACGGATTATCTTGGGTAGGGTCAAAGATGCCTCGCGTTGCGAATGCATCGATGTACGGCAACGCTTTGCCGTCAAAATAAAATGTCTCCGATGTCTCATTTAACTTATTGGGACGTGCCGCCATATATGCATTCAGTGATACACCTCCACCGGAGAAATAAACGATAAGGCCCGGCTCTGTTCCTTTCCGCAGGAACCCCCAGTAAGGCAAGCCATCTGCACTAATTGCTCCGGGAACCGGGAGCCTGTACCATTGTCCGGCTTCCGGCTCCCCCTCTAATACCGGGAATTGCTCGGGAAAATATTCTCTTAACTCTTCGTCATTTTCAACCATATGACAGCGCTCCTTATTAGATTAATAGCCGGCCTTGGATCTCATCCAGTACATCCGCAAGTTCCGGTTTTGCAGCCATTGCTGCACAGAATGTATCGACTAATTCCTCACGATTGTGTTCGCCAAACTCTGACAGCTCCTCAAGAACCTCCTGACGGTTCATAGCAACCGATCCATAGACGATATCATCGATGCCAGCCTTCCCGGGAATCAGGAATCCTTTCCCCGCATACCGCTCAGCCATGAGCGCCAACTTCCCGACGGTCAGCCAGTTTGTTTCCCTGGACGACCTCTGAAGCTGTGCATGTATGTAATCAGTGGCGTCAATGGGCCCGAGATCCATTTTTTTGAAATGTCCCCCTTCTGCTTCGGCATTGCCTTCATCGAATACAACGATGTTGAAACGTTTGGTTCTATCGAAGGAGAGCTTGAAATTTTCACCTGATGTTTGCGGTGCCGGACAGAGATGCTCAAATAAATCATCTGCAGGAAGCATTTCAGCCATTGATCGCTGCACCTTTTCTTGAAGCGGAAACTCCGACATACGGATACGGAATCCCTCGGGAAGGGACTCGTCCAGATCAGCATATGTAAATCGTTTTGTCAATTGATCAACGGGTACCAATAAGTCAGAGGTAAAATGAGAAAATAATATCGGATCGGTAAAACATCCTGCCATGAAGGATGGAGACATAGCGTTCCAAATCTCACTATTGGGATTCTCCTCGATCTTTGCCAGAATTGGAGCAAACTGTCCGAAAATGGCACCAACTATAGGCACAGGAATCACTTCCAGGCAGCGGATGAAGTCTTTTCGTTCCTCTTCAGTTAGCGTTTCCAGAACATCCTTGTTATGATTGTTTGCTGACTGAAGATACTTCATGTTAAACAATATATTTGTAATACCACTGAAGGAAATGGAGCAGCAGATTCCAAGATGCAGAACAGACAACATCTGCGTCATATAGCCGCCGGCGCTTCCGCCGCTGACTACGATACGCGTCCGGTCGATGCCAGGCTGCTTCCTGACTGCTGATAATGCGGCGCTATTGAATATCAGGTCGTCGTCCACCAGGCTTCCGTTATACTCTGGCTTAAAATCAATCGGTGTCGATACAGCCCAGCCGTTCATCAAATAAAGGTTCAACGTGGCGTCATTCTCGGGCATTTCGTAATGCGCGATGAACACCAGCGGCTTTGGTTCAGGTGCCGGTTCCGGTAGATAGATACGGATATAACGCCGGCATACGGTGCCGTCTTTTGAAATGAACGGAATTTCAATATCCCGTTTCTCAACGGAGAAAGGCAGTTCCTGCTCTTTAACATTTGCTTCCGATAAAAGAGCCATCACTTTTCGGATATCACGTTTCATACATGTTCCTCCTCCGCTCCAGGATTAATCATAGTCTTCGATGCGCCACTCGTCTTTCCAGTCTAGGTAGGCCATCTTCCCGTCGAACCGGAAGGGCAGCCATACATAATCCGCTTTATGTGTATTCTCATTCACATTAAAAGTGGAAGCGGTGAACGTAACAGGTTCATCCTGACGGTCCGGATTGAAGTACCGGTCATAAGCGTCCGAAAGAATGTCATACGTAACCATTCCTTCTTCATCGGTAATCCAACGATCAGCCAAAGCAATATAAAGATCTTTTTTCTTCGGATGCTTGAATATCGAAGATACCTGGGAACAGAAGGAGGTATTCGTAGGATCATTCACATGCGGATTACCCAGAATTTCAAATGGGCCGTGGAAGGTCCGTGAACATGCAACTTCTGATGGATTCGGATTGTAACTTGTCGTACCAGAGGTCACCAAATAATGCAGGTTTTTTCTTGTAAAATATGCCGGTGCTTCGCGGACGTAAGGCGGATAAAGATTTGGGAAATGAGTTGAATAATATCCCGTTACACCCGTATAATCTGCGGTCAAATCTGCACAAATCAATTCACTGTGAACCCTTTCGAAGTAATAATACGCTTTCCCGTCCCGTGCAACCGCCAGGTCGAAATCACCGGCGCTCATATTTAACGGGCGGTACTTGGTTGTAATCATAGTATAGGGCCCCAGCAATCGATCTGCGGACATTATGGTCAGGGTTTGGGTGCTATCCTTTTCCATTATTTTCAGGAAGCAAATATACTTCCCGGTATTCTTGTTGAAAATAATGTGTGGACGGTCCATATAACTGGTTGGATGAAGCGAAGAAGCAGGATCATTTTCCACAGGGGGAATAATCACCCCTCATCTTGCCAATTGTAAAGGTCCTTGGACGAATAACAACGGACTCCCCAGTGCCAGATTCCGCTGCCCGGAGTTGTCTTCCCCTTGTTCTCACCGTACCAATAGAAAGTATCATTCTCGTAGAAGATGGAACCTGCGTGAGCTTGAATTCGTTTGCCTTCCGTATCCAGCCAGATTTGCCCCGGTTTAATTGATGTTTGCATAGATGATTTGGATCCTTTCTTGATATCAGATTTTAGTCATATGCTGACAAATCTATACTTACCTCACAGCTTAATTATAGGTTCCTGTATTTACGCGTTGATATAAAGGAATCCAAACATATATATCTCATTTCTAATATGCGGCTGAATTCCAATCTATAGACATTGCAAGCCGGCCAACAGATTCATATAATGGGGTTACCTCAAGCAGAAATGGGAGATCAGCAACCAACCGGAGGAATCAAATTATGTACCAACTGCTTATCGTTGACGACGAAACCTCGGTCGTAGACAGTCTGGCAATGACTGTGCAATGGAAGGATTATGGAATAGAAGAGGTTCATTGTGCATACTCGGCTCAAGAAGCACTGCTCATTGCGGCCAAGCATTCGATAGACATTATGATCACTGACATTCAGATGCCTGAAATGTCCGGATTGGAATTGATCGAAGTGATACAGCATTATTCGCGCAAAATCCGCTGTATCATTCTTTCGGGCCATGACGAGTTTGAATATGCCAGGAAAGCCATGGCTTATCAGACACTGGATTACTTGCTGAAGCCAATCGATTATACAGAGTTAATTAACTCTGTTAAGAAAGCGATTCAGCAGGTGGAAGAGGAGTGGAAGGAAGTGATATCCTTCCAGCGCATTAAGCAAACGCTGGAGGCTAATCTCCCGCTACTGCGGTCACAGCTGCTTAACGACCTGCTCAAGAACAAGATCATCCGCCATGAGGTTTTGGAAGAGAGACTTGCTCTGGTAGGCGTTCCCTTCCGGTTCGATGACCCCTACATGATGATGGTTGTTCGCATGGAGGAGGACTTCTCAGGGTACGACCTTCAATCCTTATCGCTCCTTGAATATGCCGTAACAAACATTGCTGATGAAGTGTTCCAAAAACTGTTCAGTTTATGGCATTGTGTCACCGAGCAGGGATATTTAGTTTTTCTCATCAAAGGCAACCAGCAAGACGCTTTGCATTTGGTGGATTCGTTCGCAGTAAAGCTGCAGAATCATGTCCAAAAATTCCTGAAAGGCTCACTCTCAATCTGCCTAAGCAATATCGCCAAGTTTCCTGGCGACCTGCAAAACTTATATCTGGCTGCAATCAACGCCATTAACCGGAATATCGGAAATAATAAAAGCTTCTTCCTGACCATTAATGAAAAAAGTGAGCAGCCTCAGAGCTCCATCATCAAAAAATTATATGCTCCGCCTGCACTTTCAACGCTGCTGGACTCAGGCAACTGGGACGAGGCGATTGCCAAGATCGATGAATTGCTCGTTGTCGGCGGCAATGCAGACGAACAATCTCACGATCTTTCACAGGATCAATTATTTACGGTGCTGCTATATCTCTCATCCTCATTCACGATGTGTTTCCAACCCAATGGGTCCAGTCTATATGATCAGATGGGACCAGAATTCGATTTGTTGCTCCGCAAGAAGGGACATCTTTCAAGACAACGAATCTATGACTGGGCCAGTAAAATTATAGCAGCACTAAAAGCTAAGACGTCGACTCAAATGGAGAATGCGCAACAGCAGATTGCCGCTAAAGTCCGGACGTTTATTCATGAACATTTGTCCGAGGGGATTTCACTGCAAATCATTGCCGACCATGTGGGGCTGCATCCTGTTTATCTCTCCAAAATTTACAAGACGGTTATGAATGAAACGATTGGTGATTATATTTTTCAATTTCGAATGGAAAGAGCCATACATCTCCTGCGAAATACCGACTTAAAAATAGCTGAAATCAGCGATCAGCTGGGCTTTCAGGCCACCCCCCATTTCATTAAAATTTTCAAAGAACATTTTGGCACGACGCCGCAGGACTACCGGAATCGTTAAGCTTATACTTATTGATCAATTACGCGCGAAAAGGCTCCCTGGTAATTTTCAACAATTACCGGGAGCCTTTTTGGCTAGGATACACCATTTACTGAAGCTGACTGCCTGGGGCTGCCATTGCTTGGAGAATACGTTCTTCCAAAGAACTTGTCATAATGATCTTGAACCCCTTCACTTCCATTCCGCTTTGACCAAAGACCAACCTGAAATGTACAGTTTTTTGTAATATTGGCTGCTGGATATCAAAGGATATAGTTTTCCATTCCGTATCCTCTCCTGTCAACGTAAGGGTTAGAAGGATGTCATTATCATGAAAGATGCTCACAGGGATTTGGGCAAGTTGACTGTTCCCGGCCGCCGCGCGGCAAGTCAACTCCACTCGATAAAGTCCACGCTCCTGCAAGATAGCTCGAAGATACGTACTCTGTCCTCTTGAGGTATCAAATATCTCCCCTGGCACAATAGCCTCCTTCTCCACAGGAACCGAAATCATCTCCAGGACTACATCGCCTTCCTCTTTCCGGTATGCAGTCAATGCCTTGTCCAGCTCTGTTTCCAATCCCTGCATCCGGTTAAAGGCTGTTGTTCCCATCAAATAGCGACAAATATTCATTGCTGAGCGCTGATATTCACCGCGTGTTACCGTTCCCTTTTGCATAGCTTCTGCGGAGTTATCCCCTCTGGCGTTCTGCTCGGAGTCGCTCACTACCATGAACAAGTCATTCTGTGCCCTTATCATTGCTGCCACATTCTGGACACTGCCTTCTTCTCCTTCGTCATTTCCCATTGCCCACCAATCGGTCATTACAATCCCTCTGAAGCCCCACTCTCCCCGCAGAATTGTGGTTGTAAGATCATAGTTGCTGGCAGACCAATAGCCATTGATCGGGTTATACGAGGTCATAACCGAAATCGCATTGCCCTCTTTGACCGCCATTTCAAACCCGCGCAGATAAATCTCCCGCAGGGCCCGTTCCGAAACTACTGCCTCTACTGTGTTACGATGGGCCTCCTGGCTGTTGCACGCAAAATGTTTGATGGTGCCCGTCACATCATATGGATTCATACCATGCAGTTGGGCAACCACCATCCGGCCTGTCAGGAACGGGTCCTCACTAAAATATTCAAAATTCCGGCCATTCAGAGGATTACGGTGGATGTTCATTCCCGGTCCAAGCAAAGTGTCTACATGGTTTTTCCGCAGTTCCAAACCTTCGTACATATACAGTTCTTTCAGCAATTCTTCGTTAAAAGTACAGCCCAGGCAGGTTCCATTGGGCATGGAAAATGCTAAATTGCCACAGTCCATTCGAATACCGCTCGGACCATCTGCTGAGCAGGCAACGGGGATTCCGAAAGCTTCCAGCCTCTTTGTAACACCGCCGAATGCACCGGCTGTGCCCGGTGTAACCTTTGGACTGCTCATGCCTTCGCCGCGCACAATACAGCATAAATCTTCATCCGAAAGTTGAGCAATATAATCCTCCATGCTGACTATGCTCGATTTCACATCTGTCAGCTTATATCCTTTGTCACCAGTATAAGGGATTTCTTCTGGAAGAGTTTCCTCGCGGCGCGCCTTCGGTTCTATGGTCCGTAATGGAACCGGTTCATAGATCAGACTACCGTCAGGGGCACAGCGCATTCGCTCAAATGCAGCAACCGGTGCCATGGCCTCTTGTAACTGCTCCAGTACCTGAAGCTTGTCTATGGCAATGCTGCCGCAAGATTTCGCCTCCCTCACATGATCCCCCACATGGAAGATGTAGCTTCCAGCCTCCAATACCCAAGCCGATTTACAGCCCGTGATTCCTGAATCATCATAGGACGCTATTGCTTTATGGGGAATTTCAATTTCAACGGATTGTTTCACGCCCGGAAGCAGCTCTTTGGTTTTCGCAAAGCCGGCGAGTACGCGGGCTGACTTACCCAGCTTGCCTTGCGGAGCTTGACAGTAGACCTGGATGACCTGTTTCCCCGGTCTGTTTCCGGTATTGGTGACTGTAACATTAATCTGGACACTGTCGTTCAATTGCTCTATCCGTTCTGTCCGTGTTTCAAATGTGGTGTAGGACAGGCCGAAGCCAAATGGATACAAGACACGGTCTTTGGCAAAAGTCTCAAAGTAGCGGTATCCAACATAGATATCTTCCTGGTAAAAATTGCGTTTTGATCCCCCATGATTAGCCGTGGACGGATAATCCTCAATGTCCCTTGCTATGGTGTCCGTCATTCTCCCGCTCGGACTTACCCTTCCAGTCAATACATCGAGAACACCGTTTCCGCCTTCCTGTCCACCTTGCCAGACATACATCACAGCAGAAGGTTTATATTTCTCCACCCACTTCATATCTATGATGTTGCCCACATTCAGCAGCACCACGGTCCGTTCAAATCCATTGCATACCATTTCCAACATAGCTTTCTCGGCTTCTGTCAGTAAATAGCTACCGGCTTCCGGCTTGTTATCCTGATCTTCCCCGGCTGTGCGACCAAGCAAGACGATTGCCGTTTCTGACTCCTTAGCCGCTTGCATAACCAGATCAGCATCAAGCAGCATTTCTTCTTGGAACCACGGTTCCTTACCCCAACCCGCACCTTTCTCAAACGGATGCTCTTTCACCCAATCGAGATAAAACTGCTTTACCGTCTGATTGATCTCATAGCCTTCTTTACTTTCCAAAGCCTCTGCAATGCCAACAACGTATTTGGTATTGACCATCCCCCGGAACCGGTACCGCTTTTGTAATAGTTAAACTGTGATCGGCCAAACAGCGCGACTTTTCCCCCTGGTGCAAGCGGCAAAACATTGCAGTCATTTTTAAGCAGTACAACACCTTCTGCTACGGCTTGCCGCGCTTTCGCAGCGTAGAGTTGCAAGTCAAAGTTTGTCTCACTCATCTCTTTCATCCTCCTATCAGAGCTTGGTCAGTTCGTTCACAATTTCAATAACACACGCTTCCAGCTTCAGGCCATCAAGTGCAAGCCCCAATCTATGGTGCGATCATTCTTCTTCTTTGAATAACTGTATTTTTATCAGGCTTGTCGTCCTACTCCTTCACTGCCCCAATCACTATACCTTTCGCAAAGAATTTTTGGAGGAAGGGATAGATCAGCAAGATCGGCAAAGCTCCGATGAAGATTTGGGCAGAATTCAGGGACAATGCATTGAATTTCGCTGCGGCTTCTGCATTCTTGATATCAATATTTGGCATCGATATAGCGGCCTTCAAGAACGTACTCAGCGGGGCGTTTTCCGGCTTCATATAGATTTGACCCGCCAACCATTCATTCCATTCTCCTACCACCGTGAACAGCCCTACTGTTGCCATGACCGGCAGCGACAAGGGTAACATCACTCTCAGATACACTTTCCAGTGCCCGGCACCATCTATAAATGCTGCTTCTTCCAGCTCCTGCGGTAATGCCTTGAAAAAATTCATAATCAGGATGATATTAAATACATTGATCATCGTCGGCAGGATCAGCGCCCATATGGTGTTATACAGACCCATTTTGGTCACCACCAGATACGTCGGAATCATCCCTCCGTTGAAAAGCATGGCTACAATAAAAAATCCGACAAACCATTTGTAGCCCGCAATCCCTTTCTGTCCTCCGCCTTTGGACAGTACATAAGCTGCCATACTGGTCACCGTCAGCCCCAACGTTACACTTAACAAGGTCCGTTCCACCGAAATCCAGAGGGAACGAAGCAATTGGGTATCTTCCAGCGCCCTGCTGTAGGAGTTCAGATTCAACCCAATCGGCCAAAAGGTTACTTTATTGGCAGATACGGCTGCACTGGAACTTAAGGATACAGACAAAACATGAAGAAACGGCAGGATGCAGATCACGGCCAGCATGACCATGATGATATTGTTGATGAGTTGAAATGTACTGAATTTGGCTGTTCTACGCATAGGTCCACTCCTTAGAAAATCTTATAACCTGCAACTTTGTAGGCGAGCCGGTATCCGCCTAGAATCAGGATCAGGCCCACTACAGACTTGAACAATCCGATCGCTGTACCGAAACTGAAATTCCCGCCGATCAAACCGATACGGAACACGAAGGTATCAATGATATCGCCGCTCTCATAGACCAGCGGATTGTACAAGTTGAAGATTTGGTCAAAGCCTGCATTGAGCACACCGCCCAGGGAGATCGTCAGCATGACACAGATAGTGGGGATCAGGCTGGGAAGGGTAATATTCAACATTTGTTTCAGTTTGTTCGCTCCGTCAAGCTGAGCAGCTTCATAGAGAGCCGGATTAATGCCCACCAGGGCCGCCAGATAAATGATGGACCCGTAACCGAATTCTTTCCATGCATCCGTAAAGAGCACGATTGGCACAAACCAGTGGTTGCTGCCCAGAAAGAACACGGGCTCGTGACCCAAGGCTTTCAGCAGCTGGTTCACTAAGCCATATTCCGGATTCAACAGCTGGATGAAGATACCGCCGAGCACCACCCAGGAAATGAAGTGAGGCAGAAACACAAAGGTTTGAACCGAGGTGCGCAGAAATTTGTGTTTCACCTCATTGATCAGCAGCGCAAACGCAAGGGTACTGAACATGCCAATGGCTAATTTGAGAAACGAAATTTCCAGCGTGTTCCAAATGACCTGCATGCTGTCGGGATATTCAAATAAAAACTTGAATTGGTCTAGTCCGACCCAGGGAGATTTGGAAATCCCCAGAGAGGGCTTATAATCCTGAAAGGCCATTAACAGGCCGCTCATGGGTACATAGACAAAGATTGCGGTCAGTACCACAGCGGGCAGGAGCATAAGGTATAATCCCCAGCTACCTTTTTGTCTAGTGAATTTCTTTTTTTTTGCCGGTACAGCAGGTACAGCAGTATTCATGCCCATTGTCTAAATCCTCCCACCTGATTCTTGTAATCTATTTTTTATTATAGTGATGGGCATTTCGGCTTGATATAAAGCAATGCAAATACCAATAACGCATTCTAAATATTATAATTATGGAGGCCGGCTCCAAAAAAGAGCGATCTTGATGCGTGAATCCACATCAAGACCGCTGATCAATAATAGGTTATTTGACGGAATCGTACCATTCATTGACTTCTTTTGTAATGGTATCACCGCCCGAAGACTTCCACTTCTCCACAAATTGATCAAACGTATCCACAGCAGCTTCGCCGTAAATAATTTTTGAATATGTCTCCATCTGCATTTTTTGCAGCAGCTCGTTTCGGGCCGACATGGTCGACGTTAGCGGACCCATGTAATGCTCCCTTACGCGCGAGGATTCTTCATCCATGGAAATAAGCATCGCATCGTACACGATTCTTTGTAATGGATTGGTGTCGTCTGCAATCCCAAGAGCTTGCATAAAGGCACGATCTTTCTCTGTGAGTTCTTCTTTCTTTGCCACTTTTAATGTTATTTCCTTCATCTTCGAGGCAACATCCGGCATGCTTCCAAAAATATAATCGTTCGAATTAATCTTTCCACCGGGAATCTCTTTCTCATCGGTTACAATCTTTCCATCTTTGACAACATATTGGTAGCCCTCCTGAAATCCTTTGAAATATTCAAGCGGATTATCGGATTCGTAGACAGCATACATCGAGTTCATATAATGAAAGTAGGCTTGAAGCGCTTCATCCGAAATATCTTTATTGATCACGGTCCCGCCGGATATCGTAAAATAGGTGTGCAAAGCTGGGCCATTGACCCCATGAGGCAGCGGATAGGGTTTGAACATCGCCGTAGGGTTGGTCGCGAGCAGCATGGAACCCGGATATTGGATGAAGAAAGAAGGCGCTGCGACAATCCCAACCTTATTGGATGTGACCGCGGTGACAATTGTATTGGGGTCATGTAACGCAATATCGCTCGCAAAATACCCTTTATCCTTCCACTCTTTCATCTTCATTAAGCCCTGCTTGACCCCCGGTAGAATTGAACCATTTTGAAGCTTGCCGTCTTCTCCTGGATACCATCTTTCCGGCATGGCCCCGTAAAGTCCAAAGATCCAGGATCCGTCTCCAAGGGTGCTGCCAGTCATCTTATCCTTCATGGCAAAATCCAGGGCAAACGTATCCTTCTGCCCATTACCGTCTGGATCCTGATTGACGAAGGCATCCATGACCGTCTCCAACTCTTCAATTGTAGTAGGTGCTTTCAACTTGAGCTTGTCCAGCCAGTCCTGACGGATCCATAAAACGTTGTTTGCTTGCCCATAATCTGTAGAAGTTCCTGGAATCGCCATTTTTTTGCCGTCTCGAGTGACCGATAACCAGGGATCCTTTATATCGGCTAACGCACTTTTCCAAGTTGGAGAGGCATATTTCTCGAACACTTCTTCCACTTCCATGAACTTGCCCGAATCGATGAGAAGATTGGTGTTAGCGGGACTGCCCGACATTACGATATCTGGCAATTCGTCGTTCGCAGAGAGCATGAGTTTCAATTTCGTATTATACGAACCATCCGTAGCGCCGCCTGTCCATAAAGTTTTAATCTGTACGCCAAACTTGTCCTCGGCCCAGCGTGTGAACACATTGTCCGTAACAGATTCTCCTTCTCTATATTTAAAGCCCGGATTTACTCCCATAACGGTGGTAAACGACGCTGCCGGTTCAATTTTTCCATTCACGACATTTAGTGTTTTTGTTTGCGTGTTCGCCTTTTTATTTTCGCCGCTGCCCTGATTATTAGTATTACTGCAACCCAGTATCCCTGTCGTTAGCAGCGTTGCAGTAAGTGCTGTGGTCAGCACTCTCGTTTTCATGTTCATGTAGAACCCCCTGATGATGTTTTTTGAATTCACTTTAATTATAAAAATTCGCATACGGTTATTAAATAACGCTTTCGCAACATCACATATCGTATTCTAAACAGGCGTGATAGCGGAATTTAAACATCAATATCGCATTCCAAAGTTATGTTCATATTCCAAGTGATACGCATTGCCACTAGAAGCACAAATTCATATAATGGGGTTACCTCTTTGCAAAGGATTGTTGTCATGTTAAAGCAATATCGAACCTTTCTCAGCGCGGTAATTATTATTTTATTTTCAACGATAGTTGTCTTGATGATGTATTCTTACACCGTGGAGACTAGTTTAAGCACTGTGAAAAAGGATATTGAAACGAACAACCTGAACCGACTGCGTATCTTGGTCAATTCCTTAGATTACAATGTTGAGCAGCTTGACATGCTGTCTGTTGCTCTAAATGCGGACTCCAAAATGGGGCTGCTGAAATCTGTGGACCTGATGGATAATTACGATCAGGATCAGCTTATGCTTGATCTCTCGGACAAAATGAAACTGCAAAGCTTTACACAGGGCTGGAATGTCCAAATTGACATTTACTCAACCCTGCTGAACAAATGGGTAGGTTCATCTCAAAACCAGTCACCCCCACCAGCTGACTTGGCAGAAGGGCAATGGATATTGGATAGGTCACAAAAGTTATTCTCCATGTACAGGAAATATGATCAGTTTACGGTTCGGGTAACCTTTCCTAAGGCTAATTTGGAAAATATGCTAGACTCGGCCAAGTTAGAAAATAATGATCCCTTTTTTTATTACTCTGATTCCATCATCATAGCAAACCGTTCCTTTCATACCACTCAAGTCCAGGAACTGGTCTCCAAAATGTCACCAAAGATGCGGGATAAAAACGAAGGAACCGAGTTAATAACAGCCGGTAATATAGATTATATGGTCAGTTTTTTGAAAGCGGAAACATTAGGTTGGTACATGGTGGATTATGTTCCTCTGGACAAAGCGCTCCAACCCATTGTAAGGACACAAGTCTTCTTTTACATCACCTGTGTTCTGTTATTTTTGTCCGGAATGGTAACGGTCATTTTTTTCTACCGGAAAGTACAAGTCCCCATTCTCACCTTGCTGAAAGGTGTCCGTCATCTACAAAAGGGCGACTTCTCGCACCGGATCAGCAGAACGTCCAATGCTGAGTTTGCTATTCTTTATCACAATTTCAACCATATGGCACAGCAAATCGAAGACTTGATTGAAAATGTATACAAAGAAAAAATCATTTCAAGAGAAGCATTGGTTAAACAACTGCAGGCTCAAATTAACCCGCATTTTTTATATAATTGCCTGTTCTTTATCAACAATATGAACCGTATGGGAAATGACGAAGCTGTGAATGCCATGACCCAGAACCTGGCTGAATATTTCAGGTATACAACGCGGATTAACGATCCGCTTACCACCCTTGAAAAAGAAATTGGCGTTGTCCGTAATTATCTTAATATCCAGAGTTTGCGAATCAACCGCCTGCATACGCAAATCAATATTCCGGAATCCATGATGTCCTTGCTTGTTCCCAAGCTGCTTATTCAACCGTTGGTAGAGAACAGCGTAATTCACGGAATTGAGAAGAAGCAAAGTGCCGGGCTTATCCACATATCCGGTACTGACGTTGGAGACCGGTACTCTTTGGTTGTAGAAGACGACGGGAGAGGCATGCAGCCGGAAGAGATCCAGAGCCTGCTGCACCGTATTGAACAACCGCTGGATGAGACAATGGGCTGCGCCTTATGGAACATACGGCAACGAATGCTTATTCAGCTAGGCTCCAAAGCGAGCTTAAATATTGCTCAGAGTAAGCTAGGTGGAATTCGCACTGAGCTGATCTGGGATAAAAGCAGCCAACCAGAGGAATAGTCTCCCATTGTCAAGTTGATGAAACTATATAGAGTTCCAAAGGATAAGGCAGTAGATGATCTGGATTGTATCACAATCAAGATCATCTACTGCCTTTCTATTTTGTCCGTTTGGACATGCCATCCATGTGATCAGGGAAGTTTGGTTACTTGGCTAATTCATTGCCCTTTTCGATCATAAACCTGCTCCAATTGGGCATAAGGGATCCCTTTAAATACTGTGTAAGTCGGATTTCCGCAAGGTATTCCCTCCACCAGACCTGCCAGAGTTTGAACTTTTCGAAACTTCATTATTGCAATCTTCTTTTATATCATTGGCTGGGATAATCCTAATCTTCATCTGCTTACTCGCTGTGCGGTCAAGCACACAAAATAGGTTCTCATCTACCCGAGAACCTATCCGCTCATTATTTAACGAAATGACCTTAATTTTCTTAACTATATATAAGTTCAAGACTCGCATCCTAACGGTTCTATTCACTCAGAATCATTGAAGAACACAGATATTGCAAATTTTTATACCGACAGATCTGTCATGCCTCTCGATACTTGAGAACGACCTTGATTAGATCAACCAGGTTCTTCTGCACCCGGGCCCGAGATAGATCACCGGACTTCAGTGCTGCTTCGATTGGCGTAACCAGGGTGTCATCAGGACTTCCCGGTGCCAACCAACTTACTCCTGCGGCAAGTGGGGCTGCCATCCCTTCATCGCCATAGCCGTTCCAGTCTGTCATGACATAACCCGTAAAGCCAAATTCCTCCCGCAGGATGCCGCGGAGCAGCTCCTCGTCATTTGAGCAGTAGGCACCGTTTGCCGCGTTGTAGCCGGTCATCACCGTGTCCGGTTTATTTACTTCAAAAGCGGTTTCAAATGCAGCCAGATACAACTCCCTGGCAGTACGTTCACTCATAATGCTGTGGTTGGTGTTACGCATAGTCTCGGCGTTGTTGGCGAAGAAATGTTTCATGCAGCTGGAGATACCGGATTCTTCAAATCCACGGCTCTCCTGGCCAGCCATACGACCGGCGAGGAACGGATCTTCACTGAAGTACTCCGTATGCCGTCCACAGAGTGGATTACGCTGCAGGTTGAGAGCCGGAGCCAGCAGACAATGCAGATTCATGTCTTTGGCTTCCCGGGCAATGGCGGCACCCTCGGCATAAGATAGCTCCTCGTTGAAGCTGGCGCATACCGTAGTGGAGACTGGGAAGCCAATGTTGACCTCGAACATGTTGAGACCATTGTTTCCGTCGGCAAAGAAATAGTCCGGTATCTCATATTTGTCCAGGGCTTCTTCATTGAAAAGAGTTCCCGCATAGCCGTTATCCTCGATGCCCCAGCCGGTTTGGCCGCCAATACTCAAGCGGGCTAACTCGTAGTCGGTCATCTGGGCCACAAACTGTTCTACCAGCACAGGATCTTTCACCAGCTCGGGGAAACGGATCAGACGTTCCACAGTATGCTCGATAGGAACATCACCATCGCCACCAACAGCGGCACGGCTATTTTTGAAAGGAAGCTCCCCCCGCTCTCCTCCGCCGTATACACTTTGGTCATTTCGCCTTGAGGATAGGTCCCGTTAGAGTTTTTGGCGGACAGCTCCTTGATTGGGAAGGGAGGTGCTATTCTGTTCTTGACCTGGGATACTATGATCTTGTCTGCAACGTCCACTGACCAGACCAGCGTTGTCCTATTGGGGGCTCCGCCAAGAAGAAAACTTATTCTTCCCGGTTCGATGATCCACGCTGCCTCAGCTTCGCTGTAGGATTTCAGTCGCTTCTCACTGACCTCTAGGCAGAGAATCTGAGCCTCGCCAGGGAGCAATTCCTTAGTCTTGGCGAAGGCCACCAAACGCTTGTCCGGTTGCTCCAGTTCTCCGCCTTCAAAGTGGGCATAAAGCATAACGACTTCCTTGCCTGCTCTGGTGCCGGTATTTGTAACTTCAATGTCCATCTGCGTACCGCAGGCATCCGTTTTGGCGGCTGACTTCAGTTTGGTATCAAAAGTCGTATAACTGAGACCATGACCGAACAGGTAGGCAGCGGGTTTTTGGAAGGTATCGAAGTAGCGGTACCCGACATACAACCCTTCTTCATACACCGTGGTGGCGTATTGAATTGGGGCTCCTACGGATTTCTTTGCGATCTGATCTTTGGTCAGGAAGTTCGGAGCACTCGGATAATCGTGGTAGTCGTAGGCCCAGGTGTTAGGCAGCTTGCCGGAGGGATTGACTGTTCCATCGAGAATTTCGGCCAAGGCACGGCCGCCAGCCATGCCGGAAAGTCCAGTCAGCAGGACGGCGTCTACATCGTATTCCTCAATCCATTTTGTTTCAATGGGATGAGCCACATTCAAAATTGCAACCGTTTTCCCAAAGGTAGCAGTGACTTTTCGAATCAGCTCCCGTTCTTGATCGGTCAGGTAATAACCGCCCTTATCCATAGGAACATCATGGGCTTCACTGCTACCGCGGGTGATGAAAACAACAGCGGTTCCACTGAGGTCCTTGGCTCGAGTAACCATATCCCCCGGTGGAAAGACATCCCTCTCTTCGGTATAGAAATCATACAGCTCCTGGTTGAGCTTCAAGGAGGAGTACTTCTCAATACCTTCCTTCACCCGGATACCGTAACGGGGATTAATTTTACCAGCACCCAGACAGCCCAGCCGGAAGACCACTGCGGCAGCGCCGAAGACGTTCACACAGCTACCTGATGACAGGGGAAGCGTATTATTGTTCTTCAACAAAACTGCGCCTTCACGGGCTGCCTGCAGCACGATGGCGTCATGCTCCGGGTATTTGACACCGGGCTCGATCCGGGGCAGGGTCTTAAGCTTGAAGATGAATTCCGAAATCTCTATACCATCGGTGTCATAAGCACCAGCATAGCGGACTTCATGTTCCTTGTTGTATTCAAGCAGGTATTTCCGGACAATGATACCGACCAACTGCCCGAACATCGCCGTGGGCTTTTCGATCAATGGAGCTTCAGTGGCCTTGCCGTCGATATAAACCATGCCGGGTTGCTGGGGATCGATGTGCTTGGAAGACTTGATACAGAAACAGCCAGAATAGACCAAGGAGATCATAGACTCCCGGCGATCCATTTCGTCAAGATTGTAGACAGGCTTCTGGAGAAAAGACATAGCTGCCTGGTTGTCGTCATGCAGTCCAGCAAGTAATTCAAATGTTCCGTCGATTGGCATAAAATTCCCTCTTTTCTTAGTCATGGAGCATCCGGCTGTCGCCGGATCACACAGTCATTTTCTTCGCACAAGTAAGTTAATCATGTAATTTAAAAGTGCATCATGACCGCTCTCCTGTGCGCTTATCTATTTAATTATAGGTCCCCCCAATTATTCGATGATATAAAGGAATTCAAACATTCGTATCGCATTTTAAGTTCTGCAACATATATATGAGCCGCTCATTACCTTGGCAAATGGTCTTAAGCATGGTTGCCTTCTTGTCGCAACGAGCGTTCAGAGGCCGATGGTTTGACGCGCGACTGAGCAGATTACCGATCTCTTCAAACGTATGTCCTTCCAGACGAAGATGGACGGCCAGGTACCTTTCATAGAGTCGTTTGTCCGAGGTTTGTTTCATCACTGCATTCAACCGCTCGATTTCTTAGTATCTCATGTTCATCACCGCCTTCGGGTAAATTATTACTATTCTTTACCCGATTTGGCGATTGGAGTGACTTTGACAGTTTCTTAAACGCGTTCTATATACATCATTATCTGTTAATGGAGCTGTTAGCTTAATTGGAATGGATATGAAAAACAACACCTCGAAAGAGGCATTGCTTGTTTGAATACATAACTTTATTGTGAAGTTCCTGATGCGAAGCCGTGAGTAATGGATTTGCAGCATTCCCATTCACTGCAACCCCACATCCACTTCTGGTGGCTGACGCTATTCTTTGCCGGTTAGGAAAACCTAGGGGCTAGAATAAACGTATGCTATGTAGCCAGAAAATCCGGATCAGAACCAGCATCTGGGGTGTCTAGTAGGTAGATGCCCATACTGGGGATCTGGGTTTCCATCGCATCGACCATTTCCTTAAGATCCCTCTCAAATAGCAGACTCTGCTCCCGAGTCAGCTCCAACGAACCTTGATCAATTTAATGTTGTTGATACATGGCTAACGTACCATCCCTGATGGAGCACACATAAAGATAACGGGCATCGTTTCCCTTTAGGCATATAGGGATCGCAGCCAGTACAGACGCCCAAGTAAGGCAAGCCTTCTGCACTAATTGCTCCAGGAACCGGAAGCCCGTACCATTGTCCTGCCTCCGGCTCTCACTTTAACACCGGTAACTGATGCTTTAAAAGAAGTTTTTCAATATGTCCAAACATGCACCAGCGCTCCTTTTGGGCTAATATAAAATTCTTTCTGTTTGCAGCAGATCAGCGCACGTTGGAGCGCTGCTGGAGCGCTGCATCTATCTGTTCAATGGCACTTTCCGGCTGGCCGATCATTGTCATCAAATCCCTAAGCTTGATATTCTTGAAAAACGGGGTCATATTCAACCCTTTTCCCGTTTTCTGCGCTACAATCGCGTCCAGAACCGCAATGACCTCGGTCAGCAGCTGCTGCACTTCAACCGGCTGCTTCCGCAAATGGGCCATGGTGCAGTCTGCAGACAACATCTCATCCCAGTCTCCGCTAACTTTACCAGAACAAGCAGGGGCACCGAGGCCGTCCGCCTGCAGTGTGCCGAACACATCTTTCAGCCATTCGATGCTGTCCTGTACCCAATGCGAGACACGATTGCAATTTTTATTAGGATTCAAGTAGCTTTCACCGGTGCTAAATCCATGCATACCATAGGCATAGATATGAGACTCAAACATAATTCCATTGTCAAGCAGCGCCTTTTCAAAGTCTACCGTATCCTGCACTGGCACAATACTGTCATCCCGAGTGGCGAACAGGAAAAAGGGACAGGTATCTTTGTCGACATCATTAATCGGCGAAGGCATTCCCGGCTGGCACATATCTGCTGTTTCTTGTGATAGAGCCGCGTAACCGAGGATCGCCGCATTAGGCCGGTGCTTGCCTTTAGTGGCTGCACAAGCGGCCAGATGTCCGCCAGCCGAAAATCCGAGAACCGCGATCTTGTCCGTCTGCACATGCCATTCATCCGCCTTGCTAAGGATCAGCTCCATAGCCTGCTCGTAATCATTAAGTGGATTGGGCCAATCCTTGTGCTCTCCCGTAGAATAACGAAGAATGAAGGCTTGAAATCCGGCCTTCATATAAGGAGCAGCGACAACCTCTGCTTCCCGGTCAGAGCAGAAGCTATATCCACCGCCAGGCAGAATCAGAATGGCTGGGCGCTTCTCCAACTTGCCAAATTCGCCGCCTACATCTTGAATCCAAGCCGAAAACTTAACATTTCGTGTTTCATTCAAAATCAATTCATGTACTTTCATATCATTCAGACTCCCATTCCATTAATGATAGATGGCTCTGTTTGGGCTTCCGTCAATCGGAGCGCTATACGGATAATGCGTGAGGCACAATCCTGAACTTCCTTACGTGTCAGCATGACAGCTTTATTGGTGCCAGCAAGGGCCGTCAACACATCCGTGTAATCCATTTCGCCGCCGGGCATCATCACATCGTTGCCAGCCTTAATGCTCTTTGCTGCCGTAGCGTAAGGATACTTTTTAACCCCATGTTGAACACCGCCAACGACCCAGTCCGAAATCACTATCCCGTCAAAGCCCCATTCCTCGCGTAAAACACCGTCGATAATGTCTTTACGCTCAGAGGTGTGAACCCCGTTGAGTAAATTGTAGGAGGTCATTAAGGTGTGGGGCTGTGATTCTTCGATGCAGATTTTGAACCCGCGCATATAGATGTCCCGCAGAGCTCGCTCGCTAACGACACTGTTGGAGCGGAAACGGTTAGTTTCCTGATTGTTAGCTACGTAGTGCTTAATTGTTACACCACAGCCGGGATGACGCTGCACACCCAGCGTAATGGCTGCAGCCACTCTGCCACTGATAAGCGGGTCTTCGGAGAAATATTCATAATTCCGGCCGCATAGTGGACTACGGTGTATGTTAAATGCCGGAGCAAGCCACAGATGCACACCAAAGCGCTTCATCTCATCACCTACGATATCACCGCAGGCTCGGCAGAAATCCAGATTCCAGCTTTGAGCTAGAGCCGTACCGATAGGCAATGCGGTACAATACTGGTCGAAAATCCTGCCACTACGCTCCGCTTCGCCCGATTTTTGCAATCCGAGAGCCTCCATCACCGTATCATCCATATAATCAAGAAGTGCCGACGGAATTGAATCTCCTACGGCATAAACGCCCGATTCATCCACACCGTACTGACGGCTGAGCCGCAGACCGGCCGGACCATCTGACATGACAAGAGAAGGAACGCCCTTTTCTTTCAGCCGCGTGGTGGTCTCCCCAGCCGCACCTGCTACCGCAAAGGCTGCATTGCCGATGACACTGCCGCTCTCGTTGCCGGAGCGATAATGCCCTACACAGAGCCAGGCCAATTCACTGTCTGATAAGCCTTCGACCAGATCCCGTACAGCAGAGTCGATTTCCGGCACAACAGGCTTCAACACTGCGGCAAAAGCATTTGCACTAAGAACCAATACCGGAGCATTGGCTCTTTCATCGGCTTCCCCGGCATAAGTCCATTGCTGCGCTTCCGGCTTCCAGTCGTCGAAATCCGGCGTGCCGCCTGCGTGGGACAGCTGCCGTATAATTAACTCTTGGTCCATCCGAATGATGCCGCAAATACGGGTGTCCCGGCTGCTGTTTCCTACACGCAGCAGATAATCACCCGCTTCCAGCACATCAACCGCCCGCTCTGTGTCGAATGAGGACAACTCTTCCATTGCAAAGCTCAAGGTAACCTGCTGAGACTGCGCTGCAGCCAGCTCTTCGGTCTTGGCAAAGGCCGCGAGCGTCTGGAATGGCTGGTCCAGTTTGCCTGAAGGAACCGAGACGTACAGTTGAACTACCTCCTTACCAGAAGTAGAACCCATGTTTTTAACAGTTACGGTCACATTGACATGGCTGCCGTCCAATGAGACAACTGACTCAACAATACGGAATTGCGTATAGCCCAGACCGTAACCAAAGGGGAAAAGCGGTGTTTTGGCTGCGCTGTCAAAATAGCGGTAGCCGACATATACGCCCTCGCGGTAGCGGGTATCGTCCTCTTGGCCGAAATCTCCAATCTGGGAATAATCATCCCAGGCAGACCAGGTTGCAGTCAGCTTGCCGGAGGGATAGCTTTGGCCGAGAAGCACATCCGCGAGCGCATCGCCGGTAACCACGCCCAACTGGGACAAAATCAGGATATTGGGCACCTCTAACACCGGTGTCAGGTCGACCACACCGCCCACATTTAGCACCAGCATAAAGTGACTGTAGGTTTTTGCAAGATTTAAAATGTCACGAATCTCAGTCTGGGTCAGCTTCAAATCACCGTCTACAGCATTGCGATCCGATCCTTCCCCTGAAATGCGCGAAAGCACGTAAATCGCCGTATCGCCCGCTCCCTCAAACGGCAGTTCGTATTCCGGTTCCGGCATCACCGCGCCCATGCCCAGCATAATCGCTGGAACGCCGGTGGCCTGAGCCTTGGACTTGATGCCAGCAACAAACTCCTGATGAGCCTGCTTCTGCACACGATCATAACGATCAATCCAGTCCTTGGTGGTTATAGTAAAACCAGCATTCTCCAAGCCTTGCTCCACTGTGACATAGAACCTAGAATTCACGTCACCTGATCCGGTACCGCCTTTGATCGTCTGGCGCGAGCCACTGCCGTACAGGGCGATCTCACCAGTATTTCTAAGTGGGAAATCGCCATTTGTCTTCAACAGAACCATACATTCTGATGCATGATTCCGTAAGGTATCGATGTGCTCCAATTCATAGGGGTATAATTCCAATAACGTCATTCTCCTTTTATTAAAAAGTATGGTGGCGTAAAAATTATTTATGCGTCAAGAAGTTCCATACCTACATCGGAAACCGTATCATTCACGGCACTCCACAGCCAATCCCGCAGGCTGATGCCGCCTTTGACTGGACGGGAAAATTCGGGATCGTGGATCAGCGTATGCATTGTCCCCATTAACTCTGGTTGTAAATTCTCAGTCGGGTTCTCGAACAGAAAAAAACTAATGCCGGGGATCTCATTCTTCAGCGTATCAACCATCTCTTTGAGATCCTTCTGGAATTTCAGGCAGTGTTCCCTCGTAATTTCCATAGTGCCACGATCAATATAGTGTTGATACATTGCGAAAGCACTATCTCTAATGGAATTAACATATAGATACCGTACACCATCCCCCTTCTCGGCATAGAGGGCGCGCAGCCAATCAAGAGTAATATTTGGACCCTGAAGCTGCTTCCAAATTTTTTCGTTCGACTGCCAGACATTTTGGGCTATTGTATTCCATTGGTCATAAAGAAGCAAAGCACTGTCAGGGCAGACAGTTACATCACGGCAATTAGGAAAATAACTCATGACGTCTGAGGCCAGAGCTGAAGCACCGAAGGCGCCCCCGCTTGTGCCGGTAATTAGCAGTTTTGCTGGTGTTGAAAGATGCTTTACTGCTTGCTCCATAAGCCCGCTGTAATTGGTGTAGCCATGATGATGCAGCACAGCTGGAGATCCGTCCGGTGCTGTATAGTGATAATCGCCATTTCCCACATGAAAATCACCTGTAGCATAGCTGACAAAGATGCAGCTCCAGTTCCGGAAAGGATTCTCCGGCGCATCATCAAATATTCCCCGGTCAAATGCCGCATCGTTAAACGGTAATGAATTCTCGTCAAAATAAAAATTCTCACCCGGTACACTTAGCCGTGTTGGCCGCGCTGCCGTATATGCATTAAGTGATACGCCTCCACCTAGGAAGAACACAATGAGGCCTGACTCTGTTCCTTTTCTCAGATATCCCCAGTAAGGAGATCCTCCTGCACAAGTAGCTCCTGGAACCGGGACTCTATACCACTTTCCTGGATCTGGTACACCCTCCAATACTGGTAACTGATGCTCTTGCAGATACTTTTTATATGCTTCAATATTATTATCCAACATAAGCTTCGCTCCTTTAAAGTTATTCTCCAATACAAAAAAGCGTGTTCATAATTGGCTCTAAAATAGAGTTAGTCATTCCGCTCTAACTACACTCTCACTTTTCCTGATAACGCTCCCATCCATACAAATACTTTCCAATAATGGAATCCAAACATGCATTTTGAATCAAAGCTCGCGAATCGCTTTGACGATTTCGACGGCGCAATCCTCACTCTGTGGAACAATGCCGAATGTACTGTTGCCAACACTGCTATGGGTCTGACCTTTATAACGGATAATCCGCACAGGAACATTCGCCTTGGCCAGCTGGCTGCCATAAAATTCACCTTGAAGGCGAAGTGCGTCAAATTCGCTGGTGATGATCAGAGCCGGCGGCAGGCCCGTAAAATTTCCTGCCAGCATGGGTGACGCATACGGATCTGATGGATCGGCATCTCCCAGATAACCAGCTATCATGATATCCATATGCGGATCATGTTGGGGGTCCTTAATCTCAGGGACGAACCTTTGTGTCTCAGGTGCAACAGTAAATTGAGACGGATCCCATGTATAGCCAGCGGCGGTTCCATCCTTTGCTAAAAGAACTGCAGGAACCATCGGAATTTGCAATGCAATCAAGGGAAGACCTTCGTCCCGGGCCCGGAGCGCGAGTGCAGTGGTATAATTGCCGCCCGCACTTCCGCCTCCTACAGCGATCCTGTTCTTATCAACACCATAAACTTCTGAATGTTCGTGAATGTGCTTCAAGACGTTATAGCAATCATTCAGGCCATTTGGATACTGGAACTCCGGTGACAGGGAATAATCAATATCAAATACTACTGCATCCGCTTTTTCGGCAATGTATCTCAAGAAATTATCGTTCCCTCTGGGATGGCCCGCAAACCAGCCTCCGCCGTGAATATGAATGAAGGAGGGGCGCAATCCGCTTTCATCACCAGGTACATTGTAACGCCAGAGTCCTACCCGGTTTCCGTGAAGCATCAGCTCCTCCAGTTGTACGTCGATATCGCGTTCAAATAACTCTTCCTTGAAAGTAGAATCAGAAGCCGAACCTTCCATCACATTACGAAGGGCAACCAAAAATTGCTCTGGACTCATTTGGCTCATCATTGCATCCAGTGTTGCGTTTGTGTTCTCTGTAATAGCTCCATCAGCCCGGGTAAGTGCTGCCGGATTAATGGTTTCAATTACCCATGGATCCATATAACCCTCCCGCTCTTCGCCGGGAATCTTTTTGACCTGGATAGTAACTCCGTTTAACTCAACAGTTTCATAATTATCCTGCAAGTGTTTAAGATCCGATTCATCATATTTCCTCATAACTATCCTCCCTAAATAATATTGTCTACTTAAAAGAGTGCCAGAATATCGTGAATAGTTTTAAAGGGATCATATTTCCAGGTACATTTCTCGTCAAATAACATTGTTTTCTTATCTTCCACGGTGAATTCAGGCCAATCCAGCTCATCCGTTTCCGGAGAACCGGTCCGGACAAAAGAAGCAAAGGAATGCGCCAAGAGCCGTGAAAGCTTCTCAGCTTCTTCATGATAAACAGCACGAAAAATCAATGGTAATTCAGCTGTATGCCACGCACAAGCCAAACCTTCCATGCCAGGTATCGGAGTATCATAGGTCGTCATATAATGCCATACCGGCGCAGTCTTTTGCCCTGCTTTTGCAATGGCCGATTTATAGGCTCCCCCTCCTAGAAAATGACGCATGGAAACAATTTGCACTAAAATCTGCCATGGACGTTTTTGGTCGTTGCACGCATTCCGGAAGGTCTGGATTAGCGTGTCTACATTACTTTCTGACAGGCCTTTTAAGGATTGCACCTCCGCAAATTCTTGATTAAGCAGTTCTGTTCTTGCATCTTCCCAAGTCATCTTCGGATTCTTTAATAAGTCCATATGCAGTTCTTCCTCTGAAGCACCTACCAGAAGCGGCACCTCTGCTGAAACAGCATAGGCTTTATACTCACGTTCAACATTAAATGGAATATGTACCCCATCCGGTGTTGGATAAAAAGGAGTAGTGTCTTCCTGTATCAACCTTAACCCTCGAAGACTATCCGTTATCGTTTCTGCAGGTAATTCCAGAAGCTTTCTCCAGTCCTCTTTTGCAATCCCCAATTGTTCCAAAACTTTCAAGGTTTCTGCCGTCCCTTGTTCTTTTGTTTTGGCTCCGATCGGAATGGATCCGCTAATATTAATTGCTTTTGAAAACAGGCCTTTTGCAGCAGGCATCGCCATCAGGTGTCCGATTTTTATTCCGCCGCCGGATTCACCAATTAAAGTAACATTAGCTGGATCACCGCCAAACTTTTGAACATTGTTCTTGACCCACTGCAGAGCCATAACCAGGTCTAACTGCCCTACAAGTCCAGAATTAGCGTATGCCTCATCAAACTCTCCAAGATACAGTCCGCCAAAAATATTTAATCTATGATTAACGGTCACAATCACTACGTCTTCTTCATCCACCAACGAATCACAAATGGCTGCGGTTACTGCACCCGAGCCGGATGTATAACCACCGCCATGAATATAAACCATGACCGGCCGTTTTTTCTCATCAACTCCAGGAGTTACCACGTTCAGTACTAAGCAATTCTCATCGCAATATTCTTTACTCTTGTCAAATGGAATACCTCCGGTAAAATGATTCCCATAATCCAGCAGTATTTTTCTCACTGGTTCCGGTACTCCTTCAAGTGACCCCTGCTCTTGCATTGCAATAGGACCGTAACGCGTGCAATCCCATATACCGTCCCATTGAAGAGCGGGACGGGGCTCTTTGAAGCGGTATTCTCCATCGCAGTTGTCACCATAGGGAATCCCTAAAAAAACACCATTCCCATTCCGATTAAACCCTTTGATTTTCCCGGTATTAATCTCTACAACCGGATTAGCTTCCTTAACCAGTGACCACCCTTTTTCTCCATATTTCATAGAAGCAACTCTCCCAATCCTAATCCAGCACTTTGGATGAAGTTCTTATTTCCTAACATTTTATATCTTTCACTTTTTTCGTAAACCATCCTACTGCTCCCCTCATTTTCATCGGTCACAATATAATTATAGGTCCGGGTATTTAGCGGTTGATATAGAGGAATATAAACATACATATCTCGTTATTAAGTTGTCGGTACACAATTATAAAAAAAGCTGACGCCATTGTACTTCGCGTCAGCAAAGCTAGTATCTTTGCCTGTATGATAAATTATCTCATTTAACTGAGTTGTACCATCAAGCCAGGTACTCGGGAGCAGGTTTTGGAAAATCCCCAAAGATCCGTTTCTCTTTCCTATAATTTTCCGGATTATTCGGATCTCCCGATTCATATACCGCTTGGTTCGGATAGGCGTATACAGGCCTTTCATATTCGTATTCGTCTAATAAAAAACCATTCAGCAAAGAGCTATTTTTAAAGGCAACAGGAAGTAGCCGTTCTGGAGCAATCCCCTCTTCTACCCATAAGGAAAGTGCGGTAAGCGCGTCATGCTCTCTATCCTTGGGCGTTGCCCGGAATCCGATTCCAATGTCCTGAACGCCTGGACCATCGAAGACATGAGCAAGCCCCGGGATGATGAAATACCGAAAGAACGATTGCGTATTCTCTAGACCGTTCTGTGCTTCGATCACCCGCTCATAGTATTGTAGGGAGTCCGTGTACGGAATAATCGGGTCGGCCGTGCCGTGCAGCATGATGATTTTTCCGCCGGCGTTCTTAAAATCCTGCAATTCTGTGCTATTTGCATTAAGAATCGGGGCCAACTGTTCGTCAACGAAATCTACATCATGATTAAAATCAAACTTCGTGAAGTCAAAGTCTTTGCCGAAAATCCAGCGGAATAGATAAAGAAAACCTTTAGCAAACTCATCCTTATTGCTTTGAGCGGAAAGCCCCAAAGGAAAACGCTCGCTGCCATGTACATTAACCGGAGCAAAAATCCGTTCTCCTGTTACTGGGTTTACAGGACCGTTATAGATGATTTCCAATGCACGGATCTGTGTATCATTCAACAGTTTACCGTCTTTAAAAATATTCGTATTAACGGTTATCTGATCTGGCTGTGCCATAAAATGGTCTCCAGGGATGCATCCGCCTTCGGCGCCGTAATGCGCAAGGATCTGCTCCGTAACGGTTGCAGCCTGTTGTTCGTCAAACCCGGCATCCGGATCCTGGGTTAAGGCCAGCCAATTCCATATGAAAGCAATGTGTAAATGCGTACGATTATTGGCTGGTGCCGTTGCCAGAATCCCATTGTAATCTTCCGGATACCGTTGTGCCTCCATAAGGCCTTGCTGACCACCAGTGGAGCCTCCTGTAAAATAAGAAAATTTAGGCGCTCTACCATAAAACGCTTTAATAATTTCCTTTGCAACGACTGTCATAAGGTGCGTTGCCCGATAACCGAAATCAACCCATCTTTCCGGCTTACCTATAAGCGTATCCGGGTCCGGGGAGGTCCCCATATCTGTATTGGCTGTAGCATATCCGCGACGGATTCCATTAATCAAAGAAAATCGGTCTATGGTACCTGCGTGGCCCCCGTTTCCAGTCCCCAGGAAGTTACTGTTCCAATCGGTGAGTGGCATCCATACTTCGATCAAAATATTCGATTCGCCTTCCGGGTTCAATCGAACGCAAACGCGACAGTACTCTGGAAGTGGTTGCAACGGCAAGTTAAGACCGAAATCCGGCACACCAGCTTGCACAAATTCGAATTTTGTAATTTCTCCATTTTTAATTATCAGGGATTCCAGTTTCCCTCTTGCTTCGTGTTCAATTAACATGTCTATGCCCCCTCTCGCTTTTTCAATCTAATTTTAAGAGCCTCTTCGCTCTTCTAATGACCTATCACAAAGAATGCTTGTTTTTAAGCAGTAGCTTATTTCTGGACGACAAGGTGGACGCTACCGGACCATGTAATGTTCCCTTTACACGCGAGGATTCTTTAGCAGTTTTGAGCATCCCAACAGAAAGAACAGCAGCTACCCATTTTTAATTACGCTTTCATTATAGAAATATATTATCAGCCATGAAATAACGGATAAGCAACATTCGATATCTCATTCCAAACAACCATTCAGATAGTGCTAGCTGCAACTCTTTTAATTTATATTCATTTGTGTTATCTAATTTCTTGTCAATATAAACACGAAGTGATGTGAAAAAACTCCCAATAAACTCAAAGCGAGTTCCTCGGGAGCCTTACTTTGGTTAACACCGTCACCTTATAGCGCCGGCTTGAAAGCTGTTATTAAATCATTTTCTTTTAGTTATGGAATAATTTAGGTGTACATCTAAGTCGAACCATTCCTATCTTTAATTAGGGGTCCCGGGTTCGGATATAGTGTTCGTCCAAACGAATCATCGACCACATTGTTTGGTTAATTAGTCATTTATTAAATATATTTTGGAGCAACTCAATTTTATATTGTTCACCCGCTTCGGTATTTTCGATATCAACTACACTAACAGTCTTGCCGTTTTCATCCGTCTTGTCGACCGTATACCCATGTTTAGTATCGAAGTATTTAATATTCGTATAAATGCCCACTTTCTCCAAGATCTGTGCATATCGTTCCCCCTGCAAATGAAGCGGGTCTTGCTTCCCAAGGATAAAATAAGCAGGGGGAAGCTTCTTCAGTTCTTCCGCTGAAGCATGGGGGAGATAAAATTGGGTCATCAGCTGGTATATCAGGAGAGAAGGTTTTATGGAGCTGTCCAATTAAGCCAGTAAACATTCCTAAATCGTCTTCTTCGGGCCCAGCAAAGTCAAGAAAGGGCATTTCCAGGAGTTGCGCAGCAATTTTAATGTTTTCTCTTGAAAGGAGCAGCGCAGTACCAGCAGTAATATGTCCCCCAGCACTTCCCCCGCTAATGACAACATTCTCAGGTTGAACTTTCAAAGATTCTGCATTTTCCTGCAGCCATTTTATCGTATCAACCATTTCTTCTTGTTGATAAGGGAATGGCTCTGTTTGAAGCAGTTTGTAGTTAATATTGACAACGACGCAGTTAACTGAGTCTGCGACCTTTTTCATATATTCATCCACATCGATGGCGTCCAGACTGATCCATGCACCACCATGCGCATAGACAAACACCGGAAGATCTTCCGTGCGTCCTTCTGGTTCATACCAGATGGCCTCTACAGGGTTCTTTCCATCTCGTTCAATGACGATTCTCTTGCCTAAAGTATCCTTTGCATTCGCTTCTTTTCTGATCGTAATAGCGTTTTGCTTTATTTTCATGACGCCAAACTTACTCACTTTCGTTCCACCTGCGGTATTAAACCAATCATACGCTAATACACCGATGCCTGCGATTGCAATAGACGCGATAAGGATAGCAACTCTGTAGCGCTTGAAAAAACTCTTTTTTCTGAAGCCTGTTCTGAAATCCCATTATTTTTACTCATATAATAACCTCTCTCATTTTGTAAATTGACGAAAACACTTTAGTTTGTTGTTCATTAACTACCGATTCAATCACTTTTGATTTTGTTCCTGAATAAATGCCAGCAACCTCTTCAATTAGACAATCCTCCTAACCCTTTTAATTTTTTTAAGGTGACTAAATAAGTGATATTTTGACTCCGTATCTTCGTTCTTTCATATACTATTAGTAGAAACTAAACTGAAAATAAACTGATGTAAAATAGTGCAATTGATTCACAGCTCATAAGTGTGTTTTTTCCTAAGTAAGATGCAATGCCTTTCTGAATCCAAGATTATTCAGGATTGGCAATTGCCTCATTCAAAAGTTGCTGTTTAAACGATCGGGCGTACCTATTCGCGGCTTCATGGAAGCAGCTGACTTGAGCCAACCTTGCCGTAAATCGAGTACTCTCCCCTAGTTGGAGTTACCAAACCGCAAATCATCTTGAGAATCGTGGTTACCCCGCTCCATTCTGCCCGACAAGGAATTCCGAACACGTTACTTGGAACCCAGAATTCACTAAGAGCTTGGCAAAAATGCTGGTGTGTCTTTAAACGTGTATTAACCTGTAACGTAACGATTTGCTAGAACCGAAGTGCAAAGTTAAAAAGTTTCATCTTCATTAGGTAGTATTGGTGCAGGAAAATTATATTTAAATCACTTTTCATAAAATAAAATGCGAGCTCTGAAAGATGATCAGAAGCTCGCATTTTATTTTTGGTACAAGGTCGAATTAATATACAAATTTATTCTTATAGTTTAACCAGAATGTGAAATGTCATCAGTTAAAACGAATAGGTGCAGGTGCTTGCTCCTTCTTTTAACCGTTTCATAAATATCTTTATGATCTGAAGATATTAAATGTAAATTATTTTTCGTCTTTTTCCTCAAAGAGCCTTAGAATACCTTCTGTGGATTCTTGCATTCCTCTTGCAAACCACTCATTTATCCAACCAAATAAACCATAAGTGAGATATGCGTAGACGTAAGCATTCTTATTAGTTTGGTTCTCTCTTGCCCCCCAAACGGCCTGAATATCTTCTAAAATTAAATATGAAAAACCTCTTTTATAAAGAAGAAGATAAAATTCACTATGTTGCTTATAATGTTCGAAAAGGTCGGCAATAACTAATTTAAAATTAGGTGCCTTTACTAAATCGGTTGTGTGCCTCCAATTACTCATTTTTTGCTGGATATAATATCGCAAGATATCTTCTTTGCTTGTGAAATTTCGGTAAAATGAGACCCGACTAACTTGAGCTTTTAGGGTGATTTCTTTGATAGATATTTCCGAAAAATCTTTTTCCTCAAACAATTGAAAAAATGCTCGTGCAATTTCTTCTTTTACATAACTAGCCTTATCCTTATTTTTCATGTTACACAATTGCCTTTCTGTTTCATTTTTTCTATAGTAATTGACCTAATCAAAACCATACACTACGATCAATGATATATGTGCAACATGTATTTATCAAATAGACAAAAAGGAGTACTGTACTGATGAAGAAGGAAGATAAAAAAAATAGAAAATGGTTGAAAAGACTAGGCATTGGTTTTGGGGTTTTTATACTCCTGGTCGCTGGAACAGCCATCTTTTTTGTAACAAATCCTGTACAACTTGCTCGGTTAGTTGCGGGAGATGCGGCTGAAGATAGAGCCCAGTGGGTAAAGTCTGATGATGAGTTGTTGGGAACACGATTTACTGTACCACGAGATGGAGCTGATGATGTAGAAACCATTCTATATCGTCCAAAGGGTAGTGAAGATAAAAAATTACCTGTTATATTCATGGTGCATGGTGGAGGATTTTTTGGTGGGGCAGCAGACATGCTAGATTCATTTAATGTTAGAGTTATGGAAAAGTGGCAGGCGATGATTGTCTCGATTAACTATAAAAAACTGGATGAAAAATTTATTCCTTATCCTGCTGAAGAAATTAGAGACACCATCTATTATTTTGCTGAGCATGAGGATGAGTACAATATTGATTCCAGTAAATTTGCGACTATGGGTTTTAGTGCGGGTAGTTATCATGTAGCAAATGCCTCCCTATTACTGCAATCAGAAAATTTTAAATTGGCAGGACAAGTCCTAGTAGTTCCATACCTAATTGATGTTATTCCAATACTTACGCCAAATTTGATTGAGGAAGGGATCAAGAGTGATTCACAAGTGCCTCTTGCCTCAACTGCTTTTGTCTTAGCCGGTCAAGATGAGATTTCTAATACTGCTAAGCCATATATAGACGTTTTGAATAAGGCAGGCGTACCGACTCAGGTATTCTCTTACGAGAAGGCATTCCATCCTTTTATGGATACGTCAGAGGTAATGAAACCTGAAAATGATGAGGAACTAAAATATACAACTGAAGAGCAAAAAAAACTCGGGCTTCAAGCAGAGGACGATTTGATTGAAGTATTTAATTCATTCTTTTCAAAGTCAAATTAAATTATTATTCAGATAAACACTAACATCTATTTGTCTGATCGATAGTACAAGTTCTTGTTCCAAAAGGTGAACAAAGTTCTAGATAACGTGAAAGCGAACTTTTCAGTCCTTTTACTTCCCTATAGGAAGTGAAAGGGCATTATTCGTGTTCCGGGACATTTATCATACGCTTCAACGCGTGTTAGCCATGGCGAAACATGCCCACTCTGGCACCACAAGTGCCCGGAGTTCAAGGATTCGTGTGCGTTCTCGTTCCCATTGCTTTCATTGACACATTCAGAGTCTCCTTCGAATCCCTTGGTCCAGTTTTTGAAGATGCTTCCTGCTCGCTTACTCCCCACACAGATATTACAGTCGTCCGTGTAGCTTACGAATCGCAGGCCTCGTTCGGTCAGTTCTTTGTCCAATTCGTTCAGTAGAATGTTTGCCAAGATCGCACTGGCAGACTGCCTTGTGGCGTTCCTTACAGTTAAGCATCAGTTTTCCGCCACCATGACTCCTGTGATTAAGTAAACAAGGATCAGGGGCAACACTCCTTCATCTTCAACTTTCCGAACCACACTTACCATCATCTTCTTATAGGTACAATTGGGAAAAGAAAGTCATATAGCCTACTCCAACTATCTATATTTACAAATACCATTTCTATATGAACCTACTTCTATTCAATTCATATTGATCAAACGTGTTATCGAATTTCTTGAGAATATAAACACGAAGCGATGCAAAAAACTCCCGAGAATCTCATAGCGAGTTCCTCGGGAGCCTTATTTCGGTTAAGCATCCGCACCGTCACGTTTCAGCGCCGGTTTAGTAGTGGAATATTTTTCGGTGTATATCTTCCCCAGCATCGAACCGTCCTTATCTTTAACTAAGGGTCCCGGGTTCGGATAAAGTGTTCGACCAAACGAATCATTGACCACAATGGCTGAGGCCAGATAGATTCCACAGATTCCAGCTGCCAAGAGTAGCCAGCCGGGGATATAGGAGATTTGGTGCGATAAGATTCCCAAGTCCATTAAAGCCAGTATCGGCAGTGCAACATCCAAAATATTTATAATCCTGACAATTCAGGATCAAAACATCTTCAGCTTTATTATATTTCTGCGTATTTCGACGATGATACATATCGCATTCTAAATTCGATCTGATTCAGGATGAACGACAAAAAGGCTGACATCGCTAATGCGTATCGTCAGCCGTAAAGGTTCTATTAATTTATGAAATACTCTTTGCTCTATTTCGCTTTATTGAAATAGGTTTGCGCATATTCGATCGATTTAGCATAGAATGCTTCAGCCTCTTTTGGATCTTTATCTAAACCATGAATTGAATTAGGAAATGTGAATAAATCATTTGGAATTGATTTGTTATCTAGATATCCCTTTAAAAGTTTACCGTTATTGGGATTCTGTGCGGTATCTCTCTTGGCATACCCCATCACAGTTGGTACTCCACCATATGTTTCAACATAGGATACAGGTGACATGGCTTGTATATATTTTTCCTTTTCTTCTTCCGTTAAATCCGGTTTATTTGTTGCCCCCGTCATCATAACTGCATATCCCGGTCCTGAACCAAATGCCTCGTGAAATTCGCGATCTTTCCACTCTTTATCCCCTCCCCAGGCAGAATAATGCATATCTGCTGGACCTACAAGATCTACCACGAATTTAACAGGCAAAATTTCTTGCGTATCGAAATAAGGCATTTTCGTTCCTCTGGAGTAAGCATAGATCATAGCCAGATTTCCTCCAGCTGACTCGCCGTACGTAGACATTTGCGTAATATTCCATTTCTTTTCATCCGATAATTCTTTAAGCTTTTTGACACTATGTTGAATATCATTCAACATATCAAAAACAGTTGTTTCCGCTTTAAAAGTTTTTGGATTGATGTAGGTATTGTGCATATTAATCGCGACCGAAATATAACCTTTAGAAGCATAAAACCGCGCAAGCTTCTGGGTGGATTCCTTCCCTCCAGATATCCATCCACCGCCATAAAGAAGGAGGAAAGCCCCATTCTCCTTACTCGAATCCAAATTCTTAGGTACATACACATCCATTTGATTTCGGATATCTGTCGGATCTGAGCCATATTGAACATTTCTAAAAATAGTATAAGCATCTTCATTTTCATCCGTAGGAATGTCTCCTACTTCACCAGAAGAAGAAAAAACCTCATTGGCTAATATGGATTGTCTATATACCGAATCAACTTCCGGATTGTAGATGTATGTTGCTCCATTTCCTAAAGCAATGAGCCTCTTCTCGCTGTCAACTGAGTAGTCCAGCACCTCATTGACCGTCTGTTTCTGAAGGTATTTGAAAATGTCGTTTTCTGCCAATGCATTATAAACTTTATCCGTGATTTTACTAGCAACTCTTACTTTACCATTGGGATAGAAAGTTAAACTGGCGCTTTCATAAACCTCATCTACTCTCTTTATATGATTTAAGGTCTCTTTGTTCGTATCTGATAAAGAATTATATTGTTCCAATGTTGTGCTTCCCCAAGTAACCGGTTGGCTCATATCAAGTGTTTTAGAAAATGCTTTTGCGAAAAATCTATCTTTATTTAAGGCGAACTTATCATTCACATTTACGCTTCCGAGTTTCTTCGCAAATGCCTCTATTGCTCCATATGCTCCAATTACAAGGTCCAATCGTGTTGCTAATTTACTGCCATCTATTTGCTCGGGAAGTAGCTTATTAGCTATTGCTTGCTTCACAGCATCTTCATACCATGGACTACCGGATGTATCTACTTTAAGCCCCAGACCTCTTATTAGAGCCGCTGCAAATTCACCAATTGTTACACCATCTCCAGGAGAAAATAATGAGCCTTCTGCAGTTTTCTTTACCCCTTCAAGTATTCCGACTTTCTTCGCAGCCTCAATATATGGAATGGCCCATCCATTAACACTGTCGTCTGCATGAACATCAAGAAAGCTAGAAGTTTTTACATTTTTATCAATATCAATTTTATATACCAAGGCAAGAATCTTTGCGAATTGTGAACGGGTAGTGTTTTCATCAATGCCAAATGATGTTTCCGAAACACCCTCGAAAATATTTTTTTTAAGAAGCGAATCTATCTTCACTTTTAAATCTTCATCAACAGTTGCTAGATCTTTAAAGTTTGCAGCTGTTTTAACTGGTCTATCTACTGTTTCTGACGGATTAGACACTTCCTTTGAAATTGACGTTTCCGAAGCCATAACCGTTGTAGCAAAAAAAGTAAAGGCTAATAAAGCAGAAATAATTGACAAACATCGCTTCTTCATACTTGTTCCCCCCACATGGTTAATCTTAAGACTTACCCAAATTATAGGCCCAAGCACTAAGAATTCGATATAAAGGAAATCAAACATGGATAACGCATTCTTAATTTGAGTACGTTTTACTGGGTAGTTACACCGCGCTGTGAATATGGCCAGCTTGGCGCTCTTATCCGGCGAAAACGATTCTATCGCTTTTAATCAGCTTCACTTTGTAATGGAATATTTTCGATGCACATCTCCCCCCAGCATCGAACCTTCCTTATCTTTAATTAGTGGTCCCGGGTTCGGATAGATTTTTCGTCCAAACGAATCATTGACCACAATGGCTGAGGCCAGATAGATTCCACACGTTCCAGCTGCCAATAATAGCCAGCCGGGGATATGGGAAAATCGATACGATAAGACTCCCAAGTCCATTAAAGCCAGTATCGGCAGTGCAACATCCAAAATAACTATAACAAGACATAGAAAAAATGGTGATTTAAAATAAGCTGGAGTACAGAGCAGTAAAGAAATAGAAAGACATAACCATGCCCATCCATCGATACGAGAGTCCAAAAGAATCTGATTATGAGCCATATAAAATTTAAAGAGCTGTTCAGAACCTCCGACTAACATAAAGAAAGCACTAAAATAGAGAAACGTATTGCCTCCCGCTGTATTGCCAGCTTTCAGTTCAAAGATCCCCACCACCAATTGGACCACAAAGCCTCCGATAAGCCACCATCCCAAAAGAGGTTTCGCGGCATCTGTTACTTGATTAGTGAATAAAGCAAAAAAACAGAAGCATGAAACAGCCAATGCAACTAATCCTGCCGGGGCCGGATTGGCCCACGCGTTCAATTGATTTTTTGATTCCATATTAATCCTCACTTTTCCAACAACCCATTCGCTTCAGTTTGCGGTCGTTTCTGTATTGGTTACTACATACTTAGTGCAGCTTTCACAATTTTTTCGTTCTAATAGTCGGAGGATTTCCGTTTAAATGTTCCATTCCCGTTCGGACGAATCCTTGAAATATTGGGCTAATTCTTGTATGAGATACTCCTTACACTCACACATAATTTTTTCCTGCTCAGGGGACCTAGCGACACTCTTCTCAGCAGCATATTCAGGGTGGTTTACTTCTAAAAAACCATGCTTGGCCTCCGGATATTGTTTGAAACGAACAGGAACACCAACCTCTTCCAGCCGCTTTGCGTATTGAACTGCTTGTGGAAGAAGTTCATCCTCTTCACATACAATAATTGTTGCAGGTGCTAGGCCTGCCAAATCTTCATTTCTTGCTAATACAGGCGAAACTAACGCCTCTCTTACATTTAAATCGGGAAAGAGAACTTCTTCAATCAATCCCATCACCTTTCCCGTTTTATCTATACTTACATCGTCTGTTCTACCAAAAGTAAAATCTAGAAATGGATATGCAAGAATTTGACCAGCGAGAGAAAACCCGTTTTCTTTTAATTTCATTGCTGCCCCCGCACATAAATGGCCGCCGGCACTGTAACCAATTAAGACAAATTTTGATGGATCAATTCCATAGTCGTTTGCATGATCCGAAAAATATAGAACCGTATCATGCAACTCCATTTGAGGATAGGGAAAGGGATGGATATCAATCTTTTTATAATTTATATTGACGATAAATGCAGGAATTCTTTCTGCCATTTCACTGCAATAAGAATCTAGCTGCGAAGCATCTCCGCCTACAAATCCTCCGCCATGTACATTAAATAGAACCGGAATTGTTCCTGAGCCGGCTGTCTTTGGACGATACAAAATCGTCTCCACTCCATCCAATCCAACTCTTGGGACAATAAAGCGCTCTCCAATAAGATTTTTTTTCATTAGTTTCTTTCGTTTTTTTCTTAATACGTATTTTATCAAAGCTATTTTAAGCCTTTTTACCATCCCGTCTATCCTCCTTGAATTCACAATCCATTATGGCTCGGTCGCACGCTTGTTTATAAGTCTCCAAAATTACGCAGCTTGCGGATGGTATCTCGGAATGTTTCCACATTGGAGGATTCCGGGAAATACAGCAGCACGCCGCCAAAACAATTAATGTCGCCTGCGAATAGCCACCACTTCTTTTCGTCCAGTAAAGAGATGCATCCCATCGTATGTCCAGGCGTTTCAATAATCCGCACCCGGCGTCCGCCCAGTTCAAATATCCCTCCTTCGGCAACGGCTGATGTACCGGCGGGCTGTATTTAATCCTTCTTTTCAAGGCAGGCCATAACAACCAATTAAAGGGTCGAAGGGGAATTGGGATCATTTTTTTAAACAGCTCGAACACCGCCTGAGCATCGTTGTGACGTTCGAAAACCTCGTTGTCTAAATGGGATAAAAAGACAGTATCAAACAAGTGATTCCCGTGAGTATGGTCGATATGGCCGTGTGTATTGACGACCAGCAGCGGGAGAGCAGTGATTTTCCGAATGGCCTGCGGCATGTCGGTCAGGCCATAGCTGGTATCAATCAGCATGGCCTTATCGCTTCCTATCAGATTCCAATCCTTTTGCCGTAGTTTTGTGACCTATACAAGCTAGCGTAGACTTATTTTCCCTAAGTATAGAACAGGGGCCCTAAGGGTGAAATAAAGGAATTTAAACATATATATCGCATTCTAAAGTTTGGCACTCCAAAAATTGTTTAAGTAATTAATACAAGGGGACCGGTCCTCATCAAGCACCACAAAAGAGGTTCCCGATATGCTAGAGACCCTCTCTCTTCTTACTTTTTAACAGAATCATGCCTTGTTGTATCTGCACCAGACGAATTTTTTCTTAGCAGCTATTTAGGTTAAACAAGAATAGGCTAACTCCGTTTTATGCCGAAGCTAGCCTTATTATATTCACGAAAATTTATTTATAAAGGACAACCGTTAATTTACTGCCCCTGCCTTGCTCGCTGTTTACGATAATATTGCCTTGGCAAAGTTCTACTATACGTTTTACCAAAGGAAGTCCCAGTCCATACCCTTTTTTGGAATGAGAAGCATCCCCTGAAAAAACTTATCAAAAAGATGGGCTTTCGTATGTTCATCCATGCCAACCCCATAATCCTGGATACTAAAATGAATCTCTTCATTAACATTGGCAAGGGTGATTTCGATCAAACCAGCTTTGTGGGAAAATTTAATTGCATTATCCACTAGATTGATCCAAATCTGCTGTAGCATTTCTTCATTGCTGCTATAAATTACTTTATCCAAATCCAGATTTATAGTGATGTCTTTGTCTGACCACTTGGGCTCCAATAAAATGATGCTCCTTCTGATCTGTTCATCCAGCCTAAATGGGACTTTATCCATCATAATCTCAAGATTCTCGTATTTTGCCAAAGTAAGAACATTGCTGGAAAGCATGGCTAAACGCTCGGATTCCTTAATGATAATGTCCAGATAATCTTGCCTTTCTTCCTCAGATAGCGAATTCTCTTTAAGAATTTTGGCAAAACCGCGAACCGAGACAATAGGTGTTTTAAATTCATGCGAAAAGTTGTTGATAAAATCACTTCGCAGCGTTTCAATACCTGAAAGCTCATTAGTCATTTTGTTGAAACTCTCCGACAATTCTTCCAATTCTCCGATACCCTTCAAATTTACCTTTACACTAAAATCGCCATCCGCAACCCTATGGATCGAATCAATGACCTTTCGTATGGGATTCAATGCTTTTTTGCTGAGAAAGGCAGTAAGTGCGGTTCCTATTAAAACACATAAGCCAAAGAGAAAAAAATCGAGAGCAGACGTTCGCCGAATCCTTGACTCGGGGAAGGCGTAAGTGAAATAACACCGATATACTGCAGCAGAATAGTACAGCCGAACAGCAGGAGAAATGTCGCCACCAGCACACCGAAAACAAACAATACCAAAGTTATCGCCAGACTTATTCTCTTATGAAAAAATTCTTTCATTTGGTATGCAGCACCGCCTTATAGCCAAGTCCTCTAATCACAATAATCTCAAATTCTGGCCACTCTCGAAAACGGTTGCGTAAGCGATTGACATGAACAGTCAGTGTGTGATCATCCGTTTCGGAATCCATCCCCAGATTTCATCCATAAGCTGCAAACGGGTAAAGATCAGGTTCGGATAAGATAGTAACTTAAACAACAAATAAAATTCCTTGGTGGGAAGAAGGTTAACTTCATCTTCGCGTGTTGCCGTCAGCGTATCATAATCCAGTACAACTTTCCCGATGGTCAGCTTGTGTTCGTTAGCAATCCTTGCTCTCCGCAGAAGAGCTCTGATCCGTAGTACAAGCTCTTCTTCATCTACAGGTTTTGTCATATAATCATCCGTACCAGCAAGAAATCCCTGTCTTTTATCTTTCGGTTCCTGTTTGGCTGTAACCATCAGGATCGGCAAATGCTCCGACAATACCCGAAGCTGTCGTGTCAATTCATAGCCGTCCATATTGGGCATCATTAAATCAAGAACCACTAAATCTATATGCTGTTTTCCTATAATCTCAAGCGCTGTTATCCCGTCTTCTGCCCAGCATGTTTTAAAGCCTCTCGTTTGTAAGACCACACACATCAATTTCCTGGTACTTTCGTCATCTTCAACCACTAATATATTTAACATATAAAGAATCTCCTTTTATCATCAATAAGATGTCTCATTTTACCGTTGAAAAGTAAATTGAAAATAAACATATGCAGTTGAGTTTCAGTTTATATTGTACAGCTACACTAGAGCTGTTGCCACATATAGCGACCGATGAAAAGTTTAAGGAGGAAAGCTATTTATCGAAAAAGTTAAAAATTGCGGCTAGAAGAAAGAAAAAGCATAAAGCATTAAAAATCACCGGTAGGAGGTCATAAGATGGAATCTATATACAGCAATATAGATAGAGACATTATGAATGCCCCAAACAAAGAACTGTTGAATCAGATTAATCAATTTTATGAGAGTGCCTTAAAGGATTAATATTGTCTGCGATAAAAAACGATTAATGAACACCAGGAGGAGTCAAAATGGACAAGTCGAATGATAACGTACAACTCGAGAACAAGGGAACGATCTCTGAAATGAGGAATAAAAAACCTAAAAAAAGGAACAAAGTTCTAAAGATTATGGGTATCTCTCTATTAACGTTAGCTTTAATATTTAGCGGCATGTTTTTATATGTACGTTCGCATCCAGGAATTATTATTGGCTTTATTCAAGATGCATTATACAAAGGAAATCCGATCAATTCCTTTGAACCTTTTAATCCGCCGGGGAAAATTGTTAAGAGTAATGGCATACTCTATGTGAATGACATCAAGTATGCTGATGAATATCCTAATAGTTATGTGGATATATCATATCCTAATACGGATACCACAATTAAAAGACCGACGATCGTTTTCTTTCATGGTGGAGGATATTTCGGAGGAGACAAGGCAATGGGAGATCCTATGGCAGTAAATGATGACGCCAATATGCTATTCAATAAGCTCGTGGAAAATGGATACAACCTGGTTAACGTCAATTATGCTTTAGTGCCAGATTATAAGTTCCCGGTTCCTGTTATCCAAATGAATCAAGCGATTAACTTTTTGGTAGATAACAGCGAAAAGTATAACTTGGATATGGAAAATGTTGTTGTTATGGGTAGCTCTGCAGGAGCAATACTTGCTAGTCAGTATGGCGCAATCATTTCAAACAAAGATTATGCGGACAGTTTCAATATCCATCCCTTACTTACTACTAAAGAAGTAAAAGCTTTAGTTATTGATGATGCGCCTATAAAGACTGACGAACTAAATTTTGCTACAAGAGTAATAATCGGTAATTACCTAGGTATAGGTACTAATGAATTCAAAAGCAGCAAAGTTGCAGATCAATATAACGCTATATTACATGTAACTGGCGATTATCCACCATCATTTATCAATGCTGCCAATGGAGATGGGTTTCCTAAAGATATGAAGGCCTTATCCGATAAGCTTACGTCATATCAGATAGATAATGACTATTTCTACCTTGATAAGGCACATGGTAAAATCGCCCATGGTTATTTAGCAAATATAAGAACAGACAAGAACGCACAGGAAGGTTTCGGGAGATTAGTGAAATTTATTGATAAGTATACAAAAGGCAGTAGCGCAGAATAGAATCAGGCGGGAAGGGGCCGCAGTTCCCCCTTCCTCTCATTCCCATATCAAATTAAGACATTGCTTTAGAACGACGATCCATTTCCTCCAGCAGCCCTGCCATTTCTTCCGGTTCCTGCTTCATCCCCAGTGTAATCCATTCATCAATCCAACCAAACAAAGCACCGGCAAACCAGGCACTGAAATAAGCAGGTAAATCCTCCTGATCAGGCTTCGGGCCGCATACTGCCTTAATGTTATCTAATACCAAATAGGATAACCCAGAGCGGTAAAGCATTAAATAAGACTCTTTATGCTTTTTGTAATGTCCGAACAAACTTGCAACAATGTTAGGGCTCTCGCTATTTTCATATTCCGTTCCCCATTCCTTCGTTATTTTATGAGTAATAGTCAAACAATAAAAAAGTATCATGTTCTTGTAGGAACAGAAACAAGATCAGCTGAACTAAAAATCAGAGCAACGATAAAGGAAAGGCTCTTATAAAGTGAAAGACGATCAAACAGATACATTAATTCTAAGTTATTGTTAAAAGTACGCTATCCGAAGTTTAATTTCCGTTATTTTCATTTATGCTATGAGATGCATATAATTAATTTAGAATTATTAATCATTTTTGATGTAACTTTCACGGAGAAACAAGGGAGAAGATTATACAAAACCAGATTTAAACTACTTCGTCAATAAAGAAATATGTTATACCCCTTTTCTAGAAAACTTTAGTTAATTCGGGTTTCCCCATCTTAAAGAACAATCATACTTATTAACAAACGACCGAGAAACTACATCTTGCCCTCTTTAACAAACTTTGACGCTTACCACAGAAGTACTTACTAACAATTACTAATGGGCAGTTATGTTTTGGAGGAACAAGATTTGATTTATATTCAGATTTAATTTTCAAGGTACTGTTTAGAACAGTAATTAACGAATATTAGTTTCGGCACAAAAGGCGACGTTCATTCTCTATTCTGAATGAACTGTCGTCTTTTCATTTCTGATAAAGAAAACAAACATGCACAACGCATATCCCATTATATGTATATTTATAACACTTTTTTATATTCATGTATCTTGGTTGCCTTTTTTAAGTTCATCCCCATTTAATACTTGAAAGGAGATGGAATGATGCGAAATGGTAACAAAGATAATGAAGCGGTAGAGAAGGCCTTTAGTAGTTATGTAAAAACATGCTTACGCCATTCAAGTAGGGATTACTTCAGAAAAATGCTTCACCATTCTGCGCATACGACTTTACTTGATGAAAGGAAAATTCGTAATTATAGTCTCAGTGTAAGTATTTATTTGCCATCTTTATTACAGGTTGAAGATAAGCAAGCCATCTTACAAATAATCAATGAGCTTAATTTAAGTCCTGTCGAAAAGAAAATCTTGTATTTAAAATATGTTAGAGACCAAACAGATAAAGATATTGCTAACAGCCTCGGTATAACCAGACAAGCTGTGAGCAAAACCAAAGCTCATACATTAATAAAAATAAAAAGTTATTTCAACTCGCACTTTCAAATTCGAAATTAGAGAAAAACACCTTCATAAGGGATGGTATCATCATGGAAGAAATAGAGTTCTTAATAGAGTTAGCTCAAAGTGGCAATCGTGATGCCGAAGAAGAGTTAATTTTCCGTTATCAACCATTGATCAACAAATATTCTCGACTTAATGGATATCTTGACGAAGATTGTAAACAACATCTAACCATAGAGTTTATTTTAGCAATTCGTCGGTTTGATCTTGATCGTTATCGCTTTTATCACTGATGGATAATTCAACGATTACGAATTGTTCATTCAAAACAATAATGCTACCCTTCGTTGACTCACTACTACAGTGAGTCATTTTACTGTACTAGTCAGGAAACGTCTCTGTATTTTATTAATATTGAGTTGCCCTTGTTATGACTCTTCCCCATATATATTACAGGAGACAAGTTATTAAGCGTAATCCTGCATGCCCTTTGACAACCCCATATTTCCTATACAGGTACATTCCTTTTGCTACTGCGACCAGCTAAAGCGACAGAGCGGAGGCGCCATGACGGTCTAAATAAAGGACCAGAGCGATTAGTTTTCCGGCTCCAATCATCCTCTGGTGGGATGAATCGCGATGACCAGCATTTGGGATAATGATACTTCTGCCCGGCCAACGTTTCGGTATTGGGGGCAGCTCGCTCGGATGAGGGGGAGCTTTGAGATCAAAGCTATGATGCCGAATAACCAACGGCTGCTTGTAATAGGATTTCTTCATAATAGGAGGATTAGTATATGCAAAGTGATGCAATAAAAATAGAAATTGAAACCATCCTGCAACTTATGTACCGTGACTATCCCGACGTCGTTAACGTTAATCAGTTATGTATCATGCTAGGTAATATTAGCACGAAGAGCGCATACAAACTTCTTCACACCGATACCATCTCGTATTTTAAGATTGGCCGAACATATAAAATTCCTAAAATCCATGTCATAGTCTATCTTTCCAGCATTCTAATTGATAAATCCAGAATTCACTTTCGCGCTTTACCGCATTGAACCTTTTCCACCCAACGTGTTATAATTAATGCGTCAATGGTAGGATCAATGCGGGCTGCTATGAAGGAGGAATACTCATGGTAGCAGGCCACCTACAAGAAAAAAAGGGTCTTTTTTATATAGTCTTGAATTGCAAGGACGAAGAAGGTAAGAGAAAACCAAAGTGGATTCCTACTGGACTTACGGTGAAAGGTAACAAAAAAAGAGCAGAAGCATTGCTATTAGAGACAAGGAGGGAATTTACTCTTCTTTTAAATGCTACTGAGAAAGAACCGATAGTTGAAGAAATTATCGAAGAAATGCCAGCCGAAGAGCCATTTGATCAGGGCCCCCTATTTTCTGTCTTCATGCTTCAGTGGCTAGCAATGATGAAACATCAAGTTGAATTTATCACCTATGCTTCGTACCACAATGTCATTACTAATCATATTGTTCCTTACTTCGAAGAAAAGGGGTTATTTCTCAAAGAATTATTACCAAGTCACATACAAGATTACTATCAATATGAGCTTGAAGAAAATGGAGTAACAACCAACACGGTTCTCCATTATCACGCTAATATTCGCAAAGCTCTAAAACATGCTCTCAAAAATGATTTAATTAACACTAATCCGGCAGATAAGATTGAAAGACCAAAGAAAAATGATTTTGTAGGCAGTTTTTACAACAAGCAGGAGACTAATATTCTGTTTGAAAAAGTTAAAGGCGAACTGATAGAGCTAGCAGTCATTCTTGCCGCTTTTTATGGATTGCGGCGAAGTGAAGTAGTTGGGTTGAAATGGACAGCTATAAATTTTGAAAACAAAACGATTAGTATTAGGCACACTGTAACACCGGTTTATTTTGAAGGTCAGGAACACATCATTGAAAAGGACCGGGCTAAAAACAAACCAAGTCGCCGCACCTTACCTCTTGTGCCAGCCTTTGAGGAATTACTGCTGCGTATTCGTGAGCTTCAAGCTCTCAATAAAGCCATATGTGGTAAATCCTACTGCACTGATTACGAGGAGTATATCTATCTGGATAAGTTAGGACAACGAATTAAACCCGGCTATATCACACAGAACTTCACTAGAACGCTTAAAAAAAATGGTCTTCGTCATATTCGTTATCACGACCTGCGTCATAGTTGTGCAAGCCTTCTACTCGCTAATGGAGTCAGTATGAAAGAAATTCAGGAATGGCTGGGACACAGCAACTATTCTACAACGGCCAATTTATTCTCACTTGGAATACAGTTCCAAAGTATCTTCAGCATCAACAATGAGTGGTGTTTTGGTCTTTTAATAAAAAAGATCGCACTGCCCTCAATACTACATGAGAGTCATGCGATCTTCTCCTCGTTCTCTCCTCCGGAAAAAGGAGAGAACTGCAGGAGAGAACTCGATAAAAAGTTCTCTCCTAAGCTGTTTCAAAAACCAAGGTTTTTCGGAAAAACCCTTATAAATCAAGGATGCCGAGGACGGGGGTCGAACCCGTACGGTACTCACGTACCGCAGGATTTTAAGTCCCAGAAGTCATTTGGACTTTAACCCCCTGCAGTGGAATATAAGGGAACCTACAATCCGCAAAAAACCTTGTAGAATCAAGGATTTTTTACGGTTTTTCGTGTTTTCCTTAGAGCCACAAGGGTTTCCGGCAACAAGCAACAGAAAGAGCAAATTTAGCCTTTGGAGAGAACTGCGAGAGAACTCGGAGAGAAAAATGAGAGAACCAGCCCGCTCCCTACCATTGACAATATGTTCGGAGCAAACCTCCGGGGAGGTTTTTACAATGACACGAACAACCGTTATCACCATTGCCAATCAAAAAGGTGGCACAGGCAAGACAACCACCGCCTACAATCTGGCGTGCGCCTTGTCCCATGAAAATAAGAAAGTGCTGCTGGTTGATTTCGACCCACAAGGCAATCTAAGTATGTGCTTTGGAATTGAAAATCCAGACCAGCTTAAGTTTTCAATGTTCAATATTATGAATGCCCTCATGAGCGACGAACCACTGCCGGCTCCAGATGAATACATTCATAATCATGGCAATATAGACCTCATCCCAAGTAACATTGAACTATCCGTTGCTGAGATTAATTTAAGAGATGAAATGGGTGGTGAAAAGACTCTCACCACATTGCTGGAATCCATGAAGCAAAGATATGACTATATCATTATAGACACAAATCCTTCTCTTGGTCTACTTACGATAAATGCTCTTGCTGCCAGCGACAGTGTGTTAATACCGGTAAATCCTCAGTTATGGTCAGCGACAGGCTTAACTCAGCTTCTGAAAATTATCATCAAGGTAAAGAAACGAATTAATCCGCGGATTAGCATAACCGGGATTTTAATGACCATGTGTGATACCAGAACCAATTTATATAAAGAAGCCTTTCGGTTAGTGAAAGCTTATTACCAGGAAACTGTCCGCATCTTTGATGTTCAGATCCCTCTTTCCGTCAAAGTCGGAGAGGCGAATTTCTATAGTCAAAGCATTATTGAATTCAATCCTAAGTCGAAGGTAGCCACAGCTTATTGCAGTTTAGCGAAGGAGCTGATGCAAGGTGAGCAATAAGCGACCTACTCCTAAGCTTTCAAGCATTGATGAGCTTTTACTTTTGTCTGAAGGATCAAATCACACAACATCATCTCCAGAAAATTCAGGAGTCAGTTCTCTTCTACTCTCCAGCCTTTTTCCCTTTCATAAACATCCATTTAAGCTGTATGAGGGCAAAAAACTGGATGACCTAATCGAAAGCGTCCTGGAAAATGGTGTCCTAATTCCCGTTATAGTCCGCCCAATGGAACAAGATTCCTATGAAATCCTCTCTGGGCATAATCGCGTCAATGCCGCTAAAGCCGCTGGGTTACTTTCTATCCCTTCCATTGTTAAAGAACATTTGACGGAAGCAGAAGCAGTAATTATCGTGGTGGACACCAATTTTCATCAACGCTCCATTCAGGACATGTTGCCCAGTGAACTTTCTCGTGCCCTGCAGATGCAGCTTGAAGCATGTAAAGAAGCTAAGCAAAAACAAAGTAAAATTATTCAGCTTGAAAACGGCGTGATCCCTTATAACACCGAGGATTCTGAGTCCTCTGTCCCAGTGGGACAGCGAACTTGGAGTGTGGATGAAGTTTCCGAGAAAAACGATATGAGCCCAACCAATATCAAACGATATTTGCGCTTGAATCATCTTCTACCAGAACTCATGGAAAGAGTCGATCAAGGTGAAATCAAACTTCGCCCGGCCGTCGATCTCTCTTACCTGAAACTGCAAGAACAACAAACCGTGGAATCTTTAATTCATGAACAAGGCTTTAAAGTAGATATGAAAAAATCCGAGCTGCTTCGAGCAAAATCAGAAAATCATAATTTAACTGAGCAAGCCGCATCAGCGATCCTTTCCGGTGAGTCTAGCCGGAAACCAAAAAATAAGGTTCCTGCTCCATTCAAACTAAAGCATAAAGTATATGCCAAATATTTCTCTCCTGAGAGTAAAGCCGCAGAAGTTGAGGAAATCATCGATAAAGCTTTAACCCTATATTTTTCGCTCCAGTCAGAGCCTGAACAACATCCCTTAATTGAAGAGGAGGAAATTTAATGGTATTCAAAGATCTGGCCCATGAACAGTTTTATGAAGGTAATGTCATTCGCGCTGAGCGTCAACACGATTCTTACCGATCCGCTCTGTTTTATCTGTTAGGCCTTACAGAAGATACACGCCGTCACATTAATGATCTTTATGATTTCAGAGAAGACAGCATTAGGCTAGATGGCTTAAACAACGGCTGGCAGACAGGCACAACAGTCCGTCTTACCCGTCTCGCATTTAACCTCTATTCGGGCTATACGGGAGAACATGAAGAAGAGACCCTCTCTTTCAGCCCCTATTATCTGTTCGATAATGGACTCATGCCATATTTCTTTGAAGGGATCAAGCTTCGCTATCCAGCCTATGCCGTGGATATCAAACGAGATTGGCTCCCCTTTGTACCAGATAAAGACATCTATGATGAGCTGGAACAATAAAAGTCACACGATCCACAGGAAGGGAGGATAACCATCGTGGCTCGTGTTGATATGCTCCAGGTAATCTATAAATCTGCTGTATCACAGATTTCTCTCTCTCCGAAAAATTGGATGAATTATTTGGAATTCGCTGCCGGAATCTATAAATACTCCTTTGATAACAGTCTGCTGATCTATGCTCAGAACCCAACTGCCACCATGCTGGCTCCTCTCCCCCTTTGGAATCAGATAGGTCGTTATGTGAAAAAGGGGAAAAGAGTATCGCCGTTTGCGATTTTCAGCTGGGGAGTCCTGTGCTGAATCACCTGTTTGATATCACTCAAACTACAGGGAAATCGGCTCCTGCACTCTGGAACCTGGAGCAAATAGACCAAGTTGAATTAGCGGGACGCTTGACTTCCTATGACACCATGGACCTTTCCAATGCCATCTTCGATCTGACCAAAGCATCTGTTGGTTCTGCTTGGGATGAGCTGCTGCAAGACTTCGAGCACGATGTCGAGAATCACTTTCTCGGTACACTCCCCCTGCATGGCTTAGAGCAACATATGGCTGATCTAATTATGGACAGCGTTCGCTATCTTATCCACCGCCGCTGCCAGCTGCCAGAACCTAATGGAATTGAATTCGCTACCATTACACATTTGGATACTCTTCCTCTTGTCGCTCGTTTGGGCTATCAGGTAAATGACATCGCCCGCAGCTTGCTTAACGATATTGCCCGATTTATTAAAATCATGGAAAACGAAAGGAGTACCTTTTATGAACAAGAAGGAACATCCGAGCCTAACCTATCACGAGATCGACGGTCTGCTATATCCCGACCTGCAAATCTCGGGCAATCTGGAAGCGAACCAGCAGCCGCTAGGCAAGTATGGGCGGATGGCGATGAACCATCTACGCAACCATCACCCACAGCGCTTCCTAATTCTTCAAATGCAAGGCGATCTGATGGAGAAAATACACCAAGTCGAACAGGAAGCACTGGAACGGTTGGAGCAGTTGAGCGAGCAACTGCTTCGACTCCAGCCGATGCCGGAGACCGAGGATACCCTAGTGCGGACGCGCCATCTGAATCAGATCAAATCGACAGCAGAAGAACTGGTGCTGAACGAAATCGTGCTGAGACCGAGATAACCGCACCTTCACCTCCCGCTATTCATAAGCACCCCCCTTCCCCGGAGCCGCCTGCAAGCGGTTCTTTTTTTATGCCTGAAATTGACGACGGTGCAGAAAAACATACTGCCGAGGAAATGCTCGAGTACTTGTTGCGTAGTGATCAGGGAAAATCAGTGATTAAACCACGCATTTACCAATTCGTGACTGAGCAGCATCCCGTTAAACCTGCCGCTCTAGTCTCACTGCTCAAAGTAGTCTATGGAATTGGAGGCGCATGGGGCAGCTTTGCCAATGACCTGAAGGGATATATGACGAATAGCAAAGGAATGGAATTGGAATGGAAGGAAGCCGATGGAACCCATCGAGAAGGGCTTACCTGGAATAGGGTAGCAGCTATGATACTACAGCTAATTCAGGAAGGGCGTTATGATGAACAATTCGCCCCCTTCCCGCTGGAAGAACCGGAGTGGACTTTATTCGACTTTGCCGAACAACAATCCCATGAAGAAAAACAGGAATTAGACATCCACTCTATGGAGTCTGTTGAAATCTTACCTAAACTGTCTGAAGAAGATACAGCTACTGTTCCAATACCTCCTAGCGAGGCTAAGGAAGACGCTTTTGAGGAAGGTACGTTCAACTCAGAGCCGTCTTCTATCGCCGATCCTATCCATGCCGTCAACTATCGCTTTAATCCTGAAGCCTCTCCCTATGTGTCCGGCCCCAAAAGCAAGTATAAGCGAAATGTAGAAGCAATCCGCTTGCTTAAACATCTAGAAGCCGACCAGCGTCAGGCTACACCGGAAGAACAACAGATCCTGGCCGGTTATGTGGGCTGGGGCGGATTAGCAAATGCTTTCCACTCTACGGCATCTGGTTGGGAGGGTGAATATACCGAGTTGAAACAATTACTTGATAATGAAGAGTACGACGCAGCACGTAATTCTACAATTACTGCCTTTTACACCGAACAATCAGTTATTCAACCGATTTATACTACCTTACAGCGGTTTGGGCTAACAGATGGAATTGGACGCAAGCTGTTAGAGCCGTCCATGGGTACAGGCAATTTCTTCTCTGTACTGCCGCCGGAATGGAATCAAGCCGAGCTTCACGGGGTGGAATTGGATCAACTGACCGGCAGAATTTCTCGACAGTTGTACCCTCAAGCCACAGTTCACCTTCAGGGCTTTGAAACAGTAGATTGGAGAAATACTCGTTTTGATGCGGTGTTTTCTAATATTCCGTTCAACAATATTCGCATCTTTGACCAGCACTATCAAAGCAATCATTTAATTCACGATTACTTTTTCATTAAAGCTCTAGACCTGTTGAAACCCGGTGGTGTTCTCGCCTTCATTGTCAGCAAGGGAACGATGGACAAACAGGATTCTTCAGTTCGAGAAATTCTGGCCCAAAAAGCTGACCTTATCGGTGCTGTTCGGCTACCTAATACGACCTTTCAAGTTCTGGCTGGAACTACCGTAACCACGGATATTGTCTTTTTACAAAAACGGGAGCAGCCGCTTTCACTGAATAAAGAAGACATGCCAGAATGGGTGTTCATCGGGACAACGTCAGACGGAATTCCTATAAATCGCTATTACCTCAGTAACCCCGACCATTTGTTGGGTCGGATGATTTGGGATCGTGGGATGCACGGGGTCGAGCAAACCGCTTGCGTGCCCGATGAAAACCAACAATTATACGACGTACTGGAGCAGGCGCTGGAAAGATTGCAGGCTGTCATCCCTTCTCTTCCACCTTCAGAGAGTGAGTCAAAACCATCGGTGCTGATAGACACGGATGAACCGAAGCGCTTAGAAGCACCAGCGGGCACCAAAAACTTCACCTATATCATCGAACAAGGACAGATCTATTATTGCGAAATGGGTGAGTTGTTCCCCCAAAACATTAAAGGAAAAAAGGCAGAACGCATTAAAGGATTATGCGAAATCCGAACTGCGCTGCTGGAAGTAATTTCACTTCAGTCCCGTGAATATGGTTATGAAGAAACTGAACTGACAGCAGCTCAGCACACATTAAACAGTGCTTATGACCGCTTTGTCGATTCCTGCGGTTATATTAATGATCGAGCCAATACAGCCGCTTTTGCCGACGATGATCAACTGCCGCTACTTCGTTCCATTGAAGACCTGAATCCAGAGAAAACATGGAGTAAAGCAGCTATCTTTTTTCGCCCTACAATCCGCTCCAACCATCTCCCCGATCACGCAGAGTCTGCGATTGAAGCATTGCAAATCTGTCTGAATCAACGGCTGCGCATTGACTTGCCCTACATGGCTCATTTGTGCCGTACAACGACAGCCGAAATCCGTGAGGAATTGGGCGAGCGTATCTTTTTAAACCCTCAGAACTATACAGGTGATGAAGAAGAAGGATGGGAGCTGGATGAGGATTACCTATCCGGTAACGTTAAGGACAAGTTAGCCTACGCCATCCTAAAAGCGAAAGAGCTCCCAGATCTGTTTCAGCGCAATGTATCTGCACTAACCACTGTTCAGCCCGCCCCTCTGCTTCCCGGCGAAATTGATTTTCGCATTGGCAGTCCATGGATTCCGGTACAGTATTACCGGGAATTTATGTATGAAATCTTCGGCACCGCTAAGGTGCTGCAGACCACGCAAACTGTCGACCTAGATTATCTAGAATTCACTAACCTATGGCGTGTATCAGGCAAATCACTGGAGCGTGATTCCATAAAAGTGAACCAAACCTATGGAACACGTCGCGCCAGCGCTTATGAGATTTACGAATCCAGCCTGAACCTGCAAAGTATCACTATCCGCGATCCTTTTACCTTTGTGGACTCTAGTGGCAACGAACAAATCAAGTATGTCGTGAATGCTAAGGAAACGATGATTGCCCGTGCTAAGCAGCAGCAGATGAAGGAAGCCTTTGCTTCCTGGTTATTCCGGGATAAGGACCGCACTGACAATCTGCTAGCGATTTATAACGATAAGTTCAACAATATTCGTCCTCGCCATTACAACGGTGATCATCTCGTATTCGCAGGGATGAATGAGGAAATGCATCTCCGAAAGCATCAAAAAGATGTAGTGGCCCGAATTCTTTACTCCGGTACGGCGCTTATGGCCCATGAAGTCGGCGCAGGCAAAACCGCCGCAATGATTACTGCCGGCATGATGTTGAAGCGCATCGGAGCAATTCAAAAACCAATGTACTGTGTACCTAATCACCTCACGGAGCAGTGGGCGAATGAGTTTTTGCGATTCTTCCCTGCAGCAAACATTCTCGTGACTACGAAAAAGGATTTTGCCTTGGCCAATCGTCAACGTTTTGTCTCACGCATTGCCATGGGAAACTACGATGCAGTTATTATCGGACATAGCCAGTTTGAGAAGATCCCCATTTCCAGTGAACGTCAGGAGCAGCTCCTACAAGATGAAATTCGCAATGTGTCTCAAACCATTGACCAGGTGAAAAAGGAAAAGGGAGACAACTGGAGCATCAAGCAGATGGTGGTGTTTGAAAATAATCTGAAATCCCGTTTAGAGCGTCTGGCGAATGAAGGCAAAAAGGATGACCTGCTCACCTTTGAACAATTAGGTGTAGATATGCTATTTGTAGATGAGGCTCATGCCTATAAAAACTGTTTTACATTCACGAAAATGAGAAATGTAGCCGGAATCGGCAAAACCAGTAGCCAGCGGGCCACCGATATGCTACTCAAATGCCAGTATCTACAGGAAATGAACAGTGGACGTGGCGTGGTCTTTGCAACAGGTACACCGATTAGCAACAGTATATCGGAAATGTACGTGATGCAGCGTTTTCTCCAGACGCATTTGCTGCAAAAGCTGGGGCTAAACTTTTTTGACAACTGGGCGGCGACCTTTGGTGAAGTGGTATCCTCTCTGGAAATCACACCAGAAGGCAGTGGCTACCGGATGAAATCCCGATTTGCCAAATTTCACAACCTGCCAGAACTATTGAATCTATTTCGCCTAGTGGCAGATATTCAAACCGCTGATATGCTGCAATTGCCCACGCCAAAACTTGAAGGTGATAAAGCCACCGTTATTATCAGTGAGTGTTCTCCGTTTCAGCAGCAGCTAATGGACGAGTTTGTGGTACGTGCTGAGCAGATCCGGAACAATGATGTGGACGCTTCCGAGGATAACATGCTTAAGCTGACACATGAAGCCAAACTGATGTCCATTGATCCCCGGTTAGTTCATGAAGACGCTCCCGTTGATCCCGACTCCAAATTAAATCGCTGCATCCACAATCTCTATTATATCTGGCAGCAAACAGAGACTGAGAAACTGACCCAGGTTGTCTTTTGCGATAGCGGCACACCCAAGCCGGGAGTCTTTAATGTATATGATGAAGTGAAAAGTCAACTTATACTCCGCGGCGTACCGGAGGACGATATCGCCTTTATCCATGATGCCAAGACGGATGCTCAGCGAGAGGAATTATTCGAACGGGTGCGCCGCGGCGAAGTCCGGATTCTGCTCGGTTCCACCTCTAAGCTTGGGACAGGAACCAACATTCAGGATCGTCTCATTGCTGCTCATCATACCGATTGTCCCTGGCGACCCTCTGACATTATCCAGCGTGATGGCCGAATCCTGCGGCAGGGCAATCGCAATCCAGTAGTGCAAATTTTCCGTTATGTTACAAAGGGAACCTTCGACTCGTACTTGTGGCAAATTCAGGAGCAGAAGTTACGCTATATCTCCCAAGTGATGACCGGAAAAGTATCTCCCGCTCCTGTGAAGATACGGATGAAACGGTCCTATCTGCTGCCGAAGTCAAGGCCGTAGCTACCGGTAATCCCATGCTTGCCGAAAAGATGCAGGTGGATAACGATGTCTCCCGCCTCAAGCTTCTGAAGGCCAATTGGCAAAATGAACAGGTAATGTTGGAGCAGCGTATCCATAAGCAGTATCCTCTAATGCTCGAGGTCTGTAAGGATAAAATGGAGAAGCTCCAGGCCGATATTCAAGTAGCTGAGCAAAATCGGCAACTGGATTTCTTGATCCAACTAGATGGAATCAACTATGAAGAAAGAATGCAAGCCGGGGAAGTACTTCTTCTGTTAGCCAAACTAACCGAGAGAGACCAACCATCTAAAGTTATTGGTCAGTATCGTGGTTTTCTGCTCTCCTTGTTCCGTTCAATTTATGATAACGTCCATATACGGGTCCAAGGAGCAGAAACACACTCCGCAGAGCTTGGGGGGCAGCACTGGGAAATATCTCTCGTCTCGAAAATCTGATCGAGAAGCTGCCTTCAATGCTTCAAGCTACAATACAGAATCAGGAAGAGACACTGGAGCAGCTTGCTGCAGCACAAAAAGAATTAGGTAGGCCATTTGAGGAAGAGCAAAAGCTGCAACAACTGGTCACGCGGCAATCTGAGATCAATTTTGCGTTGGAATTTAAGGAGCTCCAAGGACAGGAGATCGTTATGGAGGATCATGTAACGTCAGCAGCCCAGGAAGCGGAGAAAGACTTGGAGACGGAAATATAGCTCATCTGATGAAATGTAACACTTAGCAGGCTATTTAGACAAAGTGTACTCAAGGAAGATCTTCTTGGAATAAGCATCATTTATAAAGTTATGAGTCTGTTTGTTTTCCGTTTACCGTATGTATACTTTGAAATTTTATAATCAATTTGAATACCGCTAGGTAACTTTAATGATTATAGGAAGGAAGCAAGTATGGATAAACCACCAGTTTTACAAATGTAGCATGAAACCAAAAGAATCAGAGTAAACAATTGTTGATCATCTTCTTTTGATGTTCCAGCCGAAAGGTGTTTGGATTTCGGGACCAAAGATGCTGGAAAAACAACCGGCATCCGCATGATGGTTGTTTGACTGATTAAAATGAGCTAGGGCAACATTATGATCAAGGGACACAGCATCACAAAGAAAGGAAAAACACTGGAACCACTCTCCACGACAAAAACGAGGATGGAGCAAGCCATTTGAGGAGTCGCTGAAGTTACAACAACTCCCCACACGAAAATCCGAGATCAATATTCTCTTTTATAGTATGGATTTCTATCTATAATCGCCGCTTGAATTTTATCCTTTAGAAATCTTTTCAAATCTCCATCATTATCAAGCATGGTTATAAATTCATAGAGATCTCCTAAAACTATAACAACTTTGTCTAATGACTGCTTACACATGCTCAGAGCACCTTCTGTGAATCCACTTACTGAAAAAAATAAACCTCGTGCTTGCCCTCGTGTAAATACTCTGACTAAATGTTTAGCAATTTCATCGGGGCCAACAGCCTGATTCCACCATTTCATTTCAACAAGATAATAGTCGCCATCTAGTTCAATCACACCATCTATTTGCTCTACTATCCCTTCGTTACTATCCCCAGTTAAGGTAAAGGCCTCTTTAATCAGAATACCAAATGAACTAAACAACCTATTTAGAATATCCTCAAATAGTTTCCCACGTTTATGTGGATCTTTCATAACAAACAGTGTACTTATCTCATTCTTAAATAATTCTTTAGCTTGAGCGAGTTTTTGAGCTTCAGCAGCTTTTTTAAGATATTCTTTTCTTATCTCCAGCTCAGCCTCTTCTTTTGCATTTTTCATTCTGGTGAATGAATCTTTTACATTAACTAATTGCCTAACTTCATAAACTAGTCCTTTTGCTTTTAATCTATCTGTATCCCAACAACTTTCATAACTCTCAAACTCTACTACTCTTTTTACAACCTCTCTTCTCTCTCTTAACGTATTCTCACCTGACTCATTGAGTCGTGCCAGTATTGTACGAACCATATCATATTTATTTATTGAAGCTCTATTTGTAAGAATAGTATTTTCAATATCCAATAATAATGAGTTCTTTACTCCAGCTCCTTTAAAAAATAAAAGCACGTCATTCTTTGAACGATTTAATAAAGGGATTGTATCAACTAATAAATTAAATACTTCGGGAGGGTAATGATACGTTAATTTATCCATCAATTTATCATCCTTATTTAATTATTCTTATTTTCATGCCTATAATCTTTCTTGATCATTTTTTAATAGAAATTATTAAACAGTTTTTTTTTATAAAAATGTGGAGGTGTCAATCATCTTTGTATCAACATCTAATATAAAATCATATTTGGATTCCATATTATTACCCCATTGCAATGATTTATCACTCGTAGCCAATTCATATCCTGCTGGATCAATCCAAGATATATTATTCTCCAATATAATCGGGAGAACTCTCCATTTTCTATTACTTGCATTGCTAAAATCTCGAGTAAGGTTCGCATTAATTGGTTTTATAGAAAAATCCAGGATATTAATATCTTTTCTAGAATATATGTCTACCCACTCTTTAATCTTTATAGGGTTTAATATCTCTTCCTCGGAAAGCTCACTACTTGAATAATACTCTTCTGCTTTTGCTTCTGCTGTTTTACGAGTAAATTCTACACCGTGGGCAAGTAACAATGCAGCTACAGGATCTAGAGTTCCCCAAGTAATTAGCTCCTTTAACCAAAACACAACCCATGGAAGACCCGTATTGGGCCAATCTTCAATTTTGGTTTCTACCAAGACCCCGTTATTAAGATCATCTAAAATCAACGCCATAATTGTACCTAGTCCCCAACTGAATTTATACTCAAAGTTTCCTTTAACGAATTTGATCCATTCGGACACTTCATTTTTCACTGGCTTTTTCGATACTTTAATTGGGTGCAACCACCATGTTAATACTTCGTCCCATTTACCAGCATTCTTGCCCCTTTTCACGCTTTCCTTTACTTTGAATTTCCCTAAGTCTCCTACTACTTTTACAGCTTCAACAATATAATTTATTTTTTCATCTGAAGACCAACTGGCATAATTAAATCCTGTAGCCAAATGAGCTTTTACCAAATGATACTCACTAATAATTTTTTTACCAAAACGCGGCGCTACGCTAGTCCGATAAAGACGTCTTCTTATTTCAGGATCTGGATATACATTTTCACGTATTGATATGCCTCGCTTTAAAAAGACTTTTTCCCATGTTTCTTTATTCTGCATCACTTGCCAAGCATATGTTTTTTTCCATACATCGCGAAGATAGTCTTCTAGTTCTATTAGATTCAAACTTTTGTTGTTTACTTCTTCCTGTTCAACAATTACAGAGAGTAAATAACCATCCAATGAATCCAATGCCTCTTCAGCATAATGAGGTTCTAAATCCTCTTCATTTACAACATTACAAGGAATTGTTTTTTCAAGCCAATTCAACAATTCCTTTAAAGAATTTGATCCGGTAATTTTTCGCCATTCATCTGCAATATGTTGAATTAATGCACCTAAAGGGCTGAGTGTGCTCCTAACTTCCATAAGCTGTTCTTTTCTCATTGTATCGATAAGTAAATCATAGTTCTGACGAGCATTTAGACTACTGTATACTCTAGTTCCTGTTTCCAAAAACACTAGTGTTCTACCCTCTGTTCCAGATCCTGGTCTTCCTGCCCTACCTGCTAGATTTTTAAACTCTGATAATGGAATAACATCACCACCACGAGTTAATGTTGGAACTATTACTGTCTCAAAAGGTAAATTCACTCCTTCTGATAATGTTGATGTAGCTAGAGCAATATGAACAATATGCTTCTGTAGAAGCTCTACCATTAGCCGAGCCATTACCCCTGGCATGTTTCCATGGTGAACAGCAATACCTTTTAATAATAACTGATATTCATTTGACTCAATACCAAAATAATCCTCGCAAGCCAGTAAGCATTTTTCAAACAATTTAATATGCTCTGTTTCAGAGGGGGGATGAAGAATGGGGGAGTTCTATTCCTTTTAATACTTTATTCAAGACAATCAAAAAATCTTCAGCATAACCACCAATATGTTGTGTAATTGATATTAATACCGAATGTTGATTTCCTTGTTCGTCTGGCTGTGCTAGCTGCATTGCAGCCCAAAATAAATGTGGTCTTTGCCGCTTACTAACACCATTTTTCTCATTTGTAAAGCTTTTGGGTATCACTTTATATGGTATAGGAAAAGGATCAAAAGGTCTTTGAATAAATGGTACATTTTCCGAACCATTAGTTTCATTAAACAGTAAATCACTTCCATCGAGGATATCAAAGCGCATTTCATACTCACCTGTCTGAATCCACTCAAGTCGTCCTATGAGCTGACGAGTGCTACGATAGCTAGAAATTACTGGTTCTGCATTTTCATTTCCAGATATCCATTTAGCAAGAAATTCATTTTCTTCGGCAACCGCAGATAAGGCAATAGTTCTTTTATCTTCAGTGTAACGTAATAATCGATTTGTTAACGTTTCAAGTCTCAGGTTCCTATTGTCGCCACTTCTTAGGTCCTCATGATTAATGCTATTGTATTGAACTGAATGAACTTCATCAATAACAATTAGTGAAACACGATTTAAAAAAGTGGACCCAAAAATCTAATTAGCGCCTCTGCTTTTTCGTAAGTGCAAATTAAAACAGTTGGATCATTTGAAGTAATCCAAGCATCTGTGGGACCCCAATCTATACCGCCATATAGTCCTGTTACTCTAACCGAAGAACTTCCTAAGTCTCCTAAAACTTTGCCAAGCTTTGATTCAACTTCCGTTGCAAGCGCTCTTGAAGGAACCAAATACATTGTAATAGGAGCAACGTTTAACAAATTTAAAGAACCTTCATTTATTTTAAGAAACATACTTTGAATTATGGCCAGCTCAGCAATTGTTGTTTTTCCAGAACCGGTAGGTGTACAGAGTGTAAAGGATTCATCTTTTATTAGTCTTTCAATACCCTTAATTTGTGAATACCAAGCTAAAGATTTCTGAATTCGATAGTTGTTTCTTAGATATCTTTCAAATGCTTTCTTACCATCAGCAGATACACCATCCAAAAGATACTGTACATTTGATCGTAATGAATTAGTAACAAATTCCTTTACTACTTCAGAGACAATTTTAGAAAGTAACCACGAGTAACTATCATTACCATAAATCATAAGTTTTGATAAGTCATGCAGCTTTTTCTGTGCAGTTGACAAACGTTTTGCATCACCCCAACGCATATATGTACAGAATATCCCAAGAGCTCGTACCACTTCATCTACAATCCGATTATTTATAATGCTATTTATTGAATCGGGTTCCACATCATTTTGTTTGTTTTTGCGGCTTCTCTCTTTTGTCCAATAACTTATATTTAAACTTAAAAGATGAGGAAAATCCCCCTTCAGTAGCATGGTCAACATTTGAGAATCATTCGAATCTAATATTTCATTATTTAATAAACCCAAAGAAAGTGCTGGATACCCAGCTAACTGGTATACAGCAGCTGCCAGTAAACGTAGCGGAAGTTGATTGTCATTTAAATCAGGAAGTGACAACCACTCCAAAAGTTCACCAGCGCGTCTTAATGCATTACGCCAGTTTGCTAATCCATGCTCTTTCTCAAAGAGTCCAACATCAATTAATGTAACAGCTTCTTCTAATCTTTCAGAAAACTCGTCAGTCCTCCAACCAAGAAGTCCAGGCTGTTTCATTTTAATACGAGTATAATGACTGTATAATTTTGCTATTGAGGGGGACAACGTATCGCCCGCCAGTTCTAAATAAATGTTTTCAAACTCTTCTGATGTAAAATCATTTTCATTCACTTGCTATTCTTCCTTTCCATAAACGAAGCTAACAAGTTTGTTAACGTCATTAATATGAATCTCAGCAACTTCTAACATTCTTTCCCCTTTATAACTTGGATGTGGCTCTAGACGTGGCATCCAGCAAACTCTTTCCGTTGGCCTTTTTGGAAATTGACCACAAATGTAACTTACACAATCATATCTATCTACATTTTTATATTCCCTATATAGACCTCTAAGAGCTTGGATCCATACTCCCGCATCAGGATTAGATTCATAATCTTGCAAGATTTCGATTAAACGCCTTATCTCCAATGGTGCCAAATTTTTAGTACTGATTTTAACATGGGCGTCATTAATCATACCCATATCATATGCAGCTGAGCATTTTGCCTCTAAGAAAAGGATCTTTTTAATTATTCCTTTCTCCATAACAAAAGCAACACAGTCATCTCCAGTACGGCCAAATATAGCACCTTTCATATTTCCAGTTTGACGCATCATTTCAAGCTGGTCAAAAGCGGTGTCGTGCCATCTAAAGGAGAAAACTGGTACTTTCCAATGCGCTTCGTCAAAAAGAGTCAGATTCTCAGCAATCAATCCAGAAAAAAATTCTCCAAAATACCCTTTGAGCGTTGTCAAATCAAAAAAATGAGGATATCCCTCAGCTGGATCAATCTCATCTTTCCATTCATCGAGTGGGTCTAAATTATCCTCTAAGAAACTTCGAAGCCTATATCTTGCATCATCGTGAGATTTTTGAACAAGAGTTTTTAAATCTTCGAGTACAGTTGGTCTAACATCAGGATTCTCTCTTAGTAAATTGTGTTTGTACCTTCCATTTTCACTAGAAGATACATCATTTTCTAACCATAAAGGTAAAGATGACAAATTTAATTTTGGAAGCATTTGTGTCCCACCGTTCAGATAAATTTAAATTCCTCAATTTAAATTTGAAAAGTCAACATCATTCTTTAAAGAGTTCAACAATACTAATGGAATACACAATGTAATTATATCCTAATTTTACATTGAATTCGTACATTTTGTTATCTAGATGTTTAAGAGTAATACAATTAACCATGAATGTAAGAAAGTGAGAAATCCTGCTAATAGAAAACAAAAAAAGATAGAGGATATATGCCTCCATCTATTCATTAATTTGTTTGAATTGTAATACTAATTAAGTAAATTTATTTCGAATATATTCGTCTGTGAATTCATACCATATCGGTAAAAGTGCGCTGTCTATAGAATATTCAGTTACATTATTATCTTTACAATCAACTTTCCAAAGCTTTTGTTTTTTTCCTGATTGATTCCAAAGCTCGTCCACATTCTTAATGTTGGGATCAAATACAAAATAAAAATCACTTTTCCTATAATTCCTCTCACCTTTTGTGAATTTTTCCCTGCAGGTCAAAAGAATGTATGGAACATAAGTAAACGTAAGTCCCTTATAATTCCAGACTTCTTTTTGCGTCGCAAAATCGATTAAATCTCTAAATTCTTTAGCATTCAAATTCTCGGCCATTCCTTTACATTTCTCAAATATTAGAAATGAATGTTCAGCAACCTTACCTTTAATTATTTTCCCATTTTCAAGATCAAGTTCACTCGCATTTAAATGAGCGAAGGGTCTATGATTCTTTTCTATTGTTGGACATTTCGAGTCCCTATAATGAGAAAAATGAGTTTTTGTATTTTCTGATTTATCAGCCCGAATATAAATTTTCTCACCACAAACACGGCATAAACCTTCTTTTCTATTTTCGCAATTCTTTAACCAATCATCAATTCCATAAAGCTCATTAGTGACTATATCTATGGCTTCATACATTAACATCCACTCCCTTCGAATTATTATTATGCACTGTAAATAAGCAGAATTAATCTAATGTTAATTATCTACTATTTAGATATTTTGTTCTCAAATAAAACACATGATTTCAAGGCTTTAAATGACGTTTATGTGAAATCTCTTTTTTATAGTTAAATACTTATTTCTAAGAAAAGGAGTTATGATCATTAGAGAACTCAAATCTCTTAATCAATTACAAATCTCCCAAGCAAACAAAATCACGCTTATTGAATTTGCCAAATCCCACGGCTACATTCTTGAAAATGGCGGCCGCTGCGCTCTTCATGCAAAACACAGTGGTGGTCTTTATTTTTTCAAAGACAGCAACAAATACTATCACTTCTCCACCGATACTCATGGCGGTCCAATCGACTTTGTAATGCAATTCTGGAATATGAATTTCAAAGAAGCTGTAGCTTTTCTACTGGAGAGTGAAACCCCACGCTTCACTCCTCTCCCCATTCTCCTCAAACAGCCGGCCAGCTCATTCTTCCAGACAAGGCATCCAACTATAGGCGAGTCGCTTGGTATCTCGTAAACGTTCGAGGAATTGACTCCGAAATACTGTCCCACCTCATGCACGAAAAAAAGCTTTATCAGCAATCCAAAACCGGAAACTGTGTTTTCATCGGATACGATCCTGATGGAATTCCTAAGTACTGTTCGATGAGAGGTTGCAACCCTAATCGCCCTTTTAAGCAGGATCGAATACATTCAGACAAAAGCTACCCATTTCTCATTCCTGGTAGTAACAACTGTAAGCGAGTCTATGTATTTGAAAGCCCCATCGACGCCATGAGCCATGCCACACTCACCAAGCTGAACGGGCTGGACTGGCGAACAGATCATCGAATCTCCCTTGGTTGCTTATCAGATAATGCCTTAGAGCGCTTCCTAACCAAATACAGTATGCATGAAATCATCTTCTGTTTAGACAACGACTATAACGCCACTTATCAAGATGGCAGCCCGGCTCCCAATTGGGGACAAGAGGCTGCCTTTAAATTTTCGGAAAAATATAAAACCTTAAGTTATCAAGTAAGTATTGAGAAACCTCAAAAAAAGGATGTAAACGAAGATTTAGCATTTTTTATAACACTAGAGAAAGAAAATGAGAAGAAGAATACAAAGGATATGGAGCATGAATATGAAAGATAAAGCTGTAGGAAATGTCAATAATAATGACATTAAAAATTCAGAGGGGTTAGAGAAAATAAAAAAAACCTCGGCGATACTTTCGCACGAGGAATCTTACCGATACTTTCGGATTAATAATAATTTATCATACCAGTAGGAATTTATCAATTGTAATATATTTTTTGTATTTCTATCAGTGAGAAACATAATGACAATTGGTTCTTAAATCTAATAAGTCCATAAAAGTGTTCTGTTCAAATGCTGAACTTAATCCTAATTTAAATGTAATATGATTTGTATAGTTAACATCTAGATGGTGCAAAGGGTGTAATCTACCGTTTTGATGTTCTTGATCATAATCATATCTTAAGTAACCAGGTTCGCTAAGCATTAACTCCTTCATTACTAACCAAACATTATCAATATATTTATCATTAGTCCCTTCTAATTCCTTTAAAATTTCCTCTAATACTTCGTAATGTCCTAGTAAACAATTAAAAGACATTTCTCCATCCGTACTAAACCACCCTGAGGCTGATGCACTTTTCAAGACCGAAAGAAACACGGTATCAATTTCAATTCTATTTTTTGATGAGATAAGCCTAATTGATTCCAAGCTAGGCAAATCTTCTTGTTGAATAATGAATGGAAAATTAAATGAATAATGTTTTAACAATTGTCCCTCTTCTAAGAGTGTAATAAATACTCTACTCATTTTATCGACTTTTATAATGAATTCTCCAAATCCTTTATTTATTGGTTTATCTTCAATAAGTAAATAAGATGATATTTCAAACAGAACTTTTAGAACATCATCTTTATCTCTCAATGGTTTTGATAACAATTCTCTTAGGTTTTCTGTTATATAATACTGATAGAATTTGCTCATATCAAAGTAGTCCTTTATTAGACTCAATGATCTTTCTGATACGCTCTTCATCATTGCTATCATGAAGTACTACTCCAACTATTTGTTTTAAGCTATCCCTTTTCCCTTGAGGAATTTTGAGATCATCAAAAATTTCCGTGATAATCTCATTTTGAGATTTATATTTTCTGTCTTGCAAAATAATCGGTTCTTCGCTAGTCATAATTTCATTGGCTTTAGGTTTGAACACTTTCAAGGTGTTGGTTTTTAAAATAGCATCCAATCCAGTCTCGATATTAATAATTTCCGGAGAGTTGTGTTCGTTAACTACTAAGTAAGATGTTATAAAAGATCTTGTTAAAGTCATATACAAGGTATTTCTAAATGTAGTACTTTTCGTCATTGACATATTTGCGATGCAAATTAAGAACGGAAACTCTAGACCTTTAATATTATATCTATTACTCACAAACACATGATCTTTTACTATTTCTTTTTGTTGATACGCTATATTTGTCGCCCATCCAAACTCATTACTTATCCTAACTGCTAAAGAATCAATATAAGTATAATTTACATCTTCTTGATTTAAAAACACTATTGCTATATCATCTGGCTTCACTGTATTATGATTAGTTTTGATCTCTTTAATGATGTTCATAACATCAGATCTAAAATCCATATTAGCTATTTTCACAATTTTTGTCGCAGCAACTTCATATACTTCCGCATCTTCAAATCTTCTAACTGGCTCTCTAGTTAGATTATATTCTTCATTATTCCCTACTGTTTTTGATTCGAATTTGTATCCACAAGCTTCCCATTCTTCATCATTTAACCATCTTATAGCAGGTCTTTCAAACAATCCCATGCCGACGGCATGTGCGAACATTAAAGTCTTAGGGTCTGTACGATAACATCTATTGAGCAAATAATCTGGATGAACTTCTTTTAAATCATTATCTGTTATATTTTGAAAAATATCTCCAGCAATAAATACAGCATTTTCGACTACTAACTCACATAATTCAAAAAACTCATCAGGGAAATCTTGACTTTCATCGATTAGAATATAGTTGAAACAAGGAGGAATACTCCCTAATGCTTTTAAATCTTTAACTGCTTGTCTGCATACATTTTTAAAGCTACTTCCATTCCTTGAAAATCTGTAAAATGGAATACTGTAGGTATTACAAATATAAGAATATAAGCCCGTAGTTTTGTTAGCTTCCGAACCCCAACTCGGAAATACCCATAGTCTCTTATTCCATTCAATTTGTTCCTCTACTTTCATAAAATCAAAAAACTTAGGAATTCTATTTTTCAAACTAGAATTCAAAGTTTTACTATGACAAGTAAATGCAATTTTATTTTCTTCACCATTTGTGTATAACTCTTTCAATTTGTGCAGTAACAGCTCAGTTTTTCCCGTTCCAGCTAATCCCTGAATTGTAATTCTGTTTTTATTGACTTTTTCAAAAATAAATCTTGTTTGATCACCATCAAACAAGACAATTTTCTGTCTAACTTTATCTAACAAATTTTCAGGGGTTTCAAGGCCAACCTGCTCTATTGAGTTGATACTATTGATAATTAAAGAAATAATTAAATCTGATTTTCTTTGACCTTCAGTTTCTTCAAATTTAACACCTCTTAAAAACTCGCCAATATTATCTAGATCAATTTCACTTAAATTTTTAATTTCAGTATAATTTCTTCGCCATTTTCTTGTTGCCCCAAGAATACTATTATATTCAAATCTTAAAGATCTATAGGTTAATTCCTCAATAAAATCCTCTATGTAATCATCTAATTCATCGCTGGTTGGATCTCCAAAATTCAAGAAAACAATTTTATGCCCAGGAATTAATAATACAACCGCTCTATCATAGGCATAGTCAAATTTACTAACGCCTAATGGCCGGTCTACAACATACGTCTGTATACAGTTATCGTTAGCATATCCCTTAATGGCATTAAACCATTTTTTATCCTCCCAATTATTTGATAACTGTTTAAAAAAATAGCTGTTTTCCATTTTCTCCTCCTATTAAACCCTAAAATCAAACATTGATTCCACATCACTGGATGCTTGAGTTTCTTATCAAAGATTAAGCTTATACACTTTGCTTAAATAACTTTTGATCATTTTATTATCCCTAACTACATTCTATTATAATCAAAAAAATTCAATTACATAACACAAATTATCTAGCATGGTTTGAGAAATCTCTGAAAAAATAATAGGAGAGAAAATAAACATGACCCTCAATTAT